>NZ_JBIARV010000006.1:0-716972 GCF_042890295.1 Streptomyces sp. NPDC002232 | reverse complement strand
ACCCGCCGGACGGACGGTCGTTGTCACGACGCTCGAAAGAACGGCCGCCACGGTCGTCGCGGTTGAAGCCACCCGACGGACGGTCGTCACGACGGAAACCGCCGGACGGACGGTCGTTGTCACGACGCTCGAAAGAACGGCCGCCACGGTCGTCGCGGTTGAAGCCACCCGACGGACGGTCGTCACGACGGAAGCCACCGGACGGACGGTCGTTGTCACGACGGAAGCCGCCGCGGTCGCCTCCGCGGAAGCCGCCGCGGTCGTCGCGGTTGAAGCCACCACGGTCACCGCGGTCGCGGCGCTCGAAGTTGCCCCGCTCGTCGCGGAAGGTCGACCGCTCCTCGCGGCGCTCCTCCGCCTTCGCGGCGCGCTCGGCCTCGACGGCGGCGGCGGCGACCTCGGCCTCGGCGGCCTCGGTCACCTCGGCCACGGCGGCCTCCGGGTCCTCGCCGCGCTCACGGGCGGCGCGGGCCACCAGGCGGTCGGCCTCCTCGCGGAGCTCGACGGCGCGGCGCTGGAGACGCTCCAGCTGCTTGGTCAGGTCGACGACCTCGCGCTCGGCCTGCTTGGCCGAGTTGTTCGCCGAGTCGGCCTGGACCTCGGTCAGCGAACGGGCGCCGGTGATCTCGGCGACCTCGGGGTCGAAGGCGCCGGCGCCGCCGACGATGTGGCGCGAGGCGTCGACGCCCGCGTCCTCCATGAGGCGGAAGATCTGGCGGCGCTGGTGCGGCAGGGCCAGGGAGACCACGACGCCGGAGCGGCCGGCGCGGGCGGTGCGGCCCGAGCGGTGCAGGTAGTCCTTGTGGTCGCCGGCCGGGTCCACGTTCAGGACCAGGTCGATGCCGTCGACGTGGATGCCTCGGGCGGCGACGTCGGTCGCGACGAGCGCGTTGACGTAGCCGTCCTTGAAGTCGGCCAGGGTGCGCGTGCGGGCGCCCTGGGTCATGCCGCCGTGCAGGGCGTCGGCCTTCACACCGGACTCGCGGAGCTGCTCGGCGATGCGGTCGGCGCCCAGCTGGGTGCGGACGAAGATGATCGTGCGGCCCTTGCGGGCGGCGATGGCGGCGGTGACCGGCGCCTTGTCCTTCGGCTTCACGACGAGGACGTGGTGGGTCATCGTGGTGACGGCACCGGCGGACGGGTCGACCTCGTGCGTGACCGGGTCCACCAGGTAGCGCTTGACCAGGCTGTCGATCTCGTTCTCCAGGGTGGCGGAGAAGAGGAGGCGCTGGCCGCCGACCGGGACCTGGTCGAGCAGCTCGGTGACCTCGGGCAGGAAGCCCAGGTCGGCCATCTGGTCGGCCTCGTCGAGGACGGCGATCTGGACGTTCTCGAGGGAGCAGGCGCCGCGGTTGATGATGTCGCGCAGGCGGCCCGGGGTGGCGACGAGGATGTCGACGCCGCGCTCCAGGGCGTAGATCTGGTTGCCCATGGACGTGCCGCCGCAGACGACCTTCATCTTGAGGCCGAGGACGTCGCCGTAGGGCTGGAGGGCGTCCGCGACCTGCATCGCGAGCTCACGGGTCGGGGTGAGGATGACGCCGCGGGGCTTCTTCTTCTCGGTGTGGCCGTCCGCGAGGGTGGCGAGCAGCGGCAGACCGAAGGAGAGGGTCTTGCCGGAGCCGGTGCGGCCCCGGCCGAGGATGTCCTTGCCGGCCAGGGCGTCCGGGATGGTCGCGGCCTGGATCGGGAAGGGGGTGGTGACGCCGTTCTGGGCGAGCTTGCGCACGACGCCCTCGGGCAGACCGAGGTCGCCGAAGGTGATGGTGGGCTCGTCCGAGACGGCCTCCTCGACGGCCGCCTCGGCGGTGTCGTCGGCCTCGAGCTCGACGATGTCGATGATCTCGTCGGCCGCTACGGCCTCGACGATCTCGTCGTTCTCGGGCATGACGGCGTGGTCAGAACTGAAAATGGACATGCGAAATGCGAAACCTTCCGGAGTCTCGGCACGCGCCCGTCAACTCCGTGATTTCGCAAATCGACCGCCTCAATGCGGTCAGCCACGGCTAGGGAGAGTACGCGCCACGCGGCGCTCTTCTGTGTCGGCGCCGGGCAATGGGATCAAACGATCTACCACCATACGCACCCTCCCCCACCTATGGCAAATCGGACTCCGTCACACCGGTCCGACCTGCGGGGACGCCGCCGGCTCCGGGGGTGCTTCGGACGCGTCCGCCGCGCGCATCTCACCCATCTGGGTGTCGGTCCCGGAGGGCGGCGGATCGGTCGGGTTGGACGTCGGCTCCGGGGTCGGTTCCGGCGTCGGGTTGGAGGTCGGCTCCGGCGTCGGCTCGGGACTCGGCACGGTCGGCTCCGGCGTGGGCGTGGAGCCGCCCCCGTCCGTACCCCCGGCGCCTCCGCCGCTGCCGCCGCTCCCGCCGCCGCCCGTGCCCCCGCCGTTCCCGCCGGAGCCCGGGCCGCCGCCCGGCACCTCGTGACCGCCACCGGCCGGCTGCGACTTCGACGGCCCCCCGGTCCCGCCCGGGCCCTGTGCGGGCACCGTGCCCGCCGAGGGCTTCGCGGTGCCGGACGGCGAGCCGCTGGGCACCGGGGACTCCTTGCCCGCACCGGCCGGGGCCGGTCCGCCCCGGTCCTGCGAGCCGCCCCAGGAGCCGCCGTCGCCGCCCTGGGCGCCGCCGCCGTCGTCGGTCCCGGCCGCCGCGCCGTGCTTCGCCCCGGACGCGCCGGGCGCCGGCTTCGCCCCCTCGTCACTCACACTCATACAGCCGCTCAGACCGGCACAGGCCGCGACGGCCAGCGCGGTGGCGGCCCATCTCACCGGGGTGGGCAAATGGCGCACGGGGGCACCTCCAGGGACACAACAGGCAGGAACGGAACGCGTCGCACTGCCCAACTCCCCAGGCACCACAAGGGACACGCCAGAAGCGGCCCGAGCCTCAGCCGTAGCCGAGCGCGTGCAGCCGCTCGTCGTCGATGCCGAAGTGGTGGGCGATCTCGTGCACGACGGTGATCTCGGTCTCCGCGACCACGTCCTCGCGCGACTCGCACATCCGCAGCGTCGGCCCCCGGTAGATCGTGATCCGGTCCGGCAGCACACCGGCGTACCACTCGCCCCGCTCGGTGAGCGGCGTCCCCTCGTAGAGGCCGAGCAGCTCGGGATCGTCGGGGGAGGGTTCGTCCTCCACGAACACGGCGACGTTGTCCATCAGCCGCGTCAGCTCCGGCGGGATCCGGTCCAGGGCCTCGGCGACGAGTTCCTCGAACTCCTCGCGCGTCATCTCCAGCACGCACCCATTCTCCCCCGCCCGGGAGCGCCTCCCCCCTGTGGAGGGAAACCGTTTTGGCGATAGCGGCAGGGATCCCATATGCTTCTCACGTCCCCGACGCACTGAGAAGTGCGCAGGTGAGCCTCTAGCCCTCATCGTCTAGTGGCCCAGGACGCCGCCCTTTCAAGGCGGTAGCACGGGTTCGAATCCCGTTGGGGGCACGCAGTACCGTGTGCGAGACTAGTGCGGACACACAAGCAAGGCTCTGTGGAGCAGTTGGTTAGCTCGCCACCCTGTCAAGGTGGAGGTCGCGGGTTCAAGTCCCGTCAGAGTCGCTGAAGCTGGAAACAGCTTCGTGGCTGGGTAGCTCAGTTGGTACGAGCGATCGCCTGAAAAGCGATAGGTCGCCGGTTCGACCCCGGCCCCAGCCACAGAGTGAAGGCCCCGTTCGAAAGAACGGGGCCTTCTTCGTGTTCCGCCGGGGAGACCCGTACGGGGACGCCGAGGAGACCCGTACGGGGAAGGGTCCGCGCCCCTTCCCCGTACGGCTCAGCCCTCCTCGCTCCGCCGTGCCCCGCGGCCCCGCAGCGCGAGTCCCCCCGCCACCGCCGCCACGATCCCGGCGAGCAGCGCCCAGTCCGGCACCGACCGGCCCAGCGCGGCGACCCGCTCCTCGACGGCGAAGGAGTCGTCCACGGACAGCAGGCCCGGCAGGGCGGTCGTCCCGTCGAAGACCAGGAAGAGCGTGCCGAGGCCGAGGAAGAAGAGGCCCGAGAGCAGCGAGGTGGAGTGCACCTCGAAGCGCCCGATCCGCAGCGGCCGGCCGCGCAGCCAGCGGCGCCGGCCCAGCTCGTACCGGTCCCAGAGCAGCGCCAGGACGAAGAGCGGGACGGCCATGCCGAGGGCGTAGACGGCGAGGAGCAGCCCGCCGTAGGCCGGGCTGCCGCTGAGCGCCGCGACCGTCAGGACGCTGCCGAGGATGGGGCCCGCACAGAAGCCGGCCAGGCCGTAGACCAGACCGAGGGCGTAGACCGAGAGCGCCGAGGTGGGGCGGATGCGGCCGCTCGCCTCGGCGATCCGGCGGGAGCGGAAGCCGAGCCCGAGGATCTGGAGGACGCCGAGGCCGATGATCAGCCAGCCGCCCGCGGTGACGAGCAGGTCCCGGTGGCCGTAGAAGAACCGCCCCGCGAGCGAGCCGGCCGCGCCGAGCGGGACCAGGGTGGTGGCCAGGCCCGCGTAGAGGAGGCCCGTCCTGGCCACGAGCTTCGCGCGCGTGTCGATCGAGTACGCGAAGAAGGCGGGCAGGAGCAGGGCGCTGCACGGGCTGAGGAGGGCGAGCAGCCCGCCGAGGAAGGCGGCGAAGTAGCCGATGCCCGAGGTCACGGCCTGGCCTTGGCCGTCTTCGCCGCCGCCTCGATGGCCTCCGTGAAGGTCTCCAGGGGCTGGGCGCCCGCGATCGGGCGGCCGTTGATCAGGAAGGACGGGGTGGAGGTGGTGCCGAGCGCGTACCCCTGCTCCTGGTCCGCGCGGACGGCCGCGCGGGCCGCGGCCCCGTCGGTGTCCCGGGCGAAGCGGGCGGCGTCGGGGACCCCGGCCTCCTTCGCGAGGGCCGCGAGCCGGTCCTCGCCGAAGCCCTTCTCCTTGGCGCCCTCGGCGTAGGCGGCCCGGTGGAACTCCCAGAAGCGGCCCTGCCGTCCGGCCGCCCAGGAGGCGCGGGCGACGGCCTCCGACTCCTCGCCGAAGATCGGGAAGTTCCGCCACTCGATGCGCAGGGTGCCGGCGTCGACGTACTTCTTCACCAGGACGGACTCGGTGTCGCGGGCGAACTTCCCGCAGTAGCCGCACTTGAAGTCGGCGTACTCGATGAGGACGACGGGCGCGTCGGCGCGGCCGAGGGCGAGCCGGTCGGAGGCGTCGCGCCGGGCGTACGCCTCCAGTTCGGCGTAGACGCCGGCGGAGGGGTCGGCGGAGACCTCCGCGACGGAGGAGGAGCCGGAGGCGCCCGGCGAGGCGGGCTTGGTGGCGGTGTACGAGACGACACCGAGCAGCACGGCGGCGGCCGCCACCCCGGAGACGAGGGCGACGGGCTTGGTCCTGGACATGCGGAAGCGCTCCTGGAGGAGTGAGGGAGGTGAGGGACGGCGGAGGACGAACCGTCCCGCCTACACCCTCAGGACCGACAGCTCCACGGGAGACGGGGGCACGCGCGCGGGTGGCTCCGGGCCCGGCGGCACGGCCGGACCGCCCGGGTCCGGCTGCCGCGGGCCGGGCGGCACCCGGTCGGCGGCCAGGGCGGGCAGCAGCTCGGCGAAGCCGTGCGCCCGCGGCGGTACGACGGGGCCCGGGGCCCCTTCGTCGGCGGGGTGCCCGGGGTCGCAGCCCGGCACCGGGGCGCCGAGCACGACCGGGGCGGCGCCGGAAGCCGGGTTCACGGAGGCGCCTCCCGAGGCGCCCCACACGACCGGGGCGGCGCCTGAAGCCGGGCTCACGGAGGCGCCTCCCGAGGCGCCCGACACGACCGGGGCGGCCCCGGACGCCGGGCTCACGGAGGCGCCGCAGACCAGGAGGCCGAGCACCAGTCCCAGCAACGCGGCGAACGCCGCCGTCGCGCGGGTGGTGCGGAACATGCGAAACCTCTCAGGCCGGGCCAGATGCCCGGAATACTACGCACCGGCGCCCGGCTCCCTTCGTAAATCGGTTCGCCGCTTCTCGTCCGCAGGTGCGATCCTGGATCCCGTATGTCTACTTCCTTCGCCGCCCTCCAGTCCGTCCTGGCCGAGGTCTCGCTGCGGGACTCCCACCGGCTCGGCCGCCGTCTCGAAGGCGCCCGCCGCATCCGCAAGCCCGAGGCCCGTGAGGCCGTCCTGGACGAGATCGCCGCCGAGGCGGCCAAGGCCAAGGAGCGCGTCGACGGGCGCGCCTCCCGCGTGCCCGCGGTCACCTACCCCGAGCAGCTGCCCGTCTCGCAGAAGAAGGACGAGATCCTGGAGGCGATACGCGACCACCAGGTCGTGATCGTCGCCGGTGAGACGGGCTCCGGAAAGACCACTCAGATCCCGAAGATCTGCCTGGAGCTGGGCCGGGGCGTCCGGGGCATGATCGGGCACACCCAGCCCCGCCGGATCGCCGCCCGCACGGTCGCCGAGCGCGTCGCGGAGGAGCTGCGGACCCCCCTCGGGGAGGCCGTCGGCTGGAAGGTCCGGTTCACCGACCAGGTGAACCCCGACGCGACCTTCGTGAAGCTGATGACGGACGGCATCCTGCTCGCCGAGATCCAGACGGACCGCGAGCTGCGCGCGTACGACACGATCATCATCGACGAGGCCCACGAGCGGTCCCTCAACATCGACTTCCTGCTCGGCTATCTGGCCCAGCTGCTCCCGAAGCGCCCCGACCTCAAGGTCGTGATCACCTCCGCGACGATCGACCCGGAGCGGTTCTCCCGCCACTTCGGCGACGCGCCGATCGTCGAGGTCTCCGGCCGCACCTATCCGGTCGAGGTCCGCTACCGGCCCCTCCTGGAGGAGGACTCCGAGGAGTCGGACCGGGACCAGATCACCGCGATCTGCGACGCGGTCGACGAGCTCCAGAAGGAGGGTCCGGGCGACGTCCTGGTCTTCCTGTCCGGCGAGCGCGAGATCCGCGACACGGCGGACGCCCTCACCAAGAAGAAGCTGTTCGACACGGAGATCCTGCCGCTGTACGCCCGGCTGTCGCACGCCGAGCAGCACCGGGTCTTCCAGGCGCACTCCGGCCGCCGGGTCGTCCTCGCGACGAACGTCGCCGAGACCTCGCTGACCGTCCCCGGCATCAAGTACGTGATCGATCCGGGCACCGCCCGCATCTCCCGCTACTCGCACCGCACCAAGGTGCAGCGCCTGCCGATCGAGCCGGTCAGCCAGGCCAGCGCCAACCAGCGCAAGGGCCGCTGCGGCCGTACGAGCGACGGCATCTGCATCCGGCTGTACTCGGAGGACGACTTCCTGACCCGTCCGGAGTTCACGGACGCGGAGATCCTCCGGACGAACCTGGCCTCCGTCATCCTCCAGATGACCGCCGCCGGCCTCGGCGACATCGAGAAGTTCCCCTTCATCGACCCGCCGGACCACCGCAACATCCGGGACGGCGTGCAGCTCCTCCAGGAGCTCGGCGCGATCGACCCGGCGGAGAAGGATCCCAAGAAGCGGCTGACCCCGCAGGGCCGGAAGCTCTCCCAGCTGCCCGTGGACCCCCGGCTCGCCCGGATGGTCCTGGAGGCCGACCGGAACGGCTGCGTCCGCGAGGTCATGGTGATCGCGGCGGCGCTGTCGATCCAGGACCCGCGCGAGCGGCCCTCGGAGAAGCAGGCGCAGGCCGACCAGCAGCACGCCCGCTTCAAGGACGAGACGAGCGACTTCCTCGCCTTCCTCAACCTGTGGCGGTACGTCCGCGAGCAGCAGAAGGAGCGCGGCTCCAGCTCCTTCCGCCGGATGTGCAAGCAGGAGTACCTGAACTTCCTGCGGATCCGCGAGTGGCAGGACATCTACAGCCAGCTGCGGACGGTCGCCAAGCAGATGGGCATCCACCTCAACGAGGAGGACGCGCCCGAGCAGTCCGTCCACGTGTCGCTGCTCTCCGGCCTGCTGAGCCACATCGGCCTGAAGGACGTGAAGGAGTCCAAGGACGGCGCGAAGGACGGCAAGCGGGAGAGCACCCGGAACGACTACCTGGGGGCCCGCAACGCCAAGTTCGCGATCTTCCCCGGTTCCGCGCTCTTCAAGAAGCCCCCCAGGTTCGTCATGTCCGCCGAGCTGGTGGAGACCTCCCGGCTCTGGGCCCGGGTCAACGCCCGGATCGAGCCCGAGTGGATCGAGCCGCTCGCGCAGCACCTGGTGAAGAAGACGTACAGCGAGCCGCACTGGGAGAAGGACCAGGCGGCCGTGATGGCCTTCGAGAAGGTGACGCTGTACGGCGTCCCGATCGTCGCCGACCGCAAGGTGAACTACGGGCGGATCGACGCGGAGACCTCCCGCGACCTCTTCATCCGGAACGCGCTCGTCGAGGGCGACTGGCGCACCCACCACAAGTTCTTCGCGGACAACCGCAAGCTCCTCACCGAGGTCGAGGAGCTGGAGCACCGGGCGCGCCGCCGGGACATCCTCGTCGACGACGAGACGCTCTTCGACTTCTACGACAAGCGCGTCCCCGAGCACGTCGTCTCCGGAGCCCACTTCGACTCCTGGTGGAAGCACAAGCGCCACGAGGAACCGGAGTTCCTCGACTTCGAGCGCGAGATGCTCATCAACGAGAAGGCCGCCGGCGTCACCAAGGACGACTACCCGGACTCCTGGCGCCAGGGCGCGCTGAAGTTCCGGGTGACGTACCAGTTCGAGCCGGGCGCGGACGCGGACGGCGTGACCGTCCATGTCCCGCTCCAGGTGCTCAACCAGGTGACGGACGAGGGCTTCGAGTGGCAGATCCCGGGGCTCCGCGCCGAGGTCGTCACGGAGCTGATCCGCTCCCTGCCGAAGCCGATCCGCCGCCACTACGTCCCCGCGCCGAACTTCGCGACCCGCTTCCTCGACTCCGTGGTCCCCGTCCAGGAGCCGCTGGCGGGCGCGCTCGCCCGGGAGCTCCAGCGGATGGTGGGCGTCCCCGTCACGGCCGAGGACTTCGACTGGGCGAAGGTCCCCGAGCACCTCAAGGTGACCTTCCGGATCGTCGACGAGCGGCGACGGAAGCTGGCCGAGGACAAGGACCTGGAGACGCTGCGGCTGAAGCTGCGCCCCAAGGCCCGTCAGGCGCTCTCCAAGGCCGCCGCGGCGGCGACGGGCGGCCCGGACGGCTCCGGGCCCTCCCTGGAGCGCACGGGCCTCAAGGACTGGACGATCGGGACGCTCACCAAGGTCTTCGAGACCAAGCGGGGCGGCCAGCCGGTCAAGGCGTTCCCGGCGCTGGTCGACGAGGGCGACTCCGTGGCCGTACGGCTCTTCGACTCGGAGGCCGAGCAGGCGCAGGCGATGTGGCGGGGCACCCGGAAGCTCATCCTGCTGAACATCCCGGTGAACCCGGCGAAGTTCGCCTCGGACAAGCTGACCAACCAGCAGAAGCTGGCCCTGTCCGCGAACCCGCACGGCTCGATCCAGGCCCTCTTCGACGACTGCGCCACCGCGGCGGCCGACCGGCTCATTGCGGACCACGGCGGCCCGGCGTGGGACGAGGAGTCCTTCCGGAAGCTGTACGACAAGGTCCGCGCGGACCTCGTCGACACGACCGTGCGGACGGTGGGCCAGGTCCAGCAGATCCTGGCGGCCTGGCAGGCGTGCGAGCGCCGGCTGAAGTCGACGAACAGCCTGGCCCTGATCAACAACCTGACCGACGTGCGCGCACAGCTCGCCTGGCTGATGCCGGCCGGCTTCGTCACCCGGACGGGCCTGAAGCGGCTGCCGGACCTGATGCGCTATCTGGTGGCGGTGGACCGGCGGCTCCAGCAGATGCCCACCGGGGTCCAGCGGGACACCACCCGGATGGAGAAGGTCCAGGAGATGCAGGACGAGTACGCCTGGCTCCTGGAACAGCTCCCGAAGGGGCGCCCGGTGCCGTCCGAGGTCACCGACATCCGCTGGATGATCGAGGAGCTGCGGGTGAGCTACTTCGCGCACGCCCTGGGCACGGCGCACCCCGTCTCGGACAAGCGGATCGTGAAGGCGATCGACGCGGCGGCCCCGTAGCGGGCCGCTCGCCGGCGGCGCTGGCGCCCCTCGCGGGTCCTCGCCGCCGGTCAGTTCGACCGCACCCCCTGACCTGCTGTACAGTCTTGCTCGCAGCCGCTTACGAGGGGCTGCGAGCAAGGCTCTGTGGAGCAGTTGGTTAGCTCGCCACCCTGTCAAGGTGGAGGTCGCGGGTTCAAGTCCCGTCAGAGTCGCTTGTCACGAAGGCCCGCATCGGAAGATGCGGGCCTTCGTTGCGTTCCCGTGTCTTGACGGGGCCGCACGCCCGCCGGTACCCCGGACTTCAGGGAATCGGGGGCCCACACCGGAGGTGGTCGCGCATGGCCGCGGCGTCCGCAGCACGGCACGACACCCGCGCGCTGCTGCGCGCCCATCTGGCGGCCGCTTCGCGGTACGGACACCTCACGCGCCACTGTGTGGTCTGCCATCGCCTCCTGAGGCTCGCCATGGAGCTCCCGGACCCGGAGGAGCCGGAGGAGCCGGAGGAGCCGGAGAACCCAGACGAGCCGGAGCGGTCGGGCGAGGGGCGCGTGGGAGCCGAGGAAGCCGAGGACGAAAGTCCCACCGACCCATGACCAACGGCGGGTTGGGAGCGATCCCGGAAGTGGCAGGCTGTTTCTTGGCAAGACCTCACGGGTGTGACGGGAGTCACTGAAACCGTTTCAGAAACCTCCGCACTTACACCCGCCCTACACCAGCCCGATTTAATATGTGCAATTGCACCACTCTTCGAGGGCCGGCGGGGACCCGGAGGGGGCGCCCCGCGGGCACAAAAAAGATCGCGCTGGACCCGGCGGAGTCCAGCGCGATCGATGACGGAGACCTGTTGGGGCAGATGCCCGTCGGCAGTACCTAGGGGTGGGCGACCGGATTGGGGGATCCGGACGGGCCCGGTGTTACGGGGTGTTGCGTGGTTCTGCAGGTTTCTGCGCGACCTCAGGCCTCGCTGCGCTGCTGCGGGATACCCGCCAGCAGCGCGCGGACCTCGGCCTCGCGGTACCGGCGGTGCCCACCCAGGGTGCGGATGGACGTGAGCTTCCCGGCCTTCGCCCAACGGGTCACCGTCTTCGGGTCCACGCGGAACATCGTGGCAACCTCGGCAGGGGTCAGCAGCGGCTCGGCATCAGGGGTGCGAGCGGTCATGAGCGGCCTCCTCGGGAGAACCGAACCAATCTCGGTTCTTTCCTCTAAATTCTGCACCTTGACCCGCGTTGCCCGAAATGGCAGAAGCGGGCCGAGTCGGTTATAGGACGAACGGCTTGTCCTCGGCACTACAACTACACCATCCGTCCAGCCACGTCGGCCAAACCGATGGAATTGCCCTCGCAGGTGTTCATCAGCGGCGGAAGTCAATGGACCATGCCATAACGGACAGTCACGCGGCTGTGACGATCAGTCACAGAGCGATCAGGAGTCCTCAGACCCCCCATAGAGTGCAATGCTGAGCGTTCCGCCCAAACTTGGGCGGAAGGAACCCTCCCCGGACTCCTTGTCCTATTTTGGCACGAGGGTGGGTGATGGGCGCAAGGGTGCGTTACGTGCTGTCCGTCACGCTTGAGCCAAAGGCCCGGATCGGGACCAACGTCCTCGCCCCGAGGGTGCGAAAGACCTGAGCCACTCGACCGGTCGTGAACCGGCCACCAGACCTCCAAGATCATTTACACCCGCCGGACATGTCTTGTCGATACCGACCTGACGAACTTGTCCGGCTGATGTCAGTTCGCGAACCGCAGGTCCCGCACCGCACGCCAGCGCTCGGCCAGCCGCCCGTACACCTCGCTCGCCGCCTCGCCGTCCCCGTCCCGCAGCGCGGCGATCCCCTCCGCCAGCTGCGCGGCCGAGCGGTCCTCCGCCAGCCACCGGGCCGGCACCGCGTGCACCAGCCCCCCGAAGTCCAGCTCCACGAGCGCCCGCGGATGGAACTCCTCCAGCCAGCGCCCCACCTCGACCAGCCCCTGCGTCATCGGACCGTCGTCGATCGACTCCCGCAGCGCCTTCAGCGCCCGCGCCAGCCGCCGCCGGGCCTGGGCCATCGTCGTCCGGTAGCGCAGCACCGGCGCCCGGCCCTCCGCCGCGTCCCCCGGCACGTACTCCCGCTCCTCGTCCCCGAAGAGCGCGAACCAGCGCAGCGGGACGTGCCAGACCCCGGTACGGATCCACGGGCGCGCGTCCGGGTTCCGGCTCAGCCACCGCTCGTAGTCGCTCGCCACCTGGGCGCGGACCACCGGCGGCAGCATCGCGTCGAGCACCGGCGCCGGGTACGGACCCGCCACCAGCTCCTCCAGGGCCAGCCAGCCGCGCAGCCGGGTCCGCCACGGGCAGACCACCACCACCCCGTCCAGGCGCGCGACGAAGGCCTCCCCGCTCTCGTGGACCGGAACCGGCACCGGGGGCGTCGGCAGCAGGTCCGCGAGCGAGCGCCGCAGCTCCTCCTGGGCCCCCGGGGCGCGCTTCCCGCGCGCGTACCGGTCCCAGTGGGACCGCTCCGGCTCGGGAAACGCGGCCAGCGGCTCGTACACGCGCAGATAGGACGCGTAGGGAACGGGGACCGAGGGGGCGACCGACATGTCGCGAATCCTTCCACGGAGGTACTCCGGGAGGGGGTGATCCTCAGCACTGCGGCCGATCTACGCCCAGGTAGCACTTACCCTCGTGCCGACCTGGTCCTCCCCCACCCACAGGGAGGGCCGCCACCGCCGCTTCGTACTTGGGAGTCACCACCGTGACCGATGTGACCGGCGTTCCTGCTGACGTACTGCACACCCTGTTCCACTCGGAGCAGGGTGGCCACGAGCAAGTCGTGCTCTGCCAGGACCGCGCCACCGGCCTCAAGGCCGTCATCGCCCTCCACTCCACCGCCCTGGGCCCCGCCCTCGGCGGCACGCGCTTCTACCCGTACGCGACCGAGGCCGAGGCCATCGCCGACGCGCTCAACCTGTCGCGCGGCATGTCGTACAAGAACGCCATGGCCGGTCTCGACCACGGCGGCGGCAAGGCCGTCATCATCGGCGACCCGGAGAAGGTCAAGACCGAGGAGCTGCTGCTCGCCTACGGGCGCATGGTGGCCTCCCTCGCCGGCCGCTACGTCACGGCCTGCGACGTCGGCACCTACGTCGCCGACATGGACGTCGTCGCCCGCACGAACCAGTGGACGACCGGCCGCTCCCCCGAGAACGGCGGCGCCGGCGACTCCTCCGTCCTCACCGCCTTCGGCGTCTTCCAGGGCATGCGCGCCTCCGCGCAGACCCTCTGGGGCGACCCGACCCTGCGCGGCCGCAAGGTCGGCGTCGCGGGCGTCGGCAAGGTCGGCCACTACCTCGTCGAGCACCTCCTGGAGGACGGCGCCGAGGTCGTGATCACCGATGTGCGCGAGGAGTCGGTGCGCCGGATCACCGACAAGCACCCCGAGGTCACCGTGGTCGCCGACACGGACGAGCTGATCCGCGTCGAGGGCCTGGACATCTACGCGCCCTGCGCGCTGGGCGGCGCCCTGAACGGCGACACCGTGCCCTTCCTCACCGCGAGCATCGTCTGCGGCGCGGCCAACAACCAGCTCGCGCACGCGGGCATCGAGAAGGACCTCGTGGAGCGCGGGATCCTCTACGCGCCCGACTACGTGGTCAACGCCGGCGGCGTGATCCAGGTCGCCGACGAGCTGCACGGCTTCGACTTCGACCGCTGCAAGGCGAAGGCCGCGAAGATCTTCGACACCACCCTGGAGATCTTCGCACGTGCGAAGGCCGACGGGATTCCGCCGGCCGCGGCGTCCGACCGGATCGCCGAGCAGCGCATGGCGGACGCCCGCCGCGCCTGACCAGCGGGCCCGGAAGCACGGAGAGCCGGCCCGCGCGGGGCCTCCCGGCGGGGTCCGTCGGGAGACTTCGCTCACGCCCCTCGGCGGGTCGGCGCTCAAGAAGAGGTTAAAATCGCGATTGACCAGCGAGGAAAGGGCACCTCGAAGGTTCTGTACCGGGGTATGTGATGCGCGCGGCGTACCGTAGACCCACGGAAACAGGTACCGTTGAAGCCCTACGGACCGGTCTCTCTGTCGAGAGTCCGTTCCGAATCATGAACGCGTGTCAAGACTCTGGGGCCGAAGAGCCCCGTCACCGAGGGGGTCGAGCCATGGGGCGCGGCCGGGCAAAGGCCAAGCAGACCAAGGTCGCCCGCCAGCTGAAGTACAGCAGCGGCGGGACAGACCTGACGCGTCTGGCCAATGAGCTGGGCGCTTCGACTTCGAACCAGCCGCCGAATGGCGAGCCGTTCGAGGACGACGACGAGGAAGACGACCCGTACGCCCAGTACGCGGATCTCTATAACGAGGACGACGAGGACGAGGACGACGAGTCCGGTCCTGGTGCGTCCCCGCGTCGCGCTTGACCTTCTGAACCACCGAAACCCGGACCGGGATCACCCGGCCGGGTTTCTGTGCTGTCCGCGTACCGGCGGCACGCGGAGCGGGTACGCGAACGGGGCGCCCCCTTCGGGAGCGCCCCGCCGTCCGCTCTTACGTCTTACTTCGCGTAGTCCCCGACCAGCTCGGCGCCGGTCGTGTGCGCCCCGCGCTCGGTGATCTCGCCCGCGACCCAGGCCTCGACCCCGCGGTCCTCCAGCGTCGCCAGGGCCACGTCCACGGACTCGGCGGGGACCACGGCCATCATGCCGACGCCCATGTTCAGGGTCTTCTCCAGCTCCAGGCGCTCCACCTGACCGGCCTTGCCGACCAGGTCGAAGATCGCGCCCGGCGCCCAGGTCGAGCGGTCCACGGTGGCGTGCAGCCCGTCCGGGATCACCCGGGCCAGGTTGGCCGCGAGGCCGCCGCCCGTGATGTGGCTGAAGGCGTGGACGTCCGTGGTCCGGGTGAGGGCCAGGCAGTCCAGGGAGTAGATCTTCGTGGGCTCCAGGAGCTCCTCGCCGAGCGTCCGGCCGAGCTCCTCGACCCGCTGGTCGAGGGTCATGCCCGCGCGGTCGAAGACCACGTGCCGGACGAGCGAGTACCCGTTGGAGTGAAGGCCCGAGGACGCCATCGCGATGACCCCGTCCCCCGTACGGATGCGGTCCGCGCCGAGCAGCCGGTCGTGCTCCACGACACCCGTGCCCGCGCCGGCGACGTCGAAGTCGTCCGGGCCGAGGAGGCCCGGGTGCTCGGCCGTCTCGCCGCCGACCAGGGCGCAGCCGGCCAGGACGCAGCCCTCGGCGATGCCCTTGACGATGGCGGCGACGCGCTCGGGGTGGACCTTGCCGACGCAGATGTAGTCGGTCATGAAGAGCGGCTCGGCGCCGCAGACGACGATGTCGTCCATGACCATCGCGACCAGGTCGTGGCCGATCGTGTCGTACACGCCCATCTGGCGGGCGATGTCGACCTTCGTGCCGACGCCGTCGGTGGCCGAGGCGAGCAGCGGACGCTCGTAGCGCTTGAGGGCGGAGGCGTCGAAGAGGCCGGCGAAGCCGCCCAGGCCGCCGAGGCCCGCGACTTCCGCGCGCTGCGTCTTCTTCACCCACTCCTTCATGAGCTCGACGGCGCGGTCGCCCGCTTCGATGTCGACGCCCGCACTCGCGTAGCTGGCACCGGTGGTCTGAGACATGGGTTCAGAGCTTTCGTGTCGTCCTGCGGGGTCTTACGGGCGACGGAGGGCGTCGGAGGCCGCGGTGGCGGCCGGCCCGGCGGCCAGCTCGGTCTCCAGCAGCTGCTTGCCGAGCAGCTCGGGGTCCGGGAGCTCCATCGGGTACTCGCCGTCGAAGCAGGCACGGCAGAGGTTCGGCTTCTGGATCGTGGTCGCGTCGATCATCCCCTCCAGGGAGATGTACGAGAGCGAGTCCGCGCCCAGCGACTTGCCGATCTCGTCGACCGACATCCCGTTGGCGATCAGCTCCGCGCGGGTCGCGAAGTCGATGCCGAAGAAGCAGGGCCACTTGACCGGCGGCGAGGAGATCCGGATGTGGACCTCGGCCGCACCGGCCTCGCGGAGCATCCGGACCAGCGCGCGCTGGGTGTTGCCGCGGACGATCGAGTCGTCCACGACCACGAGCCGCTTCCCCTTGATGACTTCCTTGAGGGGGTTCAGCTTCAGCCGGATGCCCAGCTGGCGGATGGTCTGCGAGGGCTGGATGAAGGTGCGCCCGACGTAGGCGTTCTTCACCAGGCCGGCGCCGAAGGGGATGCCCGAGGCCTCGGCGTAGCCGATGGCCGCCGGGGTGCCGGACTCCGGCGTCGCTATCACCAGGTCGGCCTCGACCGGCGCCTCCTTCGCGAGGCGGCGGCCCATCTCCACGCGGGAGAGGTACACGTTCCGGCCGGCGATGTCGGTGTCGGGGCGGGCCAGGTACACGTACTCGAAGACACAGCCCTTGGGCTTCGCTTCCGCGAAGCGCGAGGTGCGGATGCCGTTCTCGTCGATCGCGATCATCTCGCCCGGCTCGACCTCGCGGACGTAGCTGGCGCCGCAGATGTCGAGGGCGGCGGACTCGGACGCGACCACCCAGCCGCGCTCCAGGCGGCCGAGGACCAGCGGGCGGATGCCCTGCGGGTCACGGGCGGCGTAGAGCGTGTGCTCGTCCATGAAGACGAGGGAGAAGGCGCCCCGGACGTCGGGGAGGACCTTCGCGGCGGACTGCTCGATGGTGAGCGGCTTGCCGTCCCCGTCCACCTGCGCGGCGAGGAGCGCCGTGAGGAGGTCCGTGTCGTTGGTGGCCGCCACACGCGTGGTGCGGCCTTCCTTCTTGGGCAGGTCCGCGACCATCTCGGCGAGCTGCGCCGTGTTCACCAGGTTGCCGTTGTGGCCGAGCGCGATCGAGCCCTGGGCGGTCGCCCGGAACGTCGGCTGCGCGTTCTCCCACACGGAGGCCCCGGTGGTCGAGTAGCGGGCGTGACCGACCGCGATATGACCTTGGAGTGAACCGAGAGAAGTCTCGTCGAAGACCTGGGAGACGAGTCCCATGTCCTTGAAGACGAGGATCTGGGAGCCATTGCTGACCGCGATTCCCGCGGATTCCTGACCCCGATGCTGGAGGGCGTAGAGCCCGAAGTACGTGAGCTTTGCGACCTCTTCACCCGGAGCCCAGACACCGAAGACGCCACAAGCGTCCTGGGGGCCTTTCTCACCGGGGAGCAGATCGTGATTGAGTCGACCGTCTCCGCGTGGCACGTTTCCGAGTGTAGACGGGCTCGACCACTGGTCCGAATTGAGGAAAACCGGGGGTGCCCGAACTCGTGCGATCGCACGAAATGATCGATTGCGGCCTGGAGGGGCCCACGAAGCAGGCGGGGTAAGGGATTCCGGCCCCCGGGCCCGGACGAGCGGACGCTCGTACCAGGCCCGGAGCGGTCCCGCGATGTGACGGACGCCGCAGTCGGTGTCCGTTCAGCGGGCGGCCGCGGTCGCCGTGAGGCCCTCGCCGGAGGCGTCGGTGAGGGTCAGCGTTCGGTGGTTCAGCCGATAGGTGAGCGGCCCGTCGAGGAGCTCGTACAGCTTCGTCTCCAGCTTCATCTGCGGGCTCGTGCACATCATCCGGGTCGTCGCCGCGGGACCCTCGACGGTGAGCGTGCGCGCCTTCTCGTCGAGACGGGCCGTCGCGGAGAAGTTGTTGCAGCCGAGATTGCCGGTGACCCGGCCGTCGGCACCCACGACGAACCGCGCCTTGGCCTCGCTCCCGGCGGGCAGCGAGGACGCCGTCTTCTTCGAGACCAGGCCGTCGATCTTCCAGGTGGTGCCGCGCAGCGGGGCGTCCGGTTCGGCGCTCAGCTCCAGGACGTTGCGCCCGTCGGCCGAGGACAGCCGGAGGGCGTCGCCCTTCAGCGTCCCCTTCAGCGGTCCGGAGAAGGCCTTCAGGAGTTCCTTCTCGAAGCGCTGGCGGTCGCCCGGACAGCCGATCTCGGTCACCGCGTCCGGGGAGACCGTGAGGGTGTCGCCCTTCAGGACCACCCCGGCCCCGAAGCTGTTGCAGCCGGTGTTCCCCCGGGCCCGGCCCGCCTCCGCGAAGTCCACCCGCGCGCCGTCCGGGGCGGCCGCCCTGCGGCCGTCGACCGTCACGGCCTCGACCTGCCAGGCCGTGCCCGCGACCGGGAGGTCCGGCGAGACGGTGTCCGCGCCGCCGGACCCCGCGCCCCCCTCCGTACCGCAGGCGGTGAGCAGAAGGACGGGGACCAGGGCGAGGAGTACGCGTGTCTTCGGCATGAAGGTGGGACGGAGCGGCCCCCCGTACGGTTCCGGGCTCAGGCCATCAGGGGGAGCAGAGCGCTCAGGTCCGCGCGCTCTCCGCTCGCGCTCACGCGCGCCCCGTCCCGCTCCGCCGCCCACTCCGTACGGCCCGTCGCGAGCCTGAGCCAGGTCAGCGGGTCCGTCTCCACCACGTTGGGCGGGGTGCCCCGGGTGTGCCGGGGGCCCTCCACGCACTGCACCACCGCGAACGGCGGGATCCGCACCTCGACCGCCCCGCCCGGCGCCTTCACCGCGAGCGCGTCGGCGAGCAGCCGGGTGCAGGCGGCGAGGGCCTGGCGGTCGAAGGGGATCTCCAGGCCGGTCGCCCGGTTCAGGTCGTCGGTGTGGACGACGAGTTCGACGGTGCGGGTGACGAGGAAGTCCCCCAGTCGCATCGGCCCGATCCACAGGTCGAGCACCCGGTCGTCGCCGTGCGCGGCCAGCGCCTCCGCCAGGCGGGCACCGGCCCGCTCGTACAGCTCCTCGACGGGCGCGCCGGTGAGCGTCTCGCGCGCCGCGTCGGCGATCTTCCCGGCCAGGGCGACCGTGGTGAAGGGCCAGTCGTGCGGGAGGAGCCGTCCCTCGGCCGCGGCCGGCCGGTCGAGGCCCCGGGCGAGCGAGTCCGCGATCCACGCGACGTGCCCCGCGAGGTCGGCGACCGTCCACTCCCCCAGGTGCGTCGGACGGGACAACTGCTCCGGGGAGAGGCCGCGCACGGCCTCGGCGACGTGCCCGAACTGGGCCAGGACCGCGGCCCGGGTCCTGGCCGAGTCGTAGCTGCGGGGACGCTTCTTGGCAGGTGGCATGGCCCGAGGCTAGCCCCGAGACTGGAGGGACAGGAGCCAATCGCAGCGAGAGCAGGCAACGGGACCATGACCCATCACGAGCACCCCCACGCCGCACTGGTGCGCCGGGGCTACGAAGCGTTCGGCGCGGGTGACATGGAGACGCTGGCGGAACTGATGACCAGCGACTGCACCCAGCACGTGCCCGGCGAGAGCCAGATCTCCGGGCACTACAAGGGGCGGGACAACATCCTCGGCGGGTACTACCGCAAGCTCGGCGAGCTGAGCGGCGGCACCATGCGCGTCGAGCTCCGGGGCGTCTACGTGGACGGCCGGGGCCACGCCCTCACCACGCACCGGTTCTTCGCCGAGCGCGGCGACCGGGGCATCGAGATGGACGGCGGACTGTTCTTCACGCTCGTCGGGGACAAGATCTCCGACATCGACGAGTGCGTCGCCGACCTCGTGGAGGCGGACTCCTTCTGGGGTCAGGCCGCCGCCGGGTGACCGCCCGCCGGATCCGCGTGCGCCGGTGCCGGTACCTCGAACGTCTCCCCGTTCCCCGGCAGCCCGACCCCGCGCCAGGTGAAGGGGAGCCCCAGGGCCGTCTCCGGGTCGGGGCCGTCCATCAGCTGGAAGTGCACGTGGGGCTCGGTGGAGTTGCCCGAGTTCCCGCACCGGGCCAGCTCCCGGCCCGCGACGACCCGGTCGCCGGGCCGGACGGCGAGCGAGCCGCGCCGCAGGTGCGCGTACATCGCGTACGTACCGTCGCCGAGGTCGAGCACGAGGTGGTTGCCGGTGATCCGACGCGCTCCGCCCAGCGCGCGGAACGACGACTCGATCAGCATGAGGTAGGCCAGGCCGGGCAGCGAGCCCCGGCCGAGGTGGTCGCGCTGCCCGTCCTCCGCGCGCACCACGGTCCCGCCGGCCACCGCGAGGAGCGGCGCGCCGAAGGCCGGGAAGTCCTCGCTCCGGCGGGCCACCGGCCACAGCCAGGCGAACCCGGGACGGGGACGGTCCGCGTCCTCCCGCACGATGTCGATGGCGTACGTCTGGGCCAGCTGGTGCGTGCCGTGGCTGGGCGTCCGGTCGGCCGGGCTGTTCAGCGCCGACCAGCGGCCGGTGACCGGCGCCGCCACCTCGACCGGGTCCCTCGGCGGCGCCGCCTCGAACCGTCTGCGGGCGGTCCGCGACAGCGTGACGCCGAGCACCAGCGCGGCGATCGCCGGGAGCCAGCCCACCGCGTACGGGTAGGGCGGTTCGACCAGGACCGAGGCGACGGCCTGGACGACGAACACCAGCCACAGCGCGCGGTGGACGACCCCCGCGGCCTTGCGTGACGCCATGGACTTCCCCCTGAAGGTCGTGGTCACGGACGGGCGGCGGTGAGCGCCACCAGGAGCGGGACGACCCGGGCCGGCGGCACCTCGTGGCGCCCGCGCCCGGAGACATGCAGCCATCCGGCCCCGGTCAGCTGGCGCAGGTGGTGGTAGATCTGGCCGGTCGTGCCGAGCTCGTCGAGGTCCGCCAGCTCGGCGGCGGTGCGGCGGCCGCCGAGGATCTCCCGCAGCAGCCGGAGCCGTACGGGATGACCGAGCGCGGCGAAGGAGTCGGCCGCCTTGGACCAGTCCTCGTCGAGCAGCCGCTCCGTGAAGGCGCCGAACTGCCACTCGTACCGCTCGTGGGTCGGCAGCCGGACCGACCCCGTGAACAGCACGGCGCCGTCCTCGCCCTCCTCACCCGCCGCCGCGAGCTCCGCCTTGAGCCCTTCGAGGGCCCAGAGCGTCGACTCGACGGCCTTCCCGGGTGCGGGGTGATCCGCGCCTTCCAGGGCCGCCACGCGCCGTTCCAGCGCGGCGACCCGCTCTTCCAGCTCCATGTTTCTGAGATTACGTAATTACGTGATCCCTGTGCAAGGGGGTGCGGGAAAGCCCCCGCCCCGACCCGGGGGTCAGGACGGGGGCTCGATGCTCCGCGTCAGGCCAGCAGGGCCGGAATCGTCGCCTCGTGCGCCTCGCGCAGCTCCGTGAGGGAGAGCGCGAACTCGCCCTGCACGTCCACGGAATCACCGTCGACGACACCGATCCGGGCCGCCGGCAGCCCCCGCGCACCGCACATGTCGGTGAAGCGGAGCTCCTCGCTGCGCGGGACGGCGACGACCGCGCGGCCGGCCGACTCGCTGAAGAGGAACGTGAAGGCGTCCAGGCCCTCCGGGACGACCAGGCGCGCGCCGTTCCCCCCGCGCAGGCAGGACTCGACGACCGCCTGCACGAGACCGCCGTCGGACAGGTCGTGCGCCGCGTCGATCATGCCGTCGCGGGAGGCCGAGATCAGGATCTCGCCGAGCAGCTTCTCCCGGTCCAGGTCCACGGCCGGCGGCAGACCGCCGAGGTGCTGGTGGATCACCTCGGACCAGGCCGAACCACCGAACTCCTCACGCGTGTCGCCCAGCAGGTAGAGGAGCTGGCCCTCTTCCGCGAAGGCGATCGGCGTACGGCGGTTCACGTCGTCGATCACACCGAGCACGGCCACGACCGGCGTCGGGTGGATCGCGGTCTCGCCCGTCTGGTTGTACAGGGAGACGTTGCCGCCGGTGACCGGCGTGCCCAGCTGGAGGCAGCCGTCCGCCAGACCACGGGTGGCCTCGGCGAACTGCCACATCACGGCCGGGTCCTCCGGCGAACCGAAGTTCAGGCAGTCCGAGATGGCCAGCGGCTTCGCACCGGAGGCGGCGACGTTGCGGTACGCCTCCGCCAGCGCAAGCTGCGCGCCCGTGTACGGGTCGAGCTTCGCGTACCGGCCGTTGCCGTCGGTCGCCATGGCCACGCCGAGGTTGGTCTCCTCGTCGATGCGGACCATGCCGGCGTCCTCGGGCTGCGCCAGGACCGTGTTGCCCTGCACGAACCGGTCGTACTGGTCCGTGATCCAGGACTTCGAGGCCTGGTTCGGGGAGGAGACGAGCTTCAGGACCTGGTCCTTCAGCTCGGCACCGTCCTGCGGCCGGGGCAGCTTGCCCGCGTCGTCGGCCTGGAGCGCGTCCTGCCAGTCCGGGCGCGCGAACGGCCGGTGGTAGGTCGGGCCCTCGTGGGCGACGGAGCGCGGCGGCACGTCGACGATCTGCTCGCCGTGCCAGAAGATCTCCAGCCGCTCGCCCTCGGTCACCTCACCGATGACGACGGCGATGACGTCCCACTTCTCGCAGATCTCCAGGAAGCGGTCGACGTGCTGCGGCTCGACGATCGCGCACATGCGCTCCTGCGACTCGCTCATGAGGATCTCCTCCGGCGAGAGCGTGGCGTCCCGCAGGTGGACCTTCTCCAGGTCCACGTGCATGCCGCCGGAGCCGGCGGAGGCGAGCTCGGACGTGGCACAGGAGAGCCCGGCGCCGCCGAGGTCCTGGATGCCCGCGACCAGCTTCTCCTTGAAGATCTCCAGGGTGCACTCGATGAGGAGCTTCTCCTGGAAGGGGTCGCCGACCTGGACGGCGGGGCGCTTGGTGGGCTTGGAGTCGTCGAAGGTCTCGGACGCGAGGACCGAGACGCCGCCGATGCCGTCGCCACCCGTGCGGGCGCCGTACAGGATGACCTTGTTGCCGGGGCCGGAGGCCTTGGCGAGGTGGATGTCCTCGTGCTTCATCACGCCGATGCAGCCGGCGTTGACCAGCGGGTTGCCCTGGTAGCAGGAGTCGAAGACGACCTCGCCGCCGATGTTCGGCAGGCCCAGGCAGTTGCCGTAGCCGCCGATGCCGGCGACGACACCGGGCAGCACGCGCTTGGTGTCGGGGTGGTCGGCCGCGCCGAAGCGCAGCGGGTCGACGACCGCGACCGGGCGGGCACCCATGGCGAGGATGTCGCGGACGATGCCGCCGACGCCGGTGGCCGCGCCCTGGTAGGGCTCGATGTACGAGGGGTGGTTGTGCGACTCGACCTTGAAGGTGACCGCGTACCCCTGGCCGACGTCGACGACGCCCGCGTTCTCGCCGATGCCGACGAGCATGGCGTCGTTCTCGGGGGTCTTCTCGCCGAACTGCTTCAGGTGGACCTTGCTGCTCTTGTAGGAGCAGTGCTCGGACCACATGACGGAGTACATGGCGAGCTCGGCGCCGGTGGGACGGCGGCCGAGGATCTCGCGGATGCGCGCGTACTCGTCCTCCTTGAGGCCGAGCTCCTTCCAGGGCTGCTCGCTGTCCGGCGTCTCGCTCGCGTGCTTGACGGTGTCGAGGCTCATCAGGCGTTGACCAGCTTCTTGAGGATCGAGGTGAAGAAACCGAGGCCGTCCGTCTTGCCGGTGCCGATCAGCGGCTCGACGGCGTGCTCCGGGTGCGGCATGAGGCCGACCACGTTGCCCGCGGCGTTGGTGATGCCCGCGATGTCGCGCAGCGAGCCGTTGGGGTTACCGAATCCATCAGCGGCTTCGCCGCGGGCCAGGTAGCGGAAGGCGACCCGCCCCTCGGCCTCCAGCTCGTCGAGCACGCGCTCGTCGGCGACGTACCGGCCGTCCATGTTCTTGAGCGGGACCTCGATCTCCTGGCCCGCGGAGTAGTCCGAGGTCCAGGCGGTCTCCGCGTTCTCCACCCGCAGCTTCTGGTCGCGGCAGATGAAGTGGAGGTGGTTGTTGCGCAGCATCGCGCCCGGCAGCAGATGGGCCTCGGTGAGGATCTGGAAGCCGTTGCAGATGCCGAGGACGGGCATGCCCGCCTTCGCCTGCTCGATGATCGTCTCCATCACCGGCGAGAAGCGGGAGATGGCTCCGGCCCGCAGGTAGTCGCCGTAGGAGAAGCCGCCGGCCAGGACCACGGCGTCGACCTGCTTGAGGTCCTTGTCGCGGTGCCAGAGCGAGACGGGCTCGGCGCCCGCGAGACGGGCGGCACGCAGGGCGTCCCGGTCGTCGAGCGTTCCGGGGAACGTGACGACGCCGATGCGTGCGGTCACGACTCGACCTTCACGACGAAGTCTTCGATCACGGTGTTGGCAAGGAAGGTTTCGGCCATCTCATGGATGCGGGCGAGGGCGGCGTCGTCGACCGGTCCCTCCACCTCCAGCTCGAAGCGCTTCCCCTGACGGACGTCGGCGATTCCGGCGAATCCCAGGCGAGGCAGTGCACGCTGCACCGCCTGCCCCTGAGGGTCCAGAATCTCCGGCTTGAGCATGACGTCGACTACGACGCGTGCCACTGGCACTCCCGGTGGTGTGTTGCGTGGGCGGTTCCCTCAGCGTACCTGCCTCCAAATTCTACGCGGGTAGAGATCTGAAGGATCCTACAAAAGCCCGGTTCCGGACGGCATCCGCCGGACGAACCCGATCCACCCTCGGGGCCCGCACTCCGCGCAAAATTCCAGTGAAATATTGCGGACCGCAATCCACCGGGACACGCTGAAACAATTGACGGGGCTTCACAATGCGACACCCACCGCTGTACAAAGGAATCCAGAAGAAAGCAGCATGGTCCCGGCACAGCCGTAGGGTCGGCATCGCCGCACGTCAGGAGCACCACAAGCGCTTCGTCGACTCCGGTGGCCGCAGGAAAGGATCGATATCCGTGGCTCAGCGTGTGGTGGTCACTCTCTCCGACGACATCGACGGCGGAGAAGCGGCTGAAACGGTCGCGTTCGGCCTCGACGGGAAGATGTACGAGATCGACCTGAATGCTGCCAATGCAAAGAAACTCCGCAAGGCCCTCGCGCCCTACCTCGCCGCCGGCCGCAAGCTGCCGGCCCGGGCCGCGGCCGGCCGGAGCGCATCCGTCGACTCGTACACCCGCACCGCCCTCGCCCCCGATCCGGCGGCGGTCCGCGCCTGGGCCCAGTCCAACAAGATGGACGTCCCCGCCCGCGGCCGCATCCCGAAGCGCGTCTACGAGGCCTTCCGCGCGGCTAGCTGAGCGGGGGCGCCCGGAGGCGGCGGAGGCGGGCCCGGCCGGTGGGCTGCTCGGCTGGCGGGTCGGTGGGCCTCAGGGGGCCCGGCGGGAGCCGGGGCCGGCGGCGCGTCGGAGCCGATTTGCATTGCACCCCCCATGATCCGCTAGAGTCTGGAACACGCCGAGGGGCGAGGCCGACAAAGCCAAGTCCCCAGCAGCGTGCGGGTGTAGTTCAGTAGCAGAACAGCCCCCTTCCAGGGGGAAGGCGCAGTGTGCAATTCCTGTCACCCGCTCTGCATCGCATTACCGACCACTCCGGTGGATCAGGTACAGTGGTGCTCGCACCGCCCAGTGAGAGCTGAGCGGCAGCATGCGGACGTGGCTCAGTTGGTAGAGCATCACCTTGCCAAGGTGAGGGTCGCGAGTTCGAATCTCGTCGTCCGCTCAGGAAGTACGAAGGCCCCGGTTCTCTGGAACCGGGGCCTTCGTCGTGCTTCCGGCGCCTTTGCCGTGCTCCGAGTGAGTGTGAACGGCCCCACACGGAGGCGTGTCACGAGCACCCGCGTCCTTGGGTATAGTTAGCAGCGCGCTACGGCGCATGCGGACGTGGCTCAGTTGGTAGAGCATCACCTTGCCAAGGTGAGGGTCGCGAGTTCGAATCTCGTCGTCCGCTCCATGAAGAAGGCCCCCGGTCGAATCGACCGGGGGCCTTCTCGTTCCTCAGGACCAGTCGTTCCCGGTCAGCAGCTCGAACGCCTCGACGTACTTGGCGCGGGTCGCGTCCACGACCTCCTGCGGGAGCGCCGGCGGCGGCTCCTCGCTCTTGCGGTCCCAGCCGGAGGCCGGCGAGGTCAGCCAGTTCCGCACGAACTGCTTGTCGTACGAGGGCTGGGCGCGGCCCGGCTGCCACTGGTCGGCCGGCCAGAAGCGCGAGGAGTCCGGGGTCAGGACCTCGTCGGCGAGGACGAGCGAGCCGTCCGCGAAGCCGAACTCGAACTTGGTGTCGGCCAGGATGATGCCGCGATCCCGCGCGATGTCCCGGGCCCGGCCGTACACGGCGAGGGTCGTCTGGCGCAGCAGCGCGGCCGTCTCGGCGCCGACCTGACGGGCGACCTCCTCGTACGACACGTTCTCGTCGTGGTCGCCGACCGCGGCCTTGGTGGCCGGGGTGAAGATCGGGGCGGGCAGCTCGGAGCCGTCGGTCAGACCCTCGGGGAGAGCGAGGCCGCAGACCGTGCGGGACTCGTCGTACTCGAGCAGGCCCGAGCCGGTGAGGTAGCCGCGGGCGACGCACTCGACCGGCACCATGTCCAGGGACGTGCAGATCAGCGTGCGGCCCGCCCAGTCGGCGGGGGCACCGGCCGGCAGCTCGGTCGACAGGACGTGGTTCGGGACCAGGTCGGCGAGCTTGTCGAACCACCACAGGGAGAGCTGGGTGAGGACCCGGCCCTTGTCGGGGATCTCGGTGGGCAGCACCCAGTCGAAGGCCGACATGCGGTCGCTCGCCACCATGACGAGGTCGCCCGCCTCGTTCCGGTACAGGTCGCGGACCTTGCCCGTGTGGAGATGGGTCAGGCCCGGGACCTGGACGGGCTCGGGCTTTTCTACGAATCCGGACACGGTTCCTCCGCGTAGGTTGATCCAGGGAACGTGTCCGATTCTCTCGCACGGCGGCGCGGATCCGGCCCGGGGGCCCTGTGACCCCCCGCTCAGTCACCCTTTCCCGGTCCGCGTCCGGGAGCTGCCTCCGGAGTCCGGGGCGTCCCTCTTGCCCGGTCCGCCTCTGGGGCCGGGGCGTCCCTCTTACTCGGTCCGTCTCCGGAGGCCGGGGCGTCCCTCTTACTCGGTCCGTCTCCGGAGGCCGGGGCGTCCCTCTGGCCCGGTCCGATCAGTCCCTCTTGCAGATGCGGTCGAGGAGGTTCGCGGTGGCCCGCTGCACCCGGGCGTCCACATGGCCCGGGCGGTCCAGCGCCGGGGACCAGGCGAAGGTGCCGGACGCGAAGACCCAGGCGCCGGACGGGGCCCGGTAGAGGCTCGTCTCCTGGTGGCGGACCGCGCCCTCGCTGTCCGCGTACGGCGAGTGGGCGAGCAGGATCCGGCCCTGGTGCTCCGGCAGCGCCGTCCGCGGGAAGTAGCGGTCGGCCTCGCCCGCGACCATGCCCGGGAGCTCGTCGCCGTCGCCCGCGCCGGTGGCGTCCCAGAGCCAGTGCCCGGCGTTCCGTACGACCAGCGGGTGCGGTTCGGGCACCCGGCCCGCGTACTGGATGCCGAGGAGCTGCTGCTCCGGCCGGTCGATCTCGCGCCAGAGCGCCGGGCGGCCGGGGCCGCGCCGCTTGCGGCAGGTGAGGAGGCGGTCGGGCACTCCGGACGGCGAAGGGCCCAGCTCCACCTGCCAGTACATGGTGTTGGCGGAGAGGAAGACCAGCGAGGTGCCCTGGTCGCGGGCGAGCTCGGCGGTCCGGCGCATCGGCACCGACCAGTACTCGTCGTGCCCCGGGAAGACCAGGCCCCGGTAGCGGCTCGGGTCGACCCGGCCGGCGTGCAGGTCCCGGGTCTCCGCGTAGGCGAGGTCGTAGCCGTAGCGCTCGGCCCAGCGGATGAAGTCGTAGGCGTGGCCGACATGCAGGGGCAGGCCCGCGCCCGCGTAGGGGCGGTCGAAGGAGACCGTGACGGCCGCGTCCTCCTCGCCGAGGAGCCGGCCCTCCTCGTCCCAGGCGTGGTAGAGGCTGGCACCGGTGTGGCCGTCCTCCGGGTACAGGTTGTACGCCTGCCAGGTCACGTCCGGGAGGACGAGGAGCAGGTCCGCCGGGTGGTTGTCGCGGACCGTGAAGGGGATGTGCGAGCGGTGCCCGTCGGCGGTCGTGAGGACGGCGACGTACGCGCCGATCGACCAGTACGAGGGGACCTGGAGCCGCCAGGACTGCCACCAGTGGTGACAGGACACCGTGCGGTCGGCGGTGAGCGGGGCGGGCTGGACGATCCCCGAGAGACGCGGGCTCGTGGTGATCTTCGCGGCTCCGTCGCCGCCGTAGTGCCCGATCCGGTAGATGTCGACCGAGAACTGCTGCGGCGGGTCCACGGTGATGTGGAAGTCGATCGACTCGCCCGGCGAGACGGCCCCGCCGGACGCGAATCCCTTGATCTGCCGCCGGACGTCGTCGGCCGTCCGGGGGCCGCCGCTGCCGCCCCGGGCAAGGATCTCGTCCGCGTACCAGGGGACCATCTGCCCGGTGTCGTCGAAGTAGTTCTCCGAGCCGCGCAGCCAGGGCAGTGGGCCCTGGCCGAAGGGATCGGAGACGGCGTGCGCGAGCGCGCCCGACTCCCACCGTCTGATCTGCTCCGCCCCCATGTGCGCCCCTCCCTCGACTCCCCCGCGTCGGCCGGTCAGTGCCTGTGGATCGTGCCTCTGTCAGTGTCGGTCTCCAGCACATCACATTACGCACGCACTCCGTCACCGTTCGTCGTGAATTGGCGAGAGTGGAAGCGGGGGCTCCGGTCGGGTCCGGTTCCCGCGGGCGCTCAGACCCGCTCAGACCAGGCGTACGGGCTTCTCCGGGCGCACTCCGGTGAGGGCGAGCCAGGCCCGCAGGGGCTCCGGATCGCCGTCCTCGACGAGCGCGAGGACCCGGGGACCGAGGTCCTTCGCCCGCTCTCCGCCGACCAGCAGGGCGGGCCCGTCGAGCCAGTCGAGTCCGGGGGTCGCCTCGGCGGTGTCGACGGCCGCGCAGCACACCATCGCCGTCACGTGGTCGGCGAGCAGGTCGCGCCCGGTGCGGGGCGGCTGGAGCGGGAACAGCGGCAGGGGCCCGTCGGGGCCGCTGACGGCCGCGTGCGGGGCGGCCTTCCGGTCCTTGTCGGCCCGGCGGGCGGACTTCCGGCTCTTCTCGGCGGTACGGGCGGTCTCCGCCGCGACCCTGGCCTCCCGGGCCGCCTCCTCGCGCGCGAGGAGCGCGCTGAGCGCTCCGGCGAGCGCCTCGGCGGCGGGATTCGCCGGCTCGTCGTCGTCCTCGTCGATGTGCTCGTGGTCGTGCTCGTCGACGTGGTCGGCGTCGTTGTGCTCGGCGTGCTCGGCGTGCTCGGCGTGCTCGGCGTGCTCGGCGTGCTCGGCGTCGGAAGCGTGATCGTCGGCGTCGTCACTGTCGGGACGGTGATCGTCGGGGTCGTCGGGGCCGTCCTCGCGGGCCTCGACCTCGCGCGCGGCGTCGGCGGCGGCGTCCGCGTCCCTCTCGGCGGTCGCCTTCGGGCCCACGGCCCGGCTCGTCGTGGGCGTCGTCGTCAGGTGGGCCATGACCTCGGTCAGTGTCGGGCCCGCCGCGTCGGCGGCCCGGTCGCCCGAGGTGGAGGCCATGCCCAGGCCGTCGAGCACCTGGTGCAGGCGGGCCGCGTCGGTGCGCCACTTCCGGTCCACGACCTCCTCCGGGTACTGGCTCCACTCCACCGGGGCCCAGTCGGGAGAAGGCTCGGCGGGGCCGCCGTGGAAGAGGCGCGCGGCCAGCAGCGAGGTGGCCTCGTCGACGGCGCCCGGCTCCTCCAGGAGGTCGCAGGCGGGACGCTCGCCGAGCCGGGAGGAGAAGCCCTCCGCGAGCCGGTCGCGGCGGGAGAGCTCGGTCAGCGCGGAGACCACGCCCGCGTCGAGCTGGGAGGGCCAGCGGCCCATGCGCCAGGCGGGCAGCGCGACCCGGGTGAGCAGCCGGTCCCAGCCCGCGTAGGCCAGCCCGACCTGCTCCTGGGCGACGATCCGTACGCCGTAGTCCACGGCCTGAGCGCGCTCCGAGCCGGCGGCGGCGACACCGCGCTCCATCTCGGCGGCGTGCTCCCGGCAGGCGCGCAGCAGCACGCGCGCGACCTGGCCGACCCCCCGCGCGCCGAGGCGGCGGAGCGGGTCGAGACCGGAGTCCCCGGGCACGGCCACCGCGGCGTCCAGACCGCGGATGAAGCGGCGGGCCGCGGCTATGTCGGGGTGGGCGGCCGGTCCCGTACCGGCGACGACCGGGGCGAGGACCGCCCGCAGCTCGCCGACGCGCATCCACCACAGGAACGGCGAGCCTATGACCAGGACCGGGGCGCCGTCGCCGCCGGTCGTGCGGTGGAGGCGGTGCGCCCGGTGCGTGCGGTCCTCCAGCCAGCTGTCGCAGTCCGGAGTGAGGGCTATCGCGGCGGGCGGCGGGACGCCGAGCCGGTCGGCCAGGTCACGGACGAGCCGGTAGAGATCGGGGGCGGCGGTCTCGGCGAGCGCCACCGTCGGGGTGGCCGCCGGACGGGCCCGCGCCACGACGAGGGCGACGGCCGCGGCGGCGAGGAGGACGACCACGGCGAGGACGGTCACGACCCAGCGGGCCGCGTCCCAGGCGGCTCCGGTGAAGTGGCCGGTGAGCCCGCCCGCGTGGAGGACGACGGCGACCGCCGCGGGCAGCACCGCGAGGCCCAGTGCCCTGCCACGGACGCGGAGGACGGCGAGGGCACGGGAGCGCGCGGCGCGCGCACCCCACTCCTCGCCGACAACGGAACCGGTACCGGACACGCCGTTCATCACCCCCTCCTGTCCTCGACGGGACTGCCTGTGGCGGTGTTGCTCACTCCCCCACTGTGGCACCCGTCACTGACATCGCAATGCCGGTGGGCCAAGTGCCGGAATGCCTTCGCCGCACCCTAGTTGGGGCGTTGGCGGGAGTCATCCGTATGGCCGAGCCGTCACTCGATGGAATGGCTTTGGGTAAAGGTGATGGCGTACTTGTGGCCGTGTGGTTCACGGCTTCCGCACCACACGGCCACAAGAGGAATCACGAGAATTCAGGAGAAACGGAGCGATATCAGGCCTCGGCGGCCTTCCTCGCGATGTCCGTGCGGTGCTGCGCACCGTCAAGGCGGATGCGGCCGACCGCCGCGTACGCGCGCTCGCGGGCCTGCGCCAGGTCCGTTCCGGTGGCGGTGACCGAGAGGACCCGGCCGCCGGCGCTGACGACCGCGTCGCCGTCCCGCTTCGTCCCGGCGTGGAGCACGTACGCGTGCGGGGCGTCCTTCTCGGCGACCTCGTCCAGGCCCTCGATCGGGTCACCCGTGCGCGGGGTCTCCGGGTAGTTGTGGGAGGCCACGACCACGGTGACGGCGGCCTCGTCGCTCCAGCTCAGCGGCGCCTGGTCGTCCAGCGTCCCGTTGGCGGAGTTCAGCAGGACGCCCGCGAGCGGGGTCTTCAGCCGGGCCAGCACGACCTGGGTCTCCGGGTCGCCGAAGCGCGCGTTGAACTCGATGACCCGCACACCCCGGCCGGTGATCGCCAGACCCGCGTACAGCAGACCGGAGAAGGGCGTGCCGCGGCGGCGCAGCTCGTCGACCGTCGGCTGGAGGACGGTCTCCAGGACCTCCTCGACCAGCTTCGGGTCGGCCCAGGGCAGCGGCGAGTAGGCGCCCATGCCACCGGTGTTCGGACCCTCGTCGCCGTCCAGGGCGCGCTTGAAGTCCTGGGCGGGCTTCAGCGGGAGGACGGTCGTGCCGTCGGTGATCGCGAAGAGGGAGACCTCGGGGCCGTCGAGGTACTCCTCGATGACCACCCGGTCGCAGGCCAGCGCGTGCGCCCGGGCCCGCTCGAGGTCGTCGGTGACGACGACGCCCTTGCCGGCGGCCAGGCCGTCGTCCTTCACCACGTAGGGAGCGCCGAAGGCGTCGAGCGCCTCGTCGATCTCGGCCGGGGTCGTGCAGACGTAGCTGCGGGCGGTCGGGACCCCGGCGCCGGCCATGACGTCCTTGGCGAAGGCCTTGGACCCCTCCAGCTGCGCCGCCTCGCGCGACGGGCCGAAGACGGGGATGCCGGCCGCGCGGACGGCGTCGGCGACACCGGCGACGAGCGGGGCCTCCGGGCCGACGACGACCAGTTCGGCGCCGAGCTCGGTGGCGAGCGCGGCGACGGCCGCGCCGTCCAGCTGGTCGACGGGGTGCAGCTCGGCGACCTCCGCGATTCCGGCGTTGCCGGGCGCGCAGTGCAGAGCGGTGACGTCGGGATCGAGGGAGAGAGAGCGGCACAGGGCGTGTTCGCGGGCGCCGCCGCCGATGACGAGGACCTTCACGCCTGCCAGGGTAGCCCGCGGCGCGGGATGCCCCTTGTGCGGGCCACCGAGCGAGACGTCCCTACTCGTTCGTGTATTCCTCCACAACCGTGGCTCCCAGCTCGCGCACGATCAGGTCGTGCCCGGAGAGGGCGGAGTCGACGAGGTCCGGATCGTCCTCCTCGGGCACGTCGTCCTCGGGCGCCACCGGCTGCGGCGCCGGCGGCGTGTACGCGGGCGCGGGAGCGGGCGGCGGGGCCTGCTGGAAGGCCGGGGCCGACTGAGCCGGTGCGGGTGCGGGCGGCGGGGCCTGCTGGAAGGAGGGCGCGGGAGCCGGGGCGGCGGGGCGGCCGCCGCCACCGCCGCTTCCTCCGCCGAAGCCGCCACCGCCTCCGAAGCCACCGCCGGATCCGCCGCCGAAGCCGCCTGCGGCGGGCGGGGGCGAGGCGCCACCGGAGGGATCGATGATCGCCTCGATCTTCCAGTTCACGTTGAACTGCTCGGCGAGGGCCTGCTTGAGGACCTCCTCGCTGCCGCTGCTCGCGAAGTTGTCGCGGGCACCGGCGTTGAGGAAGCCGAGCTGGAGCGTCGTGCCGTCGAACCCGGCCACCTGGGCGTTCTGGCTGAGCAGGATCCAGGTGAAGCGGCGCCGGTTCTTCACGGCGTCGAGGATCTGCGGCCACAGGTTCCGCACCTGGGCCGTGTCCCCGCCGCCGGACGCGGGCGCGGGTGCCTGCGGCGCGGGCTGCGCCTGTACGGGCGCGGGGGCCGGGGCGGCGGGCGCCGCGGACGCGCCGGGCCAGGCACCGGGGGCACCGCCGCCGGGGGTGGCGGCACCGGGCCAGGCACCGGGCCGGGGGCCCTGCTGCTCCTGCGCGGGGGCGGGAGCCGGGGCGGGGGCGGCGGGCTGCTGGACGGGCGCCGGCTGCTGGACAGGGGCCTGGGCGGGCGGGGGCGGCGCCATCGGGGTGTGGGCGTCGGGCCCGGGCACGTACCCGAGGGCGGGCGCCGGGGGCCCGGGAGTGAACACGGGGGCGGGCGCGGCGGCCGCGCCGCGCTCCAGCCGGTCGAGGCGTGCCTGGAGGGAACGCTCGTCGTCGAAGGCGGCGGGCAGCAGCACGCGCGCGCAGATCAGCTCCAGCTGGAGCCGGGGCGAGGTGGCCCCGCGCATCTCCGTCAGACCGGTGTTCACGAGATCGGCGGCCCGGCTGAGCTCGGCGGCCCCGAACACGGACGCCTGCGCCTGCATCCGCTCGATGACGTCGACGGGGGCGTCGATGAGGCCCTTCTCGGCGGCGTCGGGAACGGCGGCGAGGATCACGAGGTCCCGCAGCCGCTCCAGGAGATCCGCGACGAACCGGCGGGGGTCGTTCCCGCCCTCGATGACACGGTCGACGACCTCGAACGCGGCGGCGCCGTCGCCGGCCGCGAAGGCGTCGACGACGGAGTCGAGCAGGGACCCGTCCGTGTAGCCGAGAAGAGAGGTCGCCATGGCGTACGTCACACCGTCGTCGGCGGCGCCGGCGAGCAGCTGGTCCATCACGGACATCGAGTCACGCACGGAACCGGCGCCGGCGCGGACGACCAGCGGCAGCACGCCGTCCGCGACCGGAATGCCCTCGCGCCCGCAGACCTCGCCGAGGTACTCCCGCAGCGTCCCCGGCGGCACCAGCCGGAAGGGGTAGTGGTGGGTCCGGGAGCGGATGGTCCCGATGACCTTCTCGGGCTCGGTCGTGGCGAAGATGAACTTGAGGTGCTCCGGCGGCTCCTCGACCACCTTCAGCAGGGCGTTGAAGCCCGCCGAGGTGACCATGTGGGCCTCGTCGATGATGTAGATCTTGTAGCGGCTGGACGCGGGCCCGAAGAAGGCCTTCTCCCGCAGGTCACGGGCGTCGTCCACACCACCGTGCGAAGCGGCGTCGATCTCGATGACGTCGATGGACCCGGGGCCGTTCCGCGCGAGGTCGAGGCAGGACTGGCATGCGCCGCAGGGCGTCGGCGTGGGCCCCTGCTCACAGTTCAGACACCGGGCGAGGATGCGCGCGCTGGTCGTCTTGCCGCATCCGCGGGGCCCGCTGAACAGGTACGCGTGATTGACCCGGTTGTTCCGCAGGGCCTGCTGCAACGGGTCGGTGACATGCTCCTGCCCGATGACCTCGGCGAAGGACTCGGGGCGATAGCGGCGGTACAGCGCGAGAGACGACACGTATACGAGGTTATAGGCGCCCACCGACAACCCGGGAAAACGAGGCGCCGGGGACCGACCGCCCCGGGAACGCAAGCGCCCCCCACGCACCTGCCAGAGCCGACCTACCCTTGCTGCCTTCCGGCCCTGGGGGAGTTCAGTCAGATAGCACCGCGTGAGGGGCTCCGCCCAGAGTACCCGATCCCGAGACCGCCCCGACCCCCGCACGACAGCCGGACCCCCCTCGAGGAACTCGTCGCCGATCACGTTCGCGAGCACCCCTCAACGTCTTGTATTGTTTGCGGCGGAGGATTCGCCTAGAGGCCTAGGGCGCACGCTTGGAAAGCGTGTTGGGGGCAACCCCTCACGAGTTCGAATCTCGTATCCTCCGCCAGTGCCTCACCGGGCACGTTGTCGAAGGGCCCCACCGTTCGCGGTGGGGCCCTTCGACGTTTCTCGGCTCCCTGTGTCTTCTGGTGGCGGTACGCGAGCCACGTGGAGGTGGCGAGCCGGCGGCCCATCCGCCGAGAGTGCGTCGGGAGAGCCGGCGGCTCATCCGTCGAGGGGTGCGGCGGGATCTCCCCGCGAGGGTTACGCCGTTCCTCAGTCGCAGAATGCCGCGTTCTTCTAGCCTTGACGTCCGTGACGGTGCCGGGCGCCGGACAGGACTGGGGGCCGCTGTGAGTGCGGAGATCGTGGAGTTGGTGGAGCAGGCGGGGCCGTATCTGACGGCGGCCGTGAGCGCGTACGGGACGGCCGTGCTGGTGCGGGCCCAGGACGCGGCGGTTGATGCCGCGGTGGAGGGGACCGCCGGTATGGGTCGGCGGATTCTCGAGCTGGTGTGGCGCCGCCGTGACGGGGAGGAGCGGGCGGCGCTGGAAGCGGCGGTGCGGGAGGCCGCCGAGGAGCCGGAGGACGCGGATGCGGCGGCGGCACTGCGCCGGCAGATCAAGCGGGCTCTGCGGGAGGACGCCGAGCTCGTGCGCGAGTTGGCGGCGCTGCTGCCGGAGCGGGGCGGCGTGACGGTGAACGTGTCCGGGACGCGGGCGATCGGCGCCCAGCACATCGGCCTCGCCGCGACCGGCGACCACACCACGATCCACCCGCCGCGGTCGTGAGCGTGCCGGCGCCGGGGGAGTCGGCGCGGGTGAACGTGTCGGGCGACCGGCCGATCGGCGCCGAGTCGGTCCAGGTCGCGCTCAGCGGAGACCACGCCCAGGTGACGGTGCTGCCGGAACAGGCCGCGCACTGGGCGCGAACCGTCGAGGTGCCCACAGGGGCCGGGTTCCTTCCGGAGTCCGCGTCAGGGGTGTTCGTCGGCCGTGAGGAGGAGCTGACGTCGTTGCGGCGGATGCTCACGGGCGAGGGCGCGGCGGCGGTGGTGCAGCCGCGGCGGACGTCGGCACGCGCGATCAGCGGGTTGGGCGGGGTGGGCAAGAGCGCGCTCGCCCTGCACTACGCCCACCACTACCGCGACTCCTACACGCTCGTGTGGTGGGTCTCCGCGGAGTCGCCGGAGACGATCGTGTCCGGTCTGGGCCGGATCACGGAGCAGCTGTGTCCGCAGTGGGCGCGCGGGTGCGGGCCGGAAGAGCGGGCGGCGTGGGCGATCGCCTGGCTCCAGGCGCACCCGGGCTGGCTGCTCGTCTTCGACAACGTCGAAGACCCGTCCCATCTGCGCCCCTACCTGGGCACCCTCTCCGGCGGACACCACCTGGCCACCAGCCGCAGAGCCACCGGCTGGCACGCCCTGGCCCCCGTCATGCCCCTGGGCACCCTCCCCCCTGACGAGGCGACCGGCCTGCTGTGCTCCCTCGCCTTCCCCGGCCAGACGGCCACAGCGGAACAGCGCGAGGCGGCGCGGCAGCTCGCCGAAGACCTGGGATGCCTGCCGCTGGCCCTGGAACAGGCCGGCGCGTACGCCTACCGCACCGGCATCGACCTCGACACCTACCGCCGCTCTCTCGCGCTCGTCCTCGACGACAACCGCGACGCCCCGAGTCCGGAACGCACGATCGCCCGGATCTGGGACCACACCCTCACCGCCCTCACCGCGCGCGACCCCCTGGCCGTCACCCTCCTGCACGCCATGGCCTGGCTCGCCCCCGACGGCATCCCCCGCACCCTCCTGGCCCCCCTCGCCCCGCATCCCCTCGCTCTCGCCAACGCCCTGGGGGAACTCCACGCCTACAACATGGTCGCTTTCACCCCCGACCGCGAGGGCGTCAGCGTCCACCGCCTCGTACAGACCGTCCTGCGCAACCGAGACCCGCAGGCCCTCGGCCGGGCAGAGGCCGAACGGGCCGTCCGCCGAGCCCTTCCGCCCGCTGGCTCCCAGCCCGACGAAACCACCCGCTGGGAGCGCCTCCTCCCCCACGTCCATGCCTTGGCCGACACCACACCACTCAATGCCACGGCATCCGCCGAAACCGCCGACACCTATGAGCGGGCAGCCCAGTACCTGCACCGGCAAGGCCGCGACGCCCACACCATCAACCTCCGCGAACAAGCCCTCGCCCATTGCGCGGAAGTACTGGGCGACACCCACCCCGACACCCTGACCAGCCGCAACAACCTCGCCGGCGCCTACGAATCGGCCGGACGCCTGGGGCGGGCGATCCCTCTGTACGAGACCACCCTCGCCCAGCGGCTCGAGGTGCTGGGCGACGCCCACCCGCACACCCTGGGGAGCCGCAACAACCTCGCCTACGCCTACCGAGCGGCAGGGGATCTGGCACGGGCACTCCCCCTGTACGAGACCACCCTCGCCCAGTACGTGGAAGTGCTGGGCGACACCCACCCCGACACCCTGAACAGCCGCAACAACCTCGCCTACGCCTACCGAGCGGCAGGGGACCTGGAACGGGCGATCCCCCTGTACAAGACCACCCTCGCCCAGCGGCTCGAAGTGCTGGGCGAGACCCACCCCGACACCCTGGCCAGCCGCAACAACCTCGCCGGCGCCTACCGAGCGGCAGGGGACCTGGAACGGGCGATCCCCCTGTACGAGACCACCCTCGCCCAGTACCTAGAGGTGCTGGGTGATACCCACCCCGACACGGTGAGCAGCCGCAACAACCTTGCCGGCGCCTACCAGTCGGCAGGGGACCTGGAGCGGGCGATCCCCCTGTTCGAGACCACCCTCGCCCAGCGGCTCGAGGTGCTGGGTGATACCCACCCCGACACCCTGAGCAGCCGCCACAACCTCGCCGGCGCCTACCAGTCGGCCGGAGACCTGGAGCGGACGATCCCCCTGTACGAGACCACCCTCGCCCAGCGGCTCGAGGTGCTGGGTGATACCCACCCCGACACCCTGAACAGCCGCCACAGCCTCGCCGGCGCCTACCGAGCGGCAGGGGACCTAGAGCAGGCGATCCCCCTCTACGAGACCACCCTTGCCCAACACGTGGAAGTACTGGGCGACACCCACCCCGACACCCTGAACAGCCGCCACAGCCTCGCCGGCGCCTACCAGTCGGCCGGAGACCTGGAGCGGGCGATCCCTCTGTACGAGACCACCCTCGCCCAGTACGTGGAAGTACTGGGCGACACCCACCCGCACACCCTGACCAGCCGCCACAACCTCGCCTACACCTACCGAGCGGCAGGGGACCTGGAGCGGGCGATCCCCCTCTACGAGACCACCCTCGCCCAGTACACGGAAGTACTGGGCGACACCCACCCCGACACCCTGAACAGCCGCAACAACCTCGCCTACGCCTATCAGTCGGCCGGAGACCTGAAGCGGGCGATCCCCCTGTACGAGACCACCCTCGCCCAGTACGTGGACGTACTGGGCGACACCCACCCGCACACTCTGATCAGCCGCAAAAACCTCGCCTACGCGCTGGAATCCGCGAAGGCTGTACAGCGGACTGATGCAGCAACTGGTGCGCTCGACAGCGACTCTCAGTCTCTCTTCCGCACCTCTGAATAACCCGTGTGATCCTCCCGACCCATCTCTATGGATCCATGGCACGGAGCCCCCTAGGCCCCCCATCAAAGAGACGTGGAAGCCTTCGCGAGTACGACGCGTTGTCCTGGTGTTTGTCCAGTGCGCCGGAGGCCCCACCGTTCGCGGTGGGGCCCTTCGACGTTTGCCGTGCGCCCTACCCGCCGGCCGACGGTGGGGAGGCGGTAATCGAGGCCCCACTCGCGACCCGCGGAGCAGTCGGCGGGCACGGACTCGTCGATGTCCCGCCGCATAGAGCAGCGCAAGGCGTACGACCGGCCCTTCCGGGGGCCGAGCCGGTTGCCACACTCGTCGGCGCTCCGCTCTCTCAAGACGCCCCTCGTCGACGGCCATGCCAGCGCGGGCTCCCCCCTTGGCCTGGTTCCGCGTGGGGTCGAGCTCGCGCACGATCTCCCCGGCGGCGACCCCCACCGCAGGCCTGCCGCCGGCGCGCACCCCCGGCAGGCTGTGGCACCGCCCCGGATTCGCCCGCACACCATCTGCGCGAACGCCGCATGCCAATGCCCGCCGCACCGGCAAGCCCGCTCCTCGAATGTGGCCCGCAGGGCTGATCGGGGGCTCAGAGGGGGGCGTTCACTGGATAGGGGGGTGATTTGACGGAGGGACGTTCCTGCTGCCACCGCGGTGTAGCGAAGCCGATACTTTCTGTGATGACCAGTCGGCACATTCACTTCAACCAGGGGTTATTCATGCGGAAGTTGGCGGCAGTCGCGGTAGCGGCGGGGTTGTTCTTCGGGGGGATGGGGGTGGCCTCGGCCGCATCTTGGGGTCACGAACTGAACATGTCCACCGCGGGGGCCGAATTCCGCGGTTGGTACAAGTGGGAGCCCAAGTTCCAGCACCACGGCGGATTCCACGTGCGCGGGCGTCTGGCCGATGCTGACCCTGGGGACGGACACAACGTGTACCTCCGCGCAAAGGTGGAGGGTTACGGCTGGGTTCGCGTCAAGGGCACCCAGAGGAAGACCGTCGACATCGACGAGACGATCTACGACGGTGCGGTCCTTGAGACCAATCACGCAGAGATCCAGCTCTGCCGCGACCGTGGGTCACTGCGCCCGGACAACTGCTCGGACCTTCGGAAGTTTCGGCGCTAAGCGGTGACATACGTGGGAGCCGCTACCCAGCGGCTCCCACCCCACAGAGAGTGCGCACCACAATGGACGTCATTCTCCGCGCCGAGGGCGTGGATCTCTTCTACGGCACCCAGCAGGCTGTCTTCGGTGCCGATTTCACGCTCAAGCGCGGCGAAGTGGCCGCCATCATGGGCAGCAGCGGGTCAGGCAAGTCGTCCCTGCTGTACTGCCTCGCGGGAGTCCTGCCGCCTTCGAGCGGCAGGGTGACCTTCGACGGACTGCAGCTCTCGTGCCTTCCTGACGGAGAGCTGAGCGCACTGCGCCGAACGCGCCTGGGCTTCGTCTTCCAGTACGGGGAGCTCCTGCCGGAGCTGACCGTCGAGGAGAACGCGGCGCTGCCTCTACGGCTTGCCGGCATCAGCAAGACCCATGCCCACGCCATGGCTGCCCAGATTCTGAAGCGGCTGGGCATGGCGGATCTGCTGCGGCGCAGAACATCGAAGCTGTCGGGGGGCCAGAGCCAGCGTGTGGCGGTCGCGCGAGCTCTGGTCCACCGGCCGGATGTGGTGTTCGCGGATGAACCGACCGGGGCGCTCGACAGCGCCAACGCAAGCGCTGTGCTTGACGAGTTCCTTCAGTTGGCGCGCCGACAGAAGACAGCTGTGGTCATCGTTACGCACGATTCAGATGTCGCAGCCAAGGCCGACACGCAGTACACGATGTCTGACGGTTTTCTGACCGAACGGGTATCAGTGTGAGCCCGTTCCTGCTGGGATTCCGCTTACTCTGGGGCAGCGGCCGAAGAGGGCGAGTCCGTTTTCTCCTTATGGCACTCGGCTCGGCACTCGGCGTGGCCTGCCTTGCAGCGGTACTCACGATCCCCACCATCCTCGCTGCGCATGATGCTCGGACAGCGGCCCGCGCAGCGATTCCTGGCGACGGCGGCAATTTCGTCTACCAAGAGTTTCTGGACCCCTACGGCTCACAGCCATTGCGACGGGTCTTCGTCGCCCGCACAGGCCCCGGACGGGCACCGAGCGCACCGGGCGTCAGGGAGCTTCCTCCCGCCGGCAAAGCAATCGTCTCGCCGAAATTGGCCCAACTTCTCGCATCCAACCCTCGGGCCGCAGGGCTGGTGCCCGGTCGTGTGACGGGGACGATCGCACCCGAGGGTCTGGGAGGCCCCGACGAGCTTTATGCCTACGTCGGTACCACACCTGCTTCGCTTCCCGAAGCGAGATCTCTCAGCCACTTCGGCGCCGCCTACACGAGCGAAGAGGTCATCGACCCGTCGACCCTCGACATTCTGCGGTTCACGCTCGGATGCATCGTGCTGCTCCCGCTCGTCATTTTCCTTTCCGTGTGCGCGAGGCTCTCGGGGGAATCCCGTTCCCGCCGGCTCGCCGCCCTGCGCCTCGTCGGGCTCAGCGTGAAGGACACCTTGAGAGTCAACGCCGGGGAAAGCGTGGCCGCGGCGACGCTCGGCGCTCTGCTCGGCCTCGTGGGCTACCTCGGTGCCAATGAAGTCGCGGCGCATGTCGGATTACCTGGGCTGCACTGGTATCCCGTGGACGGGCGGCCTGAGGCGACAACGCTGGCAGTCTGCCTGTTGGGATGCCCGGCACTCGCGTGGATCGTCGGACAGTTCAGCGCCCGGCAGGCCGCGCTGTCGCCCATCAACGTGCGGCGCACCGGGGAACGCAAGCCGCCCAAGAAGTGGGGGACGTTGCTGCTCATCCCCGGAATCGGTGTCATCGGGGGCTACTGCGCGCTCAGTCTCTTGGGACGAGACCCGTCAGGCGGGTCAGCAAGTGCCGTACTGGTACCGGGAGCGGTGCTGTTGACGGGTGCCGGGCTCTTCTTCGGACTGGCGCCGATCACCGCCTGGTTCGCGCGGCGGTTGGCCGGCACGGCAAAGTCGTTGCCCATGGCGTTGGCGATGCGGCGTACAGAGGTGGATCCAGGCGCCTCATTGCGAGTCGTCACTGGACTCGTACTACTGGTGTTCGGGGCCTCGCTGACGCAGGGGGTACTGGTCGAGCTGGACCAGGTCAGCCGACGCACGACCCCCATTCAGGAGTACGACATCAAGTTGGGGGATCTGGATGCGCAACAGCGAAAGGCTCTGCTGGACGTCCCCGGCGTGCGCATGCAGATCGTCACGTACGGATCGTGGTACGACCTGGACGAGGACATGCCCAGGCGTCTCGACCTGGTGGTCGCCACCTGTCCGCAGCTGATCGCCGCCACGCGGAATGCAAAGAGGTGCGTGGACGACAAGATCATGCAACTTCGGGACAGCGGTGCTTCCTTCCCGGACGATCCCCAACCTGGTGAGCGCTTTCCGTTCGAGAAGGGAGACGGGCAGAAGGTCACGCTCACAGTGCCGCAGGACTGGATCGACATGTCCGCGTACCAGCCCTCCGTCTTCCATACGGGCGCTCTCCTCGTCCCCCCCTCCCTCCTCCCCCCCGGCCTGGCCGACGCGGACGGGACGCTCACGCTGGTCAGTCGGGCCGATCCCGCCACCGTCCGATCCGTGCTCGATGGGATCGGTGGGGTGGCTCCCACCGCTTCCGTCGAGCCCGTCGGGATCGTCATCGACTCGCTCGCGCAGTTGACCGTCATCCGGAGTCTGCTCGTCGTCGGGATGGTGCTCGGGCTCGTCATCGGGGTGTCCGCGTTCGTCGTGTCCGTGGCCGATCGGGCCATGGAGCGGCGGGGGCAGGTCGCCGCGCTCGTGTTGTTGGGGGCTCGGGCCTCGACCTTGCGGGTCGTGCAGGTCGTGCAGGTGCTGCTGCCGTTGGCCGTGGGGCTCGGGGGTGCCGTCGTGGCCGGGTGGCTCGCCGAGTCCAGTTACCTCATCACCGGGGGCGGCGCCGTGCACTGGGACTGGGAGGGGCTGCCCCTGCTGTTCGCCTGTGCGCTGGGGGTCATGCTCGCCGCCGCCCTCGCCTCCGTCCCCATGGTGCGGCGGCACGTCGATCCCGAGCACATCCGCCGGGACTGAGCCTCAGGCCGCCAGTTCGTGCGTCGTGCGGCGCTCCACGCGGGTCCTCAGGGCCAGCGTGGTCGCCGCCGCCGCCGTTCCCGCCAGCAGGGCCGTCCACCACAGGGCTCCCGGGCCGAGCGTCGTGTACGCCGTCACGCCGAGCGTCAGCGCTCCGAAGCGGGCCAGGCCCCAGGTCCAGCTGAAGGCGCCCTGGTAGCGGCCGCGGGCGTGGGCCGGGGCCAGGTCGGCGAAGACGCCGGCCGCGATGCCCGCGACCACCACCTCGCCGAGCGACCAGACCACCACCGACACCGTGTACCCGGCCACACCGTCGGCCAGGCCGGTCAGCGCGACGCCCAGCGCGATCAGCACGCTGCCGGCGCTCTGCACCACGAGCTGCGGGAACCGCGCCAGCCGGGCCGTCGCGAAGGGCTGGAGGGCGACCACCACGACCGCGTTGACGGCCGCCATCGCCCCGTACACGGCCGGCGAGAGGCCGCTGTCGCGGACCGCGAGTGGGAGGGCCACCTCGGTCAGCGAGTACACGAAGAGCTGCACGCCGAAGAGCGGGAGCAGCAGCAGTGCCAGGCGGTCCCGCGCCACCACCCCGTAGCCGGCGCCGTCCTCCCGCCGGTCCGGGGCCGCCGCGCGCTCCGGTTCCTTCAGGCGGACCGCCACCACCAGCGCGTACAGCAGCATCGAGCCCGCGTCGACCGCGAAGAGGAGCCAGTAGCCCTGGGCCGCCAGGTAGCCGCCGAGGACGCCCGCCACCGCCGTGCCGATGTTCACGCCCCAGCCGAAGAGGGCGTACGCGCGCCGCCGCCCCTCGCCGTCGACGGCGTCGGCCAGCAGGGCGTACGCCGCCGGGGAGACCGTGCTGCCGGCCGCGCTGATCAGCAGCGCCGCCGCCGCCATCGTCCACACCCCCGGCGCCAGGAAGAGGGCGCCCTGCGCCGCCGCCGCGCCGATCAGGCCGATCAGCATGGTGGGGCGGCGGCCGAGGCGGTCGGCGAGGACGCCGCCCACGGCGGGGCCGATCAGGTTGCCCGCGCCGAGGGCGCCGAGCACGTACGAGGTCTCCGCGCCGGTCACGCCCCGCGAGGCGAGGAAGAAGACCAGGAACGGCGTGACGAGGTAGCCGAGTCGGTTGACGATCGTTCCCGCGAAGACCGTCCAGACCACGGACGGAAGGCCGCGGAACGCGGAGGGGGTCGTGCTGCTGGAGGAAGGCATGGGGGGAGCTTGCTTTTCACCACCCCCGCCCATCCAATGATTAAGCTCAGGACGAATCCATTTGCCCCTTCGCCTACTCCAGGACGTGCGACGCATGGAAGCCGGGCTCAGTTTCTCCGCCGCCGATCTCGCCCAGACCCGTTTCGCGGTCTCCCCCATGTGGGAGGTCGTCACCAGCTACCGGATCGTCGCCCACCACCCCGACTCCGCCCCGCACGGGCGCTGGGCCGCCCAGGTGCGGCCCCGGATCCTCCGCGCCGGACTGGACCGCGGCTGGCTCGCCGCGCTGATCCCCGCCCGCGGCTACCTCGCCGACTTCCTGAACCCCACCCCCGCCGGGCCCTTCCCCACCCTCGGCGCCGAGCTCGACGCCGTACGCGCCGCGCCCGCCGCCGACGTGCGCGACGACCTCGACTCCCTGGAGCGCGAGGGCGTCGACGCGGCCCGGCTCCGGCCGCTGCGCGAGGACCCCGCGGCCGTCCTCCCCAAGATCGCCGACGAGATCGGGACGTACTGGGAACTCGCCCTCGCCCCTTACTGGGCCCGCATCCAGAAGGTCCTGGAGGCCGACGTCTTCCACCGGGCCCGGCAGGTCGCCGAGCACGGCTCGGCACGGGTCCTGGGCGAACTCCACGAGACCGTACGGTGGGACGACGGGACCCTGCGTCTCGTACGGCGCCACTGCGCGCTCACCCGCGACCAGGCCGGCTCCGGACTGCTCCTCGTCCCCTCGGTCTTCGCCTGGCCCCAGGTCCTCACCCGCTCCGTCCACCCCGATCCGCCCCAACTCGCCTACCCTGCCCGTGGTTTCGGGAGCGTCTGGGAGCCCCGTACCACCGACGCCACGGACGCCGTCGCCGCCGTCCTCGGCCGCTCCCGCACCCTGCTCCTCACCGAGCTCGACACCCCCGCCTCCACCACCCAGCTCGCCACGCACTGCGGCATGTCCGCCGCCGGCGTCTCCCAGCACCTCATCGCGCTGCGCAACGCCGGCCTCGTCACCGCCCACCGCAGCGGCCGCTCCGTCCTCTACGCCCGCACCGCCGTCGCCGATCAACTGCTGCATCCCTGAGGGAGGATGGGCGCGTGACCTCTTCCTCCACCGACGGCTGGACCGAGCGGACCCTCGTCCGGGACGGCGTACGGCTGTCCTGCCGCGACTGGGGCGGCTCCGGGCCCGACACGCTCCTCCTCCACGGGCTCGCCGGGCACTGCGGGGAATGGGACGCCCTCGCCCCGCTGCTCCGGGAGGCCGGGCACCGGGTCGTCGCCCTCGACCAGCGCGGGCACGGCGCCAGCGACCGGCACCCGGAGGACGTCTCCCGCGCCGCGTACGTCGCCGACGTCCTCGCCCTCGTCGCGGAACTAGGCCTCGTACGGCCCCTGCTGGTCGGCCAGTCGCTCGGCGGACACACCGCGCTCCTCACCGCCGCCGCCCGCCCCGCCCTGCCGCGCGGGCTCGTCCTCGTCGAAGCCGGGCCCGGCGGCGCCGAGCCCGGCACGGCCGAGCGGATCGGGGACTGGCTGCGGGCCTGGCCGGTGCCCTTCCCCTCGCGGGAGGCGGCCGTCGCGTACCTCGGGGACGGGAAACCGGTCGTCGGGGAGGGCTGGGCCGACGGCCTGGAGGCGGGTGACGGCGGACTCCGGCCGCGCTTCGACCCCGACGTGATGGAACGCTCCCTCGCCGAGAACTCCCGCCGGGCCTTCTGGGCGGAGTGGACGGCCGTCGACTGCCCCGCCCTCGCCGTCCTCGGGCAGGACGGGATCATCGGCGGCGGCGAGTACGCCGAGATGGTCCGGCTGCGCCCCGGCCTCCACGGCCTCAGCCTGCCCGGCACCGGGCACGACGCGCACCTGGAGCGGCCCGGCGCGCTGGTCGCCGCGATCCTCGACTTCGTCCGCCGTACCGATCTCTGAAAGGTCTTGCGCTGGAGTGCACTCCAGTTCCTAGAGTGCGCGCATGCGCTATCGGATACTCGGCGGGACCGGGATCGACGTCAGCACCTACTGCCTCGGCACCATGATGTTCGGGGCGGTCGGCAATCCGGACCATCAGGATTCCGTCCGCATCATCCACGCCGCCCTCGACCAGGGCATCAACTTCGTCGACACCGCCGACATGTACTCGGCCGGCGAGTCCGAGGAGATCGTCGGCAAGGCGCTGCGCGACCCGCGGCGCCGCGAGGCGACCGTGCTCGCCACCAAGGTGTACTTCCCGGTCGGCGGCGAGGGCCCCAACCGGGGCGGCAGCTCACGGCGTTGGATCACGCTCGCCGTCGAGAACAGCCTCAAGCGGCTCGGCACGGACTGGATCGACCTCTACCAGGTGCACCGGCCCGACCACCGGACCGACATCGAGGAGACCCTCGACGTCCTCGGCGACCTCGTCTCCCAGGGGAAGATCCGCGCCTTCGGCTGCTCCACCTTCCCCGCCGAGGACATCGCCGAGGCGCACGCCGTCGCCGAGCGGCGCGGGCTGCGCCGCTTCCGCTCCGAGCAGCCGCCGTACTCGCTCCTCGCGCGCGGCATCGAGACGAACGTGCTGCCCACCGCCCAGAAGTACGGCATGGGCGTGCTGACCTGGAGCCCGCTCGCGTCCGGCTTCCTCACCGGCAGGTACCGCAAGGACCGGGCGATCGACCTGACCAGCGGGCGGCCCGCGCTCACCCCGCACCGCTTCGACCCCTCCCTGCCGGTGAACGCCGCCAAGCTCGACGCCGTCGAGGAGTTCGTCGCGCTCGCCGACGAGATCGGCTGCTCCCTGCCCGAGCTGGCCATCGCCTTCGCCGCCGCGCACCCGGCCGTGACGTCCGTCATCATCGGCCCCCGGACCATGGAGCAGCTGGAGGGGCTGCTCAAGGGCGCCCCGGTCGTCCTCACCGACGAGGCCCTCGACCGGATCGACGCGATCGTGCCGCCGGGGACCAACCTCTACCAGCCGGACGGGGCCTGGCGGTCGCCGGTCCTCACCGACCCGTCCCTGCGACGGCGGCCGTTGGGCGAGCGCGCGGCCGGGTGAGCCGGGGGCGACTGGGGCCACGGGGGCGACGGGGGCGACGGGGGCGCTTCGGGGAGGACCCGGGCCGGTGAGCCGCTGCCGGGCGGGGCTCGGGCGGGAGAACCCCGGTCCGGTGAGCCGCTGCCGGGCGGGACACGGGCGCAAGGACCTCGGGCCGGTGGGTCACGGAGCCAGGGTGAACTGTTCCGTGCCCACCACCCGGAGCAGCGCCAGGCGCTCCCCCGCGTCCGTACCCGGCGGCGGGGTGAGGAGGACGAGCCGCTGGTCGCCCTCCGGGGCGAGCAGCACCTGGCAGTCCAGGTCCACCGCGCCGATCAGCGGGTGCGCGACCCGCATCCGGCTGTGCCTGCGGACCGCCACCTCGTGCCGCTCCCACAGCTCGGTGAACTCCTCGCTCGCCCCGCGCAGCCGCTCCACCAGCCGGGTGGCGGCGGGGTCGCCGGAGCGGCGGCCGACGGCCGCGCGCAGGTCGGCGACGTGCAGCCGGCTGTAGTACGCGTGCTCCTCGGCCGGGTACGCCGTGCGGGCGTCCGGGTCGGAGAACCAGCGCCAGGCCACGTTCCGCCCGTGCTCCGACACCGTGCACACCCCGCCCAGCAGGGACCGCGCCATCGCGTTCTGCGCGAGGACGTCCCCGAGGTCGCTCAGGACCTGCGCGGGGGTCGTGTCCAGCTGGTCGAGCAGGTGGAGCAGGCCGGGCGCGACGTGGTCGCCGGCCGTGGTGCCGGCGGGCGGCCGGTGGCCGGCGAGGAGGTGCAGGTGGTCGCGGCCGTCGGTGTCCAGGCGCAGGGCGCGGGCGAGCGCGGCGAGCATCTGCGGGGAGGGCTGCGGGCCGCGGGCCTGCTCCAGGCGGATGTAGTAGTCGGCGGACATCCCGGCGAGCTGGGCGACCTCCTCGCGGCGCAGTCCGGGGGTGCGGCGGCGGGGTCCGGCCGGGAGGCCCGCGTCCTGGGGGCGGACCCGCTCGCGGGAGCGGCGCAGGAAGTCGGCGAGTTCACGGCGGTCGATCGTCATGCCGATCATGGTGCCGGTCGCGGGACGCCGTATCCAGGGATCGGCGATCCCAGGCTCGGGAGGGCTCTCCCGCCGGCCTGCGGCGGTCGGCAGAGTCCTCGGTGTCAGCCACCGAACGGTTCCGCGGGGAACTCCGGTGGACTTCCGCCGGATGCGCGCAGCGCTCCGGCGGGGGCCCATCGGGATCCCGGGCGGACCTCCGGTGGGCCTCACCCCCTCGACTCCCCGGAGCAGATCATGGCCACCGTCACCGTCGGCACCGCCCGCGTCCACTACGACGTCGAGGGCTCGGGCACCGGTCCCGCGCTCCTCCTCGTCCACGGCACCGGATCGGGCGGCGCCGTCATCAACTGGGGGCAGACCGCGCCCCGTTTCACCGGCGACCGCCGGGTGATCACGCTGGACCTGTCCGGTGCCGACCGGACCGTCGACGACGGCGGGGCGCTGACCGTCGAGACGCTCGCCGCGCAGGTCGTCGCGGTGATCGAGGACGCGGGCCTCGGCCCGGTGGACCTGCTCGGCTTCTCGATGGGCGCCCCGGTCTCCGCGGCCGTCGCCGCCCTGCGCCCGGACCTGGTCGCGCGGCTGGTGCTGGTGGCGGGGTGGGCGTACACCGACGGGGACGAGTACATGCGGAACCTGTTCACGCTGTGGCGGCGGCTGGGCGAGTTCGACCCGGCGGGCTTCGGCCGGAGCGTGACGATGACCGGGTTCAGCCGCGGCTTCCTGAACGCGATCGGCCGCGAGGGCGTCGAGGCGCTCATCCCGAACATGCCGCCCACGCCGGGCACCCTGCGGCACGTGGCGCTGGACCTGGCGGTCGACATCCGGGCGCTGCTGCCCCGGATCACGGCCCGGACGCTGGTGGTGGGCGCGACGCGGGACGCGACGGTGCCGGTGGAGAACAGCAGGGAACTGCACGCGGCGATCGGCGGCAGCGCGTACGCCGAGATCGACGCCGGGCACGTGCTGTTCTTCGAGAAGGAGGACGAGTTCGTGGAGACGGTGACGGCCTTCCTCGGCTCCTCGGCCCGCGGGTCGGCGGAACTCCCCGCCACGGCCGCCGCCTGAACCCATCATGGGGAGCATGGGAGACACGAGGTTCATCGACGCGGCGGAGCGCCGGGCGCGGCTCGGGGTGCGGCACCTGCTGGCGGGCGGCGCGCGGGCGGGGTCGGCGGCGGAGGTCGGGGACGCGCTCGTGGCGCTGCACGGGACGGATCCGGCGAGCGTGTTCCTCGCGGTGGCGGCCCGGCTGACCGGGGACGTCGAGCCGGTCGAGGCGGTGGAGCGGGCGCTGTACGAGGACGGGGCGCTGGTGCGGATGCACGGGATGCGGCACACGGTCTTCGTCTTCCCGTCCTCGCTCGCCCCGGCCGTGCGGGCCTCGACGGGCGCACCGGCCGCGGTCCGCGAGCGGAGCACGCTCCTCAAGCACCTGGCGGCCGGCAGCGACTTCGACGCGGAGTGGCTGGCGGAGACCGAGCGGCTCGTCCTCGCCGAGCTGGCGGTACGGGGGGAGGCGACGGGGACCGAACTCGGCGCGGCCGTACCGAGGCTGAGGTCGGAGTACGTGTACGGGCCGGGCACGCGCCAGGAGGGCGTGCAGTCGGTCGCGAGCCGGGTGCTGCGGGTGCTCGGTATGGAGGGCCGGATCGTGCGGGGCCGGCCGCAGGGGACGTGGACGTCGAGCCGCTTCCGGTGGGCGCCGGGCGAGGCGCGCCCTGCGGTGGATCCGGCCGGGGCGCGGGCGGAGCTGCTGGGGCGGTGGCTCGGGGCGTGCGGGCCCGCGACCGAGGCGGACCTGACGTGGTGGACGGGGTGGAAGGTCACGGACGTGCGCGGGGCGCTCGCGGAGGTCGGGGCGGTGCCGGTGACGGTGGACGGGGGCACGGGCGACGGCGGGGCGAGGGACGCGGTGACGGGTTTCGTCCTGCCGGACGACCTCGGGCCCGTACCGGAGCCGGAGCCGTGGGCGGCGCTGCTGCCCGCGCTCGACCCGACGGCGATGGGGTGGCGGGGCCGTGACTGGTATCTGGATCCGGCCCATCGGGCGGCGCTGTACGACCGCAGCGGGAACATCGGGCCGTCGGTGTGGTGGAACGGCCGGATCGTGGGCGGCTGGGCGCAGCGCGCGGACGGCGGGATCGCCCACCGGCTGCTCGACGACGTGGGAGCGGAGGCGCGGCGGGCGATCGGGACGGAGGCGGAGCGGCTGACGGCGTGGCTGGGAGACGTACGGGTGACACCCCGCTTCCGGACGCCGCTGGAGCGGGAGCTCGGCGCCGTCGGGTGAGGGACCTGACGGAGCGCGATGGTGTGCACGACGGAGCGGGGTGACGCGCCCGCCGGACCCCTGTCGGGCCCGCCCGGCCTCCCCCCCCTCAATAGCGGTTCTCCAGCCCGGTGACGCCCAGGTCGTAGAGGCCGTCGAGGACGAGGTCGACGCCGACGGCGGCGAGCAGCAGACCGAGCAGACGGCCGAGGAGCTCGATCGTGGCGTGGTGGGTGCGGTGCAGGATCGGGGCGAGGAGCAGGACGCAGACCAGGTCGAGGGCGATGACGGCCACGTAGGCGCCGACCACCGTGGAGCGCCAGCTGAAGGAGTCCCGCTGGGAGGCCTCGATGAGCACGGCGGTCATGGCGAGCGGGCTCACGATGTACGGCATGAGCAGCTCGCGGACCCCGCTGACCAGGTCGGGGGCGTCGTCCTGGGCGGTGTCGGAGCCGAGGTGGAGGCCGAGGACGAGACCGACGGCGTAGATGAAGAAGATGAAGCCGCCCGCGAGCTGGAGGGCGGGCGTGCTGATGTGGAAGACGTCGAGCAGCCAGGGTGCCGTGGTGCCGGTGAGGAGGCCGACGAGGACGGCCGCGCCGGAGGAGATCAGCGCGATGTTCCGCAGCTGGCGGTGGTCGTGGGCCTGGGCGAGGCCGCCGAAGGCGAGGAGCACCTTCGGGGGGCCGACGACGGAGAAGAAGGCGATGAAGGCGGCGGAGAAGGTGAATGCGTTCACCTGGGCATCATCGGGCGGTCGAGTGATTTCTCCCGGTTTTACGGTGCCCGTCCGCGCGGTGTCGAGAACGGCGACCCGGCTCCGACTGTGCTGCGAGAGGCAGTAACCGCAGGGAACGAGTGAGGAGGACGCCATGAAGTACCTGGTGATGGTGCAGGGGTCGCAGGCCGACTACGAGGCGATGGCGGGCCGCGGCTCGGCACAGAGCCCCGCCTGGGACAAGGCGCAGGTCCAGGCGATGTTCGACCACATGGAGTCGATCAACAAGGAGCTGGCGGCGCGCGGCGAGATGCTCGACGCCCAGGGCCTCGCCGCCCCGTCCACGACGCGCTTCGTCAGGGTGGACGCCCAGGGCGAGCCGCTCGTCACGGACGGCCCGTACGCCGAGACGAAGGAGGTCCTCGCCGGCTACTGGGTCCTCGACTGCGCCTCCCTGGACCGCGTCACGGAGATCGCCGCCCAGGTCGCCCGCTGCCCGGTCCCGCCCGGCTCCCCGGACCACCCGGTGGTCATCCGCCCGATCGACGAGACGGGTCCGCGTCAGGACTGACCGGCCCAGGGTGCGAAGTCCCGGTCACGCCCTCGGGGCGTCCGGGGCTTCGACTCCCGGCATTCGTCCGGATTTCACATTTCCTCCCCGACCTCCGGTTGCGGACGCTACCGTTCCCCCTTGGGGCGCAGATCACATCGCGAGGGTCCGGGGGGACACATGCACGAGATGTCCAAGGGGGCCAACATCGGGCTGGCCACCCTCAGCGAAGACACCGGCGCGGTCGTCGTCGGTCTGAGCTGGAGCAGTGCGACGGGTGACGGCGACGCGGACGTCTCGGTGCTGCTGGTCGACAGCGGCGGCAAAGTGCGCGGCGACGGCGACTTCTACTTCTACAACCAGCCCGCCGCCGAGGACGGCAGCGTCCAGCTGCTCGGCAAGGTCCCGACGGAGAGCGGCAGCGAGGACCGGATCAGCCTGGACCTCACGGCGATCCCCGAGGACGTCGCCACCATCGTGGTGGCGGCCAGCCAGTACGGCGGCGCCCGCTTCGGAGATCTGGACGACCTGCGGATGACGGTCAGCGACCGGTCCGGCGAGGCGCTGCTCGGCTTCTCCATCGAGGACGCCACGATCGAGACGGCCTTCATCTTCGGCGAGCTCTACCGGCGGAACGACGAGTGGAAGTTCCGTGCCGTCGGGCAGGGGTACGAGACGGGACTCGCGGGACTCGCCACCGACTTCGGCATCGCCGTCGACGAGGGGGACGAGACCGAGGCCGAGTACGAGCCCGAGGCGCAGCACGAGGTCCGGGACGACCCGTTCGCCAAGGCACCCGCCGGGGAGCAGGCGGCGGGCGGCGCCACGGACGGCGCCGCCTCGGGCCTTCCCCCGGCCGAGCCCGTCGCCTCCGCTGGGCACGGTGGCGCACCCGCGCCGCAGGCCGCGGGCCCGGTGCCGATCCCGGCGCAGCCCGGCGCGGACCGCACGGCCCCGGCTCCCGCCGCGCCCGAACCCGGTCGGCGCCGCGGCACCAGGACAGCGAAGAAGAAGGTCACGCTTCCGAAGGCCGCGAAGAAGTCCTTGGCCGAGAACGACACCTGGAAGCCCGCGCGCCTCTTCCCCGTCCCCTCGTTCAAGAGCGACCGGGAACGCGAGGTGCGCGCGACCTCGGTGCTGCTCTCGGTGATGGCCGAGGTCCCGGAGTTCGGCCGGCGCCTCACCGCCGGATTCGGCGCGCCCGCGGGCCGCATGCAGACCTTCACCGAGGTGTCGCTCCCGCACGGGGACAGCCCGAAGCGTCCCGACGGCGTCATCAGGACGGAGCGCGCCGGGAAGCTCTGGACGGCGCTCGTCGAGACCAAGACCAACGGCAATCCGCTGAAGTCTGAGCAGGTCCAGAACTACATGGACATCGCCGCGAGACGCGGGTACGAAGCGGTCATCACCCTGTCCAACGACGTGGCCCTGGAGGGCAGTCCGCTCGTCGAGGTCAAGACGGACGGCCGGCGCAAGCACAAGGTCTCGCTCTGGCACCTGTCCTGGGCCGAGGTGGCCCACCAGGCCCAGATGCTGATCCGGCACGAAGGAGTGGGCAACGCCGCTCACGCCTGGCTCCTCCAGGAGCTGCTCCACTACCTCCAGCACGACAACTCCGGCTGTCACGGCTTCCAGAACATGGGGCCGTCCTGGGTCCCCGTGCGCAACGGGATCGACACGGAGACCCTGTGCCAGGGCGACCCCCGCGCCGTGGAGGTCGTGGAGAGCTGGGAGCGGCTGATCCGTCAGGTGTGTCTGCGGCTGGGCGGCGAGCTCGGACAGAAGACCCTGCCGGTGCAGCGGGCCCGGCGCGGAAGCGATCCCAAATCCCGGCGCACGGCCCTGGCCGACCGGCTCTGCGAAGAGGGGAAGCTCTCCGCGGAGCTGCGCGTCGACGGCGCCCACAGCATCCTGTCGATCACCGCGGACCTGCGCACCGGGAAGATCAGGACGTCCATCGACGTGCCCGCCCCGGACGGCGCCTACCCGCTCTCCGTGGCCAAGCGGCTCCTCCGGGTCCTGGAGGACGCTCCCGCCGACCTGCATGTGGAAACCCTGATCGAGGGCCGGAACGGGCCGCGGGGGACCCTGGAGCGCCTGCGCCCCGAGCCCGGCGACCTGCTGCCCAAGGACAGTGCGGTCATCACCGGATTCCGGCTGTCCCTCTTCAAGGGCATGGGCAGCAGCCGGGGCAGCACGGAGTCGGGCTTCATCCGCAGCATCGACGAGGCGGTCGACCGCTTCTACGGCTCAGTGGTCACGCACCTGGGCCAGTTCGAGCAGCGACGGGCGCCTCGGCCGCGCTCCGCCGCCGAGTCCTCCGGGACCGAGTGAGCCGCTGCGTCCTCGCCTCGCCCCCATGGGCCCCCGTCCCGTCGGTCGGGGGCTCGGGTCGTCGTGCTGTGGATCTTGCTTCGCCGCCGGTCTGCGCGGCAGGTGTCATCCTTGGTCTTCGACGGAACCCCGCGTCGGGGAGTAAATTACCCCCTGGGGTATCTGTGGAGGAGTGGCAGTGGAACTCGATCTCGCGGGCGCCGAGCTCAAGTCGGTCCTGAACCGGCTGCGCCGGGCCCAGGGCCAGATCTCCGGGGTGATCCGGATGATCGAGGAGGGGCGCGACTGCGAGGAGGTCGTCACCCAGCTGGCCGCCGCCTCGCGGGCCCTCGACCGGGCCGGTTTCGCGATCATCGCGACCGGGCTCCAGCAGTGTCTGACCGACATCGAGAGCGGACGGAAGAACGGCGAGGACCCCGAGGCGATGCGGGCCCGCCTGGAGAAGCTCTTCCTGTCGCTCGCGTAGGACGGTACGCAAGAAGGGAGCACCCCCCGGGGTGCTCCCTTCCCGCCGTCAGTCGTCCGCCAGGCCCTTCAGCCGCTTCGCGATGCGGGTCAGGCGCTGCCCCTGGTAGCGGGCGGCCTGGAGGACCTCCTCGCCCGGGGCGCCGTTGGCGCCCGGGTGGGCGGTGCCGTACGGGTTGCCGCCGGCCGCGTACACCGCCGGGTCCGTGAAGCCGGGCGACACGATGACCGAGCCCCAGTGGTGGAAGGTGTTGTAGAGCGCCAGCAGCGTCGACTCGTTGCCGCCGTGGAGGTTGTGGGCGCTGGTGAAGGCGGTCGCCGGCTTGTCCGCCATGACGCCCCGCTGCCAGAGCCCGCCCGTCGTGTCGACGTACTGCTTCAGCTGCGCGGCCACGTTGCCGAAGCGGGTCGGGGAGCCGAGCGCGTACGCGTCCGCCCACTCCAGGTCGTCGAGGGTGGCGACCTCCACGTCACCGGTGGCGTCCACGTGGGCGCGCCAGGCCGGGTTCGCGTCGATGGCGGCGTCCGGGGCGAGCTCGGGGACGCGGCGCACGCGCACCTCGGCGCCGGCCTTCTCGGCGCCCTCGGCGACGGCCTGGGCGAGCTGGTGCACGGATCCCGTGGCCGAGTAGTAGATGACGGCGACCTTGACGGACATGGTGAACTCTCCTCAGCCGGGCTCGGACGAGTGAAGCGGATCACTTTCCGCTTTCACGGCTCCGAGTTAAGCGGATTGCTATCCGGTTCGCAAGGGGAACAGGTATGCTCGCACCAGAAAAGGACCGACGGGGGAACGGGGCCGGGCGAACAGGAGTCGACACATGAGCGCGGAGAACCCGCAGGCCGGACACAGGACGGCGGCGCCGGTGCTCAACCTGCTCCCGACCGTCGACGCCCCCGCGCCCGAGCGCGCCGACGCGGCCCGCAACCGGCGCAGGATCCTCGACGCGGCCGCCCGGATCGTCGCCGAGGAGGGCCCCGAGGCGGTCACCATGAACCAGGTCGCCCATGCCAGCGGCATCGGCGTCGGCACGGTCTACCGCCGCTTCGGCGACGTCTCCCAGCTCCTGTGGGCGCTCCTCGACGACCGCGAGCGCCGGTTCCAGGAGGCCTACATGAGCGGTCCGCCCCCGCTGGGCCCCGGCGCCCCCGCCGCCGAGCGGCTCGACGCCTTCCTCGACGCCCTCGTCGACCGGGTCGGGGCGCAGCGCGCCCTGCTGCTCGCGGCGCACTCCGCCGCGCCCCGCGCCCGCTACCACAGCGGCGCCTACCGGGTCATGCACACGCACGTGGCCCTGCTCATCGGACAGCTCAGACCGGGCAGCGACAGCACGCTCCTCGCGCACCTGGCGCTCGCGCCCTTCTCGCCCGACGTGATGCACCACCTGACCGTGGAGCAGGAGCTGTCGGCCGACCGGCTCAAGGCCGGGGTGCGGGAGCTGCTGACCCTGCGGGCCTGAGGCCCGGCCGCCCGGGGACGCGCCGACCGCTCCTCGGACGCTGGTGGACCGGCCGTCGCCCGCCGTCGCAGGATCACGCCATGACCACCTATCTGATCCTCCACGGCTTCCAGAACCACCGCCCGCCCGCCCACTGGCAGCACTGGCTCGCGGACCGGCTGCGCGAGCGCGGCCACGAGGTCCGCTACCCCCAGCTGCCCTCGCCGGACGCGCCGGTCCTCGACGCGTGGCTCGACGCCCTGGAGCAGCACGGGAAGCGCCCGGCCGAGGGCGAGTTCGTGGTCCTCGCGCACAGCCTGTCGGTGCTGCTGTGGCTGCGCGCCGGGCAGCGGCGGCCGGACGCCGACCGGGTCCTCCTGGTCGCCCCGCCGTCCCCCGGCGTCACCGCCTCCATCCCCGAGATCGCCGCCTTCGCCGACGGCCTCGACCTCACGGAGCCGGGACTCGCGGCGCGCCTCGTGTACGGGGAGGGGGACCCGTACTGCCCCGAGGGCGCCGACCTGCACTACGGCATCCCGCTCGGCCTCGACCTGGACCGCGTACCGGACGGCGAGCACCTCAACCCCGACTCGGGGTACGGGGAGTGGCCCTCGCTCCTGGCGTGGTGCGAGGACCCCGCCGTACGGGTGCGGGAAAACGGGGCGCCGTAGCGGCGGCGCGGCCAGTAGCGTCGGGCGGATGCACCCGGAGACAGCACCGTACGAACAGGGCCTGCTCGACGTGGGCGACGGCAACCTCGTCCACTGGGAGGTGTCGGGGAACCCGGACGGCAAGCCCGCGGTCGTCGTGCACGGCGGGCCCGGGTCCGGCTCGTCCCCGGGCGGCCGGCGGCGGTTCGACCCGGAGGCGTACCGGGTCGTCCTCTTCGACCAGCGCGGCTGCGGCCGGTCCACCCCGCACGCGAGCGACCCCGCCGCCGACCTGTCCGTGAACACCACGGCGCACCTGGTGGCCGACATGGAGCGGCTGCGCGAGCACCTCGGGATCGAGCAGTGGCTGCTGTACGGCGGTTCCTGGGGGGCCACGCTGATCCTGGCCTACGCCGAGGCGCACCCCGCGCGCGTGTCAGAGGTCGTGATCGCCTCGGTCACGACCACCCGCCGCTCGGAGACCGCCTGGCTGTACGGGGGCGTCGGCCGCTTCTTCCCCGAGGCCCACGAGCGCTTCCTCGCGGGCGCGGGGCACGCCGCGGACCCCGTCGGGGAGTACGCCGCCCGGATGAACCACCCCGACCGGGCCGTCCGGGAGCGGGCGGCGGCCGACTGGTGCGCCTGGGAGGACGCGGTGCTGTCCCTGGAGGGCATGGGCACCCCGTACACCGACCGCGTCGACGACGCCCGGCTCGGCTTCGTCCGGATCTGCTCGCACTACTTCGCGCACGGCGCCTTCCTGGAGGAGGGCGCGCTGATCCGCGACGCGCACCGGCTCGCCGGCATCCCCGGGGTCCTGATCCACGGCCGGCTCGACATGGGCGGACCGCTCACCACCGCCTGGGAGCTGGCCCGCGCCTGGCCGGACGCCGAGCTGCACGTGGTGGAGCGGGCCGGGCACCTGGGCGGCACGGAGACGGGCGACCTGATCCAGGTGGCCCTCGACCGCTTCGCGAAGACCGGCACGCGCCCCGTCCCGGGCCCGACGGCGACCTGACCGGCGGCCCGGCCGGGGCCTGACCTGGGCGCGACCGGCGGCCCGGCCGCGTCCCGGGCCCGTCCGGTGGGTGAACTCATCGGGCGGGCATCACGCGCGCGCGTGATGATCGATCCATGAGCCCAGAGATCCACCTCGCCCAGCAGCCGGAGGCCGACGCGCTCCTCGGCCGGTCCCCGCTCGCCGCACTCGTCGGCATGCTCCTCGACCAGCAGGTCCCGATGGAGTGGGCGTTCTCCGGCCCGTACACGGTCGCGACCCGGATGGGCCACGACGACCTCGACGCGCACGAGATCGCCTCCCGGGATCCCGAGGAGTTCGCCGCGCTGCTCTCCGAGAAGCCCGCGGTGCACCGGTACCCGGGCTCGATGGCGCACCGGATCCAGCAGCTGTGCCAGTTCCTCGTGGACGAGTACGGGGGCGACGCCGAGGCGGTCTGGGCGGACGCGGCGACCGGGAAGGAGCTGCTCGCGCGGCTCCAGGCGCTGCCCGGCTTCGGGAAGCAGAAGGCGCAGATCTTCCTGGCCCTGCTCGGCAAGCAGTACGGGGTGCGGCCGTCGGGCTGGCGGCAGGCGGCCGGGCTCTACGGCGAGGAGGACTGCCACCGCTCCGCGGCCGACATCACCGGGCCGGAGTCGCTCGCGAAGGTGCGCGCGCACAAGCAGGAGATGAAGGCCGCGGCGAAGGCGGCAAAGGCGGCGAAAGACGGCGGACCGAAAGGGAATTGAGAATTCCACATTTCATTCCTGTGCGACCTGACAGGAATTCGGGCCGATCTGTTCACAGAATGCCCCCGACCTCGCTAACTTCCCCTCAACCTCGTCCGTACCGGGAAGGACTTCTGTGAACGCATCCCAGCGCCGGGCCGCGGCCATCCTCGCCGCCGCCGCCCTCGCCACCCCGCTGGTCCTTGCCTCCCCCGCCACCGCGGGACAGGACCCCTCGGCCGCACCCGCCCGCGATGCCGCCAGGCTGGCGAAGAAGCTGGTCCGCGAAACCACCGCCCAGGACGCCTACAAGCACCTGCAGAAGTTCCAGGCGATAGCCGACTCGGCCGGGGGCAACCGCGCGGCCGGCACGCTCGGCCACGACGCCTCGGCCGCGTACGTCTACACGCAGCTCAAGAAGGCCGGATACGACGTCCGGTACCAGCAGTTCGACTTCATCTACACCCAGACGCTCGCCGAGAAGGCCTCCGTCGTCGCGCCCGCCCCCCGCGCGCTCGACATCAAGGCCATGACGTACACGAAGTCCACCCCGGTCGGCGGCATCACCGCCGAGCTCGCGGCCGTGCCCGTCGACGCCGACGGCTCCACCGGCTGCGAGCCGGGCGACTTCGCCACCGGCGCCTTCACCGGGAAGATCGCGCTGATCAAGCGCGGCGTCTGCTCCTTCGCGATCAAGGCGCAGAACGCCGCCGCGGCCGGCGCCGCCGGGGCGATCGTCTACAACAACGTCGACGGCGCCCTCTCCGGCACCCTCGGCGACCCCGCCTCCGGCAAGATCCCCACCGGCGGCATCAGCCTGGCCGAGGGCACCCAGCTCGCCGCCGACCTCGCCAAGGGCCCGGTCTCGCTCTCCTTCGAGATCCGCCAGCTCCAGGAGAAGCGCGTCACCAACAACGTCATCGCGGAGACCCGCGGCGGCAACGCCGCCAACACCGTGGTGCTCGGCTCGCACCTCGACTCCGTCACCGCGGGCCCCGGCATCAACGACAACGGCTCCGGCTCGGCCGGTCTCCTCCAGACCGCCCTGGAGCTCGCCAAGTCGAAGGAGAAGGTCACCAACAAGGTCCGCTTCGCCTGGTGGTCCGCGGAGGAGGTCGGCCTGCTCGGCTCCGAGCACTACGTCGACACGCTCAGCGAGCTCGGCAAGAAGGAGATCAAGCTCTACCTGAACTTCGACATGATCGCCTCGCCGAACTACGGCCTGTTCGTCTACGACGGCGACAACTCGGACGGCGTCGGCGCCGGCGCGGGCCCCGAGGGCTCCGCCCAGCTGGAGCGCGGCATCACCGACTACCTGGACGGGCGCGGCATCCCGCACGAGGGCACCGACTTCACCGGCCGCTCCGACTACGGCCCGTTCATCGCGGTCGGCATCCCCTCCGGCGGCACCTTCACCGGCGCCGAGGGCATCAAGACGGCGGCCCAGGCCGCGAAGTTCGGCGGCACGGCGGGCGTCGCGTACGACGTGAACTACCACGCCAAGGGCGACGACCTGCGCAACATCGACATGAAGGCCTTCGACGTCAACATCGACGTCATCGCCCACGCCGTGGGCACCTACGCCCACGACATCTCCTCCCTGCGCAAGCCGGTCGTCTCCACCCCGACCACCGGTGACGCGGGCAGCGGCGGCGGCCTGCACGGCGACCACGACGAGGTCAGCTCCTAGGGCGTGCCAGGCGTCGGGGGGCAGACGGGAGCGTGACGACCCGCCCGAGTCAGCGCCTCCGGCGGGCCGTGCCGAAGAGCGAGCGGCTGATCTCCCGGCCCAGCTGGGTGCCGATCGACCGGGCCAGGGACGTGAACATCCCGCTGCCCACCACCTGTTCGGCGAGCGAGGGCTCCTCCTTCGGAGCCCTCGCTCCGCCCTTCGCGGGTTTCTCCGCCGCCTTCGCCTCCTTCGCCGCCTGCTCGGCGGCCGCCGCGTCCAGCGCCGCCGCCTCGGCCGCCCGCTGCTCGGCGGTCAGCTTCTCGTACGCCGACTCCCGGTCCACCGCCTCCGCGTACCGCCCGTACAGCGGCGAGGCCCGCACGGCCGCGTCCAGGGCCGCCGCGTCGACCGGGCCCATCAGCGACTCGGGGGCCCGCAGCCGGGTCGCCGCCACCGGCGTCGGGGCGCCCTTCTCGCTCAGTACGGTGATCACCGCCTCGCCCGTACCGAGGCCGGTGAGCACCTCCTCCAGGTCGTACGGCGAGTTCGGGAAGGTCCGCACCGTCGCCTTCAGGGCCTTCGCGTCGTCGGGGGTGAAGGCGCGCAGCGCGTGCTGCACCCGGTTGCCGAGCTGCCCGAGCACGTCCGGCGGGACGTCCTTCGGGGTCTGCGTCACGAAGAAGATCCCGACCCCCTTCGACCGGATCAGCCGCACCGTCTGCGTGATCGACTCCAGGAACGGCTTCGACGCCCCCTTGAACAGCAGGTGCGCCTCGTCGAAGAAGAAGACCAGCTTCGGCCGGTCCAGGTCGCCCACCTCGGGCAGGTCGTGGAAGAGGTCCGCCAGCATCCACATCAGGAAGGTCGAGAAGAGCTGCGGCTTGTCCTGCACGGCCGGCAGCTCCAGGACCGAGACCGTCCCCCGCCCGTCCGGCGCCGTCCGGAGGAACTCGGACGTGTCGAACTCCGGCTCGCCGAAGAACCCCGAGGCGCCCTGCTGCTCGAAGGCCGTGATCGCCCGCAGGATCACCCCGGCCGTCACCGTCGAGAGCCCGCCGATGCCCTTGAGCTCGGCCTTCCCGGTGTCCGAGACCAGGAACGCGACCACCGCCCGCAGGTCCTTGAGGTCGACCAGCTCCAGGCCCTTGGTGTCGGCGTAGTGGAAGATCAGGCCGAGCGACTGCTCCTGCGTCTGGTTGAGCTGGAGCACCTTGGACAGCAGGACCGGACCGAAGCTGGTCACCGTCGCCCGCACCGGGACGCCGGGGCCGATGCCCCCCAGCCCGTAGAACTCGCAGGGGAAGCCGCTCGCCCGCCACTCCTGCCCCACCTGTCCGGCCCGCTCGCGCACCTTCTCGCCGTCCGCGCCCGGGGCCGAGATCCCGGAGACGTCGCCCTTGATGTCGGCGAGGAAGACCGGCACCCCGTTCGCCGACAGCTGCTCGGCGATCAGCTGGAGCGTCTTCGTCTTGCCGGTGCCGGTGGCCCCCGCGACCAGGCCGTGGCGGTTGAGGACGGGCAGCGGGACGCGGATGCGCGCGTCCGGGTGACATGTGCCGTCCCAGAGCAGAGCCCCCAGTTCGAGTGCCGGTCCGTCGAAGGCGTACCCGGCGGCGATCTCGGCGGCGGGCCCCGCGAGGGGGGCGGGCGGCCCGTCGTGGGACGAGGGCGGCTGCTCGCTGACGCTCATGACGGCACCCCAATTCCGGTTTTGCCACGGTTTGCACCAGCATCCCACTGCCCTCGCGTGGCTGCGCCGGGAGCCGCTGGCCCGGTAGGCTTTCCGTGTGATCTTCAAGCGCATCGGAAACGGAAAGCCGTATCCCGACCACGGCCGGGAAAGCACCCGCCAGTGGGCGGACGTCGCCCCGCGCCCGGTGCGCCTCGACCAGCTGGTGACCACCAAGGGCCAGCTGGACCTGGAGACCCTGCTCGCCGAGGACTCCACCTTCTACGGCGACCTCTTCGCGCACGTCGTGAAGTGGCAGGGCGACCTCTACCTGGAGGACGGACTGCACCGCGCCGTCCGCGCGGCGCTCCAGCAGCGCCAGGTGCTGCACGCCCGCGTCCTGGAACTCGACTGAGCTCGGCCGGGCGGCTCCGCGGCTTCCCCACTGACCCTTTCGGGGTCAGTTCGCGCCCATCCGGACGCGATCACATGATCATCAAGTAGGCATCGCCGACGGGCGGCATTACGCTGCGTTCATGAGCATGCTCACTCCCCCCGGCATGGGCGGAAAGTACCGCATCACGGGGGATGTCTACCCCCGCATGCGTCGCCCCCACCGCCGGCGCAGGATCGCCCTCGCCTCCGCCGCCGCCGTGGTCGTGCTCGGCGCGGCCGGCTGGGGGACGCTGCAGCTCGTCGACGTGTTCTCCGGCGACGGGACGAAGACGACGGCCGGGAAGCAGGCCGACTGCAAACCCGCGCCCAAGGCGAGCGCGACGCCCGCCGCCGCCGCCCTTCCGAAACCCGCGCAGATCACGGTCAACGTCTACAACGCGACGGCGCGCAGCGGGCTCGCCAAGACGACCGCGGACGAGCTCAAGAAGCGCGGCTTCAAGATCGGCAAGGTCGGCAACGCGCCCGTCGCCTACGACAAGAAGGTCCCGGGCGCCGGACTGCTGCTCGGCGCGCCCGCGGCCACGCGCGGCGCCTTCTCGGTCCTCGGCACCCAGCTCGCGGGCGCCACGGCCAAGACGGACACCCGGGGCACGGCGGACGTGGACCTGATCATCGGGACCGCCTTCAAGACGCTGTCCCCGAAGGCGACGGCGGACGCGGCCCTGGTCGCCCTGGCCAAGCCGGCGCCCACGGCGAAGCCCTGCCGGTAGGTCGTGCGCGGCCGATAGGTCCCGCTCGGCCGGGGGTCTCGCACGGCCGGTAGGTACCGCAAGACCGGGACCCCCGGTCGTACGGGAGCTCCCGTACGACCGGATCACGCCCCGCAGGGCCGGTTCCGTCCGGCCCCGTGGAAGCGCTCGGTGTCCTACTCGGCGGAGCCGTACATGCGGTCGCCCGCGTCGCCCAGGCCCGGGACGATGTAGCCGTTCTCGTTGAGCCGCTCGTCGACCGAGGCCGTCACGACGGTCACCGGCGTGCCCGCGAGCTCGCGCTCCATGACCTCGACGCCCTCCGGGGCGGCGAGGAGCACGACCGCGGTCACGTCGTCGGCGCCGCGCTTGATGAGCTCCTGGATCGCCGCGACCAGCGTGCCGCCGGTCGCCAGCATCGGGTCCAGGACGTACACCTGGCGGCCCGAGAGGTCCTCCGGCATCCGCGTCGCGTAGGTCGACGCCTCCAGCGTCTCCTCGTTGCGGATCATGCCGAGGAAGCCGACCTCGGCCGTCGGGAGCAGCCGGACCATGCCGTCGAGCATGCCGAGCCCGGCGCGCAGGATCGGGACCACCAGCGGACGCGGGTACGACAGCTTGACGCCGGTCGTGGGCGTGACGGGGGTCTCGATGTCGACCTGCTCGGTCCGCACGTCCCTGGTCGCCTCGTAGGCGAGCAGGGTGACCAGCTCGTCGGCGAGACGGCGGAAGGTCGCGGAGTCCGTGCGCTTGTCGCGCAGGGTGGTGAGCTTGTGGGCGACCAGAGGGTGGTCGACGACGTGGAGACGCATGACTCAACAGTAGCCCGCCCGCCACTGGCGTCGACCCACCGCGCTGGGGGAAGGTGGGGACACACGGACCCAGCGATGGGGGGTGTGGCAGATGCCCGACCAGCAAGAACCGGCCGACGGAGCCGCCGAGGGGGCGGCCCGGACGCCGGCACCGGAGACCGACGCGGAGCGCCGCAGGCGCCGCGCGCAGTTCCTCCGCGAGCTCGGCGAGGCCAAGGCGCTGCGCGAGCGCGTGCAGCCGAGACGCGCCCGCGCGGCGCGGATGCGCCAGGCGATGCGCATGCGCACCTTCCGCTGGTGAGCGCCCCGGCCGTGCCGCCCGGGGGAGGCGCTGTGCGCCCCCCGCGCGCGCCGGGGTCGCGCGCCCGCCCGATCGCGGGGTCGTTCAGACTGATGCACGACTCAAGAGCCGAAGACCTCTCCTGACGGCGTCGTTTCTGTCACGATGCCGATTGGGCGGGCTCAGGAGCGCGCCGCCGGTACGTCACACCTTCTGATCAGTGGGAGAGAGTCAGGTGTACTTCGCCGCACTGCTCGCGCGCACCGAAGACGGGTGGGAAGCGAGCGACACGGAGCTCGACGACGTGGAGACCCTGTCGGATCTGGCCGAGCTGGCCCGTGAGGCCTCGGACGACGACACGGTGATCGTGTTCATCGAGCAGGAGGACGCGTGGTTCGGGATCGTCCGGATCGAGGGTGAGGAAGACCCTCGGATCTACGTCTCGGACGGCGCCGCCGCCGCCCGTTCCTCGTACGGGGAGATGCTCACCCGGGAGCTCCTCGGTGACGACCTGGACGACCTGGTCGACGACCTGGAGACGCTGGACCTGGACGGCACCGAGGACGGGGAGCCGCTCGACGACGACGCGGAGGACGACGAGGCGGGCTCCGTCGCCGCCGAGGCCGTCCCGGCCGCCCCGGTGGGCGACCGGCTGATCCTGGCGGACCTCGGCATGTCGGCGGAGGACCTGCTGGCCCTCGACAGCGACGCGCTCACGGAGATCGCGGACGCCCTGGGCGCCGCCGAGGTCCTGGAGGCCGTCCGCTAGTGCCGCCCGCAGCACCCGTTCCCCCGCCGGCGGACGGCCCCGCGCCGCACGCCGGGCCCGCCTCCGTGTCCGCCCCGGACCCCGTCCGGGACCCCTGGCGGGACGCCATGCGGCTCGCCATCGCCGAGGCCGACGCGGCCGCCCCGGCCGGTGACGTACCGGTCGGGGCGGTCGTGCTCGGCCCCGACGGCACGGTGATCGCCCGCGCGCACAACGAGCGGGAGGCCACCGGCGACCCCACGGCGCACGCCGAGGTGCTCGCCCTGCGCCGGGCGGCCCGGGTGACCGGCGAGTGGCGGCTGACGGGGTGCACGCTGGTCGTGACCCTGGAGCCGTGCGTGATGTGCGCGGGCGCACTCGTCCAGTCCCGCGTCGAGCGGGTGGTGTTCGGGGCGCTCGACGAGAAGGCGGGGGCGACCGGTTCGCTCTGGGACCTCGTGCGGGACCGCCGGCTGAACCACCGCCCCGAGGTGATCCAGGGCGTCCTCGGCGAGGAGTGCGCCGCCCAGTTGACGGCCTTCTTCCGCACCCGCTGACCTGCGGCGGGATACGGATTTCATCGCAGCCGCACTTTGGGCTAAGCTCTCTCTCGGTAGCGTGTCCGAGCGGCCGAAGGAGCTCGCCTCGAAAGCGAGTGTGGGGAAACTCACCGAGGGTTCAAATCCCTCCGCTACCGCTTCGATCGAAGGGCCCGACGCATCAGCGTCGGGCCCTTCGGCGTATCTTCGCGCGCACGCCCCTGCGCACACCCGTGTGCGTCTCCCGCGCGCACGCCCTGTGCGTCTCCCGCGCTGACACCCGTGCTCGTCTCCCGTGCGCATCTCCCGTGCGTACGAGGGCGCCTACGGAGAAACCCCGGTCCGCGCGGGGCGCGGCCGGGGCCTTCGACGAGGAGGACGGGGGGAACGGCATCGGGGGGACAAGCCGCTCCCCCCGACGAGAACCGGTCCGGCAAGTCCTGCTCCGCGGTCAGGGGGGAAGCACGCGGTGCGGACCCCGCAGTGCGGGCCGGTTCCTTCGAGTCCTTCGGATTCCTGCCAGATCCTCCGGGCTCGCCCTCCATACTGCGCGCCCGTCACCCGTCCGGGGGGCGGCGAAAGGCCCCGATCGCAGGGCCCTTGGTCCATAAGGCCTCGGTTAGAGTGGCGCGGTCGTACGGCGGGGGAACAGGGGAGGGCTGGGCAGATGGCACAGGCGAAGAAGATCGTCCTGTACGCGGTCGTGGTCTTTGTGCTGTACACGATCGTCACCTCCCCGGCCCGGGCGGCCGACCTGGTGCAGGTAGGGTTCGAGGGCATTTCCAGCGCCGCCCAGGGAGTCGGCCAGTTCATGACCGAACTCGTCAACTAGGAGCCCTCCGTGATCCGCCATCTGGTCCTCTTCAAGCTCAACGACGGCGTCTCGCGCGACGAGCCGCGCGTGGTCGCCGGCGTCGAGGCGTTCCGCGCCCTCGGCGGCCAGATCCCGGAGCTGCGCTTCTGGGAGTGCGACTGGAACATCACGGACCGCCCGATCGCGTACGACTTCGCCATCAACTCGGCCGTCGAGGACACGGACGCGCTCCAGCGCTACCTGGACCACCCCGCGCACCAGGCGGGCGTCGCGCAGTGGCGCGAGTTCGCGACCTGGGTGATCGCGGACTACTCCTTCTAGTCCCCTCTTCACCCCCAGGCCCCCTGCCGTCGCGGCGGGGGGCCTTTTCCGTGCGTGACCTCACGTTTTGCGTCAACATGCCCTCAACACGTCACTTTGCGGTGCTTGCACACAGTGGACATGTCTTGTGATGCTATGACCGCTTTTGATGGATGAGTTGACCGTAGTTGACCCAGTCGACCAGCAAGACCAGCCAAAGGGGTGGCGTGAACGTGCCGGCCAGTACAGCACCTCAGGTCCCGCCCCAGCACGAAGCGGGCGGCGGACCGGAGACCCCCCGCGCCCGCCCCCAGAGCACCCGCGGCGCCGACACCCGCGCCCTCACGCAGGTGCTCTTCGGACAGCTCAAGAACCTGGAACCGGGCAGCGCCGAGCACCACCGGGTGCGCGGGGCCCTCATCGAGGCCAACCTGCCGCTCGTGCGGTACGCGGCGGCCCGCTTCCGCTCCCGGAACGAGCCCATGGAGGACGTCGTCCAGGTCGGCACCATCGGCCTGATCAACGCGATCGACCGCTTCGACCCCGACCGGGGCGTGCAGTTCCCCACCTTCGCCATGCCGACCGTCGTCGGCGAGATCAAGCGGTACTTCCGGGACAACGTCCGCACCGTCCACGTGCCCCGCCGGCTGCACGAGCTCTGGGTGCAGGTGAACGGCGCCACCGAGGACCTGACAACCGCGCACGGCCGCTCCCCCACGACCGCCGAGATCGCCGAGCGGCTGCGCATCGGCGAGGACGAGGTGCTCGCCTGCATCGAGGCCGGCCGCTCGTACCACGCCACCTCCCTGGAGGCCGCGCAGGAGGGCGACGGGCTGCCCGGACTGCTCGACCGGCTCGGCTACGAGGACCCGGCCCTGGCCGGGGTCGAGCACCGCGACCTCGTCCGCCACCTGCTCGTCCAGCTCCCCGAGCGGGAGCAGCGGATCCTGATGCTGCGCTACTACAGCAACTTGACCCAGTCTCAGATCAGCCAGGAGCTGGGCGTCTCCCAGATGCACGTGTCAAGGCTCCTCGCCCGGAGCTTCGCCCGCCTGAGATCCGCAAACAGGATCGAAGCGTAAGCAGAACGGGTAGACCGGTTCGGAGCAGTTCTCCGGCACCCCAAATGCCGTACACCCCTTGTTTCCTGCGGAAATGTCAGCTGTCCGTGTCGACAAGTCACTACAGCGTGTTGCCGACATGTGACATTCTGCTGGAACCGAGTTTGCCGCAGCCCCGCCGCCGGTATTCAGGTGGAGGCTGCGTTCCTCAGATGGTCGCGGCCACCGCGACCGTCCGCGACCTCAAGGGGGTGGCATGTCCACAGAACTGGGCAGCTCGAAGGTGCTCACGCTCACGCCCGTTCCCGTGCCCGCGCAGACGACGGCGCCGACCGCGACCGACAGCACGGAGGTCTCGCCGCCGCCGCTGCCGGTCACGCCGGGCGCCCTCGACACCCGCACCCTCTCCCGCTCCCTCTTCCTGCGGCTGCGCGCCCTGGACTCCGAGGGCGCCGCGGCCGACAGCCCGGAGCGGACCTACGTCCGCGACACCCTGATCGAGCTCAACCTCCCGCTCGTGCGGTACGCGGCGGCCCGCTTCCGCTCGCGCAACGAGCCGATGGAGGACATCGTCCAGGTCGGCACCATCGGTCTGATCAAGGCGATCGACCGCTTCGACTGCGAACGGGGCGTGGAGTTCCCGACGTTCGCGATGCCGACCGTCGTCGGCGAGATCAAGCGCTTCTTCCGCGACACCTCGTGGTCGGTGCGCGTCCCGCGCCGGCTCCAGGAGCTGCGGCTCGCCCTCACCAAGGCCAGCGACGAGCTCGCGCAGAAGCTCGACCGCTCCCCCACCGTGCCCGAACTCGCCGCCGTGCTGGGGGTGTCGGAGGAGGACGTCGTCGACGGTCTGGCCGTCGGCAACGCCTACACCGCCTCCTCGCTCGACTCCCCCTCGCCCGAGGACGACGGCGGCGAGGGCTCCCTCGCGGACCGCCTCGGCTACGAGGACACGGCCCTCGAAGGCGTCGAGTACCGCGAGTCGCTCAAGCCGCTGCTCGCCAAACTCCCGCCCAGGGAGCGGCAGATCATCATGCTCCGCTTCTTCGCCAACATGACGCAGTCGCAGATCGGCGAGGAGGTCGGCATCTCCCAGATGCACGTCTCGCGGCTCCTCACCCGCACCCTCGCCCAGCTGCGCGAGGGCCTCATCTCGGACTGACTTCCGCAAACCCGGGTCTGTCTGACGGTTCGTCAGCCAGACTGGGCGCATGAGGCGAAGGAAGCCGGGAGCGGGACTCGTGGCGGTGGCGCTCTGCCTCGGCGGGGCGCTGACCGCGTGCGGCGGAACGGACGACGAGGGGTACGCGGCGGTCGGCGCCGGTCCCTCCCCGAAGGGCGCGGTCGCCCCTTCGGGCGTGGTCACCCTGGTCCCCCTGGAGAGCCCCTCGGCGAGCGGGACGACGTCCAGCACCTCGTCCCCGTCGCCCGGAGCCCCCGGGACGTCCACCACGGGCCCGGGCGGGGCCTCTCCGGACCCTTCCGGGGGCTCTGGGGCCCCCGGGACCCCCGGGCCGCCCGGATCCTCCCGTACGGACACGGGTGCGGGCACGGGTGCGGGCACGGGCACGTCCGCCGGGCCGGGCTCCGGTCCCGGCCCGGGATCGACCGCCGCTCCGACGGCCGCCCCCGGCCACGGCAGCTCGGGCACCGGCGCCCCGCCCCGTACTCCGTCCGCCACGCCCCGGCCCTCCGCGCCCGGCACCGGCACGCCCTCGCCCGCGCCGACCGCTCCTCCCGGGCCCGCCGTGCTCACCGTCTCCGCGCCCGGCCTCGCCGCCGGTGACCGGCGCTGGTGCCAGCGGGTGACCGTGACCTTCCGCAACACCGGTGGCTCCCCGGCCACTTCGGGCACCGTCGGCTTCTCGACGCACATCATCGGGCTGCTCGGCACCGACTGGGCCACGGTCGACTCGCGTCAGCCGCTGCCCGCGCCCATCGCCCCCGGGACGGCCCGGACCGAGACGTACACGGTGTGCGTGGACTCCTGGCGGGTGCCGCTCGGCATGCGGATCGACACCCGCGAGGTCACCGCCGCATGGCGCTGACCAGCACCTCCGCGAACTCCGCCGGATGCTCCACACAGCCCACGTGGCCGCCGGGGAAGACGGTGGTCGCCGCCCCGGTCAGCTTCGCGATCCGCCGGGACGGCCCGACGAGCGCCTCCTGACCCGCCGACTCCCGCCCGACGCCGAGCACCAGCTTCCCGGCGGCGGCGCGCAGCCCCTCCAGGTCCGGGGCCGAGGAGGAGAACGGGCACAGGACGTGCTCCAGGAAGACCGGCATGTTGGCGGCCATGCGCGAGGCCATCGGTCGTATGGAGGCGGGCAGTTCGCCGTGCCGGCGCTCCGGGTCGGGCTCCGGCGCCCGGCCGTCCGGCGTCTCGGCGAACCGGGCCATCGCCGCCGCGAGACCCCGCGTGCGGTGCAGCTCGCGCACCTCGGCGAAGTGCTCGCGGTACGGCGCGGGGTCGGCGAGCAGCTCCACCAGGGGCGGCTCGTGGGCGACGAGGCGGCGCACCCGGTCCGGGCGGGCGGCGAGCAGGGCGAGGGCCACGATGGCGCCGGAGCTGCTGCCGAAGACGTACGCGGGCGCGTCCGGCGAGACGGCGTCCAGGACGGCCAGGGCGTCCTCGCGCCCCTCGGCCACCCGCTGGTCGCCGAGGGGTCCGTCGAGCGGGCTGCGCGACAGGCCGCGCTGGTCGTACGAGACCACCGTGTGTCCGGCGTCCGCGAGCGGGCCGGCCATCCCCTCGAACAGTCCGGCGTCACCGGCGCCGCCCGGGATCAGGAGCAGGACGGGCCCGCCGCCCCGGGACTCGTACCGCAGACGGGCCCCCGGGACCTCGACCGTTCCGACGTTCATGCCGTGTTCCCCCAGTTCTCCAGGACGTGGTGGAGCGCGTCGAGCGAGCGCGCCCAGGACGCGGCGACGGGGCGGGAGTGCGCGAAGCCGCCGCTCAGTTCGAGGTGGATGTAGCCGTGGAAGGTGCTCCGGAGCAGACGGCCCGCGTCGGTGAGGCCGGGTTCCTGGAGGCCGTAGCCGCGGAGCATGCCGTGGGTGAGCTCGACGGCCCGCCGGAGGACGGCGGTGTCGGCGATCTCGTCGGGCTCGATCCGCTGCTGGGTCGCCGCGTACCGCCCGGGGTGGGCGAGGGCGTAGGCGCGGTAGGCGTCGGCGAAGGCGACCAGGGCCTCCCGGCCGGAGCGGCCGGCGACGGCGGCGCCGATGGCCTCGTTCATCTCGGCCGAGGCGAGGAGCGCGAGCCGCACCCGCAGGTCCCGCAGGTTCCTGATGTGCGAGTAGAGGCTCGCGTCCTTGACGCCGAAGCGGCGTGCCAGCGCCGAGACGGTGACGTGGTCGAGGCCCTTCTCGTCCGCCATCTCGGCGGCGGCCCGCACCAGCCCGTCGACGGTGATTCCCGCGCGCACCATGGGCACCACTCATTTCCTAGAGCTCCTAGGAAGAAAGCTAACACCCCTAGCTTTGGCTTGGAAGCGAGAAAGAGCACGACGGCTTCGGTCAGGAAGCGAGAAAGAGCAGACGGCTTCGGTCAGGAAGCGGGAAAGCGCACGCCCGTCAGCCGCTCCGACTCCTCCCACAGCCTGCGGCCCGTCCCGGGGTCGTCCGCGGCCTCGGAGAGGCGCACGCGCGTGGGGTGCCCCCGCAGCTCGCCCATGCCGTCCGGGCCGATGAACTCGCCGCCCGCGACGGTCGGATCGGTCGCCGCGTACAGCTGGGGCAGCGCACCCCGCTCCGGCCGCTGGGCCAGCAGCGGATTGCCGATCCTGCCGAAGAACAGCTTCGCCAGGCCGGAGGTGTCCTTCATCTGGAGGCTCGTGGCGGTGTAGCCGGGATGGGCGAGCACGCTGCGGACCGGGCCGGTGGTCGCGGACAGCCGCCGGTGCAGCTCCTTGCCGAAGACGGCGTTGGCGAACTTCGACTGGTTGTAGAAGGCCATCGGCGCGTATCCGCGCTCACCGCTCAGATCGTCGAAGCGGAGGGAGCCCTGCCGGTGGTTGATCGAGCTGACCGTGACCACCCGGGGATCGGTCCCGGCGGCCAGCCGGTCGAGCAGCAGACCGGTGAGCGCGAAGTGGCCGAGGTGGTTGGCGGCGAACTGGAGCTCGTACCCCTGGGCACTGAGCGTGCGCGGCGGCGCCATCACGCCCGCGTTGTTGACCAGCACGTCCAGGTGCGGGTGCTCCGCGCGCACGCGGTCGGCGAAGGCGCGCACCGAGTCGAGGTCGGCGAGGTCGATCCGCCGGACGGAGAGGAGGCGCGCGTCGACGTCGAGGGACGCGACGGCACGGCGGCCCTTCTCCTCGTCCCGTACGGCGAGGATCACGCGCCCGCCGCGGCGGGCGAGCTCGCGGGTGGTGGCGAGGCCGAGACCGCTGTTGGCCCCGGTGACGACGAACACCCGCCCGGTCTGGTCCGGGATCCGGTCGGCGGTCCAGCGCTGCTTGTCATTCATGCGGCACACGCTGCCCTTCGTGTCACCAAGTGTCAAGTACGCGACTTGGTGCCATCGAAGGCACCGCGTTACCATCGGGGCCGTGACCACCCTCGCCCAGCGCAAACGCCAGCTCGTCGCGACCGAGCTCACCGAGGCGGCGCTCCAGCTGCTCGCCCTCCGGGGCTTCGACGCGGTGACCGTCGACGAGATCGCGACCACCGCGGGAGTCTCCAAGCGGACCTTCTTCCGCTACTTCGCATCGAAGGAGGACGTGGTCGTCCAGTTCCTGGCCGGCATGGGCGCCGACATGCGCGCGGGGCTCGCCGCCCGGCCCGCCGGGGAACGCCCCTCCGAGGCGCTCCTCCACACCGTCTCCGTACCGCTGGCCGCCTGCGAGGACCACGCCGACCGCGCCCTGCCCGTGGTCCGGCTGATCCTGCGGACGCCCGCGCTGCACGCCCGCCTCCTGGAGCACCAGGCGCGGTGGCGCGAGGAGCTGACGGAGGAACTGGGGACCCGGCTCGCGCGCGATCCCGCGACCGACCTGACCCCGCGGCTCGCGGCGGGCATGGCCCTGACCGCGTTCGAGGCGGTGCTCCAGCGGTGGAGCGAGGGCGCGGGCGCCGAGGACCCGGGCGCACTGATCGCGGAGGCCTTCGCCCTGCTCGCGCCCGCGCTGGACGCGACGACGGCCGAGTAGAGGAGAGAGAAGCAAAGAAGGAGGGGCCGGTCCGCTCGACGCGGACCGGCCCCTCCTCTCGGGGGGTCGGAGGTTCAGCCCAGGGCCAGCCAGGCGACGGCCGCCAGGACGACGATCACCGCGACGACGCCCACGATCAGGCCGACGCGCGGGCCGCCCGACTGGGCCGCGGCCTGCGGCTGCCGCTGCTGCGGGGTGCCCTCGTCGACGAAGGCGCGGAACATCTGCGTGCTGCCGGCGGGGTCGTAACCCTCGGGGCCCTGAGGGGGCTGGCCCTGGCCGTACGGTGCTTGGGGGTTGTGTGCCATGGGCCAGGACCCTAGCGAAGACGGGGTGGCGGGCCCAAGCCCCGGCACCGCCGATCCGGCTTTGCCGATTCTTTAGCGCCGTTTGACCGATTTAGTTTGCCTGAAGCAACCATCCATCTCTATGGTTGCTCTAAGCAACAAGATGGACAGGGGGTGCCCGATGGCGACGCGGAACCGGTACGAGGATCTCGCCCGCTCGGTGAGTGCGATCGGAGCCGTGAAGCGCGGGCTCGCCCGTGTCCTGCCCGTCGACTGCCAGGGCGGCTCGGCGGCCGTGCTCGCCCTGGTCAAGCACCACGGCGACATGCGGATGAGCCGCCTCGCCGAGCTGATGGCCGTCGACATGTCCGTGTGCAGCCGCCATGTGGCGCACACGGTGGAACGCGGCTGGATCGAGCGACTGCCCGACCCGGACGACAAGCGCTCCCGCATCCTGCGGCTCACGGAACCGGGCCACGCGAAGCTCGGCGAACTCGACGGCCGTGTGACCGAGGCCTTCTCGCGTCACCTCTCGGAGTGGTCCGACGACGACGTCGAACTCCTCACCCACCTGCTCGCCCGCCTCCGCGACTCCTTCGGGGACTGCCGGGCCCAGGCCCACCACGCTTGAGAAAAAGGAAGTTCATGGCTACGACCACGCCCGACACCGGTGCGCGGGACGGCGTCACCGGTACCGGCGGTGGCGGCGAGACCGCCCCGATGACGCACCGGCAGATCATGGAGGCGCTGTCCGGGCTGCTGCTCGGCATGTTCGTCGCCATCCTGTCCTCGACGATCGTCTCCAACGCCCTCCCCCAGATCATCACCGACCTCGGCGGCGGCCAGTCCGCCTACACCTGGGTCGTCACGGCCGCGCTCCTGGCGATGACCGCGACCACCCCGCTCTGGGGCAAGCTCGCGGACCTCTTCTCCAAGAAGCTGCTCGTCCAGATAGCCCTGATCATCTACGTCACGGGCTCGATCGTCGCCGGTCTCTCGCAGAGCACCGGCATGCTCATCGCCTGCCGTGTCGTCCAGGGCGTCGGCGTCGGCGGTCTGACCGCCCTCTCCCAGATCATCCTGGCCGCGATGATCGCCCCGCGTGAGCGCGGCCGCTACAGCGGCTACCTCGGCGCGACCTTCGCCGTCGCCACCGTCGGCGGCCCGCTCCTCGGCGGCGTCATCACCGACACCGACTGGCTCGGCTGGCGCTGGTGCTTCTACGTCGGCGTGCCCTTCGCGATCATCGCGCTGATCGTCCTGCAGAAGACCCTGAAGCTCCCCGTCGTGAAGCGCCAGGTCAAGGTCGACTGGGCGGGCGCCTTCTTCATCAGCGCCGCCGTCTCGCTGCTCCTCGTGTGGGTCACCTTCGCGGGCGACAAGTACGACTGGATGTCCTGGCAGACGGCCGCGATGGTCGGCGGCTCGATCCTCCTCGGCGCGGTCTTCGTGCTCGTCGAGTCCAAGGCGAGCGAGCCGATCATCCCGCTCCGCCTCTTCCGCAACCGGACGATCACCCTCGCCTCGCTGGCCTCGCTCGCCGTGGGCGTCGCGATGTTCGCCGGCACGGTCTTCTTCAGCCAGTACTTCCAGCTGGCCCGGAACGAGTCGCCGACCATGTCCGGCGTCCTCACCATCCCGATGATCAGTGGCCTGTTCATCTCCTCCACCGTCTCCGGTCTGGTCATCACCAAGACCGGCCGCTGGAAGGCCTGGCTGGTCAGTGGTGGCGCCCTGGCGGCCGGCGGCCTCGGCCTGCTCGGCACGATCCGCTACGACACGGCGTACTGGCACATCGCGATCTTCATGGCGGTCCTCGGCCTCGGCCTCGGCATGATGATGCAGAACCTGGTGCTCTGCACCCAGAACCAGGTGGCCCCCGCCGACCTCGGCGCCGCCTCCTCCACCGTCACCTTCTTCCGCTCCCTGGGCGGTGCGATCGGTGTCTCGGCGCTCGGCGCGGTCATGGCCCACCGGGTCACGGACTACGTCAAGGAGGGCCTGACCGAGCTCGGTCCGAAGGCCGCGGCCGCCATGGGCAAGGGCGGCTCGGGCGGTGGCATCCCCGACATGGACAAGCTGCCGGCCCCGATCCGCACGGTCATGGAGGACGCGTACGGCCACGGTGTCGCCGACGTCTTCCTCTACTCCGCGCCGTTCGCGCTGCTCGCCTTCGTGGTGACCCTGTTCATCAAGGAAGTCGCGCTGAAGAGCAACGCGGAGAAGGCGGAAGCCAAGTAGAAGAGCTCCCGGCCTCGCTTCGAGCGGAGGCGCGGCCGGGCCGAGGACGGAGCGGCGGGCAGGGGACGGCCCGCCGCTCCGTCATTTCTGCGTCGCGGCCCGCCGCGGCCGGTGTTAACCCCGCGGCCGGTCTCACCCGCCGCGGCCGGTCTCAGCCGTCGCGGCCGGTCTCAGCCGTCGCGGCCCGCCGCGGCCGCTCTCAGCCGCGCGGGGCCTCGCGCGCGACCATGACCTCGATGCCCGCGATCAGTACGTCCAGGGCGTAGCCGAAGTCGCGGTCCCAGATGACGCTGAGGCTGCCGTGCGAGGTCCGCTCGTCGAGGATCTCCCTCAGCCCCTCCACCTGCTCCGCGAAGTCCTCGTCGTCGCGGAAGGCGTTCACCGACTCCACGTAGAAGTCGTCCTGCGACATGCCGGCCTCCGCCGCGCGCCGGCCGAACTGGGACTCGATCGTCCCGTAGCCGTACACGAACTGGAAGACCGCCGACATCGCGCTCGGCCGCCGGTCCAGCGGCAGCCCGGTCTCCGCGACCGTCTCGTGGATCTTCTGCCCGACGGCGATCGCGTTCGGGCCGATGTTCAGGTACTGGCCGGCGCTCGGTGACAACCAGGCGTGGCGGACCAGCATCCGCCGGTAGTCCAGGGCGAGCAGGCGGATCCGGTCCCGCCAGTCCCCGGCGGCGTCGACCGCGGCGAGGTCGATCTCCCCGTAGACGCTGTCCGTGGCGTACTCGAGGATGTCGTCCTTGGTGTCCACGTACCAGTAGAGGGACATCGCCGTGACGTTCAGCTCGGTCGCCAGCTTGCGCATCGACAGCTTGGCCAGGCCCTCCTCGTCGAGCATCCGGATCGAGGCGGCGACGATCCGGTCCCGGTCGAGCCCGGCCGGGCCGCCACCGCTGCGGGCGGCCCTCTTCTCCAGCCAGACGCTGGAACGCGCCGGGTCCCTGGCCCGATCGGCTGCCTTGACCATCGCGTTCCTCCGTCTGTCAGCGGTCCGTGACCATGCTAGGCAGCGACCGCCCGCTCGGACGCCACGGCCTTCTCCGCGCGTTCGGCCCGCCTGAGCAGCGCCGCCGCGAGCAGACCGCCGGCGAAGACGGCGATCGCGCCGACCAGCTGGCTGGTCTGGAGGCCGGAGGCGAAGGCGTCCGAGATCTGCCGGCGCTCGGCGTCGCCGCCCGCGGCGGCCAGCGCGGCCGGGAGCGAGCTGGCGGTCACGGCGACCAGCGCGGCGAAGCGGGCGTTGAGCACGGCGCCGAGCACGGCGACGCCCAGGCCGTTGCCGAACTCGGCCAGGGTGCCGTTGATGCCGGCGCCCACGCCCGCCTTCTCCGGCGGGATCGCGCTCATCACCGCGTTGGCCATGGCCGGGGAGGCGACCGCGATGCCGACGCCCATCAGGACCAGGCCGAGCAGCATCCCCCAGTAGCTGCCGTCCGTACCGCCGCCGAGCAGCGAGATCGAGGTGAGTCCGGCCGCGACCAGCGTCATGCCGAGCACGACCGTGGGCGGGGTGCCGAGCTTCACGACGATCCGGGGGCCGACGCCGGTCAGGTTGAGGCCGACGATCGTCAGGGCGAGCGGCGCCATCCGCAGACCGGCTTCGAGCGGCTCGTACCCGAGGACGAACTGCAGGTGCTGGGTGAGCAGGAAGAGCGAGCCGCCCATGCCGAAGACGACCAGGATCGAGCCGCCGATGGCGCCGATGAACTTCTGGTTCCGGAAGAAGTGCATGTCGAGCATGGGGTACGGGGTGTGCAGCTCCCACAGGGCGAAGGCGCCCAGACCGGCGACGCCGACCGCGGCCGGGACGAGCACCGGGGCGGAGAGCCAGCCGTGCTCGGGGCCGCTGATGATCGCGTACACGACGGCGGTCATGCCGAGGGTGGAGAGCAGCGCGCCGAGCAGGTCGGGGCGCTCGCCCTGCGGGTTCTTGGACTCCGGGACGAGCTTGAGGACGGCGACGAGCGCGAGGACCGCCACCGGGATGTTGATCAGGAAGATCATTCCCCACCAGAAGTGGTCGAGGATGACGCCGCCGATCAGCGGGCCGCCGGCGAAGCCGAGCGAGGCGACGGTGGACCAGAGCGCGATGGCCTTCACCCGCTCGGAGTCGTCGAAGATCTGCATGACGACGGCGAGGGTCGTCGTCATGAGGAGCGCGCCGCCGACGCCCATGCCCGCGCGGGCGGCGATCAGCTGCCCGGTGGAGCCGGCGAGGCCGGCGGCGAGCGAGCCGAGGCCGAAGAGCGCGAGACCGGCGGCGAGGAGCTTCTTGCGGCCGTAGCGGTCGGCGGCGTTCCCCGCGGTGAGCAGCAGGCCGGACTGGACGAGCGAGTACGCGTTGATCATCCACTGGATGTCGGTGGTGGAGGCGTGGAGTTCGGAGGTCAGCGAGGGGATGGCGACGCTGAGCACGGTGTTGTCGAGCAGCACGGTGAGCTGGGCGAGACAGATGACGCCGAGGATCAGCCAGCGCTGCGGATGGCCGCCGGTAGCTGTCATGGCAGGAGACTCCTATACGGTGTACGAGACCAAGGCTCGTACACCGTACAAGGGCTCTCGTACGCTGTATAGCGATTTACTGGGGACGGGTCAGGTCGTACAAGGTGGCGCCGTCGACCGTGACCTTCTCGAAGGTCTCCGACACCCACGTGGAGATCGCGGAGTTGCCGCCGCCGGGCCCGCCGAAGCCGCCTCGGCCGCCCCCTCCCTCACCGGCGGTCCCGCCGCCCTCGCCGCCGACGAAGTAGTGGATCCGCCCCTCGGCGACGTACTGCTTGAACTGGGCGAGCGTCGGGGACGGGTCGCTGCCGTTGAAGCCGCCGATCGCCATGACCGGCTTCTCCGTGGCGAGCTGGTAGCTGGCGGCGTTCTGCGCGCCGACCGTGGCCGCGACCCAGGTGTACGAGCCGGAGTCCGCGAGCAGGGCCGCCTTCGCCCCCGCTCCGACCGTGGCGCCGTTGAGCAGACCGCCCATCCCGCCGCCGGCACCGGCGCGCCGGTTGCCACCGGGGCCGAAGCCCTCCAGGCCCGCACCGCCGGGCGGGGTGCCGAGGGGCATGCCACCACCCTGGCCACCGGGCATCTGACCGCCACCCGGCATCTGACCGCCCTGGCCTCCCGGCATCCGGCCGCCCTGCCCGCCGGGCATCTGTCCGCCCTGGCCGCCTTGGCCCCCGGGCATCTGTCCGCCCTGCCCGCCGCCCGGCGTCCCGCCGCCGCGCATCGGCCCGCCCTCGAAGAACCGGCCGCCGCCCGGGCCGCGACCGCCCATCGCACCGCCCGCCGGGCCCGCCGTGACGATCGAGCCCTGGTGACCGGCGTCCACCGTCGCCAGGGTGTACGCGAACGGCCCCGCGAGCCCCGCCGCAAGCCCGAGACCCGCCGCCGCGAGCCCGAACCGCCGGTCGACCCGGCCGGCGAGGAGCAGCCCCAGCGCGGCCGCCGCCCCCGCCACCAGCACCGTCCAGCGCAGCCACGGCAGCCAGTCCGGCGTCCGGCCGAGCAGCGTCCAGGCCCACCAGGCCGTCACCGCCACCGTCACCGCGAGCGCCGCCGAGGCCGCCCACCGCGTGCGCTCCTCCCACAGCACCGCCGCACCCATGCCGACGAGCGCCGCGAGGTACGGAGCCAGGGCCACCGTGTAGTACTCGTGGAAGATGCCGGCCATGAAGCTGAACACCGCGAGCGTCATCAGGAGCGCCCCGCCCCACACCAGGAACGCGGAGCGCGCCGTGTCCGTCCGGGGCGCACGCCGGGTGACGACGAGCCCCGCGACGAGCAGGACCAGAGCGGCCGGAAGCAGCCAGGAGATCTGACCGCCCACCGAGTCGTTGAACATCCGGAGGACGCCGGTCTCGCCCCAGCGGCCCCCGCCCATCCCGCCGGGACCGCCCCCGCCGCCGACACTGCCGGTCTCGTCGCCGTTGATGCGGCCGAGGCCGTTGTAGCCGAAGGTCAGCTCCAGGAAGCTGTTGTTCTGCGAGCCTCCGACGTACGGCCGGGAGGACGCCGGCCACAGCTCGACCAGGGCCACCCACCAGCCCGCCGAGACGAGCACCGCGAGCCCCCCGAGCCCCAGCCGGCCGAGCCGCCGCGCGAACCCGCCCGGCGCGCACACCAGGTACACCAGCGCGAGCGGCGGCAGGATCAGGAAGGCCTGGAGGGTCTTCGCGAGGAACGCGAACCCGAACGCCACCCCCGCCCACACCAGCCACTTCGCGGCGCCCCGGTCCTGCTCCAGGGCGCGCAGCACGCAGTACACCGCGACCGTCATCAGCAGCGCCAGCAGGGCGTCCGGGTTGTTGAAGCGGAACATCAGCGCGGCGACCGGCGTCAGCGCGAGGACCCCGCCCGCGATCAGACCCGCGCCCGCGCCGAACCGCCGTCGCACGGCCGCGTAGAGCACGGCGACGGTGCCCACGCCCATGAGCACCTCGGGCACCAGGATCTGCCAGGAGCCGAGCCCGAAGAGACGGACCGACAGCGCCATCGGCCAGAGCGCGGCCGGCGGCTTGTCGACGGTGATGGCGTTGGCCGCGTCCAGCGAGCCGAAGAAGAAGGCCTTCCAGCTCTCGCCGCCCGCCTGCACGGCGGCGGAGTAGAAGGAGTTGGCGTAGCCGGAGGCGCCCAGGTTCCACAGGTAGAGCAGCGCGGTGGCGGCGAGCAGGCCGAGGAAGGCGGGCCGGACCCAGGGGGCGTCCTCGGCGCGCCCGCGCCACAGCCGGGCGAGCCGGCCGGAGCGGGGCGCCGCGGGGACGGCGGGGGCGAGGGTGGTCATCGTTCGTTCCTTGAGGTCGGCCGCTCGGGGAAGACCCAGAGCCGGAAGAGGAGGAAGCGCAGGACGGTCGCGGCGAGGTTGGCGACGATCAGGACGGCGAGCTCGGTGGAGTGCGCGGGATCGCCGGTCGCCGCGCCGAGGGCCGCGAGCGAACCGCTGGTCAGGGCCAGGCCGATCGCGAACACCACCAGACCCTGCGCCTGGTGACGGACGGCCCGGTCCCGGCCCCGTACGCCGAAGGTGAGGCGCCGGTTGGCCGCCGTGTTGGCGACGGCGGACACGAGGAGCGCGGCCGCGTTGGCCGGCTGCGGGCCGACGCCGAGACGGAAGGCCGAGTACAGCGCGAGGTAGAAGAGCGTGGACAGCACCCCCACCACGCAGAAGCCGACGAGCTGGCGGGCGAGGCCGCCCGGCACGCCGTTCAGGTCGCGGTCCCGGGGGTCGTCGCCGAACGGCCGGGCGAGCCGGTCGAGCGGCAGCGAGCCCGTCGCGAGGGCCCGCCCGACCCGCCACACGCCCTTCAGGTCGTCCGTCGCGGTCCTCACGAGGTGCACCGTGGAGTCGGGGTCGTCGACCCAGTCGACCGGCACCTCGTGGATGCGCAGCCCGGCCCGCTCGGCCAGGACCAGCATCTCGGTGTCGAAGAACCAGCCGGTGTCCTCGACCATCGGGAGCAGCCGCTCGGCGACCTCGCGCCGTATGGCCTTGAAACCGCACTGCGCGTCGGAGAACCGCGCGGCGAGCGAGGAGCGCAGGATCAGGTTGTAGGCCCGCGAGATGAACTCCCGCTTCGGCCCGCGCACCACCCGCGAGGAGCGGGCCAGCCGCGAGCCGATCGCCAGGTCCGAGTGGCCGGAGATGAGCGGCGCGACCAGCGGGAGCAGCGCGTTCAGGTCGGTGGACAGGTCCACGTCCATGTAGGCGAGGACCGGCGCCTCCGAGGCGGACCACACCGTCCGCAGCGCCCGGCCGCGCCCCTTCTGCTCCAGACGTACGGAGCGCACCTCGGCCACCTCGGCCGCGAGGGCGGCGGCGACGGCGGGCGTCGAGTCCGTGGAGGCGTTGTCGGCGACGGTGATCCGGAAGCCGTACGGGAAGGTCCGCAGGAGGTGCTCGTGGAGCCGGCGGACGCACGGCTCCAGGTCCTTCTCCTCGTTGTAGACGGGGATCACCACGTCCAGGACGGGCCGTCCGGCGACGTTCACCGGCAGGTGCTCCCGGGCGGGAAGGGCTTCCCCGAGGGTTTGGGTTCGCATGACACGGACCCTTCCGGGCCCCGCTGTCACGGCTGTGTGATGAGCCTGTGCCCCGCCTGTGAGTGCGGCGATTCCCCCGGGGCGTCCCCGGCTCCCCGCTCCGCGGGCAGCATGACGGTGAAGACCGTGCGGCCCGGAGCGCTCGCGACCGTCACGTCACCGTCGTGCGCGAGCACGACGGCGCGGACGATGGCGAGGCCGAGGCCGGTGGATCCGGCGTGCCGGGAGCGCGAGGCGTCGCCGCGCGCGAAACGCTCGAAGACCGAGGGGAGCAGCTCGGGCGGGATGCCCGGACCGTCGTCCTCGACGTCCACGCGGACCGCCGAGGCCTCGGTGCGGACGCGTGCGGTGACCCGGGTGCCGGGCGGCGTGTGGGTGCGGGCGTTGGCGAGGAGGTTGACCAGGACCTGCTGGAGCCGGGCGCCGTCGGCCCGTACGAGGGCCTCGCGCTCGGGCAGTTCGAGGCGCCAGTGGTGGTCCGGGCCCGCGGCGCGGGCGTCGCCGACGGTGTCCACGACGAGCGGGACAAGATCGGTGGTCTCGTACGAGAGGGGCCGGCCGGCGTCGAGCCGGGCGAGCAGCAGCAGGTCCTCGACGAGGCCCGTCATCCGGGTCGCCTCGGACTCGATCCGGCCGAGGGCGTGCCGGGTGTCGGGCCCGCACTCCTCGCGGCCGCGCCGGGTGAGCTCCGCGTAGCCCCGGATCGAGGCGAGCGGGGTGCGCAGCTCGTGGCTGGCGTCCGCGACGAACTGCCGGACCCGGGTCTCGCTCTGCTGGCGGGCGTCGAGGGCCGAGTGGACGTGGTCGAGCATCCGGTTGAGGGCCGCGCCGACCTGGCCCACCTCGGTGCGCGGGTCGGCCTCCGCCTCCGGGACGCGCTGGTGGAGCGCCACCTCCCCGCTGTGCAGCGGGAGCCGGGCGACCTGGCGGGCGGTGGTGGCGACCCTGCGCAGCGGGTTGAGGGCGATCCGGACGAGCACGGTCCCGGCGAGCAGGGCCGCGACGAGCCCGGCCGCGGTGACGCTCACCTCGACGAGGACGAGGGTCGAGAGCGCGTCCTCGACCTCGGTGAGGGGGATGCCCGCGAGGTACTGGCCGTGGACCCCGGAGACGTACTCGACCCGGTACGCGCCGAGGCCGCCGGGCAGGTCGACGGTGTGCGGCCGGCCGTCCCGGGGCACGGCGGCGAGCGCGGCCCGCTGGGTCTCGTCGAGGGCGGCGGTCCGGGGGCGCCACGCGGAGGTCCCGCTGTTCTCCGCCTCCTTCGAGTACCCGGCCGTGGTGATCTCGCCGTCCGTGAGGACCGCTCCGACCGTCCCGATGGGGGTGCCTCCCTGTATGAAGGCGAGCGGTTCCTTCGTCCGGACCGGGTCGGGCATGCCGGGGCGCGGGACCATGACGGAGGGCGGACCCGCCGCGCGCATCGCGACGGTGTGGACCTGCTCGTCCGCCTGGTCGTACAGGTACGACCGGAACGCTATGGTCGTCACCGTCCCGATCACGGTCGCGACGACGGCGATCAGGGCCACCGCCGAGACGACGAGCCGCGTCCGCAACGACCAGGGCCGCCCCCGTCGGACGAGCCGCGTCCGCAACGACCAGGACCGCCCTTGTCGCAGGAGGCCCGGGCCCCGTCCGCTCTCTCCGCGTGCTCCGCGCCCCCCGCGCTCTCCACGCCCTCCGCGCACGGGCGCTACTCGCCCGGCTTGATCAGGTAGCCCGCCCCACGCCGGGTGTGGATCATCGGCGAGCGGCCTGCGTCGATCTTCCGGCGCAGGTAGGAGATGTAGAGCTCGACCACGTTGGCCTGGCCGCCGAAGTCGTAGGACCAGACCCGGTCGAGGATCTGCGCCTTGCTGAGCACCCGGCGCGGATTGCGCATGAGGTACCGGAGCAGCTCGAACTCCGTCGCGGTGAGGTGGATGGAGTCGCCGCCCCGGGTGACTTCGTGGCTGTCCTCGTCCAGGGTCAGGTCCCCCACGGCGAGCAGGGACTCGCTGCGCGTCTGCGCGGTCCCGGACCTGCGGATGAGGCCGCGCAGCCGGGCGACGACCTCCTCCAGGCTGAAGGGCTTGGTGACGTAGTCGTCCCCGCCGGCGGTGAGCCCGGCGATGCGGTCCTCGACGGCGTCCCTCGCGGTCAGGAACAGCACGGGGACGTCGGGCAGCTCGCGGCGGATCGAGCCGAGCAGGCTCAGCCCGTCGACGTCCGGGAGCATGATGTCGAGGATGACGGCGTCGGGCCGGAACTCGCGCGCGAAGCGGAGGGCGGCGGCCCCGTCCCCGGCACTGCGGACCTGCCAGCCCTCGTAGCGCAGCGCCATGGAGAGCAGTTCGGAGAGCGAGGCCTCGTCGTCGACGACGAGGACCCGGACGGCGGTTCCGTCCGCGCGGAGCATGTCGGCGTGGGTGCTCGTGCGGCGTGTGGTGACGGTCATGGCATCACGGTCTCCGCCGCCGCTGAGAGGCCTCTTTCCCTTTCCTGTGAATTCCCTGAGAAAGGGCTCCGCCGGACCGGCGGAGGATCGAGGATCACGGTTTCACGTGAAACAGCGCGGCTCCGTTCTCGTACAGGACACGCCGGAGCCAGTCGTCCCCGAGCCCGAGCCGTTCGAGCGCGTGGAGCTGATGGCCGTACGGGTACGGGATGTTCGGGAAGTCCGAGCCGAGCAGGATGCGGTCGCCGAGGTCGACGAGCCGGGCGCGCTCGGTCCCGGGGAACGGCGCGAGCCGCTCGCTGAAGTCCGTGAAGGCCATGGTCGTGTCGAGGTGGACGCCCTCGTACCGCTGGGCCAGGTCCAGGAAGTCGCCGTACTCCGGCATCCCCATGTGGGCGACGATCGCCCGCAGCCGGGGATACCGGGCGAGCAGCCGCCCCATGGGCCCGGGACCGGTGAACCTGCCCGGACTCGGCCCCGAGCCGCAGTGCACGACGACGGGCGTGCCGCTGTCCTCCAGGGCGCCCCAGGCAACGTCGAGTTCGGGGAGGTTCGGGTCGAAGTCCCCGACCTGGATGTGCACCTTGAAGACTTGGGCTCCGGCGTCGAGCGCCTGGTGGACGTACACGTCGGCGTCCGGTTCGGGGAAGAGCGTCGCCGTGTGCAGACAGTCCGGGGTGCGGGCCGCGAAGTCGGCGGCCCAGGAGTTCAGCCAGGCGGCCATGCCGGGCTTGTGCGGGTAGAGCATCGCGGTGAAGGCGACCACGCCGAAGCCGCGCAGGAGGGCGAGCCGCCGCTCCTCCTCCTCGCGATAGGTGATGGGCCAGGAGATGCCGGTGAGGGGACCGACGGCGTCGAAGTACGCCCAGACCTTGTCGAGGACGTTCTGCGGCATGAAGTGCGTGTGCACGTCGACGAGTCCGGGGAGACCGAGCCGCGCCACCAGGCCGGCGATGTCGAGCTGCTCGGGCGGAGCGACGGCGCCGAGCGGGTCCGACGGCGCCACGCCGTCGAGGCGCTCCGGCAGGCCGTCGGCGTCACTCGCGCTCATGGCCGTAGCTCCGCTCGACCTTGCCGATGTGGACGCTGTAGCTGTCGTACCAGTGCTTCCGGCCGTGCGCCTTGGCGGCCTGGTGCTCGCTGTGGAGGCGCCAGGCGTCCAGGGACTCCAGGTCGCGGAAGTAGGCGACGGTGATGCCGATGCCGCCGGGGGTGCGGGCCGACTCGTGGCCGAGGAAGCCCGGGAGGTCCTGCACGAGCTCCTGCATCCGGGTCGCCGTCTCGGCGTATCCCTCGGGGGCGTCGGCGCGGACGGAGGTGAACACAGCGGTGTAGTAGGGCGGTTCGAGGCCCGCCACCAGTTTCGGGGTCATGTGATCACCCTCGCCGGGGCGGCGGCGGGATGTCCACGGCGGCCGGGGAAAGGGATCCAAGACTTTACGAAGCGGATCAGCGCGGGTCAGCGCGGGGTCGGAGCGGACCGGCGGGCGAGGTCAGAAGAGGCCTTCCTGCGCCCCGGAGGCCGCCCCGGCCGCCGCCGTCACCGGCACCGAGAGGCCGTCCTCCTCCCCCGCGGCCTCCAGGATCCAGCCGCCCATGAGCCGGGTGTCCAGCGCGAGGCAGCGCCCGTCGGGGACGAGGAGGTGCAGGTCGGGACCGGCGGCGGCGAGCAGCCGGCCGGTCACGACGCCACCGCCGACCAGCTCGGTCACCGTGCCGTCGAGGGCCGGCAGCCCGTCGAGGCCGAACGCCCCCGCGTGGTCGCGCGCGGCGAACTCCAGCGGCTCCAGGGTCTCCGTCCATCCGCCCACCGCACGGGCCCGCCGGTACAGCTCCTCGACCTCGCGGACCCGCTCCGGGGCGGGCGGCAGGGCGTGCCGGGCGGCCCGCTTCCGCTCGTACGGCACCCGGTCGGGCACGCCGAGGGCCTGCCGCAGCACCTCCTCGGTGCGCCGGGCGGCCATCAGCGGACCCCGGCCGAGCCAGCTGAACGCGACCGCGCCCTGCTCCAGGAGCCGCGCCTCGCCGCGGGCCTCGCCCGTGATCCCGACCTTGCTCATCCCGGGCCCGAACCAGGCCAGGTAGACGCGGTACGGCCGCGGGTCGTCGGCGATCGTGTCGGCCGCGACGGAGTGGGCCCGGTCGAGCCGCGCGCACTCCGGGCACCGGCCGCCGGTGGCGCGGCCGGGCACGACGGCCTCCAGCGGGCACGGGTTCCCGCGGGCCCCGGGGCACCGCCGGACCCCGACGGCCCGGAAGGCGAGCCGCTGCCCGTACGTGAGCGGGCTGACCCGCCCGCCCCGCCACCGCAGCCCGGGCACCCCGCCGGCCCAGCCGATCCCCCCGCACCACCACTCCACGCGCACGCCTCTCTGCCCAGCTCAGGTGTCCAGTCTCCGACACCTCCGCTTCCGGTGCCCGGCCCGGAGCCCTCGGGGCCACCACTCCTCAGGGCAGCACGTAGATGCGGGTCCCGTCCGGGTCCGGGGTGCCCACCTCGCGCATGCAGCCCCGGTCGAGCAGGAGGCGCACGCAGTCCCGGACGCGCTCGCCGGAGAGTCCGGTGCGGCGGGTCACGTCCTGCGGCCGGTAGCGCACCCCGCCCCGCACCAGCCCGGGCGCCAGACAGGAGGCCACCGTCCGCACGTCCCCGGCGACGGCCCAGGACTCCACGAGCTCCTGCGGGGTGAGCGCGACGGCGGCGCCGGTGCGCTGCCGGGGGACGGCGAGGCGCTCCAGGGAGTCGGCGACCCTGGAGAGGCTCTGCCGGGTCTCGCGGAGCAGCTCCGCGTAGGCGACGTGCTCGGCGTACGGGGCGGCCCGCTCGTCGAACAGGCCCTCCAGCCGGACGAGGACGTCGACGAGCTCCGGCGGCAGCAGGAACCCGGAGTGGACCGGGGAGGGTTCGAGCCCGTACCCGCCGTACCGCTGGACCGCCGCCACGACCCCCGCCGTCCACGCCCGGAACGGCCCGGCCTCCGGTCTGCGGCACGCCACGACGAGCTGGACCAGCCCCTCCAGGCTCACCATCCGGGTCGACCCGCGGATCCCGGAGGACCGGCCGGGCGCGCCCTCGGCCCCGCCGATGTCCCGCGCGGCCGCCAGGCACTCCTCGGGCAGCGTCACGGTCCGCAGCGCCTCCCGCGTCCCCGCGTACCCCAGCTGTTTCGCCACGTCCACCACAGGGAACCAGTGGGTCCCGTCCGGGGCGGTCAGCCGCCGGGGGCGCGCTCCCGTCGCGACGTACGCCAGGTCATCGATGTCGATCGCGTCCATCGATCATCACCTCCGCCTGCAAGCTAGGCCGAGGGCATATTCAACTGACATGCAAATCAGACAGGTTCACCCAAAAGGGGAGGGTTCTCGGTGATTCCACCGAGAACCCTCCCCTTCACCGGCTGCCGTGACGACGGCCGACGTGAGGACGGCTCAAGTAGCGACCGCCTACGTGACGACGGACTACGTGACGACGACCTACTTGGCGACGACCTACTTGGCGACGAACTGCGTGAGGATCGCCTGCACCTCGTAGATGTCGACGCCCTTGGTGAAGGTCTTCGTGACCGGCAGCTGGGTGCCCGAGATCCAGATCTTCAGCTCGGCGTCCAGGTCGAAGGTGCCGGCCGTCTCCACGGCGAAGTGCGTGATGCTCCGGTACGGGATCGAGTGGTACTCGACCTTCTTGCCGGTGATCCCCTGCTTGTCGACGAGCACGAGCCGACGGTCGGTGAAGAAGATCGTGTCGCGGATCAGCAGGTACGCGGCGTGCACCTGCTCGCCCTGTCCGAGCAGCCGTGCGAAGTCCTGCTGCGCCTGCGCCGGATCGATCGCGTGCGCGTTCCCGAAGAGCGCCATGTCCCAAACCCCCACATCCGATGAGAAAGAAAGATCATCCGACCCTAACTCCCCCACCGGAACGCCCGCTACGCCGAAAGGGTCACGGACTAGGATCCGGACCATGGGCCTGACCGTGAACGACGTCGAGCGCTTCGAGGCCGCCAGGCCGCGCCTGGAGGCCATCGCCTACCGCCTCCTCGGCTCGGCGAGCGAGGCCGAGGACGCCGTGCAGGACACCTTCCTGCGCTGGCAGGCCGCCGACATCGCACGCGTCGAGGTCCCCGAGGCCTGGCTGACGAAGGTCCTCACCAACCTCTGCCTCAACCAGCTGACCTCGGCCCGCGCCCGGCGCGAGACCTACGTCGGCGAGTGGCTGCCCGAGCCGCTCTTCGCGGGCGACCCGATGCTCGGCCCCGCCGACACCGCCGAGCAGCGCGAGTCCGTCTCGTACGCGGTCCTCGTCGTCATGGAGCGCCTCTCCCCCGACGAGCGCGCGGTGTACGTGCTGCGGGAGGCCTTCGACTACCCGCACCGGGAGATCGCCGAGATCCTCGACCTCACCGAGTCCGCCAGCCAGCAGATCTTCCACCGCGCGAAGAAGCACGTCGCCGACGGCAGGACCCGCACCGAGATCGACGGGGCCGAGGCCCGGCGGATCGTCGAGGAGTTCCTCGCGGCCGCCACCAGCGGCCGCACCGAGCCGCTCGTACGCCTGCTCACGGGCGACGCCGTCGCGATCGGCGACGGCGGCGGCAAGGTCCCCGCGCGCGCCAGGGCCTTCGAGGGCGCCGTCGCGGTCGCCACCTTCCTGCGGGGCCTGTTCAAGCCCGGCATCGCCAAGCGCAAGATGGTCGGCGGCTCGCCCGACGTCTACGCCACGACCGCCAACGGCGCGCCCGCCGTGGTGGCGGTGGTCGACGGCCGGGTCGTCGGCGTGATGTGCCTGGAGGTCACGCCGGACGGGATCACCGCCTTCCGCAACCAGGTCAACCCGGACAAGCTGGAGCGCGCGACGCGGCACTGGGCGGCCACGGAGCACGGCGCCCCCCTACTGCGCTCGATGCTGTAACCCAGGTCACATCGTAAACCTGTCAGGAATCGTCGGGCCGCCCGGTTCAAGGGGCGACACCGCGCGAGACAGGAGCAGGCACATGCAGCAGCACCGGATCATCGTCCTCGGAGCCGGCTACACCGGAGCCATCGCCGCCGGACGCCTCGCCAGGCAGCTCCACCGCGAGGACGTCGCCCTCACCCTCGTGAACCCCGAGCCCGACTTCGTCGAGCGCGTCCGGCTGCACCAGCTCGCGGCCGGCCAGGACCTCACGCCCCGGCCGTTCGCCGAGATGTTCGCGGGAACGGGCGTCGAGCTGCGGCTGGCCACGGTGACCGCCGTCGACGCCGACCGGAAGACGGTCTCCGTCACCGCGGGGAACGGCACCGAGGAACTGGAGTACGACACCCTCGTCTACGCCCTCGGCAGCGGCTGGGACACCCAGGGGGTCGCCGGCACCGCCGAGCACGCCCACGAGGTCTCCAGCCGCCCCGGCGCGCTCCGGCTGCGCGACCGGCTGGCCGGCCTGGGGGCCGGGGAGTCGGTGGTCGTCGTCGGCGGCGGCCTCACCGGCCTGGAGGCCGCGACGGAGATCGCCGAGGCCCGCCCGGACCTCGACGTCGTCCTCGCCGCCCGCGGCGGGCTCGGCGACTGGCTCTCGCCCAGGGGCAGCGCGCACGTACGGAAGGTCTTCGGCCGCCTCGGCATCACGGCGCACGAGCACGCCGACGTGACGGCGGTCGGCGCGGACCGCGTGACCACGGGCGACGGCACCGCCCTCCCGGCCGCGGTCACCGTCTGGACCACCGGCTTCGCCGTCCACCCGATCGCACGGGCCACCACCCTGGAGGTCACCGACACCGGCCGGATCGTGGTGGACGCGACGATGCGCTCGGTCTCGCACCCCGACGTGTACGCCGTCGGCGACGCGGCCCTCGCCATGGGCCCCGGCGACAAGCCGCTCCGGATGTCGTGCGCGTCGGGCGCCCCCATGGCCTGGCAGGCGGCCGACGCCATCGCGGCCCGCCTCACGGGCGGAAAGCTTCCGAAGACCGCGCCGCGCTACTTCAACCAGTGCATCTCGCTGGGCCGCCGGCAGGGTCTGATCCAGTACGTCACGGCCGACGACCGCTCGATCGGCGCGACCCTCACGGGCCGGTTCGCCGCCGGCTACAAGGAACTGATCTGCAAGGCCGCGGTCTGGGGCGTCGCCAACCCGACCCTGGGCCTCCCGACCCGCCGCCGCCACGTCCTGCCCACCCCGACGGCCCGCACCACCCCGACCACCACGGCGGCCTGAACGAACGCTGCCGGAGCCCCCGCCTCCCCGGCAACTCCGGCCCCCACAGGGCCCGAAGCCGGCGCGGGAGGGACCGGGGGCTCGGCTCGCGGGCCAACCCGTCGAACCAGGGGCGCCCGCCGGCCCGCCTTGGTAGGCCGAGCCGGCGAGCCGTCCGTCAGTCGAGCGTGGCGATGACGAGACCGGCGAGCGCGAGCAGCGGCGAGCCGACGAACACGATGCCGCCCATGAGCCGGAAGAACCAGCCCCCGAGCCGCGACGGCTCGGTGAGGCCCAGGTCCATCGTCCGCGCGGCGGTCACGGCCCTGACGGCGTTGCGCCGCGCCACCGCCTTGTCCACCGTGCCGCGCAGGTTGAAGAGAGCCATGGCCCCCCACACCGTGCCGGCCAGCCCCAGCACGAACAGCCCGATACCCACCACCACAGCCGATCCCCTCCCCTGAACACCGCCGTACCCGGCAGCCGCCCGAGGATGATGCCAGCCGAACCCGCTGCCGCCCAACGCAAGAGCCCCGGACCGTCGTCCGGGGCCTCTCATCTGTGTGCACTCTGCAGTTCGAACCAGCAACCTTTTGATCTGCAGCTCTAGCGGGATCGGCCAGCGGCGTCCACACCGGCTGCTTCAAGGACCTGGAGAGACGCTAAAGGCCTCCCGATCCCAGACGAGATCGCATCGCAGTCCCAGCGGCAGGTGTTCGAGGCGATGGGTGGCACCGGCTGAACTGCCCGAAGTGGCTTTGAAGTACAGAACAGACCCCCGGGAGCGTCCCGGGGTCTCTTCTGCCAAGCGGCTGGCCTAGGCCGACGCGGCGGTGGCGGTCAGCGCGTAGTCCACGCCGGTCGAGAAGTCGCCTGACCGGCCACGGATCTTCAGGGAGTGCTTCCCGGAAGCAAGGGGCGGCAGCTGCACCCACAGGCCGCACCCTGTCACCGCGAAGCGCCCTTCCTCCCCGGTGACCGGGTTGCCTGGAGCGCCCTCCACCGTGATCGAGTCACCCGTGTACGTCTCCGGCTCGACCGCCTTGCCGTCGAGGAGCACGGCCCCCTGCGCGCTGCTCATGAAGGCCGCACAGTTCTGAGGGTCTCCGAAGAGATTGACGACAGGCGCGGCGATCGGACGACCGGCGGGAACCTCGCACGTGCGCTCGACGTGGCCGCCGAAGGTTCCGGCCAGGAACCACACGTCGTGCGGTTGATTGCGTCCGCACGCGCTCCCGTCCGTGTCGGCGACAGCGTTGGTCGCGTCGGGCTCCGAGGCCGCCCACGTCCACCATCGGCCTTGCAGCTCCGCAGAAGCGAGCTGCATGTTCTCCCTCGCCGGAGCGGTGCTCGGCAGAGCGGTGCGAGCCGGCGTCACTTGTTCCGCGTCTTCCAGACCCGCGGCTGCCTGGGTCCCGCACCCCGCCAAGGCCGCCATCACTACAGCGGTCAGACCCGCTACTCCAGTTTTGAACCTCATGTGGCCCCCTCCTGCACAACGCAAGAGGCCCGGACTCTCGTCCGGGCCTCTTGCCTGTGTGCACTCGGCAGGATTCGAACCTGCAACCTTCTGATCCGTAGTCAGATGCTCTATCCGTTAAGCTACGAGTGCTTGTTTTTAGTTTTTGTCTCCGTTTCCCCGGCCCTTTCGGCCCGCTGTCCCGGCGACAGGAAGAACATTACATGAGTCCCGCCGTCATGTGAAATCCATTCCCCTCACCCCTTGTGACCTGCGAAAACGCCGAGGCGGGGGCCGGACGGGGAGTCCTGGGCGAGGGGGCCCGGCGGGGGCTCGCGAGGGGAAATCGCACCGAAAGAGACCGGGGTCACATCGTCCGGATCGAGGGCGAGACTCGAAGGTGCGGGGCTCGACAGCGGCGCCCGGTGACGGGTCCGATCGCAGGTCCACACCACAGCGTCCGCGGAGAAGTGGCCGGGCGGCCTGGTCCGGAACGGCCGAAGCCCCGGCCTTGGGGGCCGGGGCTTCGGTGTGGGGCGGAGGCGGAGGGATTTGAACCCTCGATGGGCTTTAAGACCCAAACCGCATTAGCAGTGCGGCGCCATAGACCGGACTAGGCGACGCCTCCTCGCACCTCGCGCATGCGCGGGTGGTGCGTGCAGATGATGACACAGGCGCACCCGCTGTCACCAATCGATTCTCACCGTACTAGCCCTCCGGGGTTCAGGGCAAAGCCCGGCCGGCCCCGTCGTGCCGTTCGGCGCACCCCGCTTGCGCAACGCCGGGGCGGCCGGAGCGTTAGAGGAAGCGGCACCACGCCTTCCCGTGCTTCCCGTGTTCCTGGAGATCCGCATGCTGCGCAGCCTCGTCCTCGCCTCCCTCGCCACCGCCGCCCTCGGGACCGGCGGCCTCGGCCCCCTGCCGCCGCTCGGGCTGTTCGCGCCGCCCTCCGACGCGCTGACGGTCACCATCGAGAAGAGCGGCCGTCCGCTGGCCGACGGCACCTACGACCTCACCTGCGAGGGGCGGGCCGGGGGCAGTCACCCGGACGCGCGGGACGCCTGTACGCGCCTGGACCAGCTGGCGAAGGAGGGCGCCGATCCGTTCCGGCCCGTCCCCGAGGACCAGATGTGCACCCAGATGTACGGCGGGCCCGCTCTCGCCCACGTCACCGGCACCTGGCAGGGCCGTGAGGTCGACGCGCGCTTCTCCCGCGCCAACGGCTGCGAGATCGCCCGTTGGGAGAATCTGGAGCCTCTGCTTCCCCTGGTCCGGGGGTGACCCCCCGAGGCTCCCTTAGACTCCCCTCAGTGACAGGCAGCGGCCCGAGGGGCAAGATGGGGCCGGGCCGATAGGACGAGCACGTGCAGTGCGTCTGGGAGGAAGCGTCGTCGTGAGCAGCAGGCCATCCCGAGGCGCTGCTCGCCTCGCAGCCATACTCGACGCCCTCCCCGACGGCCTGGTGCTCGTCAATTGCAACGGCACGGTCGTCAACGCCAACACCATCGCCCTCGGCATGTTCGAGACGCCCGGCACCGCGCTCGTCGGGCGCGGCCTGCTGGATCTCCTGCCGACCTTCGACTCGCGCCTCATCCCCGGCTCCATGCGCCGCCCCGACGGCGCCGACGAGCGAGGGCGCACCAAGCCGACCCGGATGATCGCCCGCCGCACGGACGGCTCCGAGTTCCCGGTCGAGGTGACCAGCGCCAGCCTGGAGGACGGCCGCGAGGCCTACGACTCGTACGGCGGGTACACCGGCGACGAGCTGCTCATGCTGGTCGTGCGGGACCTCACGGGGACCCTCGACACCGAGGCCGAACTCGCCCGCTCGCAGCGGCAGACCGAGATGATCCTGCGGGCCGCGTCCGAGGGCGTCGTCGGCACCGACACGGACGGCCGCGTCGTCCTCGTGAACCCGGCCGCCGCCCAGATCCTCGGCTACCGCGCCGGTGAGCTCGGCGGCCAGGAGCTGCACCCGCTGATCCTCGCCGAGCGCGCCGACGGCGAGCCCTTCCCGTACGAGGAGTCCCCGCTCGCCGACACCCTCAAGTCCGGGCGCAAGCACCGGGTCCGGGGGCAGGTCCTGTGGGCGAAGAAGGGCACCCGGGTGCCGGTCGACCTGACGACCGCTCCGGTGCGGGACGGGGACCAGCTCGTCGGCGCGGTGATGACGTTCACCGACCGCAGGCCGTACGAGCAGCTCGTCGAGGAGCACGCCGCCGAGCTCGCCGACCGCGCCGAGCGGCACGCGGCCGAGCGCGAGACGCAGGCGGAGCGGTACGCCTCCCTCGCCGCCCGCCACGAGCAGCTGACCGCCGTCCTCGCCGAGTCGCTGCGCGGTCCCCTCGACGAACTCCGCACCCAGCTGGGCACCCTCGCCGCCGACGACGCCGGCCAGCTGTGGCCCGAGGCCAACCAGGTCCTGCACCACCTGTCCGCCGGCTACGCCCGGATGACGGCCCTGGTCGACAACGTCCTCGGCTACCAGCGGCTGGACGCGGGGGACGAGCGGCTCGACAAGGCGGTGGTGCTGCTCGACGGGATCGTGTCCGGCGGCATCGACGGCGCCGTGGAGCTGATCGGGCCGGGCCGCGCCCAGTTCGCCGTGCACGCGCCGCCCATCGAGGCCGAGGTGGACGCGGCCCGCCTGACGACCGCGCTCGCGCACCTCGTGGCGGACGTCGCCGGTGTCGACGCGACCGGCAAGAGCAAGGCGGACCGCACCCCGAGCGACTCCACGATCGTGGTCGCGGCCGCCCAGCGCGGTGACGTCGTCCGCATCGAGGTCCGCGGCCCGTACGCGGGCGGGGACCCGGTGCACGGGCCCGTGGTGCGCGGCATCGTGGCGGCGCACGGCGGAGTCGTGCAGACCCACGAGGTGCCGGGCACGAGCGGCGGGGCGTACGTCCTGGAGGTGCCGGTCGGCGCCGGCCGGGGCACCGTGCCCGCGCCGGCGCCCGAGCCGCGGGGCGACGGGCCCTCGGGCGGCCGCGAGGCCCTGGCACTGCCCGCGCAGGCCTCGGAACCCGCGGTGGAACCGGCCCCGGGGCCCGGCGAGGGACCGCACGGCCCCGGATCCGGCTCCGGATCCGCCCCCGGATCCGGCCTCGCGCTGGCGGCCGGTCCTGTGCCCGCGTCCGTCTCCGGGCCCGCGTCCGTCTCCGGGTCCGTGCCCGCCTCCGGTCCGGTACCCCCGTCCGTCTCCGGGCCCGTGCCCGCCGCCGGGTCCGGCGCGGGCGGGTCCTCCGCGCCGGGGGCCGAGGTCCCCGGCGGTGGACGGCGGCGCGCCCGGCGCGGCTCGACCGACGCCTTCCTGGAGAGCGCGGTCGCGCCCGAGGCCGACGCCGAGCCGAGTGGTCGCCGCCGCGCCCGTACGGGAGAGGCCGCCGGTCCCGCCGAGCTGATCCCCGCCCAGCAGAACTCCGCGGCGGACGCCGCCGTCCCGGTGTCGTCCGGCGCCCCGGCCCTCGCCCCCGCCCCCGTGGAGCCCACCGGGCGCCGTCGGGGACGGCCCGCCGAGGGCTCCGTGGTGACTGCCGCCGAGGGCGCCCAGGGCCGTGCCGCGCTCGGCGCGGCCGTGCCGCCGCAGGGCGTGCCCGTCGACCCGGCCGGGGCGCCCGCGCACTCCGCCCTCGCGCTGCCCGCCGTCGCCTCCGGACCCGCCCCGGAGGAGGCTCCGGCGCAGCCTAGCGGACGCCGCCGCCGCGCCCTGGCCGCCGCCCAGGAGCGGGCCGCCGCGGCCGAGGCCGGGCCCCGCACCCCGTTCGCGCTGCCGCCCGCCGACGCCGACCGCGACGCCGGACCGGAGCTCCCGGCCGACGCCCCCGGGTCCGGCCCGCTGCCCGTCTCCGACGAGGGACAGCACGAGGCCGTACGCGGTGTCCCGGGCGCCGACCACACGACGCCGCAGCCGCATCCGCAGTCCGAGGGCGCGACGCCGGCCGGGCCGACCGGGCGGCGCCGGGCCGTGGCGGTCCCGCGCCCGGAGTCCGCGAACCCGAGCCTGACCTCGGCCTCGACCCCGGCCCCGGCACCGGCACCGGCACCGGCCCCGCAGGAGCCCGCGGGCACCGGGACCGGCTCCGTACCGCTGCCGCCCGAGCTGCCGATGCCGGCGACGGTGTCGCAGGACTCCACCCAGGGGCGGGCGTTCAGCGTCCGGACCCTTGGGCAGGGCGTCCCGTTCGTGCCTCCGTCCTCGACGGCGACTCCCGCCGCCCCTCCCGGGGCCTCCAACGGCTCGGGGCGCCGCCGCAGGCTCGCCACCCCGCCCGAGGTCGACCCGCCGGCCGCGGCCGCCCCCGTGGCCGAGGCCAGGCCGCACCCGCAGCCGACCGCGCCGGCCCCCTCGCCGCACGACACCCCGGCCGAGGGCCGCGCCTACGCCATAGGAGCACCCGCCGAGGGCTCCGCCGAGGGGCCCGAGCCGCTGGACGGTCCCGGCGGCGCGGTCGAGGTCGCCAACCGGCCCGCCCCGCGTCCCGTCGACGACGAGCTGCCCCCGGAGCCCCTCGACAACCCCCGCAGGCTGCTCGTCTGGCCCGCGCCCGACGTCTCCACGCAGCAGGCGCTGAGCGACCGCGGCTACCGGCCGGTGATCGTGCACTCCCGCGAGGAGGTCGACGCGCAGATCGCCGCCTTCCCGGCCGCGCTCTTCGTCGACCCGCTGACCGGGCCGATCACCCGGACCGCGTTGCAGTCGCTGCGTCAGGCGGCCGTCGCCGCCGAGGTGCCGGTACTGCTGGCGGCCGGGCTCGGGCAGGCGACCCGGGAGGCGGCGTACGGCGCCGACCCGGCCGTACTCCTCAAGGCGCTGGCGCCCCGGGACAGCGAGCAGCACCCGTCCCGGGTCCTGCTGATCGAGGAGCACGAGTCCATCGCGGAGGCGCTCGCGGCCACCCTGGAGCGGCGCGGGATGCAGGTCGCGCGGGCGGCCACGGACACGGAGGCCGTCACGCTGGCGACCCGGACCCGGCCGAACCTGGTGGTGATGGACCTGATGCAGGTGCGCCGCCGCCGGGCCGGGATCATCGACTGGCTGCGCGCGAACGGTCAGCTGAACCGCACGCCGCTCGTCGTCTACACCTCGGCCGAGCTCGTCGAGGAGGAGCTGGCGAAGCTGGACTCCGGCGAGACGGTGCTGTTCCTCGCCGAGCGCGCGAACAGCGCCGAGGTCCAGGCCCGGATCGTCGACCTGCTCGCGAAGATCGGCACCAACTAGCCCCGCGGGGCCGGTCGGTGCCGATCGGTGACGCCGGACGGAGGTGGGTGGCGCCAGGTGGACGTCGGGGCGCCCGGTGGACGTCGGGGGCACCCGATGACCGCTGGTGGCGCCGGGGCGACGTCGGTGGCGCCCGGTGGACGTCGGCGGTGCCCGACGGACGTCGGGCACCGGGGCGGCGTCGGGGGCGCTACAGCTGGGTGACGTCCAGCCCGCCCTCCGCGTACTGCTTGCGGATGACCTTCTTGTCGAACTTGCCGACGCTCGTCTTCGGCACCGCCGGCACGATCGCCCACCGCTCCGGCAGCTGCCACTTCGCGATGCCGCCCTCGTCCGCGAGGAAGGCCCGCAGCGTCTCGTAGTCGGCCGTCGCGCCGTCCTTGAGGACGACGGTCGCGAGCGGACGCTCGCCCCACTTCTCGTCCGGCACCGCGACGACGGCGGCCTCGGCGACCGCCGGGTGCGCCATGAGGGCGTTCTCCAGCTCGACGCTGGAGATCCACTCGCCGCCCGACTTGATGACGTCCTTGGCCCGGTCCGTGAGGGTGAGGAAGCCGTCCGGGCCGATCACGCCGACGTCGCCGGTCTTGAGCCAGCCGTCCTCGCTGAACTTGTCGGCCGGGCGGATCTCCTCGGCGCCGACGCCGCCGAAGTACGAGCCCGCGATCCAGGTGCCGCGCACCTCCAGCTCGCCCGCCGACTCCCCGTCCCAGGGGAGGTGTTCGCCGCCGGGGCCGACGAGGCGCGCCTCCACCCCGGCGGGGAACCGTCCCTGCGTGATGCGGTACGGCCACTCCTCCTCGGCGGTGAGGCCGTGCGGCGGGTGGGCCATCGTGCCCAGCGGGGAGGTCTCGGTCATGCCCCAGGCGTGGCAGAGCCGGACGCCGAGCCGGTCGTACGCCTCCATGAGGGAGGGCGGACAGGCGGCGCCGCCGATGGTGACCTGGGTCATCGAGGTGAGGTCGCGGGGGTTCTCGGTGACCTCGGCGAGCAGTCCCTGCCAGATCGTGGGGACGGCGGCGGCGTGGGTCGGCCTCTCGCGCTCGATCATGTCGGCGAGCGGGGCCGGCTGGAGGAACCGGTCCGGCATGAGCATGTTGATGCCGGTCATGAAGGTGGCGTGCGGCAGGCCCCAGGCGTTGACGTGGAACTGCGGGACGACGACCAGGGTCGTGTCCCGGTCGCTGAGGCCCATCGACTCGGCCATGTTCACCTGCATGGAGTGCAGGTAGATCGAGCGGTGCGAGTAGACGACGCCCTTGGGGTCGCCGGTGGTGCCGGAGGTGTAGCACATGGCGGCGGCCGTGCGCTCGTCCAGATCGGGCCAGTCGTACGCGGTCGGGCGGCCGGCGATCAGCTCCTCGTAGTCGTGGACGCGCGGGGCGGTGCCGTCCAGCAGGGAGCGGTCGCCCGGGCCCGCGACGACGACGTGCTCGACCGTCGGCAGGTGCGGCAGCAGCGGGGCGAGGAGCGGGAGCAGGGAGCCGTTGACCAGGACGACCCGGTCGGCGGCGTGGTTGACGATCCAGACCAGCTGCTCCGGGGGCAGGCGGAGGTTGAGGGTGTGGAGCACCGCGCCCATCGAGGGGATCGCGAAGTACGCCTCGACGTGCTCGGAGTTGTTCCACATGAGGGTGGCGACGCGCTGGTCGCCGGTGACGCCGAGTTCGTCGCGCAGGGCGTGGGCCAGCTGGTGCGCGCGTGTTCCGGCCTCGGCGAACGTGCGGCGCTGCGGCTCGGGCTCGCCCGTCCAGGTGGTGATGGTGGACTTCCCGTGGATCGTCATCCCGTGCTGGAGGATGCGGCTCACGGTCAGTTGTACGTCCTGCATGGTGCTGTACACGGGGCGTCCTCCCGGTGGGCGCTACGTGGCAGAAGGGGTGTCCAGATTCTGCGCACGTACCGCGCGGTATGTCACTACCCGAGAGTACGCAAATTGCCAGTGATCACTGGCAGAAGCGGGCGGTCACCGCTGCGTGGCTACCGCACGGGCGTCAGCTCGGGGTCCTCGCGGAGCTTGCCGAGCGCCCGGGACACCGCGCTCTTGACCGTGCCGACCGACACCCCGAGCACCTCGGCCGTCTGCGCCTCGCTCAGGTCCTCGTAGTACCGCAGGACCACCATCTGGCGCTGGCGCTCCGGGAGCTTCAGGACCGCGCGCCACATCGCGTCGTGCAGCGCCTGCCGCTCGGCGGGGTCCGGCTCCGGGAGGCCGGCCGGCTCGGGCAGCTCCTCGCACGCGAACTCGTCGACCTTGCGCTTGCGCCACTGCGACGTACGGGTGTTCAGCAGCGCGCGGCGGACGTAGCCGTCCAGGGCGCGGTGGTCCTCGATGCGCTCCCAGGCCACGAAGGTCTTGGCGAGCGCGGTCTGGAGGAGGTCCTCCGCGTCCGAGGGGTTGGCGGTGAGGGAGCGCGCGGTGCGCAGGAGTACGGGCCCACGCGCCCGTACGTACGAGGAGAAGGTCGGGTACGACGCGTACTGCGAGGCACCGGCGCAGACGGGGCCAGAGGGTGGCGGAGTCATGGCTCCACGCTAGGAGGGCGGGGCCGTCCGGCGGATCGGCCCCAGGTCCCGACCCGCCGTCCGCCTCAGGTTGTAGGGGTGGGGACAGCTTCACCTCCTCTGGGTGGAGGGAGGGGGACGACGGGGTCAGGGTCGGGGCGGGGTCGCCCGGTCCCTACGGGCGGCGGGAGCTGTGAGGTCTCCCGGGGCTCAGGGGCGGCGGGAGCTGTGCGGTCTCCCGGGTCTCAGGGACGGCGGGATCTCGGCCGGCCGCCCGGGTCTCAGGGGCGGCCGGAGTCGAGGAACGACAGCGGGACGGGGAGCCGGGAGTCCGACCGGGCCGGGGCGGTGACCCGCGCGACCGGCGCGTCGATCGCGTTGCGGTCGATCGAGAGGGTGCGCCCGCCGTACGTCTCGGTGACGTTGCCCACGTACTGGTGGATGCGGGCGTGCGGCGTCCAGGCCTCCGGGTGCAGCGCCGGCTCGGTCAGCAGGGCCGGCTGCCCGCTCCAGTGGGCGAACCACATCACGTCCGGCAGGTCCTCCGTCCCCGCCCTCCGCTGCGCCTCCAGGTCCCGCACGCCCGTGTCGGCGCTGCTGTAGAAGCCGGGCAGGTAGCCGAGGCGCCGTACCTCCCGGTTCCAGGCCCGGACGAAGGCCAGGGTGGTCGCGGCGCAGCCCGCGTCCCCCCGCGCGTACGCCTCGACGTCGAGGTAGAGCGGGCTGTCGGTGCCGATCCCGAGCGCCCGCGCGGCCCGGACCGCGTCGCCGCCCTCCTGGGTGCCCTGGGCCGTGGGGGCGCCGCCGATGGCGTACTTGCGCTTGGCGGGGTTGTCCACGCACGGCGCCTGGGAGCCGACGAACAGCGGCAGCAGCCGCCAGCCCATGGCGTGCGCGGAGGCGACCCAGTCGGGGGTGAGCTCCTTCTGGACGGGACATCCGCGGCCCCGCCCGCCGAAGTAGATCCCCACGGCTCCGTACGGCGACCCCCGCCAGGCCTCCATCACGGTGAGGGGCGGCGCCTCGCAGGTGTCGAACGCCTTCCCGGCGAAGGTCGCGGGAGCGGCGCCGCCGGGAGCGCCCCCGGCCCCGCTCCCGGGCTTCGCCGAGTCGGACCCGGTGGCGGCGGGCACGGCCGGGACGGCCCTGGTGGCGGAGGCCGTGCCGCCGGGGCCGGTGCGCTCCGTGGCGGGGGGCGGGGCGGCGAGGAGGGCCGCCCCGGCCAGCGCCACCAGCACGGCGGCGACCGCGGTACGCGCCCCGGGAGGCGGCGCGCACCGCGGCCGGGCCGGTGCGGACGACGCGGCCGGAGCGCGTACGGCAGGGGGTGCGGGGGCGGGTCCGGGCTCGGGGGCGGGGGCGGGGCCAGGCTCGGGGGCGGGGCCCGGTCCCGCCTCAGGGTCGAGTACGGGCTCGGGACCGGGTTCGGGCGTCGGCGGCGTGCGAGTGCTCATGGCGCGAGTGAAGATCCGCACGCCGTGCCCGGCCACCGCTCAGGCCGTCGCCTCAGCCGTCCGTGCCCAGGATCAACCCGGACGTGGGAACCCCCGTGCCCGCCGTGACCAAGGTCCGGGCCGCGCCCGGGATCTGATTCACCGAGGTGCCACGGATCTGCCGTACCGCCTCCGCGATGCCGTTCATGCCGTGGAGGTACGCCTCGCCCAGCTGCCCCCCGTGGGTGTTCAGCGGGATCGCGTCCGCCGCGACGAAGTCGGCCCCCTCGCCCGGGCCGCAGAAGCCGAACTCCTCCAGCTGCATCAGCGCGAACGGGGTGAAGTGGTCGTAGAGGATGCCCACGTCGATCTCGGAGGGCGCGAGTCCGGAGGTCCGCCAGAGCTGACGGGCCACCACACCCATCTCCGGCAGCCCGGTCAGGCCGTCGCGGTAGAAGCTGGTCATGGCCTCCTGTCTGCGCCCGGCGCCCTGGGCCGCCGCCAGGATCACGGCCGGTGGCCGCGGCAGGTCACGGGCGCGCTCGACGGAGGTGACGACGATCGCCTGGCCGCCGTCGGTCTCCTGGCAGCAGTCGAGGAGCCGGAGCGGCTCGACGATCCAGCGCGAGGCCGCGTGGTCGGCGAGGGTGATCGGCTTCCCGTGGAAGTACGCGGCGGGGTTGCGGGCCGCGTACCGCCGGTCGGTGACCGCGACGTGCCCGAAGGCCTCCGGGGTCAGCCCGTACGCGTGCAGGTACCGCTGCGCGGCCATGGCGACCCAGGAGGCCGGGGTGAGGAGCCCGAAGGGCAGCTGCCAGCCGAGCGCCGCGCCCTCGGCGGAGGGTTCGCGCTGCTGCACCCCGGAGCCGAAGCGGCGCCCCGAGCGCTCGTTGAAGGCCCGGTAGCAGACGACCACCTCGGCGACCCCGGCGGCGACGGCCAGCGCGGCCTGCTGCACGGTCGCGCAGGCGGCCCCGCCCCCGTAGTGCACGCGGGAGAAGAAGGACAGCTCGCCGATGCCGGACGCCTGGGCGACGGTGATCTCGGGGTTGGTGTCCATGGTGAAGGTGACCAGGCCGTCGACGTCGGCGGGGGTGAGCCCGGCGTCGTCCAGGGCGGCGCGCACGGCCTCGACGGCCAGGGACAGCTCGCTGCGGCCCGAGTCCTTGGAGAACTCGGTCGCCCCGATGCCGACGACGGCCGCCCGCCCGCCGAGCTCGTCCCGGGAGCGGACGCTCATCCGGTCACCTCCACGGTGACCGTGCCGGTGACGTGGTGACCGAGCCCGTTGGCGCCGACCACCCGGACGCTCGCCGTGGCGCCGTCCACCTCGGTGACCGTCCCGGTCAGGACCATGGTGTCCCCAGGGAAGTTGGGGGCGCCGAGCCGGATGGCGACCCGGCGCAGGACGGCTCCGGGGCCGAAGTGGTCGGTGATGTACCGGCCGACGAGGCCGTTGGTCGTGAGGATGTTCATGAAGATGTCCGGGGATCCCTTCTCCCGGGCGAGTTCGGCGTCGTGGTGCACGTCCTGGTAGTCCCGGGAGGCGACGGCCCCGGCGACGATCAGGGTGCGGGTGATCGGGATCCGCAGCGGCGGCAGCTCGTCGCCCGGCTTCGGGACGGTCACGACGGGTCCCCCTTCGCGAGCAGGTCGCCGAGTTCGGCGAGGAGTTCGGTCCCGGCCCCGAGATAGGCGTCGAGCTGCCGGCCCCAGAGGAAGTGCCGGTGGACGGGGTGGTCGAGGTCCGCGCCCGTGCCTCCGTGCAGGTGCTGTCCGGCGTGCACGACCCGTCGGCCCGCCTCGGAGGCCCACCAGGCGGCGGTCAGCGCCGCCCCGCCGGCGTCGAGCCCCTCGTCGAACCGCCAGGCGGCCTCGTACGCCGTGACCCGGATGGCCTCGGTGTCCATGTGGGCGTCGGCGGCCCGCAGTTGCACCGCCTGACGGGTCGAGAGCGGCCTGCCGAACTGCTCCCGTACGGAGGTGTGCGCGACGGCCCGGTCCAGGGACCCGGCGCACACCCCGGCCTGGAGCCCGGCGAAGGCGATCCGCGCGGCGGTGAGCACGTCGTCGTGGGCCGTCGCGTCGGACCGCCCGAGCCGCTCGGCGGGCGCCCCGTCGAGGACGAGGCGGGCGGCGGCCCAGGGCGCGGTGAGCTCGACGGGCTCCACGGCGGCCGCGTCCTCGGTACGGACCAGCCACAGGACGCGGTCCTGGTCCGGCACCAGCACATGGGTGGCGTCCCTGAGCCACGGCACCCACGCCACGGCCCCACTGAGCCGGCCCGCGCGGGGTGCCGGGGTGGCCCAGCCGGGTGGCGCGGTGGCCGTGTCCGGTGGCGCCGTGGCCGTGGCCGGTGCCGCTGTGGCCGTGCCCGGTGCCGCCGTGACCGTGCCCGGTGCCGGGAGCGCGCCCGTCAGCACCGTCGTGCCGTCCCGGAGGCCGGGCAGCAGCCGGGCGCGCTGCTCCTCCGTACCGTGCCGGGCGACGGCGAGGATCCCGTACACACAGCTCGCGGCGAACGGCACCTGCGCCGTCGTGCGCCCCTGCTCCTCCAGGAGCAGGACCAGGCCGAGCAGCCCGGTCTCCTCGACGGAGCCCGGCAGCCCGGCCGCGCAGAGCGCCTTCCACAGCTCGGCGTCCGTGCCCGTCCCGGCGGCCCGGAGCCGCTCGTGGCCCGCGAGGTCGGCGAAGATCCGCCCGGCCAGCTCCCGGGCGGCCCCCTGCTCCTCGGTCGGGGTGAAGTCCATGTCAGTCCTCCCCTCCCGCGCGGAAGACGGGAAGCTCCAGCTCCTCGTCGACCCGCAGGAACTCCAGCCGCACCGGCATCCCGATCCGCACCTTGTCGTACGGCACCCCGACCACGTCGCTGACCATCCGCACGCCCTCCGCGAGCTCGATCAGCCCGACCGCGTACGGGGGGTCGAAGGCCGGGAAGGACGGGTGGTGCATCACGACGTACGAGAAGACCGTCCCGGCGCCGCTCGCCTCGACCGCCTCCCACTCCCGCGAGCCGCAGTCGGCGCATCCGGGCAGCCAGGGGAAGCGCGGGGTCGCGCAGTCGCCGCAGCGCTGGATCAGCAGCCGGTGCGCGGCCACGCCCTCCCAGAAGCCGGCGTTGTCCCGGTTGACGACGGGCCGGGGACGGCGGGGCGCGGGCTTCGGGTCCTCCCGCACCGGCTCCCTCGGCGGCTGCTCCCGCACAGGCTCCCGTACCGGCTCCCTCGTCAGCTCCGCCCGCTCGGACGGCCGCTCGGGCTTCCGGGGCGGCCTGGCCGCGGGGGCGTACTTGAGGATGCGGAAGCGGTGCGTGCCCGCCAGGACGCCGTCCGCCCGGACGTCCGTCCGCGTCGTCACGAAGTGCCCGGTGCCGAGCTTGGTGGTCTTGCGCTCCGACACGGACTCGATGACGGTGTCGAAGCCGATCTCCTGGCCCGGGCGGAGCGGCCGCAGGTACTCCTGCTCGCAGTCGGTCGCGACGACCGAGGTGTACCCGGCGCCGTCGAGGAGGCCGAACAGCTCCTCGTGGGCCGGGGACCGGTCGGTGTGCCCGGAGAGGCCGCCCATGGTCCACGCCTGGAGCATGGTCGGGGGCGCGACGGCGTCCGGTCCCCGGTAGGCGGGGTGCGCGTCCCCCATCGCCTCGCACCAGTGCCTGATCATGGCCGCGTTGACCGGGTCCTTCCCGGTCCCGGCGGTGGCGGCGGACCGCCCGACGAAGGCCGCGAGCCGCTCGTACAGCGCGTCGTCCGTCCCGCTCATCGCCGGCCCCTCGCCTTCATGCCGAGCCGCATCCTCGCGACGATCTCGCGCTGCACCTCGCTCACGCCTCCCCCGAAGGTGTTGATCTGCGCTGCCCGGTTCATGCGCTCCAGCTCGCCGCCGTCGCACGCGCCCGGTGATCCCCCGCGCACCGTCCCGGGCCCGCCCGCGATCTCCTGGCAGATGCGGTACACCTCCACCGCCGACTCGGTGCCCGCGAACTTCACGCCGCTCGCGTCCCCCGGAGCCAGTCGCCCGGCGCCCACGTCACCCACGAGGCGCCAGTTCAGCAGGCGGGTCGCGGCCAGCCGGGCATGCGCCTCGGCGGCCCGGATCCGTATCCACGGTTCGTCGATCCGACGCCGGCCCGTCACCGGATCGGGGGTGCGGGCCCGGTCGAGGACGGCCGCGAAGAAGTCCTCGGCCTGCATGCCGATCGCGGCCAGCGCGACCCGCTCGTGGTTGAGCTGGCCGGTGATGAGGCCCCAGCCGCCGTGCTCGGGTCCGACGAGATGACCGGCGGGGACCCGTATGCCGTCGTAGTAGGTGGCGGTCGTCGTCAGACCGCCCACCGTCTCGATCGGGGTCCAGGAGAAGCCGGGGGCGTCGGTGGGGACGAGGAGGATGGAGATGCCCCGGTGCGGTGGCGCGTCGGGGTCGGTGCGGCAGGCGAGCCAGATCCAGTCCGCGTTCTGCGCGTTGGAGGTAAAGATCTTCTGGCCGTCCACGCGCCAGGAGTCCCCGTCGCGCACGGCCCGGGTGCGGAGCGAGGCGAGGTCCGTACCGGCCTCGGGTTCGCTGTAGCCGATGGCGAAGACCGTCTCGCCGCGCAGGATCCGCGGAAGGAACCAGGCCTTCTGCTCCTGGGTCCCGTGGGCCATGAGCGTCGGTCCGACCGTGTTGAGGGTGACCATCGAGACGGGGGCGTCCGCGCGGTGGGCCTCGTCGAAGAAGACGAACTGCTCGTCGGGTCCGCGGCCCTGCCCTCCGTACTCCTCGGGCCAGCCGAGGCCGAGCAGTCCGTCCGAACCGATCCGCCGGAGCAGCCGCCGCTGGGCGGCCGCGTCGGTGGCCGGAGGCGGTCCTTCGGGCATCAGCTCCCGGAAGTACGCGCGGAGTTCGGCGCGCAGCCGCAGCTGCCGCTCGGTCGGGGCGAGGTGCACGGCGACGGCCTCCCGTGGGACGACTGAGATTTCTGACTGTCCGTCAGATTCTTGCGTCGTGTCAAGGCGCGCGCATGCGCGACGGCCCGTGCGCCGGTGCCGGAGCACCGGCGCACGGGCCGTCGTTCACCTCACGGTCCCGCCCCCCGACGGGCCGGTTTCCGTGCTGGGGTCACCACCAGGGGAGGAAGTTGACCACGTTGTCGGACTGGTCGATGTGCGTCAGGGCGGAGCCGTTCACGCTCGCGGTGTTGTTCTGGTTGGAGGCGCCGGAACCGGTCGCCACCTGCTGCGTCGTGGTGTTGTTGCCGAAGTTGGCACCCCCGACGCCGCTGCCGACGATGGTGGCGACGCTCGTGTTCGATCCGTCGTCCGCGAAACCGCCGATGTCGGCCTGGGCCACCCCGGTGAAGAGCGCGGCGGCGAGGGGCAGGGCGGCGGCAGCGGCGAGGACGCGGGCGGTACGGATGCTTGCCATGTCTGTTCCTCCAGGAACTGAAAACTGGTGCTCTGCACGGAACTGCTCTGCGGAACTGCTCTGAAGTTCTGAAGTACGGCCATTTCCAGGGCGGTTGGCCGACCGCCCCGGTCAGTTGTGCTCGACGTCGCGACTCCAGAGTTGCCCACCGAATCCCCGGCGAACCACACCGGAGCGTCTGATTCCCCCGCAAGCGTGAGGACAACCCGATAAACCCCGGCACTCCGAATGAAGCCGCAGTTCACAGGCACGGAGGGGGTCCGGAGAGGCCGGGGGAGCGGCGGAACCGGTGCGCCGCAAGAGAGGAAGCGTTCCGGCAGATGTCCCGCCCATCTCCCCTCCGGGGCGCCACGACGGCGCGTCTTCGCCCTTCGACGGATCCGAACACGCCTTCAGCGGGGCGCATGCGTTCGCATCAGCGGGTCCGGACGGTCAGGAGCCCTCACCCAGGGCCGTCTCGAAGGCCCCGTAGGCGGCCTCGTCGAAGAGCACGAAGCGCGCCTCCTCGACCTCGGTACGGGCCGCGCGCACCGTCTCCACGGCGATCCGCGCGCCGTCCGCCATCGGCCAGCCGTAGACGCCGGTCGAGATCGCCGGGAACGCGACCGTGCGGTCCCCCAACTCGTCGGCGACGCGCAGCGATGCGCGGTAGCAGGAGGCCAGCAGTTCCGAGCGGTCCTCGTCGCGCGACCAGACCGGGCCGACCGTGTGGATCACGTGCCGGGCCGGCAGCCGCCCCGCCGTGGTCGCGACGGCCCGCCCGGTGGGCAGGCCCTTCCCGTAGTGCGAGCGCCGCAGGTCCTGGCAGGCGGCGAGGATCTCGGGGCCGCCCTTCCGGTGGATGGCCCCGTCGACCCCGCCGCCGCCGAGCAGTGAGGAGTTCGCGGCGTTGACCACCGCGTCCGCCGCCTCGGCGGTGATGTCCCCCTGGACCAGCACGATGCGCACCACGACAAGAGCCCCTCTTCCGGCCGTCCGTACCCGACCCCAGGATTCAAGCCGCCCGCCCCGGCACCCGCCAACTGATAAAGCCCGCACCCGCCGACCGGCAGGGAAAGAGGGGGTGCCCCGGAACGACCGGGGCACCCCCTCCCGAGCTACGCGTCACGGCTGGGGCGGCGGGGGCGGGGGCGGGGTGTCCTTCCCCTGCTCCTGGCCGCCCAACTGCTGCTTGAGCCTGTCCTGGGCCGTGTCGACCTGGCCCGCGTACTTGCCCTGCGTCCTCTCGTCGACGGCGTCGCCGGCCTTGTCGATGCCCTGGGAGGCCTTGTCCTCGTGGCCCTTCAGCATCCCCTTGAGCTTGTCCATCACAGACATCCGTGCCTCCTAGCCGCTGTTCCAGCCCTTCCAGCATCGGGGCGCAGCACCGGAACCGCATCTGCAGGGCGCGCGTGGGGCAGCGGAATGGGGTGCTCCCGGCCGGGAGCACCCCCTGTGACCAGCACACTTGCCGGTCCGGAGCGGTGGGTGCGGGATCGGCTCCGCCGCAGCGCGGAGTGGCCCACGACGTCCCCGCGACCACGTGCGAGGGGCAGCTTCACGCTCGGCAACCGTCGTGCGGCGGAAGGCTTCCAGCTGTTCGTGAGAACTGCCGCAGGTGGCCGGCGACCCGTTGTGAGCGTGCTCCACGGTTCGACCGGCTGGTCGGTGGCCTGGAGCGCTTCAAGCTCCAGCGCCGTTCCCCTTGCCGCTCCCAGTTGAGGGCTGAGAAGCGCCAGTTACCGGGTGCCGGTGTCCGCCAGGGCGAGGAGGAGAGGGCGTGAGCTGAACTGGTCCGTCCATCCCCCGATAGGCGGTTCTGGAAGCCCTCAGCCGAGCTTTCCGAAGCTCCACAGGACTCCGAGCAGGAAGACCACGCCGGCGCCGATGCCGACCCACGCTTGCCTCAGGTAGAGGCGACGCGCCTTGGCTCGGCGCTCTTGTTCGTACTGGTGCAGCCCCCGCGCGACCGACCGTGCCATCTCTTCCTCGTTCACCGTGCCCCTCGCCCACTCCGTCGTGCCCCTCCCCTGCCCGGTCCATCGGGACGCCACGGGGAGCCTCAGTCACCAGCAGTCACGCGAACGCGAAGGACCCCTGGCCATCGGCCCCGGCCAGGGGTCCTTCACCTGCGGTGGGTGTGGGATTTGAACCCACGGTGACATCGCTGCCACGACGGTTTTCAAGACCGTTCCCTTAGGCCGCTCGGGCAACCCACCCTCGCCCCGGCCCACCTGGGGTGGAGCGGGCTACAGCGTACCGGCTGCGAGGGTGGGGCGGGTCAGCTGTCGCCGGTCCGCTCGCCGAGGACGACCGTGGCCGTGGCGGTCTTGCCGTCGCGCTCGTAGGTGATCTTCACCGAGTCGCCCGGCTTGTGCGTCCAGATCTCGCTGATCAGGGTGGGACCGCTGTCGATAGGGTGGTCGTCGAAGGCCGTGATCACGTCGCCGGCCTTCAGGCCCGCCTTGGCCGCCGGGCCGTCGGGCGTGACCGAGGCGGTGCCGCCGGAGCCCTGAGTGGCGATCGTCGCGCCCTGGCCCTTGTCCTGCATGTTCACGGTCGCGCCGATCACCGGGTACACCGGCTTGCCCGTCCTGATCAGCTGCTGGGCCACGTTCTTCGCCTGGTTGACCGGGATCGCGAAGCCGAGGCCGATCGAGCCGGCCTGGGACTGGCCGAAGCCGCCGCTGGTCGACTGGATGGCCGAGTTGATGCCGATGACCGCGCCGCTCGCGTCGAGCAGCGGCCCGCCGGAGTTGCCGGGGTTGATCGAGGCGTCCGTCTGCAACGCGCTCATGTACGAGCTGCTGCCGCCGGAGCCGTCGCCCGAGGCGACCGGGCGGTTCTTGGCGCTGACGATGCCCGTGGTCACCGTGTTCGACAGGCCGAAGGGCGCGCCGATCGCGATGGTCGAGTCGCCGACCGCCACCTTGTCGGAGTCCCCGAGCGGCAGCGGCGTCAGGCCCTTCGGGGCGTTCTTCAGCTTGAGGACCGCCACGTCGTAGCCCTCGGCCCGGCCGACGACCTCCGCGTCGTAGGTCTTGCCGTCGGAGAACGTCACGGACAGCGTGCCGCCGTCCGCCGCCGACGCCACCACGTGGTTGTTGGTGACGATGTGGCCTTCCTGGTCGTAGACGAAGCCGGTGCCCGTGCCGCCCTCGCCGTCCTGGCCGCCCGACTTGGCCTGGATGGTGACGACGCTCGGCAGGGCCTTCGCGGCGACCGCCGCGACCGTCCCCGGGTCGCGCTTGAAGGAGGCCGGGGCCTGCCCGGAGGAGACCGTGGTCGAGCTGACGCCGTTGTCGCCGCGCTCGGCCGCCCAGTAACCGATGCCGCCGCCGATGCCGCCCGCGACGAGCGAGGCGACGAGCACGGCCGCCACGAGGCCGCCCGTGCGGCGGCGCGGCGCGGCGGGAGCGGCCGGTACGGGCTGCTGCGGGGCGCCCCAGGCCGGCACGGTCGGCGGGGGCGGCGGCCAGCCGCCTGCGGGGCCGCCCGCGGCGGCCGGAGCCGGAGCGGGGGCCGGCGTGTGGGCCTGGACGGTGGGCTGGACCGCCGTCGGCTCGTCCTCCTGGGGAGCCGACGGCGGGGCGGCCTGCGGAGTGGGCCGGTGGGCCTCCTGCGGGGCCGTCTCCCCGGCGGGGGCGGTGGCCGGGGTCGGGGGGGCGGGAGGCGTGGGAGGGGCGGACGGGGCAGCCGGGTCCGCCGGAACCGGCGTGCCCTCGTTCTCGGTGCTCACAGCTCGCTCTCCTCGTTGACTGCGCGGGGTCGGGTACCTACTGCTCCAGGGTGCTGCACCAGCTTTTCCCACCGGGCGTCAGGCCGCTGTAAGGCGGAGCTGTGCGTGGGCACCCCTTTCTTTATATACGGACAGAACGGACAGCCGTCGGGGGTGCCCGCGTCACCCCGCCAATGGCACCATGACGCCGTGACTCACGCACGGCAGCACCAGAACCGCGTACCCCTCCGGGTCGTCGCCCACCGCGGAGCGTCCGAGGACGCGCCGGAACACACCCTGGCCGCCTATGTGAAGGCCATCGAGGACGGCGCGGACGCCCTGGAGTGCGACGTCCGGCTGACGGCGGACGGCCATCTCGTCTGCGTCCACGACCGGCGGGTCGACCGCACCTCGAACGGCCGGGGCGCCGTGTCCGCGCTCGAACTCGCCGATCTCGCCGCCCTCGACTTCGGGACCTGGAAGGGGCGCGACGACTCCGGCGAGAGCCCCGACCGGGAGAACCCCGCCTCCACGTCCGTCCTCACCCTGGAGCGGCTCCTGGAGCTGGTCTCCGACGCCGGGCGCCGGGTCGAGCTGGCCATCGAGACCAAGCACCCGACCCGCTGGGCGGGCCAGGTCGAGGAGCGGCTGCTCGAACTCCTCCAGCGCTTCGGCCTGGACGCGCCCGCGTCCCCCGACGAGTCCCCCGTACGCGTCATGAGCTTCTCGGCCCGCTCCCTGCACCGAATCGCCGCCGCCGCGCCGACGCTGCCCACGGTCTCGCTCGCCCAGTTCGTCTCGCCCCGGCTGCGCGACGGGCGGCTCCCCGCGGGCGCGCGCATCGCGGGACCGTCGATCCGGATCGTCCGGCACCATCCCGCGGTGATCCTGCGGCTCCAGAAGGCCGGGCACCAGGTCCACGTCTGGACCGTGGACGAGGCCGAGGACATCGAGCTGTGCGAGCGCCTGGGAGTGGACGCGATCATCACCAACCGCCCCAAGCAGGTGCTCGCCCAGCTGGGCCGCGGCTGACCCCGGGGCAGGGAGGGGGGAGGGAAGGGGCCGGAGAGGGGCCGGAAAGGGGCCTCTCCCGTCACACCCTCCCCCTGTGCCACAGAGTGCTGCCGCCATAACAGGGTGTGCACCGGCGCGTTCCATGCGTACGCGATCGTCACGAGTGCGTCATCCCACGTCGATTGGCCGGTTTCCGGTCCAGGCCATTGGGGCATCCACACCGTGGCGTGGGGCAAAGGAGGTCTCGGGGGTGGCGTTGGTGGTGGCACAGGAGGTGCCCACGTCGTCGAGCATGGCCGTACCCCATGGCCCTGCGGGCGTGGGTGAGGCGCGACACCGGATGCGGGACGAGCTGTACCGCAGCGGGGTGTCCGAATCGGTCGTCGACGACGCGGTACTGATCCTTTCCGAACTGCTCAGCAATGCCTGCCGGTACGGCAGGCCGCTGGGGCACGCGGAGCGGGGCGAGGGCGACGTACGGGCGGCCTGGCGGGTCGACCCGGCGGGCGGTCTGCGGGTCGAGGTGACTGACGGAGGTGGCCCGACGCGGCCCGTACCGTCGACACCCTCGGTCACCGCGCGCGGCGGCCGCGGGCTGAACATCATCGGGGCCCTGGCCCAGGACTGGGGCGTGCGGGACAGCGCGACCGGCGAGGTCACCGTCTGGGTGGTGGTCACCGAGGGACACCGCCGCGAGGACTTCGCGGCGCGCGTCGGCGGCGGCCCGGCCCTCGACTTCCTCGACGCGTACGACGATCTGGACTGACGGCGATCCGCTGACGACGATCTGGGCCGACGGCGGACCGCTGACGAGATCTGGGCCGACGGCGATCCGCTGACGAGGACCCGGGCTGACGGCGATCTGGGCTGACGGCGGCCGGACCGCGCCGGGCCCGGCCGCGGCGAAGAGGGCGTTCGGGTACGGCGTACCCGGGCGCCCCCCGTCGTCCCGGACCCCGGGCGCCGCCCCGCCTGAGCGGCCCCGGCGCCCCGGGCCGCTAGGCTCGCGCCCGATACCGCACGTACCAGCACGCAACAGCAGGCACACCGCACAGCTGCGATCGGGAGAAAGCCACACCATGGCCAAGAAGCGCCCCCAGACGAAGGCCGGCAAGGCCGGCCAGGCACAGGTCACGAGCGGGGAGATCCCGGTCGTCGGCGCGCGCGAGCCGTGCCCGTGCGGTTCGGGCCGCCGCTACAAGGCGTGTCACGGCCGGGCCGCCGCGCACGCCGTGACCGAGCTCGTCCAGCGCCCCTTCGAGGGTCTGCCCGGCGAGTGCGACTGGGTCGCGCTCCGCGAGCTGGTGCCGGCGGCCACCGTGCCGCTCACCCTCAAGGGCGGGCTGCCCGAGGGCGTGCCGTCCGTGACGCTCGCGACCGTGCTGCCGATGGCGTGGCCCGCGCTGCGCCGTGACGACGGCTCGGTCCTGCTCGCCCTTCAGAACGACTCCACCTCCGGCGACCTGGCCCGCGACCTCGCGGACACGCTCCAGCGCGCCCTGGAGACCGAGCCGGGCAGCCCGGTGCCCGCGCGCCGCGTCCCGGCGGAGGGCCCGCGCCTGCAGGACCTGCTGGACGCGGACGCCCCGTTCGCGCCCGAGGTCCACTCGGGCTTCGAGTTCTGGATCCCGCAGACGGACGGCGCCGACCCGGAGGTCGCCGCCTCCCTGGAGCGGGCCAACGCGGCCGCGATCCCGACCGTCAGGCTGACCGGCGTCGACTCCGCGTACTGGTGCGAGACCCCGGACAAGAACCACCTGCGCTGGGTCATGCCGTACCCGGAGGAGAAGCTCCTCGACGCGCTCGCCCGCCTCCAGGCCGGCGAGGGCACCTCGCTCGGCGCGGACACCCGGCTCGTCGGCTCCTTCCGGGCCCACGGCCTGATGGTGCCGGTGTGGGACCTGCCGACGTCGATGACGGCCGAGGAGTGCGAGAAGCCGGCGGCCGCGTTCGCCGAGCGGCTGGCCGGGGCGCTCGCCTCGGACGCCCCGCTGACGGCCGAGGAGCGCCGGGCGCGCGGCGGCCTGACGAACCGCCAGGTGACTCTCAGCTGATACCCCAGGTGGTATCGGTGACTGACAGACCGACCAGTCGGTGACTTCTGCCACAAGGCGGGTCCGCGGGCGGGTAAATCCCTGTCCGAATAACCGAGATCGAATTTGCGAACCGCAGATCTCTTGTTACCGTTCTTGAAGCCCGGTCGCTGGTGCATCCCCCGTCGCCAGCGACCGGGCCTTTCCATGTCCGCTTCCGGCAGGGCCGGGGCGTCCGACATTCAACTTCCTTCGCCGTCCGCCGTGTTGCTTCCGGCGCGGAGCAGCAGCGGAGTGGCGCCGCCCTCGCCGGATCCCGCGAATTCCGCGACCGCCGTATAGGCCGTGACCTCGCCCCCGGCGCGCTCCCTGGGTGTTTCACAGGTTCCCGGTTCGTCCTGCGCCGGGACCGGACAGTCCACTTGTACGGTCCGCCCGGCGGGGCCCATGAGGGTCAGAAACGCGTCGAGCTGCCGGCCCGTGGCGTTCCGGTAATAGGTGCGCGCCCAGATGTCGGGACCCTCGCCCAGGACGCAGGTCTGCGCCTCGGCGCCTTCGGGAGAGGCGAGTTCCGGCCCACAATGCGTGACGCGCTCGGGAGAGACCGGGGCCTTCGGTGTCGGAGAGGCGGTTGCGGGGGCGGGAGACACCGGTGTACGGGGCACCAGGCCGAGTCCGCCGAGCAGGTCCCCGGCCTTCGCGTCGCCCCGGGCACCCGCGCCGGCCGGCCGTACGGGCTCTCCCGTGGGCCGCGCCGTCGCGACGAGGGGCAGCAGGACGGCGACCGTGACGGCGGCGCCGAGTCCGACCGCACGGAGGTTCACCGGGCTCATGGGACCCACCTGCTCCTGCTCGGCTGGAGATCTTGGACGGTGGGGTGAACATAGCGGCGGGATCAGCGCGCCCAGCCGGGCGCGCGCCCGTTTCCCGTACAAGTCGGACCGGGACACACCCCTTCGGGTGAACGCCCGGTCCGTCGGCGGAGGGCGCCGGTCCGGCGCCGCCCGGCACGGGCTCGGTACGCCGGTCCGCTGCCGCCCCGCACCGGCTCAGTACGCCAGTCTGCTGCCGCCGCCCGGCGTGCTCGTGCTCGCCTCGACCAGGGCGTCGACCACGGCCTCGACGTCGGGCAGCCAGGGGCGGGCCGAGCCCGCGAGCGGGGCGCGCTCCCAGCGGACCTGCCCGGTGCCCGCGACCGACGGGGGCAGCAGGAGGTAGCCGCCCTCGCCGTGGAACCGCAGCGAGCTGGGCACGCCGTCCTTCGCGTACAGCAGCTCGCCCAGCCGTTCGAGGTCGTACGGGGCGACGAGGATCGACCACCGGGTCGGGGTGGCCACCACGGGGCCGAGCCGCATGCCCCTCGCGTCGAGCGCGGCGAGCGCCCGCGCGCCCGCCACCGCGGGCAGGCTGACCGCGCAGGGGGCGCCGCCGCCGGTGGCCAGCACCACGGGGGCGTCCGGGCGCCGGGTCCACCACCAGCGGATCATGCGCTCGTCGGTGGTGGCCGCGAGCAGCCCGGGGTCGTAGGGGTGCGCGCCGGGCACCACGCAGTCGGGGTCGGGACAGGAGCAGGCGATTCCCCTGGCCGTACGGGTCGTCGCTCTCAGGCTCGCGCCCGGCAGGACGGGCCAGTTCCACTCGACCGCGAAGGTGACCGCCGCGTCGAGCCGGGCGGTCCTCTCCTTGCGCCGGAACCGGAGCCTGCGTCGCCTTCCGAGGATCTCGCGCATGAGCGCTCGTTCCTTTCCGTTGAACGCCGAATCCACATCACACCATGTGCGGAACTCTTCACCGTGCGTATCTCAGCGCGTGCCGGGTCGGCGGGGTGCCGGACCGCGGGAGAGCGGTGCGGACCGGGCCGGTGCCGGGCGGATCCCGGGTGAACCGGTGGAGCGAGGTCGGAGCCGGAGCGGGCAGAACACGTTCCCCGCCCGTCGGTGGCGGGTTGCGGCCTGCGGCGAGTAAGACGCCGGGGTTCCGCGTCACGTTCCGGGGCGGTGTCAACTGCCCCTGCCTGTCACCGAGTACGTACCCAGCACGCTTCGTATGACGCGCTTTCAAACGACGTCAGTCGATCGCGAAAGGGTCACACCGGGGGCAATTTTCGGCCAACTTCCCCTGTACTTCAACCCCTGCGCACGACCTCACGGACACCACAAGTCCCATCGGGACAATGCTGGACATCGTTCCTCCCGTGCGTGTACATGTGGAGGCATCGAGCGGCTCAGAATGACATGGGGGTTTGCGATGCTATGGCGTCAAACGCACCGGTCGGAAAGCCGACTGACATGAGCGTCCCGCACATGCCGAAAGTGGCCGGAATCGATTCCACGATTCCCGGTCCCCCGCACACTACGTCGCCCCTCCCCGGGGTCCCCGCGGCCGCGGGTCCCGCCGACGCGGCCCTCCCGCCCGGCGTGCTGATCCAGGACCGGCTCGCCTCCTGGGTCTCCGACCTCACCACCCTCCACGAACTCACCGAGCGCCTCATCAGGACCTCCTCCCTCGACGGGGCCCTGCGCGAGCTGCTCGGCGCCGGTGCCGCCCTCGTCGGCGCCCGCCGCGGCATGGCCGTCCTCGAACCGGCCGACGGCCACGGCCCCACCAGCACCATCGGCCTCGGCCTCGCCCACGCCGACCTCGGCACCATCGAGACCGTCCCGCGCGGCGCCACCAGCTACGGCCGCCTCCTCGACGGCCTGCCCGATCCCGGACACCCGGAGCGCGTCCCCGGTCCGATCGCCATCCGTGACGTCCGCACGGAGGAGGGCCTCGACCCGCGCCACCGCGAGGTCGCCGCCCGCCTCGGCTACGCCGCCAGCTACGCTCTGCCGCTCGCCACCGAGGAGGCCGGCCGGCTCGGCGCGGCCGTCTGGCTCTACGACGAGCCCGCCGAACCCGGCGAACGGCAGCGCCACCTCATCGGGCTCTACGGCCGCTTCGCCACCGAGCACCTCACCCGGCTCCTCCAGGTCGAGCGCGCCCGCGCGCAGGTCTCCACCGTCGCCGAGGAGCTGCTCCCCAGCCGCCTCCCGCGCGTCCCCGGGGTCCAGCTCGCCGCCCGCCACCGCACCGGCCCGCTGGGCGGCGGCGACTGGTACGACGCGCTGCCGCTGCCCGACGGCGCCCTCGGCCTGGCCGTCGGCTCCGTCTCCGGCACCGGACCGAGCGCGATGGCCGCCATGGGCCGGCTGCGCGCCTCCCTCCGCGCGTACGCCGTGATGGAGGGCGAGGACCCCGTCGCCGTCCTCTCCGACCTGGAGCTCCTGCTCCGGCTCACCGAGCCCGCCCGCTCGGCGACCGCGCTCTTCGCCTACGCCGAGCCCGCGCAGCGCCGGATCGTCCTGGCCGGCGCCGGACACGCCCCGCCGCTGGTCGTCGGCGACCGCCGCACCGAGTTCGTCGAGACCTCGCTCTCGGCTCCGCTCGGCATGCTCTCCTGCTGGGAGGCGCCGAGCGTGGAGCTGTCCCCCGCACCCGGAGAAACGGTGCTTCTCTACACCGACGGGCTGCTGCGGCGCACCGGCGACGCCACGGACCGGGCCTACGCACGGCTGCACGCGGCCGCCGCGAGCGTGCCGCGGGCGGACCGGGGCGACCCGGGCGCCGTCGCGGACCACGTCCTGCGGACGCTGCTCCCCGGGGGCCTCGACCCGGCCGTGGAGGGGGAGGACGTGGTCCTGCTCGCCGCCCGCTTCGACTGAGACCGGCCGCCCGATGCGACCGAGACTCGCCGCCCGCCGCGACCGAGAAGCGTGTAAGCGGAACGTAACTCTCCGGTAATGGGTCTTCCGGCCCTGTGCCCCCTTCCGCACGACCGTACGATGGTGGGGGTTCAGTGTCGTACCAAGAGGAGGCAGACCCGTGGCCGAGGAGCTCACGCCGGAGACCCCGGAAGAGACCACCGAAGACCAGGCGATCAAGCAGCGGAAGAACGGCCTGTACCCGGGCGTGTCCGACGAGCTCGCCGAGAACATGAAGTCCGGCTGGGCCGACACCGAGCTGCACGACCTCGCCCCGATCGCCCAGGCCGGCGAGACCGCCGCGCGCCGCGCCGCGCTGTCCGCCCGCTTCCCGGGCGAGCGCCTGGTGATCCCCGCCGGGAAGCTGAAGACCCGGTCGAACGACACCGAGTACGCCTTCCGCGCGTCCACCGAGTACGCGTACCTCACCGGCGACCAGACCCAGGACGGCGTCCTCGTCCTGGAGCCGACCGCCGACGGCCACGAGGCCACGATCTACCTGCTGCCGCGCTCCGACCGGGAGAACGGCGAGTTCTGGCTCGACGGCCAGGGCGAGCTGTGGGTCGGCCGCCGCCACTCCCTCACCGAGGCCGAGCGGCTGCTCGGCATCCCGGCGAAGGACGTGCGCGAGCTCGCCGACGCCCTCAAGGAGGCCACCGGCCCCGTCCGCGCCGTCCGCGGCCACGACGCCGGCATCGAGGCCGCGCTGACCGACAAGGTCACCGCCGAGCGCGACGAGGAACTCCGCGTCCACCTCTCCGAGGCCCGCCTCGTCAAGGACGCCTTCGAGATCGCCGAGCTGGAGAAGGCCTGCGCCTCGACCGCCCGCGGCTTCGAGGACGTGGTGAAGGTCCTCGACAAGGCCGAGGCCACCAGCGAGCGCTACATCGAGGGCACGTTCTTCCTGCGCGCCCGCGTCGAGGGCAACGACATCGGCTACGGCTCCATCTGCGCCGCCGGTCCGCACGCCACCACCCTGCACTGGGTCCGCAACGACGGCGACGTCCGCTCCGGCGACCTGCTGCTGCTCGACGCCGGCGTGGAGACCACCGAGCTCTACACCGCGGACATCACCCGCACCCTGCCGATCAACGGCCGGTACACCGAGATCCAGCGCAAGATCTACGACGCCGTGTACGAGGCGCAGGAGGCCGGCATCGCCGCGGTGAAGCCCGGCGCCGGCTACCGCGACTTCCACGACGCCGCCCAGCGCGTCCTCGCCGAGAAGCTGGTCGAGTGGGGCCTCGTCGAGGGCCCGGTCGAGCGCGTCCTGGAGCTCGGCCTCCAGCGCCGCTGGACCCTGCACGGCACCGGTCACATGCTCGGCATGGACGTCCACGACTGCGCCGCCGCGCGCACCGAGAAGTACGTGGACACCACCCTGGAGCCGGGCATGTGCCTCACGGTCGAGCCGGGTCTGTACTTCCAGGCCGACGACCTGACCGTGCCGGAGGAGTACCGCGGCATCGGCGTCCGCATCGAGGACGACATCCTCGTCACCGAGGACGGCAACCGGAACCTCTCGGACGCGCTGCCGCGCCGCGCCGACGAGGTCGAGGCGTGGATGGCCGCGCTGAAGGGCTGATCCCCGCGTACGTTGGAACCGAAGGGCCCCCGCCGACCGACCGACGGGGGCCCTTCCCCGTGCCGTGCCCGTGCTCGTGCTGTTCCCCGTGCCCGTGCCGTGGCCGTGCTCGTACCCGTTCCCCGTGCCCGTCCCCGGGGCCGCGTCAGGCCAGGAGGAGCGACGGGCTGTCCCGCCACTTCAGGATCTTGTCGAAGCTGACCACGGCACCGCCCAGGCCCGAGCGGTTCCCGAACTGGACGTGATCGGCCAGCTCCTCGATCAGCCGCATCCCCCGGCCGTGCTCGGCCTCGTCGGACGGGACCGCGGGAACGGCACACCCCGGGAAGCCCGGACCCGAGTCGGCCACCTCGATGCGGCAGGTCTCGCCGTCCAGATAGGCCGTCACCCGGTACGCCTCCGAGGGCGCCCCGCCCGGCCCGTGGGAACCGCCCGCGCCACCGTGCTCCACGGCGTTGGCACACGCCTCGGTCAGCGCGACCGACAGCTCGTACGACACGTCGGGATCGACACCCGCCGTCTCCATCGTGCCCAGCAGCAGCCTTCGCGCCAGCGGCACGCTCGCGGCCTCGCGCCGCAGATGGAGTGACCACCAGATGCTCATGCTCCAGCCTCCCGGCAGCGGCTCGACATACCGTTACCTATTGCCGGAGCGGAGGCCCCGTAAGCGCCCGAAGGCGTCAAGAGCGCTCGTTCGGCGGATGCAGGCGGCGGGTGCGCCGGTGTATGCGCCGGGGGCGCGGGCCGCCGGGTCGCCGGGGCAGGCCGCGAGCAGGGGCGCACCCGCCGCCTGGTCAGGGCGCAGTCCGGAGGCACCTGCCCCCGGGTCAGGCCGCGGGTCCGGAGGCGCCCGTCCCAGGGTCCGGGCGCCTATCTCGCCGCGAAGACGCTCAAGAACGACCTTCCGGACCTGCCGCATGGCGGTGGGGGGCGTGGTGCGATGATGGGCCCGCCATGACTGCCCCCGCGCTCGCTCCACGGCTGCTGAGGGCCGCGGTGTTCACCGCGGTCTGCGTCGTGCTGTCCGCGTTGGGACACGCGCTCGCCGCCTGCGCGGGCATCGCGCTGTGGACGCTCGTCGCCGGTCTCCTCGGCGTCTTCGGGGTCACCGTCCTCTTCACCGGACGCGAGCGCTCCCTCGGCTTCGTCGTCGGCGCGCTCGCGGGCGGGCAGCTCGGCCTGCACGCCCTCTTCGGACTCGGCCAGCGGCCGCTGTCCCTCGGCGGCCAGGCCGACGACGCCCTCGTCCGGATGGCCGCCCGCCTCGTCTGCGGAGCGGGCCCGGCGTCCCTCAGCCCCACCGACGCCACCCGGATCCTCACCGACGCGGGGGTCGACCCGGCCGCCGCGCACGCCCACCACATGGGTCACGCGGCCGCCGTTCCCACCGGTGAGCTGCTGCCCGGACTGCCCATGCTGCTCGGCCACCTGCTGGCCGCACTGGCCACGGGCTGGCTGCTGCGCCGGGGCGACCGCGCCCTGGGCCGGCTCGTCGAGCTCTCCGAACAGGGCGCGACCGAGCTCGCCGAATGCTCCCTCGTACGCTCCCTGCGGGCCGCGCTCCGCCTCGTGCGGGCCCTGCTCGCCGGGCTGCCCGCGGCACCTCGCACGGGACCGCGGCGGCTCCTCCGGGCGCCCTCCGACTCCTCGCCGCCGCCGGTGGCCGAGGCACTCCAGCACACGGTGATCAGGCGCGGCCCCCCGGCCGCCGACTGCGTCCTCGCAGCCTGACGCGGACCGCTCACCGTTCGACGGGAGTGGACCGCGCACGTCCGCACGCCCGCCCGGGACCCCCGGTCCGCGGCGCGCCGGACTCGTCCGTCCCGTGAACCCTTACGAGCTGGAGTGTCTCCTTCCATGAGCGTTTCCCGTGTCTCCGCCGTCCGCACCGCCCTCGCCGGCGGCATCGCCCTGTCCTCCGTGGTGCTGCTCTCCGGCACCGCGTTCGCGCACGTGAGCGTGCAGCCGCAGGGCGAGGCGGCCAAGGGCGGCTACGCGACCGTCAACATCAAGGTCCCGAACGAGCGCGACAACGCCTCCACCGTGAAGCTGGAGGTCAACTTCCCGCTCGACCACCCGCTGGCCTCCGTCATGCCGCAGCCCATCCCCGGCTGGAAGGCCGAGGTCACCAAGAGCAAGCTCAGCAAGCCGCTGGAGCTGCACGGCAAGAAGATCAACGAGGCCGTCTCCAAGGTCACCTGGACCGCCGACGGCTCGAAGATCGGCCCCGGCCAGTTCCAGCAGTTCCCGCTCTCCCTCGGCCAGCTGCCCGAGGACGCCGACGAGCTGGTCCTCAAGGCGATCCAGACGTACGACAACAAGGAGGTCGTGCGCTGGATCGAGGAGCAGAAGGACGGCGCTGAGGAGCCGGAGAACCCGGCCCCCGTCCTGAAGCTCTCCGCCGCCTCCGCCGACCACCACGGCGGCGCCGCCCCGTCCGCCTCGGCGACGACGGACGAGAAGGCCGGTCACGACGACAAGGCGGGCGACCACGAGGAGGCCGCGGCCGCCACCTCCACCGACACCACGGCCCGGGTCCTCGGCGTCGTCGGCATCCTCGTGGGTGTCGCCGGTGTCGCCTTCGGCGTCCTCGCCGGCCGCCGCCGCTCGGCCTGACGGCCGCACCCGCACCCGACATCCGGAAGAAGCACCATGTCTGAACAGAAGACGCCCGGGACGGCACCGGCCCGTCCCGGGCGGCGCACGCCGCTGGTCATCGCGGCCGTCGCGATCGTGGCCGCCCTCGGCATCACCGCCGCGGTCGGCCTCGGCGGCAACGACGACAAGCCGTCGGGCTCCGGCTCGGCCGTCGCCGAGGTCTCGGGCGGCACCGACTCCACCAAGGCGGCGACCGTCCTCGACCGGCCGTTCACCAAGCCCGCGCTCGTCCTCACCGACACCAAGGGCCAGAAGTACGACCTGCGGGAACGCACCAAGGGCAAGCCGACCCTCATCTACTTCGGCTACACGCACTGCCCCGACGTGTGCCCCATGACGATGAGCAACATCGCCATCGCCAGGAAGCAGCTCCCCAAGGCCGACCAGGACAAGCTCCAGGTCGTCTTCGTCACCACGGACCCCGAGCGGGACACCTCCGCCGAGCTCGCCAAGTGGCTGCCCGCCGCGGGCGACCCGTCCTTCACCGGCCTCACCGGCGACTTCTCCGCCATCCAGGCGGGGGCCCGGCAGATCGGCATCGGCATCGACCCGCCGACGAAGGACAAGGAGGGCAACGTCGTCTCCATGCACGGAGCCCAGGTGGTCGCGTTCTCGCCCACCACCGACCAGGGCTACGTCCTGTACGGCGAGGACACGAGCATCGACGACTACGCCAAGGACCTGCCGAAGATCATCAAGGGGGAGAACCCGTGACCCGCCGCACCACCGCCCTGTCCGCCGCCGTGGCCCTCGCCGCCGCCCTCGCGCTCACCGGGTGCTCCTCGGGCGACGACGGCTCCTCGGGCGACGGCAAGCCGAAGCTGGAGGTCAGCGGCGCCTTCATGCCGCAGCCGGTGATGGACATGGCCGGCGGCTTCCTCACCATCAAGAACGGCAGCGGTGCCGCGGACAAGCTCACCTCCGTCACCAGCCCGCTCTCGGACGACATCACCCTGCACGAGACGAAGAACCAGAAGATGCAGCAGGTGAAGTCCTTCGACATCCCCGCGAACGGCGAGCTCTCCCTGGCACGTGGCGGCAACCACATCATGTTCATGGAGCTGAAGAACAAGCCCAAGCAGGGCGAGAAGGTCAGCATCGAGCTGCACTTCGAGAAGTCCGACCCCATCAAGGTCGACGTGCCCGTCGAAGCACCCGGCCACAACCCGCAGCAGCACTGAGCTCGTTGACGGAGTGACACACAGATGACAACCACCGCCCCGCGCCTCGGCAACGCCCTGGCCCGGCTGCTCATCCTCGCGGCCGCGCTCCTCGGCACGCTGCTCGCCGGCGCCGCCCCCGCCTCCGCGCACGCGGCGCTCACCGGCAGCGACCCGAAGGACGGGGCGGTGGTCGCCACCGCCCCCAAGGAGGTCAACCTGACCTTCTCGGAACAGGTCGCCATGAGCGCCGACGCCATCCGGGTCCTCGACCCGGCGGGCCGCCGGGCCGACACCGGCGAGATACGCGACCTGTGCAGCGGCTCCGTCGTCCGGTACGGCGTGGAACTCCGCGCCGGACTGCCCGACGGCACGTACACCGTGGCCTGGCAGGCCGTCTCGTCCGACAGCCACCCCGTCGCCGGCGCGTTCACCTTCTCCATCGGAGCCCCCTCCACCACGTCCGTCGCCCTGCCCGACCAGGCACCCGGCGGCGGCCTCGTCGGCACCCTCTACGGCGTCGCCCGCTACCTCTCGTACGCCGGGTTCGCCGTCCTCGTCGGCGGCGGCGCCTTCGTCCTCGCCTGCTGGCCGCGCGGCGCGAGCGTCCGCGCCGTCCAGCAGACGGTCGTCCGCGGCTGGCTGGCCCTCACCGGCGCCACCCTGGCGCTGCTGCTCCTGCGCGCTCCCTACACCGGCTCCGGAAAGCTCGCCGACGCCTTCGACCTGGCGGGCCTCAAGGCCGTCCTGGAGACGAAGACCGGCGCCGCGCTCACCTCCCGGCTGCTGCTGCTCGGCGCGGCCGCGCTCTTCGTGGCCGTCCTCTTCGGCGCCTACGCCCGCCGCACCGACCCGAAGGAGAAGAAGGACCTCGCCTTCGGACTCGCCCTCGGCGGCACCGTCGTCGCCGCCGGGATCGCCGGCACCTGGGCCCTGGCCGAGCACGCCTCGACCGGTCTCCAGCCCGGTGTCGCCATGCCCGTCGACATCCTGCACCTCCTCGCCGTCGCCGCCTGGCTCGGCGGCCTCACCGTGCTGCTCGTCGCCCTCTACCGGGCGCCGTCCGTCGAACGCTCCGCCGTCGAGCGCTTCTCCAAGGTGGCCTTCGGGTCCGTGGCCGTCCTCGCGGCCACCGGGCTCTACCAGTCCTGGCGCCAGGTCGGCTCCTGGTCCGCGCTGACCGGGACGCGGTACGGCCAGCTGCTCCTGGTCAAGATCGGCCTCATGGCGGTCCTCCTCGGCATCGCCTGGATCTCCCGCCGCTGGACCCGGCGTCTCGCGGACCCCGCGTCGCGTGAGACGGGGACGCCGGACGAGGCGTCCGAGGGAGGCGTCGACGGGACGGCGGGCGAGGGCTCCGAAGGCGCGGTCGACGGGACGACCGACGAAGCGTCCACCGCGTCCGGGGCCGAGATCGCCGCATCCGTGTCCGCGATCTCCGGGACCGGCTCCGAGCCCAGCTCCGGCACCGGCGGTGCCGCCGAGGCCGTCGACCCCGCGCGGGCCGCGCAGCTCGCCCGGCAACGGGCCGCCGTCGCCACCGCCACGCGCAAGCGGGAGCGGGACGCCGACCCCGAGCGCGCGGGGCTGCGCCGCTCGGTGCTGACCGAGGCCGCCGTCGCGGTCGTCCTCCTCGCCGTGACCACCGTGCTCACCTCGACCGAGCCCGGCCGCACCGAGGAGGAGGCGGGGCGCTCCACCTCCGCCTCCGGCCCGGCCGCCGTGCCGGACCGTCCCGTCGACATCCGGCTGCCCTTCGACACCGGCGGCGTCGACGGCAAGGGCGTCGTCCGTCTCAGCCTCGACCCCGGCCGCACCGGCGCCAACGCGCTCCACATCTTCGTCGAGCGTCCCAACGGCAAGCCGCTGGACGTCCCCGAGATCAAGGTCGCCCTCACCCTGGAGGCGAAGGACGTGGGCCCGCTGCCCGTCGCCCCCGACCGCATCCAGACCGGCCACTGGAGCGCGAGCGGAGTCCAGATCCCGATGCCGGGCGACTGGAAGATCCAGGTGACCGTCCGTACCTCCGACATCGACCAGACCACCATCGACAAGAACGTGAAGATCGGCTGAAGCACGTGACCGACAGCGACAACCTCCAGCTCTCCCGGCGGCGCCTGCTCGGCACCGTCGGCGCGGCGGGCGCGGCCGGCCTCGTCGCCGGCGCGGCGGGCGGGGCCGGGATCTCCGCGGCCGTGTCCGGCGAGGACACCGCGGGAGCCGGCGGCTCCCCGTCCCTGACCACCGTCGGCTCGACCGCGGTGATGTTTCACGGGAAACATCAGGCGGGCATCACCACCCCCCTCCAGTCCCGCGGTCATCTGGTCGCCTTCGACCTCGCGCCGGGCGCGGGCCGCAAGGAGGCCACGGCCCTGCTGCGCCGCTGGTCGGCCACGGCGAAGGCGCTGATGGCGGGCAAGGCGCCGGCCGAGGACACCGGGGTCGCACTCGACGCGGGCCCGTCCTCCCTCACCGTCACCTTCGGCTTCGGCCGCACCTTCTTCGACCGCACCGGGCTCGCCTCGCGCCGCCCGTCCGGTCTCGATCCGCTGCCCGCCTTCTCCGCCGACGCCCTGGACCCCCGGCGCTCGGAGGGCGACCTGTGGGTGCAGATCGGCGCCGACGACGCGCTCGTCGCGTTCCACGCCCTGCGCGCGGTCCAGAAGGACGCCGGGGACGCGGCGCGGGTGCGCTGGCAGATGAACGGCTTCAACCGCTCCGCCGGTGCCACCGCGAAGCCGATGACCGCCCGCAATCTGATGGGCCAGGTCGACGGCACGGGCAACCCGAAGCCCACCGACCCCGACTTCGACCGGCGGATCTTCGTCCCGGCCGGGACCGGGGGCGCGTCGGAGTGGATGGCCGGCGGCTCGTACGCGGTGGTGCGCCGGATCCGGATGCTGCTCGACGACTGGGAGAAGCTGCCGCTGGACCGGCAGGAGAAGGTGATCGGACGCCGGAAGTCCGACGGTGCCCCGCTCACCGGCGGCTCCGAGACCACCGAGCTCGACCTGAACAAGATCGGTCCGGACGGGAAGACGGTGATCCCGGGCAACGCCCACTCCCGGATCTCCGCCCCCGAACAGAACGGCGGGGCGGCGATGCTGCGCAGGCCGTTCTCCTTCCACGACGGGATCGGTCCGGACGGGACGCCGGACGCGGGCCTCCTCTTCATCTGCTGGCAGGCGGACCCGCTCCGGGGCTTCGTGCCGGTCCAGCGCAAGCTCGACCGGGGTGACGCGCTGTCCGCGTTCATCCGGCACGAGACCAGCGGGCTCTTCGCCGTCCCGGGCGGTCCGGCGGAAGGCGAGTACGTGGGCCAGCGCCTCCTGGAGGCCTGACGGCGGTGACCGTCGCGGGCCCCCGCCGGGGCGGCACGGACCGTCGTCCGCGCGGAGCACGCCCGCACTCGGACGGCGGCCCACGGCGGCACTCGGGCGGCGGCCCACGCCCACGCTCCGGGCGGCGGCACTCGGGCGGCGGCCCGCAGAGGCGCCGACCATTAGGGTGACGGTATGTCCGCCACCCGGTACACCTATCTCGGCCCCGAAGGCACCTTCACTGAGGCGGCGCTGCGCACGCTGCCCGAGGCCGCGACGCGGGAGCTCGTCCCGATGGTCTCGGTCCCGGCCGCCCTCGACGCCGTGCGGAACGGTGAGGCCGCCGCGGCGCTCGTCCCGATCGAGAACTCGGTCGAGGGCGGAGTGACCGCGACCCTGGACGAGCTGGCCTCCGGCGAGCCGCTGATGATCTACCGCGAGGTGCTCCTCCCGATCGCCTTCGCGCTGCTCGTCCGGCCCGGGACCAAGCTCTCGGAGATCAAGACGGTCACGGGCCATCCGGTGGCCCAGCCGCAGGTCAGGAACTGGCTGCGGGCGCACCTGCCCGAGGCGGTGTGGGAGTCGGCGGCCTCGAACGCGGACGGGGCCCGGCTGGTCCAGGAGGGCCGGTTCGACGCCGCCTTCGCGGGGGAGTTCGCGGCGGCGACGTACGGCCTGGAGGCGCTGGTCACGGAGATCCACGACGCGGAGAACGCCGAGACGCGCTTCGTGCTCGTGGGCCGTCCGGCCCGGCCGGCGGCCCCGACGGGCGCCGACAAGACCTCGGTGGTGCTGTGGCTGGGTGACGATCATCCGGGTGCCCTCCTCGAACTGCTCCAGGAATTCGCGGTGCGCGGGGTGAACCTGATGCTGATCCAGTCCCGGCCCACGGGGGCGGGGATCGGGAACTACTGCTTCGCCGTGGACGCCGAGGGCCATATCTCGGACCGGCGGGTGGGCGAGGCGCTGATGGGGCTCAAGCGGATCTGCCCCAAGGTGCGGTTCCTCGGCTCGTACCCGCGGGCGGGCGTCGCGGCCGAGGACGTGTCGCCGCTGCGGCGCGGGACGTCCGACGGGGAGTTCATGGCGGCCTCCGACTGGCTGGCGAGGGCCCAGGACGGTCGGGCCTGATCCGAGGATGACCGAACGCTCCCGACTCCGGGAGCGTTCGTCCACAGGTACGAGCCACTAGTCCTACCTGCATACTTTTCAGTTACCCACAGAGGTTATCCACAGGCTTGCGTCAGGCCTGGGGACAAGTCGACACCGCACCGAGACAAGGTCGACAAATCGTCCCACTCACCCCCCGTCCCTCCGTGCGCCATCCACAGCGCCCCGCTGACGCCCACGTCAGCAGCCCTCCGGCGACCCACTCGTTGGAGCGAGCAATTCCCACCCATATGAGTGCCTCAATGCTGTTTGATCACGGAATTCCCAGGCACGATGGCGGAAATCCACGGGGCGTTCCCCGTAATCCACAGATCTTCCGCACAGCCTGTGGATAAGTGAATGCGAGGCCCCTGCCGGGACCTGACCCATGTCATTTCCCTGGATCTCAATTCGGGCAAAACAACACGCGCCCCCTTATCCGGTGGGGGCGGGCGAACACGCACCGGTAGCCTGGTGGGGTGATTGACCTTCGCCTGCTCCGTGAGGACCCCGACCGTGTTCGCGCCTCCCAGCGCGCCCGTGGAGAGGACGTCGCGCTCGTCGACGCCCTGCTCTCCGCCGATGAGCGGCGCAGGTCGTCCGGCGTCCGCTTCGACGAGCTCCGATCCGAGCAGAAGGCGCTCGGCAAGCTGATCCCCAAGGCCTCCCCCGAGGAGCGCGCCGAGCTCCTGCGCAAGGCCGAGCAGCTCAAGACCGACGTCAAGTCCGCCGAGGCCGAGCAGAACGAGGCCGACGAGACGGCCAAGCGGCTGCTGCTCCAGCTCGGGAACATCGTCCACACGGACGTCCCGGTCGGCGGCGAGGAGGACTTCGTCGTCCTGGAGACGCACGGCACCATCCGCGACTTCGCGGCCGAGGGCTTCGAGCCCAGGGACCACCTGGAGCTGGGCGAGGCCCTCGGCGCCATCGACGTCGAGCGGGGCGCCAAGGTCTCCGGCTCGCGCTTCTACTACCTGACCGGCGTCGGCGCCCTCCTGGAGCTCGCCCTGGTCAACGCGGCGATCGCCCAGGCCACCGAGGCCGGCTTCATCCCCATGCTGACCCCGGCGCTGGTCCGTCCGCGCGCCATGGAGGGCACCGGCTTCCTCGGCCAGGCCGCGGAGAACGTGTACCACCTGGAGAAGGACGACTACTACCTCGTCGGCACGTCCGAGGTGCCCCTCGCCGCGTACCACATGGACGAGATCATCGACGCCGACAAGCTGCCGCTGCGGTACGCGGGCTTCTCGCCCTGCTTCCGCCGCGAGGCCGGCACGTACGGCAAGGACACCCGCGGCATCTTCCGCGTCCACCAGTTCGACAAGGTCGAGATGTTCTCGTACGTCGCGCCCGAGGACGCGGAGAGCGAGCACCAGCGCCTCCTGGAGTGGGAGAAGCAGTGGCTGACCTCGCTGGAGCTGCCGTTCCAGGTCATCGACGTCGCCACCGGTGACCTCGGCTCCTCCGCCTCCCGCAAGTTCGACTGCGAGGCGTGGATCCCGACCCAGGGCAAGTACCGCGAGCTGACCTCCGCCTCGAACTGCGACGGCTTCCAGGCCCGCCGCCTCTCCGTCCGCATGCGCGAGGAGAAGGACGGCAAGAAGACGGTGCAGCCGCTGGCCACCCTGAACGGCACGCTGTGCGCCGTACCGCGCACCATCGTGGCGATCCTGGAGAACCACCAGCTGGCCGACGGTTCGGTGCGGGTGCCCGAGGTCCTCCGTCCGTACCTCGGCGGCCGCGAGGTCCTGGAGCCGATCGCCAAGTGAGCCCCTTCCCCTACCGCCTGGTCGCGACGGACCTCGACGGCACGCTGCTGCGGGCCGACGAGTCCGTCTCGGACCGCACACGGAACGCGCTGGCCGCCGCGACGGAGGCGGGCGCCGCGCACATCGTGGTCACCGGCCGGGCGGTGCCCTGGACCCGGCACATCCTCGACGACCTCGGCTACGAGGGGATCGCGGTGTGCGGCCAGGGTGCGCAGGTCTACCACGCCGGTGAGCACCGGCTGCTGACCTCGCTGACCCTGGACCGGCAGCTCGCCGGGCTCGCCCTCTCCAAGATCGAGGCGGAGGTGGGACCGCTGGCGGTGGCCGCCAGCCGTGACGGTCTGGACGGCGAGGTCCTGATGGGCCCCGGTTACCGGGCCCAGGAGGGCCCGCTGCCGTACGTGCCGTACGAGGACCCGGCGGAGCTGTGGTCGGCGCCGCTGACCAAGCTGTACATCCAGCATCCCGAGCTGGGCGACGACGAGCTGACCCGTCTCGCGCGCGAGACGGTCGGCGGGCTCGTGGACGTCGTCATGGCGGGCCCCGGCATCGTGGAGATCCTGCCGCTCGGCCTGAGCAAGGCGACCGGCCTGTCGCTCGCGGCGCGCCGGCTCGGCGTGAAGGCCGCGGAGACGATCGCCTTCGGCGACATGCCGAACGACATCCCGATGTTCGGCTGGGCGGCGCACGGCGTGGCCATGGGCAACGCGCACGAGGAGCTGCGGGCGGTGGCGGACGAGGTCACGGCCTCGAACGAGGAGGACGGCATCGCGGTCGTCCTGGAGCGCCTGCTGGCGTCCTGACACCCGCCGGATCCCGTACGAAGGCCCGCTCCCCGGAGGGAGCGGGCCTTCGCGGGTTCACGGCCCGCGCGGACCGGTGATCCGCGCGCTCGAAGCGGCCGTACCCGGGAGATCCCCCGTGTCCCCCGTACCCCTAGTGTGCGCCGGGTGGACGTTCGGTCACCACCGGTTTTCCCCAGGGCGGCGTTCCGCAGGGCGGGACCCCCCGGGTCAGCGGGTAGCAGGCCAGGCCGATCGCCAGGGAGATCGCGTGCCCGAGGTCCGTGTAGGTGCGGTCGGTGGCGAGCGGCACGAGGAAGAACGCGAGGACGGCGGCCAGGTAGAGCCAGCGCCACGGCCTGGGCAGCCGGTAGGTCAGGATCCCGGCCGAGGCGGCGAGGCCGTAGCTGACGCCGATGTCGACGACGTGGGCCATGCTGCGCGGCACGTCGTGGAGCTGGATGGCCGCGAGGACCACCTGCTGGCTGATGAGCGTGGCCGCGATGTGGGCGGTGGCGACGGTGAAGAGCCATTTCGCGGTGCCCAGCCAGCGTTCCACGGGGGCGTGGAAGACCTCGAACAGGACCGCGTACAGGAGCAGGTCGGCCGGGTTCTCGATCCAGAACGCGCTGCCCAGCAGGGCCCGCACCGGATGGTGCGCGAGCTGGTGGAGATTGCTGCTGTTGCGGTGGAGGAGATACGTCTCCAGGCCGTGCGGCGAGAGCGCGATGACGAGGCTGGTGAGCGCGATGACCGCCAGCCACACGTGCGTACCGGGTGACGAACGCACCCACGACCTGATCGGTCGGGACGGTTCGCCACCCGGGGAGGTATTGCTCGGCACCTTTCAGTGCCTATCACCCGAACCTGGGAGAAACCTCAGAAATTGATCATGTGTCCGGCAATACCGTGGATCGCTTCCTTCACGGCCTCGCCCAGCGTCGGGTGCGCGTGCACGTTCCGGGCGACCTCGTGGACCGTGAGGTCCCACTGCTGGGCCAGCGTCAGCTCGGGCAGCAGCTCGGTGACGTCGGGGCCGATGAGGTGCGCGCCGATGATCTCGCCGTGCGTGCCGTCGGCGACGATCTTGACGAAGCCGGTGGCGTCGCCGAGGCCGTGGGCCTTGCCGTTCGCGACGAAGGGGAACTTGGCGACCTTGACGTCGTAGCCCTTCTCGCGGGCCTGCGCCTCGGTCCAGCCGAAGCTGGCGATCTGCGGCTGGCAGTAGGTGGCGCGCGGGATCATCGGGTAGTCGAGCTCCATCGTCTCGGCGTCCCCGATGGTCTCGGCCGCGATGACGCCCATGGCCTCGGCGGTGTGCGCGAGCATCAACTTCGCGGTGACGTCGCCGATGGCGTAGATGTGCGGCACGGAGGTGCGGCAGCGGCCGTCGACGTCGATCGCGCCGCGCTCGGTCAGGGCGACGCCGGTGTTCTCCAGGCCGTAGCCGGTGACGTTCGGGGCGAAGCCGATGGCCTGGAGGACCTTGTCGGCCTCCAGGACCTTCTGGGCGCCGTCCTTGCCGGTGACGGTGACGCGGACCTGCGGGCCGGACTCGTCGATGGCCTCGACACGGGTGGAGGTGAGGACGTCGATGCCGAGCTTGCGGTACTGCTTCGCCAGCTCCTTCGACACCTCCTCGTCCTCCAGCGGCGCGACGCGGTCGAGGAACTCGACGATGGTGACCTTGGTGCCGTAGTTGTTCAGCACGTACGCGAACTCGATGCCGATGGCGCCGGCGCCGGCGATGACGATCGACTTCGGGGCGTCCTCGGCGAGGATCTGCTGCTCGTACGAGACGACGCGGTCGCTCAGGGACGTGCCCGGGAGCAGGCGCGGGGTGGCGCCGGTGGCGATGATGCAGTGGTCGAAGGCGATGGTCTCCGACGTGCCGTCGGACTTGGCCACCTGGAGGGTGTTCGCGTCGACGAAGGTGCCACGGCCGTCGAACTCGGTGATGCCGTTCTTCTTCATCAGGAAGTGGACGCCCTTGACGCGGCCGTCCGCGACCGAGCGGCTGCGGCGGAAGGCCTCGCCGTAGTCGAAGGAGACGGTGCCGTCGACCTTGATGCCGAAGGTCTTCGCCTCGTGGTTGAAGATGTGGGCGAGTTCGGCGTTGCGCAGCAGCGCCTTGGTGGGGATGCAGCCGACGTTCAGGCAGACACCGCCCCAGTACTTCTCCTCGACGACCGCGACCCGCTTGCCCAGCTGGGCGGCGCGGATGGCGGCGACGTAGCCGCCGGGGCCAGCTCCGAGTACGACGACGTCGAAGCGGTCTGACATGACTGACTCCCGAGGGTGGTGAGGGTGTTCGGTCCGCGTACGGCCCCACAGTAGTCCGCCACCCCCTCCCCGGGCAGTTGTAGGATGACTGGGCAACCGGGCGAATGAAGGGGTACGGAGCGGCATGGCGGCACTCAAGGCGGCGGGGCGGACCTCGCTGGTGGACTCCGTGGTGGAGCAGCTGCGCACGCAGCTCACCGAGGGGGAATGGGCGGTCGGCGACCGCATCCCGACCGAGCACGAGCTCGCCCAGCAGCTCGGCGTGGGCCGCAACACCGTCCGCGAGGCGGTCCGCGTCCTGGTCCACTCCGGGCTCCTGGAGTCCCGCCAGGGCAACGGCACCTTCGTCAGGTCGACCGCCGACCCGGCCGCCGTGCTGCGCGGGGTCCGGCACGCGGGCGCGGCCGACGTCCTCGAACTGCGGGTCGCCCTGGAGGCCGAGGCCGCCCGCCTCGCGGCCGCCCGGCGCGACACCCACGACCTGCTCCGGCTGCGGGCCGCCCTGACCACGCTGCGCGAGGAGGGCGACCGGGACGCGGACGCGGACCTCGCCTTCCACCTGGCGGTCGTCGGCGCGACCCACAACGCCGCCTTCGTCGAGGTCTACCGCTTCTTCTCCGCGCAGGTCCACGAGGTCCTCGTGGAGGCACTCGGCGACCGCGAGATGCCGCCCGTCGACATCGACGCCCACGAGGCCCTGGTGGCGGCCGTCGAGGCCGGCGACCCGGAGGCGGCCGAGCGGCAGGCCCGCGAGCTGCTGCGGGTCCCGATGGAGACGGTCGCGACGCTGACGGAGCAGACCCGATGAGGACGGGGGAGGAGGTCCGGGTGCTCGTCGACGCCGAGGCCGGGGTCCGCCCCTCGGCCGAGGCGGCGGCCGCCCGGCGCGCGCTGCTCGCCCACCCGGCGGTGCTCCTGGTCGGCATCGTGCTGGCCTCGCTCAACATGCGGGCCGCGCTCGCCAGCGTGGCCCCGCTGGTCGGCGAGATATCCGACGCCTTCGGGCTCTCCGCGACGGCGAGCTCCCTCGTCACCTCGGTGCCGGTGCTCTTCCTCGGCGTGGGCGCCCTGGTGGCGCCGTGGCTCGGCCGCCGGTTCGGGGCCGAGCGCGTGCTCTTCGCGGCGCTCCTGCTGCTCGGGGTCGGGATCCTCGCGCGCGTACTGCCGTCCGTGTACGCGCTCTACGGCGGCGGGATCCTGGTCGGCACCGCGATCGCCCTGCTCAACGTGTTGATGCCGGGCCTGATCAAGCGCGACTTCCCGGACCGGGCGGCCTCGATGACCTCGGTCTACACGGGCGCGATGATCGCCGGTGCCACGGTCGCGGCCGCGGCGGCGGTGCCGCTGGAGAAGGCGCTGGGCGGCTGGGCGGGCTCCCTGGGCTTCTGGTCGCTGCTCGCGGCGGTCGCGGCGCTCGCCTGGCTCCCGCAGGTCCTGATCGCCCGCGGCCGCTCGGGGCACGGAAGCCCGGCGGTCCAGACCGACGGCGCCCGCCCGGTGAGCGTCTGGCGCTCGGCGCTCGCTTGGCAGGTCACCCTCTTCATGGGCCTGCAGTCGCTGTGGTCGTACGTGCTGATCGCCTGGATGCCGACGATCTTCACCGACCACGGGATGAGCCGCTCCACGGCCGGCGTGATCTTCGCCTTCAACAATCTGATCCAGGTCGCCGGCGCCTTCGCGGTGCCGCTGCTCGCCGGCCGGATGCGGAGCCAGCGCCCGCTGATCGTGCTGGTGACGACCCTGGTCGCGGCCGGCTACGCCGGACTGATGGTGGCTCCCGTGGAGGGCGCCTGGCTCTGGTCGGCGGTCCTCGGCGTCGGTCAGGGCGGTGCCGTCGGCCTCGCCCTGACCCTGATCGTGCTGCGCTCCGGGGACGCGGTGACCGCGGCCCGGCTGTCCGGGATGGCCCAGACGGTCGGCTATCTGCTCGCCGCCGCCGGGCCGCTGGCGGCCGGCGCCCTCCACCAGGCCACCGGCTCCTGGACGGTGCCGATCTGCGTGGTCCTCGGGGTCTGCGCGGCGGCCCTCGCCGTCGGCCTGCTCGCGGCCCGGAACCGCACGGTCTGAGCGGCCGCCTTCTCCTGGCCGGCCAGGAGAAGGCGGTCTCGACCCTCGCCGGCCAGGGGAAGCGGTCTCACTCCTCGCCGGCCGGGAGGGTCAGGCCTCCTACTCCTCGCCGGCCAGCTTCAGCCTGCGCAGCTTCTGGCCGGCGAACCAGGTCGCCACGACCGTGACCGAGACGAGGAGCGTCACCGCGGTCGTGAGACCGACCTCGGAGGTGACCAGGCCGTCGCCGGTGACCTTCTCCGCGAGGGCCAGCGCCCACTGCTGGACGCTCAGGGTCTTCGCGCCCGAGATGAGGGAGCCGAAGAGGGCCTCCCACACGAGGGCGTAGACCAGGCCGATCACCACGGCGTGCCGGCTGACCGTGCCGAGCAGCAGGAACAGGGCGCTGTACGCGATCGAGGCGACGAGCGCCGCCACCGTGTACGCGACGGCCACCTGCTGGCCGTTGCCGTTGAGGATGAAGCCGGCGATCAGCGTCGGGACGGCGGAGAACACCATGGTGACCGCGATGGCCACGATCAGCTTCGTGAAGATGATCGTGGGCCGCTTCACCGGCTTGGACAGCAGATAGACGATCGAGCCGTCGTCGATCTCGGGTCCGATGGCGCCGGTCCCGGCGATCACGCCGATCAGCGGCACCATCGTGGCCAGCGCGAACCCGCCGAGGACGTCGGCCGCGACCTGGTCGTCGGCGCCGTTGAAGGCCCGGACGGCCGCCGCGATGAGCAGCAGCATGCCGGGGAGCAGGAAGAGGATCAGCGCCCTGCGGCGGCCGAGGAGGGCCCGGTAGGTGAGCCGGGCGACTGTGGGGTTGTACATCGGTCAGGCTCCTTTCAGGCCGCTACGAGGTACGAGAAGACCGATTCGAGGGACTCGTCGGACGGCGAGACGGTGAGGAGGCGGATCCCGCGCTCCTTCGCGACCTGCGGCAGCAGCTCGGTGAACCGTCCGAAGTCCACCGCCTGCACGCGCAGTCCGCCCTCGGCGTGGTCGACCTCGATCCCGGCCGTGGACGGGTCGGCGATCAGCGCGGCGGCGAGGGCCCGGTCGTCGCTGGAGCGGACGAGGTAGCGGTGCGGCCGGTCCGTCATCAGCCGGCGGATCCTGCGGAAGTCGCCGGAGGCCGCGTGCCGTCCGGCCACGATCACCTCGATGTGGGAGGCGAGCTGCTCGACCTCCTCCAGGATGTGCGAGGAGAACAGGACCGTCCGCCCGTCCGCGCCCATCCGCCGCAGCAGGTCCATCAACTGCATGCGCTGGCGCGGGTCCATGCCGTTGAACGGCTCGTCGAGCAGGAGCACGGACGGCTCGTGGACGAGGGCCGAGGCCATCTTCACGCGCTGCCGCATGCCCTTGCTGTACGTGGAGATCTTGCGGTCCTGCGCGTACTCCATCTCGACGGTGGCCAGGGCCCGCTGGGCCTCCTCGGCGCCGAGGCCCTGGAGTTCGGCGTTGGCCAGGACGAACTCGCGCCCGGAGAGGAAGTCGTACATCGCCTCCCGCTCGGGGACGACGCCGATCTCGCGGTAGACCGACTCGTTCCCCCAGATCTTCCGGCCGTCGAGGGTGACGCTGCCGGTGGAGGGGTCGAGGAAGCCGCCCATCATGTTGATGAGGGTGGACTTCCCCGCGCCGTTGGGGCCGAGGAGGCCGGTGACGCCCGGGCCCACCGTCATCGTGACGTCGTTCACGGCCACGACGTTTCCGAACCAGCGGGAGACGTGATCGATGCTGAGGATGCTCATGGGCGCGGCCCGTTCCTTAGAAGGGTGGTGGCGGGCGACGGGAGGGCGGTCACAGCCCCACCTTTCGGTAGCGGCGCATCAGGACGCCGTACGAGCCGGCGATGAGCGCGAGGACGGCGAGGAGGTAGACGACGCCGACACCGGCGCCGGGACCCCCGCCGTCGGGGAAGCCCGTCGGCGCGCCGAGGAAGGCGGTCTGCACGCCGTCGATGAGGGTCATCGGCGAGAACAGGCCGAGCCACTGGATGGCGCCCTGGTTGTCCGTGGCGTAGGCGATGCCCATGAGGGTGGAGACGGCGCCGTACGAGATCGTCAGGACGGCGATCACGGCGGCGACGCCGAAGCCGCGCCGCGGGGTGAGGGCCGCCATGACGAGCCCGATGCCGCCGAAGAGCAGCGAGAGCAGGGCCACCGAGACGAGTCCCTGACCGAACATCTTGGTCTGCTCCACGAAGTCCATCTTGGCCAGGAGCGAGCCGATCCAGAGGATCAGCAGGGGGGCCGCGGTGAGGACGAAGAGCGCCGAGGCCATCGCGCCGAACTTGGAGAGGACGTAGTCCGCGCGCTCGATCGGGCGGGAGAAGTACAGCGGCACCGTCCGGAAGCGCAGGTCGCGGGAGACGGACTGGGGCGCCTGCGAGGCCAGGTAGATGCTGATGACGACCTGGAGGTAGAGCGCGTACTGCGTGTACTCGATCGCCAGCTTGGACTGCTTGGTGACGACCGCGACCGCGACGATGATCAGCGCCGGGACGCACATCACCGCGAAGAGCACCATCGGCAGGACCTTGGACTTGGCGCTGCGGCCCAGGCCGTAGGCGCCGCGCAGCGACTGCGAGAACAGCGACCTGCGCGCGTACGCCCGGCCGAGGCGGGGGCCGTCGTAGGACCGGTAGCCGATGTTGTGGATCTGGGTCGTGTCGGGGGCCTGGGAGCTCATCGAGCCGGCACCTCCTCCTGGTCCGTCGCCTTGAAGACCTCGGCGATGTGGTGGCGGCGCTGTTCCATGCGGACCAGACCGAGGCCGAGGGAGGCGACGGTGTCCCGCACGAGGTCGTACGTCTCCTCGCCCGCCGCCTCCATCAGCAGGATGTGGCCGGCGCCCGGGAGGCCGTCCTCCACGCCCGCGTGGAGGGTCACTCCGGCGGCGGCGAGGGCGTCGCGGAGGGCGCCGGTGCCGTCGGGGTGCAGGTCGGAGTCGGTGACCTCGACCGCGAGGGTCGTGGTGGTGCGGGTGAAGTCGCTGGTGGAGCTGGAGCGGAGCAGCCGGCCGCCGTCGACGACGACGACGTGGTCGCAGGTGCGCTCCAGCTCGCCGAGGAGGTGGGAGGTGACGAGGACGGAGATGCCGAAGTCGGTCCAGACCCGGCGGATCAGTCCGAGCATCTCGTCGCGGCCGACCGGGTCGAGGCCGTTGGTCGGCTCGTCGAGGAGGACCAGCTGCGGGTCGTGGACCAGCGCCTGCGCCAGCTTCACCCGCTGCTTCATGCCCGTCGAGTAGCCGCCGATCGGGCGGTAGCGCTCCTCGTACAGGCCGACGTGGCGCAGGGTGTCGGCGGTCCGCTCGCGGGCGGCGGTCGCGGGCAGCCCGGACATCCGCGCCATGTGGACGACGAACTCGGTCGCCGAGACGTCCGGCGGCAGGCAGTCGTGCTCGGGCATGTACCCGACGCGCTCCCGGATCTCGGGGCCGTGGGTCCGCACGTCGAGGCCCAGGACCCGGGCGCTGCCCTCCGTGGCGGGCGAGAGCCCGAGGAGGATCTTGATCATCGTGGACTTGCCGGCTCCGTTGGCACCCACCAGTCCGGTCACACCGGGCCCGATGTCCAGGGAGAGCCGGTCGAGAGCGGTCACCCGGGGGAACCGCTTGCTGAGGCTTTCGGTGGCGATCACAGTCACGTTTCGACGGTAGTGGTCCGCGCCACAGCGGTCGTCAGCCCAACGGCTCGATTCGTCTCCGACTACAGGAGTACAAGCCCGTAGGGGCGTCGCGACGAAAGTCTTTTTCCCCAGGCCTTCGGTCGGTCTTTCCGGCGGACTTTTCCACAGGGCCGCCGTCCGACCCCTTGACGCAGCCGCCGGGCATTGTCACATTCATCGGTGTCAAGTTACGGACGCGTAGCGCGGTCGGGCGCTCACACGGGACGGCGGGTGGCATGGCCTCAGCAGTGACAGGGGAACTCTCCGCGGAGCTGCGGGGGTTCAGGGAAGTCCAGCGGCTCTCCTACGCGTGCGCGGAGGCCGTCGCGGCTCAGCTCAGGCCGGGCGTGACGGAGCGCGAGGCCGCCCGGATGCAGCGGGAGTGGCTGCACGAGCGGGGCGTGCGGGACTGGTTCCACCGGCCCTTCGCCTGGTTCGGGGACCGCACGGCCTTCGTGGACTTCCGGATCCCGCTGCAGTTCTTCCCCACGAACCGGCGCCTGGAGGCGGGGATGCCGTTCATCCTCGACATGGCGCCGGTCCACCGGGGCTACACGGCGGACATCGGCTACAGCGGCTGCCTGGGCCTCAATCCGCTGCACGACAAGCTGCTCGCCGACCTGGAGGCCCACCGCGAGCTGATCCTGCGCGAGGTGCGCGAGCGCCGCACGCTGCGCGAGATATACGAGGACGTGGACCGGCTCATGGTCCGCCAGGGGTACGCGAACCGGCACCGCGCCTATCCCTTCGGCGTCATCGCCCACAAGATCGACCGGGTGCGGGAGCGCCGCTGGACACCGACGCTCTTCGGCTTCGGCACCCAGTCGCTCAAGGGCCTCGCGAGCGACGCCGTGCACGGCCACCGGGACGGCTGGTCACCGCTCTGGTCGCCGTACAGGTTTTCCGACCACCCGCCCAGGCCCGGGCTCTGGGCGGTCGAGCCCCACCTCGGATTCCGGGGGACGGGCGCCAAGTTCGAGGAGATCCTGGTCGTCACCGACTCCCGGGACCCCGAGCAGAGTGCTTTCTGGCTGGACGACGATCTGCCGCACGTGCGGCGCTGGAACGAGGGAGCGGTCTGATGACGGCAATCGCCGGCCTTGAGGGGGCGCGGGAGCGCTGGGTCCGGACGGGCGGGATCGAGCTGTGCGTCGCCGAGCTCGGCGACGCGGACCGGCCGACCGTCCTTCTGGTGCACGGGTATCCGGACTCCAAGGAGGTGTGGTCGGAGGTCGCGGCCCGCCTGGCCGAGGACTTCCACGTGGTGCTGTACGACGTCCGGGGCCACGGACGGTCGACGGCGCCGGCACCGCTGCGCGGCGGCTTCACCCTGGAGAAGCTGACGGACGACTTCCTGGCGGTCGCCGACGCCGTCAGCCCGGACCGGCCGGTGCACCTCGTCGGCCACGACTGGGGTTCCGTGCAGTCCTGGGAGTTCGCCACCGTGCCCCGCACCGAGGGCCGGATCGCGTCCTTCACCTCGATGTCAGGGCCCTCGCTCGACCACTTCGGGCACTGGATCAAGACGCGGATGACCCGGCCCACCCCGCGCCGGGTCGGCCAGCTCCTCGGCCAGGGCGCCAAGTCCTGGTACGTGTACATGCTGCACACGCCCGTGCTGCCCGAGCTCGCCTGGCGGGGTCCGCTCGGCAAGCGCTGGCCGAAGCTCCTGGAGCGGATGGAGAAGGTGCCGGCCGGGGACTACCCGACCCCCTCGCTGCCGAGCGACGCGGCGCACGGCGCCTGGCTCTACCGGGACAACGTCCGGGCCCGCCTCGGCAGGCCGCGCCCCGACGCGTACGCGCACGCGCCCGTGCAACTGATCACGCCGACCGGTGACGCCTTCCTCTCCGAGCGGCTCTACGACGACCTGGGCTCCTGGGTGCCGGACCTGACCCGGCGCACCCTGCCCGCCAAGCACTGGGTGCCGCGCACCCGGCCGGACCAGCTGTCCGCGTGGATCGCGGATTTCGTCCGGGCCAACGAGGACCCGGCGAGCAGGGCCCCGAAGCCGGTCGCCGCGACGGCCGCGAAGGGCGGCGTGAAGCCGGAGTACGCGCAGCGGTTCGGCGGCCAGCTCGTCCTGGTCACGGGGGCGGCGAGCGGCATCGGCCGGGCCACCGCCTTCGCGTTCGCCGAGGCGGGCGCCCGGGTCGTGGCCGTGGACCGGGACGCCGAGGGCGCGGCCCGCACGGCCGAGATGGCCCGCCTGATCGGCGCCCCGGAGGCCTGGGGCGAGGCGGCCGACGTCTCCGACGAGCAGGAGATGGAGAAGCTGGCCGCCCGGGTGGCGAGCGAGTACGGGGTCGTGGACGTCCTGGTGAACAACGCGGGCATCGGCCTGACCGGGTCGTTCTTCGAGACCTCGGCGGAGGAGTGGAAGCGGGTCCTGGACGTCAACCTGTGGGGCGTCATCCACGGTTGCCGGTTCTTCGGGGCCCAGATGACCGCGCGCGGCCAGGGCGGCCACATCGTCAACACCGCCTCGGCGGCGGCCTTCCAGCCCTCCCGGGCCCTGCCCGCCTACAGCACCTCGAAGGCGGCGGTGCTGATGCTCAGCGAGTGCCTCCGCGCCGAACTGGCCGACCAGGGCATCGGGGTGTCGGCGATATGCCCCGGCATCGTCAACACCAACATCACGGCGACCGCGCGGTTCGCCGGCGTCACGGACGCGGCGGAGGAGAAGCGGAGGCAGCGGAAGGCCTCCCGGCTGTACGGGCTGCGGAACTACCCGCCGGAGAAGGTCGCGGACGCGATCCTGGGAGCGGTGCTGCACGACCGTGCCGTCGTGCCGGTCACTCCGGAGGCGCGGGGTGCCCACGTCCTGTCCCGGCTGAGCCCGGGCGCCCTGCGGGCCCTGGCGCGCTGGCAGCCGCCGGCGTAGGCGGGGAGGGGGCGGGGGCCCGGGTGGTCGTTCGGGCCCGGGCGGTCGGCCCCGAACCCCGGGCGGTCCGGCCCCGGGCGGTCGGGCCCGGGCCGTTGAGCCCAGGGCCGTCGGGCCCCGGGCGGGACCGGGCCCCGGGCGGGGGCAGGACCGGCGGTCGTACGATCCCTCCCAGGAGGGGCCCCGCGGCTGCGGGGTGGAAGCATGCGGTCGGTGGGAGCGGGTTTGTCCGAGCAGTCAGCACAGCCGGAGTACCGGATCGAGGATCTCGCCCATCACAGCGGGGCCACGGTCCGGACGATCCGTGCCTACCAGGACCGCGGGCTGCTGCCCCGCCCCGAGCGGCGGGGCAGGTCGAACGTGTACGGGGACGCGCACCTCGCGCGGCTCCGGCAGATCGCCGACCTCCTCGACCGGGGCTACACCCTGGCGTCGATCAAGGAGCTCCTGGAGGCCTGGGACACGGGCCGGGGACTCGGCGGGGTGCTGGGCCTCGTCGCGGAGGTCCACGGGCCGTGGACGGACGAGGAGGCGGACCGGATCTCCCGCGCGGAGCTGGACGCCCGCTTCGGGGGCACGCCGGACGAGGAGGCGATCCGGGAGGCCGTCGAGCTCGGCGTGCTGGAGCGGCTGCCGGGCCGGGAGGGCCGGGGTGAGGAGTACCTCGTGCCGAGTCCGCAAGAGCTGGCGGTGGCGGCCGAGTTGTACGCGGCGGGCGTGCCGCTCGTGGCAATCACGGGGCACCTGAAGGAGCTTCGGGATCAGGTGGAGCACATCGCCTCCCGTTTCCTGGAGTTCACGACGGAGCACGTCTTCGCGCGCTACCTGGAGCACCGGCCGCCGACGGATGCGGACGCGCACGAGGCGGCGACGATGGTGCGGCGCCTGAGGCCGCTCGCCCAGCAGACGGTGGACGCCGAACTGGCTCGCGCCATGCGCTTGCTGGCGACCCGTCACCTCCAGCTCCATCTGTCGCCGGAGCCGCCCGAGGCGAGGGACGACCAGCCGCGCCCCGTGTCCCTACCGGCCGGGACGGTACGGGCCGTTCAGGGTCTTGTCGGCGCGGAGGGCATCGAGGCCTTCATCGCGGCGGCCACGGAACGGGAGCTCAACAAAAGGACATTGGATGCACTTACCGCAAAGCGGCACAAAGAAAGAGAAGTTGATTAAATGCCTTGACTCGACAGGTTCGTTGTCCACAGAATCTTCAATTCGCTTGTGGATAACTCCACTTGCTTGTGGATCAAACCTGAACGGGGAAAAAATCGAGATGGATGAGCGACGCACCGTGAAGGTGTCGAAGTACCTCTCCCGGCATCTGCGCCACCAGCCCGAGCGCATCGGGCTCGTCCTCGACGCGCACGGCTGGACCGAGATCGACGACCTGCTCCGGGCCGCCGCCGAGCACGGCTTCCGGATCACCCGCGCCGAGCTGGACCACGTCGTCGCGACCAACGACAAGAAGCGCTTCGCGGTCGAGGGCACCCGCATCCGCGCGAGCCAGGGCCACACCGTCACGGTCGACCTCGACCTGCCGGCCGCCGAACCGCCCGCATACCTCTACCACGGCACGGTCGGGGACCGGCTCTCCGCGATCCGGGCCGAGGGACTGCGGCCCATGGCCCGCCACCACGTCCACCTCTCCCCCGACCGGGAGACGGCGACCCGGGTCGGCGCGCGCCGGGGACGGCCCGTCGTGCTGAGCGTCGACGCCGGAGCGATGCGGCGGGCCGGGCACGTCTTCCACGTCAGCGCCAACGGGGTCTGGCTGACCGACGCCGTCCCGCCGGAGTTCCTCCGCTTCCCCTCCTGAGCCGGACGGGCCCCACGGGCCGTGCGGCATGATCGCTCCCATGGCTCACCCGCACCTGCCCACCACCGAAGCCGCCGTCACCGCGATCCGCGAGATCGCCCGGGAGTTCCACCTGGAGATGACGGTCGACGACTCCATCGGCGCGGACCAGACGTCCCGGCGCACCTCCTCCGGGGCGTTCGCCGTCCTCGACCCGGACGGATCCCTGCCGCACGAGGCCTACGTCGAGCTGGGCGGCTCCCCCTCGGTCACCGTCCAGGTCTACCCCGAGGACGACGCCCGGATCACGGTGGACGGGATCGAGTTCGCGGACGTCCCCCGCGACGCCGTGCCCGCCTTCCTGCGCTCCGTCCACGGCGGACTCGCCCATGTGAAGAGCCGGTTCTTCCCGCCCGGCTGGTGGCTCGTCGTCCCGGTCCCCGGCGACGTGACATACAAGGAACTGTTGACCGGCGCCTCGCTCACCCCCTGGATGAACAGGGCGGTCCGCTGATCCCCCTCGACCCGACCCGCTTGCGCAGGTCAGCGGCTACTCTGACCCACCGCATCCGACATGGTGAGAGGAATTCCAAGTGGTGGCTCCGACTGCGCTGAACTCGGTGATCGACGGCAAGGAGGTCCCCGGCGGCGGTGACACCTACGCCTCCCTCAACCCCGCGCGCCTGAGCGATGTCGTCGCCGAGGTCCGGCTGGCCGACTCGGAGACGTTCCAGGACGCCTGTGCGGCGGCCCGGGAGGCCCAGCGCGCGTGGGCGCGGGTCCCGGCCCCCGTGCGCGGCCAGGTCGTGGGCGCCTTCGGGCGTCTCGTCCAGGCCAACAAGGAGAGCCTGGCGCGCCTCGTCACCCGCGAGGTGGGCAAGACGTACGCCGAGGCGCTGGGCGAGGTCCAGGAGATCATCGACACCTGCGACTTCTTCCTCGGCGAGGGCCGCCGCCTGTACGGGCAGACCGTCCCCTCCGAGATGTCCGACAAGCAGCTCTTCACCTTCCGGATGCCGGTCGGCGTGTCCGTGATCGTGACGGCGGGCAACTTCCCGGTGGCGGTGCCGTCCTGGTACATCGCCCCGGCGCTGCTGTGCGGCAACGCGGTGGTGTGGAAGCCCGCCGAGTACGCGGCCGCCACCGCACGCGCCCTCGCCGAGCTCGCCTGGCGGGCGGGCGTCCCGGCCGGCGTGCTGAACCTGGTCTACGCGGACGGCGAGACCACCTTCGAGGGCCTGGACGCCGCCCTGGGCCGCGGCCTGGTCGACAAGGTCGGCTTCACCGGCTCGACGCAGGTCGGCCGCAGGATCGGCGAGCTGTGCGGCCGCCACCTCCAGACCCCGTGCCTGGAGCTGGGCGGCAAGAACCCGATGGTCCTCGCGCCCGACGCGGACCTGGACCTGGCCGTGCAGGCCGCGCTGTTCTCCGGCTACGGCACGGCGGGCCAGCGCTGCACCTCGCTGGGCACGGTCATCGCGCACGAGGACGTGCACGACGAGTTCGTCCGCAAGTTCGACGAGGCGGTGCGGGCCGCGGCGGTGGGCGAGCCGGCCGAGGGCGTCGTCTACGGCCCGCTGCTCGACGAGAAGTTCGCGCGCTCCTACGAGGAGGCGCTGAGCTGGATCGAGGAGCACCACACGGTGCTCGGTTCGAGCGCGATCGGCCGGATCACCGCCGAGTCGCCCCGCGAGGGCTTCGTCGGCGACGCCTCGGACGGCCTGTACTACCACCCGGTGCTCGTGGACGGGGTCCGCCCGACGGACCGGATCTTCCTGGAGGAGACCTTCGGGCCGGTCGTCGGCGTGACCACGTACCGGACGCTCGACGAGGCGATCGAGCTCGCCAACACCCCCGGCTACGGCCTCTCCGCCGCCGTCTGGACGAGCGACCCGGCCACCGTGTTCCGCTTCCGGCAGGGCATCGGCGCGGGCATGGTCAGCGTCAACAACTCCACCTCGGGCGCCGAGGCCCACCTCCCGTTCGGCGGCAACGGCAAGTCCGGCAACGGCAGCCGTCAGTCCGGCATCTGGGTCCTCGACCAGTTCACCCGCTGGCAGTCGATGAACTGGGACTTCTCCGGTTCGCTCCAGAAGGCCCAGATGGACGTGGCGACCGTCGAGGCCGACCTCGACTACCGCCTGCCGACCGACTGGACCGAGGGCGTCTGACACACGGAAGGGGCCGGGCGCTGTTTCACGTGAAACAGTGCCCGGCCCCGCACTCCTGGAGCTCGCTCGGTGTTTCACGTGAAACACCGCCCGGCCCCGGACCCCTGGAGCTCGTTCAGGACGTGTACGTGTGCGTGACGACGGTCCTCGCGTGGCCCACCGTCCAGTCCGGCAGCGCCGCCAGGGCACGCTCGGCGTCCTCGCCGGTCTTCAGGAAGACCTGGTCGACCTGGATCTCGACGGGACCCTTGCGGTCGACGGTCAGGGTGTGGCCGTCGAAGCGGCCGACGACGTCGATCACCGCCTCCTCGCTCTCGAAGGGCCGGCCGCCGAGGGAGAGCCCGGGGCCCTTCACCGTGACCCGGATCAGCTCCGCGCGGTTCGCGCCGATCGCGATCCGGACGGGCGCGGTCGCACCGGCGGTGTCGACGGAGACCTTCCCCTCGGGTACGGACACCTTCCGTGCGATGAGCCCGCCGTCGCGGATCCGCAGACCCGTGTCGCGGGCGACCCCGTCGACGACCCCGATGCTGTCGGGCGTGAGGTAGTCGCGCCCTTCGAGCATGATCCGCGGGTCCTTGCCGTCGGTCTGCTCCTGGAACGCGCTGACCAGCTTCGGGTGAGCGCGGTCGTACGGCTGGACGAGCCCGACGACCAGGAGCGCGCAGGCGGTGTACGCGAGCACGGCGAGGCCGGACCGGCGCGGCGGACGGCCGGCGTGGGCGGCGAACGGCGCCAGGACCAGCGCCAGCGGGACGGCGACCAGGACGCACGCCACGGCGAGCGCCGCGTCCATGGGGATGGCGGTCGGCATCCGGCCCATCATCGGGACGGCCAGCTCGAACAGGTTCTGGGTGAACTGGGCGATCAGCACGAACGACACGAACGCGGCCACGAGCGGCGGCACCGCGCGCCAGCGGCCCGGCAGCACCAGGAGGCCGCCGATGGACAGCACGGACAGGGCGGAGCCGATCCACAGCAGATAGCCGGGTCCGACGCCGAGCCAGGCGGTGAGCACGCCGAGCACTCCGACCGCCCAGGCGTTGCCGAGCAGGGCGGTGCGGGCGTCCGGCCGCCCGGCACCGTCCGGGGCCCGGCGGCGGCGCCGGCGCTCCAGGAGCAGCTGCGGGGCGAGCGCCCCGAGGACGGTGAGGGGCAGCGGCACCAGGTACATCAGCCAGGGGTGCGCGTACCAGGCGTGCGGGCCGATCAGGGACTGGGCACCGCCCACCAGGAGGCCCGTGAGCACGGCCGCCGGCAGGCCGAGGAGGGCGGCCCCGGCGGTGGCCGCCACCCGGCCGGGACGCAGGCCCCAGACCGTGCGGGCCCGCCAGGTCGCCGCCGCCATCGCGAGGAGCAGGGCGAGGGTGCCGGTCTTCACGAGCAGCGGGTCCAGGGTGACCCACCAGCGCGACAGGACGTCGAAGTAGTACGGGGCGGGCTTCCGGCCGGCCGGGGCTGCGGACCCGGTGACGTCGGAGGCGAACCGGACGGTCAGGTCGGTGACCGCCTGCGCGGAACCGTCCCCGATCGCGGCGACCCGGTCGTTCGGCGTGTGGTACTGGTAGCCGTCCTCGAAGAGGGCGTAGTCGAGGCCCGACCAGCCCTGGGCGCGCCACACCCGGGCGTCGGTGTCCGAGTTGATGAGGCCCGCCTGGAACAGCCACTGGCCGAGGACCGAACCGTACGGCCGCGCGGTGTTCCCCGCGAGCTCGATCAGACGGCCGTCGTCCTCGCCCGCCTGGAACAGGATGGGCAGGCCGCCCGAGCCGACGGCCTCCAGGTTCAGGAACCAGCGGACGTCCTTCGCCCACGGGTGCCGGGTGAAGGCGTCGGCTCCGGTGAGGCCGACCTCCTCGCCGCCGTTGAAGAGGTAGACGACCGTGCGGTGGTGGTCCTCGCCGGCCAGCCGGCGGGCGGCCTGGATCACCGCGCCGACGTTGACGCCGTCGTCGGCGGAACCGGGGCCCTCCATCGCCGAGTCGACGTGGACGTTCACCAGGAGGGTGTCCTTGCTGTCCCCGGGCTGCCGGGCGATCACGTTCTCGACGGCGTAGTCGACGGCACGGTCGTGGAAGCGGTACGAGCCGGTGGCGCGCTGCCGCTCCACCTCCAGGCCCGGAATCGCCTTCAGCTCGCGGGAGACGAGGTCGAGCCCCTGCGCGAGCTGCGGGCTCGCGGCGACGTGCGTGCCGAGGTCCTCGAGGCGCTGGGCCGTGGCCAGCGCGCCCCGCCCCTCCTCCCCGTCGGGTGCGGGACGGGTGGCCCCGTACGCCAGCGAGAAGGAGACGGCCAGGAGCGTCACGAGGACGGCCCAGGTCCCGGCGAACCGCCGGGCAGCGGCCGGCCCGCCGGAGCCGGCACCGGACCCAGCGCCCGACCGCCCACCGGCCGCACCGCCCGAACGCCCGTCGGCCGCACCGCCCGAACCGCCACCGGACAGGCCGTCGGCCGGAGCCGGGGCGTCGGTCCCGGAGGTCCCCGGGTCCCCCGACGGGGGCTCGCCGGCCGTGTCCGGCCGGGACTTCAGCATGCTCATCGCAGAGCCCTCTTCCCTAGGTCATTCCCCGGGCTGCGGCTGCTGCCGCAGTTCCCGCCACCACGTGCGCAGTTCGCGTACGACCGTCTCCTCGTGCTCGAGCGTGAGCGCGTGCGCCGCGTCCGGGACGCGGACCAGCGAGGCCTGCGGGACGGCGCGCTCGATCTCCTCGGCCGTGACCCGCATGCCGAGCGTGTCGGCCTCGCCGACGAGCACCCGCACCGGCACGTCGAGCTTCGCCAGCCGGTCGGCCGCGGGCTCGGGCCGCGTGAAGTCCGGGGTGTCCTTCTGCTGCGTGTAGTTGAGGCGCAGCATCTCGGCGACCGCCTCGCGCACGGCCGCCCGCTCGGGCGCCTGCTCGCGGCCGGGGCCGTCGACGAAGAGCCGCACCTCCAGGGCGATCAGTTCCTCGACCGTCCGGGGGACGTCGGCCGGCTCGGCGCTGTCCCAGGCCTCCTCGGCCTCCCCGACGGCTTCGATCAGCGGGCGCTCCTCGTCCGCGACCGGGGAGTCGAAGCCCGAGACGTCGGGCGCGAGCAGGAAGAGGCCGTCCACCCGCTCGGGGTGCGCGAGGGCGAAGTCGACCGCGAGGCGCGCGCCGCGCGACTCGGCGACGAGCACGGTGGATTCGAGGCCGTACGCGTCGAGGACGCTTCCGAGGTCGGCGAGGTCGGAGAACTCCCCGTCCAGCGTCGTCGTCGACCGGCCGAAGCAGCGGCAGTCGTAGGCGACGGAGAACATCTCGTCGCTCAGCGCCTCCATCAACGGGTGCCACATCTGGCCGTGGGCGATCCCGGAGTGCACCAGGACGGCCGAGGGGCCGGCCGGGGCGCCGCTGCTCACGGCGTGCAGGGTGCCGCCGGGGACGGTGAGGGTACGCGTTTCCATGTTCATCCTTCGATTGACAGCAGGGGGCGGGTGTCGGACCGCTGATGACAGCCGACCACGAACGAGGCGACTTCCTCGACGTGTTGCAGGAGGAACATGTGGCCGCCCTCCCACATCCGGACGGGGCAGTCGCCCTGCCCGTGCGCCGCCCAGGCCGTGAGGCCCTCGACGGGCACGTCGGGGTCGTCGTTGCCCCCGATCGCGTACACCCGGGCGGAGAGCCCGGGGCCCTCCGCGTACCGGTAGCCCATCGCCATCCGGTAGTCGGCGCGCAGGCCCGGCATGACGAGTTCGAGCAGGTCGGGCTGGGTGAAGAACTCCGGGGGCGTCACCCCGTGCGAGCGGAGGCTGGAGAGGATCTCGGCGTCCGTCGGCACCGGGCGGGGCGGCAGCACGACCGGCGCCACCATCCCGGACGCGACCAGGACGTCGACCGGGCGGGCACGCTCCTGGAGGACGCGGGCCACTTCGAACGCGACGAGCGAGCCGAAGCTGTGCCCGAACAGGGTCGTCGGCCGTCCGTCCGCGCCGAGCTCGTCGGCCAGGGTGCGGACGAGCAGCCCCATGTCCTCCAGGGGCTCTTCGAGCATCCGGTGTTCGCGTGCGGGCAGACGGGGGGCCCACAGCTCCACCTCGGGGGGAAGCCATCGGGTCCAGCTCTCGTAGACCGTGCCGTTGCCGCCCGCGTAGGGCAGGCACACGATCCGGCTGGTTCCTTCACCGGCGCTGAGCCGTCGGAGCAGGGTCATGGCGGACGATCAGCCCCGGGCGCAGCGCGGACGCATGTCGGTCCACACGGTCGCGATGCGGTCGAGGCACTCGTCCTTGCCGGCGGCCGGGCCGTCGGCCTCCCAGCCTGCGGGCAGCTCGCGGTCGCTGCGCCAGATCGAGTACTGCTCCTCTTCGTTGACCACGACGACGTAGTCGGGCTCTGCGGTGGTCACGCTCATGGGGTTACCTCTTCGGGGGTCGGACGGACGAGGGTGGGTGCGGCGGCGGGGGCGGCCGACACGGAGAGCCGGCGGCCGTAGCCGGCGAAGACGAGGCTGATCGCGAGGGACGAGACCGCGATCACGGCCAGGGTCACGGAGCCGGAGGTCGCCTCCAGGGCGATGCCGGCCGCCAGGACGGACAGGGGCTTCAGGCTGAAGGCGGCGACCTGTGCGGTGGTCGTCACCCGGCCGAGGAGCTCGTCCGGAGTGAGCCGCGCCCGCAGCGTGCTGTAGACGATCGCGGAGAGCGACTCCCCGCCGCCGGCGAGGAAGACGACGCCGAGGGCCAGCGGCAGCGACGCGGTGCCGCTCAGGACGAGCAGCGCGACGCTCCCGAGGACCGTGCCGGCGCACAGGACGGCGACGGTGACGGCCTTGATCCGCGAGGCGAGCACGGCGCCGGCGATCGCCCCGACCGCGTAGACCGCGATGATCGACCCGAGCACGCCGGGCGACCAGCCGAGGTCCTCGCGGATGAAGTACGTGGCGCAGATGACGACCGGCGAGGTGAGGAAGGTGACCGCCGCCCAGTAGAGCAGCGCCGCCCGGAGGAGCCGGTGCCCGGCGATGAACCGGAAGCCCTCCAGGACCTGGCGGCGCATCGGTGCGGGCGCCTGCTCCCGGGCGCTCTGCATCGGGCGGCGGATCAGCATCAGGGAGACCGCCGACACCGCGAAGGTCAGCGCGTCGACCGCCAGGGTGCCCGCCCCGCCGACGCCCGTCACCAGGACACCGGCGAGGGCGGGGCCGGCGATGTAGCCGAGCGCGTTGCCGATCGACAGCAGCGAGTTGGCCTCGCCGAGCCGTTCGCGGCCGACCAGCGAGGGCACGCAGGACAGGCAGGCCGCCTCGAAGACGGCGTACAGCACACCGACCGGCACGGCCACCGCGTACACCACCGGCAGCACCGGAAGACCCAGCCAGGCGGCGAGCGGGACCGCGCCGACGAGCAGCGCGCGCCCCACGTCCGCCCAGAGCATCATCCGCCGCCGGTCGAGCCGGTCGGCCCAGGCGCCCGCGGGGACGCCGATCAGCATCATGGGCAGCGCCGACAGCATGGCGATCACGCCCATGTGCAGTCCGGAGCCGGTGAGGGCCAGGACGAGCAGCGGCAGGGCGGTCTTGCTCAGCGCGTCACCGAGCGCCGAGGCGCCCTGGCCGCCCGCGAACAGCAGGAAGTCGCGGTCCCGCAGCAGGTTGTGGGCCACGGCCGGAGCCGTGCTCGGAGGTGTGCTCACGGTCAGGCCCAGTCGTCCCAGTCCTTGGCGCCGGTCACGTTGCGCAGACCGCCCTGGGACTTGAAGTACATCTGCGCCAGGTAGCGCTCGGGGATGCAGGTCAGCCAGCCCAGCGCGTTGTCCTCGCCGACGATCTGGTGGCTGTACGAGATCGAGGTGTCCATGGCCTCGATGGCGTGCCAGTAGCCGCTGGGGACGTACAGCGTCTCGCCCGGGTGCAGGACGGTCTCCTCCACGACCACGTCCTTGAAGCGCGGGTGCTGCTGGAGGTCGGGGCGGCGGTAGTCGACCTGCGCCATGCCGAACTGACGGCGGAAGGGGCGCGGGTACAGCTTGGCGTGCTGGTCCGGGGAGACGAAGTAGCAGCGCTTGCGGCCGACGACCTGGCTCAGGTAGGCCGCGGTCTGCATGCCGTCGCTGTGGAACGGGGTGACGGTGCCCTTGCTGCCGACGAACATCACGGACGCGACCCGGGAGGACACCGTGGAGCGGGAGGCGCCCTTGCCGCCGCCGCGGTTGAGGAAGAGCTTGGCGAGGTACAGGCCGAGCATCCTCGCCGGGTTGACCGTGCCGGCCGGCAGCTTGGCCTTGAAGCGGATGTCGGCCCAGTTCGGCGCCAGGTCGGGGAGGTCGTAGTCGTGCTCGAGGCCCGGGTAGTGCTCGACCATCCGGTGCACCGGGTAGGCGCGCAGGTAGTAGGCCTTGCCCTCGTCGGTGTTCTTCTCGATCTCGTCGAGCAGGGCGGACAGCTTCATCCCGCGGAAGCCGCCGACGTTGCCGAGGATCAGCTCCTTGTCGAGCCGCTGGAGGTTGGCGTGGATGTCCAGGTCGCCGAAGTGCTCGCGGAAGTAGTCCAGGCTCCAGCGCTCCATGGCCGGCCACTCGTCCATCAGGCCGGTGACGATGGCGGGCTTGCGCTTGTACACGTACTCGCGCTTGAACATCTCGGGGTCGGGGTTGTGGAGCCGGTCGATGGCGTCGACCTTGACGTTCGCCTCGGGGAAGATCGTGCCGGCGACGGCCGCGTCCTGCTCGGTCTGGCTGATGGTCATCGTGGGTCCTGTTCGTAAGTCTGTGGGGTGACGGAAGGGGGGACTGCGGGGCGCGTCAGTGGGAGAGCGCCGTGCGCAGGCCCTCGTGGATCAGCTCGCAGCCGTACCGGAGGACGTCGAGCTCCATGGTCAGAGCGGGCAGCAGCTTGAGGACGGCCTTGTCGCGGCCGGTGGACTCGACGATCAGACCGCGCTCGAAGCACCAGGCGACGACCTCGTCGGCGGCCTGGCGGCCTCCGGCGTGCGTCAGGTCGATGCCGATCGCGTGGCCCTCGCTGCGCACCTCGACGCCGGGCAGCGGGTGGCTCTCCCAGAAGTCGCGGAGCAGTTCGGCGCCGTCGCGGGCCCGGTCGAGGAAGGCGTCGTTCTTCCACAGGTCGAGGGCGGCGCAGGCGGCGACGAACGCCAGCTGGTTGCCGCGGAAGGTGCCCGGGTGGTCCCCGGCCTTCCAGGAGTCGAGGCCCTCGCGGATGAGGAGGATCGACATCGGCAGGCCCAGGCCGCCGATCGACTTCGAGACGGTGATGAGGTCGGGGACGATCCCGGCCTGCTCGAAGGAGAAGAAGCCGCCGGTGCGGCCGCAGCCGGCCTGGATCTCGTCGGCGATCAGCACGATGCCGTGCGTGTCGCAGAGCTCGCGCAGGCGGCGCAGGTCCTCGTCGGGGATGCGGTAGACGCCGCCCTCCATCTGGACGACCTCGAGGATCACCGCGGCGGGCACGTCGACGCCGGAGAGGTCGTCGCTCAGGAACTGCTCGAGGAGGTCGAGGGTCGGGAAGTGGCCGCGCGGGCCGACCGGGAACGGCAGGTGGGTGACCTCGCCGAGGGCCGTGCCGGCCACCTTGCGCAGCGAGTTGTCCGCCGTCGCGGCGAGACTGCCGCGGCTGACGCCGTGGTACGCGCCGGAGAAGGCGATGACCTGGGAGCGGCCGGTGTGCTTGCGGGCCAGCTTCAGCGCGGCCTCGACGGCGTCGGTGCCGGTGGAGCCGCAGAACTGGACGCGGTGGTGCAGTCCGCGCGGCTCCAGGATCTCCCGGCCGAAGCGGTCCAGGAACTCGCGCTTGGCCTCCGTGTGGAAGTCCAGGGCGTGCAGCAGCCCGTCGCCCTGGAGGTAGGCGAGGACCTGACCCTTGATGTGGTCGTGGTTGTGGCCGTAGTTGAGGGCGCCGGCGCCGGAGAAGAAGTCGACGTACTCCGTGCCGTCCTCGGCGACCAGGGTGGTGCCGTGCGCCGAGCTGAGCAGCATGGGGAACGCCCGGCAGTACGAGCGGACGGCGGACTCCCGGGTCTCGAACACCTCGGTGGACGGGGCGGGAGCGGAAGGGGCGAGCGGGGTGGCGGCGCGTTCTGCCATGACCGTCATCGGAGGTCTCCAATCGTGTGGGGGGCGAGCGCAAGCACCTGGCCGACGGTGGCGGCAGGTGTACGGGCGACGAGGGCGAGCAGCGCGAGGTAGTCGTCGAGCAGCTGCCGGGCGTCGGTGTCGGCGACGCGGTCGCCGTAGTACGACAGGGCGATACGGGGTTCGGCGTCGTCGGTGACGTCGAGGCGGAGCGCGTACTCGGTCTGGTTGCGGGTTCCGTCGCTCTCGGCGCCCTCGTGGACGCTCTCGGCCTGCTGGGCGCGGAGCGCCGAGGAGACCGGGTAGTTGGCGACGACGACGACCGAGTCGAACAGCGGTCCTTCGCCGGCGCCCATCCGCTGGAGCGTGCCGGTGGGGACCGAGGTGTGCTCGGCGCCCTCGACGCGGGCCAGCTGGAAGCGGTCGAACAGGGCGGTCAGGCTCTCGTCCCGGTCGATCTCCACCCGTACGGGCAGGGCCGCGATGAACAGGCCGACCGCGTGCTCCAGGCCGTCGACGGCCCGGTCGCGGCCCGCCGAGACCACGCCGACCGTGACGTCGGCGCGCTCCAGGCGGGAGGCCGCGAGGAGCGACCAGCCGGCGCAGGCCAGGGTGGAGAAGGTGTGGCCGTGCTCGGCGCCGCGCTCGCGCAGCGTCCGGGCGACCGCCGGGTCGAGCCGGCCGGCGACCCGGGCGAAGCGGGACGGGCCGAAGCGGCCCGGCTCCGCCGCGAGGCGGGACGGGAGGGCCCCGTCGAGCTGGTTCCGCCAGAAGGCGGTGTCCGCCTCCGGGTCGGTGGGCCCGGCGTCGAGCTCGGGGACCGGCGGGAGGCCGGCGTCGCGTCCTTCGAGGGCGGCGACGTAGAGCGCGAGGAGTTCGTCGAGCAGCACCAGGTTCGACCAGCCGTCGGCGAGCAGGTAGCTCTGGATCTGGCCCAGCCACCAGGTGTTCCGGCCGCGCACCAGCCAGACCCGCCACAGGGGCGGCTCGGAGACGTCGAAGGGCGTGGCCCGCTCGGCCTCCAGGAGCGCGATCAGCTCGTCGGCGACCGTGTCCGGCTCGTGGTCGCTCCAGTCGAGGACCTCGACGACCGGGGCGAGTTCCTCGGCGACGACCGGGGTCCAGGCGCCGTCGCCGTCGCGCCGGAAGCCGGTGCGCAGGGCGGGGTGGCGGTCGGTGAGCGCCCGCCAGGCGGCCCGGAAGCCGTCCGGGTCGATCGCGAAGGGCAGCTCGGTGGTGGACTGCATCTGGTACAGGCCGGGCACCCAGTCGTTTTCCAGGACGTCCAGCATGTGCTGCTGTCCGGTGGTCACCGTCGGCCCGGTGGGGCGGGGGCGGGCGGGCCCGTCGGCCGGGGCGGCCTCCCGCTCGTCGATCGCCTTCGCGAGCGACTCGATCGTCTGGTGGGCGAAGACCATGCGCGGGGTCATCTCCAGGCCGGCGCGGCGGGCCGCGCCGACCATGCGGATGACGGCGATGGAGTTGCCGCCCAGGGAGAAGAAGCCGAGGTCGACGGGGACGTCCTCGCGGCCGAGGGCCTCGCGCCACAGCTCCACCAGGGCCCGCTCGGTGTCGGTGGCCGCGGCCCGTCCGGTGACGGCGGCGACCGTGGGCGCCGGCAGCTCGCGGCGGTTGATCTTGCCGTTGTGGGTCAGCGGGAAGGCGTCCATGCGGACGAAGGAGGCGGGCACCATGTGCTGGGGCAGCCGCTCGCCCAGCCGGCGCTTGAGCTCGGCGTCCTCGGGGATCTCCCCGCCGGTCGGCGCCACCAGGTAGGCCACCAGCGTCTTGGCACCGTCGCGCGGGCCGTGCGCCGCGACCAGGCAGGAACCGCCGCCGATGACCTCCCGCAGGGCCGCCTCGATCTCACCGGTCTCCACCCGGTAGCCGTTGATCTTGATCTGGAAGTCGATGCGGCCGAGCAGCTCCAGGTTGCCGTCCGGCATCCAGCGGGCCCGGTCGCCCGTGCGGTACATCCGCGCCCCGGGCAGCGGGCTGAAGGGGTCCGGCAGGAACTTCTCGCCGGTCAGCCGGGCCCGGTTGTGGTAGCCCCAGCCGACGCCGACACCGCCGAGGTACAGCTCGCCAGGGACGCCGACGGGAAGCGGGGACAGCGAGGCGTCGAGGACGTACGAGGTCTGGTTCGCCATCGGGACGCCGTACGGGATGCTGCGCTGCTCCGGCAGGACCTCGCCGATCAGGTGGATCGTCGAGTCCATGGAGACCTCGGTGGCGCCGCCCATGCTGACCAGCTGCGCCGACTCGATGAGCTGGGCCGCTCCGCGCTGCGGCAGCGCCAGCGGGATCCAGTCGCCGCCGAGCAGCACCAGGCGGATCGGCAGCCGCTCCCCGCCGCGTATCTCGGCCTCTTCGACGAGCAGGCCGAACAGCGCGGGGACCGAGTGCCACACCGTGACGGACTCGCGCTCGATCGTCTCGATCCAGCGGTGCGGCGAGCGCTCGTCCTCGGGCGTCGGGAAGACCACGGTCGCACCGGCCATGAGCGTGCCGAACACGTCGTACGCGCTCATGTCGAAGGCCAGCGCGGAGACGCCGAAGACCTTGTCGCCGGGACCGACCAGGAAGCGGCGGTTGAAGTCGGTGAAGTTGTTGACGCGGCCCCGGTGGTCGAGCAGCACGCCCTTGGGCAGACCGGTCGAGCCCGAGGTGTAGATCAGGTACAGCAGGTCGTCCGGGCGGACCTCGCGCTCCGGCCGCGTCGCGGGGAAGTCCCCGGCGGAGGCCGGGTCGACGGCCGTGACGCCGTCGCCGGCCAGCCGGCCGTCACGGGTGACGACCAGGCGGGCGCCGGAGTCCGCCAGCATCCACTGGAGGCGCTCCGCCGGATAGCCCGGGTCGAGCGGCACGTAGCCCGCGCCGGCCTTGGCGACGGCGAGCTGGGCGACGACCAGGTCGACGCCGCGCTCCAGGCAGACGCCGACGCGCTCGCCGCGGCCCGCTCCCCGCTCGACGAGCAGGTGGGCGAGGCGGTTGGCGCGGGCGTCGAGCTCGGCGTAGCCGACCGTCTCGTCGCCGCAGACCACGGCGGCGGCGGCCGGATCCACGTCCGCCCACTGCTCGAAGAGGCCGTGCGCGGTGGCGTCCGCGGGGTACTCCTCGCCCGTGCGGTTCCACTCCCCGACGACGAGCTCCCACTCGGCCGGGGTCAGCAGGTCCGCGTTGTCGACGTGGACGTCCGGGGTCTCGCACAGTCCGGTGAGCAGCCGCCGGTAGTGGCCGAGGAGGCGCTCGGCGGCGTCGGCGTCGATCACCGACTCGTCGAACTCCAGCGACACCATGACCTCGTCGTCCGTCACCGCGCAGGACAGGTCCAGCGGGAACTTCGCGGTGCCGGAGTGCAGGTGCGTCGGGGTCAGCGACAGGTCGCGCAGCCGCATCTCGTGGCCGGGGCCGTTGTTGAAGACGAACATGGCCTCGAAGAGCGGGCTCTCGGCCAGGGTCCGCTGCGGCGCGACCTTGTCGACCAGGACGTCGAAGGGGATCTGGTGCTCCTGCGCCCACAGCGACTCGCGGGTGATCCCGGCGAGCACGTCACCCAGGGTGCCGGCCCCGGCGGACAGGTCGGCGACGACGGGAACGGTGTTCGCGAAGTAGCCGACCAGCCGCTCGGTCTGCCGGTTCCGGTTGGCCATGACCGTGCCGATGGCGAACCGGGAGGTGCCCGTGTAGCGGTGCAGGAGCACCGCGAACGCGGAGAGCATCACGTTGAACGCGGTCGTGCGGTGCGCCTCGGCGGCGCGCTGGAGCTCACGACCGAACCGCGCGTCCCACTGGCGGCGGATGCGCCGCCCAGTGCGGGCCGTGCCCCGGTCGCCGCTCGCCGACAGGCCGAGCGGCTGGGCCCAGGCCAGCTGCTCGCGCCACTGCGCGACCAGCCAGTTGTAGTCCGCGGGCTCCTGGGCCCGCTCGTGCACGGCCGCGTCGGCGTAGTCGATGCCCAGCTCCGGGAGCCGGGGCGAGCGGCCCTCGCGGGCCGCGTCGTACAGCTCCGCGAGGTCCTCCAGGAGGACGCCCACCGACCAGGCGTCGGTCGCGATGTGGTGCACGACCAGCGCCAGCAGGTGGTCGTCGGCGGCGATCCGGAACAGCCGGCCGTGCATCACGGGCCCGCCGGCCAGGTCGATCGGCCGGGCCGCCTCGCGCTGCGCGGCGGCCATCGCGGCCTCCTCGCCGCCGGTCTCCTCGACCGGCAGCGGCACCGGCTCGGCGTCCCGCACGACCTGCTCCAGACCGCCGTCCGGCAGCTGCCGGTAGACGGTGCGCAGGACCGCGTGCCGGGCGACGAGCCCGTCGAGGGCGGTGCCGAGCGCGGCGACGTCGAGCGCGCCGCGCAGACGCACGCCGTACGGCACGTTGTACAGCGGGCGGCCGTCCGCGAGGGACTCGGCGACCCACAGCTGCTCCTGGCCCCGGGAGAGCAGGACGCGCGCCGCCGGGTCCCGGCGGCGGATGGTGCGCGCCGCCGCCCGCTGCTTGCCGCGGGCGAGCAGGAGCTGAGCCATCAGCTCCCGCTTGGCCCCGGAGAGGCCCTTGACGGCCTCCCGCTGGGTGGACACTTCCCCGATCATGCGTCCCTCTCCTCGCCGGCCGCGAGCAGCTCGCGGGCCTGGTCGTCGGTCACACCGTCGAGCAGCACTTCGAGTTCGAGGAGCTCGGCCTCGCTCAGCCCGGCCATCTGGAGCTCCTCCAGGGCCTCGGCGACACCGCGCACGGTGGGCTGCTCGAAGACGGTGCGCAGCGGCAGTTCGATGTCGGTCTGCGCGGCCAGTTCGGCCACGAGACGGGTGGCGAGCAGCGAGTGGCCGCCCAGGGTGAAGAAGTCGTCCAGCGCGCCGACCGCCGGGGTGCCGAGCAGCTCCTCGAAGACCGAGGCCACGAGCCGCTCGGTGGGGCCGGACAGCGCCTCGAAGCGCTGCCGGACCCGCTCGACGGTGACGTCGTCGCGCTGGAGGGCGCCGCGGTCCACCTTGCCGTTGGCGTTGCGCGGCAGCCGGTCGGCGAAGACGTAGCCGGTGGGGACCATGTAGCGCGGCAGGCGGGTGCCGAGCGCGGCGGCCAGGACGGCCGGGTCGTGCTCGGTGCCGACCACGCAGGCGACCAGGGTGGGCTCGCCGTCGCAGTCGCGCAGGACGACCGCCGCCTCCCGTACGGCCGGCAGCTCGCACAGCGCCGTCTCGACCTCGCCGGCCTCGATGCGGAAGCCGCGGATCTTCAGCTGGTCGTCGAGGCGGCCGAGGAACTCGAGCCGGCCGTCGGCGTGCAGCCTCACCCGGTCGCCGGTGCGGTAGAGCCGGGCGCCGGGGACCGTCGCGTACGGGTCGGGGACGAAGCGGTCCGCGGTGGCCTTCGGGTCACCGAGGTAGCCGCGGCCGACCACCGGGCCGCCGATGGCGAGCTCGCCCGGCACGCCGAACGGCACACGCCGTCCCTGCGCGTCGAGGACGTACGAGGTGACACCGGCGACGGGGCTGCCCAGCGGGACGGGCCGGTCCGCCGGCGGCGGCGTGGACAGCACCGCGAGGTGGGTGTCGTCCGAGCACTCCGCGGGTCCGTAGGCGTTGACCATCGGGATCCCGGGGAAGCGGCTCAGCCAGTCCGCCGCGAGGTCCGGCGGCAGCGCCTCGCCCGTGGCGATCAGGAACCTCAAGGTCGCCAGGTCGCCGCCCTCCGCGTGGTCGAGCAGCGCCCTGATCATGCCGGGCACCAGCTGGAGCACGGTGACCCCGCGCTCCCGGACCAGGGCGAGCAGCGCCTCGGCGTCGCGGCTGGTGGCGTCGGGGCTGACCACCGTGGTCGCACCGCGCGTGACCGCGACGAGCATCTGCCAGACGGAGATGTCGAAGGACTGCGCGGCGGTCTGGGCGACGACGTCGCCCGGGGTCAGCTCCAGGTCGTGGGCCATCAGCTCCAGGTGGCCCAGGAGGCCGGCCTGTTCGATCTCCACGCCCTTCGGCTCACCGGTCGTACCGGAGGTGAAGATGACGTACGCGCGCCGGTTCGGGTGCGCGGCGATGGCGTCGAGCGGACGGTCGGCGGCCGCGTCGTCGAGGACGAGGTGGCTGCCGCGGGCCCCGCCGTCGCCGAGCAGGGCGGCGATGCGGTCCGCCTGCTCGTCGTCGGTGACCGCGACGACCTCGCCGAGCCGGTCGAGGATCGTGGCGATCCGCCGGTCCGGTACGGCCGGGGAGACCGGCACGTACGTGGCGCCGGCCGCGCCGCAGGCGAGGGCGGCGGCGATGTGCCGGGCGGAGCGCTCGGCGCAGACCACCACAGCCTGCTCGGGGCCGGTGGCGGCCGAGGTCAGCCGCTCGGCGAGCGCCGCGACGCGGTCCCGCAGTTCGCGGTAGGTCCAGACGGTGGTCCCGTCGATGACGGCGGGGGCGTCCGGGGTCTGCCGCGCCCAGTGTTCCAGCGCCTCGGCGGTCGTCCTCGTGGTGAGGGCGTCCGGTCCCGCGCTCAGCGCGTCCTGAGCCTCGGCCTCGGCGGCCGAGCGCAGTTCCAGGTCGGCCACGGCCCGCGTCGGGGCGGCGGTGATGCTGGCGAGCAGGGCCTCGAAGTGGTCGAGGAGCTGCTCGCCGGTCTCGGCGTCGAACAGGTCGGCGTTGAGTTCCAGGGTGGCGTGCAGGCCGTCCTTCTCCTCGGCCAGATCGAGGCTGAGGTCGAACTTGGCGGTGCCGACGGGGGCGTGCAGGCGCTCCAGCCTGAGGTCGCCGAGGTCGATCTCCGTGTAGGGCGCGTTGTGCAGGGTGAACATGACCTGGAAGAGCGGGCTCACACTCAGGTCGCGGTGGGGCTGGAGCGCGTCCACGACCCGGTCGAAGGGGACGTCCTGGTTGGCGTAGGCCGCCAGGGTCGTCGCGCGGACCCGTTCGAGGAGGGCGCTGAAGGACTCCTCCGCGGAGAGCTCGTTGCGGAAGACGATCGTGTTCACGAAGAACCCGACCACGTCCTCGATCTCGACCGAGCGGGTGCCGACCGGGGTGGCGACCGCGATGTCGGCCGCGCCGCTGTAGCGGTGCAGCTGGGCGTTGAAGGCCGCGAGGAGGGTCATGAACAGGGTCGCGTTGTGCTCGCGGCCCACGTGCCGCACCCCGTTGACCAGTTCGGCGTCGAGGGTCCGGCGGACCGTCAGGCCGCGGTTGGTCATCGCCGCGGGCCTCGGCTTCTGCGCGGGGAACTCGAGCACGGAGGCCGGCTTGGCCAGCGTCTCGCACCAGAAGTCGAGCTGCCCCTGGTGGTCGCCGCCCTCGACCCGGTCGCGCTGCCAGCTCGACCAGTCGGCGTACTGCACGTCGAGCTCGGGCAACGGCGAGGCCGTTCCCTGGCGTCGTGCCTGGTAGAGGGCCGCGAAGTCGCGGACCACGATCTGGAGGCCCCAGCCGTCGGCGACGACGTGGTGCACGGTGAGGACGAAGACGTGGTCCTCGTCGGCCAGCCGGATCAGGGTGGCCTGCTCCAGGGGCGCCCGGGCCAGGTCGAAGCGGTGCCGTGCGGCCTCGTCGACGAGCTCCCACATGCGCCGCTCGGCGTCCTCCCGCGGCTCGTCGCCCAGGTCGACGACCGTGAGCGGCATGGTGACCGCGCCGGCCGGCTCGACGATCTGGCTGACCCGGCCGTCGTCCATGACGATCCGGGTGCGCAGCACCTCGTGCCGGGCGACCAGCTCGTCCAGGGTGGCGGCCAGCGCCTCGGTGTCCAGCGGGCCGCGCATCCGCACGACCGTCGGGCTGTTGTAGGCGCCGGTGTCGCCCTCCAGCTGGTCGAGGACCCACAGGCGTTCCTGGCCGTACGAGGCGGGCAGGGCGCCGGTGCGGGGCAGGGCGGTGATCGGTTCGGCGACGAAGGTGCCGCCGGCGACGCCGTCGATGTGGGCGGCGAGGTCCCGCACGGTCTGCTTCTCGAACAGGGTGCGCAGCGCGATCTCGCAGCCGAAGACCCGGCGGATCCGGGACACGACCTGGGTCGCCATCAGCGAGTGTCCGCCGAGGTTGAAGAAGTTGTCGTCGGGACCCACCTGGTGGGCGCCGAGCACGTCCTGCCACAGGCCGGCCACCAGTTCCTCGGTGGGCGTCAGCGGGGTGCGCGGTCCGTCCTCGTGGACGCCGGACGCCGCCGAGGGCTCCGGCAGCGCCGCGCGGTCGATCTTGCGGTTCGGGGTGAGCGGGAAGGCGTCGAGCGCCACGACGAACGCCGGGACCATGTAGTCCGGGAGCCGCTTGCGGACGTACCCCTTCAGCTCGTTGCCGGCCACCTTCTGGCCGGGCCTGGCCACCACGTAGGCGACCAGGGCGGTCTCGCCGCTCGCGTCGGCGCGGGCCATGACGAGGGCGTCCTGGACCTCCGGCGCGGAGCAGATGGTGTGCTGGACCTCGTCGGTCTCGACGCGGTAGCCGCGGATCTTCACCTGGTTGTCGGCGCGGCCGAGCGGGGTGACGGTGCCGTCGGCGAGGTAGCGGCCGAGGTCGCCGGTGCGGTACATGAGGTCGTCGTCGGAGGTGCCGAACGGGTTGCGCACGAACTTGGCGGCGGTGAGCCGCTCGTCGGCGTAACCGAGCGAGAGGTGCGGGGAGCGGATGACGATCTCGCCCGGCTCGCCGACGCCGGCGTGCTGCCCGGCCTCGTTGAGGACGAGGAGCTGGACGTCCTTCATGCCGCGGCCCAGCGGGTACGTGACGCCCGGGTCGGTCTCGGCGGTGCCGTGGGCGGCGGGGACCGTGTAGTGGCCGACCGCGCGCTGCGTCTCGGTGGAGCCGTACAGGTTGACGCAGGTCGCCGAACCGGCCATGCGGGTGATGGCCCGCACGTCACGGCTGGTCAGCGTGTCGCCGAGGAAGAACACCCGCTCCAGGAGGGGCAGCGTGCCCGGGGCGACCGAGAGCTGGTCGAAGAGCCGCGCCATCGGGGGCGTCATGTGGCTGACCGACACCTGGGCCGTGCGGAACCACTGGGCGAGCCGGCCGGGGGTCTCGACGTCGAGGCGGTCGGGGACGCAGATCATGGCGCCGGTGACCAGCGGCGTGAACACCTCGCGGTGCAGCGGGTCGTGGCTGATGCCGGAGAGCAGGCTGTAGCGGTCGGTCTCGCGGAGCCCGAAGGTCTCCACCATCCACGGCACGAAGTGGGTCAGGGACCCGTGCGCGCCCCGGATGCCCTTCGGCTTGCCGGTGGAACCCGAGGTGAAGGCGATGTACGCGCAGTCCCGCGGGCCCACCGGGACGGCCTCGGCCGGTTCGGCGCCCTGCGGCACCAGGTGCCGGGCGTCGGCGAGGCGGGCCGGCAGCTCGAAGCGGCAGCGCAGACCGAATGCCTGGAGCGCGGTGTCCACCGCGAGCGGCACGGCGCCGGCCCCCTCCAGCTGGAGGAAGGCGGTCGGGCGGGCCACCTCCAGGCAGTCGGCGATGCGGTCGGCGGGGTAGCTCGGGTCGAGGATGGCGAACGAGGCTCCGGCGCGCATCACCGACAGGATCGCCCAGACCAGGGAGGCGCTGCGCTCGCCGTAGATGGCGACCACGTCGCCCTTGGCGACGCCCTGCTGGTTCAGCAGGCCGGACATGGCGGACGTCGCCCAGGCGAGGTCGCCGTAGGTGAGCTCCTGGCCCGGCTCGCTGATCGCGAGCCGCTGCGGCTCACGGGCGGCGAGCCGCTCGAACTGCTCGACGACCGATCCGTACCAGCCGGCGTCCAGCGGTGCGGACGGGTCGGGCAGCTCGCGGCGCGCCTGCGGCGTGTCGAGCCGCAGCGCGTCGATCCGGCTGCCGCTGTCGGCGACGGCCTGCTCGATGACCCGGATCCACTGGGCGAGCAGCTCCCGCGTCGTGGCCTCGTCGAACCGCTCGCCGGCGTACATCAGGTCCAGCGAGAGGCCGGGACCGGCGGGGTCGACGTAGAAGGTCAGGTCGAACTTGGCGCCGAGGTCGGGGACCGCGAAGGTGTCGACCTCGATGCCCGGGAGACCGGACTCGCGCGGCGGGATGTTGAGCAGGTTCAGGTAGACCTGGAACAGCGGCGTGGTGGTGAGGTCGCGCTCGGGGGCCAGCTTCCCGACCAGCGTCTCGAACGGGACGTCCTGGTGCTCGTAGGCGTCGAGGGTCGTCGCGCGGACCCGGTCGAGCAGCTCGGCGAAGGTCGGGTCGCCGGACAGGTCGGCGCGCAGCACCAGCGAGTTGATGAAGAAGCCGATCAGGTCCTCCACCTCGCGGTGGCGACGGCCCGCGATGGGCACGCCGATCGCGAAGTCGCGCTGGCCGGCCAGGCGTCCCAGGGTGAGCTGGAGGGTGGCGGCGAGCACCATGAAGAGCGTCGCCCCGGTGCCGGCGGCGAGCCGCTCCATCGCCTCGCGCAGCTCCGGCGTGACGGTCGCCCGCACCCGGTGGCTCTTCTCCTCGTCCGCCGGGGCGGAGCCGGAGCGGGCGATCGGGAGGGTCAGCGAGGGCAGCTCGGCGAGCTTCTCGCACCAGTACGCGACGGAGGCGTCGAGTGCGCCGGAGTCCAGCTGGTGGCGCTGCCAGCGGGAGAACTGCTCGTACGTGACCGGGAGCGGCGGCAGCGGGGTCGCGGGCGCGTGGCCGGTCTCCTCCGCGTAGAAGTGCGTGAGGTCCCGCTTGAGGATCTCCATCGACCAGCCGTCGCCGACGATGTGGTGCAGCGTCAGCACCAGGACGGCGTCGTCGCGGCCGAGGTCCAGGAGCCGGACCCGCAGCAGCGGTCCCGCCGACAGGTCCATCGGCCGCGCGGCCTCGCGCTCGACGAGGGAGAGGGCTTCGGACACCCGCTCCTCGGCGGTGACTCCGGTCAGCGCGGTGCGCGTCAGGGTGACGTCGGCGCGGTCGAGGACGGACTGCGTGAGGACGCCGTCCCGGTGGGCGACGACCGTGCGCAGCGTGGTGTGCCGGTCGACCAGGCGGCCGACGGCCCGCTGGAGCGCGGCCTCGTCGAGGGCGCCGGTGAGCCGGATCGCGCCGGCCAGGTGGTAGCGGCCGGTGAGGGCGTTCTGGCCGGAGCCGTTCTCGATCTCCTCCAGGAGCCACAGGCGTTCCTGCATCACCGACAGCGGCGCGTCGCCGCCGTCGGCGGCGTGGGCCGCGATCCCGCCGGAGGTGTCCCGGGCGGCGGCCGCGTCGCACAGGGCGGCGTAGTCGCGGAGCACGGGCGCCTCGAACAGGGCGCGCAGCGGGACCTCACGGCCCAGCTCCTCGCCGACCTGCGAGGTGATCACGGTGGCGAGCAGGGAGTGGCCGCCGATGGTGAAGAAGTCGTCGCCGGCGCCGACCGCGTCGACGTCGAGGACCTGGGCCCAGACCCGGGCGACGGTCCGCTCGGTCTCCGTCTCCGGCTCGGCGAAGTCGGCGTGCGCGAAGTCGGCGCGGCGCGGCCGGCCGAGACGGCTCGGGTCGATCTTGCCGCCGGGCAGGCGGGGCAGTTCCGCGGAGGCCAGGAACGCGGCCGGGACCATGTGCGGCGGCAGCTCCGCCGCGCACCGCTGCGCGAGCGCCTGCGGGGTCAGCTCCGGGTCGGCGGTCTCGACGTGGGCCACCAGGACCCCGTCGAGGCCCCGGACCACGGCCTGGGTCACCCCGGCCGTGGCGAGCAGCACCGACTCGATCTCGGCGGGCTCGACGCGGTAGCCGCGCAGCTTGATCTGGCTGTCGCCGCGGCCGCAGTAGTCCAGTGTCCCGTCGGCGCGCAGCCGGACGAGGTCACCCGTGCGGTACATGCGGGCGCCGGGGACGGCGGAGAACGGGTCGGGCAGGAAGTGCCCGGCGGTCAGCGCGGGGCGGCCGTGGTAGCCGAGGGCCAGACCGGCGCCGCCGGCGTACAGCTCGCCCACCGCTCCGGCGACCACCGGCCGCAGGTCCGCGTCCAGGACGTACGCCGTGCCGCCCGGCAGGACCGCGCCGAGCGAGGCGGGCCGCCCCGGCTCCAGGGCGGCGGCCGTGATGGCGACGGTGCACTCGGTGGGGCCGTACGCGTTGACGAAGCGCCGGCCCGGCTGCCACTGCTCGACCAGCTCGGGACGGCAGGCCTCGCCGCCGGACACCAGGGTCCTCAGGTGCGGCAGGTCGCGGACGGGCAGGGAGGCGATGACCGACGGCGGCAGCAGGCAGACGCTGATGGCGCGCTCGGCCAGGACGTCGGCCAGGGCCTCGCCGACGAGGGCGTGCTCACGGCCGACGACGCACAGGGTGCCGCCCGCGGCGAGCGTGGAGAAGATCTCCCACACGGAGGCGTCGAAGCTCAGGCTGGCGAACTGGAGCATGCGCGAGCCGGCGTCGATCCCGAAGACACCCGCCTGGGCCGCCGTGAGGTTGGCGAGCGAGCGGTGGGAGACGAGGACGCCCTTGGGGCGGCCGGTGGAGCCCGAGGTGTACAGCAGGTACGCGGGAGCGTCCGGGTCGGCCTGCGGCAGCGCCGCGGCCTCGGCCGGGGCCGCGCGCAGCGCCTCCTCGACGAGCTCGCGGGTCACCAGACCGCGCGCCCCCGAGTCGGCGAGCATGAAGTCCTTGCGCTCGGCCGGGTAGGCGGGGTCGATCGGCAGGTACGCCGCTCCGCAGCGCTGCGCCGCGAGGACGGCGACGACGGCCTCGACGGACGGCTCGACGGACACGGCGACGACGTCACCGGGACGCACGGCGAACCGGTCGGCGATCACCCGGGCGACCCGCTCGACCCGGCCGCGCAGCTCGCCGTAGGTCAGCGCGCTGTCGGCGCCCTCCACGGCGATCGCGTCGGGACGGCTGTCGGCGGCACGCTCGAACTGCGCCCAGAACGTGTCGGGGTGCCGCTCCGCGCCGGTCGCGGCCGGCCAGTGGCCGAGGGCCGCGGCCGCCGAGGGGGTCTCGACGCGCTCGTCGGGGCGCTGCGCCATCGCGCGGGCCGTCTCGGCGAAGAGCCGGGCGACGAGCTGCGCGGTGTCGGTGCCGAAGAGGTCCGTGTTGAACTCCAGCCAGCCGGTCAGCGGGCCGCCGTCGTCGGTGATCTCGAAGGTGAGGTCGGTCTTGGCGGTGCCGGTGTACAGCGGGGCGGTCTCGACCCGCAGGCCGGGCAGGGCCGGCGAGGGCAGGGCTCCGCTGCGGACGTCGAGGATCGCCTGGAAGAGCGGGCTGCGGCTGGAGTCGCGGTCCTGGCCGCTCGCCTCGACGATCGCCGAGAACGGCACCCACTTGTGCGGCATCGCCTCCAGGGTGGTGGCGCGGACCCGGGCGACGAGGTCGCGGCCGGTGGCGCCGCCGGGCACCTCGAAGGAGAGCGGGACGGTGTTGACGAAGAAGCCGACGACGTCGTCGTAGGCGCCGTCGCCCGGGCGGTTGGCGTCGGGGACGCCGACGACCACCCGCTCCTGGCCGGTCAGCCGGGAGAGCGTCGAGGACAGGACGGCGGCCAGCGTCATGAAGACGGTCGCCCGCTGGTCGCGGGCGAGCGCGCGCAGCTGGTCGGAGTCGGCCTGGCCGAGGGTCAGCGGGACGCGCGCGCCGTCGAAGGTCTGCACGGCCGGGCGGGTCCGGTCGAAGGGCAGGTCGAGGGCGAGCGGCGCGCCGGCGAGGTGCCCGGCCCAGAAGGCGAGGCCCTGCCGGCCCTCTTCGGAGTCGAGCCGGGCGGCCTCGTCGAGGGCCCAGCGGGCGTACGGGTGGACGACCGCGGGCGGCTCGCCGGCGCCGGTGCCGGCACCGTGCGCGTACAGCTCGGCGAGCTCTCCGGCGATGATCTCCATCGAGCGGCCGTCGGAGACGATGTGGTGGAAGGCCAGGAGCAGCGCGTGCTCGTCGGGCCCGAACTCCACCAGGGCGGCGCGCATCAGCGGCGGCGCGTCCAGGTCGAACAGCTGCTGGACGTGCTCGCCGACGAGCTCGGAGAGCTCCGCCTCGCGGCGGGCGGGCGCGACCGAGGTCCGGTCGAGGACCTCGAAGGGGCAGGCCAGGCCGGTGTGCACGAAGGGCACGGGGCGGCCGCCCTCGTCGGTGAAGCCGGTGCGCAGCGCCGGGTGCCGCTCGACGAGCGCGTCGAGCGCGCCGCGCAGGACGTCCCGGTCGAGCGCGCCGTACAGCCGGAGGACACCCGGCACGACGTAGGCGCGGGAGCCCGGGGCGAACTTCTCCAGGAACCACAGGCGGCGCTGGCCGAGCGACAGGGTGGGCTCGGCCTCGGCGGCGGTGTCCGCGGCGGCGGTCTCCACCGGTGCGGCGGCGGCCAGTTCGGCGATCCGCGCGGCCTGGGCGCGGACGGTGACGGACTCGAAGAACATCCGCAGCGGCGGCTGGACGCCGAACGCGCGGCGGACCCGGGTGTTCAGGTCGGCGGCGCGCAGCGAGTGGCCGCCGAGCGCGAAGAAGTCCTCGTCGGGACCGACGCCGGCGACTTCGAGGACCTCGCACCAGAGGGCGGCGAGCCTGGTCTCCAGCGGCGACATGTCGGCCGCCCCGGCGGAGCGGGACACGTCGAGGGCCAGCTCGCGCAGGGCGTGCGCGTCGACCTTGCCGTTCGAGGTGAGCGGGATGGCGTCCAGGACGAGGAGGCGGCCGGGGACCATGTAGCTGGGCAGCTCGCGGTTGAGCCAGTCGCGCAGCCCGTCGGTGCTGACGCCGGTGCCGGTGACGGCGGCGATCAGCTCGGTCTCGCCGGCGCCGCGGGTGGCGACGACGGCCGCCTCGGCGACCTCGGGGTGCCGGCGCAGCACCACGTCGACCTCGCCGAGCTCGATGCGGTAGCCGCGCACCTTGACCTGCTGGTCGGCGCGGCCGACGTAGCGCAGCTCGCCGTCGGCGGCGCGGCGCACCAGGTCGCCGGTGGCGTACAGGCGGCGGCCCGGCTCGGTCGCGAACGGGTCCGGGACGAAGCGCTCGGCGGTCTTGCGGGGCTCGGAGGCGTAGCCGCGTCCGACGCCGATGCCGCCGATGTACGCCTCGCCGACGACGCCGTCGGCGACGGGCCGCAGCTCGGCGTCGAGGACGTGGACGACCGCGTCGGTCATGTCGGCGCCGATGGACACGTCACGGGCGCGGGAGACCCGGCCCGACTCCGGGCCGAGGTGGGCGACGGTCGAGCACACGGTGGTCTCGGTGGTGCCCCAGCGGTTGTACAGCTCCACGTGGGCGCGGTCGGCCGCGAACCACTGGTCGAGCTTGTCGGGGTGCGCGGCCTCGCCGCCGATGAGGATCGAGCGCAGCAGCGGCGGGACCCGTACCCCGGACTCCAGGGCGGTGACGAGGACGTGGAAGAAGGCCGTGGGGATGTCGACGAGGTTGAGGCGCTGTTCCTCGCACCAGGCCCAGAACCGCTCGGGCGAGCCGAGCACGGACTCGTCGCGCAGCACCAGGGCGGCGCCCCGGGTCCACGCGGAGAAGATCTCCTCCAGGCAGGGGTCGAAGGTGAGCGGGGCGAACTGAAGCACCCGGTCGCCCTCGGCGACGTCGAAGGCGTCGAGGAAGGACAGCACGTAGCTGACGAGCGAGCGGTGCTCGATCTGCACGCCCTTGGGGCGGCCGGTCGAGCCCGAGGTGAAGATGACGTACGCGAGGTTGTCGCCGGTGACGGCGCGCGCGGGACGGTCCTCGGGGAGGTCCGCGCCGGGCTCCTCGTCGACGCGGGTCGCCTCGCCCAGGGAGGCCGAGAGCGCGGCGGTCGCGCCGTGGCAGAGGATCCGCTCGCAGCGGGCGTCGCCGACCATGTCGGCGAGACGGTTCTGCGGCAGCGTCGGGTCCAGCGGGACGAACGCGGCCCCGGACTTCATGACCGCGAGCATCGCGACGATCAGCTCGGGGGAGCGCTCCAGGCACAGGCCGACGGTCTGCTCGGGGCGCAGGCCGTCCTGCCGCAGCCGGTGGGCGAGGCGGTTCGCCGCGGCTTCCACCTGGGCGTACGTCAGCTCCTCGGTGCCGGACACCAGGGCGGTCGCGTCGGGGACGCGGTCGGCCGTCGCCTCGAACAGCTCGTGGACGGAGGTGATGCCGTCCTGGGTGCGGGCGGGGACGCCGGCCCGGGAGAGGGACTCGGTCGCGCCGGTGAGCCGCAGCGCGGAGACCGGGGACGCGCCCTGGACGACGATCTGCCCGAGCAGCTCCAGGAACTGCTCGCCCAGCTGCCCGGCGAGGGCCTCGTCGAAGCGGTCCGCGCGGACCAGCATGTGCGCGAGCAGGCCGCCGTCGGCCGGGACGGCGTGCAGGGTGATGTCGAACTGGGTGGCCAGCTCACCGGCCGGGAACGGCTGGAGGGTGAGGTCGCCGAGGGCCGCGCCGGTGCTGCCCGCGCCGAAGAGGACCGAGGTGACGTCGTCGGCGATCGCGGTGTGCGGCCGCTCGAAGACGACGGCCGTGTTGATCGCGGCCGAGGTGTTCCCCCGGGCGCGCAGCAGCTCGACGAGGCGGCTGACCGGGAAGTGCTGGTGGCCGAGGGAGCGGCGCAGCTGCTGTCCGGTGCTGCGGATCAGCTCGGTGACGGTCGGGTGGGCGCCGGGCTCGGCGCGGACCGGGACGGTGTTGGCGAAGTAGCCGAGGGTGTTGCGGAAGCGGGCCTGCGGACGGCCGGCCGTGGTGGCGCCGACGACGAAGTCACGCGCGCCGCTGTGCGCGGCGACGAGGACCTCGAAGGCCGCCATCAGGACGGAGAAGACCGTCGTGTCGCTCTCGGCTGCGGTCTTCTCGAGCGCGGCGAGCAGCTCGGCGTCCACGGTCACCCGGTGGCTCGCGATGCCCAGGTCGGGCCGCGGCACCTCCCGTGCGGGGAGGGTGGGCGCCTGGACGTCGCCGTCGAGGAGGTCGAGCCAGTAGCGCTCGTCGGCCTGCCACTGGGGGGAGCGCTCGTAGTCCTGCTGCCAGCGGACGAACTCCTCGTAGCCGACGGCCGCGGGGAGCTCGGGGGTGCGCTCGTGCAGCAGGTCGCCGTAGACGGTGGTCAGCTCGTCGAGCAGGGTCACCACCGACCAGAAGTCCGTGATGGCGTGGTGCTGCGCGAGCACCAGGACCGGTGCGCCGCGGCCGGTGAAGAGCTTCGCGCGGGCGACGTCGCCGTGCTCGATGTCGAAGGGGTCGAGGGCGCACGCGTCGACACGGGCGCGGAGCTCCTGCTCCGTCTCGCCCGTCAGGTCGACGACGTCGAGCTCGAAGGGCCTGGTGGGGTCGACGAGCTGCACGCGGCGGCTGCCGTCGACGCCGAAACCGGCGGTGAGGATGGGGTGGCGGGTGCCGATGTGGCGGACGGCGGCGGCGAGGACCCCGGCGTCGACGGGCTCCTGAAGCCGGACGGCGACGGAGACGTTCTGCCGGCAGTCGGGGCCTTCGAGGTCCCGCATGAACAGCAGCGACTGCTGACCGGCCGACAGCGGTACGGCTCCGCCGCGCTGCCCGGAGGTCTGACCGGCCGGCGCCTCGGGGGCGGACTCCAGGCCCTCCTCGACCGCGGCCGCGACCTCGCGCAGGCTCGTCGGCTGGAGCAGCAGGCCCGGGTCGGTGACGACACCGAGCTGCTCCTCGATGCGGAAGGCGAGGTCGACCGCGGCCAGCGAGTCGAGGTCGAGCTCGGCGACCATCGTGGCGGGCGCGTCGCCCTCACCACGGCCGACCAGACTCAGGGCGCGCTCGATCGCGTCGACGCGCGCCTCGCGGGCGAGCGGGAGGAGTGCGGCGCGCGACGGCAGGGCGAGCTCGCGGCGCTCGCCGCGGACGGCGGCGGTGGTGGAGCGGCGGTAGACCTCGCCCTCGACCTGCCCGGCGGTGTACGCCGTGCGGCCGGCCAGGCGCTGGATCTTGCCGCTGGAGGTCTTGGCCAGGCTGCGGGCGGCGAGCAGCACCACGTCGTGCAGGGCGATGCCGTGCTCCTGCTGGACGGCCGCGGCGATGGCGTCGGCGATCCCGGGGAGCTCCTCCTCGGTGGCGGAGACGGCGACCTCGTGCAGGATCACGCACTGCTCGCCGTCCGCGGTGTCCACCGAGAACGCGGCGCCGCAGCCGGGGCGCGCGAGCGGCGAGGCCGCGACGGCGGTCTCCTCCAGGTCGTGCGCGTAGAGGTTGCGGCCGCGGACGACCATCATCTCCTTGAGGCGCCCGGTGACGAAGATCTGCTCGTCGAGGACGAAGCCGAGGTCGCCGGTGCGCAGGTACGGCTCCGGGTCGTCCGCGAGGCGGGCGCCGAAGGCCGTCTCGGTCGCGGCCTCGTCCTCCCAGTAGCCGGCGGCGACGGAGGCGCCGCGCACCCACAGCTCGCCGACGGTGCCGGGGGCGACGCGCTCGCCGGACTCCGGGTCGACGACGGCGAGTTCGTGGCGGTCGGCGACGCGGCCGGAGGAGACCAGGTGGTCGCCGTCCGGGAGCTCCTCGGCGCGGCCCTGCTCCAGGGCGGGGCGGTCGACGCGGACGCTGTGCGTGCCGTTGCCGCGGCCGGCGCCGGCGACGAAGAGGGTGGCCTCGGCGAGGCCGTAGCAGGGCAGCAGCGCGGAGCGGTCGAAGCCGCTGACGGCGAAGGCGTCGGCGAAGCGTTCCATGGTGCGGTCGCGGACCGGCTCGGCGCCGCAGAAGGCGACCCGCCAGGACGACAGGTCGAGGTTCTCCCGCTCGGCGGGGGTGCTCTTGTTGACGCAGAGGTCGAAGGCGAAGTTCGGGCCGCCGCTGACGGTCGCGCCACGGCTGGAGATGGCCTCCAGCCAGCGCATCGGCCGGCGCATGAACTCCAGCGGCGACATCAGGACGTTGGACAGGCCGGACAGCATCGGCTGGAGGACGCCGCCGAGCAGACCCATGTCGTGGTAGAAGGGCAGCCACGAAGCGACGATGTCGCCGTCGCCGAGGCCGAAGGCGCCGGCGATCGCGGAGCCGTTGGACAGCAGGTTCCCGTGGGTCACCACGACACCGCGCGGGGTGCCGGTGGAGCCGGACGTGTACTGGAGCAGGGCGACCGAGTCGGGGGCGACGGCCGGCATGCGCCAGTCGTCGGCGCCCTCCAGCATCGCCTCCTCGGTGACGATCCACGGCAGCCGGGCCACCTCGGGCGCGTGCTGCTCGAACAGCTCACGGGTGAAGGCCTGCACGAGGCCGTCGGTGAGGACGATCTCGGCGCGGGAGCTCTGCACCACCGCGCGCAGCCGGGGCAGCGTACGGGCGACGCGCATCGGGTCCGGCGGGTAGACCGGGACCGCGACCATGCCGGCGTACAGCGTGGCCACGAAGCCCACGACGAAGTGCTCGCCCGGTGGGTACAGCAGCATGACCCGCGCACCCGGCTTGGCCCGCTCCAGGAGCGAGACGGCCGTCGCCCGCGCACGCCTGTCGATCTCCAGCATGCTGAGCTTCGTGTCGACGCCACCGGCGTCGGCGAGGAATTCGTAGCTCGTGTCGGCACCGCGCTCGGAGACGTTGCGGCGGATGACATCGACGACAGAATTGTTTGCGTACATAGACCGTTCTCACATCGGCGTGGAGTATCGGGGCCCGGACGGGGCGCGGTGGCTCGGAGGGCACACCGCGGGGGCGGGCCGGCGTCATGGGGGTTCGCCGGCCCGCCGGGGAATCGCGGTCAGTAGCCGGCGACCGGCCTGCGGTGGCAGATGCTGCGGATCCGCTCCTGGACGCGCTCCCGCAGCGCGGGGTCGAGGGCGTAGGTGTTGTGGGTGATGTTCTCGAGGTCGGTCAGCACCTCGTGGACGAGCTCCGCGACCTCCGCGACGTCGGCCTCGTCGAAACCGCGGGCCGCCATGCTGTTGCTGCCGAAGCGCACGCCCGAGGTGACGAACGCGGAGTGCGTGTCGCCGACGATCCGGTTCTTGTTGACGAGCACACCGCACTGCTCCAGCGCCTTCTCGGCGTTGACCCCGGTGACGCCGTACGACGTGAGCACGTCGGCCACGACGATGTGGTTGTCGGTTCCGCCGGAGATCACCCGCACTCCGCGGGCGACGAGCTGCCCGGCGAGGGCGGCCGCGAGATCGCGGACGCGGTGGATCCGGGCGGTGAACTCCGGCGTGGTCGCCGCCCCCAGGGCGTAGGCCTTGGCGGCGATGCTGTTGACCACGGGCGCGCCCTGGATCAGCGGGAAGAGCCCGGTGTTGAGGGTCTGCTGGAGCGTGCGGCCGGTGGGGAGCACCAGGTCGGCCGAGTCGCCGAGCATGATCAGACCGCCGCGCGGGCCGTAGAGCTGCTTGTGCGTGCAGGTGGTCACGACATGGGCGTGGGCCAGCGGCGAGGGGTGCAGACCGGCCACCACGAGACCGGCGATGTGGGTGATGTCGGCCAGCAGGTAGGCGCCCACCTCGTCGGCGATGGCGCGGAAGACGGCCCAGTCGAGCGTACGCGGGTAGGCGGTGGTGCCCGCGATGATCAGCTTCGGGCGGTGCGCGAGCGCCTGGGCGCGGACCTCCTCGTAGTCGATGAGGCCGTCCGCCCCGAGGCCGTAGCTGTGCGCCTCGAAGATCTTGCCCGAGAGGTTGACCTTGGCACCGTGGCTGAGGTGGCCGCCGGCGTCCAGGTCGAGGCCCAGGATCGGGTCGCCCGGCTTCAGGAGCGAGTTCATCACGACCTGGTTGGCGGTGCTCGCCGAGTGCGGCTGGACGTTCGCGTAGCGGGCGCCGAAGGCCTGCTTGGCGCGCTCGACCGCGAGCTCCTCGACCTTGTCGACGTTCACGCAGCCGGCGTGGAACCTGCGGCCGGGGTAGCCCTCGGCCGTGACGTTGGCGAAGAAGCTGCCCTCGGCCAGCAGCGCCGCCGGGTTCACGGGGCTGCACGAGGCGACCAGGGCGAGGGTCTCGCGCTGCCGGTGCAGCTCGTCGTCGAGGAGCCCGTACAGGGCCGGGTCCCCGAGCTCCATGGCGTGCAGGGCGTTCTCGTAGAAGGCCGAGAGCGGGGCGGTCGGAGGAGTGAGCGTGGGCAGTCCGACGGCTTGGGTCATGGGGCCGAATCCAAACTGTGAGGGGTGAGGGGGTTCAGAAGTTCGGCGTCGAGAGCATCGCCGCGACCTTGCGGTCGGGGTCCTCGAAGCCGCGCCGGCCGTGCATCACGCGCTTGTTGTCGATCATGACGATGTCGCCGGACTGCCACTGGAGGTCGACCCGCACCTCCTCGGTGGCGTCGAGCGCGTCCCAGCGGCAGTGCTGCGGGATGGACGAGCCGTCCTCGAAGGCCACGAGCGCCCCGGAGCCCAGGTAGCTGTTGCACAGCGTGGGCGCGTCCACGTAGGGGGCCTGCGGGACCGCGGACACGGTCCACTTCCAGTTGAGGTTGCCGGCCTCGTCGAAGTCGTACGCGAAGTCGTCGAAGGTGGCGAACAGCGCCTCCAGCTCGGCGCGGTCGGCCGTGCCGAACACGCGCTCCTGGTGCTCGGGGGCGGTCGGGAACGGCAGGCGCCAGGTCAGCCGCAGCCTGTCGAACAGCTCGCGGGTCTCGGGAGCGAGCCGCTTGTACGCCTCGACGCCGTCGTAGACCGTCGTCTCGCCGTCCTCGTCGGCCGGCCGCACGCAGTAGAACCACTGGAGGCCGGGGTGCAGCGGGCAGTAGCTCATCTCGGAGTGCGCCGGAATCGGGTTCCGGTGCGCGTCGACGAGGAGCACGGCGCCGTCGTCGGAGATCGTCTCCCGGTTGGGATTCTGGTGGAAGAACAGCTTCGACGAGAACTTCTGGACCAGCGCGCGGAAATCATCGGCGGTGGCGCCGAATCCACGGAACATCAACGTGCCGTGCTGCTTGAAGAGTTCGGAGATCTCGGAGTGCGGGAGTTCGGCGAGGGGGAGATCTGCGCTTTCGATCACCAGACCGTGGTGGTCGGAAAGGGGAGAAGTTTTGAAGGGGGTTATCGCCATGAGAATTCCTACGGAAGAGAGAGGCCCTGACTTTTCGTCACGACAATGACGTTAGGCGGGCGTTCATACGGTGGGCAATATCGGGATCCTGGACTGATCCGGTCACTGCAGCAGGTGTCCAATTCCGGCCACGGAACGGGGTGCGCGGTGTCCCCGGAACAGGTGTCACGGCTTTCGGGGGCGTGCGCCCCCGCCGGCCGGCGGCGAGCATGGGAGCCGATCGGTACATGCGGTACCTCCCCGTCCCGACCAGCGGAACGGCGGCGAACGGCAGGGGAAGGCAGGCGGTGGACGATGAACTCGTGCCCCACGCCGTACGCGGCCGGCCACCGGACCGACCGGCTCCCGGCGGTCCCCGTGCTCGGCCCGTCCGACTGCCATGTCTGGTGGGCGGATCCGGCCACGGTCACCGACGCCTGCCTGGACCTGCTCGACGAGACCGAGCAGTCCCGGCTCCCGCAGCTGCGCCGCGTCGAGGACCGGCAGCGGTTCATCGCCGGCCGCGCCCTGCTGCGCACCGCGGTCGCCGGCTACCTCGGCCTGCCGCCCCAGTGGGTCGAGGTGATCGCCCGCTGCCCCGACTGCGCCAGGAACCACGGGAAGCCCGAACTGCCGGGCACCGGGCTCCAGGTGTCGGTGTCCCACTCCGGCTCCCGGGTGGGGGTCGCCGTCACCCGCACGGGTCCCGTCGGGATCGACGTCGAGGAGATCAGCGCCTCCGTCGCCCCCGCGGAGCTGCTCCCCCACGTCCTCGGCCCCGCGGAGACGCGTACCCCCGCCCACGCCACCATCGGCGGCTTCCACCGGATGTGGACCCGGAAGGAGGCGGTGCTCAAGGCCACGGGCCAGGGACTGCGGATACCGCTGTCCGAGGTCGGGGTGTCGGCTCCGGAGGAGGACCCGAGGGTGCTGTTCCTGGGCGGTCCGGCGGCCCGGCCCGCCGAGGACTTCGTCCTGGCCGACCTGGAGGCCGGTGCGGGCTGCGCGGCCGCGGTCGCCGTGATCGGCGGCATCCGGCCCGTCTTCACCGCCTACTCCCGCAGCCGCCCCTCGGCCGCCGGGTTCAGTGCGGGGCCGCCGCGGGCTGCGGGGCCCGGGCGCTGAGCGGCCTCATGTCCGTCCACATCCGCTCGATGTGGTCGAGGCACTCCTGCCGCTCGCCGCTGAAGCCCTCCGGCTCCCAGCCGGCCGGCAGCTCGCGGTCGGCGGGCCAGAGCGAGTACTGCAGTTCGTGATTGCGGACCACGAGCTGGGTGCCGATGCCTTCGGTCGTCATGTCTCCACCTGCTGTCGTTGTCGGGGTTCGGGGGTGCGCGGGAAGGTCAGGGGGTGGTCAGGGCGGCGCGGACCAGCTGCGCCTTGTTGTGCGCGCCGAGCTTGGAGCGGATGCGCTTCACGTACGTGTCGACCGTGTGCTGGCTGATGCCGATCCGCCGGGCCGCCTGGTCGTGGGTGCAGCCCTCGACGAGGTGCCCGAGCACTTCGCGCTCCCTCGGCGAGAGCGTGGCGACGCCCTGCCGGACGGGCGCCGGTCCCGGTGCCGCCACCCGCCGGATGGCGGCCACGAGCAGCAGGGGCGCGTCGTCGAACGGAAGGGCCGCGCCCGTCCGTTCCGTGCCCGTCTCCGGTCCCCGGGTGAGGAGGACCGTGCGGGCGGCGGGGACGGCCGGCGCCCGCTCGCCGAGCAGGCCCCGGTCGAGCACGAGGCAGTCGACCGACCCGGGCGCCACCGCGAACGGCGTGCTCGCGGCGAACGCGACCTGGATGTCGGCCTCCGCGTCGAGCAGATAGCGGATGCCGAGCAGGGCGAGCTGGTTCTCGACGAAGATCCCGGCACGTGTCATGTCGTCGTCTCCCCGTCCTCACCCGGTCCGGTCCGTTCCGGCTCCACAGGACCAATCTGCGTGATCGGAGCACCCACCGGAAGGCGACTTCGGTGGCCCGTTGGGGCCCTGGACAGAAAGGGACATCGACGCACGGGGAGGTGAAGGGGCACGGGGCCGGGAATGCGGGAGTACGGGAGGACGGGAGAAGGAGGCCGGGCCTGCGGGAGTACGGGGCACGGGACGGCGAGTACAGGGATACGGGACCGGGGGTACAGGGCACGGGACCGGGAGTACGGGGGTACGGAACCGGGGCCGCGGGACCGGGCGTACGGGCGCGTGCCGAAGGGGCCGGCCCGTGGAGGGCCGGCCCCTGAGACGGTCACGGCGGCGTCAGCGCTGCTCGGAGATCCAGCCGTTCTGCGCGGCGCGGACGCCCGCCTCGAACCGGCTGCGCGCCCCGAGCCTGGTCATCAGCTCGGAGGCCAGCCGGCGCGCGGTCCGCGGGGACACCCCGAGCCGCTTCGCGATGGTCTCGTCCGTGTGCCCCTCGGCGAGCAGGACCACGACCGTGGCCTGCTGGTCGGTGAGGCCCTGCTCGTCGGCCCTGCTCTCCTCGTTGAGGGGCCGGGCGTCGTTCCAGACGCTGTCGAAGAGCGCGCACAGCGCGGTCAGCGTGCCCTGGCCGGTCAGCACGACGGCGCCCTCGGCGCTCTTGGCGCTGTTCACGGGGATGACGGCGGTCTTGCGGTCGAAGACGATCATCCGGGTCGGGAGGGTCGGCACGGTGCGCACCTGACCGCCGAGGGCGGACAGCCAGCTCACGTACTGGAGGGTGTGAGGGCTGTTGCGGGCGCTGTTGAGGTAGACCGTCCGCATCCGGACACCCCGGTCGAGGAGCTCCTGGTTGAGCGGCTTCGCGGCTTCGATGTGCTCCGGGCGCTGGGGCCCGTCCGGGGCGAAGGTCATGACCTCCTCCCGGGTCTCCCGGGTGAGGGCGGCGAGCCCGTCGCGGATCTGGTCGATCCCGGTCAGCCGCTCGCTGTGCGGCCGGTTGTCGGCCGGCCGTATCTCCTCGTACTCGGCGATCAGCTGGGCCGCGGCGGCCCGCGATTCCTCGAGGCGTCTCTGGTGCGCCGCGAGCTCGGCCTGCTGGCGCGCCATGAGCACTTGGAGGCCGACCTCGGGCGAGACGGGCCAGAGCGTGCCCTCCTGGTCGTAGGAGGGACGCAGCAGCGCCAGTTCGCTCAGGGTGTCGAGACCGTGCCGGACCTGCTCGGGAGTGAGGGCGAGGCGCTCCGCCAGGTCCGCCACGCCGTCGCGCGGCCGCGCCAGGAGACCCCGGTAGACGGCCTCGGCAATGGAATCAAGACCGAGCGATGTGAGCACGGCTCATCTCTCCCCCCGGAGATGCAACGGTTTAGAGCCCCATCATCACACGCGTGGCGCGATTTCTACAGAAGGAGTCCTGGACTGTACCGGCCATTGCCGGAATGGGACTTCTGTTCTTCTTCTTCCCGGTTCGTCCTTTGGGGAAAATGTCGGGCGTGTATCTCGTTCATACCGAACTCCTCAATAGGAAGGCGGAGTTGTGCATCCCTCAGAACCTCGCGGATCTCCTGCGCGACCTGGCACTTCCCGGCGACGGAGTGGAGCATGTGGTGATCCACCCGCGTCCGGGCCACGGTCTGACGGTGGGGGTCTATCTCCTCGCCGACCGTCTCCGGGTCGCGGAGGAGACGGCGGCACGGCTGTGCCTGCGCGCGGTCACCGAGATCGGTCCGCTGCCGGGGTGGCGGGTCGGCCGCTCGGAGGCGCCGCTGCTCGCGCCGTACGGCTTCGACGGATTCGTGGGCTGAGCTTCCCGGACGCGGCCCTCTGACCTCTTCGGTCCAGGGCCCGTTCCGTCCACCGGAAGTCCCTTCCGAACGCCTTTCGGCTTGACGAAGCTCTGTCACACCGAAAGAACGACCCCACCGACTCGTAAGGGACTCCCACCTTGCTGCGCTTCCGTTCCGCCCGCTGGGCCGCAGTCATCCTCACGGCTCTCGCTCTCCTGGTCCCGGCTTTCGACGAGGCCGGCGACACCGCCGGGACCACCGTCACCGCAGCCGCCCTGGGCGACGTGATCTGGGGCTGACCCCCGCTCCGACGCCCTGGCGTCGGTCCGTGGAACGGGACGCGGGGCGCCCCGGAGCCGCCCCCATCCAGAACGCCGAACGGCACCGAAGACAGAGTCTTCGGTGCCGTTTCGTCGTCTGCGCGGACCCCGTGGCCGCCCTTCAGGCCGTCCGCCGCTCGTGGCTCGCCCGCTCATGACTGCGCTGCCCGGGGCTCCGCGGCTCATGGCTCCGCCACAGGGCCAGCAGGACCGGAATGTCGTCCAGGACCTCGCCCACGAGGACCGGATCCCGCGCCGGGTGTCCCGAACCGGCTTGCTCGCACTCCGCGCAGAGGGCCATCCCGAGGCTCGCGACCCACGCCCCGCACGGCACACCGCAGGAATCGCACTCCACACGTCGCCCGCCCGCGCCCATGCCCGCCCTCCCCGGATGCGCCGTCAGCTCGCCAGGACTCTTCCCCGCCACGCCGCAAACGAACGGGTGTTTTACGGCCATCTCCCGGCGGCCATGTCCCGGCGGCCATATCCCGGGGCCGGAAGGGGTCGGGGACCTGATGGGGTCGGACCGGAATACCACCGGCCGGAGCGCGCCCGCCCCGAAGGTCAGCCCGGCTTCTTCGGCAGCCGGCGGTAACCGGGGTGGACGCCCGGGGTGAGGCCCTGCTGCTCGGCGATCCGCCCGAGCAGTGCCGTCAGCCGGGCCCGGTCCTCCTCGTCGAGCGCCGCGAACAGGTCGTCCTCGTGCAGCGCGGCGACCTCGCGGACCTGTCCGAGCGCGCGGCGGCCGTCCTCGGAGAGGTGCAGCTCGTGGTGGCGGCGGTCCTCGGCACTGCGGCGCCGCTCGACGAACCCCTTCTTCTCCAGGCTGTCGATGAGCGCGACGACCCGGCTCGGGACGACGCCGAGGTCGGTGGCGAGGGAGCGCTGGCTCCGTCCCGGCTCCATGGCGATCATCCGCAGCAGGCCGACGTCCGGCGGGGCGAGGCCGAGCTCACCGACGCGCTCGCCGAAGCGGCCCGCCGCGTGCGCCCCGAGCTGGGCGAGCAGGAACGCTCCGCCGCTCGGGGGCGGGGCCGCCGCTCCGGGATCTTCCACTGCTTGCCGGTCGCTGCTCACGGAGTTATCGTACGCCACAAGAATGATTCTCCCCTGTGAACTATTCTCCTTACAGAACGGACAGGACCCGTGTCTGAAGAGACCCGCACCCGGCCCGCGGAAGCCCCTGGGAAGGAAGCCCGGGGAGGGCCGCCGCCCGGCGTGCTCGCCGTGGTGTTCACCGGGTTGTTCCTGGCCGGGCTCGTGCTCAGCACCGTGCTCGGCGGCGGCGACCCCTTCCCCTCGCCCTTCGGCGGGACGGGCGCGACCGCCGAGATCGTGGCCTGGTTCCGGGCCCACTCCGACGCCGTCCGGATCTCCGGCGCCCTCCAGTTCGCGGCCTCGGTCCCGCTAGCCGTCTACGCCGCCACGGTCTCGGCCCGGCTGCACCGGCTCGGCGTCCGCGCCCCCGGCGCGACCATCGCCCTGGCCGGAGGTCTCCTCGCCGCCGGCTTCCTGGCCCTCTGCGGCCTGGTGAGCTGGACCCTCTCCCGTACGGAGGTGCTCGACCTCCCCTCGCTCGTCCGGGCCCTCCAGTACCTGGCCTTCGCCACCGGCGGTCCGGGCCACGTCGTGACGCTGGGCCTGCTCGTCGCCGGGATCGCGGTCCCCGGGCTCCTCGCCGGACTGCTGCCCCGCGCGCTCGCCGTGACCGGTCTCGTCCTGGCGGCGGTCGCCGAACTCTCCACCCTCACCCTGCTCTTCGACGGCGCCGCCCTGCTGCTGCCACTGGCCCGCTTCACCTGCCTGGGCTGGCTGATCGCCGCCGGCTTCCTGCTGCCCCGACGCCGCACCCGCAAGGAGCACTGACATGGCCGAGAACCTCACGCACAAGCTCGTGCGCTTCCAGCAGCCCGAGAAGACCCTGCGCTACCTGGGCGAACTGCCCGACACCCGCCTCGCCGGCCTCTTCGGCCTCGACACCGAGGCGTACCGGAAGCTGCTGGAGGACCTCGACGACCGGACCCGGCGCACCGCGGCCGAGCTGCTGGAGGACCCCGCCTTCGCCGAGCGGGCCGACCGGCTGCCGTTCCTGCCGGGACAGCGGGTCGTGGCCCTCGGCGAGAGCACCACCGCCGACCGGCTCTCCTGGTTCTCGATCCTGCGCCACCTGCTCCCGGAGGGCGTCGAACCCGTCGACCTCGCCGTCTCCGGTTCCACCACCACGCAGGCCCTCGCCCTCCTGCCGCAGCTCGCCTTCCGGCGCCCCGACTGGATCCTGTGCATGCTCGGCGCGAACGACGTCCAGCGCCTGGGGCGCCGCGCGGAAGCGCCCGGCACGCGGCTGGTCAGCGAGGCGGAGACCGAGCGGAACCTGCTCGCCCTGCGGGACCTCTCCGGCCTCGGCCCCGACCGCTGGATCTGGCTCACCCCGAGCTCCGTGGACCAGGAACGGGCCGACGCGTACGCGCACTTCCGACGCGCCGGAATCGGCTGGACGAGCGAGGACGTCGACGCCGTCGCCGACTTCCTCCTCGGGCGCCCCGAGCTCACGGTCGACACCCGGCCGGCCACGGCGGGACGGCACCTCGACGACGGCGTCCACCTCACCCTCGAAGGCCAGCGGGCCGTCACGGTCGCGCTCGTCGACGCGCTCGCGCGGGAGGCGTCATGAGGCTGATGCTCTTCGGCGTCACCGGCGGTACGGGCGCCCAGCTCCTCGCCCAGGCCCTCGGCGCCGGCCACCGGGTGACCGCCGTCGTCCGCGCCCCCGCCCGGGTCCCGGTCACGGCCCCGGACGCGCCGCTGACCGTCCTGCCCGGCGACGCCCTCGCCCCCGAGACCTGGCAGCAGGCGGTCGCCGGTCACGACGCCGTACTCTCCTGCCTCGGCAGCACCGACCGCAAGCACCCCACGGCCGTCTACTCCCGGGGCACCCGGAACATCGTCGAGGCCATGCGCGGCTCCGGCGTCGCCCGGCTGCTCTGCCTCTCCTCCGCCGGCCTGGACACCGCCCCGGACGTGCCGCTGCCGCAGCGGCTCGTCACCCGGTACGTGATCCGGCGGCTCTACCGGCACGGCTACGCCGACATGGCCCGGATGGAGGCCTTCGTACGGTCGCCCGCCGCCGACGGCACCGCCTGGACGGTGGTGCGGCCCCCGATGCTGACCGACGGCCCGCTGACCGGCGCCTACCGGACCGCCGAGAACGGCCGCCTGGCGCGGCCCGCGTCCCTCTCCCGCGCCGACCTCGCCCACTACCTCCTCACCCACGTCGACGACCCGCGCGCCCACCGGGCCGTCGTCGAGGTCGCGTACTGAGCGCCCCCGTCCCCGCCCTCCGCCGGGAAACCGCACTCATATGTGCGGCTCCTCGCACGCCCGTGCGTCCGGTGCGGAAGAATGGGGCGGTGACCTCTCCCCGTTCCCCGCGCCCCTCCGCCCCGACGGCCCGGCTGATCGCCACCGACCTCGACGGCACCCTGCTCCGCGACGACAAGTCCGTCTCGGAGCGCACGGTCGCCGCCCTCGCCGCGGCCGAGCGGGCCGGCATCGAGGTCTTCTTCGTGACCGGCCGCCCGGCCCGCTGGATGGACGTCGTCCGCGACCACGTCCACGGGCACGGCCTCGCGATCTGCGCCAACGGCGCCGCGGTGGTCGACCTCCACGCGGGAGGCACCTTCCAGGAGGTCCGCCCGCTGGAGCGGCCCGCCGCGCTCGACGTCGTCCGCGCCCTGCGCGCCGCCGCACCGGGGACGACCTTCGCCGTCGAGCTCACCACGGGCATCCACTACGAACCGCTGTACCCGCCGTTCTTCCTCGACCCCGGTGCCACCGTCGCCACCGCCGAGAAGCTCCTCTTCGAGGAGACGCCCGGCTCGGCCGCCCCCGTGCTCAAGCTGCTGGCCCAGCACCCCGACCTGGACCCCGACGCCTTCCTCGCGACCGCGCGGGAGGCGGCGGGAGACCTGGCCTCCTTCACCCGGTCCAGCCCGACCGCGCTCATCGAGATCAGCGCCCTGGGCGTCTCCAAGGCCTCCACCCTGGCCCTGTGCTGCGCCGAGCGCGGCATCACGGCCGAGGAGGTCGTCGCCTTCGGCGACATGCCGAACGACATCGAGATGCTCAGCTGGGCCGGCCGCTCGTACGCGATGGGCAACGCGCACCCCGACGTCATCACCGCCGCCTCGGGCCGCACGGTCGGCAACAACGAGGACGGGGTGGCCGTCGTCGTCGAGCAGCTCATCGCCGAGGCCCTGGCCGCCCGGGGATAGCGGGGCCCTGGGCCGGAACGGGTCCCGGCGGCAGTCCGCAAGCTCTACGGGCCCCGGCGGGCAGTCCGCCGTCAGAGCTGGGCCTCCCACACCACCGTCGTCCCGCCGCCGTCCTCGGCCAGGCCCGGGCCGCACCAGCTCGCGCCGCCCAGTGACTCGGCCCGGCGCGCCAGGTTGCGCAGGCCGCTGCGCCGCCCGCCCGGCGGGATGCCGATGCCGTCGTCGGCGACCGAGAGGCGCACCCCGGCGGAGCCGTCGGGCAGGGTGACGCCGGCGTCGACGACCACCTCGATGCGGGTCGCCCCGGCGTGCCGGAAGGCGTTGGACAGCGCCTCGCGCAGCGCGGCGATCAGGTTCTTGCCGGTGAGGTCGCCGACCGTCGAGTCGATCGCGCCGAGGAAGCGGTGCGCGGGCTTGAAGCCGAGCGGCACGGCCGCCATGTTGATCTCCCGCAGGACGCGGGTGCGCAGCCCCGACGGGGCCTCGGCGGGGCCCTGCTGGAGCGCGAAGATCGCCGTCCGGATCTCCTGGATGGTGACGTCCAGCTCGTCCACGGCCTTGCCCACGCCGTCCTGGACGGCCGGCACGATCGACTTCCGCTGGGCGCTCTCCAGCATCATGCCGGTGGCGAAGAGGCGCTGGATCACCAGGTCGTGCAGGTCGCGGGCGATCCGGTCCCGGTCCTCGTAGACGGCGAGGCGCTCCCGGTCGCGCTGTGCCTCGGCCATCATCAGGGCGAGGGCCGCCTGAGAGGCGAACTGGGTGGCCAGCGTCCGCTCCGCCTCCGTGAACTGACGGGCGCCCCGCAGCCGGGGGGTGGCGAGCGCGCCGAGGACCCGGCCGCCGCTCTGCAGCGGAAGGATCATGCTCGGCCCGTACGTGCCCGTCAGCCGGGTGATCATGCGCGGGTCCGTCGAGGCGTCGGCGACGAAGACCGCCTCGCCCTCCAGGAGCTCCCGCACGACGGCGCTCTCGGGCGGGATCACCACGCCCAGCGCCTTCGTGGGCCGGGGCGAGGAGACGGCGACGATCTCCAGCCCGCCGTCCTCGGCGGGGAGCAGCACGATCCCGGCGTCGGCCTCGGCGAGCCTCCGGGCCTGCTCCGCGACGACCGTGAGCGCGTCGTCCGCGTCACCGCCGGAGAGCAGGGCGGTGGTGACGGCGACCGACCCGTCGATCCACCGCTCGCGCTGCCGGGCCGCCTCGTACAGCCGGGCGTTGCCGATGGCGATGCCGGCCTCGGTGGCGAGGACCCGGACCATGTGGACGTCGTAGTCGTTGAACTCGCCGCCGCCGTGCTTCTCGGCGAGGTACAGGTTCCCGAAGATCTCGCCCTGGACCCGGATGGGGACACCGAGGAAGGTCCGCATCGGCGGGTGCCCGGGCGGGAAGCCCGCCGCGCGCGGGTCGGTGGACAGATCGGCGAGGCGGATGGTCTCCGGGTCGCGGATCAGCGCGCCGAGCAGCCCCGCTCGACCGTCGGGGCGGCGGCCGATCCGACGGGCCGTCTCCTCGTCGACGCCGAAGGTGACGAAGTCGGAGAGGCCCTCGCCCTCGTCGTCGACGACACCGATCGCCGCGTAGCGGGCGTCGGCGAGCTCGGCGGCCGTCTCGCAGATCCGGTCGAGGGTGGAGTGGAGCTCCAGCCCGGTGCCGACCGAGCGCATCGCCTCCAGGAGCTGCGGCACACGCGCGGTGAGTTCCGTGGACAGCCCCTGGAGGCTGCGGGTGGCACGGGTGGCGGCTTCCAGGGGGTCCGAGGAGTCGGACGCGGCGGCGGTCATGGGCTTGAGCCTAGTAAGTCCTATTTGGCGAGAAAAGTCAGCTGGTCCCTCCCGGTGGCGCCGACGTCGCGAGCAGATCGGTCTCCCGCTCCTGTTCCAGCATCCGGCGCAGCGGGCCGTCCACCGACGCGAGCTCCGCGTACGGGCCGCGCTGCACCGTCCGGCCCTCGTCGAGGACCAGCACCTCGTCGACGGCGTCGAGTCCGTGCAGCCGGTGGGTGATGAGGACGGTGGTGCGGCCCTCGGTGGCCCGGAGCAGGTCGTCGGTGAGCGCGTCGCCGGTGGCGAGGTCCAGGTGCTCGGCGGGCTCGTCCAGGACGAGGACCGGGAAGTCGGCGAGCAGGGCCCGGGCGAGCGCGAGGCGCTGCCGCTGACCGCCGGAGAGCCGGGAGCCGTGCTCGCCGACGAGAGTGTCGAGCCCGGCGGGAAGGCCGTCGACCCAGTCGAGCAGCCGGGCCCTGCGCAGCGCCTCGCGGAGCTCCTCGTCGTCCGCCCCGACCTTGGCGAGCCGCAGGTTCTCGCGGACGGAGCTGTCGAAGAGGTGGGCGTCCTGGGCGCAGAGTCCGACGAACCGCCGGACCGCGTCGCCGTCGAGCTCCCAAGCGGGCACTCCGCCGAGCACGTACGTGCCGTGCTCCACGTCCAGGAACCGCAGCAGCACCTGGGCGAGCGTGGTCTTGCCCGAGCCGGAGGCGCCGACGACCGCGACGCGCCGGCCCGCCTCCAGGCCGAGGGAGAAGCCGTCGAGCGCGAGCCGCTCCTGGCCGGCGTGCCGGGCCGAGAGTCCGGCCAGCTCCAGCGGGAAGGGGCTCGCCGGGGGAGCGGCGGGCGTCCGCGGCTCCCGCACGGGGACGGGGGCGTCGAGCACTTCGAAGACCCGCTCGGCGCTGCGCCTGACGCGCTGCCGGTACTGGACGGCGAGCGGAAGTCCGGTGACGGCCTCGAACGCGGCGAGCGGGGTGAGGACGACCACCGCGAGGGCCACCCCGTCGAGCCGTCCGTCCCGCACGCCCTGGACGCCGACGAACGCGGCGGCCACGACGGTCAGTCCGCAGACCACGGCCGAGAGTCCGGCTCCGAGCGCGGTGGCGGCGGCCTGCCGGGAGGCGATGGAGGTGAGGGTCCGGTCGGCGTCCCGGACCCGCTCGGTCCTGCCCCGGAGCGCCCCGGCCACGGTCAGCTCGGCGCAGCCGCGCAGCAGATCGGCCACGGCGGTCGCGAGGGTGCCGCGCGCGGGGGCGAGCCGGCGCTCGGCCCTGCGGGCGAGAGCGCCGCCGGCCGCCGGGACGGCGACCCCCGCGACCAGCAGGCCCACGGCGAGCACGGCACCGGCCTCGGGCAGCAGCCAGGCCGTGAACCCGGCCGAGGCGACCCCCACGAGGAGCGCCGCGCCCACCGGGAGCAGCCAGCGCAGCCAGTAGTCCTGGAGCGCGTCGACGTCCTGGACGAGCCGGGCGAGGAGGTCGCCGCGCCGGGTGCGGCCCAGCCCGGCCGGAGCGATCCGCTCCAGGCGCCGGTAGACGGAGACCCGAAGGTCGGCGAGCATCCGCAGGACGGCGTCGTGGGAGACGAGCCGCTCGGCGTACCGGAAGACGGCCCGGCCGATGCCGAAGGCGCGCGTGGCGGTGACGGCCATCATCAGATAGAGCACGGGGGGCTGTTCGGAGGCCCGGGAGATGAGCCAGCCGGACACGGCCATCAGTCCGACGGCGGATCCGAGGGCGAGGCTTCCGAGCAGCAGCGCGAGCGCCATCCGGCCCTTGAGCTCCCCGGCCATGCTCCGGACCCGTGCGAGCGGGGCCGCCGGAACCGTGGGCGTCGGCTCGTCGGCCGCGGCGAGGAGACCGGGCGCGTCCTCCGGGGTGGCGGCGGGGCCCGGCCCGGCGGTCACCCCGTCGGTCTCCGCCGCACCCGTGCCCGCCGTGGCGCCGCCCAGCGCCACCACCCGGTCCGCGACGGCGAGCAGCGCCGGCCGGTGCACGACCAGGAGCACCGTCCGCCCGGCCGCGAGGCGGCGGACCGCCTCGACGATCCCCGCCTCCGTCTCGCCGTCGAGCGCCGCGGTCGGCTCGTCGAGGAGCAGCAGCGGACGGTCGGCCAGGAACGCCCGGGCGAGCGCGAGCCGTTGCCGCTGCCCCGCCGAGAGCCCCGCGCCGTCCTCGCCGAGCAGGGTGTCGAGCCCCTGCGGCAGCGCCGCCACGAACCCGTCCGCACCGGCGTCCCGCAGCGCGCTCCGTACCGCCTCGTCCGGAGCGTCCGGCCGGGCGAGCCGTACGTTCTCGGCGACCGTCCCCGCGAACAGGTACGGGCGCTGCGGCACCCAGGCGATCCGGGACCGCCACTCCTCCAGGTCGAGCGTCGCCAGGTCGGCTCCCCCGACCCGTACGCAACCGCCCTCGTCCGAGACCGCGAAGCCGAGGACGACGTCCAGCAGCGTCGACTTCCCGACCCCGCTCGGTCCGACCAGCGCCACCGTCTCGCCCGGCTCGACCGTCAGCGAGGCGGCGTCGAGCGAGGGCTCGGCGCGCCCCGCGTGCCGGACGGTCACGCCGTCGAGCTCCAGCCGCACCGACTCCGGAACGGCCGCGGTGCCACCGTCCCGTACCGGCTGCTCCAGGACCTCGAAGATCTCCTCCGCCGCCGCGAGCCCCTCCGCCGCCGCGTGGTACTGCGCCCCTACCTGCCGCAGCGGCAGGTAGGCCTCGGGGGCCAGGATCAGGATGACGAGACCGGTGTACAGGTCGAGCTCGCCGTGGACGAGCCGCATGCCGATGGTCACGGCGACGAGCGCGACCGACAGGGTCGCGAGGAGTTCCAGGGCGAAGGAGGAGATGAAGGCGATCCGCAGGGTGCGCATCGTCGCCTGGCGGTACTCCGAGGTGATCGCGCGGATCGACTCGGCCTGGGCCTTGGCCCGGCCGAAGATCTTGAGCGTGGGAAGCCCGGCCACGACGTCGAGGAAGTGACCGGAGAGCCGCGAGAGCAACTTCCACTGCCGGTCCATGCGGGCCTGGGTGTACCAGCCGATGAGGATCATGAAGACCGGGATGAGCGGCAGCGTGACGACGATGATCGCCGCCGAGACCCAGTCCTCCGTGACGATCCGGGCCAGCACCGCCACCGGCACGACCACCGCGAGGCCCAGCTGCGGCAGATAGCGGGCGAAGTAGTCGTCGAGGGCGTCCACGCCCCGGGTGGCGAGGGCGATCAGCGAGCCGGCCTTCTGACCGCTCAGCCACCCCGGCCCGAGGGCGGCCGCGCGGCCGAGGAGCCGGCCGCGCAGCTCGGACTTGACCGCCGCGCTCGCCCGGTGGGCGGCGAGTTCGGTCAGCCAGGAGACCAGCCCCCGCGCCACCGCGACTCCGGCGAGCAGCAGCAGGGGCGTGGTCAGGTCGGCGACCGCCTGGCTCTTCTGGAAGGCACCCACCACGATCTCGGCGATGAGCATCGCCTGGGCGATGACCAGCGCCGCTCCGACGAGGCCGAGGACGACCACCGCGGCCAGGAAGAGACGGGTGGCCCTCGCGTACCGGAGCAGGCGCGGATCGATCGGTTTCACGTGAAACATGCCCCTCTGAGGAGAGTCGGCTGCCGGTGCCGGCTAGTGGGCGTCGGCGATGTGCTGCGTGCCGATGCGCTTGCGGAACACCCAGTAGGTCCAGCTCTGGTAGAGCAGCACCAGCGGGGTCGCGATCGCCGCGCACCAGGTCATGATCTTGAGCGTGTACGGGGTCGACGACGCGTTCGTCACGGTGAGGCTCCACTCCGGATTGAGCGAAGAGGGCATGACGTTCGGGAAGAGCGCGAGGAAGAGCATCGCCACCGCCGCGACGATGGTGAGGCCCGACAGCGCGAACGACCAGCCCTCGCGCCCGGCCCCGATGGCCATGAGGGCGCCGACGAGCGCCACCACCGCGACCAGCATCGCCGCGAGGCTCCAGCCGTCACCCGTGTCGACCTGGGTCCAGACGAGGAAGCCCAGGGCGAGCACCGCCGTGACCAGACCCAGCTTGAGCGCGAGCGCGCGGGCCCGCGTCCGGATGTCCCCGACCGTCTTGAGCGAGGCGAAGACCGCGCCGTGGAAAGTGAAGAGGGTGAGCGTGACCAGGCCGCCGAGGAGCGCGTACGGGTTGAGCAGGTCCCAGAAGCTGCCGACGAACTCCATGTCCGCGTCGATCTTCACGCCCCGGACGATGTTGCCGAAGGCCACGCCCCAGAGGAACGCGGGGATCAGCGAGGTCCAGAAGATGGCCTGCTCCCAGTTGCGCTGCCAGTTCTCCTCGGGCCGCTTCACCCGGTACTCGAAGGCGACGCCCCGGATGATCAGGCAGACCAGGATGATCAGCAGCGGCAGGTAGAAGCCGGAGAAGAGCGTCGCGTACCACTCGGGGAACGCGGCGAAGGTCGCGCCTCCGGCGGTGAGCAGCCACACCTCGTTGCCGTCCCAGACGGGTCCGATGGTGTTGATGAGGACCCGCTTCTCGACCCGGTCCCGGGCGAGCAGCTTGGTCAGGACGCCGACCCCGAAGTCGAACCCTTCGAGGAAGAAGTAGCCGATCCAGAGGACGGCGATGAGTACGAACCAGACGTCGTGGAGTTCCATGCCTCGTTCTCCTGAGCCTCAGTACGAGAAGGCCATGGGGCGGTCGGGGTCACGAGAGTCCCCGCCGATCTTGGTGGGCGGGTTGAGGTCGTCCTCGGTGAGCTCCGGCGGGCCCGCCTTGACGTACTTGACGAGGAGCTTGACCTCGATCACGGCGAGGACGGCGTAGAGCGCGGTGAAGACGATCATCGAGGTGAGCACTTCGCCCGTGGTCGTGCCGGGGGAGACCGCGTCACGGGTGCGCAGCACGCCGTAGACGACCCAGGGCTGGCGGCCCATCTCGGTGAAGATCCAGCCCCAGGAGTTGGCGATCAGCGGGAACGCCATGGTCCAGAGGGCGACGATCCAGTACCACCTGCCCCAGCGCGGGCTGAGCGCCTTGCGCTTGAACAGGACCAGATTCGGCACCTCGTCCTCACCGGTCCGGAGCCCCGGTGCCAGCATGAACTTCTTCCGGGTCAGCCAGAGACCCAGCATGCCGATGCCCAGCGAGGCCATGCCGAAGCCGATCATCCAGCGGAAGCCCCAGTAGGCGACGGGGATGTTGGGACGGTAGTCGCCGGGGCCGAACTTCTCCTGCTCGGCCTTGTTCACGTCGTTGATGCCCGGGACGTAGGAGCTGAAGTCGTCGTTCGCGAGGAAGGACAGCAGGCCCGGGATCTCTATGGCGACCTTGTTGTGGCCCTTCTCGACGTCGCCGTAGGCGAAGACGGAGAAGGGTGCGGGGGCCTGGCCGTCCCAGAGCGCCTCGGCGGCGGCCATCTTCATCGGCTGCTGCTTGAACATGACCTTGCCGAGCAGGTCACCGCTGATGGCGGTGCCGAGGCCGGCGATGATCAGGGTGACCAGGCCCAGCCGCAGCGAGGTCCGCATGATCGGGATGTGCTTCTTGCGCGCCAGGTGGAACGCGGAGATGCCCACCATGAACGCTCCGCCGACCAGGAACGCCGCCGTGATCGTGTGGAAGAACTGGGTCAGCGCGGTGTTCTGGGTGAGCACCTGCCAGAAGTCGGTGAGCTCGGCCCGCCCGCGCTCCTCGTTGATCCGGTAGCCCACGGGGTGCTGCATCCAGGAGTTGGCCGCCAGGATGAAGTACGCGGAGAGGATCGTGCCGATCGACACCATCCAGATGCAGGCCAGGTGGATCTTCTTCGGCAGCTTGTCCCAGCCGAAGATCCACAGACCGATGAAGGTCGACTCGAAGAAGAAGGCGATGAGCGCCTCGAAGGCGAGCGGGGCCCCGAAGATGTCGCCGACGAACCGGGAGTAGTCAGACCAGTTCATACCGAACTGGAACTCCTGGACGATGCCGGTGACCACACCCATGGCGATGTTGATCAGGAAGAGCTTGCCCCAGAACTTCGTCGCCCTGAGGTACTTCTCCTTCTCCGTCCGCACCCAGGCGGTCTGGAGGCCTGCGGTGAGCGCGGCGAGGGAGATCGTCAGGGGGACGAACAGGAAGTGGTAGACGGTCGTGATGCCGAACTGCCAGCGCGCCAGAGTCTCTGGCGCCAGAGCGAGGTCCACTGCGTTTTCTCCTTACATCGCCGTGGTCACATCGGCAGTTTGCCCTGTTAATCCCACAAATTTCGGGAGGAACAGGACACGCTTGTGAACGCGTTCACATTCACAAGCATTATGGCTCATACGAAATCCGTACCGTCAACCGGGGGTCCCCCTAGCGAAGGCCAGCCCTTCCCAAGACCTTCAACATATTGTTGAATCCGGGGCATGACCCTTCGGATACGCATCATCTGGCCGGCCGGACACACCACGGCCACCCTGGAGGAGACCCCCACGAGCACGGCGCTCGCGGGAGCCCTCCCGATCTCCTCCACCGCCCGCACCTGGGGCGAGGAGGTCTACTTCGACACTCCGGTCTCCGTCCCCGTCGAGGACGGCGCGCGCCAGGTCGTGGAGCCCGGCACGGTGGCCTTCTGGACGGACGGCGACGCGCTCGCCCTCCCCTACGGCCCGACGCCGATCTCGCGCGGCGACGAGTGCCGGCTCGCGAGTCCCTGCAACCTGCTCGGCGCGCTCGACGGGGACCCGCGGATCCTGGCCGGCGTCAGGGACGGCGACCCGATCCGCGTGGAACGCGTCCAGGACTGACCGGCACCGGTCGATCGGACCTACCGGGTGATCACCTTCACCTGGCCGATCGGACCAGACCGAGCGATCCCCCTCACCCGGCCCGTCAGACCCGCCCGGCCGACCGCCTTTGTCCGCCCGACCGCCTTCGTCCGGCCGACCGCCCTCGTCCGCCCGATCGGCCCCGTCCGCCCGATCGGCGGCCCTCCGGTCAGGCCTTGCGGAAGCCCTCCGCCGCCTTCAGGAAGAGGTCGTTCGCCTCGGTCTCACCGATCGTGACGCGCACGCCCTCGCCCGCGAACGGCCGCACGGTCACGCCGTGCCGCTCGCACTCCGCCGCGAAGTCCATGGTCCGCTCGCCGAGCCGCAGCCAGACGAAGTTCGCCTGGGTGTCCGGCACGGTCCAGCCCTGGGCCACGAGCCCCGCATGGACCCGCTCGCGCTCCGCCACCAGCGAGCCGACCCGGCCGAGCAGTTCGTCCTCTGCCCGCAGCGAGGCCACCGCCGCGTCCTGCGCCAGCTGGCTCACGCCGAAGGGCACCGCCGTCTTGCGCAGCGCCGCGGCCACCGGCTCGTGGGCGACCGCGAAGCCGACCCGCAGACCCGCCAGGCCGTACGCCTTGGAGAAGGTGCGGAGCACGGCCACGTTCGGCCGGTCGCGGTAGAGCTCGATGCCGTCCGGGATCTCCGTGTCGCGGACGAACTCCCGGTACGCCTCGTCGAGCACGACCAGGACGTCGGAGGGCACCCGGTCCAGGAAGCGCTCCAGCTCCGCCCGGCGCACCGCGGTGCCCGTGGGGTTGTTGGGGTTGCAGACGAAGATCAGCCGGGTCCGGTCGGTGATCGCCTCCGCCATCGCGTCGAGGTCGTGCACCTCGCCCTCGGTCAGCGGCACCTGCACCGAGGTGGCCCCGCTGATCTGCGTGATGATCGGGTACGCCTCGAAGGAGCGCCAGGCGTAGACGACCTCGTCGCCCGGGCCCGAGGTGGCCTGGAGCAGCGACTGCGCGACTCCGACCGAGCCGGTGCCGGTGGCCACGTGCGAGACGGGCACGCCGAAGCGGTTCGCCAGCTCCTCGGTCAGGCCGGTGCAGGCCATGTCGGGGTAGCGGTTGAAGTGCGCGGCGGCGGCCAGCGTGGTCTCCATGACCCCGGGCAGCGGCGGGTAGGGGTTCTCGTTGGAGGACAGCTTGAAGGCCACGGGACCGCCCGAGGCGGCCGGCCTGCCCGGCTTGTAGGTGGGGACCCCGTCCAGCTCGGCGCGCAGCTTGGGGCTGCCGGTGCTCGTCCCGCTGGTCTCGCTCACAGTGTGGCCTCCTCGACCGTCCGTACCACCAATACTCCTCACCTTAAGAGGATTCGCCTCCGCTGCGAATGGGCTGTGGACAACAGGAGGGACACGCTGTGGACACGGCCCCGCTCCCGCCCCCGTCGAGGGGGAGCGCGCGCCCGGGTGGCGCGCGCCGGTGGCGGGCGCCGTAGCGCGCATCCCCCGTAGAGGTGAGTTGAGACCTCTTCGAGACCTCGCCACCTCGCCAGGCCTACGCCGCCCGACGGGCGTAGATCGCACGCGAAGAGCCCTAACTGCCTTTGATTCCCTGCCCCTTGGCCCATTTCGATCATGCAGAAACGTGCCTGTTAAGGCCTGCATATGCGGCCGTCCCGACCGCCCTCCATCGCCCTACTATCGGCTCGCCATGACAGCAGCAGGGAAGCACCAGGTGAGCCGGGCACAGACCCGGGGAAGCCGGCAGGGCCGGGCAGGCATCCGGGACGTGGCCGCCGCCGCCGGGGTCTCCATCACGACTGTCTCCGACGCGCTCAACGGCAAGGGCCGACTCCCGGACGCCACCCGCCGCCACGTCCGCGAGGTCGCCGACCGGCTGGGCTACCGCCCATCCGCGGCGGCCCGCACGCTCCGCACCGGCAAGTCGGGACTCATCGGCCTGACCGTGACCACGTACGGGGATGAACCTTTCACCTTCACCGAATTCGCGTACTTCGCGGAGATGGCCAGAGCAGCCACATCGGCGGCACTCGCCCGGGGCTACGCCCTGGTCATCCTCCCCGCCACCTCCCGCCATGACGTCTGGTCGAACGTCGCCCTCGACGGCACCGTCGTCATCGATCCCTCCGACCACGACCCCGTCGTGACCGAACTGGTCCGCCAGGGACTGCCCGTCGTCTCCGACGGACGCCCCGCCGGCACCCTCCCGGTCACCGCCTGGGTCGACAACGACCACGAAACCGCCGTCCTCGACCTGCTCGACCACCTCGCCGCCGCCGGCGCCCGCCGCATCGGCCTCCTCACCGGAACCACCACCGACACCTACACCCGCCTGTCCACCACCGCGTACCTCAACTGGTGCGAACGCGTCGGCCAGGACCCCGTCTACGAGGCCTACCCGGCGCACGACCCGTGCGCGGGCGCCGTCGCGGCCGACCGGCTGCTCGCCCGCCCCGACCGCCCCGACGCCGTCTACGGCCTCTTCGACCCCAACGGAACCGATCTCCTCGCCGCCGCCCGCCGCTACGGACTGCGCGTCCCCGACGACCTGCTCCTGGTCTGCTGCAGCGAATCCACCGTCTACGCCACCACCGAACCCCCGATCACCACGCTCTCGCTCAAGCCGCGCCGGATCGGCACCGCCGTCGTCCAGCTCCTCATCGACGCCATCGAGGGGATCGACGCCGACGGACCGGTGCAGCGGGTGATACCGACCGAACTGATCGTCCGCACCTCCTCGCAGCGGCGTTCACCGCGCACCACGGTCAGCCCGCCGCGCTCGCCCTCGAAGGACTGACCCCACGGGCGGCGGCGCACGAGCCGGCCGTCGCCCGAACCGCCGTCCGCGCCCCTGCCCGGGGGCGGGGACGGGGAAACCGGACACCGCACCGGCCCCAACCCTGGACCGGACCTTCTCAATTCGGGCGAAACAACCGATGAACCCGGAGTGGACCCGGATTCACCACCCCTGGTGCGTCACAGAGAGGGACGCTCATTCCTATGATGGGCGGACGACATCGCGGACCGCCCCGACCAGGCCGGTCCGCGATGTGCAGGGCATCGCGACGGTGGTGGAGGGGTCGATGACTCAGGGGGCCGGTCAGGAGCCCGTGGTACGCACGGCGACATTGCGTGACTTCCGCGTACCGCCGTACGCCCGCGTGCCCGTACAGGGTCATGCCGCCCAGGCGCCCGCCGCCGGGGAGACACCCTCGGCTCCGGCCGTCGAGCGCCTCCCCGCCGAGCATCCGGCGCCCGCCGGACGGCAGGCCACGGCCGAGCACCCCGTCGCCGAACACCCGGTGTCCGCCACGCGCCTGCCCACGGTCGCGCCCTCGCCGGTCGAGGCCGTCCGGGTGCCGAGCCCGCCGGCCGAGCCCCTCCCACCCGCGTCGGCACCGGCCCCGGCACCGCAGGCCCCCGCGTCCGCCCCGGCACCGCAGCCCGCCGCCGCCGCGCCGCAGGCCACCGCGCCCATGCCCGCCGATCCGACCCTCCACCTGGGTCAGCGCCTCGCCCCGGCGTTCGCCGCCCCGGCCGGCTCCTCGATCGTCTCCGTCGCCACCGGCCACCCCGGGAACGCCTTCCCCGAGGGCGAGGCTCCCGAGGGGTACACCCCGACCGAGCGCGACCTCCCGGTCATCAACCGCGGCGACACCGTCCAGGTCCCGGTCGCCCCCGAGCAGGCTCCCGCGCCCGAGCCCGCGAACGGCGACGGACCCGGCCCGCTCTACGTGGTCGGCGATGTCCACGGATACCTCGACGAGCTCATCGCCGCCCTGCGCGCCCAGGGCCTCATCGACGAGAACGGCGGCTGGGCCGCGGGCAACGCCCGGCTCTGGTTCCTCGGCGACTTCACCGACCGCGGCCCCGACGGCATCGGCGTCATCGACCTCGTCATGCGGCTCTCCGCCGAGGCCGCGGCCGCCGGCGGCTACTGCAAGGCCCTCATGGGCAACCACGAGCTGCTGCTCATCGGCGCCAAGCGCTTCGGCGACACGCCCGTCAACTCCGGCGCGGGCACCGCCACCTTCCAGGCCGCCTGGCTGCTCAACGGCGGCCAGAAGCACGACATGGACCGGCTCCAGGACGTCCACCTCCAGTGGATGTCCCGGCTGGACGCCGTCGTGCGCGAGGACGACCACCTCCTGGTGCACTCCGACACCACCGCGTACCTCGAATACGGCGAGACCATCGAGGACGTCAACGACACGGTCCACGAGATCCTCAACCGGAACGACGCCGACGAGGTCTGGGACGTCTTCCGGAAGTTCACGAAGCGCTTCGCGTTCCGCGACGACGGCGGCCCGCAGGCCGTCGAGGAACTGCTCTCGACCTACGGCGGCCGCCGGATCGTGCACGGCCACAGCCCCATCCCGTACCTCCTCGGCCAGGTCGGCACGGAGGACGGCGAGGACAGCGCGGGCCCGGTCGTCGACGGTCCGCACGTGTACGCCGACGGTCTGGCGATCGCGATGGACGGCGGAGTGACCATGGCCGGAAAGCTACTGGTCGTCCAACTCCCGCTGAACGACTGACCTATCACCCTGCGCATCCGGGAAGAGCGATTTCGGGAAACACCCTGTCAGGTCGTGGTGTCACCGCAATACCATCGGGTCATCCGTAGCAGGCTCTCCTCCGTTTCTGCCCAACCGACCGTTTCCCACGGCTGATCCGGGCCTACGGAGCATCGGGGGATGCACATGAACGTGGCTCCGCACCTGCTGACCGAGGATCGCGCCGAGTACGAGCGGGTCCTCGACGACGCACTGAGCACCGCCCACGCACGTCCGGAACTCGCCGGCGTCGGCACGCGGCTCACGGTCGCGCAGCTGCGCGCCATGACCCTGAACGCGACCGCGCTCATCACCTCCGCCGCGGCGAGCGAGTACGACCACTTCGTGAAGGTCCGCGAGCAGAGCCGGGCGCCCGCCGCGCCGCGCACCTCCCTGACGGACCCCGGGGCGGGCACCGACCCGGGGGCCGGGGTCATCGCGATCGTCACCGTGATGGTGCCCGTCCTCGCGGGCACCGCCGCGGTCGTCCTCCTGCTGGTCGGGGCGGTGCTGCACGCGGTCGCGCCCACGCTGGTGTTCGGCACGACCCTGCTGACGGCCGGCCTGGTCTTCGCCGCCCTCGCCGCCGCGGGACTGCTCAGCGCGGGAGCCGGCCTGCTCCTGACCGCCCTGCGCAACAGGCCGGCCGCGGCGGACGGGACCGCCACGGCCGACGACGAGCTCTCCCGCGCCCGGGAGGCCTGGCGCCGCGCCCTCCTGGAGCGCGGCATCCTCCCCTTCCTCCGGGACGCCCTCGCCGCGACCGGCCCACCGGACGCGACGAAACCCTGAGGGACGAGGGCTGCGGGCTGCGAGCTGAGGGCTGCGGGCTGAGGGCTGCGGGCTGCGGGCTGCGGGCGCTACTCGGCCAGCGGCAGGTAGACGCGGTTGCCGCTCGCCGCGAACTCCTTCGACTTCTCCGCCATGCCCGCCTCGATCTCCTGCTGCGTCCCGCCGTGCTCGCGGCGGATGTCCTGGGAGATCTTCATCGAGCAGAACTTCGGACCGCACATCGAGCAGAAGTGCGCGGTCTTCGCGGGCTCGGCGGGCAGCGTCTCGTCGTGGAACTCGCGCGCCGTGACCGGGTCGAGGGCCAGGTTGAACTGGTCCTCCCAGCGGAACTCGAACCGCGCGTCGGAGAGCGCGTCGTCCCACTCCTGCGCGCCCGGGTGCCCCTTGGCGAGGTCCGCCGCGTGCGCCGCGATCTTGTACGTGATGACGCCCGTCTTCACGTCGTCCTTGTTCGGCAGGCCCAGGTGCTCCTTGGGCGTGACGTAGCAGAGCATCGCCGTGCCCCACCAGGCGATCATGGCCGCGCCGATGCCGGAGGTGATGTGGTCGTACGCCGGCGCGACGTCCGTGGTCAGCGGGCCGAGCGTGTAGAACGGCGCCTCCTCGCAGATCTCCTGCTGGAGGTCGATGTTCTCCTTGATCTTGTGCATCGGGACGTGCCCCGGGCCCTCGATCATCGTCTGCACGTTGTGCCGCTTGGCGATCGTGTTGAGCTCGCCGAGGGTGCGCAGCTCCGCGAACTGCGCCTCGTCGTTGGCGTCCGCGATCGAGCCGGGGCGCAGTCCGTCGCCGAGCGAGTACGTGACGTCGTACGCCGCCAGGATCTCGCAGAGCTCCTCGAAGTTCGTGTAGAGGAAGTTCTCCTTGTGGTGCGCCAGACACCAGGCGGCCATGATCGAGCCGCCGCGCGAGACGATGCCGGTCTTGCGGCGCGCGGTGAGCGGCACGTACGGCAGGAGCACGCCGGCGTGCACCGTCATGTAGTCCACGCCCTGCTCGGCCTGCTCGATGACCGTGTCCTTGTAGATCTCCCAGGTCAGGTCCTCGGCCCGGCCGTCGACCTTCTCCAGCGCCTGGTAGAGCGGCACGGTGCCGATCGGGACGGGGGAGTTGCGCAGCACCCACTCACGGGTGGTGTGGATGTTGCGGCCGGTGGAGAGGTCCATGACCGTGTCGGCGCCCCACTTGGTCGCCCAGGTCATCTTCTCCACCTCCTCCTCGATGGAGGAGGTGACGGCGGAGTTGCCGATGTTGGCGTTGACCTTCACCAGGAACCGCTTGCCGATGATCATCGGCTCGATCTCCGGGTGGTTCACGTTCGCCGGCAGCACCGCGCGGCCCGCGGCGATCTCCTCCCGCACGACCTCGGGGGAGACGTTCTCCCGGATCGCGACGTACTCCATCTCCGGGGTGATCTCGCCCCGGCGGGCGTACGCGAGCTGGGTCACGGCCTCGCCGGCGCGGCCTCGGCGCGGCAGGCGGGGGCGGCCGGGGAAGACGGCGTCGAGGTTCTTCAGCCCACCCCCGCGCGGCGAGGTGTGCTTGATGCCGTCGTCCTCGGGGCGGGCCGGGCGGCCCGCGTACTCCTCGGTGTCGCCGCGCGCGATGATCCAGTTCTCGCGCAGCGGCGGAAGGCCCCGCCGGACGTCGGTGTCGAGGGCGGGGTCGGTGTACGGGCCGGACGTGTCGTAGAGCGTGACGTCCTTGCCGTTGGTGAGGTGCACCTGACGGACGGGCACCCGGAGGTCGGGGCGCGAACCCTGGACGTACCCCTTGTGCCAGCCCGGCGTGCGCTCCTGCCCGTCGGGCTGGTTCTGGTCGGAGGCAGGCGTGCGTGCATCCTGAATGGTCATGAGACCGATCTCCCTACGCCGGCATTACCCGGTAACAGGTTCGGCGGTCGGCGCAGCCTCCTCCCGTACGTGCGTACGGTGATCAGCGCCCTCTCAGCCCGGTGCTCCGAGCTCCCGCGTGTGCAAAGGTGTCACCACGCTAGCGCCCTCACGGGCGTGCTGAACAGTGGGCCCCCGCCGTTCTTGCGATGATCGGTCGGTGACTTCCCCCCAGCAGACCCCCGAGCCGCACGGCCACGCCCACGGTCCCGGACACGAATCCGGCCCCTCGCACGGGCACGGAGGCGGGGCGCACAGCCACGGCCACAGCCATGGCCACGGGCCCGCCGCCCCGGTCTCACGGCATCTGCGCAAGGTCATCGCCGCCGTCCTGATCCCCTTCGCCACCGCCGTCGTGGTCGGCCTCGTGGTCCTGTGGCCCGGCGGCACTCCGGCGCACGAACGCACCGGCGTCGGCTTCGACCGGCAGACCCAGCAGGGCGAGGTCGTCTCCGTCGAGCACGTCGACTGCAAGGACGTGAACGCCGCGCAGGTCCCGCCGACCGGCGACACCTCCACTCCGGAGGGGCGCGAGGCGGTCAACGCCCAGCGGGGGCAGTGCGCGAAGGCGACCGTCGAGGTCACCACCGGACCGGACCAGGGCCGGAAGTTCGTCGAGGTCGTGCAGCCGGACGCGCCGCGCCAACTGCACCAGGGCCAGGGGGTGGTGGTGGCGTACGCCCCCGACGCCCCGCGCGACCTGCAGTATTCGGTGACCGACGTGAACCGGAAGATCCCGCTGGCGGTGCTCGCCGGGATCTTCGCCCTGGTCGTCGTGCTCGTCGGCCGCATGCGGGGCGTGATGGCGCTCATCGCGCTCGGGGCGAGCTTCCTGGTGCTGACGCTCTTCATCCTGCCGGCGATCCTGGAGGGATCGAACCCGCTGGTCGTCGCGGTGGTCGGGTCGAGCGCGATCATGCTGATCGCGCTCTACATGTGTCACGGGCTCTCGGCCCGCACCTCGGTCGCGGTGCTCGGCACGCTGATCTCGCTGATGCTGATCGGGCTGCTCGGCTCGGTGTTCATCGACTGGGCGTCGCTCAGCGGCAACACCGACGACAACACCGGCCTGATCCACGGCCTGTACCCGGAGATCGACATGTCCGGCCTGCTGCTGGCCGGGATCATCATCGGTTCGCTCGGTGTGCTCGACGACGTCACCGTCACCCAGACGTCGGCCGTCTGGGAGCTGCACCAGGCCGACCCGGGCATGGGGCCGCGCGGCCTGTACCGGGCCGCCATCCGGATCGGCCGCGACCACATCGCCTCGGTCGTGAACACCCTGGTCCTGGCCTACGCGGGCGCCGCGCTGCCGCTGCTGCTGCTCTTCTCCATCGCCCAGAGCAGCATGGGGACCGTGGCCAACAGCGAGCTGGTCGCCGAGGAGATCGTCCGGACGCTGGTCGGTTCGATCGGTCTGGTGGCGTCCGTGCCGGTCACCACGGCGCTCGCGGCCCTGGTGGTGTCCGCCGACCGCCCGGCGTCCGGGGGTGGGAAGCCCGCGCCGGTACGGGGAGGGCGGCGGCGACGCGCGAAGTGAGACGTGCGCGCCGAAGGGGCGGGCCGGCCCGGCTCGGGGGGAAGGGTCCGGCCCGAACGGGCCCGCGGGGCGCGGGACGGATCGGGTGAGGTGCTCGGTCACGGCAGCCCGGGGAAAGGGCGCGCGAGGGGGACAGTGCGGTGAGACGGCGCCAGTGAGGCGACTCGTGTGGGTCGGCTCGACGGGTCGGCCGGGTGGGTCGGCGCGTTGCAGTCGGCTCGCGTGAGACGGCTCGGCGGGGTGGCTCGGGCGGGGCGGCGGGGCGGGTGTCAGGCGGGGCCGGCGTTCTCCTCGGCGAGGATCCGGCCCAGCGCCGCCTCCAGGTTGTCCTCGAAGTCACCGAGCGTGCGTTCCTGACCGAGCGGCACCAGCTTGTCCGTCCGGTCGAGGAAGGCCACCAGCGGGGGCGCGCTGGCCCGGAAGAGCGCGCGGTCGCCGCCGACCTGGAGCCGGATGGAGACGTCCGAGAGGCCTTCCGGCTCTGTCGGGGCGATGTGCACGTCTCCGTCCCCGCTCGGCCGGTTGATCCCGTCGAGCAGCAGCTCCCTCCCGAACGCCCAGGTGACGGGCGCGTCTCCGGGGAGGTGGAAGGTCATCCGCACCGCGTAGGGATCCCGGGTCTCATATCGGAGTTCGACCGGGATCTTGAAGGAGAGCTCCTCGGAGACGAGGAAGCTCATCAGGACCTCGGCCTGAACCGACTCTCGCATCATGTACCCCGCAGTAGATGAAGCAGTTGTGTAAACACAGCTGCTGAAAGCTGTGACCGAAACGGCCAGGAATGATCCCCCGTGGCCCTCTTGACGTAATCGTGCTGTAAGCACTAGCAGATCACAAGGAGTGATTTTTCAGATACTGATAGAGAGCACGAGGGAGCTGAAGAGCTTTCCGATCTCTGTGCGTAGTCGCTCGACTGCTGGGAGCAACCGTTCTTCCTGGTGGAGGGGGAGAGAAATGGCCACAGAGGCCGCCACGGGGCCCGCAGTGATGGGGATTGCGGCACAGACCGTGCCGAGCGCATATTCCTGACGCTCCACCAGGGGCTCCATTCGCCCCAAACCGCCCAAACGATCCAAAAGCACACGGCGATTACGCACCGTGTACGGAGTGAGGGCTTCCACCGGATGGCGGTCAAGGTGGTCTTGACGAGATTTCAGATCGAGTTGGCTCAGCAGACATTGGCCGATCGCATGGGCGTGAGCGGTCTCGCGGAAGTCGGCCCATTCCTCCACGGCGGGGGCGGAAGGGGTGTCGGCGACGGCGACGAGTTCGATCTCGCCCTCGCGGTAGAGGGCGAAGTAGACGGGTACGCCGATCTCGTCCCGCCAGCGGGCGAGCGAGTCTTCGATCTTGATGCGACGATTCTGCACATCTCCGCCGCCGGCCAGTCGGGCGGCGGCGTCGCCCAGGACGAACACACCCTTGTCGCGGAGCAGATAGCCCTCGTGCGTCAGGGTGCGGAGCAGGTGGTACGTGGTGGGGAGCGGGAGACCCGTCTCGCGGGCGAGCTGTTTGGCCGGGGCTCCCTCCGCGTGGGAGGCCACGGCCTCCAGGAGTCTCAGCGCCCGCTGCACCGAGCCGATCAAGGTAGGCGAAGCCGTGTGCGTAGCCGTGGCCAGTCACCCCCAGGCGTCACGACGGGTGTTTCGCACCCGCCCGCAGGGGCCGCCCCCGCGCGCCTCCGGGCTTGGGAAACCGCTGGTCAGCAGGGAGATCTACGCCAGTAGTCCCCAACACGGCGGAGGAATTCCACACTAGTGGCAGCCCCAGGGCCCACACCCGATTCGACCAGCGCGTTCCCCCGCCCGGGCTAATGCCCTCGACCGGCTCGTACCGATCAGTAGCTGGTGCTACCAGTCCTCCTTGGACCTGCCGGAGGAGCTGAACTTGCGGACGACGTAGATCAGTCCGGCGACGAGGGCCGCGAAGAGCAGCACCTTGAAGAGCAGTCCGACCACGAAGGCCAGGACGCTGGTGATCAGCCCGCCGAAGACGAACAGGGCGAGAAGGGGTATGGCGACCCACTTCACCCACCAGGGCATCCCCGCGAGCACCTCTCGTACGGCCATCGTCCCTACCTCGCTCTCGAAGATCCGCTCGGCGCACTCCGCGCCGAACACCCCCAAGGCTAGAGGCGCCAGGAAGCCCGTGGGGGCGCCGCGGCCCCCGCTCTCCCCTGATCCGACCCCTAGGGGCCCGAGGCCTTCCGGCCAGGCCCTCCTCCGGGTCCCGGCCGGGCCCGGCCCCCGGGCCCGCTCCGACACGGGGCCGCTCCTGGAGCACGGCCGGGCCGGGCCCAGCAGCTCAGCCGGCCCCGGGCCCCGCAGGCCTCGGCCGGTCCCGGATCACCGCCGTGCCGGACTCCGCTCAGCCCTCCGGCGGCGAGAAGACCACCATGACCCGCAGGTCCTCGCTGATGTGGTGGAAGCGGTGCTCCACCCCGGCCGGCACATAGACCACGCTGCCGCGCGCCACCTGGGTCGTCTCCGTCCCGACCGTGATCGCCGCCCGGCCGCTGACCACGAAGTACACCTCGTCCTGACCGTGCGGCTGCTGCGGATCGAGCGCCCCGGCGTCCAGGGCGTACAGACCCACCGACATGTTCCGCTCCCGCAGGAACTGGAGGTACGCCCCCTCGTTCGCGGCGCGCTCCGCCTCCAGCTCGTCCAGACGGAATGCCTTCATCGCCCGCTCGCCCCTGCCCTCGGCCCGATCGTGTCTGCCACGATCAGACACATGATGAATTTCGTAGTCAAGACGCTCGCGAACGCGGGCGCCCTGGGAGTCGCCGTCTGGCTCCTCCAGGACATCACCCTCACCGGTGACAGCACCGGCAAGAAGGCCCTGACGCTCATTCTCGTCGCCCTTGTCTTCGGACTGGTGAACTTCCTGGTCAAGCCGGTCGTCAAGCTGCTGACGCTTCCCCTCTTCATCCTGACGCTCGGACTGATCACCCTGGTGGTCAACGCCCTGATGCTGCTCCTCACCTCGTGGCTGGCCGGGCTGGTCGACCTCAGCTTCCACGTCGAGGGCTTCTGGACCGCCGTCCTGGGCGGCCTGATCATCTCCGTCGTCTCGTGGGCACTGAACGTCGTGCTCCCCGACGGCGACTGAGCGGCGGCCATGACCTACCGCGTCTGCTTCGTCTGCACGGGCAACATCTGCCGCTCACCCATGGCCGAGCACGTCTTCCGCCGCCGGATCGAGGAAGCCGGCCTCGACGGCCTGGTGGAGATCGACAGCGCGGGCACCGGAGGCTGGCACGAGGGCGACCCGGCCGACCCGCGCACGGTCGCCGTGCTCGACGAGAACGGGTACACCTCCGCGCACACCGCCCGGCGGTTCCGTTCCTCGTGGTTCTCCACCCTCGACCTGGTGATCGCCCTCGACGAGGGGCATCTGCGGGATCTCCGGGAGCTCGCCCGGACCTCGGAGGAAGCGGCGAGAATACGACTGCTGCGGTCCTACGACCCGGCCGCCGGGCCCGGCCTCGACGTCCCCGACCCCTACTACGGGGGACGCGAGGACTTCGAGGAGTGCCTGGAGATGGTGGAGGCCGCGAGCGAGGGACTGCTCGCGGCCGTACGCGCGGAACTGGAGGAACGGACACCGTGAAGGACGACGAACTCGGCGACGGCACACGGGCGGTACGGGCGGGGCTGCCCGAGCCCGTGAAGTACGAGCCGACCCTGCCGGGGCCGGTCTTCGCGGCGCACTTCCACCTGCCGGGCGAGCCGACCGGCCCGTACACCTACGGCCGCGACGAGAACCCCACCTGGACCCATCTGGAGCGGGCCATCGGCGAGCTGGAGGCGCCGGGGGAGGAGGGAGTGGAGACGCTGGTCTTCGCCTCCGGGATGGCCGCGATCTCCGCCGTCCTGTTCTCCCAGCTCAAGGCCGGGGACGCGGTGGTGCTCCCGTCCGACGGCTACCAGGCCCTGCCGCTGCTGCACGAGCAGCTGCGGGCGTACGGCATCGAGGTCCGCACCGCTCCGACCGGCGACGACGCCCAGCTGTCCGTGCTGGACGGGGCCCGGCTGCTGTGGATCGAGAGCCCGTCCAACCCCGGTCTCGACGTCTGCGACATCCGCCGGCTGGTGCGCGAGGCGCACGCGGCCGGGGCGCTCGTCGCCGTCGACAACACCCTCGCGACCCCGCTCGGCCAACGCCCGCTGGAGCTGGGCGCGGACTTCTCCGTGGCCAGCGACACCAAGGGCATGACCGGGCACGGCGACATCCTGCTCGGCCATGTGAGCTGCCGCGATGCCCGGCTCGCGGCGGACGTGCGGCGCTGGCGCAAGATCGTCGGCGCCATCCCCGGCCCCATGGAGGCCTGGCTCGCCCACCGGTCGCTCGCCACGCTCCAGCTGCGGATCGACCGGCAGTGCTCCACCGCGCTGAGGCTGGCGCGGACGCTCGCCGGGCGCGCGGACGTGACCGGGCTGCGCTACCCCGGACTTCCCGACGACCCCTCGCACGCGGTGGCTTCCCGGCAGATGCGGCGCTTCGGCCCGGTCGTCTCCTTCGAGCTCGCGGACCGGAAGCGGGCCGAGCGGTTCCTGGAGGAGCTGCGGATCGTGGACGACGCCACCAGCTTCGGCGGTGTGCGCTCCACGGCGGAGCGGCGCGGGCGCTGGGGCGGGGACGCGGTCGCGGAGGGCTTCGTCCGCTTCTCGGTCGGGGCCGAGGACCCGGAGGACCTGGTCGCCGATGTGCTGCGCGCGCTGGACGAGGCCGGCAGCGCCGGCTGACGCGGTCGTCCGCACGGAGCGAGGGTGCTCCGAGCCTCCCCCCTCGTGGCTCGGAACGCCCCCGGATTCTCGCGCGGAGACCGCCTGCACAAGGCTAGTTGACTGTGCGTCAGTGTCCAATCACGGTAGCGACAGCGACCTATCGACTTATTTATAGTTGGACGGTCCTGAGGCGCAGTCAGCCGACCGCCTGAGTCGAACGGCCTCACGGCCGGGAGGGGCGGACATGGATCTGAGCCTGCTGCGCACGTTCGTCACGGTGCACCGGGCCGGCTCCTTCACCCGCGCCGCCGCGCTCCTGGGGCTCTCCCAGCCCGCCGTCACCAGCCAGATCAGGACACTGGAGCGACAACTGGGGCGCCCGCTCTTCCTCCGGCAGGCACGCGGAGTCACCCCCACCACCATGGGCGACGAGCTCGCCCATCGCGCCGCGCCCCATCTGGACGCCCTCGTGGAGATCGCCGAGACCGGCATCCCCCAGGAGGGCGGGGTCCGGACCCTGCACCTCGCCGGACCGCCGGAGTTCACCGCGCTCCGCGCGCTGCCCGCCCTCACCCCGCTGGTCGCCCAGGGGCTCGCCGTGCGGACCTCCTTCCACGGCACCACGGAGGAGATCCTCGACGGGCTCGCGGCGGGCCATCACGATCTGGCCATCGCCACCGCGCGCCCCCGGGGCGGGCTGCTCGTCTCCACTCCGCTCTGCGACGAGGAGCACGTCCTGGTCGCGGCCCCGCGCTGGGCCGCCCGGCTCTCCCCCGAGGTGCTCCTGAGCAAGGGCGCCGTGGTGCTGGAACAGCTGCCGGTGGTCGAGGTCCACGAGTCGCTTCCCTTCGTCTCCCGCTACTGGGCGAGCGTCTTCGAGACCAAACCCGCGGCCGCCGCCACCGTCATCGCCCCCGACCTGCGGGCCGTCCGGGACTCGGCCGCCTCCGGCGCGGGACTCGCCGTCCTGCCGCGCTACCTGTGCGAGGACGCCCTGCGCGGAGGCCGGCTCGTGGCGCTGCTCGACCCCCCGGTCCCTCCGCTCCGCACCTACTTCCTGGTGGCGCGGACGGGGACCCTCGCGCTGTCGCCCCTCGCGCGGGTCCACGAGGAGCTGCTGCGGGCCGCCGAGAACTGGTGAGTTTCAGGACACCCCGGACGGGCCATTTTCTTCCCATGACCGAACGGCCCGTGATCAAGCGCACCGCACGCGCCATCCTGCTCGACGGGGACGACCTGATCCTCATCAAGCGGACCAAGCCCGGAGTGGATCCCTACTGGCTCACGCCCGGCGGCGGCGTGGAGCCCACCGACGCCACCGTCGTCGAAGCCCTGCACCGCGAGGTGCTCGAAGAGCTCGGCGCCAAGGTCACCGATGTGGTGCCCTGCTTCGTCGACACCGTCGAGCACATCGTCGACGGCGGAGTCTCCGGGGTGAAGGTCCAGCACTTCTTCGTGTGCCGGCTCGGCTCCATGGACACCTCCCTCCGCCACGGCCCCGAGATCGACGAACCGGTCGGCGAGTACGAGATCGTCCGGGTGCCCTTCAGCCGGGTCGGCATCGCCGCCGTGCACCTGGTCCCGCTCTCCCTGCGCCACTACCTCGACGGGAACATCGAGGGCGTCCGCGCGATGCACGCCCCCGACCTGGGCTAGCCCGCCGTCGCGGGGGCCACGGCTAGCCCGCCGTCGCGGGGGCCAGTTGCGCCAGGAAGTCGTGGCGGATCCGGTCCGAGGGGACCCCGACCCCGCGCAGCACGTCGACGCCCCGGCGGACCATGTCGAGCGGGCCCGAGAGATAGGCGTCGCGCTCGTCCCAGGGGCCGTAGCGGCAGACGGCGTCCGGGAGCCGCCCCTGCTCCTCGGTGACCGGGTGGACGGAGAGCCACGGGAAGGTCTTCTGGAGCCGCAGCATCGTGTCGATGTCGTAGAGGTCGTGGCCGCTGCGCGCCCCGTAGAAGACGTCGACGGGGCGCCGGTCCCCGTGCTCGGCGACGTCCTCGACCAGCGCCTTGATCGGCGCGATCCCGGTGCCGCCGCCCATGCAGAGCAGCCCGGTGTCCGTGGAGTGGTCGACCGTCATGGAGCCGGCCGGCGGACCGAGCCTCAGCACGTCACCGGGGCGCGCCCGGTGGACGAGCGCGTTGGACACCCAGCCGGCCGGGACGGCCTTGATGTGGAGGGACAGCAGCCCGTCCGGCCGGGGTGCCGAGGCGAAGGAGTAGTGCCGCCATATCCGGGGCCACCAGGGGGTCTCCAGCGTCGTGTACTGCCCGGCGAGGAACGGATACGGCTGGTCGGGCCGGAGCGTGACGACGGCGACGTCCGGGGTGCGCAGGTCGTGGGAGACCACCTCGGCGTGCCACCACGCGGGCGCGGTCCGCTCGTCGTCCGCGGCCGCGTCGATCATGATCTGGGAGATCGTCGTGTACGTACGGACCCAGGCCGCCTCCGTCTCCTTGTCCCAGGTCTTCTCCGCGTACCGCACGAGCGCGCCGATGAGCGCCTCGCCGACGGCCGGGTAGTGGTCGGAGCGCGTGCCGTACTTCCGGTGCCCCCTGCCGAGGTTCTCCAGGTACGCGGTCAGCACCGGCGCGTCGTCCATGTGCTCGGCGGCCGTCAGGAGGGCCTTCAGGAGCCGGTCCCGCTGGGTGTCCATGGCCGCGGGGAACATCTCGCGCAGCTCGGGGTGCCCGATGAACAGCAGGGCGTAGAAGTAGGAGGTCACGCGGTCGGCGACCGGTGCGATCTCCGCGAGGGTGCGCCGTACGAGCACGGCGTCGGCGGAGGGACCCTCGGGTATTCGGGTTTCCTTCCGGTCCGCCGCCGAGGAATCCCGCTCGTCCGTCGTGGTGGTCGGAGCATCCATCATGTGCCTCGCCTCGCGCTGACCGGCTTGCGTGGTCGCAGCATGGCGCCTCTGACCGGCGCGGCGGACCGAAAGTGGCGTTCTCGGGCCAAAGGGCCGGGTTTCTGGCTAGGCTGCGCTGTTTCGGACCAGCCCGTAGGCCTCGCGCAGATCCCCGCCGGAGTAGCTGTGGCGGGAGAGCCCGGCGAGATGGTGGTCCGCGTTCACGGCCACGGTCTCCGGGACGATCACGAAGAGTTCCGCGTCCGACATCGAGTCCCCGTACGCCACGCAGTCGTCGAGGCCCAGGCCGTACCCGGCGCAGAGTTCCCGGGCGATGCGCACCTTCGCGTGCGCGTCGAGAATGCCGGGCCGGTGGACCGGCTCGGTGAACGGGACCGCCGGCCAGAGCGAACCGTGCGTCGTGTCGACTCCCCAGTCGAGAAGCCGCTCGACGAAGAAGTCCGGTGAGAGGGAGATGACCGCGCAGCGCTCCCCACGGGCCCGGATGTCCGCCCAGACCTCGCGGATGCCCGCCAGCCAGGGCGCCCCCTCGAAGGCCGCCGCGACCTGCTCAGGAGTGAGCGCCGACCACAGCTCCCGGGCCCGGACCGCGAACTCGTCCGGCGTCATGCCCCGCAGGAATCCCACCTCCAGGGCGGCGATCTCCTCCATGAGACCGAGTTGCCGTGAGATCTCCACCGCGGCGGCCGAGCCTCGGATCAGGGTGCCGTCAAGATCGAAGAGATGGAGGCGTCGCGTTCGGGTGTCTCGGGGTTTCACGTGAAACATCGTCCGCGCCCAGGACGCCGGAGGCAAAGGCTCCTCGCGCCCGCCGGTCCTCTCGCTTCAAAACGGTGGGCGCGGAACCGCCACCCTTGGCATCGGGCCGGAGACCCCCCTTCGAGGCAGTGAGCAGGAGATCGCCACGCGGTAAAGCGGTGGACGGGAGTTCGCCACGTCGGCCAGCCTGACAGGATGCCGATCTCCCCCACCCCGCTCGCGCAGCTCCCGGTCCGTCGCCTCACCACGCAGGACCTCCTCGCCTGCGCCGACCTCTCCGAGAACCGGGGCTGGCCGCGCGAGGAACACAAGTGGGGGCTGCTCCTGGCCGCCGGCACCGGCCACGGCATCGACGATCCCGACGGTCCGGGCCTGGCCGCCTGCACGGTGGTCACCTCGTACGGACCGGGGCTCGCCGCGATCGGCATGGTCCTCGTCGCCGAGCGGCACGCGCGCCAGGGCCTGGGACGCCGCCTCATGGAGCACGTCCTGGCGGAGGCCGGGGACACCCCGGTCACCCTGCACGCCACCCCGAACGGACAGCCCCTGTACGAACAGCTCGGGTTCACCGAGACGAGCCGGGCGGACATGGTGCGCGGACGCTTCACCTTCACCGTCCCGGCGCCGGACGTCCCGGTCCGCCCGGCGACCGCGGAGGACCTCCCGGCGATCCTGCGCCTGGACCACGAGGTGTTCGGCCTCGACCGCACCCACATCGTCGCCCGGATCCCCGCTTTCGCGGACCACCTCCGGGTCGCCGAGGAGGACGGCGAGATCACCGGCTTCGCGGCGGCCTGGCCCAACATGGACACACATGTCATCGGCCCTCTGATCGCGCGGGACCCGGGCACCGCCCAGGCCCTGATCGCCTCCCTGGCATCCGCCACCGACCGGCCGCTGCGCACCGACATCGACGTGCGCCACAGCTCGCTGCTCGGCTGGGTGAAGGAGAACGGCCTCGACACGATCGCGAGCAACGCGGTGATGATCCGCTCCCTGCCCCACCTCCCCGGCGACTGGCGCCGTCGCTTCGCTCCCCTGACGGTCGCTGCCGGGTAGGTTTACTTGCAGACGCGCATTATTGCGTCTCTTCGTCTACCCTGGAGCGGAGCCTTTCCGGCGCCGAGGAGACACCGAGGAGCGATCATGACCGCGACGGACCCCGCACTCACCGCGCTCTCCCAGCGCTGGTGCGCCCTCTCCCTGCTGCACGGCAGGATCGAGGCCCACCTGGAGCGCGCCCTGGAGTCCGGGCACGGTCTGAGCGTGCGGGAGTACTCGCTGCTCGACGTTCTCAGCCGTCAGCACAGCGGCCCGGGTGGTCACCTCCAGATGAAGCAGGTCGCCGACGCCGTCGTGCTCAGCCAGAGCGCCACCACCCGGCTCGTCACCCGGCTGGAGGACCGCGGCCTGCTGACCCGGTACCTGTGCGCCACCGACCGGCGTGGCATCTACACCGACGTCACCGAGACGGGCCTCACGCTCCTCGAAGAGGCCCGGCCCACCAACGACAGGGCCCTGCGCGAGGCTCTCGACGACGCCGCGAAGAACCCGGAGCTGGCACCCCTGGTGCAGGTCGTGGAGGGCGCGGTCGCGCCCGTGTGACTCGGCGGCGCGTACGCTGCCGGGCATGAGCGATCTTGAGATACGCCCCGCCACGGCGGAGGACCTCGCGGCCGTCGTCGCCATGCTCGCCGACGACCCCCTGGGCGCACAGCGCGAGTCCCCCGACGACCTCGCCCCGTACCTCGCGGCCTTCGAGCGACTCGCGGCCGACCCGAACCAGCACGTCGTCGTGGCCGTGCGCGGGGACAAGGTCGTCGGCACGCTCCAGCTGACGGTCATCCCCGGGCTCTCCCGCAAGGGCACCACGCGGTCGATCATCGAGGGCGTCCGCATCCACTCCGACGAGCGCGGAAGCGGGCTCGGGACCCAGCTCATCGAGTGGGCCGTCGCGGAGTCCGGCCGCCAGGACTGCCGGCTCGTCCAGCTGACGTCCGACGTCACCCGCACCGATGCGCACCGCTTCTACGAGCGCCTGGGGTTCGAGGCCTCCCACGTGGGGTTCAAGAAGAGTCTCTGAGGAGGCGTTTCACGTGAAACACGCCGGTTTCACGTGAAACATCCCTGGGCGCCGACCACCGGTCGGCGCCCCCACGGACGGACCCGTCCCCGACCGCTCCGCCGACGGCTCAGAGACCGCGCCAGCCCGCCTCGTCCACGCCGCCGGGCACCGCGTCCCCCGGCTCGTACGGCTCGCGCGTGAAGACGAACGACCCGAGGTCGAGATGGCTCACGCTGCCGTCGGCACGGCGCACCGCCCTGAGCGGCTCCCCCGCGTAGTAGCCGTTCAGCCCGACCCAGCCGCCCTCGGGCAGCGCCCGGAACCGAGCCGAGCGCCCGGCACCCTTCAGGGGTTCGAGCACCACGCTCCGCTCGGGACCGAGCCGCAGCCCGTAGGCGTACGTGCCCCAGTACCAGGGCCCGGTGAGCGCGAGCAGTTCCTCGTCGACCTCCGCCGCGGGAAGGGGCCGCCAGGGCTCCGGGAACCTCGGCTCCGCCTCCGCCACGATCCGCACAAGATCGGCGGCCACAGCCCCCGCCAGCGGGCCCGAGGTGGCATTGGAGAGGGCGATGCCCGCGAGCCCGTCCTCCACGCTCACCCACACACAGGCGACGAAGCCCGGCAGTGAGCCGGAATGCCCGATGAGCGTGCGGCCGTCCCGGCGCAGCAGCTGGAGCCCGAGCCCGTAGCTCCCCTCCCAGTCCCCTTCGCCCGCCGGGGCCGCCGGCGCGCGCATCTCCTCCACGGACGCGGCGGCGAGCACCCGCTCGTCTCCCGCCGCGAGGAAGGCGGCGAAACGGCCGAGGTCGGCGGCCGTGGACCAGAGCTGCCCGGCCGGCGCCATCAGGCCGAGGTCCTCGGACGGCTCGGGAAGCATGACGTCGGCCCAGGGGTGCACCGCCCAGCCACCCGCGTGCGGGGCCACGGGGGCCGACGTCGTCCGGCCCATCCCCAGCGGCTCCAGGATCTCGCGCCGCAGCGCCTCCTCCCAGGACACTCCCCGGACCGTCTCGACCAAGGAGCCGAGCAGCGTGTAACCGGGATTGGAGTAGTGGTGGCGCCGCCCCGGGGACTGGAGGAAGGGCTCCTCCCCCAGGACGTCGGAGAGTTCGGGCCGCAGCGCGCCGGAGGACCGCTCCCACCACGCACCGGGCGTCTCGGCCGCGAGACCGCCCGTGTGGCCCAGAAGCTGGGCGATCGTCACCTCACCGGCGCCCGTGCCCCTCAGGTGCTTCTCCAACGGATCGTCGAGCCCGAGCAGCCCCTCGTCCCGCAGCCGCATCACCAGCACGGCCGTGAAGACCTTGGTGATCGACCCGATCCTGAACTGGGTGTCGGCGTCCGGCGCGTGGCCGTCCACACAGCTGCGCGCCCCGCTCCACACCAGCGCTCCGTCCCGCACCACCGCCCCCACGAAGGAGGGGGTACGCCCCTGGGACTGGGCGACCGCGACGCGGTGCAGCAGAGCCCGCTCGGTCCCGGGCAGCAGGGCTTCGAAAGATGTCGTCATGCGGACCATCCAACGCGACGCCAGGGCGCCACGCTCCCCGTTTTCGGGTCAGGTCTGGGCCATGTCGACGAATCGGGAGTAGTGACCCTGGAAGGCCACGGTGATCGTCGCCGTCGGGCCGTTACGGTGCTTGCCGACGATGATGTCCGCCTCGCCCGCGCGCGGCGACTCCTTCTCGTAGGCGTCCTCGCGGTGCAGCAGGATGACCATGTCGGCGTCCTGCTCGATCGAGCCGGACTCACGCAGGTCGGAGACCATCGGCTTCTTGTCGGTGCGCTGCTCGGGACCACGGTTCAGCTGCGAGAGCGCGATCACCGGCAGCTCCAGCTCCTTGGCGAGGAGCTTCAGGTTTCGCGACATGTCGGAGACCTCTTGCTGGCGGCTCTCCTGCCGCTTGGAGCCGCCCGACTGCATGAGCTGCAGATAGTCGATGATGACAAGCTTGAGGCCGTTGCGCTGCTTCAGCCGGCGGCACTTCGCGCGGATCTCCATCATCGACAGGTTCGGGGAGTCGTCGATGTACAGCGGAGCCTGGGAGACGTCCGGCATCCGGCGGGCCAGGCGCGTCCAGTCCTCGTCGGTCATCGTCCCGGAGCGCATGTGGTGGAGCGCGACGCGGGCCTCGGCCGAGAGCAGGCGCATCGCGATCTCGTTGCGGCCCATTTCGAGGGAGAAGATGACGCTGGGCAGGTTGTGCTTGATGGAGGCCGCCCGGGCGAAGTCCAGCGCGAGGGTCGACTTACCCATGGCGGGACGGGCCGCGATGATGATCATCTGGCCGGGGTGGAGTCCGTTGGTGAGCGAGTCGAGATCGGTGAAGCCGGTGGGCACGCCCGTCATCTCGCCGCTGCGGGAGCCGATCGCCTCGATCTCGTCGAGCGCGCCTTCCATGATGTCGCCGAGCGGAAGGTAGTCCTCGGTGGTGCGCTGCTCGGTGACCGCGTAGATCTCGGCCTGGGCCGAGTTCACGATCTCGTCGACGTCCCCGTCGGCCGCGTAACCCATCTGCGTGATCTTGGTGCCGGCTTCCACGAGGCGGCGCAGCACGGCCCGCTCGTGGACGATCTCCGCGTAGTAGGAGGCGTTGGCGGCGGTCGGGACCGACTGGACCAGGGTGTGGAGGTACGAGGCTCCGCCGACACGGGTGATCTCGCCGCGCTTGGTGAGCTCGGCGCCGACCGTGATCGGGTCGGCGGGCTCACCCTTGGCGTAGAGGTCGAGGATCGCCGCGTAGACGGTCTCGTGGGCGGGCTTGTAGAAGTCGTTGCCCTTGATGATCTCCACGACGTCCGCGATGGCGTCCTTGGAGAGCAGCATGCCGCCGAGGACGGACTGCTCGGCGTCGAGGTCCTGCGGGGGAACGCGCTCGAAGCCGGAGAGCCCGCCGTCCCAGGAGCTCTCGCTTCCCCGCTCGTGCTGGTCGTCCCGGCCACGGCCCCGGCCTCGCCCTTCGCCGCGGGTACGGGTGGGCAGCCGGTCGCTCGGTCCGCTGTCGGCCCAAGGGTCGTCCATGGGCTCGGGAACGCTCACCAAGCCACCTCCTCCCGTCCGCTCCGCGGACCTCGCCGTGCCACTCTTTCTTACGCCACGGCCTTGATCAACGAGTGGCTTCGCGTCCGCTTCTGGCGCGTCGGGCGCCGGACCACGGTAGGCCCGCCGGAGGCGTCAGCCAATCTGGTTATCCACAGGCCCTGTGGGTGAAGGCCCAGATGCTGTGGAGAACTCCCCGGATCCTGTGCACGGAGCGGGGGACAGTCATGTGGACAAACTCATAACACCCTCGGCACCACACATCTGACCTGCGCTTTTCCCATCCACGGGCTGTGGGGGAGAAAAACTTCTGCCCCTGGACCAAGATCAGAACAAACGGCCCACACCCGAAGCCTCGCGCCAGGCAGAAGTAAGGATCACCAAGGCATTGCATCGCTTACCTGTGGAAGATTAGATTGAGCCCATGACTCAGGCCCCCGCGACCCCCAAGGCCGTCCGCCGGCAGCACGACCGCGAGATCGTCTCCCTCGCCCTGCCGGCCTTCGGTGCGCTCGTCGCCGAGCCGCTCTTCCTGATGGTCGACAGCGCCATCGTCGGCCACCTCGGCACACCCCAGCTCGCGGGCCTCGCGATCGCCGCCGCACTGCTCTCCACCGCCGTCAGCGTCTTCGTCTTCCTCGCCTACGCCACCACGGCAGCCGTCGCCCGGCGCGTGGGCGCGGGCGACCTCCCGGCCGCCATCCGACAGGGCATGGACGGCATCTGGCTCGCCCTGCTGCTCGGCGTCGCCGTGGTGGCGCTGACCCTGCCCGCGGCGCCGTGGCTCATCGACATCTTCGGGGCCTCCGACACCGCCGCCCCGTACGCCGTCACCTATCTGAGGATCTCCAGCCTGGGGATCCCCGCCATGCTGGTGGTCCTGGCCGCCACCGGCGTCCTGCGCGGCCTCCAGGACACCCGTACACCGCTCTACGTGGCCATCGCGGGCTTCGCGGCCAACGGCGCGCTCAACGTCGGTCTGGTCTACGGCGCCGGCCTCGGCATCGCCGGATCGGCCTGGGGCACGGTCATCGCCCAGTGCGGCATGGCCGCCGCCTACCTGGTCGTGGTCGTCCGGGGAGCCCGGAAGCACGGCGCCTCCCTCCGGCCCGACGCGGCCGGCATCCGCGCCTCCGCCCAGGCCGGCGTCCCCCTCCTGGTCCGTACGCTCTCGCTCCGCGCGGTCCTGATGATCGCCACGGCCGTCGCCGCCCGGATGGGGGACGCGGAGGTCGCGGCCCACCAGATCATCCTGTCCCTGTGGAGCCTGATGGCCTTCGCCCTCGACGCCATCGCCATCGCGGGCCAGGCCATCATCGGCCGCTACCTCGGAGCGGACGACGCCGACGGCGCACGTCAGGTCTGCCGCCGCATGATCCAGTGGGGCGTGGTCTCCGGTGTGGCGCTGGGCGCACTGCTGATCGTCGCCCGCCCCCTCTTCGTCCCCCTCTTCACCGGCGACACCACCGTGCAGGAGACGCTGCTCCCCGCCCTCCTGGTCGTCGCGCTCTCCCAGCCGATCTCGGGCGTGGTCTTCGTCCTCGACGGCGTCCTGATGGGCGCGGGGGACGGCCCCTACCTGGCGTGGGCCATGCTCCTGACGCTGGCCGTCTTCGCCCCGGTCGCGCTCATGGTCCCCGCGCTCGGTGGCGGGCTGACGGCCCTCTGGTGGGCGATGACCCTGATGATGACGGTGCGAATGGGCACGCTCTGGTTCCGCATGCGCTCCGGCCGCTGGATCGTCACCGGCGCCACCCGCTGAGCGGCGGGATGTTTCACGTGAAACGGCCGAAGGGCCGCACCCCGAGGAGTACGGCGGAGGGCCACACCCGAGGAGTACGGCAGAAGGGCCGCACCCCGAGGGGTGCGGCCCTTCCTCACTGCTGAGCGCAGACTGCCGGGGGCAGCGTTACGCGGCGACGACCTCGACGCCGAGCTTCGCGGCAACCTCGGGGTGCAGACGCACGGACACCTGGTGCGAGCCCAGGGTCTTGATCGGCGAACCGAGCTCGACGCGACGCTTGTCGACGTCGGGGCCACCCGCGGTCTTGATCGCCGAGGCGATGTCGGCCGGGGTCACGGAGCCGAAGAGACGGCCGGCGTCGCCGGAGCGAACGGCCAGGCGCACCTTCGTGCCCTCGAGCTGGGCCTTGATCTCGTTGGCCTGCTCGATGGTCGCGATCTCGTGGATCTTGCGGGCGCGGCGGATCTGCGCCACGTCCTTCTCGCCACCCTTGGTCCAGCGGATCGCGAAACCACGCGGGACCAGGTAGTTACGAGCGTAGCCGTCCTTGACGTCGACGACATCGCCGGCGGCACCGAGGCCAGAGACCTCGTGGGTCAGGATGATCTTCATTGTTCGGTCACCCTTTCCTTATCGCGCGGTGGACGTGTAGGGCAGCAGCGCCATCTCACGGCTGTTCTTGACGGCCGTGGCGACGTCACGCTGGTGCTGCGTGCAGTTGCCGGTGACGCGGCGGGCACGGATCTTGCCGCGGTCGGAAATGAACTTCCGCAGCATGTTCGTGTCCTTGTAGTCCACGTACGCGGTCTTGTCCTTGCAGAACGCGCAGACCTTCTTCTTAGGCTTGCGCACAGGCGGCTTCGCCATGGTGTTTCTCCTGTGTGATCAAGAAGTGGGAGTACGAGCTGCTTCTGGGGGCGTGCCCTAGAAGGGGGGCTCGTCCGAGTAGCCGCCGCCGGAGTTTCCACCCCAGCCGCCACCGCCGCCGCTGCCGCCCTGCTGGCCGCCGCCGGAGGAGGAGGGGCTGCCGGTCGCCCACGGGTCGTCGGCGGGAGCACCGCCACCACCCTGCTGGGAACCGCCGGAGTTTCCACCCCAGCCGCCACCGCCACCGCCGCCGCCCTGCTGGCCGCCGCCGCCGTATCCACCCTGGCCACCGCGACCGGTGGTCTTGGTGACCTTGGCCGTGGCGTTCTTGAGGCTGGGGCCGACTTCCTCGACGTCCAGCTCGTAGACCGTGCGCTTGACGCCCTCACGGTCCTCGTAGGACCGCTGCTTCAGCCGGCCCTGCACGACGACGCGCATGCCTCGCTGGAGCGACTCGGCGACGTTCTCCGCCGCCTGACGCCAGACCGAGCAGGTGAGGAAGAGGCTCTCGCCGTCCTTCCACTCGTTGGTCTGGCGGTCGAAGGTGCGGGGGGTGGACGCGATACGGAACTTCGCGACCGCCGCACCGGACGGGGTGAAGCGCAGCTCGGGGTCGTCGACAAGATTGCCGACGACCGTGATGACGGTCTCGCCTGCCATGGGGGAACCTCTCGGCGGGTTTGCTTCTGGCTGCTGTGTTGCTACTCGGACCCGATGACCTCTGAGCTAGAAGCTCAGTGGGTCTCGGGGCGGAGGACCTTGGTCCGGAGGACCGACTCGTTCAGGTTGAGCTGGCGGTCGAGCTCCTTGACGACCGCAGGCTCGGCCTGCAGGTCGATGACCGAGTAGATGCCCTCGGGCTTCTTCTTGATCTCGTACGAGAGACGACGACGGCCCCAGGTGTCGACCTTCTCGACCTTTCCGTTGCCCTCACGGACGACGGAGAGGAAGTTCTCGATCAGGGGGGCGACAGCGCGCTCCTCCAGATCGGGGTCGAGGATGACCATCACTTCGTAGTGACGCATGTGGAACCCACCTCCTTTGGACTCAGCGGCCACGGTCGTTCCGTGGCAGGAGGGTCGTGATGCGTGAGCGACGGTACCCACCCCCACTGACAGTCCCCCTCGGCTGGCGAGGGGTGCCGTCGGGGATCCCGGAGGGACCTGGGCAGACACCGGCGCAGCTGTACAGAGTACCCGCACATCGGCTTCCGGTTGAAATCCTCCGGGGAGGGGACGCAATCTGTACACAACGGATGCCGGCGGCGCCACGAGGCGCCGCCTTCCCGCAGGCACGCCAGGAGGTGCCCCATGGCACAGGCAATGCGACCCGAATCCGGCCACTCTCTCTTCGCGAGCGACGGCAAGCCCCACCCGCTCCAGGACACCCTGATGGCTGTCACGCTGGTGCTGGGGATCATCTCGTTCACCACCGCGCAGTTCCACAACCTGCACCTGCTGAGCTCCTGGTCGGGCCTGATCGGCATCCTGACCGGCGCGTACGGCCAGTTCATCTCCGTGACCACGCGCGAACGGTTCCTGCTGATCCTCGGACTCGGCGCCTCGGCCTTCGGCTTCTACCTCGGAATGGCGCACGGCGGCCTCTTCGGCGGCGTCATCAGCTGACCCCGACGGCACGTCGGGGCACACACACATATTCGGGGCGCTCCAAGGTCACAGTAGGCTTCGGCGCGAGAGCCGGAGCCCCTGACCGATGGGGACACACCTGCCGAGGAGCGCCCCGCATGAGCCTGACCCTGAGGACCATCAGCCGTGAGCAGCATCTGGCATTCATCCAGAGCCAGCCCTCGGCGAGCCACTGCCAGGTCCCGGCGTGGGCTGACGTGAAGACCGAGTGGCGCTCGGAGAACCTCGGCTGGTTCGACAAGTCCGGTGAGCTCGTCGGCGCCGGCCTGGTGCTCTACCGCCAGCTCCCGAAGATCAAGCGCTACCTGGCGTACCTGCCCGAGGGCCCGGTCATCAACTGGTACGCGCCGAACCTGGACGACTGGTTGCAGCCGATGCTGGCCCACCTCAAGCAGCAGGGCGCCTTCTCGGTGAAGATGGGCCCGCCGGTGGTCATCCGCCGCTGGGACTCGACCGCCATCAAGGCCGGCATCCAGGACCCCGACGTCAAGCGCCTCAAGGACGTCGAGGCCACCCACATCGAGCCGCGTGCCTTCGAGGTGGCGGACCGGCTGCGGAAGATGGGCTGGCAGCAGGGCGAGGACGGCGGCGCCGGCTTCGGCGACGTGCAGCCCCGCTACGTCTTCCAGGTGCCCCTCGCCAACCGCTCGCTGGACGACGTCCTCAAGGGCTTCAACCAGCTGTGGCGCCGCAACATCAAGAAGGCCGAGAAGGCCGGTGTCGAGGTCGTCCAGGGCGGCTTCGAGGACCTGGCCGAGTGGCAGCGGCTGTACGAGATCACGGCCGTCCGCGACCACTTCCGGCCGCGCCCGCTCTCGTACTTCCAGCGCATGTGGACCGTCCTCAACAACGAGGACCCCAACCGCATGCGGCTCTACTTCGCGCGCCACAACGGGGTGAACCTGTCGGCCGCGACCATGCTCGTCGTGGGCGGCCACGTCTGGTACTCCTACGGCGCCTCCGACAACATCGGCCGTGAGGTCCGGCCCTCGAACGCGATGCAGTGGCGGATGCTGCGCGACGCGTACGCCATGGGCGCGACCGTCTACGACCTGCGCGGCATCTCGGACTCGCTCGACGAGACCGACCACCTCTTCGGACTCATCCAGTTCAAGGTGGGTACCGGCGGCGAGGCCGTCGAGTACGTCGGCGAGTGGGACTTCCCTCTGAACAAGCTTCTGCACAAGGCGCTCGACATCTACATGTCGCGTCGCTGACCGTTCCGTAGGCTTCCTAGTCGTACACCCCAGTTTTTCACCGCTGCCATCAGAAAGGTTCCGGGCCGGCCATGGCGCTCTCCCTCTACGTCGACACCGCTCGCTGGCGGGCGCACCAGAAGACCGTCATCGACCAGTTCCCCGGGATCATCCCGGTGTGCAAGGGCAACGGATACGGCTTCGGGCACGAGCGCCTCGCGGACGAGGCGGCCCGGTTCGGCGCCGACATGCTCGCCGTCGGCACCACGTACGAAGCCGCGAAGATCAAGGACTGGTTCGGCGGCGACCTGCTGGTCCTCACGCCCTTCCGGCGCGGTGAGGAACCGGTTCCGCTGCCCGACCGGGTGATCCGGTCCGTCTCGTCCGTGGACGGCGTCCACGCCCTCGTGGGGGCCCGGGTCGTCATCGAGTGCATGAGCTCGATGAAGCGGCACGGCGTGCGCGAGGAGGAGCTCCAGCAGCTCCACGCCGCCATCGAGGACGTCCGTCTGGAGGGCTTCGCCCTCCACCTGCCCCTGGACCGCCCCGACGGCACGGACGCCGTCGAGGAGGTCATCACCTGGATGGACCGGCTGCGCAACGCCCGCCTGCCGCTGCACACCATGTTCGTGAGCCACCTGCGGGCCGAGGAGCAGGCGCGGCTCCAGCAGCAGTTCCCGCAGACCCGCTTCCGCGCCCGGATCGGCACCCGGCTGTGGCTGGGCGACCACGAGGCCACCGAGTACCGCGGCGCCGTCCTCGACGTGACCCGGGTCGCCAAGGGCGACCGCTTCGGATACCGCCAGCAGAAGGCCGCTTCGGAGGGCTGGCTGGTCGTCGTCGCCGGCGGGACCTCCCACGGCGTGGGCCTGGAGGCCCCGAAGGCGATGCACGGCGTCATGCCGCGCGCCAAGGGCGTCGCCCGGGCGGGCCTCGCCACGGTGAACCGGAACCTCTCGCCGTTCGTCTGGGCCGGGAAGCAGCGCTGGTTCGCCGAGCCTCCGCACATGCAGGTGTCCATCCTGTTCGTGCCGGCCGACGCCCAGGAGCCCCGGGTGGGCGACGAGCTCGTGGCGCACCTGCGCCACACCACGACGCAGTTCGACCGTCTCGTCGAGCGCTGAGCCGGCCGCGCGGCGCCGCGCGGGAGAAACACCTCACCCCCGGGAGTCCGTCTCCGGGGTGAGGTGTCTTCCGGTCAGTCGACCGCGCCCCACGGGAGGGCGGAGTCCTCAGTCGTGCCCCAGCGCACCCGCTGCCCCTCCAGCACCGTCGGGGCGGCGTGCCGGGCCGGGTGGGCCGCCCTGCCCGCCACGACGACGTCCCCGGCGCCGTCCAGGACGCCCCCCGAGGGGTCGTCCGCGCCGTCCTGGCGGACCGGGTCCTTCTCGGGCGCCAGGATGTCCCGTACGACCATCACGCACAGGTACAGCGTGCCGAGCAGGTGCAGGACGATCGCGAACTGGTAGCCGTCCGCCGGGAGGCCCTGCTTCTCGCCGCTGGTGGTGAACGCCAGGTACATCCAGACCCCGACGAAGTACATGACCTCGCAGCCCTGCCAGATCAGGAAGTCGCGCCAGCGGGGCCGGGCGAGCGCGGCCAGCGGCACCAGCCACAGGACGTACTGCGGCGAGTACACCTTGTTGGTCAGTACGAACGCGGCGACGACCAGGAAGGCCAGCTGGACGAAACGCGGCCTGCGGGGCGCCGTGAACGCCAGGTACGCGAGACCCGCCACCGCCGCCGCCATCAGCAGCAGCGCGTACAGGTTGGCCCGGTCCGGTGTGATGGCCTCGCCCGTGCGCTGGCTGATCAGCAGCCAGACCGAGCCGAAGTCGACGTTCCGGTCCCGGCTGAAGAGGTAGAACTGCTTCCACCCCTCGGGCGCGAGCAGCATCACGGGCAGGTTCACGGCCAGCCAGGCGCCCACCGCGCCGAGCACGGCCGTCCCGTACTCCCGCCACTTCCCGGCGCGCCAGCAGAGCAGCAGCAGCGGGCAGAGCAGCAGTATCGGGTAGAACTTGGCGGCCGTGGCCAGGCCCAGCAGGATCCCGAAGGCCAGCGGCCGGCTCCGCGACCACATCAGGACGGCGGCGGCGGTCAGGGCGACGGCCAGTATGTCCCAGTTGATCGTCGCGGTGAGCGCCACCGAGGGCGCGAGCGCGACCAGGAGCCCGTCCCAGGGCCGCAGGCGGTGCGTCCGGGTCACACAGACCGCCAGGACGGCCGCGCAGACCATGAGCAGACCCGCGTTGACCAGCCAGTACCACTGCTCCCGCTGCGTCATGTCGTCGCCGCCCGGCGTCAGCCAGGCCGCGACCTCCATGAAGAGGCCCGTCAGGACCGGGTACTCCAGGAACGGTATGTCGCCGCCCAGCCGGTCGAAGTACGGGACCAGGCCGTCGGCGAAGCCCCGCCCGGCGAAGAGGTGCGGGATGTCGGAGTAGCAGGCGTGCGTGTACTGGGAGGTCGTCCCGCGGAACCAGGCCCAGTTGTAGCAGGGCAGCTTCTGCACCATGCCGAGGGCGTACATGCCGAGGGCCACGAGGACGATCACCCGCACCGGCGTCAGCTGCCCGGTGCCGGCCGCCGCCCTGCGGCCGTAGGGGCCGCCGATCAGTTCGCTGCCCGCGGCGGCCACCTTGTCCCGGTGGGTGGGGACGACCGTCTGCGAGCGGTCCCGCGGGGCGCTCGACTTCTGGAGGCTCGGCATGGGGACATCCTGCCGTACGACCTCGGGAAAACGGCGAGGGCCGCCGCGGCCACTCCGTACGGAAGGTACGGAGCGGCCGCGACGGCCCTCGGGACGTGCCCGGACCGGCTCTCAGAAGAGAACCGGCGGAGGCTTCAGGATCACGGGAAGGTCCCCGCACCGCCCGGCCTGCCGTTCCCGTTGCCGCCGGAACTGTCGTCCGTCGCCGGGGGACTCGTCGTCGGCGTCTCGGTGGTCGGCGGTGTGGTCGTGGGCTCCCCGGTGTTGCCGCCCGGATCGCCCGGATCGCAGTTCCAGTCCAGGACGTCACAGGTCGTCTTGCCCGGCTTCGGCGTCCTGGTCGGCGTCGGCGGCGGGGTCGTCTGAGTCGGCGAGGCCGGGGGGGTCGTCGGCGGCGTCGTCGTCTCGGTGGGCGTCGGGGTCGCCGTCGGAGTCGGCGTCGGGCTCTTGGCACCGCCACCGAAGACGGGCCGGGCGCCCTCCAGCTTCTCCGGCTTCGGGAAGTCCACGAGCGGCATGCCCGCCACGGCGTCCGTCATGTACTCCCGCCAGATCCGGGAGGGGAACGACGAACCGTGGATCGTCGGCTGGTCACCCGTGCCGTACATCGGGAGGAAGGTGCGGCCCGTCTTCGACTCGTCGTCGTCGAACCGGTACATGTCGATGGCGGTCGCCAGCTGCGCCGTGTAGCCCACGAACCAGGCCGACATGTTGTCGTCGGTCGTACCGGTCTTGCCGGCCACCGCGCGGCCCGGGATGCGGGCCTTGGTGCCGGTACCCCGCGGGTCGTCCACGACGGACCGGAGCACGTCGGTGACGTTGCTCGCGATGGCCGGGCTGAAGGCCTCCTTGGGCTTCGCCTCGTGCTTGTGGATGACGACGCCGCCCCGCTTCACCCGCTCGACCGAGTACGGGTCGTTCTGCACGCCCTTGTTGGCGAAGGTGGAGTAGGCGCCGGCCATGCGGATGGCGCTCGGGCTGGAGACACCGAGGGAGAACGACGGAACGTCGCCCTTGACCAGGGACTCGTCGCGGAGACCGGCGGCCATGGCCGCGTCACGGACCTTGTCGATGCCGACGTCCATGCCGAGCTGCACGTACGGGGAGTTGGCCGACTTGATCATGGCGTAGCGCAGCGAGATCGGACCGTAGCTGGCGTCCTCGTCGTTGCTCTGGCGCCACTCGTCGCCCTTGTCGTCGAGCCAGATGTCCCCGTTGTACTTCCGGATCGTCAGGTCGTCCTTGCCGTTGTAGAGGCTCTTGTCCGGGTCGAGGATCGTGCGCTCGGAAGCGTCCTGGTCCGGGCCGAGCTCCTTGTCACGGACGCCGTCCTTCATCGCCGCGGCGAGCACGAACGGCTTGAACGTCGATCCGACCTGGGCGCCGGTCGCGTCGGCGTTGCTCTGGTAGTGCTTGGTGGCGTCGACGCCGCCGTAGAGGGCGACGATCTTCCCGGACGCCGTGTCGACCGAAGCGCCGCCGAACTGGACGTGCTTGTCCGTCTTGGGGCGCTTCTTCGGGTCGATGTTCTCCTTGATGACGTTCTTGATCGTCGTTTCCATCTTGTCCACCTTCTCCTTGTCGAAGGTGGTGTAGATCTCGTAGCCGCCGCGCTCCAGTTCCTGCTGCGTGATGCCGAACTGGTTCTTCATGTTCTGGTTGGCGGTGCTGACGAGGTAGCCGATCTGGCCGCTCAGGTTGGCACTCTTACGGATCTTCTCCACCTTGGGGAAGGTGGTGTACTTCGCCCGCTCGGCGGCCGTGAGATGCCCGTCCTTCTGCATCTCGTCGAGGATCCACTTCCACCGCTTGGTGGCCCGCGCGGTGTTCTTCACGGCGGAGGCTTCGGGATCGATGTCGGGGTAGCCGGCGGGGTCGTAGTACGTCGCACCCTTCAGCACCGCGGCGAGCAGCGCCGACTGGCTCGGGTCGAGCTTGTTGGCGTCCTTGTTGAAGTAGGCGCGCGCCGCGGCCTGGATGCCGTAGGCACCCCGTCCGTAGTACGAGGTGTTCAGGTAGCCGGCCATGACCTCGTCCTTGCCGAGCTCGTTGCCGACCTTCATCGAGATGAAGAGTTCCTTGACCTTGCGCGTGATGGTCTGCGACTGGTCGTCCAGGCGGTTGTTCTTCACGTACTGCTGGGTGATCGTCGAACCACCCTGGGTCTCGCCGCCCTTGGCCATGTTCCACACGGCGCGGGCGATGCCCATCGGGTCGATGCCGGAGTCGTCCCGGAAGGTCTTGTTCTCCGCCGAGATCACCGCGTTCTGCATCGACAGCGGGATCTCGCCGATCTGGACGATCTGCCGGTTGGTGCCGCTGCCCGTCGCGACCATGCGCGACCCATTGGCCCAGTAGTAGATGTTGTTCTGCGAGGTCGCGGTGTCGGCGGTGTTGGGAATGTCCACCCTCGAGTACGCGATGGCGGCGGCGCCCATGATGATCGCCACGAAGAAGAGGAAGGTGCCCGACACGAGCTTCCACGACGGCATCCAGCGACGCCAGCCGTACTTGTTGTGGCGCGGGTAGTCGATCAGGCGCTTCTTGCCCGGCTGACCACCGCCGGCGCCTTGACCCGGACCGCTGCCGCGACCACCGCCACCACCACCGCGCCGACCCCCACCGGGTCCGCCGGGGCCACCGGGACCGGAATCGGCTCCCTTGCGGCGGCTGCCGCGCTGGGCGGCCCGCCGGGCCTCCGCGCGGCCGCCGTAGGGACGCTGCTCCTCTCCGTGAGAGGAGGGCGGCCCGTACGAGGCCGTCGGGGCCCCCGTACCGGCGTCATGGGCCGGGGCCGACCTGCGGCCCGGCTGTTGGGCAGCGCGCCGTGCCGCCGCGCGACCGCCCGTCGGCGGCTGCTGCGGCGGCATTTTGCGACGATGCTCGCTCATCGAACGACTACTCCTCGGGCAGGCGCGTACGCCTGGAAGCGGCAGTTGAGTTCCGGTCCCCCCGAAATGGGCACGTCCGGACCCCATCGGAAGTCCCTCCGTACCGCAGCCGGTCACCCGCAGCACTGACGCCCCAGGGCATCGCTCGGTTCCCGGTGGTCTGCATGCCGCACAGACTACGCACGGCCAAATCCCACCTACAGCCGGACTTCACCCCAAATCAGGCAAGTCGACCGCTGTGAATTGATGATGTGACGCCGGTCACGGCCGTCCCGCTTGTCGAGACAGATCGGCCGTTCTATCGTGCTGATGTATCGAGTCGATACATCAGCACGGCATAAGGGCCCCGGAAGCGGAGGAGGAGGCGAAGGATGAGCAGACGCTCCGGCATCCTCGAGTTCGCCGTTCTCGGCCTGCTGCGCGAGGCCCCGATGCACGGGTACGAGCTGCGAAAACGCCTGAACACCTCGCTGGGCGTCTTCCGGGCCTTCAGCTACGGGACGCTGTATCCCTGCCTCAAGACGCTGGTCGCCAACGGCTGGTTGATCGAGGAACCGGGCAGCGCTCCCGAGGAGGCCCTCGCCGCTTCACTCGCAGGGCGCCGGGCCAAGATCGTCTACCGGTTGACCCCGGCAGGTAAGGAGCAGTTCGAGGAGCTCCTCTCCCACACCGGCCCGGACGCCTGGGAGGACGAGCACTTCGCGGCACGCTTCGCCTTCTTCGGGCAGACCGAGCGCGAGGTGCGGATGCGCGTGCTGGAGGGTCGCCGGAGCCGGCTGGAGGAGCGTCTGGAGAAGATGCGCGCCTCTCTGGCCCGGACCCGCGAGCGCCTCGACGACTACACGCTTGAGCTGCAGCGCCACGGAATGGAGTCCGTGGAGCGCGAAGTGCGCTGGCTGAACGAGCTCATCGAGAGCGAGCGGGCGGGACGGGATCAGCGATCCGGCCCCGACGCCCCCGCTCTGCACGACAACGATTCTGGAGAGACGGGCGGCCTGCCCCGGCACGGGGGCAGTACCCGGCCGGATCCGTCCGACGACACCGCCAAGTGAAACCCTGCGCCAGCAGGGCTTCCACGATCACACAGGGAGCAACCGGAATGGGTTCGGTTCGCGTAGCCATCGTCGGCGTGGGCAACTGCGCCGCCTCGCTGGTGCAGGGCGTCGAGTACTACAAGGACGCCGATCCGGCGGCCAAGGTGCCCGGCCTGATGCACGTCCAGTTCGGCGACTACCACGTCCGCGACATCGAGTTCGTGGCCGCTTTCGACGTCGACGCGAAGAAGGTCGGCCTCGACCTCTCCGACGCCATCGGCGCCAGCGAGAACAACACCATCAAGATCTGCGACGTCCCGAACGCGGGCGTCACGGTCCAGCGCGGTCACACGCTCGACGGTCTCGGCAAGTACTACCGCCTGACCATCGAGGAGTCCGCCGAGGAGCCCGTCGACGTCGTCCAGATCCTCAAGGACCGCCAGGTCGACGTCCTCATCTGCTACCTGCCCGTCGGTTCCGAGGACGCTGCGAAGTTCTACGCGCAGTGCGCCATCGACGCCAAGGTCGCGTTCGTCAACGCTCTCCCGGTCTTCATCGCCGGCACCAAGGAGTGGGCGGACAAGTTCACCGAAGCGGGCGTCCCGATCGTCGGCGACGACATCAAGTCGCAGGTCGGCGCGACCATCACGCACCGCGTGATGGCGAAGCTGTTCGAGGACCGCGGTGTCCGTCTTGAGCGCACGATGCAGCTCAACGTCGGCGGCAACATGGACTTCAAGAACATGCTGGAGCGCGACCGCCTGGAGTCCAAGAAGATCTCCAAGACCCAGGCCGTCACCTCGCAGATCCCGGACCGCGAGCTGGGCGACAAGAACGTCCACATCGGCCCGTCGGACTACGTGGCCTGGCTGGACGACCGCAAGTGGGCGTACGTCCGCCTCGAGGGCCGCGCCTTCGGCGACGTTCCGCTGAACCTGGAGTACAAGCTCGAGGTGTGGGACTCCCCGAACTCGGCCGGTGTCATCATCGACGCCCTGCGCGCCGCGAAGATCGCCAAGGACCGCGGCATCGGCGGCCCGATCCTCTCCGCGTCCTCGTACTTCATGAAGTCCCCGCCGGTGCAGTACTTCGACGACGAGGCCCTGGCCAACGTCGAGAAGTTCATCAAGGGTGAGGTCGAGCGCTAAAGCTCCGCACACTTGTCGATCGAGGGTCCCCGAGCCACTGCCCGGGGGCCCTCTTCGTATGTGAGTCTTGCTGCCATGTCCGTCGTACGTGATCTGCGCGTACTCCTGCGCCTGACGAACTTCCGCCGCCTGCTCGCCGTCCGGCTCCTCTCGCAGTGCTCCGACGGTGTCTACCAGGTGGCCCTGGCCACGTACGTCGTCTTCTCCCCCGAGAAGCAGACCTCCCCGACCGCGATCGCCTCCGCCATGGCGGTGCTCCTCCTCCCGTACTCGCTCGTGGGACCCTTCGCCGGAGTGCTCCTCGACCGCTGGCAGCGCCGACAGGTCTTCCTGTACGGGAACCTCCTGCGCGCGCTCCTCGCCTGCGGCACCGCCGTCCTCGTCCTCGCCTCGGTGCCGGACTGGCTCTTCTACGCCTCCGCGCTCTCCGTCACCGCCGTCAACCGGTTCGTCCTGGCGGGTCTCTCGGCCTCCCTCCCGCGCGTCGTCGACGAGGAGCGGCTCGTCCTCGCGAACTCGCTCTCCCCCACCGCGGGCACCCTCGCCGCGACCGTGGGCGGCGGACTCGCCTTCGGGGTCCGGCTCGTAGCCGACGACTCCGACGCCGCGGTCGTCGCCTTCGGCGCGGTCCTCTATCTCTGCGCCGCCCTCGCCTCCCTGCGCATGCCCCGGGCACTCCTCGGCCCCGACCCCGACCTCACGCCCCAGCCCCTGGCCTCGGCCCTGAAGGCGACGGCCCACGGGCTGGCGGCGGGGCTGCGGCACCTCGCCGAGCGACGGCCCGCCGCCCGCGCGCTCATCGCGGTGGGCCTCATGCGCTTCTGCTACGGCGCCCTGCTCGTCACCGTCCTCATGCTCGCCCGCTACGCGTGGAGCTCCACGGACTCCGAGGGCCTCGGTCTCCTGGGGCTCGCCGTCGCCGCCTCGGGTGCGGGCTTCTTCGCGGCCGCCGTCCTCTCCCCCTGGGCCGTGGGGCGGTTCGGGCCCTTCGGCTGGATGACCGTGTGCACGGCGGCGGCGGCCGTGCTCGTGCCGGCGCTCTGCCTGACCTTCGCCCCGACCCCGTTCCTCATCGCCGCCTTCGCCCTCGGACTCATCACCCAGGGGGCCAAGATCGCCACGGACACCGTGGTCCAGACGACCGTGGACGACTCCTTCCGGGGACGGGTCTTCTCGCTCTACGACGTGCTGTTCAACGTCGCCTTCGTGGGCGCGGCGGGCGTCGCCGCGCTGATGCTGCCGCCCGACGGCCGCTCGCCGCTGCTGGTCGTGCTGGTGGCGGTGATCTACGCGGCGCTCGCCGTGGCCCTGCGCCGGGAACGCCAGGAGGGGTGACGTTTCACGTGAAACGTCACCCCTCCCCGGCATCGACCGGGTCCCTGTTTCACGTGAAACATCACCCCGTCCAAGCGCTGGGCCGGCTCAGTCGCGTGCTGCCCACCACTCCTTGAGGGCCGCGACGGCCTGGTCGTACTCCATCGGCCCGTTCTCCAGCCGGAGCTCCAGCAGGAACTTGTACGCCTGGCCGATGGCCGGGCCCGGCCGGATGCCCAGAATCTCCTGGATCTGGTTGCCGTCGAGGTCGGGGCGGATCGCGTCCAGCTCCTCCTGCTCCTGGAGCTGGGCGATGCGGTCCTCCAGGCCGTCGTAGGCGCGGGAGAGCGCACCCGCCTTGCGCTTGTTCCGCGTCGTGCAGTCCGAGCGGGTCAGCTTGTGCAGCCGTGAGAGCAGCGGCCCGGCGTCCCGTACGTAGCGCCGCACGGCCGAGTCGGTCCACTCGCCGGTCCCGTAGCCGTGGAAGCGGAGGTGGAGCTCCACCAGGCGCGAGACGTCCTTGATCATCTCGTTGGAGTACTTCAGCGCGGTCATGCGCTTCTTGGTCATCTTGGCGCCGACCACCTCGTGGTGGTGGAAGGAGACCCGGCCGTCCTTCTCGAACCGGCGGGTGCGCGGCTTGCCGATGTCGTGGAGCAGGGCGGCGAGACGCAGCACCAGGTCGGGGCCGTCCTCCTCCAGGTCGATCGCCTGGTCGAGCACGGTCAGCGAGTGCTCGTAGACGTCCTTGTGCCGGTGGTGCTCATCGCTCTCCAGACGCAGCGACGGCAGCTCGGGCAGGACGTGCTCGGCGAGGCCCGTGTCCACGAGCAGTCCGAGGCCCTTCCGGGGGTGCGCCGACAGCAGCAGCTTGTTGAGCTCCTCACGGACCCGCTCGGCGGAGACGATCTCGATCCGGCCGGACATCTCCTTCATCGCCGTGACGACCTCGGGGGCGACCTCGAAGTCCAGCTGCGCGGCGAACCGTGCGGCCCGCATCATGCGCAGGGGGTCGTCGGAGAACGACTCCTCCGGGGTGCCCGGCGTGCGCAGGACCCGGGCGGCGAGGTCCTCGAGACCGCCGTACGGGTCGACGAACTCCTTCTCGGGAAGGGCCACGGCCATGGCGTTGACGGTGAAGTCGCGCCGGACGAGATCCTCGTCGATGGAGTCGCCGTAGGAGACCTCGGGCTTCCGGGAGGTCCGGTCGTACGCCTCCGAGCGGTACGTGGTGACCTCGATCTGGTAGCCGTCCTTCTGGGAGCCGACGGTCCCGAAGGCGATGCCGACCTCCCACACGGCGTCGGCCCACGGCCGGACGATCTTCAGTACGTCCTCGGGGCGGGCGTCCGTGGTGAAGTCCAGGTCGTTGCCGAGCCGGCCGAGCAACGCGTCGCGCACCGAACCGCCGACCAGCGCGAGGCTGAACCCGGCCTCCTGGAAGCGGCGGGCGAGGTCGTCGGCGACAGGGGACACACGCAGCAGTTCACTGACCGCGCGGCGTTGCACCTGGCTCAGTGCAGTCGGGGTGTCTTCGTTGGCGTTCGGCACAACAGAAAAGGGTACGTGCCCCGGCCCGCCGCGACGTCCCCGTTTCCGGCGGGACCGCACGCCCCGGAGTTCGGGGACCATGGACCCGACGGCACCGGCGGGCGCCCGGTCGAAGATCGGCTGGAGCAGTCCCCGGCACTTGCTCCCAGCATGCCTCGTTACCATGCCTGGACACAGCAACCGGGAACCACCGACACCACTGGCACCACAGACAACGACGAGGACGGGCGAACGCGTGGCCGAGGCGGCAGACATCCAGGGGACCGGTCCCTCACCTGCCCGCCGATGGCTGCGGCGCACGATCATCGTCGCCGTCGGGGCACCCCTTCTGGCCGGTCTGCTCCAGGCCCCGGTCACGGCCGCCCCGGCGGCCCCCGCCGAGGACGGCGCCGGCACCCGGACCGTCGATGTGTCCCTCGACACGATGACGCCGACCGCGCCCGCCGAGGGGGACACCGTCACCGTCACCGGCACGGTGACCAACCGGGGCAAGAAGGCCGTCACCGACGCGACCGTGAACCTGCGCGTCGGGCCGAGGATGACGAGCCGTAGCGAGATCGCGCAGGTCACGGGGCGCACCGGCTTCCGGGGAGACAGGGATCCCGCTCCCCTCGACGACGGTCCCGCCGTCAAGATCGACCGACTGGGCGCGGGCCTGAGCTCGGACTTCTCGCTCTCCGTGCCCGTCGCCGACCTCGGGATCGAGGACGAGGGCGTCTACCAGCTGGGCGTCTCCCTCAACGGGCAGACCTCGGACCGGCCGTACGACCGGGTGCTCGGCATCGAGCGGACGTTCCTGCCGTACCAGCCCGAGGCGACCGAGAAGAAGACCCAGCTCACCTACCTGTGGCCGCTGATCGGCTCGGCGCACGTCTCGGCGCAGACGGCCACGGACGACCAGCAGACCCCGGTCTTCGAGGACGACGACCTGGCGGCCGAGCTGCGCCCGGGCGGGCGCCTGGACGAGATGGTCGCGCTGGGCAAGGACCTTCCGGTCACCTGGGTGGTCGACCCGGACCTGCTGGCCTCGGTCGACGCCATGGCCAACGGCTACCGGGTCAAGGACGGCACCGCCCTGGACGTCCCCGGCAGGAACCAGGCCGTCGCCGAGCGCTGGCTGGACGCCCTGGAGAAGGCGGTGCAGGGGCACAAGGTCGTCGCCCTCCCCTTCGCCGACCCGGACCTGGCCTCCCTCGCCCATCGGGGCAGGGACGTGCCCGGCTCCCTGGGTCACCTCCAGTCGGCGACCGCCCTGGCCGGGATGACGGTCGAGACCGTCCTCCACGTCGAGGCCTCCACGGACTTCGCCTGGCCCGCCGACGGGGCCGTGGACCCCTCCATCGTGGCGGTCGCGACCTCGGCCGGCGCCGACAAGGTGATCGCCCGCAGCGACAGCGTCCGCGACGACCTCGCCTACACGCCCACGGCCGCCCGCCCGCTCGGCAACGGCAGCACCACGGCCGTCGTGAGCGACGCGTTGCTGTCCACCGCCTTCGAGGGGGACATGGTCCGCGCGGAGCGCTCCACGCTCGCGGTCCAGGAGTTCCTCGCGCAGACGCTCGCGATCACCCTGGAGCAGCCGGAGGACCAGCGGAGCGTCGTGGTCGCCCCGCAGCGGATGCCAACCGTCGCCCAGGCGCACTCCATGGCGACCGCCCTGGGCGGCCTCTCCGGACGCCGCTGGAGCCAGCCCAGCGACCTCCTCGCGGCCGCCGCGGCCAAGCCGGACCCGGACGCCTCCACCACGGTGCCGAGCAGCTCCCGCTACCCGAAGCGGCTGCGCGACCGGGAGCTCCCGGTGCAGGCCTTCCGTGACATGAAGACGACACGGGACGAGCTCAACGACTTCAAGGTCATCCTGACCCAGTCGGAACGCGTCGTGACGCCCTTCGGCAACGCGATCAACCGCGAGATGTCGACCTCCTGGCGCGGTGAGGCCCGGGCGGCGGCGATCTACCGCAACAACGTCCTGGACTATCTACAGAGCCTCACCAACGGCGTCCAGTTGGTCGACAAGTCGGACCTCACGCTCTCCGGCCGCAGCGCGACCATCCCGGTCACCGTCCAGAACAAGCTGTTGCAGGGCGTGGAACACCTGAAGCTGCGCCTCACCTCCGGCAACAAGAACCGGCTGGAGCTGAACGGCGAGAGGTACGCCGAGCTCCCGGTGAAGGTCGGCGGCGGGCACAGCCAGTCGGTGAAGTTCAGCGCCTCGGCCAACGTCAACGGCCAGGTGCCGATGACGGCCCAGCTCTACACCGAGGACGGCACCCCGTACGGGCAGCCGATGAACTTCACCGTGCGGGTCTCCGAGATCACTCCCACGGTGATGCTGGTGATCGCCGGTGGCGTCCTCCTCCTGGTGCTCGCCGGTGTCCGCATGTACAGCCAGCGCAAGCGCGTGGCCGCCCGGAACGCCGAGGCGGAGGCGGCCGAGGCCGCCGACGGCGCCGAGAGCGACGAGACAGCCGGGAGCGACGAGGGCGACGCCGCCGCGGACGACGCCGTGCCGGAGCCCCGTGAGGACGCCCCGCGCGAGCGGGGGTCCGACGGGGACGAACCCGTGCAGCCGAGTGACCCGACACCGGACACCGGGCACGAAAGCGGCGACCCGTCGGGCCCGGGTGAGAAAGTGGACCGTTGAGCGATGTCGTGGCCGGTCGGCCGGGGACGATGAGGTGGGGTAACCATGAACGCGCCGTACGACGGTGACCGCGGCCAGGGCCCGGGCGGCCCGGCGCCGTCCGGTGGGACGCCCGACGTGCCTCCCGGTGCCGGCCACCCGCCGGTGCCGCCCCCGCAGCAGGGCGCCCCTGGCCCGCAGGGGCAGCAGGACCCCTACGGGCAGAACCCGTACGCCCCGGAGCAGTACGCGCAGGACCAGTACCCGCAGGACCCCTACGTCCAGGACGCCTTCGCCCACGACCCGTACCGGGCCCAGGACCTGTCCGCGCAGGACCCGGTGACCGAGGCGCTGTACGACCGCGCCGCGCACCCGCCGCCCCCGCCCGGCACCTACCAGGACCCGCACGCGCTCTACCAGCAGCCGGCCGCGCCGCAGCACGCCCCCGACCCCCGGGTGTGGGCACAGACGCCGGCGCCCGAGCCGGACGGACCCTCGCGCCACCTGCCGTACGGCGACGACGCGCGCACGGTCCAGTTCACCGGGGTCGACGACCTGGTCACCCGGGCCGGTGAGGAGACCCCCGAGCCGGACGCGTTCGCGCACCTGTACCGGGACCAGCAGGCGCCCGGCCAGGTGCCGCCGCCCGCCCCGGAGCCGGACCCGCTGCCCGCGCCCGCCCCGAAGAAGTCGGGCCGCGCCTCCGGGCTGCTGAAGTCGAGCGCCGTGATGGCGGCCGGCACCCTGGTCTCCCGGCTCACCGGCTTCGTCCGCAGCCTGGTGATCACCGGTGCGCTCGGTGCCGCCCTGCTCGGTGACACCTTCACCATCGCCTACACCCTGCCGACGATGATCTACATCCTCACCGTCGGCGGCGGCCTCAACTCGGTCTTCGTCCCGCAGCTCGTCCGCTCGATGAAGAACGACGAGGACGGCGGCGAGGCGTACGCCAACCGCCTGCTCACCCTCGTCATGGTGGCGCTCGGCCTCATCGTGGCGCTGGCCGTCTTCGCGGCGCCGCTGCTGATCCGGCTGATGTCGAACACCATCGCCGACGACGCCGCGGCCAACAGCGTGGCCGTGACCTTCGCCCGCTACTGCCTGCCCACGATCTTCTTCATGGGCGTGCACGTGGTGATGGGCCAGATCCTCAACGCCCGCGGCAAGTTCGGCGCGATGATGTGGACCCCGGTCCTGAACAACATCGTCATGATCGTCACCTTCGGCCTCTTCATCTGGGTCTACGGCACCTCCGCCGAGTCCCACATGGGCGTGCAGACCATTCCGGACGACGGCATCCGCCTGCTTGGCATCGGCACCCTGCTCGGCCTCGTCGTCCAGGCCCTGGCGATGATCCCGTACCTGCGCGAGACCGGCTTCCGCTTCCGGCCCCGCTTCGACTGGAAGGGCCACGGGCTCGGCAAGACGGTCAAGCTGGCCAAGTGGACGGTCCTCTTCGTCCTTGCCAACCAGGCGGGCGTCCTGGTCGTCACCCAGCTCGCCACCGCCGCCGGTGAGGCGTCCGGGAAGAACGGCGCCGGCTTCCTCGCGTACTCGAACGCCCAGCTGATCTGGGGCATGCCGCAGGCCATCATCACGGTCTCCGTCATGGCCGCCCTGCTGCCGCGGATCTCCCGCGCCGCCCACGACGACGACCCGGGCGCCGTCCGGGACGACATCTCGCAGGGCCTGCGGAACTCCGCCGTCGCGATCGTCCCGGTCTCCTTCGCCTTCCTGGCGCTCGGCGTCCCGATGTGCACCCTGCTCTACGCCTCCAGCGGCATCGAGGCCGCCCAGGGCATGGGCTTCATCCTGATGGCCTTCGGCCTCGGTCTGATCCCGTACTCCGTCCAGTACGTCGTGCTCCGCGGCTTCTACGCCTACGAGGACACCCGGACGCCCTTCTACAACACGGTGATCGTCGCCGCCGTCAACGCGGCCGCCTCCGCCCTCTGCTACGTCGTCCTGCCCGCCCAGTGGGCCGTGGTCGGCATGGCCGCCTCCTACGGCCTCGCCTACGCGGTCGGCGTCGGCATCGCGTGGCGGCGGCTCAGCAAGCGTCTGGGCGGCGACCTGGACGGCACCCACGTGCTGCGGACCTACGCCCGCCTCTGCATGGCCTCCGTGCCCGCCGCGGTCGTCGCCGGCGCCGTCGGCTTCGGTCTGCTGAAGCTGCTGGGGGAGGGCGCCCTGGGCTCGCTGGTCGCGCTCGTCGTCGGCGGTGCGGTGCTCCTCGGCGTCTTCTTCGTCGCCGCGAAGCGCATGCGGATCGCGGAGCTGAACACCCTGGTCGGTATGGTCCGCGGACGCCTGGGACGCTGAACCCGGCGGGCCCGCACAACCATCGACGGGATCCGCGTGTCGTGCATAGCGTCCGACTGTGGGCACAATTGGCTTGGCTGTTGGATCTGACGCAACGGATGGGGAGGCAGGAACGACGGTGGCGGAACGTAGCACGGCTGCCGTCGACGTGGCCGACAACAGCGGTGACGACCCGCTGACCGCCAAGGCGGACACGGCCGCGACCGACGGGGTGGCGGAAGACCAGAAGGTGGCGGGCAAGACCGCCGAGGCCATGGAGAACAAGGCGGTCGAACGACAGAGCGGCGAACAGCCCTCGATCACGGCACCCGAGCTGCACAGCGGCCACAAACTGGCCAGACGCTACCGGCTCGAGGAATGCGTCACCCGTCTGGACGGCTTCAGCAGTTGGCGCGCCGTCGACGAGAAGCTGCGCCGCGCGGTCGGGGTCCACCTGCTGCCGGCCGACCACCCCCGGGCCCGGTCGGTCCTCGCCGCAGCCCGGTCCTCGGCGCTCCTCGGCGATCCCCGGTTCGTCCAGGTCCTCGACGCCGTCGAGGAGAACGACCTCGTGTACGTGGTGCACGAGTGGCTGCCGGACTCCACCGAGCTGACCGCGCTGCTCGCGGCCGGCCCGCTGGAGCCCCACGACGCCTACCAGCTCGTCACCCAGGTCTCCCAGGCCATGGCAGCCGCCCACCGCGAGGGCCTCGCGCACCTCCGGCTGACCCCGAGCGCCGTCCTGCGGAGCTCCACGGGGCAGTACCGGATCCGCGGCCTGGCCGTGAACGCCGCCCTGCGCGGCATCACCGCCGAGCGTCCGCAGCGCAACGACACCGAGGCGATCGGAGCCCTGCTGTACGCCGCGCTGACCCAGCGCTGGCCGTACGACAGCGACGCCTACGGCCTCTCCGGCCTTCCCAAGGGCGTGGGGCTGCTGCCGCCGGACCAGGTCCGCGCCGGCGTCCACCGGGGCCTCTCCGAGATCGCCATGCGGGCCCTGGCGAACGACGGGGCCACCGCCTCGCGTCAGGAACCGCCCTGCACGACCCCGGACGAACTGGCCAAGGCTGTGGCGGCGATGCCCCGCGTCCGTCCGCCGGAGCCGGAGTTCATCGCCCCGCCCGAGTACCAGCACACCACCTACCAGCAGGGCACCTACGGACGTCCTCAGGCACGTCCCATGGTCACGCAGCCGCTCGTCATCCCCCCGCCGCCGCTCCAGAGCCGCACGGGCAAGGCGCTGAAGTGGGTCGTCTCGGCCCTGCTGATCGCCGCACTGGGCCTCGGCAGCTGGCAGATCGCCGACCAGCTCCTCAAGCCGGAGCCCAAGAAGGACACCCCCATAGTCCACCCCTCGGCCGACGAGAAGCCCGCGGCGCCGAAGCCGATCGCCATCGCGTCCGCCGACGACTTCGACCCGCCCCCCGGGGGCAACGGGGAGGAGTACCCCGAGTCCGTGGCGAACGCCTACGACGGGGACCCGAGCACCTTCTGGCACACCAAGAACTACACCACCGCGCAGTTCGGCAACCTGAAGACCGGCGTCGGCATCGTGCTGGACCTGGGCTCGGACCAGAAGGTCAGCTCGGTCGACCTGTCGTTCGTCGGGGACACGAAGGTGGAGGTCCGCACGGCACCCGCGGGCGCCTCCTCGGCACCGTCCACGGCCGAAGGTTTCACCACCCAGGCATCGGACAGGGGCAGCGACGTGAAGTTGAAGCTCACCAAGCAGGTCACGACCCGCTACGTTCTGGTCTGGTTGACGGAGCTGCCCCTCACCGACGGTGAGTTCCGCGGCCAGCTGACCGAAGTCAAGGTCATGGGCTGACGACCAGGGGAGGGGGCTCACCGTTGGACCGACCGATGGACGACGCCACGGACGACCAGGAACTTCTGGCCCGCCATGTCGCCGGAGACCCGGACGCCTTCGGTGAGCTGGTGCGGCGTCACCGTGACCGGCTCTGGGCGGTGGCCCTGCGGACCCTGGGGGACCGCGAGGAAGCCGCTGACGCGGTCCAGGACGCGCTGATCTCCGCCTTCCGGGCCGCCCACACCTTCCGCGGCCAGTCGGCCGTCACGACCTGGCTCCACCGCATCACCGTGAACGCCTGCCTCGACCGGGTACGCAAGGCCGCTTCCCGCAAGACCTCGCCCGTCGACGACACCGACCGCTTCGAGCAGCTCCTCGACCCGCACGAATCGGCCGAGGCACCGGTGGAGCGCCACGATCTCCACCGTCAGGTGCTCGGCGCCCTCGCGGCGATCCCCGAGGACCAGCGCGCCGCGCTGGTCCTCGTCGACATGCAGGGATACCCGGTCGCCGAGGCAGCCCGTATCCTCGGCGTTCCCACCGGGACCGTGAAGAGCCGGTGCGCGCGCGGGCGGGCACGCCTCCTTCCGCTGGTCACTCATCTGCGCGCCGACACCGTGGGTAACGAGACCGCCGAAGGGGGAAGGAACCGGACGCCGGGGACATCCGTCCCACCGGTGGTGCCGGGACCGACGGAGACCGGACCGACAGATCCAGCTGCTGTGAAGGGCGGAGGTGGGCGCACGTGACTTCCACGGCCGACAGGGCCGACACCACACAGCACCCGGACGTCTCGGAGATCTCCGACCTGACCGAGGGGCTGCTGTCACCCACCCGCTCGGCGGCCGTACGACGGCACCTGGACGGCTGTCCCCTCTGTGCCGACGTGCGGTCCTCCCTCGACGAGATCCGGGGCCTGCTCGGTACCTTGCCGGGCCCGCCGCGGATGCCCGCCGAGATCGCGGGGCGGATCGACGCCGCTCTGGCCGCGGAGGCCCTCCTCAACGCCACTTCCCCACAGAGCGACACCCCCGTTTCACGTGAAACATCGCGCCCCTCCGACGGGACCGCAGCTTCGTCACCGGCGACGGACCGCCCTGCCGGACACCCCCGCGCCGGCACGGGTCCCGGCCGCCCCCGTGCGCGCCGACGTCGCCGCATCGCGCTGCTCTCCTCGATCGGCGCCGCGTTCGCAGCCGCGGTCCTCGGTACGAGCCTGTACGTGACCCAGACCGGCAACGTGACCGCCGGCCGTGCCGACAGCAGCACCAAGAAGGCCGAAGCGCTCGCGAGCGCCCCCCTCAGTCCGTTCTCCGGCGCTCCCGTCGAGGAGCGCGTCGACGCCCTCCTGAACGAGAGCCGCTCGCCCAAGACACCCCAGGGGGTCGGGCCCGAATCGATGTCCGCAGAGACCGACGGCACCACCTCCCGGCGCAACGGAGGGACCGACGTCCCCGCCTGCGTCCTGGCCGGTACCGGCCGGACCGACGGGGTGCTGGGCCACGAGCGGGGCGAATACCAGGGGACGCCCGCCTACCTGCTCGTCCTGTCGGATCCGGCGGACAGCAGCCGGGTCCAGGCCTACGTCCTCGACGCCTCCTGCGCCGACCGGCCCGCGAAGACCGGAGGCCCGGCCGCCGACCTCCTGGTGAGCCAGACGTATCCCCGCTCCTGACCTCGCTCTTCGTCCGGCTGCGGTGCCGCGCGGCGGTCTCGGGAATGTACGCCCCTTAGGATCCGTTGGGTGGGGTGAGAGCGACCGAGACAACCGCCCCCGTAGGCAGTGGCAAGTCTGCAGAGACGAGGAAGAAACCCGTGAGCGACGTCCGTAATGTGATCATCATCGGCTCCGGTCCCGCGGGGTACACCGCTGCGCTCTACACGGCCCGAGCGGCCCTCAAGCCCCTGGTCTTCGAGGGAGCCGTCACCGCCGGTGGCGCCCTGATGAACACGACCGAGGTCGAGAACTTCCCCGGCTTCCGTGACGGCATCATGGGCCCGGACCTCATGGACAACATGCGCGCCCAGGCCGAGCGCTTCGGCGCCGAGCTGGTCCCGGACGATGTCATCGCCGTCGACCTGACCGGTGAGATCAAGACGGTCACCGACACCGCCGGCACCGTGCACCGCGCCAAGGCCGTGATCGTCACCACCGGTTCCCAGCACCGCAAGCTCGGCCTCCCGAACGAGGACGCGCTCTCCGGTCGCGGAGTCTCCTGGTGCGCCACCTGCGACGGGTTCTTCTTCAAGGACCAGGACATCGCCGTGGTCGGCGGCGGCGACACCGCGATCGAGGAGGCGACCTTCCTCTCGCGCTTCGCCAAGTCCGTCACGATCGTCCACCGCCGCGACGCCCTGCGCGCCTCCAAGGCCATGCAGGACCGCGCCTTCGCCGACCCGAAGATCTCCTTCGCCTGGGACAGCGAGGTCACCGAGATCCACGGTGAGCAGAAGCTCAGCGGCCTGACCCTGCGCGACACCAAGACCGGTGCGACGCGCGAGCTCGCCGTCACGGGCCTCTTCATCGCCGTGGGCCACGACCCGCGCACCGAGCTCTTCAAGGGCCAGCTGGACCTGGACGAGGAGGGCTACCTCAAGGTCGCCGCCCCCTCGACGCGCACCAACCTCACGGGCGTCTTCGGCGCCGGCGATGTCGTCGACCACACCTACCGTCAGGCCATCACGGCCGCCGGCACCGGCTGCTCCGCCGCGCTGGACGCCGAGCGCTTCCTGGCCGCCCTCGCCGACAGCGAGAAGCTGGCCGAGACCCCCGCGGTCTGACCCCCCGTCTCTCTCCACCACACCCCGCGAATGAAGGAGGCCGCCGTGGCCGGCGCCCTGAAGAACGTGACCGACGCAGACTTCGATGACGTTGTCCTCAAGAGCGACAAGCCCGTCCTCGTGGACTTCTGGGCCGCCTGGTGCGGTCCGTGCCGCCAGATCGCCCCGTCGCTGGAGGCCATCGCCGCCGAGCACGGCGAGATCGAGGTCGTGAAGCTCAACATCGACGAGAACCCGGCCACGGCTGCCAAGTACGGCGTCATGTCGATCCCGACGCTCAACGTCTACCAGGGCGGCGAGGTCGTCAAGACCATCGTCGGCGCCAAGCCGAAGGCCGCGATCCTGCGCGACCTGGAGCCCTTCACCGCCTGACGCACGTCGTATGTTTCACGTGAAACAGAAACGGCCCGTCCCCGACAGGGGGCGGGCCGTTCTCGTGCACCGGAGCTAGAGAGTGTGACGACACGCCCTAGAGGGGCCGCAGCGCGGGCTCCTTCTGCACGGCGCCGAGCAGGCGGTCCAGGGCCATCTCGACGTCCTCCTTCCAGGAGAGCGTCGTCCTCAGGTCCAGTCTCAGCCGGGGGAACGCGTGATGCGGGCGGACCGTCTTGAAGCCCACCGCGAGAAGGTGCTCGGCCGGCAGCACACAGGCCGGCTCCTTCCACCGGGCGTCCCCGAACGCCTCTATCGCCTTGAAGCCCCGCCTCATCACGTCCTTGGCGACGGTCTGCACCACCACACGCCCCAGCCCCTGGCCCTGATAGCCGGGCATGATCCACGCCGTCATCAGTTGGACGGCGTCCGCCGCCACGGGACTCGTCGGGAAAGCCGTCGAGCGCGGGACATAGGCCGGGGGAGCGTAGAGGACGTAACCGACCGGCACCTCGTCGACATAGACCACGCGGCCGCAGGAGCCCCACTCCAGGAGAACGGCCGAGATCCAGGCCTCCTTCTCCACTTCCGGGCGCCCCGCTTTCACCGCCGCCTCACCGCTGACCGGGTCGAGCTCCCAGAAGACACAGGAGCGACACCGCTTGGGGAGATCCGGAAGGTTGTCCAGGGTGAGCGGTACGAGCCGACGCCCCACGACTGCTCCTCGTTTCCCTCGCCATCGCGCACGGATACGCCTCTCGGAATCGTATCGATCGGGCGATCGGGGCGATACCGCTCATAGGCAAAGGGCGGGCCGTGTTCCGATGAAGATCGGAACACGGCCCGCCCTGAGCGGCCTCGGCGAGCGGTGAGGAGGTCAGCCCTCGGCGTTCTTCTGGTCCATGACCCGACCCTCGCCGGGAGCCAGGGTCGAGAGGATCCGCTCCAGGTCGTCCATCGAGGCGAACTCGACGACGATCTTGCCCTTCTTCTGCCCCAGGTCGACCTTCACTCGCGTCTCGAAGCGGTCCGAGAGACGGGAAGCGAGGTCCGTCAGCGCGGGCGAGACCCGGGCACCGGCACGCGGCCCCTTCGGCTTGACCGCGGACGCGGGCTCCTCGGAGCCCATGAGGCTCACGATCTCCTCGACGCTGCGGACCGACAGGCCCTCGGAGACGATCCGGTACGCCAGCTTGTCCTGGGCCTCCGGGTCCTCCACACCGAGCAGGGCCCGCGCGTGGCCGGCCGAGAGCACCCCGGCGGCGACCCGGCGCTGGACCGGCGACGAGAGACGCAGCAGGCGCAGCGTGTTGGAGATCTGCGGACGGGAACGCCCGATCCGCTCCGCGAGCTGGTCGTGCGTGCAGCCGAAGTCCTTGAGCAGCTGCTCGTAGGCGTGGGCCTCTTCGATCGCGTTCAGCTGAGCCCGGTGGAGGTTCTCCAGGAGTGCGTCCAGGAGCATCTTCTCGTCGTCGGTGTCCCGGACGATCGCCGGAATCCGCTCCAGACCCGCCGTCGTCGACGCCCGCAGACGACGCTCACCCATGACGAGCTCGTAGCGGTCGGCCTCGACCTTGCGGACGACCACGGGCTGGAGCAGGCCGACCTCCTTGATGGAGGTGACAAGCTCGGCCAGCGCATCCTCGTCGAAGACCTCACGGGGCTGATGCCGGTTGGGAACGATGGCATCGATCGGAAGCTCGGTGAAGTAGGCACCGGCAGGAGGCTCCGGCAGGGCCACGGGCTCGGGCTCATTCCACGCCGGCGACGACTCGGGAGCCTGTGGGCTCTGCGGCAGCGTCGCCAGCTTCGCGGCGGCCACCCCGCGCTCCACCTGTCGCTCCTGGGGAGCAGCGGGAATCAGCGCACCGAGCCCACGCCCCAATCCCCTACGTCGCTCGCTCACTGGATCCCCTCCGACATGCTGCGCTGGTTGTTCTGGTGCCCTGCATGGGCGTGCTGCGGGTCGTACTGCACGGCAACCCCCCGCAGGGCGATCTCTCGGGCCGCTTCGAGGTACGACAGGGCGCCGCTGGAGCCCGGGTCGTAGGTGAGGACCGTCTGTCCGTAGCTCGGTGCCTCCGAGATGCGGACGGACCTCGGAATGCTGGTCCGCAGCACCTCCTCGGCGAAGTGGCTGCGCACCTCGTCGGCGACCTGCGAGGCGAGCCTCGTCCTGCCGTCGTACATGGTGAGCAGGATCGTCGAGACGTGGAGCCCCGGGTTGAGGTGCCCTCGGACCAGGTCGACGTTCCGGAGGAGCTGTCCCAGGCCTTCCAGCGCGTAGTACTCGCACTGGATCGGGATCAGCACCTCGGCGCCGGCCACCATGGCGTTGACCGTGAGGAGGCCGAGCGAGGGCGGGCAGTCGATCAGGATGTAGTCCAGCGGCTGCTCATAGGCCTGGATCGCCCGCTGGAGGCGGCTCTCGCGCGCCACCAGCGACACCAGCTCGATCTCCGCACCGGCGAGGTCGATGGTGGCGGGGGCGCAGAAGAGCCCCTCGACGTCCATGACCGGCTGCACCACGTCGGACAGCGGCTTGCTGTCCACCAGGACGTCGTAGATCGAGGGGACCTCGGCGTGGTGGTCGATGCCGAGCGCCGTCGAGGCGTTGCCCTGCGGGTCCAGGTCGATGACGAGGACCCGGGCACCGTGCAGGGCCAGGGACGCGGCAAGGTTGACCGTCGTGGTCGTTTTGCCCACGCCGCCTTTCTGATTGGCGACGACCATCACGCGGGTCTGTGCCGGGCGGGGAAGTCCCTCACCTGCACGACCCAGCGCCTCTACTGCCAGCTGGGCAGCACGACCGATGGGGGTGTCGTCCATCGGGGGCGGTGTTTCACGTGAAACATCCTCCCCCGCCGATTCGGTTCGGGGACCGGGGACCGGATCGGTCATCGGTCCCGCGATGTTGGCGTCGGACCGCAAGGATTCACTCTCCTCGGCTTCAGGCTCGCGATGAGCAGAGCCTGCCATGCTTTCGGGGTCGCGAACCAGCGAGGTCGGTGGTTCTGTGGGTGAATCCACCTCTGTGGACAGCTCCGTAACCCTCACGGGTGGCTTCACACGGGGTCTACGGTCCCTGGGCGTGGCAGCCGCGCGACCGCGGCTGATGATCCCCTGCAGCAGTGAGCGACGTTTCACGTGAAACACCATGCCCCCGCCACCCGGCCGGGACCGGTCGACACTCCGAAATGGGACGAATGCGACGCTCAGCGGCGTCGGCGGGTCTTGCTCGTCCGGGCCGCCTTGGCGCGCTTGGCAGCGAACCGCACGCCACCGGGGCTCTCTCCGACCTCCACCCGGACGACCGTCGACATCGGGTCGACGACGCCCTCACCGACCTGAAGGACCTGGGTCCCCACCACACCGAGCTTGGAGAGCGCGGCGCGAGCACCGTCGATCTCCTCCTGGGCGGTGTCGCCCTTGAGCGCCAGCATCTCTCCGTACGGGCGCAGCAGGGGAACGCCCCAGCCGGCCAGCCGGTCGAGCGGCGCCACGGCGCGGGCGGTCACCACGTGCACGGGCGTGATCTTGTCGAGCATCTCCTCCGCGCGCCCCCGGACCACGGTCACGTGGTCCAGGCCCAGCAGCTCGACGACCTCCTGGAGGAAGTTCGTCCTGCGCAGGAGCGGCTCAAGGAGCGTGATCTTGAGGTCGGGCCGGACCAGGGCCAGGGGGATGCCGGGCAGACCGGCGCCCGAGCCCACGTCGCAGACGGTGACGCCCTCGGGGACGACCTCCGAGAGGACGGCGCAGTTCAGCAGGTGGCGTTCCCAGAGACGAGGGACCTCGCGCGGGCCGATCAGCCCCCGCTTCACACCCGCGTCCGCGAGGAGCTCCGCGTACCGCACGGCCTCCGGGAAGTACTCACCGAAGACTGTCCGCGCCTGCTCCGGCGCCTCGGGGAGCTCCGCTGCCTCCGTCACGGGAACCGTCCTTCCGTACCGCACGCCCGGCGTGCGAGCGCGCTGTGGTGGCTGACTATCAAGGCTGACAAAGATCGGCCCCGCCTGCGAACAGACGGGGCCGACACTACGTGAGGGGTCAGGCCGGGAGCACGACGACGAAGCGCTGCGGCTCCTCGCCCTCGGACTCGCTGCGCAGACCGGCGGCGGCGATCGCGTCGTGCACGACCTTGCGCTCGAACGGCGTCATCGGGTCCAGCTTGACCGGCTCGCCCGAGGCCTTCACCTCGGCCGCGGCCTTGGCACCCAGCTCGGCCAGCTCGGCACGCTTCTTGGCCCGGAAGCCGCCGATGTCGAGCATCAGACGGCTGCGGTCACCGGTCTCGCGGTGCACGGCGAGTCGGGTCAGCTCCTGGAGCGCCTCCAGGACCTCACCGTCGCGACCCACGAGCTTCTGGAGGTCGCGGCTGCTGGAGTCGCTGATGATCGAGACCGCGGCCCGGTCCGCCTCGACGTCCATGTCGATGTCGCCGTCCAGGTCGGCGATGTCGAGCAGGCCCTCGAGGTAGTCGGCCGCGATCTCACCCTCCTGCTCCAGGCGGGTCAGGGTGTCGCCACCCTCGGCGGCGGCGGAGGTGGTGCCTTCCGTCACGGATGACTCCTTCTAGCTTCTGGGAGGGCTTACTTCTTGGAGGACGGGTGCTTGGGCCGCTGCTGGCCCTTGCGCTGACCCTGACCGGACTTGCCCTGGCGGGAACCGCCGGAGTTGGCTCGGCTCGGACGCTGGGGCTTGTCGGCCGGCGTCGCGTCCTCGGCCTCGGTGGTGGCCGGGGCCTGGGGCTTCTTCTCGAGCGAGGGGGTCGCCGCTTCGGCTGCCGGCTCGTCGCCGTCCTCGGTGTCCTTCGCCAGGGGGTGCTGAGCACCGGAGGCCTGGCGCTGGGCCTTGGTCTGGCGCTTGGGCTGCTGACGCCTGGCGGCGGCACCGCCCTCGGCCTCGGCCACGAGCGTGTCGCCCTTGATCACGGTGCCGTCGGCCTGGGCGGCGAAGCCGGCCTTGGAGAGGCCCACGAAGAAGCGGCGCTCGTTCTCGTTGCGGTCGCTGCCCTTGGCGACGATCACCTTGACGACGTTCTTCCGGCGGCGGCCGCGGACCTCACCGTGCTGCGTGACGCTCTTCAGCAGGCGCTGCAGGTAGGAGTCCTGCGCCTTGCTGCCCGGGGTCGGGTTCTGGTTGATCACGTACATCTGCTGGCCCATGGTCCACACGTTGGTGGTCAGCCAGTAGACGAGGACACCGACGGGGAAGTTGATGCCCATGACGGCGAAGATCACCGGGAAGATGTACATCAGCATCTTCTGCTGCTGCATGTACGGGGTCTTCACCGAGAGGTCGACGTTCTTCATCATCAGCTGGCGCTGGGTGAAGAACTGCGAGGCCGACATCATGATGATCATGACCGCGGTGACGATGCGGACATCGGTCAGCGAGGCGTTGAGCGCGGCGACCTCGGCGGCGGAGTTCGTGAACTTCGCGGCGAGCGGAGCGCCGAAGATGTGCGCCTGACGGGCGCTCTCGAGCAGCGGCTCGTCGATGACGCCGATCGTCTTGCCCGAGGCGATCGCGGAGAGCACGTGGTAGAGGGCGAAGAAGAAGGGCGACTGCGCCAGGATGGGAAGGCACGAGGAGAGCGGGTTGGTACCCGTCTCCTTGTACAGCTTCATCATCTCTTCGGACTGACGCTGCTTGTCGCTCTTGTAGCGCTCCTGGATCGCCTTCATCTTCGGCTGGAGCGCCTGCATGTTCCGCGTCGACTTGATCTGCTTGACGAACAGCGGAATCAGACAGATACGGATCAGCACCACGAGGGACACGATGGACAGGCCCCAGGCCCAGCCCGTGTCGGGGCCGAAGACCGCCCCGTACACCTTGTGGAACTGGACGATGACCCAGGAAACGGGCCAGGTGATGAAGCTGAACAGACTGGCAATCGTGTCCACTAATCAGGCTCCTTGAGCATTGGGCGAGGTCTCGGCGGCCGGGCTCGTCTCGGCGGGGGACCCGCCCTTGTCGCCGCGCAGCGCGTTCCGCAGCATCTCGTGCCAGCGGGGCCGCTTGCGCGCGGGGACGTGATCCACACCGCCGGGCGACCACGGGTTGCACCGCAGGATGCGCCAGGCGGTCAGGGCCGTGCCCTTGATCGCGCCATGCCGGTCGATGGCCGTGAATCCGTAGTGGGAACACGACGGGTAGTACCGGCAGACGGGGCCCAGGAGAGGGCTGATCGTCCACTGGTACAGCTTGATGAGAGCCAGCAGCGGGTACTTCATCGCGTGCCCCCTCCCAGCAGCCGCTGGAGAGCGGCGTCCAGGTCTCGGGCCAGCTGTGCGTGGTCGGCGTCGCCGGCTCCGGGCAACGCCCGTACGACCACCAGGCTACCGGGGGGCAGCTCGGTGAGGCGGTCGCGTACGAGATGGCGCAGGCGACGCTTGACCTGGTTGCGTACGACCGCACCACCCACGGCTTTGCTCACGACGAAACCCGCACGCGTCGGGGGAGCGCTCTCCCCAGGCGCGTGCGGGTTCGTTGCACCGCTGCGTAGGTGGACGACGAGGAGCGGGCGACCGGCCCGGCGACCTCGGCGTACCGCGGTTGCGAAGTCCTCGCGCCGCCTCAGCCGATTCTCGGTAGGCAGCACGTCATGACCTGTTAAGCAGATCAGGCGGACAGCTCAGAGCGACCCTTGGAACGGCGGTTCGCAAGGATGGCTCGGCCGGCGCGCGTGCGCATGCGCAGGCGGAAGCCGTGGGTCTTCGCGCGACGACGGTTGTTCGGCTGGAAGGTGCGCTTGCTCACTCGGGGGCTCCAGAAATGATTCGTAGATGGCGGGACATCGCCTGGCTGTCACCGTGCGCCCACGAGTAGCTCGCAATACGCCCGAGTGCACCGCTTCACGATCACTGACCGTGATCTTTGCCCATCGGAGGCAGGCGGCAGCAGCCATCGACAACTCGACCTGGTTACGGTACGCGCGGCTACGCCATCCGGTCAAACCGACCTGTCGCCACCCCCCATTGTGCACAGGCTGTGGACAACAACTTGAACCACGTCATCCGGCCCGACTACCGTGGACGGTCTCCACATTCTTTTGCCGTTCTGTCCTCACCTGTCCTCACCGGACCCGTCCTCACGGACTTCGACCCACCGTCCCCGAGAACCACACCATCGTGGGACCTGCGAGAAAGCGTGCCCTGTGGCTGACGTACCAGCTGATCTTGCCGCAGTGTGGCCACGCGTCCTCGAGCAGTTGCTCGCCGAGGGCCAGCAGGGGATCGAGCCGAAGGACAAGCAGTGGATCGAGCGGTGCCAGCCGCTCGCCCTGGTCGCGGACACGGCCCTGCTCGCCGTCCCCAACGAATGGGGCAAGCGGGTCCTGGAGGGCCGGCTGGCCCCGCTGATCAGCGAGACCCTCAGCCGTGAGTGCGGCCGGCCGATCCGGATCGCGATCACCGTCGACGACTCCGTCGGCGAGCCGACGCCGCCGGCGCCGCCGGCGCCCCCGGTGCAGCAGTCGCACCAGTCGCAGCAGCACCGGTACGACGAGCGCCCGCAGCCCGAGCCGTACGAGAAGTACGACGGCTACGGCCACCGGCCGCTGCCCGACGACGGCCTGCCCACCGCGCGCCCGGCCTATCCGGACTACCAGCAGCCGCAGCGGCCCGATCCCGGCGCCTGGCCGCGCACCCAGGAGGACCTCTCCTGGCAGCAGCCGAGGCTCGGCGGCTACCAGGAGCGCGCCCCTTATACGGGCCCGGAGCAGTCCCGGCAGACCCGGTACGACGAGCCCGCCCGCGGCTACGAGCAGCAGCGGCCGGAGCGCGCCGAGCTGCCCGACCCCCAGAACCACGGCCCGCGTCCGGGGCCCCGCCCCGGCGGTCCGGTCCCCGGACCGGGCGGAGTGCCGGGCGGCGGTCACGGCTCCTCGTCCGCCGGGCACGGCGCCGGCGCCCCGGGCGAGCAGCACGCCCGGCTGAACCCCAAGTACCTCTTCGACACCTTCGTCATCGGTTCCTCGAACCGGTTCGCGCACGCTGCGGCCGTCGCGGTCGCCGAGGCGCCGGCGAAGGCGTACAACCCCCTCTTCATCTACGGGGAGTCGGGCCTCGGCAAGACCCACCTGCTGCACGCGATCGGGCACTACGCGCGGAGCCTCTACCCGGGCACGCGCGTGCGGTACGTGAGCTCCGAGGAGTTCACCAACGAGTTCATCAACTCGATCCGCGACGGCAAGGGCGACACCTTCCGCAAGCGCTACCGCGACGTGGACATCCTGCTCGTCGACGACATCCAGTTCCTCGCGAGCAAGGAGTCGACGCAGGAGGAGTTCTTCCACACCTTCAACACCCTGCACAACGCCAACAAGCAGATCGTGCTGTCCTCGGACCGGCCGCCCAAGCAGCTGGTCACCCTGGAGGACCGCCTCCGCAACCGCTTCGAGTGGGGTCTGACGACCGACGTGCAGCCGCCGGAGCTGGAGACGCGCATCGCGATCCTCCGCAAGAAGGCGGTGCAGGAGCAGCTCAACGCCCCGCCGGAGGTACTGGAGTTCATCGCCTCCCGGATCTCGCGGAACATCCGCGAGCTGGAGGGGGCGCTGATCCGGGTGACGGCCTTCGCGAGCCTCAACCGGCAGCCGGTGGACCTCGGGCTCACCGAGATCGTCCTCAAGGACCTGATCCCGGGTGGCGAGGACAGCTCGCCGGAGATCACCGCTCCCGCGATCATGGCGGCGACCGCCGACTACTTCGGTCTGACCGTGGAGGACCTCTGCGGATCCTCCCGCAGCCGTGTCCTGGTGACGGCCCGGCAGATCGCCATGTACCTGTGCCGTGAGCTCACCGACCTGTCGCTGCCGAAGATCGGCGCGCAGTTCGGCGGCCGCGACCACACGACGGTGATGCACGCGGACCGGAAGATCCGTGCCCTGATGGCGGAGCGGCGCTCCATCTACAACCAGGTCACCGAGCTCACGAACCGCATCAAGAACGGCTGACGCACGGGCCCGCCGCAGGGCCCTCCAGAGCCTCTCCGAAGGGCGCCCCGGGACACCTCCCGGGGCGCCCTTCGGCCTTCCCGCGGTGCTCCGGGACGCGGGAAACGGGCCGCCCTTCCCACGGGGAAACGGGCCGTACACCCCCGCGAAGAGGCCTCGCGCGCACCGCGAACGGGCCGCGCACCCCTCGCGAACGGGTGGGGAACAGGTGGGGGTCGCGCACCCGCTGTTCGATTACTCCGTTCCGGTGGCAGGTTCTCCACAGATTGGGGGATGATCTCCCGTCCACAGGGTGGGGACTGTCGAGTTATCCGGATCCTGTCCACAGGCAGGGCTGGTGACAGATCATCACCCCAGGTCAGCCCCTTGTGGAATTGTTGGCAAACGATCTCCACAGCCTGTGGATGAATCTTTCGTCCACAGGCGGGCCCGACGGTTGTCCACCGGCCACCCACAGGGGACGGTGGGTTGCCCACAGCTTCTCCACACCGCTGTCCACTGTTCGGCAACGAAACACCCCCGCTCACTGGCCCGAGTGAAAGCGGTCACACCAAGGGAGACGTTTGGGCTGTGGGGAACGCGGGAAAAGCTGGGGACAGCGCTGGGGAGAACTCCCCATGGCCTGTGTACCGGCTGTGCAGAACTTTCGGGTGTCCACAGAAACCCCTGGTTGTCCACGGGCTCCACCCACAGGGTCGGTGGACAAAAAACTTGGCCTGACCTGGGAAAACGACGTTATCCACGGTTTCCACAGGCCCTACTACTACTCCCACATAGAGTTAGCCCGGAATTCGCTTCGAAGTGGGACGTGTGGACAACTCGGCGCCGGAGCTCCGACGCGCTCTCGTCGCGACTTGACCCCGAGCAGCACCAGGTGTCGGTGGCGTACGTCAGACTGGTTCCCGCAGTCGACGAAGAGCCAGCAACAAGCAGGAGGCGGTTCCGGTGAAGATCCGGGTGGAGCGCGACGTACTTGCCGAGGCGGTGGCCTGGGTGGCCCGCAGCCTCCCGGCCCGTCCGCCGGCCCCCGTTCTCGCGGGCCTCCTGCTGAAGGCCGAGGACGGCGCCCTGAGCTTCTCGAGCTTCGACTACGAGGTCTCCGCCCGCGTCTCCGTCGAGGCCGAGGTGGAGGAGGACGGCACCGTCCTCGTCTCCGGCCGTCTGCTCGCCGACATCTGCCGCGCCCTCCCCAACCGTCCCGTGGAGATCTCCACAGACGGTGTACGGGCGACCGTGGTCTGCGGCTCCTCCCGCTTCACCCTCCACACCCTGCCCGTGGAGGAGTACCCGGCGCTGCCGGAGATGCCCACCGCGACCGGCACCGTGCCCGGTGAGGTCTTCGCCTCCGCCGCCGCGCAGGTCGCCATCGCCGCCGGCCGGGACGACACGCTGCCCGTCCTCACCGGTGTGCGCATCGAGATCGAGGGCGACACCGTCACCCTGGCCTCCACCGACCGCTACCGCTTCGCGGTCCGCGAGTTCCTGTGGAAGCCGGAGTCCCCGGATGCCTCCGCGGTCGCCCTGGTGCCCGCGAAGACCCTCCTGGACACCGCCAAGGCCCTCACCAGCGGCGACACCGTCACCCTCGCGCTCTCCGGCTCCGGCAAGGGCGAGGGCCTCATCGGCTTCGAGGGCGCGGGCCGCCGCACCACCACCCGCCTCCTGGAGGGCGACCTCCCGAAGTACCGGACGCTCTTCCCCACCGAGTTCAACTCGGTCGCGGTGATCGAGACGGCCCCCTTCGTCGAGGCCGTGAAGCGCGTGGCCCTGGTGGCCGAGCGCAACACTCCGGTCCGGCTGAGCTTCGAGCAGGGCGTGCTGATCCTGGAGGCCGGCTCCAGCGACGACGCACAGGCTGTGGAGAGGGTCGACGCGCAGCTGGACGGCGACGACATCTCGATCGCCTTCAACCCGACCTTCCTGCTCGACGGTCTGAGCGCGATCGACTCGCCGGTCGCCCAGCTCTCCTTCACGACCTCCACCAAGCCGGCGCTGCTGAGCGGCAAGCCCGCGCTCGACGCCGAGGCGGACGAGGCGTACAAGTACCTGATCATGCCGGTGCGCCTGTCCGGCTGAGGCCCGGTGGCCGTGCCCGGGCGTCCCGGGGGAAGCCCCCCGGGACGGTGCGGAAGGGCGGAGCGGCCGTCCGGCTGAGACCGTCGTCGGGGGCGTCGCCTGAGCGGCTGACCCCACAGGTGTGCACACGGGTCCGGGCGTAGGCTCGGACCCGGGTACACCGCACACGACGCTTAAGGAATCTCTGATGGAGCTCGGTCTCGTCGGTCTCGGCAAGATGGGCGGCAACATGCGTGAGCGCATCCGCCGCGCAGGCCACACCGTCATCGGATACGACCGCAACCCGGACCTCGCCGATGTCCACAGCCTGGAAGAGCTTGTGGGCAAGCTCAAGGGTCCGCGCGTCGTGTGGGTCATGGTTCCGGCCGGTGCCGCGACCCAGTCCACCATCGACGAGCTGGCCGACCTGCTCTCCCCCGGCGACATCGTCGTGGACGGCGGCAACTCGCGCTGGACCGACGACGAGAAGCACGCCGAGGAGCTCGCCGCCAAGGGCATCGGCTTCGTCGACTGCGGCGTCTCCGGCGGCGTCTGGGGCCTGGAGAACGGCTACGCGCTGATGTACGGCGGCTCCGCCGAGGACGTGGCGCGGGTCCAGCCGGTCTTCGACGCCCTCAAGCCCGAGGGCGAGTTCGGCTCGGTCCACGCGGGCAAGGTCGGCGCCGGCCACTTCGCGAAGATGGTCCACAACGGCATCGAGTACGCCATGATGCAGGCCTACGCCGAGGGCTGGGAGCTCCTGGAGAAGGTCGACTCCGTCACCGACGTGCGCGAGGTCTTCCGCTCCTGGCAGGAGGGCACGGTCATCCGTTCCTGGCTGCTCGACCTCGCGGTGAACGCGCTGGACGAGGACGAGCACCTGGACCAGCTGCGGGGCTACGCGTCGGACTCCGGCGAGGGCCGGTGGACGGTCGAGGCCGCCATCGACAACGCCGTCCCGCTGCCGGCGATCACCGCCTCGCTGTTCGCGCGGTTCGCCTCCCGTCAGGACGACTCCCCGCAGATGAAGATGATCGCCGCGCTGCGCAACCAGTTCGGTGGCCACGCGGTCGAGACGAAGAAGTAATCCACAGGCTGTGCACCCCGCGGTGCGCAGCCGCCGGGGGAAGAAGGTCGGCGCCCACCATGCACGTCACGCACCTGTCGCTGGCCGACTTCCGCTCCTACGCCCGGGTCGAGGTCCCGCTCGACCCGGGCGTCACCGCTTTCGTGGGCGCGAACGGCCAGGGCAAGACCAACCTGGTCGAGGCCGTCGGCTACCTCGCGACCCTCGGCAGCCACCGCGTCGCCTCCGACGCCCCGCTCGTCCGGATGGGGGCGGAGCGCGCGGTCGTCCGGGCCGCCGTCACCCAGGGCGAGCGCTCCCAGCTGATCGAGCTGGAGCTCAACCCGGGCCGCGCCAACCGGGCCCGCATCAACAGGTCCTCGCAGGTCAGACCGCGTGACATCCTCGGCATCGTCCGCACCGTGCTCTTCGCGCCCGAGGACCTGGCGCTGATCAAGGGCGATCCCGGCGAGCGCCGCCGCTTCCTCGACGAGCTGATCACGGCCCGTACTCCGCGCATGGCGGGCGTGCGCTCCGACTACGAGCGCGTGCTCAAGCAGCGCAACACCCTCCTGAAGTCCGCGGCGATGGCCCGGCGCCACGGCGGCCGCGGCATGGACCTGTCGACCCTGGACGTGTGGGACCAGCACCTGGCCAGGGCCGGCGCCGAACTGCTCGCCCAGCGCCTCGACCTCATCGGCGTCCTGCGACCGCTCGCCGACAAGGCGTACGAGCAGCTCGCCCCCGGCGGCGGACCCGTCCTGCTGGAGTACCGCCCCTCCGCACCGGGCACCGGGCACACCCGCGAGGAGCTGTACGAGCAGCTGATCGCCGCCCTCGCCGAGGTCCGCAAGCAGGAGATCGAGCGGGGCGTCACCCTCGTCGGACCCCACCGGGACGAGCTCCTCCTCAAGCTCGGCGACCTGCCCGCGAAGGGGTACGCCAGCCACGGCGAGTCCTGGTCGTACGCGCTGGCCCTGCGCCTGGCCTCGTACGACCTGCTGCGCGCCGAGGGCAACGAGCCGGTCCTCGTCCTCGACGACGTCTTCGCCGAACTGGACGCGCGGCGGCGCGAGCGGCTCGCTGAGCTGGTGGCGCCGGGCGAGCAGGTGCTCGTCACCGCGGCGGTGGACGACGACGTCCCGGGGGTGCTCGCGGGCACGCGGTACGCCGTGTCCGGAGGGACGGTGGAGCGGGTATGAGCGACGGATCCTCTCCCCAGCCTGTGGACAAGCCGGCCGCCCCCGAGGCCTCCGGCGTCGACCTCGCACGGGTCGCGCTGCGCGCCGCCAAGGAGCAGGCGAGGGCGCGGGGCGCGGCGGCGGCGCAGAAGAAGCAGGCCCGGCGCGGCGGCGGGCTGCGCTCCGGCGCGCGCGCCGACGGACGCGACCCGATGGCGCTGGGCGCCGCGATCAACCGGCTGATCACCGAGCGGGGCTGGGAGACCCCGGCGGCGGTCGGCGGGGTCATGGGCCGCTGGCCGCAGATCGTCGGCGAGGACCTGGCGAAGCACTGCGTACCGCTGAAGTTCGACGACGAGCCGGACGCGCGCGTGCTGACCGTGCAGTGCGACTCGACGGCCTGGGCGACGCAGCTGCGACTCCTCGCGCCGACGCTGGTCGCGCGGCTCAACGAGGACCTCGGGCACGGCACCGTGCGGATGATCAAGGTCCTGGGCCCGGGTGCGCCCCGGCGCGGATACGGGCCGCTGAGGGCGCCCGGAAGCGTGGGTCCCGGCGACACGTACGGCTAGAGCGCCGGGCGGAGCGGGGCGGTGGTGCGGGCCCGGGGCGGTGCGGTGCCGGGGCCCGGGGCGGCGCGGGTGCGACCGACGGTCGCCGTCCCGCGCGGGCCGGCCACCGGGGCACACGGCCGAGAGCGTCCCCCACACCGTGGCCGCCCCGCCCACCCGAGGAGGGCCCGCACATCCAGAACGGCCAGGACGGCCCGCGCCCCGTAACCCCTCTCGCACGGCGGAGCACGCGCGCGGGGTGTGCGCGAGCCTCCCGTACGCCGGAACCCGCGAGGCCGTCAGAGGCGTCCCGCACCATGACCGGCCGGGTGGAGCGGTGTCCGGTTCCGGGTGGGGAGGGTCCGCGGCGCGGGCGGCGGCGTGTGGTCTGCGACACGCCTTTCGTCCCGGTGGGACCCCGGCCCGCGGCCGGGCGGAGCGTGCGCCCACAGGCTGCTACCGCCCGAAGCGCTGGGTGGCCGTCAGGGGGCTCTGGAGCCCCTATCCGGATATGGGGAGTCGTCTCGCGCCCGCCGAGGGCGGCACATGCGCATTCAGGTACCGGCAAACCCCCATGAGTGTCAGTGGTACCGGTAGACTGGGAGACAATCCCGCCACCCTGCGGAACATGTCGAACGACGCAGCCGCTCCGGTATGCCCGGAGAACGGCCTGTGCTGTGCCAGAAAGGGCGCTTCGTGGCCGATTCCGGCGACCCCAACGAGAACTCCCAGTACACCGCCAGCAACATCCAGGTCCTCGAAGGCCTGGATGCCGTGCGCAAGCGCCCTGGCATGTACATCGGCTCGACCGGCGAGCGCGGTCTGCACCACATGGTGCAGGAGGTCGTCGACAACTCGGTCGACGAAGCCCTGGCCGGCCATGCCGACACCATCGACGTGACGATCCTGGCCGACGGCGCCGTCCGCGTCGTCGACAACGGCCGAGGCATCCCGGTGGGCATCGTGGCCTCCGAGGGCAAGCCGGCCGTCGAGGTCGTCCTGACCGTGCTGCACGCGGGCGGCAAGTTCGGCGGCGGCGGCTACGCCGTCTCCGGCGGTCTGCACGGTGTCGGCGTGTCCGTCGTCAACGCCCTGTCCACCAAGGTCTCCGTCGAGATCAGGACGGACGGCCACCGCTGGACGCAGGACTACAAGATGGGCGCCCCGACCGCCCCGCTCGCCCAGCACGAGGCGACCGACGAGACGGGCACCTCGGTCACCTTCTGGGCCGACCCGGACATCTTCGAGACCACCGAGTACTCCTTCGAGACGCTCTCGCGGCGCTTCCAGGAGATGGCCTTCCTCAACAAGGGCCTGACGATCACGCTCACCGACGAGCGCGAGTCCGCGAAGGCGACCGTCGGAGCCGACGACCCGGACGTCGAGGCGGCCGCCGCGCCGACCGCGCGCACGGTCAGGTACCACTACGAGGGCGGCATCGTCGACTTCGTGAAGTACCTCAACTCGCGCAAGGGCGAGCTGATCCACCCCACGGTGATCGACCTGGAGGCGGAGGACAAGGAGAAGTCCCTGTCCCTCGAGGTCGCGATGCAGTGGAACAGCGGCTACAGCGAGGGCGTCTACTCCTTCGCCAACATCATCCACACCCACGAGGGCGGCACGCACGAGGAGGGCTTCCGTGCGGCGCTGACCTCGCTCATCAACAAGTACGCGCGCGACAAGAAGCTGCTCCGCGAGAAGGACGACAACCTCACGGGCGACGACATCCGCGAGGGTCTGACGGCGATCATCTCGGTCAAGCTGAGCGAGCCGCAGTTCGAGGGCCAGACCAAGACCAAGCTGGGCAACACGGAGGTCAAGACCTTCGTCCAGCGCGCGGTCTACGAGCACCTCAATGACTGGCTGGACCGCAACCCGATCGAGGCCGCGGACATCATCCGCAAGTCGATCCAGGCCGCCACCGCGCGCGTGGCCGCGCGCAAGGCGCGCGACCTGACCCGGCGCAAGGGCCTCCTGGAGTCGGCGTCGCTGCCGGGCAAGCTCTCCGACTGCCAGTCGAACGACCCGTCCAAGTGCGAGATCTTCATCGTCGAGGGCGACTCCGCCGGCGGCTCGGCCAAGTCCGGCCGCAACCCGATGTACCAGGCCATCCTGCCGATCCGAGGCAAGATCCTGAACGTCGAGAAGGCCCGGATCGACAAGATCCTCCAGAACACCGAGGTCCAGGCGCTCATCTCGGCCTTCGGCACCGGTGTGCACGAGGACTTCGACATCGAGAAGCTCCGCTATCACAAGATCATCCTGATGGCGGACGCCGACGTCGACGGCCAGCACATCAACACGCTGCTGCTGACCTTCCTCTTCCGCTTCATGCGGCCGCTGGTCGAGGCCGGCCACGTCTACCTCTCCCGCCCGCCGCTCTACAAGATCAAGTGGGGCCGGGACGACTTCGAGTACGCCTACTCGGACCGGGAGCGGGACGCGCTCGTCGAGCTGGGCAAGCAGAACGGCAAGCGGATCAAGGAAGACTCGATCCAGCGCTTCAAGGGTCTCGGCGAGATGAACGCCGAGGAGCTGCGCGTCACCACCATGGACGTCGAGCACCGTGTGCTCGGCCAGGTCACCCTGGACGACGCGGCCCAGGCCGACGACCTGTTCTCGGTGCTGATGGGCGAGGACGTCGAGGCACGTCGCTCCTTCATCCAGCGCAACGCCAAGGACGTTCGCTTCCTCGACATCTGAGTCGGTCTCAGCTGACCGTACGAAAGGACTGACGACCAGCAATGGCCGACGAAACCACCCCGACCGGGACCACCGAAGAAGAGCCCGTGCTGCGGATCGAGCCCGTCGGGCTCGAGACCGAGATGCAGCGCTCGTACCTCGACTACGCGATGTCCGTCATCGTGTCCCGCGCCCTGCCCGACGTACGGGACGGTCTGAAGCCCGTGCACCGTCGCGTGCTGTACGCGATGTACGACGGCGGCTACCGGCCCGAGAAGGGCTTCTACAAGTGCGCCCGCGTCGTCGGTGACGTCATGGGTACGTACCACCCGCACGGCGACTCCTCGATCTACGACGCGCTCGTCCGCCTCGCCCAGCCCTGGTCGATGCGCATGCCGCTCGTCGACTCCAACGGCAACTTCGGCTCCCCGGGCAACGACCCGGCCGCCGCGATGCGTTACACCGAGTGCAAGCTCATGACGCTGTCGATGGAGATGCTCCGGGACATCGACGAGGAGACCGTCGACTTCCAGGACAACTACGACGGCCGCAACCAGGAGCCGACGGTCCTGCCGTCCCGCTTCCCGAACCTGCTGATCAACGGCAGCGCCGGCATCGCCGTCGGCATGGCCACCAACATCCCGCCGCACAACCTCCGCGAGGTCGCGGCCGGCGCGCAGTGGGCGCTGGAGCACCCCGACGCCAGCCACGAGGAACTCCTCGACGCGCTGATCGAGCGGATCAAGGGCCCGGACTTCCCCACCGGCGCGCTCGTCGTCGGCCGCAAGGGCATCGAGGAGGCGTACCGCACCGGCCGTGGCTCGATCACGATGCGCGCGGTCGTCGAGGTCGAGGAGATCCACAACCGCCAGTGCCTGGTGGTCACGGAGCTGCCCTACCAGACCAACCCGGACAACCTCGCGCAGAAGATCGCCGACCTGGTGAAGGACGGCAAGATCGGCGGCATCGCCGACGTCCGCGACGAGACCTCGTCCCGGACCGGCCAGCGCCTGGTCATCGTGCTCAAGCGCGACGCCGTCGCCAAGGTCGTCCTGAACAACCTGTACAAGCACACCGACCTCCAGACGAACTTCGGCGCGAACATGCTGGCGCTCGTCGACGGCGTGCCGCGCACCCTCTCGCTCGACGCGTTCATCCGCCACTGGGTGACGCACCAGATCGAGGTCATCGTCCGCCGGACGAAGTTCCGGCTGCGCAAGGCCGAGGAGCGCGCCCACATCCTGCGCGGCCTCCTCAAGGCCCTCGACGCGATCGACGAGGTCATCGCGCTCATCCGGCGCAGCGACACCGTCGAGGTGGCCCGCACGGGCCTGATGGGCCTGCTGGAGATCGACGAGATCCAGGCCAACGCGATCCTGGAGATGCAGCTCCGCCGGCTCGCCGCCCTGGAGCGCCAGAAGATCGTCGCCGAGCACGACGAGCTCCAGGCGAAGATCAACGAGTACAACGCGATCCTGGCCTCCCCGGAGCGCCAGCGGGCGATCGTCAGCGAGGAGCTGTCCGCGCTGGTCGAGCGCTTCGGCGACGACCGCCGCTCCAAGCTCGTGCCCTTCGACGGCGACATGTCCATCGAGGACCTGATCGCCGAGGAGGACATCGTCGTCACCATCACGCGTGGCGGCTACGTGAAGCGGACGAAGACCGAGGACTACCGCTCGCAGAAGCGCGGCGGCAAGGGCGTGCGCGGCACGAAGCTCAAGCAGGACGACATCGTCGACCACTTCTTCGTCTCCACGACCCACCACTGGCTGCTCTTCTTCACCAACAAGGGCCGGGTCTACCGGGCCAAGGCGTACGAGCTGCCGGACGCCGGCCGGGACGCCCGCGGCCAGCACGTGGCCAACCTGCTGGCCTTCCAGCCGGACGAGCAGATCGCCCAGATCCTGGCGATCCGCGACTACGACGCCGCGCCCTACCTGGTGCTCGCCACCAAGGCCGGTCTGGTGAAGAAGACCTCCCTGAAGGACTACGACTCGCCGCGGTCCGGCGGTGTCATCGCGATCAACCTCCGGGAGCGCGAGGACGGCAGCGACGACGAGCTGATCGGCGCCGAGCTGGTCTCCTCCGAGGACGATCTGCTGCTCGTCTCCCGGAAGGCGCAGTCGATCCGCTTCACCGCGACGGACGACGCGCTGCGTCCGATGGGACGCGCCACCTCGGGTGTCAAGGGGATGAGTTTCCGCGCGGACGACGAGCTGCTCTCGATGAATGTCGTCCGGCCCGGTACGTTCGTCTTCACCGCGACCGACGGCGGGTACGCGAAGCGCACCCCCGTCGACGAGTACCGCGTCCAGGGCCGTGGCGGCCTCGGCATCAAGGCCGCCAAGATCGTGGAGGACCGCGGCTCGCTCGTGGGCGCGCTGGTGGTCGAGGGGACCGACGAGATCCTCGCCATCACGCTGTCCGGCGGTGTGATTCGTACGCGAGTCAACGAAGTCAGGGAGACCGGCCGTGACACCATGGGCGTCCAGCTGATCAACCTGGGCAAGCGCGATGCCGTCGTCGGCATCGCACGGAACGCCGAGGCGGGCGGCGAGGACGAATTCGTCGACGGTGCCGACGACGCCGAGGGCGTGGTCGAGCCGGTCGAGGCCGAGGCAGTCGAGGGCACGGAGCCCTCGGCCGGGGAGCACGAGGAGTAAGAGCGTGAGTGGAGCCACGGGCGCCGGATCGGCGGCTGCCGGAGCTTCTGCTGGTGCTGGAGCGAACGGCGCCCGTGGCTCCGCCACGGACTCCCAGGGGGTTGCGGTGACGGACACTCGGGGGCAGCAGCCCTCGTACGAGACCTACAACGGGCCACTGCCCGGCGAGCGCGCTGGTGCGCAGCCGGGCGGGCCCTACCACCCGCCGCAGGCGTACGGCACGCCTGCGGGCGGTACGGCGGGCGGGCAGACCGGGGCCGTGCGCCGGCCCCGGACCGGGGCGCGCACGACGCCCAGGACGCGCAAGGCGCGGCTGCGGGTGGCCAAGGCCGATCCGTGGTCGGTGATGAAGGTGAGCTTCCTGCTCTCCATCGCGCTGGGCATCTGCACGGTCGTGGCCGCGGCGGTGCTGTGGATGGTCATGGACGCCATGGGCGTCTTCTCGACGGTCGGCGGCACGATCAGCGAGGCCACGGGCTCGAACGAGTCCAACGGCTTCGACCTTCAGTCGTTCCTGTCGCTGCCGAGGGTGCTGATGTTCACCTCGGTGATCGCCGTGATCGACGTGGTCCTGATGACGGCGCTCGCGACGCTGGGCGCCTTCATCTACAACCTGTCGGCCGGTTTCGTGGGCGGGGTCGAGCTGACGCTGGCCGAGGACGAGTGACGGGCGCGGGGGCCGGGTAGGAACCGATTTTGGGACTGGCCCCCACGTGCGCTAATGTTCAGGAGTCAGCGCGGCGGGGAGACACCGCAGAGCGCGGCGGGGCTATAGCTCAGTTGGTTAGAGCGCATCCCTGATAAGGATGAGGCCACAGGTTCAAATCCTGTTAGCCCCACAGTTCAGATCGACCCGGATGGATACTCCATCCGGGTCGATCTGTTTGTGTGAGGTTTGAAGCTCGTACAGGTCACCGATCGGTATCGGTCGATGTGTAGAGTGGGCGTCAGAAGTCTCCTACGTCAACGAAAGACGAGGTCGCGCGGTGAAGAAGCTTCTCCTGGTCGCACTGGCCGCCATCGGCGGGCTCCTCGTGTACCGCCAGATCCAGGCGGATCGCGCCGAGCAGGACCTGTGGACGGAGGCGACCGACTCCGTGCCCGCAGGTTCCGGTGTCTGAGAGACACACACTCTGTGGGTGAGGCCCCGGCCGCGTGAGCGGACCGGGGCTTCACTGTTTCTCGCGGCTCTGCTCGGCGCTTCCAGCGTCTCTGCTCGTGGCTCTTCCGGCGGCTTTTCTGGCGGCCGGGGGTGCCGCCCCCGGATTACCTCCGGCGCGCCGTAGTCGGGCTCTCGTCCCTTGCGCGAGCAAAGCGACCTGATTCCGAACAGGAGACCGGTGCGCCGGACACCGGCGGTGCGGGCGGGGCAGGATGGACCGGCGTCGGGCCGGCGCGGTGGACGGCCGGCACCGATCGCCCCCGGCGGGCGCGGCGCGGGGCGGGAACGGACGGGAGAAGCACGTGAGCACGCAGGCCGTGAAGCGGACCGGAATCGTCCGGACGGCGCGAGCCCTCATCGCCGCGGCGGCCGCCGCGGGCGCGGTGACGGCACTGCCCGCCCAGGCCGGGGCGGCCGAGGGGACCGGCGGGACGCCCGCACCGGCGTACGCCTTCGACGCGGCGGCCCGGCGGATCCAGGGGGCCGCCTCCAGCCTCGACGCGAAGCCCCTCACGACCGGCCGGACGTACCGCGACACGCTCCGGAAGAACGGCAAGGTCTACTACCGGGTCGACCTCGACGCGCGGCGGAACTCGTACGTCTCGGTGGTCGCCGTCCCCAAGCCGGGCGGCAAGGTCGCGTACGGCGACGGGTTCAAGGTCAGCGTCCAGGACAACTCCGGGACCGACTGCGGCTCCCAGGACGTCGACTTCGGGGCCGGTCAGTACGCCAGGCCGCTCGCCGCCTACGCCCGCCGGACCGTCGACCCCGACGCCTACAGCTGTCAGAAGCCGGGCGCCTACTACGTGCTCGTCGAGCGCGAGTCCGCGGCCGACTCCACCCCGGACGACTGGGAGCTGGAGCTCCGGTACGTGACCGAGCCCCTCCTGAAGCAGCCGGGCCCCACGGCGCTCCCCGAGGCCTGGGCCTCGGGCGTGCCCGCGCCGCCGGCCGGCGGCCCGCGGAAGCGGCAGGGCGGCGCCGGATTCCACGAGGCCGTGTCGCTGCGCGAGGGCGAGTGGCGGGCCGACATCCGGCCCGGGCAGACGCTGTTCTACCGGGTGCCGGTGGACTGGGGGCAGCAGCTCTTCGCCGGTGCCGAACTGGGCAGCGGCACCGAGGGCGACTCGGTGAGCAACGCGCTCACCCTCTCGCTCGACAATCCGGCCCTCGGGTTCGTCGACATGAACACGGTCAGGTACGACGGGAAGCCCGCGTCGCTGGCGCTCGATCCGCTGCGGCCGGTGGCCCACGAGAACCGCACCTCGTACGAGGAGGCCACCAACGGCATGCGGTTCGCCGGCTGGTACTACCTGTCGGCGACGCTGAGCCCGGAGGTCGCCGCCGCCTACGGGGACAAGCCGGTGCCGCTGACGCTCCGGGTCAACGTCGAGGGCGCCCCGAAGCCGGCGCCCCCGTACGACGGGGACCCCGGGCCGTTCGCGGTGACGGCGGACGACCGGGAGGCCGCGGCGAGCGGCGCGGCGGCGGCGACGGAGCCGTCGAACGGCGCGATGAAGGCCGTCGCGGCGGCCGGGATCGGCACCGGGACCGTCCTGCTCCTCGGCCTCGGGGCGTGGACCCTGCTGGCCAGGCGGCGGGCCTGAGTCAGATCCGCGTCAGGGCCCAGAAACCCACCGCGAACGACACCAGCGCGAGCAGGAGCACCGGGACCGCCACCTTCGGGGGCGGTCCCGGCCGTCGTACGGGGGCGGGGGCCGGGGCGACGGGGGTCGTGTAGGGCTGGGCGGGGAGGTGCGGGTAGGGCGCCGCGTACGGCGTAGTGGGCGTGGCGGGCGTGGCGGCGTATGGCGTCGCGGGGGTGGGTGCGTACGCCGGCGAGGGGGCCGGGCGCGTGACCGGGGGCGGCAGGTGGAAGCTGCCCGTCTCGGAGGGCCCGGGGAGCGGCGCGGGGGCTCCTGGCGCGTGTGCGGGCTGCTGGGCGGCGGGGCGGTGGGGCTCGTGGGGCTGGTACGGCCGCTGTGGCGGCTGTACGGGCCGCGCCGGGGGCTCTGCGGGCCGTACGGGCCCTTCGGGCCGGGCGGTGGGCTCGGCGGGTTCCCTGGCCTCGGTGGGGGCTGTGGGGGCTGGGACGGGTGCGGGGACTGTGGGTCCGGTGGGTCCGGTAGGTCCGGTGGGTCCGGTGGGTCCGGTGGGGTCGGTGGGTCCGGTAGGGCCAGTAGGGCCAGTGGGTCCGCTGGGGGCCTTCGGGCCTTCGGGGCCGAAGCCGGCCGGGAGGGGGCCCAGGCGGTCGGGGATCTCGACGGGGCCCTCGTCGGCCCGCGCGTCGGGCAGCACCTCGACGGCGGCGCCCAGCGCCTTGCGCGCCCCCGTGGCCGTACGGAAGCGGGCCTGCGGATCGGGCTGGAGCAGGCCGGCCAGCACCTGCCACAAGGGCTCGGGGACGCCCTCCGGGGCTCCCGGGGTGCCGCGCGCCAGGAAGTGCTCGATCAGCGCCCGGGAGTCCGGCTTGCGGCCCTGGAGCAGATGGAGGGCGACCAGGCCGACGGCGAAGAGGTCGGCGGTGAAGTCCGGCTCGGCGCCGAGGAGCTGCTCGGGCGCGAAGTAACCGGGCGTCCCCACCACGTAGTTGGTCTCGGTGAGGCGGGGTTCACCCTTGCGCATGGAGATGCCGAAGTCGGACAGCCGCAGGTGCGGGCGCCCGGAACCGGTCACCTCCATGAGGATGTTGGCGGGCTTGATGTCCCGGTGCACGACCCCCTCGGCGTGCACCGCGGCCAGGCCCGACAGCAGCTGGTCCAGGAGGACGCAGACGAACCGGGGCGGGAGCGGGCCCCGGTCCCCGATGACATGGGCCAGCGAGCCGCCGGCGACCAGGTCCATGGTGAAGAGGACCTTGTCGTCGTCGGCGGCCCAGCTGGCCGGGGCGAGGACGTGCGGATGATCGATCCGCAGCGCCTGCTCCCGGACGAAGCGGAGCAGGGTGTGGGCGTCGCTCTGCAACAGGACCTTGGCCGCCACGTAACGGCGGCGCCGGTGGTCCCAGGCGCGCCACACGGCCCCGGCCCCGCCGCGCCCGATCGGGTCGACCAGCTCGTACCGACCAGCGAAGACCTCACCCATCGTGCTGCGCCCGCTCCCCGTGTGCGTCGTCTCCCGCGGTGCCGGCCGGCTGCCGGCCCGGGGTCAGTTCTGGTGCGACTCGTAGTGGGCGACCGCGTCGGCGGTGCGCCCGGCGCCGTACACCCGGAGGAACTCTGCCAGCTCCGGATGGGCCGGGGCGAGCGAGTCGGCGGCGTCGATGATGTCGCCGGCGGCGGCCACGGAACGCAGCAGCGACTGGATCTCGCGGACCACCCGGCGGACGGTCGGCCCACCGGAACCGGCGGTGGGCTGGCCCGTGCCGGTGAGGACGGAGCCGCCCTGCGACTTCTTGACCTCGTCCATCCGGTCGGTGGCCTCGGCGGCGCTGACGCTGCCGTCGGCGACCTGGACAGCGAGCTCCTGGAGGGCCTGGACGCGCTGGACGACGGCCGGATTGCCGATCTTGGCCCGCTGGCCGCTCATCAGCTGCGACAGCATGGGCGCGGAGAGCCCGAGCACGGCCGCCAGCCGGGCCTGGTTCAGCCCGAGATCGTCGATCAGGCGGCGGAAGAGCGCCCCCAGCGGCTCTCCGTACCAACTGCGCTGAAGCTCTCTGGCTCTTGCCGTGGCTTCCTGCTGCGCTGCGTCCATCACTTCTCCCCATCCCTTAGGTTCGCCACTGCGAACCTCGCTCAGCATCTTACGGAGCGTGCTCGCGGACCGGGAGTCCCAATCCTTTTGCCGGACATGGGGGGTGACCCGGTACGCTGTCCTCGTTCCGGGGCCTTAGCTCAGTTGGTAGAGCGCTGTCTTTGCATGGCAGATGTCAGGGGTTCGACTCCCCTAGGCTCCACGCTTCATCGCCCCCTTGACCTGCGTCACAGCGGTCAAGGGGGCGTTTTCGTGCCGCCGGCGCGGCCTGTGGTCGCTGCGTGAGCGACGCGGTCGGCGAGATGCCGTCGCCCGGGTGGGGCACCTGTGTGGATCACTCCGAAGGATTCTCCGGCGGTCTCCCGATTTCTTCCTTCGGGGGTGGGGGAGGGTGTGCCGCCATCGCCGCGCCCGGCCGTCGAGCCCGTCAGGTGATCGTTCGGCCCCTCGGGCGGGTGGGACAGAGAGGGTGCGCCCGGGGCGGGTGTGCCGCCGTCCCTGCCTCGCGTCGACCGCGTTCGGGATTTGCGCAAAGGGCTCTCGGGGTGGCGGTGAGGCTTGTGCCACGGTGCATGGAGCCCCTGCGCTTTTCGACCGCAACATCTGACGCCCAGTGATATGTGACACAAACCGGAAGTTGTGTCGGAGCTGTGAGCAACCTATGCGCCGGTCGGCGGTCTGACGGTGTCGGGGGAAAGCAGGGTGAACCCCTTCGGTCAGGGATCTGTACGTATGTGGGGGGATCTTCCCGGTGCTGACTCAACTCCAGCCGGCGCGTCGCGCGCGGCGCCTCAGGCGTCTTGAGACGAGCGACGTTCCGAGTCCCGGGACGAGGCGTCCACCCCGGCTGCACGCGCTCGACGGGATCAGGCTCCTGGCGGCGCTCATGGTGGTCGCGTACCACTACACGGCGCGCGGCGGCGGCTGGCCGACGCCGGTCCGGGAGATCTTCCCCGAGATCTTCCCCCTGACGGCGTACGGCTATCTCGGAGTCCAGCTCTTCTTCCTCATCAGCGGCTTCGTCGTCTGCATGAGCGCGTGGAACCGCCCCGCCAAGGCCTTCTTCGTCTCACGCGTGGTCCGGCTCTACCCGGCGTACTGGTTCGGGGTGGTCGCGACCACCGTCACCGTCATGGTCATCCCCGGCGGCCGCCGCCACCTTCCGTGGAACGACCTCCTGACCAACATGACGATGCTCCAGCAGGCCTTCTGGATCCCGCACGTCGACAGCGTCTACTGGACCCTCTTCACGGAGCTCCGCTTCTACCTGCTCTTCACCCTGGTCGCCTGGTGGGGCCTGACGTACAAGAGGGTCCTGCTCTTCTGCTGCGTCTGGGGCGCCGCCACGCTGGTCGTCGCCAAGGCGCCGCCCGGACCGCTGCGGATGCTGCTGATACCCGAGTACAGCTGGTTCTTCATCGCCGGAATGGCGTTCTACCTGATGTACCGGTTCCGCCCGAACCTCATGCTCTTCGGCATCGTCGGCCTCTGCTTCTGTGCCTCCCTCGCGCCCACCATCAACGAGTTCAAGCACCTCACGCCCTTCCTCGGGCGGCGTGCCGCGTGGCCCGTGATCGTGCTGCTCGCGGCGTTCTTCGGGGTCATGGCGCTCATCGCCACGGGCCGGCTCTCCCGCGTCCAGTGGCGGTGGCTGCCGGTGCTCGGCGCGCTGACGTACCCGCTGTACCTGCTCCACCAGGTCATCGGCTGGGAGCTGATCGGCTACCTCGCGCCGCGCGAGCTGGTCTCCCCGTGGGCGCTCGTCGGCCTGCTGGTGCTCGGGATGCTGCTGCTGTCGTACCTGGTCAACAAGCTGGTGGAGCAGCCTCTGAGCGCCTATCTCAAGCGAGGGCTCGCACAGCTCTGACGCCGGTTTGCACCCGGACGGGTGGTGTTCATCGGAAGAACTGCGCGGCGGCGGCGGTGCTGCGTGGAAATCGGGCGCGCATCCACATCATGAGGAAAGTACGTAAAGCGCGCAAACCGAAATGCACCATCCGAGAACGTCACGAAAGTGAGGGGCCATGGCCACCGCCAAGGTCAAGCAGTTCTGGACCGCCTTCATCTCCGTCCTCTTCGCCCTCTTCGCCTCCGTCGGCCTGGCGACCACCGCCGCCGCGGCCGGGCAGCCCGCCGTCCAGCAGCCCGAGGAGCCGGCCGCGCCCGCCGCCGACCGCGCCGTCCCGACGGCGGAGCGGGCCCTCGCCTCCGTACCCGCACAGCGGGCCCACCGGTGGCCGCTCGCCGGGGACCGTGCCCTGCCGCCTACGATCAAGCAGCGCATCGCCGCCGAGGCCCACGGTTCCTCGCCCTCCTCGCGCCAGCGCGCGTCGGCGACCGCGGGCGTCGAGGGCGACCCGGTCGCGCTGACGGAGCAGGCGCTCGCCGCCGCCGCGTAGGAAGAGGGGAGACGACGCATGCTCCCCCCACTCCACGCGCGGGGCCGGTGGAACCCGACGGCATGCCCGTACGACCCGGCAGGACCGGATCGGACCGAGCAGGACCGGGCAGGACCGAGCAGCAAGCCGGCAGGACCCCGGAGAATCCAGGCAGGACCCCGCCAGGACGTCAGCGAGACCTGAGGACGACCCGACAGGATCCCGACAGGACGTCGGCAGGACGTCAGCAGGATCCGAGTACGGCCCGGCAGGAACCGGCAGGAACCGGCAGGACCCTGGCAGAGGAACCCCGCCAGGACCCGAGTAGCACTCAGCGAGAACCCGGCAAGAACCCGGCAAGAACCCGGTAGGACCCCAGCAGGACCCCAGCAGGACCCCAGCAGGACCCCGGTAGGACCCCGGTAGGACCTCGGCAGAGGGCGGTCGGTCAGCGGCGTTCGTCGCGTTCGGCGGCTTCTGCGGCGGCCGCGGCATCCGCCTCGGTCTCCACCTCCTTGTCGTGGGACACCCCACTGTCGTCGACGGACGACAGCGAGGAACCCTCGCCCACCTCGGTGGGAGCCGGAGGTTCGACCAGCCAGTCGGGATTGGACTGCTTGTCCCACCACTTCCAGGCGGCGAAGGCGCCGCCCGCCAGCAGCCCGAGGACGACGAGTCCCTTGGCGAGACGTCCGGCCCTGGCCCGACGCTCATGCTGCTTCACGATCTTGTGGATGTCCTCCGGTGTCACCTGTCCGCGCAGCGCGGCCCAGGCGGCAGTGGAACGCGACCCGGCCTCCTCGAGGACCGGAGTGGTCGCGGCGACCGCGCTCTCGACGCGCGGAACGGTGTAGTCGGCCGCCTGACGGGCGGCCTTGCGGGTCTTGACCGCCGCGGTGTGCGCGGCCGCGTCGACCCGCGGTGGTACATGCGGTGCGACGTACGAGTCGTACTGCGTACGAGCCTGCGCGCGGGCCTGAAGCGCGGCCTTCGAAACCTTCGGCGCGACCCACGTCCGCGCCTCGTGCGCGTAGTGCGTGGCCTGGTCCTTGGCCGTCTCCGCGTACGGCGCCACCACTTCCGCGGCGTGCAGGACGCTCTCCTTGGCCGAACCTGTCGCGGAGCGCACGCTGTCCATGCGGGTCACGGGATTCCTCCTCCTCGGCGGCGATCTCGGTTTTTCGCTTTTCCATCCTTTTCAAAATCATGCCCGCCGGAGCGGGGTCCGGCATGTGGGGCTGGCATACGGGGCATGCGAGGATCGGACACGCCAGAGACAGACGTGACATGACGCGGCACGACGCGTCTCGACGTGGGACGGAAGGCGACCGTGGCCGAGCAGCTGTACGCGACCCTCAGGACGAGCCTGGGCGACATCGAGGTGCGGCTGATGCCGTTCCACGCGCCGAAGACGGTCCGGAACTTCGTCGAACTCGCCTCCGGCGAGCGTGAGTGGACGCACCCCGCCACCGGCACGGTCTCCTCGGACCCGCTCTACGACGGAACGGTCTTCCACCGGGTCATCAAGGGCTTCATGATCCAGGGCGGCGACCCGCTGGGGAACGGCACGGGCGGACCCGGGTACGAGTTCGCCGACGAGTTCCACCCGGAGCTCTTCTTCGACCGCCCCTACCTGCTCGCCATGGCCAACGCAGGCCCGGGCACCAACGGCTCGCAGTTCTTCGTCACCGTCGGCCCCGCGACCTGGCTGAACCGCAAGCACACCATCTTCGGCGAGGTCGTCGACAAGGAGAGCCGGAAGGTCGTGGACGCGATCGCGACCACCACCACCGACCCCCGCACCGAGCGCCCGGTCCAGGACGTCGTCATCGAGTCCGTGGTGATCGAGAAGCGCTGAGACGGAAGGGACGGGGAGTCCGACCATGGACACGCAGCCCGGTCTGCTGCGCTGCTACCGCCACCCGGAGGCCGAGACCGGCATCCGCTGCGTACGCTGCGAGCGCCCCATCTGCACGCAGTGCATGATCTCCGCCTCCGTCGGCTTCCAGTGCCCCGAGTGCGTCCGGGGCGGCTCGGGGACGGGGCACGCCGCCGACGCCAACCGGCCCCGGACGCTCGCCGGCGGCACGGTGGCGGAGGACGGGCGTCTCGTCACCAAGATCCTCATGGCGATCAACCTGGCGCTGTTCATCGCCGTCCAGGTGGTCGGGGACCGGCTCGTCGACGACCTCGCGCTGATCGGCGGCGCGTACCTGCCGAGCGGGGAGCTCGTCGGGGTCTCGGACGGCCAGTGGTACCGCCTGCTGACCTCCGCCTTCCTCCATCAGGAGGTCCCGCACTTCCTCTTCAACATGCTGGGCCTGTGGATGATCGGCGGGATCGTCGAGCCGGAGCTGGGGCGGATCCGGTACACCGCGCTCTGTCTGCTCTCCGGGCTCTCCGGCTCCGCGCTCGCCTATCTGCTCTCCCCGCAGAACCAGTTCTCGCTCGGCGCCTCCGGCGTCGTCTACGGCCTGATCGGCGCCTGGATCGTGCTGGCCCGGCGCATGCGGCAGGACATGCGGCCCGCGCTTCTGTTCGTAGCGCTGAACCTGCTCATCACGTTCACCCGTCCGGGGATCTCCTGGCAGGCGCACGTCGGCGGTCTGGTCGCCGGCGTCCTGCTGACGTACGCGATGGTGCACGCGCCCCGGGCCCGCCGGGACCTCGTGCAGTACGGGGCCTGCGCCCTGGTGCTGCTGATCGACCTGGGGATCGTGCTCGCCCGCTCGGCCGCGCTCACCTGAGCAGAGCGGGCTGTGGAAGAGCTCTCCTGTGAGCTTTCCCCAGAGTTATCCACAGTGCGTGGCGGATCCTGTCCCCTGTGTGGGGAAAAACCTCGCCCCTCGCCTCTGACCTGGTGTTTTTCCAGGGAGGCGAGGGGCGTCGGGTTTACCGCCGAGGGTGATTCCGGTCATACCGGCGTCAACCCCGTGCGAGTTATCCACAGATCTTCGTAAGTTATCCAGTGCTGTGCACAACGCTGTGGATAAGCTCGGGGGAGAGCTTGACGAGGGGCCGCCGTGACCGCTATCGCGACCGCTGCCGCGACCGCGCGGACGACCCGGTCGCCGCTACTTCCACTGCGTGGAGACGCCGAAACCGGCCGCGATGAAACCGAAGCCCACCACGATGTTCATGTTCCCGATCGACTTGACCGGCATCGAACCGTCGGTGACGTAGAAGACCACGATCCACACCAGTCCGATGGCGAACAGGGCCAGCATCACCGGAGCCACCCAGCTGCGGTTGGTCAGCTTGATGTTGGTGGCCTGCTTGGCGGGCGGAGGCGTGAAGTCGGCCTTCTTGCGGATCCGTGACTTCGGCACGAGGGACTCTCCTGTCGATGCGCTGCGTGACCGCGCAGGGAACTGTGGCTGGCGCCGGGATGTGACGAAGGAGGACGACTGCGTCCCCCAGGCGTCCGTTAGCGTAGTGCTTCCGAGGCACCGAAGGGGATCAGGGTACGTTGAGCAATTCCGCCGACACTCCCGGAACGCCGGGCCGCACCACGAGGTGGCGCCCCGTCCGCGTGCTCACCCTTGCCGTTTTCGCCCTCGCCGGACTGATCTTCGTCACCAGTTTCAACACCGCCAAGGGCACCAACCTCCGCACGGACGCCTCGCTCCTCAGGCTCTCCGACCTCATCGAGGAACGCAGCCACAAGAACGCCGGTCTGGACGAGTCCGCCGCCGCCCTGCGCGGCCAGGTCGACTCCCTCGCCGCCCGGGACGACGGCTCCACGCGCGCGGAGGACGAGAAGCTCGACGCGCTGGAGGCAGCCGCCGGCACCACCGAGGTCGCGGGCTCCGGCCTCACCGTCACCCTCGACGACGCCCCGCCGAACGCGCAGGCCGCCCCCGGCTACCCGGAGCCGCAGGCCAACGACCTGGTCATCCACCAGCAGGACCTCCAGGCCGTGGTCAACGCCCTCTGGCAGGGCGGCGCCCAGGGCATCCGGGTCATGGACCAGCGGCTCATCTCCACCAGCGCCGTGCGCTGCGTCGGCAACACCCTGATCCTCCAGGGCCGCGTCTACTCCCCGCCGTACAAGATCACCGCCGTCGGTGACCGGTCCCGGCTGAACAGGGCCCTGGCCGACTCCCCCGCGCTCCAGAACTACCAGCTGTACGTGAAGGCGTACGGGCTCGGCTGGAAAGTCGACGAGCACAGGGCGGTGACTCTTCCCGGGTACTCGGGCACAGTGGACCTCCACTACGCGAAGCCGGTGAGCTGACCGATACGCCAAGCCGGTGAGCCTGAGGGCTACGCGGAGCCGGTGAGCCTGACGGCTGCGCGGAGCCGGTGAGCTGACAGCGGGAGGGCCGCTTGCGTCTCGTCGTCCGGACCCTCAGCGAGCTGTGCATCACCGCCGGCGCCCTGGTCGTCCTCTTCGTGGCCTACCTCCTGTACTGGACCGGCGTCCAGGCCGACAGCGCGAGCGCCGCCCAGATCGACACCCTCCAGCGCGCGTGGACCGACACACCCGTCACCGACCCGCCCCTCACCGCCGCACCGGACCCCGCCACCGCGCCGGACCCCGGCCCCGCGCGCGTACGCGCGCCGTACGTCCCCGGCAAGGGCATCGCCGTGATGTACGTCCCCCGGCTCGGCCGCGACTGGAAGTGGCCCGTCCTCGAAGGCACCGGGCCCGGCGTCCTCAAGCAGGGGCTCGGCCACTACGCCCGCACCGCCGCCCTCGGCGACACCGGCAACTTCGCCGTCGCCGGCCACCGCCGCACCCACGGCGACCCGTTCAAGGACTTCCCGCGACTGCGGCCCGGCGACCCGATCGTCCTCACCGACGGCACCACCTGGTTCACGTACCGCGTCGACCGAGGCCCCTATCGGACCGTCCCCGGCGACACCGCCGTCGTCGACCCCGTCCCCCGGAAGTCCGGCTTCGACGGGCCGGGCCGCTACCTCACCCTCACCACCTGCGACCCCGAGTGGGGCAGCAGCCACCGGCTGATCGTCTGGGCGCACCTCGACGCCACCCGCCCGGTGACCGACGGCCGTCCACAGGCTTTGGACAGCTGACCCCCGAGGGTCCCCTCGCCCCGTACTCTGGTCCCCGTAACGAACGGAAGGGGCGGTCGACGTCATGTACGGCTGGATCTGGCGGCATCTGCCGGGCAACGCGTGGGTACGGGCGCTGCTCTCGATCGTGCTGGTCCTCGCGGTCGTCTATGTCCTCTTCCAGTACGTGTTCCCCTGGGCGGAGCCTCTGCTTCCGTTCAACGATGTGACGGTGGACGGCCAGTGAGCGCGCGAATTCTCGTCGTCGACAACTACGACAGCTTCGTCTTCAACCTCGTTCAGTACCTGTACCAGCTCGGCGCGGAGTGCGAAGTCCGCCGCAACGACGAGGTCGAGCTGAGCCACGCCCAGGACGGCTTCGACGGCGTCCTGCTGTCCCCCGGTCCCGGCGCGCCCGAGCAGGCCGGCGTCTGCGTCGACATGGTCCGGCGCTGCGCCGACACCGGCGTGCCCGTCTTCGGCGTCTGCCTCGGCATGCAGTCGATGGCCGTGGCGTACGGCGGCGTCGTCGACCGCGCGCCCGAGCTGCTGCACGGGAAGACCTCGCTCGTCACGCACGAGGGCCAGGGCGTCTTCGCCGGTCTGCCCTCGCCGTTCACCGCGACCCGCTACCACTCGCTGGCCGCCGAGCCCGCCGCCCTGCCGGCCGAGCTGGAGGTCACCGCGCGCACCGAGGACGGCATCATCATGGGGCTGCGCCACCGTGATCTGGCCGTCGAGGGCGTGCAGTTCCACCCCGAGTCGGTGCTCACCGAGCACGGACACCTGATGCTGGCCAACTGGCTGGAGCAGTGCGGCGACAAGGGGGCGGTCGACCGATCGGCGGGCCTCGCTCCGGTGGTGGGCAAGGCCGTCGCGTGACGGCGGGCTCGCCGTGGTTCCGGCCGACCAACGGCCCCGAGCCCGAGCCGATACCCGGGGACCCGTACGCACCCGCGGAGCCGTACCCGCCGGCGGAACCGTACGCACCCGCCGATCCGTACGCGCCCGCCGAGTCCTACGCGCCGACCGAGCCCTATCCGGGGGCCGAACCCCACGGGGCCGGTGCCCCCTACGCACCAGCGGAGCCGTACCCGGGCGCCGAACCGTACGCGCGGCCCGACACCGCGTACCTGCCCGCCCAGCCCTACGCGCGGCCGTCCGAGCCGTACGCGGCCCCCGAGTCGTACGCGCCGTCCGAGCCCTACGCGGCCCCCGAGCCGTACGCGTACGAGCAGCCGCCCGCGTCCCCCCGGGCCACCCCTCAGGAGAGCCCCTACGAGCCCCCGTACGGGGCGTACGAGGCGGAGGAGGCCCAGCGGGACCAGAGGGGCGAGACGATGCCGCTGCGGGCCCTGGAGGACGCCCCGGAGCCGCCCGCCGAGCCGACGACCGCGGGCCCGGGCCGCGCCGAGCGCCGCCGCGCCGCCAAGGGCGGCCGCGGCAGGAACCGGGGCGGCGCTTCCGCGCGTACCGGAAGCCCCGCCGGGTCCGCCGCGGCCGAAGGGCGGCCCCTGTCCCGCGTCGAGGCCCGTCGCGCGGCCCGCGCCGCCAAGGAGAGCGTCGGCGTCGTCGCCAGTCGTGCCGTGGGTGAACTCTTCATCACCTTCGGCGTCGTCATGCTGCTGTTCGTCACCTACCAGTTGTGGTGGACGAACGTCCTGGCCGGTCAGGAGACCGACAAGGCCAAGGCCCAGATCGAGGACACCTGGGCCCACGCCGACGACGGCGGCAAACCCGAAGCCTTCGAACCCGGCAAGGGCTTCGCCATCATGTACATCCCCAAACTCGACGTCGTCGTCCCCATCGCCGAAGGCATCAGCAAGAGCAAGGTCCTCGACAAGGGCATGGTCGGCCACTACGGCGAAGGCACCCTGAAGACCGCCATGCCCGCCGACAAGGAAGGCAACTTCGCGGTCGCCGGCCACCGCAACACCCACGGCGAACCCTTCCGCTACATCAACCAGCTCAAGCCCGGCGACCCGATCGTCGTCGAGACCAAAAGCGCCTACTACACCTACGAGATGGCGAGCATCCTGCCGCAGACCTCGCCGTCCAACATCTCCGTCATCGACCCCGTACCCAAGCAGTCCGGCTTCAGGGGACCCGGCCGGTACATCACACTCACCACCTGCACCCCCGAGTTCACCAGCACCTACCGCATGATCGTGTGGGGCAAGCTCGTCGAGGAACGCCCGCGCAGCAAGGGAAAGCCGCAAGCGCTCGTAGGCTGAGACCCGACACCTCCTTTGACGGGACGACGGGACGACCAAGTGGCACGCGCGCGCAACCGGATCGCCGGGATCATCAGCCTCTTCGGCGAACTCCTCATCACCGCGGGCCTGGTGCTCGGTCTCTTCGTCGTCTACTCGCTGTGGTGGACGAACGTCCTCGCCGACCGCGCCGCCGACAAGGACGGCGCCCAGGTCCGCGACCGGTGGGCCGACCAGGGCCCCGGCGCACTCGACACCAAGGACGGCATCGGCTTCCTCCACGTCCCCGCCATGAAGAACGGCGAGGTCCTCGTGAAGAAGGGCACCGGCACGGACGTCCTCAACCACGGCGTCGCCGGCTACTACACCGACCCGGTCAAGTCCGCGCTCCCGCAGGACAAGCAGGGAAACTTCACGCTCGCCGCGCACCGTGACGGGCACGGGGCCAAGTTCCACAACATCCACAAGCTGAAGACCGGCGACGCGATCGTCTTCGAGACCAAGGACACCTGGTACGTCTACAAGGTCTACAAGACGCTGCCGGAGACCACGAAGTACAACGTGGACGTCCTCCAGCCCGTCCCGACGGAATCCGGCAGGACCAAGCCCGGCCGGTACATCACGCTGACCACCTGCACCCCCATGTACACCTCGGACTACCGCTACATCGTCTGGGGCGAACTGGCCCGCACGGAGAAGGTCGACCGCGACCGCACCCCTCCGGCGGAACTGCGCTGAGCCTCAAGAAAGCGCCCCGGACACGGGAGAGCCCCGGCATCCGTTCTGGATGCCGGGGCTCTCCCGTCGTACGTGCCGGTGCGGGCGGGCGTCAGTCGAAGAAGCCGCCGCCACCGCCGGGGTTGCCGTTGTTGTTGTCCCCGCCGCCACCGCCGCCCATCGTGAAGACGGTCACGGTCTCACCGGTGTTGATCATCGAGCCCGCTCCCGGGTTCGAGCTGATCACCGTGGCGTCCTCCTTGTCGGAGCCCGCCTGCGCCACCTGGAGGCCGAGGCCCTCCAGCTGCGCCTTGACGTCCTTGTACTTCTTGCCCGCGATGTCGACCGGGATCTGGACCTGGGTCTGCTGCGGGCCCTTAGAGACCTTCAGCACGACCTGGACGTCCTTCGGCTGGTTCGACGGGCCCTGCGGGGTCTGGTCGACGACCGTGCCCGCGGGCTCGTTCGAGTCGACGTCCTCCTTGGACACGTTCGTGAAGCCGATCGCGTTCAGCTGCTGGACCGCCTGGTCGTAGGTCCGGCCCTTGAAGCTGGGAAGCTCGGACAGCTGCTTCTTCGCGACCGTGATCGTGATGCCGGAGTTCTGCTCCGCCTTCGTGCCGCCGGCCGGGTTCTGGCGCAGGACCGTGCCGGGGTCCTCCTCGGACTCCTCCTGCGTGACCTTCACCTTGAAGCCCTTGGCCTTGAGGCTCTCCTCGGCGCGCTCCTGGGACTGCTCCACGACGTCCGGGACCTCGATGAGCGGGGCGCCCTCGGAGACGTACACCTGGACCGTGCCGTCGGCGTCCATCTTCGCGTTGCCGTCCGCGACCGGGTCCTGGCGGCAGATGCTGTCCTTGGGCTGGTCGCACCGCTCGGTGCCCGCCTGCTGGATCTTCACCTGGGCGTTCTTCGCCAGGTCCTGCGCCCCCTGCATGGTCTGGCCGACCAGCTGAGGAACGCCGACCTTCTGCGGGCCGTCCTTCTTGTCGAAGAGCGAGACACCGATGAAGATCGCGCCGACGAGCACCAGGATGCCCGCGAGGACCAGCAGGATCGTCGAGGTGTTCGACTTCTTCTGGCCACCGCCGCGACGGCGGTCCGGGCGGTCGTCGTAGCCGTAGCCGCCGTCGTCACCGTTCACCGGAGGCATCATCGACGTCTGGCCGGCCGGGTCGGCCTGGCGCAGCGCCGTCGTCGGCTGGTCCTCCGGCTGATAGCCGTAGCCCCCGCCGTACGCGGGCGCGCCCGCCATGCCCATCCCCATGCCCATCGCGGCGGCGGCCGCGACCGGCTGACCGTCGAGGCAGGCCTCGATGTCCGCGCGCATCTCGTCGGCGGACTGGTAGCGGTAGTCGGGGTCCTTGACCAGCGCCTTCAGGACGATGGCGTCCATCTCGGGCGTGATCTCGGCGTCGAAGTTGCTCGGCGGCTGCGGCTCCTCGCGGACGTGCTGGTACGCGACCGCGACCGGGGAGTCACCGATGAACGGGGGACGGACGGTGAGCAGCTCGTAGAGCAGGCAGCCCGTGGAGTACAGGTCGGAGCGGGCGTCGACCTGCTCGCCCTTGGCCTGCTCCGGGGAGAGGTACTGGGCCGTGCCGATCACCGCGGCGGTCTGCGTCATGGTCATGCCCGCGTCGCCCATGGCGCGCGCGATGCCGAAGTCCATGACCTTGACCTGGCCGGTGCGCGTCAGCATCACGTTCGCCGGCTTGATGTCGCGGTGCACGATGCCGGCGCGGTGCGAGTACTCCAGCGCCTGGAGGATGCCGACCGTCATTTCGAGGGTGCGTTCGGGCAGCAGCTTGCGCCCGGAGTGCAACAGCTCACGCAGGGTCGAACCGTCGACGTACTCCATCACGATGTACGGGATGGAGACCTGGTCGACGTAGTCCTCGCCGGTGTCGTAGACCGCGACGATCGCCGGATGGTTCAGCGAGGCGGCGGACTGTGCCTCACGGCGGAACCGGGCCTGGAAGGACGGATCACGGGCCAGATCGGCCCGCAGCGTCTTCACGGCGACGGTGCGGCCGAGCCGGGTGTCCTGGGCGAGGTACACCTCGGCCATGCCACCACGGCCGAGCACCGGGCCCAGCTCGTACCGGCCGCCGAGGCGACGCGGCTCTTCCATAGCTAATCCAGCCCTCTCCGTCTGTCCCGACCGCACCCATGGGTGGTCCGGCGGTGTGTGCTGTTCGCGCATACGCTACCGGCCCCGGGAAGGCGATCCGCCCGGGGCCGGTAGCTGATACCCGACCGGTACCTGGCTCGTACGGGGTCCGAGCAGGTCAGCCCCGGCTCTTGATGACCGCCTTCATCACGGCCTTCGCGATCGGGGCCGCGAGGCCGCCACCGGTGATGTCCTCACGGTTGGTGCCCTCGGAGTCCTCGACGACCACGGCGACCGCGACGGGCGAGCCCTCGGAGGTCTTCGCGTACGAGATGAACCAGGCGTACGGGCGCTTCGCGTTCTTCTCGCCGTGCTGGGCGGTGCCGGTCTTGCCGCCGACCTTCACGCCGTCCATGTTCAGGTCGGCGTTGCCGCCGGTGCCCTTGGTGACGACGTTCTCCATCATCTGCTGGAGCAGCTGCGCGTTCTCCGGGGAGACCGGGCGGCTCATCTCCTCCGGCTCGTTCTGCTTGATGACGTCGAGGTTCGGGGCCCGCAGCTGGTCGATCATGTACGGCTTCATCAGCTTGCCGTCGTTGGCGATCGCGGCCGTGACCATCGCCATCTGAAGTGGGGTGGTCGCGGTGTTGAACTGGCCGATCGACGACAGCGCGTTGCCACCTCGGTCGGAGTTCTTGTCGAAGACGGAGGCGGAGGAGCGGACCGGGGTGAACTGCTCGGAGTTGAAGCCGAACTTCTCCGCCATCTCGACCATCTTGTCGCGGCCGACGTCGTCGCCGAGCTTCGCGAAGACCGAGTTGCAGGAGATCTCCAGCGCGTGGCTGAGGCTGGTGTTCGCGCAGCCCGTCGCGTGGTTGACCATCTCCCGGTTGGAGAGCGGGATCTTCCAGCCCTCGGGGGTCTGGGTCGCCGCGTTGATGTCGGTGACCTTGCCGTTCTCCAGCGCCGCGGCGGCGGTGACGACCTTGAAGACGGAACCGGGCGGGTAGATCTCGCGGAGCGCGCGGTTCTGCTTCGGCTTGTTCTTGTTCTTCTCCAGCGCGACCCAGGCCTTCTCGTCGTCGCCCGAGTACCCGGCGAAGGAGGCGGGGTCGTACGACGGCGTGGACGCCATCGCGAGGATCTTGCCGGTCTTCGGCTCGATGGCGACGACGGCGCCCGTCTTCTCGCCCAGCCCCTTGTAGGCGGCCTTCTGCGCGGCGCCGCTGAGGGTGGTGACGACGTCGCCGCCCTTCTTCTTCTCGCCCGTGAACATGGCGAGCGTGCGATCGAAGAAGAGCCGGTCGTCGTTGCCGGTGAGGATGCCGTCCTCGATCTTCTCGATCTGGTTGGCGTCGTAGGCCTGCGAGGCGTACCCGGTCACCGGGGCCCACATGGGGCCGTCCACGTAGGTCCGCTTGAACTTGTAGAACTTGTCGCCCGAGTCCGTGGAGCCCGTTATGGGCTTGCCGTCGACGATGATGTTGCCGCGCTCGTTCGAGTACCGCTCGATCTGGACGCGCCGGTTGTTCGGGTTGGCGTTCAGCTCGTCGGCGCGGACGAACTGGAGCCAGTTGTCGCGGACGAGCAGGGCGAAGACGAGCAGGCCGCAGAAGATCGCGACCCGGCGCAGGGGCTTGTTCACGGACGGACCACCTGGGTCATCTCGGCGTCGGGGTTCGGGGCGGGGGCGGGCGCCGGGCGGCGCGCCGTGTCGCTGATCCGGATCAGGATGCCGATCAGGGCCCAGTTGGCGATCACGGACGAACCGCCGTACGCGAGGAACGGCATCGTCATACCGGTGAGCGGGATGAGCCCCATCACACCGCCGGCGACGACGAACACCTGGAGCGCGAACGCGCCGGAGAGGCCCATCGCGAGCAGCTTGCCGAAGGGGTCGCGGGCCGCGAGGGCGGTGCGGACACCGCGCTCGATGATCAGGCCGTAGAACAGCAGGAAGACCATCACGCCGGCCAGGCCGAGCTCCTCGCCGACCGTGGCGAAGATGAAGTCGGAGTTGGCGGCGAACTGGATCAGGTCCGAGTTGCCCTGACCGAGGCCGGTGCCGAGGATGCCGCCGGAGCCGAAGGACATCAGCACCTGGGTCATCTGGTCACAGGCGTACGCCATGTTGGAGCCCTCGGGGGCCGTCTTCAGGCAGTCGAACGGGTCGAGCCAGGCGGCGACGCGGGACTGCACGTGGCTGGCGGTCGAGCCGACGACGACCGCGCCGGCCGACGACATCAGCAGACCCATGACGACCCAGCTGGTCCGCTCCGTGGCCACGTACAGCATGATCACGAACATGCCGAAGAAGAGGAGCGAGGTACCGAGGTCGTTCTCGAAGACGAGGATCAGGAGGCTGATCGCCCAGATCGTGAGGATCGGGCCGAGGTCACGGCCGCGGGGCAGGTAGAGCCCCATGAAGCGGCGGCTCGCCAGGGCGAGCGCGTCCCGCTTCACCATCAGGTAGCCGGAGAAGAAGACGGCCAGCACCAGCTTGGCGAACTCTCCGGGCTGGATCGAGAAGCCGCCGACGCGGATCCAGATCTTGGCGCCGAAGACGTCCGTGCCGAGGCCCGGGACCAGCGGCAGCAGCAGCAGGACGAGGGCCGCGGCCATCGAGATGTACGTGTAGCGCTGGAGGACGCGGTGGTCCTTGAGCAGCAGCAGCACGCCCACGAACATGGCGATGCCGATGGCCGAGTACATCATCTGGTTGGGCGCGGACGGGCTGAAGGCACCGTACGAGCGCTTCGCCAGCGAGATCAGCCGCGGCGACTGGTCCAGTCGCCAGATCAGCACCAGGCCCATGCCGTTGAGCAGGGTCGCCAGCGGGAGCAGCAGCGGGTCCGCGTACGGGGCCCACTTCCGCACCACCAGGTGCGCGACGCCCGCGAGCAGGGCCAGGCCGAGGCCGTAGCCCGCCATCCCGGCCGGGACCTTGCCGTCGATGGCCAGGCCCACGTTGAGGTACGCGAACACGGGGATGACGACGGCGAACGCGAGCAGCGCCAGCTCGGTGTTGCGGCGGCTCGGCGCCTCGATCGCGCCGATGGTGGTCGTGTTGGTGACAACGCTCATGGTGGTGAAAGGCCCCCTACGGGTGCTTACTGCTTGCCGCAGTTCGAGGCCAGCTTCTGCTCCTCCGCGGTGAGGGTGGGACCCGGGGACGGAGCGGCTGTGGTGGGCTTGGGGTCGGGAGTGGCGGAGCCGTCGGGCTTCTGCGTGGCCGGCGGCTTGCTCGCCTGGTCGGCGGCCTTCTCGGCGGCGGCGTGCCGCTGCTCGGCCTTCTTGCAGGCCGAGGCCTGCACGGCCAGCTCGGTGATCTTCGTCCGGGCCTTGTCGAGGCTGCCGCCCGCGATCGTGTCCTCGACCTGCTTCCGCTGGTAGGCGGGCAGGTACTTGAGTTCGATCTCGGGGTGGTCCGTCTCGACCTTCGAGAGCGACACCCAGGCCAGGTCCTGGCTGATGCCCTGGTACAGCGCCACGTGCTGGTCCTTGGAACCCACGAAGTACTGCGTCTGCGTCCAGCGCCAGCCGCCGTAGAGGCCGCCGCCGACGAGGCCGAGGACGAGAAGGAGGAAGAAGGTGCGCTTGAGCCACTTGCGGCCGGTGCGCGGCTTCACGAAGTCGTCGTCCGTGTACGACTCGAAGGAGCCCTGCGGGGGCATGCCGCCCATGCCGCCGTATCCGTGGTCCTCACCGCTGCCGGGCGGACCGAAGCCGCCGCCGCCGCCGGCGGGCGGCTGCTGCTGGTGCGGCGCGGTGCGGCCGAGGCCGGAGGCGCGGCCGGCCGGGGTCTGCATCGCCCCGCCGTCGTTCAGCTGTGCCTGGTTCTCGGCGACGGCGCCCACGATGACCGGGGTGTCGCTGAGGTGACCGGCGAGGGTGTCGCCGCCGTCGACGTCGAGGACGTCGGCGACGATCACCGTGATGTTGTCGGGGCCGCCGCCGCGCAGCGCGAGCTGGATCAGCTCCTGCACGGTCTCCTGCGGGCCCTGGTAGCTGGCGAGGGTGTCCTCGAGGGTCTGGTGCGAGACCACGCCGGACAGGCCGTCGGAGCAGATCAGATAGCGGTCGCCGGCCCGCACCTCACGGATCGAGAGGTCGGGTTCGACGTGGTCGCCGCTGCCGAGCGCGCGCATGAGGAGCGAGCGCTGCGGGTGGGTGGTGGCCTCTTCCTCGGTGATCCGGCCCTCGTCGACGAGGCGCTGGACCCAGGTGTGGTCCTGGGTGATCTGGGTGAGGACGCCGTCGCGGAGCAGATAGGCGCGGGAGTCGCCGACGTGCACGAGGCCGAGCCGCTGGCCGGTCCACAGGAGGGCCGTGAGCGTGGTGCCCATGCCCTCCAGCTGCGGGTCCTCCTCGACCATCATCCGCAGCTGGTCGTTGGCGCGCTGCACCGCCGTACCGAGCGAGGTGAGGATGTCGGAGCCGGGGACGTCGTCGTCGAGCGTGACGAGCGTGGAGATCACCTCGGAGGAGGCGACCTCGCCGGCGGCCTGGCCGCCCATGCCGTCGGCGATCGCGAGCAGCCGGGGACCGGCGTAACCCGAGTCCTCGTTGCCCTCGCGGATCATGCCCTTGTGCGAGCCCGCGGCGAAGCGCAGCGACAGAGTCATGCGCACCTGCCCTGTCGCCGCTGCATCGGGGTACAGCCGGTCTCGACCCACACTGCCCGCCCTCCGGTCGCTCCGGTCACGCCGGTCGCTTCAGTCGCTCCGGTCGGGAGCGCGGCACGGCCGTCCGCGGGGACCGTCCCGGCTCGCTCGCTCCACTCGCGCCTATTCATGATGTAGCACTACTTCCGCAGCTCGATGACGGTCTTGCCGATGCGGATCGGCGCGCCCAGCGGAATGGGTGTGGCGGTGGTGAGGCGCGTCCGGTCGAGATACGTGCCGTTGGTGGATCCGAGGTCCTCGACGATCCACTGGCCGTCCCGGTCCGGGTAGATCCTGGCGTGGCGGCTCGACGCGTAGTCGTCGTCGAGGACGATCGTCGAGTCGTGCGCCCGGCCCAGCGTGATCGTCTGGCCCTGGAGGGCGACGGTCGTGCCGGTGAGGGTGCCCTCGGAGACGACCAGCTTGGTCGGGGCGCCGCGCCGCTGGCGGCCGCCCGTACTCTGCTGGCCGCGCTGCTGCGGTGGCGCGGCGGCCTGGCGCGCGTTCTGCTGAGGTCGCGCCTCTTGGCGCCGCGAACCGCGCTGGGTGACCCGCGTACCGAAGAGGTCGCTGCGGATGACCTGGACGGCCACGATGACGAACAGCCACAGAACGGCCAGGAAACCCAACCGCATGACCGTCAGGGTCAGCTCTGACATTGCCCCCGCTTCACCCTTCGGCTTGCCGGTAAACGATGGTGGTGCTGCCCACGACGATCCGCGAGCCGTCGCGGAGCGTAGCGCGGGTGGTGTGCTGCCCGTCCACCACGATGCCGTTGGTGGATCCCAGATCCTGGATCGTCGAGGGCGTTCCGGTCCGGATCTCGCAGTGCCGGCGGGAGACGCCGGGATCGTCGATCCTCACGTCCGCGTCGGTGCTGCGGCCGAGGACCAGAGTCGGGCGGGAGATCTGATGGCGGTTGCCGTTGATCTCGATCCAGCGGCGCACGGAGCCGCCCGATCCGGCGGGGGTGCCGGGGCCGGGCGTGGATCCGGGGCCGCTCGCCTGCCGCCCCGAGGGCGCCGTCGGCCGGTGGCCGGGCGCGCCGGGAGGCGGGGAGGCGGGCATGGGCGGGGCGCCGGCCGGGGGGTACCCGTAGCCGCCGCGGCCCTGCTGCTGATGCTGCTGCTGCCCCGAGGAGGGCGGCTGCGGCTGTGACGTACTCGACGCGAGCGTGCGGCTGCGGACGCGGTACAGGCCGGTGTCGAGATCCTCGGCCTTCTCCAGGTGGACCTTGATCGGGCCCATGAAGGTGTACCGCTGCTGCTTCGCGTAGTCCCGGACCAGGCCGGCGAGCTCGTCGCCGAGCTGACCCGAGTAGGGGCTGAGACGCTCGTAGTCCGGCGTGCTCAGCTCCACGATGAAGTCGTTGGGGACGACGGTCCGCTCGCGGTTCCAGATCGTCGCGTTGTTGTCGCACTCGCGCTGGAGGGCGCCGGCGATCTCGACGGGCTGGACCTCGGACTTGAAGACCTTGGCGAAGGTGCCGTTGACCAGGCCTTCGAGACGCTGCTCGAAACGCTTCATGACTCCCATGGGGCACCTCCTCGGTCGTTGTCGTCCTGGTACTGCTTACTGATCGTATCCACGCGTCGGGAAATCGGCTGGTTCCCCTTCTCTGCCCTGTGGACGAGTGTCACCTCTCACAGGCTTTCCCCACGGATCGTAGAGGCGGCCTGTGGACAGTGTCCCGCACCCGGCTGTGGGAGCGGAGGCGCGGGCCGTGGTTCCGGGAGGGTCCGTCCCCATCCGCCCTCCTTCTTCCCTCCTTCATCCGTCCTTCTCGCTTCCCGCTCGCTTCCCTCACGGCTCCTTCTCCCCTCCTCTCCTTCTCCCGTCGTCCCCGTCTCACTCCCTTTTCGTCGCCCCGGTCGGTCCGCTGCGGCCCTTCCGGCCCGGCCTCTCCATCGCCCCGGTCCGGTTTCCTCCGGGGGCGCCGGAGGGGCCGTCCCGCGACCCCGGTCGCCCGGCCCGCCGCCGCTCCCGGGCGCCCCGTCCCTCTCCTTGTTCTCCTTGGGCGGGGGCGAAACAACGGATGTGAATCCACGGTCTGCGGCGTGCTAATCTTCAGATGTCGCCAGGCGCTCCCACCGAAAAGTGAGAGGGCAGGGAGACCACCCAATGCGCGGGTGGCGGAATAGGCAGACGCGCTGGATTCAGGTTCCAGTGCCCGAAAGGGCGTGGGGGTTCAACTCCCCCCTCGCGCACCAGACGGAAGCCCCGTAGGTCATCGACCTACGGGGCTTCCGCGTATGTCGGCATCGATGTGAGCCTTCCCACGTCCGGCGCGGGGGACGCGCGACTTTGGTCTTCGGAGCCCGAGACGAAAGGGGGACGCCCGGGGTGCCGGGCGCTGCCTAGGGTTCGAGCGTGGACGACATGTCGAAGCGGGGGAGCTGGAGCGCGCGGGAGATCGGGACCCGGGCCGCCGCCTGGTGGCGCTGGTTCGCGCTGCCCGGGCAGTGGTCGCGACGCAGGATCACCGGTGAGGTGGCCCTCGCCGTGGTCGTCGCCGTGCTGGCCGCCGGCACCGAGGAGCTCCTGGGCGGCGCCGGCTGGCGGCTGGCGGCGGTCGCCGCCGGTGCGGCCGTCCTGTCCCTGCTGCGGCGCGGCCTCCCGGCGGGCGTCCTCGTCCTCACCGCGGGGCTCGCGCCCTTCGTGCCCGGTCTGGGGCCGCTGCTCCTCGTGCTCGGCTGGTCCTCCGGACGGTACGTCGCCAGCGCCGGGCGGGCCCTGGCCGCGTTCGTCGCCGCCTTCGTCCTGAACGTCGGCGGGACGCTCCTGGAGAGCTGGGACCGTCAGCGGCTGCTCACCGTCGCCTTCATGGCGACCCTCTACTACCTGGGCACCACCCTCGCCCCCGGCCTCGCCCACCGCTACTGGACCCAGCGCCGGACTCTGCTGCACGCGCTCCAGGAGCGCAACGCGCAGCTGCTGTGGGAGCGGAGCATGGTGGTCTGGCAGGCCCGGCTGCGCGAGCGGCAGCGGATCGCCCAGGACATGCACGACAGCCTCGGGCACCAGCTGGCGCTGATCGCCGTGCACACCGGGGCCCTGGAGGTGGACCGGGACCTGAGCGAGCGGCAGCGCGAAGTGGTCGGCGTCCTGCGGAACGCCTCGGTGACCGCCATGCACGAACTGCGGGAGGTCGTCGGGATACTCCGCGACGGGCTCGCGGCGGAGGACGGGACGGCGTCGCCGCCCGCACCGGCCGGCGACGAGACGGGACGGGCCGCGCGCGGGATCGCCGGCATCGAGGGGCTCGTGGCGGCCGCCCGCGCCGCCGGCACCTCGGTCGGGCTGCGCCGGGTCGGGGAGGAGAGACCCCTCGCGCCGGCCGCCGACCACGCCGCGTACCGGATCGTGCAGGAGGCCCTGACCAACGCCTACAAGCACGCGCCGGGCACGGAGATCGGCGTCGAGCTGCGGTACGAGCCGGACACCTTCGTCGTCGAGGTCGTCAACGGGGACCCCGTCGACGGGCCGGTGAAGGACGTCGTGAGCGGCGGGCAGGGGCTCGCCGGGCTCGTCGAGCGGGCCCGGCTGGTGGGCGGCATGTGCCACGCCGGTCCGGCGGACGACGGCGGGTTCCGGGTGGCCGGGATGCTCCCCTACGGCGCGGCGCCCGTCGCGGAGGCGGCGCCTTTGGTCGATGCCGCCGACGACTTCCGGCAGCAGACCACGAAGCCGCTGGCGGGGGATGGTCGTCCGGTCGCGGTCGGACCGGTCGACTGGACGTACACGGAGCGGGAGCTGGCCATGGCGGTGCGTGGGGGCAAGGGCAGGAGCACGGGCGGGGCGGTCGCGATCGGCTGCGGGATCGCGTTCGCGGCGCTCGCCCTGCTGGTCGTGGCGGGCGGCTTCGGCCTCTACTTCCTCATGGGTTCGCTGAAGGAGGGGATGATCGACCCGGGGCAGTACGACGCGGTCAAGGTCGGGATGACCGAGAAGGAGGTCCGCGACCAGCTGCCGTCCGGCGACACCATCGCCACGGCCGGCCTGGACGGCTCCGGGCCCGCGCGGCCCGAGGGCGCCACGTGCCTGGTGCTGATGTCCTCGGAGCTGGGCGAGACCTACGAGGAGGAGCCCGTTTTCCGGTTCTGCTTCAAGGACGGCAAGCTGATCGAGAAGAAGTCGTACGCGGTCGAGCAGCGCTAGGGCTGACGCCCGTACCGGAGGCGTGGGGGAGAAGCTGTGGCACGGCAGCCCATCAGGGTCGTGATCGCCGACGACGAGCCTCTGATCAGGGCCGGGATCCGGATGATCCTCATCTCGGACCCGGAGATCCAGGTCGTCGGAGAGGCCGCCGACGGGCGGGCGGCGATCGAGGCCGCACGCGCGCACGCCGCCGACGTGGTCCTCCTCGACATCCAGATGCCGGTGCTCGACGGCCTGTCCGCCCTGCCCGAGCTGCGCCGGGCCGCACCGGCGGCCCGGGTGATCATCCTGACGACCTTCGGGGAGCGGGAGAACGTCCTGCGGGCCCTGGAGCACGGGGGCGCCGGCTTCCTCCTGAAGGACACCGCGCCCGCCGAGCTGATCGGCGCGGTCAGGGCCGCCGCCGCGGGAGACGCCTATCTGTCCCCGGCGGCGACCCGGCACGTGGTGGAGCGGCTCGCCACCGGCCGGGAGGGCGCGCGCGCCGAGGAGGCGCGGGCACGGGTGGCGGCGCTCAGCGAGAAGGAGCGTGACGTCCTGGCGCTGCTCGGCGAGGGCCTCTCCAACGCGGACGCCGGCAAGCGGCTCCACATGAGCGAGGCCACGGTGAAGACGTACGTGAGCCGGATCCTGGCCAAGCTGCATTGCGAGAACCGGGTGCAGGCGGCGCTCCTCGCACGGGACGCGGGGCTGTGAGGTACGGCGCCGGGTCGCGGTCCGGCGCCGGGGCGTCCCGGGCCTCCTGAGCGTCCCGGGGCTTCTCAGACCGAGGGGGTGCCGGGGGCGGGGCTCGCGGCCGCGGTGTTGTAGCGCAGCAGGTACGCGGCGAAGCGGGCGAGGTCCTCGGCCGGCCAGTCGTCCAGGCGCTCCTGGAAGGCGGCGAGGCGGTTCGTCTGGGCCGCGGCGAGGACCTTCGTTCCGGCCTCGGTGGGATGCAGCACGTGCACCCGGTGGTCCTCGGGCGCCGGGCGGCGCTCGACGAACCCGAGCTTCTCCAGGCCGGCGACCTGGCGGCTGACCGTGGACTTGTCCAGGAAGTAGTGGGCCGCGAGATCGGTGGCGCGGCAGCCGCGCTGCTCCTCGATGTGCGCGAGGAGCGTGTACGAGACGAGCGGCAGCTCGGGGTGGACCCGGGCGGCCGCCGCGCGGGCCCGGCGGGCGAAGGCCGTCAGCTCGCGCTGGATGACGTCCACGGACGCCTCGCGGGGTGGCTGTGCGCCGGCGGTCATCGTGCGCTCCCTGGTGTGGTCGTTCGAGGCCATTCCGGATCTCCCCGGGTTGCCGTGGCTGCTTCTGAGCTGATCCGGGGCCCTGGGGTGCCGCGGTCGCACGGGTGAGGTTGGCACCCCACGGGCCTTCAGTTGTATAGTACAACGAGTCTTTAGTTGTAAAAGCCAACCATGGAGGTCTCGGTGTCCGCAGGACCGAACACCAGCGGCGCGTTGCGGCATGTCCTCGGACATCTGCTCACCCCCCTGTTGATGTGCGTCGGCATGGGGCTCGCCTACCTCGGCGCCTTCCACGCGCCCGAACCCCACCACCTGCGCGTCGACGTCGTCGGCTCCGGACCCACCACGCAGGTCCTCGCGCAGACGCTCCAGAACGAGGGAGCGGGCGCCCTGGACGTCCGTACCGTCCCCGACCGGGCCACGGCCGTCTCCGCGCTGCACGAGCAGCGCAGCTTCGGCGCCTACATCCCCGGGGAGAAGCCCGAACTGCTCGTCGCGTCCGGCTCCTCCGACACCAGCGCCATGGCGGTCGAGAAGGTGTTCACCAAGGTCGCCGCCGCCCAGGACGCACCGCTCGCGGTCACCGACACCGCCCCCACCGCCTCCGGCGACCCCACGGGCCAGGGCGTCTTCTTCCTGCTCGTCGCCCTCAGCATCGGCTCGTACGCCTCCGTCGCCGTCATCGGCGGGGCCGGAGCCGTCCTCCCGCTGCGGATCAGGGCACTGCTCGCCGCCGGCATGTCCCTCGTCGTGAGCCTGATCGGGACCCTCTTCGCCGGGCCCGTCTTCCACCTGGTCGACCACGGGCTCGGCGGCGTGTGGGCGATGGCGTGGCTGTACGCGGCGGGCATCCTGGCCGTCGGCGTCGGCCTGCACACCTTCCTGCGCCGCTGGACCACGCTCGGCGTGATGGTGCTCTTCGTCATGCTCAACTTCACGAGCTCCGGCGGCATCTACCGGCCCGAGCTCCAGCCCGGTTTCTTCGGTGCGCTGCACGCCTTCTGGAACGGCGCGGGCTTCGTCGAGGGCGTACGCGGCCACGTCTACTTCGGCGGCCACGGACTCGGCGGGAACGTCCTCGTCCTTGCCCTCTGGCTCGTCGCGGGCGCCGTGCTCCTCGTCCTCGCCGGACTCACGGAGACCCGTCGCCGGAAGGCGGACGACGCCCTCACCGCGACACCGGCACCGGCCGTACCCGGGGCCCGGTCGGCGGCCGAGGACCGCGGGGCCGGGGGCGGGTCCGAGGCCGGGTCCGGGGCCCGGTCCGGTGTCGAGACCCGGGCCGGGGCCGAGGAGGAGATGGAGGAGGCCGTCGGCGTCTGACGGCCCGTGCCACGGGCGGGGGCGCGAGGTTGTCCACAGGCTGGGCGGGTGCGTTGTCCACAGGGGGAGACGGTCGATCGGGAACGGCTGTACGGTCAGGGCCGGATGATGTTGGACATCGCATCGGGGGAGGGCGTCCCATGGACGAGATCCGGGCCGTCGTGCCAGGGCAGCGGGGTACGGACGGCGGGCAGGACGGGGCACGCGTCCCGCACGTGGCGGGATTCGCGCGCCGCGCCGCCCCCGGCACCACCGGGGTCTCCCCCAAGCACCGGGGCAAGCAACTGCGCGAGCTGATCCCCCGCTCCTCGCACGACCGGCCGGCGCTCGCCGCCGACCGGCCGGACGCCGTCCGCGCCGTCGAGGAGTCGAGCCGCGGCCGGGTCCCCGAGCTCACGCCGATACGGGTCGGCAGGATGGCGGCGAGCCCCTTCGCCTTCCTGCGCGGCTCCGCCGGGCTCATGGCCCAGGACCTCGTCGGCACCCCCGTCACCGGAATCACCGCCCAGCTGTGCGGCGACGCGCACGCCGCCAACTTCGGTCTCTACGGCGACGCGCGCGGCCGGCTCGTCATGGACCTCAACGACTTCGACGAGACCGTCGTCGGCCCCTGGGAGTGGGACCTCAAGCGCCTCGCCACCTCCCTCGTCCTCGCCGGGCGGGAGGTGGGGGCGAGCGAGGAGGTGTGCCGGGCCGCGGCGTTCGACACGGCCGGCGCGTACCGGCGGACCATGCGGCTGCTCGCCAAGCTCCCCGCACTCGACGCCTGGAACGCGATCGCCGACGAGGAACTCGTCTCGCACACCGACGCCCGTGACCTCCTCGGCACCCTGGAGCGGGTTTCCGCCAAGGCCCGCAACAACACCAGCGCCCGGTTCGCCTCCCGGTCCACCGAGGCCGTGGACGACGCCGAGGGCGGCGGCCGCAGGTTCGTGGACGCTCCCCCGGTGCTGCGCAGGGTCCCGGACGCCGAGGCGGCCGCGGTCGCCGACTCCCTCGGCGCGTACCTGGAGACCGTGTCCGAGGACAGACTGCCGCTCCTCGCCCGGTACGCCGTCCACGACGTGGCCTTCCGGGTGGTCGGCACCGGCAGCGTCGGCACCCGCTCCTACGTGGTCCTGCTCCTGGACCACCGGGGCGAGCCGCTGGTGCTCCAGGTGAAGGAGGCCCGCCCGTCGGCCCTGCTGCCCCATCTGCTCGCCGCGGGCTTCACCGTCCCGGAGAGCGGCCACGAGGGGCGGCGCGTGGTGTTCGGGCAGAAGCGGATGCAGGTCGTCAGCGACATCCTGCTGGGCTGGACCACCGTCGAGGGACGGCCGTTCCAGGTACGGCAGTTCCGTAACCGCAAGGGCAGCGTCGACCCCGCCGCCCTCACCGCGGACCAGCTCGACGACTACGGCCGCATGACCGGTGCCCTCCTCGCCCGCGCGCACGCCCACAGCGCCGACCCGCGCCTGATATCCGGCTACTGCGGCAAGAACGAGGAGATCGACGAGGCCGTGGCGTCCTTCGCCGTCTCGTACGCGGACCGCACCACGGCCGACCACGCCGATCTGCTCACCGCCGTCCGCACGGGCCGCATCGCGGCGGAAACCGGAGTCTGAGGACCGTAGGCTGGTGGGGACGGAGCGGAACGAGGACGGCGGCGTGGACGTGAGCGTGGACCAGGGTGTGGGCGAGGGACCCGGGGACGAGCGGCCCGAGGCCCGGTTGGAGCGGGCCGTACGGGTGGCCGAGCAGGCGCTGATCGAGTTCGAGATCGCCGTCGAGACCTTCCGGGTCGAGGTGGAGAACTTCTCGCGGCTGCACCACCAGAAGCTGGGCCCGATGTACGCGCGGCTCGACGAGCTCGACGCGCGGATCGCCGAGGCCAGGGCGGCGCGGACCGGGGACCCCGAGGATCTGCGGCGGGCGCAGGAGGCGCGGGCGGCCGTGCTGCCGATGCCCGGTGTGGACGAGCTGTTCCACGAGTGGATCGACGCCGACGGGCTCTCCCCCGAGGCCGCCGCGATGCTCACCGACCGGCCGGTGCAGCCGCCGAAGCGGGTCCGTCCCGCCGAGGAGGCCCGCAGGCTCTACCGCGAGCTGGTCCGCAAGGCGCATCCCGACCTGGCGCGCGAGGAGGACGAGCGGAAGCGGCGCGAGGAGTTCCTCACGCGGGTGAACGCCGCCTATGCCCGGGGTGACGAGACGCTGCTGCGCGAGCTCTCCGCGGAGTGGGAGGCCGGTCCCGCGCCGGCCGAGGAGCGGCTCAGCGAGAGCGAGGAGCTGTACGCGCGCCTGGAGTGGCTGGCCGAGCGCAAGGACATGCTGTCGGGGCTGGCGCGGGAGCTGGAGGAGAGCGCGATCGGCGCGATGTTGCGGATGGCGCCCGACGATCCGGACCGGCTCCTGGAGGAGATCGCCGAGCAGCTGCTCGCGCAGGTCTCGGATCGGGAGACCGAGCTGGCGGAGCTGGTGCAGTAGGTTTTCCGTGCGCCCGAGTTCCTTCGGGCGGTACTGACGAGAGAAGGCCCGTCCCATGAATTTCTCCCCGCTGCCCTCGGTGGACGCGGCTTCCGTGCCGGCCGATGCCCTGGTGCTGGACGTCAGGGAGGACGACGAGTGGAACGCCGGTCATGTCGAGGGTGCGCTGCACGTGCCGATGAGCGGCTTCGTGGCGCGCTTCGGTGAGGTGACGGAGGTCGTGGCCGAGCGCGGCCGCGCCTATGTGATGTGCCGGGTGGGCGGCCGCTCGGCGCAGGTCACGCAGTATCTGGTGCAGCAGGGCTTCGACGCGGTGAACATCGACGGCGGGATGCTGGCCTGGGACGGTGCCGGGCGTCCGATGGTGGCGGAGGGCGGAAGCCCGGCCTTCGTGCTCTGACGCGGGCGCGGGGCGTCAGCCGAGGAGGTGGGCGGCCAGCAGGTCGCCGAGGGCCTCTTCGTGGGCCGCGGCGGGGCCGAGCGCGAGTTCGAGGTGCTTGGCCCAGGCGTGGTAGCGGTGCAGCGGGTAGTCGGTGTCGGCGCCGAAGCCGCCGTGCAGGTGCTGCGCGGTCTGCACCACGCGGCGCACGCCTTCGGAGGCCCAGATCTTGGCGACGGCGATGTCCCCCGCCACAGGGAGTGCTCCGTCGGCGTCGTGGGTGAGGCGCCAGGCGGCCTGCCAGAGGGTGGCCTCCATGGCGCGCAGGTCGATGTAGCGGTCGGCGGCCTGGACGGCGACGGCCTGGAACGTGGCCACGGGGTGGCCGAACTGTTCGCGTTTTCCGGTGTATTGGCTCGTCATGCCGAGGACGGTCTCGCCGAGGCCGAGGGCGAGCGCGCACGTTCCGGTGGTGAGGATGTCGCGCAGCCGGTCCCAGGCGCCGTCGGCGTCGATGACGTCGGCTTCGTCGAGCCGTACGGCGTCGAGGTTCAGTTCGGCGAGGAGCTCGCCGCTGGTGGAGTACTGGGCGGTGAGGTCGAGGCCGTCCTGGGCGCGGGGCACCAGGGCGAGGACGGTGCGGCCTTCGGCGGTGTGCGCGGGGACGGCGATGAGGTCGGCCGTGTGAGCCCAGGGGACGGCGGTCTGGGTTCCGTCGAGGATCCAGTCGGTGCCGTCGCGGTGGGCGGTGACGGCCCGGTCGGCGGGCTCGTGGCCGGTGCGTCCGTGGGCGGCGGCGGTGAGGACGAGTTCGCCTCGGGCGACGCGGGGGAGGAGCGCGGCGGCCGTACGAGGGTGGGCGTGGCGCTCGATAGTGAGGGCGACGGCGCTGGTCTCCAGGAGCGGGACGCGGGCGAGGACACGGGCGGACTCGCGCAGGACGAGGCAGAGGGCGACGGGGTCGAGTCCGGCGCCGCCGTGTTCGGGGGCCAGGGTGAGGCCGAGGAGGTCGGCGGCGGCGAGGCGCGCCCAGAGCGGGCGGTCGTGGTCCTCGGCGACGGCGCCCGCGGTGAGGGCGGGGCTGGGGACCGCGTCGGGCGTGACGTCCGCGAAGACGGCCTTCGCCGCTTCGACGGCCGCCTGCTGTTCTTCGGTGAAGGTGAAGTCCACGGTGCTGCCTTCCCGTTGCCGACCCTGTGTCTCTGACGGTTCGTCAAGATAGAACAGGTTCTAGGGGAAGGGAATGGCGGTGCCGCCCGCACTTGGGCGGCACCGCCATGGGCCAGGGTGCCGACGGGACCGCCATGGGCCAGGGTGCCTGCGGCACCGCCATGGGCCAGGGTGCCGGCGGGACCGCCATGGGCCCGGGTGCCTGCGGCACTGCCATGGGCCCCGGTAACTGCGGCACTGCCACGGGCCCGGGTGCCGCACTCGTCGGCGCGTGGGGCCGGCCGGTGTCCGGGGTCGTCAGCGGTCGAAGTCCAGCTCCACGTCCGGGGTGGCGGGGTGGGACTGGCAGGCCAGCACGTATCCGGCGTCCGTCTCCTCCGGCTCCAGGGCGAAGTTGCGGTCCATGCGCACCTCTCCGCCGACGAGGAACGCGCGACAGGTGCCGCACACGCCGCCCTTGCAGGCGTACGGAGCGTCCGCGCGGGCGCGGAGCACGGTGTCGAGCAGCGTCTCGCCCCGCTCCACCGGCCAGGTCCCGGACCGGCCGTGGAGGGTCGCCGTCAGGGTGGCGTCCGCCGGGGCGTCGGCCGCGGGTGCCGGGGCGGGCGCGGAGCCGTCGTCGACGTGGAAGATCTCCTGGTGGACCCTGGCCCGGTCGACCCCCAGGCCGCGCAGGGCCTGCTCGGCGCCCTGGACGAGCCCGAAGGGACCGCAGAGCAGCCAGCCGTCGATGGTGTCGACCGGCAGCAGCGCGGGCAGCAGCCCGGCGAGCCGCTCGCGGTCGAGGCGGCCGGACGGCAGCCCGGCCTGCTGCTCCTCCCGGGACAGCACCGTGACCAGCTGGAAGCGCTCCGGATGGCGGTCCTTGAGGTCGGCGACCTCGTCGAGGAACATCGTGGACGCGGCGGTGCGGTCGCTGCGGATCAGGCAGAACCTGGCCTCGGGCTCGCGGGCGAGCAGGGTGGCGGCCATCGAGAGGACCGGCGTGATGCCGCTGCCGCCGACGACGGCGGCGAAGTGGCCGGGGCGCGGCGCGAGCGTGAAGCGGCCCATGGGCTCCATGACCTCGACGAGGTCGCCGACGGCCAGCTCCTTGAGCGCGTACGTGGAGAACGAGCCGCCGTCGACGAGCCGGATGCCGACGCGCAGGACGGGGGGCTCGCCGGCCGGGGCGGCGGGGGCGCAGATCGAGTAGGTGCGCCGGACCTCCTCGCCGTGCTCGTCCGTGCGGCGCAGGGCGAGGTGCTGGCCGGGGACGTGGCGGTACGTCTCGTGGAGCTCGGGCGGGACCGCGAAGGTGACGGCCACGGAGTCGTCCGTGAGTCGGTCGACCTCGCTCACCCGGAGCGGATGGAATCCGGCCCGTCCGGCGGCTGAGGACACCATCTACAGCTCCTTGAAGTGGTCGAACGGTTCGCGGCAGGCGGTGCAGCGGCGCAGTGCCTTGCACGCGGTGGAGGAGAAGCGGCTCAGGAGCTCGGTGTCGGTGGATCCGCAGTGCGGGCAGCGGATCGCCAGGGTGAGTGCCACGGGGCCGCCGGCGGGTCCCTGGGGGCGGGGCGGGGCGATGCCGAACTCGGTGAGTTTGCGGCGGCCTTCCTCGCTGATGTCGTCGGTGGACCAGGCCGGGGCGAGGACGGTGACGACGGTGACGTCCGGCACGCCGTGCTCGTGGAGGGCCTGCTCGATGTCGGAGGACATGGCCTCGATGGCGGGGCAGCCCGTGTACGTGGGGGTGAGGGAGACCTCGACCCGGCCGGGGCCGAGGACCTGCACGCCCCGCATGACGCCGAGTTCCTCCAGGGTGAGGACGGGCAGCTCCGGGTCGGGGACCGAGCCGGCGACGCGGCTCAGCTCCTCTTCCAGGGCCGTCATGGTCACCATGTCGCCCCCGGGTGGCTGCGGTGCAGGTGCTGCATCTCGGCGAGCATCCGCCCGAAGGACTCGGTGTGCAGGCCCTGGCGTCCGGCACCCGCGCGCCAGGCGCCGGTGCGGGGGCCGGAGGGCACGGTGAGGGTGGCCCGGGCGAGGACGCCGCCGACCGAGTCGAGCCAGGCGGCGTCGAGGGCGGGGAGGTCGAGGTCGAGGCCGTCGACCGGCTGGAACAGTTCGCCGGTGTACCGCCAGAGGGCGTCGCAGGCGCGCTGCATCCGCTCGTGGCTCTCGGGGGTGCCGTCGCCGAGGCGCAGGGTCCAGTGCTCGGCGTGGTCCTGGTGGTAGGCGACCTCCTTGACGGCCTTGGCCGCGAGGCCGGCGAAGGGGCCGTCGCCGGTGGCCAGCCGCCCGTACAGGAGGCGCTGGTAGGTGGAGAAGTAGAGCTGCCGGGCGATGGTGTGGGCGAAGTCGCCGTTGGGCTGCTCGACCAGCTGGCTGTTCCGGAAGGAGCGCTCCTCGCGGAGGTAGGCCAGCTCGTCCTCGTCGCCGACGAGGGAGAGCAGGACCCGGGCCTGGCCGAGGAGGTCGAGGGCGATGTTGGCCAGGGCGACCTCCTCCTCCAGGACGGGGGCGGCGCCGGCCCACTCCCCCAGGCGGTGGGAGAGGACGAGGGCGTCGTCGCCGAGGGCGAGCGCCGCGACGGCGGTGCGGGTGTCGGTGGTGCCGGTCACAGGTGCTTCACCCCCTCCGGGATCTCGTAGAAGGTGGGGTGCCGGTAGGGCTTGTCCGCGGCCGGTTCGAAGAAGGGGTCCTTCTCGTCGGGCGAGGAGGCGGTGACGGCCGCCGAGGGGACGACCCAGATCGACACGCCTTCGGACCGGCGGGTGTACAGGTCGCGGGCGTTGCGCAGGGCCATCTCCGCGTCGGGTGCGTGGAGACTGCCCGCGTGGGTGTGGGACAGTCCGCGGCGGGAGCGCACGAACACCTCCCACAGCGGCCAACCGTCGGTCGTCATGCCTGTGCCTCCCCGTGCTTCCCGGTGTGCTTCTCGGCGTAGGCCGCCGCGGCCTCTCTGACCCAGGCGCCGTCCTCGTGGGCCTGGCGCCGCTTGGTCAGCCGCTGGTCGTTGCAAGGGCCGTTCCCCTTGAGGACGTCCCAGAACTCGGCCCAGTCGATGGGGCCGAAGTCGTAGTGCCCGCGCTCCTCGTTCCACCGGATGTCGGGGTCGGGGAGGGTCAGGCCGAGGGCCTCGGCCTGGGGCACGGCGATGTCGACGAAGCGCTGGCGCAGCTCGTCGTTGGAGTGGCGCTTGATCTTCCAGGCCATCGCCTGGGCGGTGTGCGTCGACTCGTCGTCCGGCGGGCCGAACATCATGAGCGAGGGCCACCACCAGCGGTCCACCGCGTCCTGCGCCATGGCGTGCTGGGCCTCGGTGCCGCGGGAGAGGGCGAGCAGGGCCTCGTACCCCTGGCGCTGGTGGAAGGACTCCTCCTTGCAGACCCGGACCATCGCGCGGGCGTACGGGCCGTAGGAGCAGCGGCAGAGCGGGACCTGGTTGGTGATCGCGGCGCCGTCGACCAGCCAGCCGATCGCGCCGACGTCGGCCCAGGTCAGCGTCGGGTAGTTGAAGATCGAGGAGTACTTCTGGCGGCCGGAGTGCAGCTTGTCGAGCAGCTCGTCGCGGCTGGTGCCGAGGGTCTCCGCCGCGCTGTACAGGTACAGGCCGTGGCCGGCCTCGTCCTGCACCTTGGCCATGAGGATGGCCTTGCGCCGCAGGGAGGGCGCCCGGGTGATCCAGTTCGCCTCCGGCTGCATGCCGATGATCTCGGAGTGGGCGTGCTGCGCGATCTGCCGGACGAGCGAGGCGCGGTAGGCCTCGGGCATCCAGTCGCGCGGCTCGATCCGCTCGTCGGCGGCGACGGCGGCGTCGAACACGGCCTCGTAGGCCGCCTGCTCCGCCGCCGCGGCCGCGTCCGACGCGACGGGTGCGCCCGCGGTCCCTGCCGTCCCTGCCGTCACTGCGGTCATCAGATCCCCTACCGACCGATCGTTCGGTTGAATGACTTCAATGGTGGGTCGGCGGCCCGTATGGTGTCAACCCTGTGGATAACCGAGGTGGGCCGATCGGGATCGGGGCGGGATGGACGCGTACGTCGAAAAGGACGCGGCGGGGGCGGGCGACGACGGGCGGAGATCCTCCGAGGGCGCGCCGACAGCCCCGCACGGAGGCCCGCCGGCAGCTCCTCCCGAAGACCCCTCGGACGCCCCTTCGGAAGGTGCGTCCGCCGCTGCCCAGGAGGCGCCGGGAGCACCCGCCCAGGGGGCCGGTGCCGGGATCATGGCCCTCTCGCTGCCCTACCAGGTCGTCGTCGCCGTGGCGCTCGCCGTCGCCGCCGTGTTCGCCTGCGTCCACCTGGCGATGGTGTTCCTCCACGTGGCCCCGTCCAACACGCTGACCAAGCGGCACGGCGAGGCCGTCGGCGACTGGATCTACCCCGAGTTCGAGCAGAACTGGAAGCTCTTCGCTCCCAATCCGCTCCAGACGAACATCTCGGTCGAGGTCCGCGCCGAGACCGTCGCCGCCGACGGCTCCAGCCGCACCACCGGCTGGATCGACCTCACGGCCCAGGACATCGAGGCCATCCGGCACAACCCCCTGCCCAGCCACACGCAGCAGAACCAGCTCCGCAGGGCCGTGGACTTCTACGTGAACACCCACCCCGAGGGCCAGCGGGCCGAAGGGCTGCGCGCCGCCCTCGCGGAGCAGTACATGCGCCGGCTCGCGATGCTCAGGCTCGACGCCCTCGAAGGCCCCGACGGCCGGGCCCTCGGCCCCGAGGCCCGGCGCGTCCAGCTCCGTACCGTCTCCCGGCCGGTCCCCGCCGCCCGGTGGAGCACCGAGAAGCACCGGACCACGCCCGGCTACCGCGACTTCCCGTGGTGGAACGTCACCGACGCCGACCGGTCCGCCGGTGCCGGCACGAGCCGCACGGAGGCGGGCCGATGAGCGACTCCCCCACCACGCCCGCGCCCGCCCGCGAACCCCTCGACCGCCGCCTCGCCCGCGGCGTCCAGGCCGTCACGGGCCGCACCCTCGGCCCGTACCAGAGCGCGATCGTGCGAATCGGCTTCTCGCTGACCTGGCTGGTCTTCCTGGTGCGCGAGCTCCCCCACCGGCACCAGCTGTACGGGCCCGACTCCCCCTGGTCCTGGGAGATGGCGCGCTCGCTGATCGCCGACAACCGGGCCTTCACCGTGCTCATGTGGTCGGACGGCCGGCTCTGGTTCGAGGTCGTCTACGCGCTCGCGGGGCTCTCCGCCGTGCTGCTGCTGCTGGGCTGGCGGACCCGCGCCGTGTCCGTCGTCTTCATGGTCGGCGTCCTCTCGCTTCAGAACCGGGCCGTCTTCGTGGGCGACGGCGGCGACAACGTCCTCCACCTCGCCGCGATCTACCTCGTCTTCACCCGCTGCGGCCGCGTCTGGTCCCTGGACGCCCGGCGGGCGGCCCGCGAGGCCCGCGCGGCCCGTGCGGGGGAGCCGCCGCGCCGCGATGTCGTCGGACCGCTGCTCTGGGTCGTGCTCGGCGGCTTCCTCCTCGCCGCGACCTGGTTCAGCGACGTCTCCGGCGAGTGGTGGATTCCGGTGCTGCTGTGGGTGCTGTGGCTCGGGAACGGCCTGTGGTGGCTGGTGTGCCGGGTCGCGCCGGGGGAGCCCCGCACGCTGCTCGACGCCCTCGCCAACCTCGCCCACAACGGCGTCCTGCTGGTGCTCATGGTCGAGGTCTGTCTGATCTACTCCACGGCCGGCTGGTACAAGATCCAGGGCTCGCGCTGGCAGGACGGCACCGCGCTGTTCTACCCGCTCCACCTGGACTACTTCTCGCCCTGGCCCGGCCTCTCCGACCTGCTCGGCTCCAGCGGGATCATGGTGATGCTGCTGACGTACGGCACGGTGATCGTCCAGGTCGCCTTCCCGTTCACGCTCTTCAACCGCAAGGTCAAGAACGTCCTGCTGGTCGTGATGATGCTGGAGCACGCCGGGATCGCGGTGCTCCTCGGGCTGCCGGTCTTCTCGATCGCGATGATCTCCGCCGACGCGGTGTTCCTGCCGACGGCGTTCCTGGTGGTGCTGGGCACCCAGGTCGTCCGGGGCCGGGACCGGCTGTTCCGGCGGACCCCCGCGGGGACGGTGCCCGAGCAGCGCCGTACGGGTGAGGAGCGCGGTCGCCGTACCCTCGTCGGGTGAGCACCACGCATGAGCAGCCCGAGCCGGTCCAGTACGACGAGGGCTTCGGCCCCGAGATCGGCGTCGGGCCGCACCCGGAGCCGTGGCCGCGGGACGAGCGGTACGACCCCGAGCTGCTGGCCGGCGGCGACCGGCGCAACGTGGTGGACCGCTACCGCTACTGGACGCGTGAGGCCGTCGTCGCCGACCTGGACACCCGGCGCCACGACTTCCACGTGGCCGTGGAGAACTGGGGCCACGACTTCAACATCGGCTCGGTGGTGCGGACCGCCAACGCCTTCCTGGCGAAGGAGGTCCACATCGTGGGCCGGCGCCGCTGGAACCGGCGGGGCGCCATGGTCACCGACCGCTACCAGCACGTCCGGCACCACCCGGACACCGCGTCGCTGACCTCGTGGGCCGCCGCCGAGGGCATCCCCGTCATCGGGATCGACAACCTGCCGGGCGCGGTCCCGCTGGAGCGGACCGTGCTGCCCCGCCGCTGTGTGCTGCTCTTCGGGCAGGAGGGCCCGGGGCTCACCGAGGAGGCCCGCGCCCACGTGGAGATGGTCTGCTCGATCGCCCAGTTCGGCTCGACCCGGTCGATCAACGCGGGCGCGGCGGCCGCGATCGCCATGCACGCGTGGGTGCAGCGGTACACGGAGATCGAGGCGCCGTAGGCCCCCCGGGCCCGGCCTTGTAGCCCCCGGCCTGTCCGTGGGGCCCCGCCGTACGCCCGAAGCCCGTCCGTGGGCCCCGTGGCGGCCCCGGGGGGCGCCACGGGGATCGCGTCCGGCCGTCAGGCCTGGCGGCGGACCTCCACCACGCGGAAGCGGTTGGAGACGAAGGCGCCGTCGCACAGCGCGGCGTTCGCCGCCGGGTTTCCGCCGGAGCCGTGGAAGTCGGAGAACGCGGCCGTCTGGTTCACGTACACCCCGCCCGTGAGGTTCAGCGAGAGCTGGGCCGACTCCTCCAGGCAGACCTCCTCCACCGCGCGCTCGGTGTCCGCCGAGGTCGTGTAGGCGCCGACCGTCATGGCGCCCTTCTCGCGGACCGTGCGGCGCAGCAGCTCCAGGGCGTCGGCGGTGGAGTCCACCGAGACGGCGAAGGAGACCGGGCCGAAGCACTCCGAGAAGTACGCGGCCTCGGCGTCCGGCTTGGAGCCGTCGAGCTTCACGATGACCGGGGTGCGGACCACGGCGTCCGGGTACTCCGGGTTGACCACCTCGCGGGAGGCGAGCGCGACCTCGCCGAGCCCGGCGGCGGCTTCGAGGCGCGCCTTCACGTCCGGGTTGACCAGGGCGCCGAGCAGCCCGTTCGCCCGGGCGTCGTCGCCCAGCAGGCCGCCGACCGCCGCCGCGAGGTCGGCGACGACCTCGTCGTACGTCCGGGGGCCCTGGTCGGTGCCGATGCCGTCGCGGGGGATGAGCAGGTTCTGCGGGGTGGTGCACATCTGGCCGCTGTACAGGGAGAGCGAGAAGGCCAGGTTGGCCAGCATTCCCTTGTAGTCGTCGGTGGAGTCGACCACGACCGTGTTGACGCCGGCCTTCTCGGTGTAGACCTGGGCCTGGCGGGCGTTGGCCTCCAGCCAGTCGCCGAAGGCGGTGGAGCCGGTGTAGTCGATGATCCGGATCTCGGGCCGGACGGCCAGCGTCTTCGCGATGCCCTCGCCGGGCCGCTCGACGGCGAGCGCCACCAGGTTGGGGTCGAAGCCGGACTCGGCGAGCACCTCGCGGGCCACCTCGACGGTGAGCGCGAGCGGCAGGACGGCGCGCGGGTGCGGCTTCACCAGGACCGGGTTGCCGGTGGCGAGGGAGGCGAACAGGCCCGGGTAGCCGTTCCACGTGGGGAAGGTGTTGCAGCCGATGACCAGGGCGATGCCGCGGCCGACCGGGGTGAACTCCTTGCTGAGCTCCAGGGGGTCGCGCTTGCCCTGCGGCTTGGACCAGCCGGCCCGGCCGGCGGGCGTGCGGGTCTGCTCCGCGTACGCGTAGGCCACGGCCTCCAGGCCGCGGTCCTGGGCGTGCGGGCCGCCGGCCTGGAACGCCATCATGAACGCCTGCCCGCTGGTGTGCATCACGGCGTGCGCGAACTCGTGGGTGCGGGCGGAGATCCGGGCGAGGATCTCCAGGCAGACCAGCGCGCGGGTCTCCGCGCCGGCGTCCCGCCAGGCGCCCGTCCCGGCGCGCATCGCGGGCAGCAGCACGTCCAGGTCGGCGTGCGGGTACTCGATGCCGAGGGACGGGCCGTACGGCGAGGTCTCGCCGCCGGTCCAGCCGTCCGTGCCGGGCTGGTCGAGGTCGAATCGGGTGTTCAGCCGGGACTGGTGGGCGGCGAGACCCGCCGCCGCGTCGAGCGAGCCGTCCGCGCCGTACGCCTTGGGGTGCTCGGGGTGCGGCGACCAGTAGGCGCGGCTGCGGATGGTGTCGAGCGCCTGGTCGAGCGTGGACCGGTGCTTCTCGGCCAGACGGTCGGTGGTCAGCTGAGCGGTGGCCATGGATGGACCAACTCCTCGTCGAGCTGGGCAGGGAGACGCGTACGGAGTTAGAGTAACCGAACGATCGGTCGGGACAAGGGGGTCCGTCGATCCTGTGGAAAACCCATCGGGGAGGATCACTCCTATGAGCGCCAACGTGACCGTCAGGGGGAGCGACGACGTGACCGCCAGTGAGACCGCCGCCGTGGCACAGGACAGCACCGCCGCCGTCGGACGGGACCGGACCGTCGCCGTCGTGGGCACCGGGACCATGGGCCAGGGCATCGCCCAGGTCGCGCTGGTCGCCGGCCACCCCGTCCGCCTCTACGACAGCGCTCCCGGACGGGCCGCCGAGGCCGTCGCGGCCCTCACCTCCCGCCTGGACCGGCTCGTGGAGAAGGGCCGGCTCGACGCCGCCGCACGGGAGGCCGCCGTCGGCCGGCTGCACGCGGCCGACGACCCCGCCGAGCTCGCGGACGCCGCCCTGGTCATCGAGGCGATCGTCGAGGACCTCGCGGTCAAGCAGCGGCTCTTCGCCGACCTGGAGAAGATCGTCGGCGACGACACCGTCCTCGCCACCAACACCTCCTCCCTCTCCGTCACCGCCATCGCCGGGGGGCTGGGCCTGCCCGGCCGCTTCGTCGGACTCCACTTCTTCAACCCGGCGCCGCTGCTCCCCCTCGTCGAGGTCGTCAGCGGCTTCGCCACCGATCCGGACGTCGCCACGCGCGCGTACGGGACGGTCAAGGGCTGGGGCAAGACGCCGGTGCGGTGCGCGGACACCCCCGGCTTCATCGTGAACCGGGTCGCCCGCCCCTTCTACGCCGAGGCGCTCCGGGTCTTCGAGGAGGGCGCGGCCGACCCCGCCACCATCGACGCGGCCCTGCGCGACTGCGGCGGCTTCCGCATGGGGCCCTTCGAGCTGACCGACCTCATCGGCCAGGACGTGAACGAGGCCGTCACCCGCTCGGTGTGGGAGTCCTTCCACCAGGACCCGAAGTTCACGCCCTCGCTCGCCCAGCGGCGGCTCGTCGAGTCGGGCCGCCTCGGCCGCAAGTCGGGGCACGGCTGGTTCTCGTACGCGGACGGCGCCGAGCGTCCCGCGCCGCACACCGCGGAGCCGGCCGGGGCGCCGGAGCGGATCGTCGTGCGCGGCGACCTGGGGCCCGCCGAGCCCCTGATCGGGCTCTTCGAGGAGGCCGGGATCAAGGTCCGGCGCAGGAGCGGCCACGGGTACGTCCAGCTGCCCGGCGGCGCCCGGCTCGGGCTCGCCGACGGCGAGACCGCCTTCGAGTACCAGGGCGAGGAGATCATCCACTTCGACCTCGCCCTGGACTACGCGCGCGCGTCCCGGATCGTCCTGTCGACCGGCGAGCACACCTCGGCCGAGTCCCTCGCCGAGGCCGTGGGCCTCTTCCAGGCGCTCGGCAAGCAGGTGTCCGTGATCGGCGACGTGGCGGGCATGATCGTCGCCCGTACGGTCGCGATGCTCGCCGACCTCGCGGCCGACGCCGTCGCCCGGGGGGTCGCCACCGCGGAGGACGTCGACACGGCGATGCGGCTCGGGGTCAACTACCCCGCCGGGCCGCTGGAGTGGGCCGGGAAGGTCGGGCACGCGCGCGTGCGGGACCTGCTCGCCGAGCTGCACACCCGCTACCCGACGGGGCGGTACGCACCCAGCCCGGCCACCGCCCGGCATGCCTGCGTCGAAGAAGGGCAGGACTTCTGATGGCCACGGTGAAGCGCGACACGTACACCCCCGAGACGCTGCTCTCGGTCGCGGTGCGGGTCTTCAACGAGCGGGGCTACGACGGCACGTCGATGGAGCACCTCTCCAAGGCCGCCGGCATCTCGAAGTCCTCGATCTACCACCACGTCTCCGGCAAGGAGGAGCTGCTGAGACGCGCGGTCAGCCGGGCGCTCGACGGGCTCTTCGCGATCCTCGACGAGCCGGGCGCCGGGCGCGGCCGGGCCGTCGAGCGGGTCGAGTACGTCACGCGCCGCACCGTCGAGGTGCTGATCGAGGAGCTGCCCTACGTGACGCTGCTGCTGCGCGTGCGCGGCAACACCGCGACCGAGCGGTGGGCGATGGAGCGGCGCCGCGAGTTCGACCACAAGGTGGCCGATCTGCTGAAGGCCGCCGCCGCCGAGGGCGACCTGCGGGCCGACGTGGACATCCGGCTCGCGACCCGGCTGCTCTTCGGCATGATCAACTCGCTGGTGGAGTGGTACCGGCCGCACCCGGACGGGTCCGCGGAGCGGGAGCAGCTCGCCGACACCGTCGCCCACCTGGCCTTCGACGGGCTGCGGACGGCCCGCTGAGCTGGGTGCGGGTGGCATGTGCGGGGTGGCTCCGGCTGACGCGGGGCTGCCGTCCGTACGGTGCGAGGACGGGCTCCGGCTGAGGCGGGGCGGGGGCAGGTGCGGGGCGGCTCCGGCCGACGCGCGGCCTGCCGTCCGTACGGCGCGGGGGACGACCCCGGTCGGCGCGGGGCCTGCCCGGACGTCCGGCGTCTGGCCTGATCGTCTTCCGGACGGCGCGGGAGCGGCTGGAGCCGGGGGTGAAACAGCCCGTCCGTCCCCCGTACGGCCCCCTCGGGGGTCAGCGGCCCGGGATGCGGTGGTCCGGGTCCAGGTCCGTCTCCTCGAAGACCAGCAGGGTCCGGGTGGAGAGCACCTCGGGGATCGACTGGAGCTTGGTGAGCACCAGCTCCCGCAGGGTCCTGTTGTCGGGTGTGTGGACGAGCAGCAGGACATCGAAATCGCCGCTGACCAGGGCGATGTGCGCGGCGCCCGGCAAGGCCTGGAGCTGTTCGCGCACGGTCCGCCAGGAGTTCTGGACGATCTTGAGCGTGATGTAGGCGGAGGCCCCGTGGCCCGCCCTCTCGTGGTTCACGCGCGCGCTGAAGCCGCGGATCACCCCGTCGTCGATGAGCCGGTTGATGCGCGCGTACGCGTTGGCCCGGGACACGTGCACCCGCTCGGCCACGGAGCGGATCGAGGCGCGGCCGTCCGTCTGCAGGATCCGCAGGATGTCGCGGTCGATGGCGTCCAGCGGGCGCGCCGGGGGCCCGGTGAGCCCCGTCCCCGGGGCCGGCGCGACGACCTGCTCCCAGTCGTCGGCCATTTGTTCATCCGCCATGTGCCCCCGCCTCTCTCCGGTGGACGACCTGCCCTTATCCCAGGCTGTGGAGAACCGTTTGTCCACAGGCTGAAGGTGCCTGTAGCCAAAATGCCTCCACGACCGAACAATCGGTAGGTGAGGCGCGCCACACTCGCGCCACCCGCCTTCGGGTCTTATGCCCGCTCCCACGAGGAGGTGGACTCGTTGCAACAGCGCAGTTCGACAGTCCAAGAGCCGCCCGGTGCCGTTTCCGCCCACCGGCACACCCCGCCGCCGGCGTGGCAGCCCCGCACCGACCCCGCACCGCTGCTGCCCGAGGCCGAGCCGCTGCGCGTGCTCGGCACGGACGCCGTGGCCGACGCCGACCCCGCGCTGCTGCTCCGGCTCTACGCGGAGCTGATCCGCGGCCGCCGGTACAACACGCAGGCCACCGCCCTCACCAAGCAGGGCAGGCTCGCCGTGTATCCGTCCACCACCGGCCAAGAGGCGTGCGAGATCGCCGCCGCCCTCGCCCTGGAGGAGCGGGACTGGCTCTTCCCCTCGTACCGCGACACCCTCGCGGCCGTCGCCCGGGGCCTCGACCCGGTCCAGGCGCTGACCCTCCTGCGCGGCGACTGGCACACCGGGTACGACCCGCGCGAGCACCGCATCGCGCCGCTCTGCACCCCGCTGGCCACCCAGCTCCCGCACGCGGTGGGCCTCGCCCACGCCGCCCGCCTCAAGGGCGACGACGTCGTCGCCCTCGCCATGGTCGGCGACGGCGGCACCAGCGAGGGCGACTTCCACGAGGCGCTGAACTTCGCCGCCGTGTGGCAGGCCCCCGTGGTCTTCCTCGTCCAGAACAACGGCTTCGCGATCTCCGTGCCGCTCGCCAAGCAGACCGCGGCCCCCTCGCTCGCCCACAAGGCGGTCGGATACGGGATGCCGGGCCGGCTCGTCGACGGCAACGACGCGGTCGCCGTCCACCAGGTCCTCACCGAGGCCGTGGCGCGCGCCCGGCGCGGCGGCGGACCCACCCTCGTCGAGGCGGTCACCTACCGGATCGACGCCCACACCAACGCCGACGACGCCACCCGCTACCGCGCGGCCGGCGAGGTCGAGTCGTGGCGGGCGCACGACCCGATCCTGCTGCTCGAACGGGAGCTGACCGAGCGCGGCCTGCTCGACGAGGACGGCAGGCGCGCGGCGGCCGAGGCCGCCGAGACGATGGCGGCGGAGCTGCGCGAACGGATGAACGCCGACCCGGTGCTCGACCCGATGGAGCTCTTCTCCCACGTCTACGCGGAGCAGACGACACAGCTGCGCGAACAGGCCGCGCAGCTGCGCGCCGAGCTCGAAGCCGAGGGTGAGGCGTGATGACGACCGCGACGACCGGCCCCGCGGCGGCCAAGGCCGGCGGGACCGCCGGGAAGCCGAAGCCGGCCACGATGGCGCAGGCGCTCCAGCGCGCCATGCGCGACGCGATGGCCGAGGACCCGACCGTCCACGTGATGGGCGAGGACGTCGGCACCCTCGGCGGCGTCTTCCGGGTCACCGACGGGCTCGCCAAGGAGTTCGGCGAGGACCGCTGCACCGACACCCCGCTGGCCGAGGCCGGCATCCTCGGCGCGGCCGTCGGCATGGCCATGTACGGGCTGCGGCCGGTCGTGGAGATGCAGTTCGACGCGTTCGCGTACCCGGCGTTCGAGCAGCTGATCTCGCACGTGGCGAAGATGCGGAACCGGACGCGCGGCGCGATGCCGATGCCGATCGTCATCCGCGTCCCGTACGGCGGCGGGATCGGCGGCGTCGAGCACCACAGCGACTCCTCCGAGGCCTACTACACGGCCACTCCGGGCCTGCACGTCGTCACCCCGTCCACCGTCGAGGACGCCTACGGGCTGCTGCGCGCGGCCATCGCCTCCGACGACCCGGTGGTCTTCCTGGAGCCCAAGCGGCTCTACTGGTCCAAGTCCGACTGGTCCCCCGAGGCCCCCGCCGCCGTCGAGCCGATCGGCAAGGCCGTCGTGCGGCGCCGGGGCACCGGCGCCACGCTGATCACCTACGGTCCCTCCGTGCCGGTCTGCCTGGAGGCGGCGGAGGCCGCCCAGGCCGAGGGCTGGGACCTGGAGGTCGTCGACCTCCGCTCGCTCGTGCCGTTCGACGACGAGACGGTCTGCGCCTCGGTGCGGCGCACCGGACGCGCGGTCGTCGTCCACGAATCGGCCGGCTTCGGCGGCCCCGGCGCGGAGATCGCCGCGCGCGTGACCGAGCGCTGCTTCCACCACCTGGAGGCGCCGGTGCTGCGGGTCGCGGGCTTCGACATCCCGTACCCGCCGCCCATGCTGGAGCGGCACCACCTGCCGGGCGTGGACCGGGTCCTGGACGCGGTCGCGCGACTTCAGTGGGAGGCGGGGAGCTGATGGCGCAGGTGCTGGAGTTCAAGCTGCCCGACCTCGGTGAGGGACTCACCGAGGCCGAGATCGTCCGCTGGCTGGTCGCCGTCGGTGACGTCGTCGCCGTCGACCAGCCGGTCGTCGAGGTCGAGACGGCCAAGGCGATGGTCGAGGTGCCCTGTCCCTACGGCGGTGTCGTCACCGCCCGGTACGGCGAGGAGGGCACCGAACTGCCCGTCGGCGCCCCGCTCCTGACGGTCGCCGTCGGCGGCACGGGTGCGCCGGAGGAGCTCGCCGAGGCCGCTCCCGGAGCGGCGCCCACGGCCGCCGACTCCGCCGTCTCGGCCGTTTCGTCGGAGTATTCGGGCAACGTGCTCGTCGGCTACGGCACGGCCGGGCCCGCCGCCCGGCGCCGCCGGGTGCGGCACACGAACCCGGCGGCCGCGCAGGCGCCCGTCACGGCTCCGGCGGCCGCTCCCGCCCCTGCCGCCGCCGCCCCCGCCCCCGTCGCCGTCGCGGCGGCGGTTCCGGTGTCCGCCGGGCCCGTGCCCGTCATCTCGCCGCTCGTGCGGAAGCTGGCCCGGGACCGTGGCCTCGACCTGCGGGAGGTGCGTGGCTCCGGGCCCGAGGGGCTGATCCTGCGGGCCGACGTCGAGCTGGCCCTCGCGGCCCTGGAGCAGCCCGTCGCCCCGGCGCCCGCGCCCGCCGTGGCGGTCGCCGCGTCGACCGGAGAGCGGGTCCCGCTGCGTGGCGTCCGTGGCGCGGTGGCGGACAAGCTGTCCCGCAGCCGCACCGAGATCCCCGACGCGACCTGCTGGGTCGACGCCGACGCGACCGAACTGATGGCGGCCCGCGCCGCGATGAACGCGGCCGGCGGACCGAAGATCTCGCTGCTCGCGCTCCTGGCACGCATCTGCGCGCACGCCCTGGCCCGGTTCCCCGAGCTCAACTCGACGGTGGACACGGCCGCCCGGGAGATCGTCCGGCTGCCGTCCGTGCACCTCGGCTTCGCCGCCCAGACCCCGCGCGGGCTCGTCGTCCCCGTGGTCCGGGACGCCGGGACCCGCACGGCCGAGTCGCTGACCGAGGAGTTCGCCCGGCTCACCGAGGCGGCCCGGCAGGGCGCGATCACCCCGGCCGATCTGACCGGCGGCACGTTCACCCTGAACAACTACGGGGTGTTCGGGGTCGACGGCTCCACGCCGATCATCAACCACCCCGAGGCGGCGATGCTCGGGGTCGGCCGGATCATCCCCAAGCCCTGGGTCCACCAGGGTGAACTGGCCGTCCGTCAGGTGGTGCAGCTCTCGCTCACCTTCGACCACCGCGTCTGCGACGGCGGCACGGCGGGCGGCTTCCTGCGGTACGTGGCGGACTGCGTCGAACAGCCTGCGGTGCTGCTCCGCACGGTCTGAGGCGGGTGGTCGCGTCCGGCGTGGTGTGACCCGGGGCGGCCCGGCTCCGTCCGACGGCCCTTGCCGTCCTCGGTGCCGGAGGCTCTCTTCGGTGCCGGAGGCTCCGGTGTCCGGAGCCTCCGGGCCGGTGTGCGTGGGTGCGGCGCGGGGCCTCCGGCACGGTGTGCGTCGGTGCGGTGTGCGTCGGCGCGCGGTCTTCGGGGCCGCGCGGCGCACCCGTCCGGCGGTGACGGCGGGCGGCCGACCATACTGCTGGGGTGACCACCGCATACGACGCCGTCGTACTCGCCGGGGGTGCCGCCCGGCGCCTCGGCGGTTCCGACAAGCCCGGGGTACGGGTCGGGGGCAGGACCCTCCTCGACCGGGTGCTCGCGGCCTGTGCCGACGCGGGCCGGACCGTGGTCGTCGCCGACCCCCGCCCCACCGGCCGTCCCGTCCGCTGGACGCGGGAGGATCCGCCCGGCGGCGGCCCGCTGGCCGCCCTCGGCGCCGGGGTGCGCGCGACCGGCGCCGACACCCTCCTCGTACTCTCCGCCGACCTGCCCTTCCTGGACGCGGCCACCGTCCGCCGCCTCCTCGACGCCCTCGACACGGCCCCCGGCGCCGAGGCCGCGCTCCTCACCGACCCCGAGGGGCGGGACCAGCCGCTCGTCGCCGCCTACCGCCGCACCCCGCTCCTACGGGAACTCGCCGTCATCGGCGAGCGGCGCGGCACCCTCGCGGACGGTCCGCTGCGCCTCCTCACCGGAGGGCTCGTGCTCACCCGGGTCGCCGCCGCCCCCCTCGCCTCCTTCGACTGCGACACCTGGGAGGACATCGCCGCGGCCCGGGCCCGCATCAGGGAGCATGGGACCGTGCTGGATGAATGGATCACCGCAGTCAAGGACGAGCTGGGCATCGAACTGGACGTCGACACCGGCGTGCTGCTCGACCTCGCCCGTGACGCCGCCCACGGAGTGGCCCGCCCCGCCGCGCCCCTGACCACCTTCCTGGTCGGCTACGCGGCGGCCCGTGCGGGCACCGAGGGCGGGCCCGAGGCGGTCGCCGAGGCCGCCCGCAAGGCCGCCGCGCTCGCCCAGCGCTGGGCCACCGAGCAGGACGAGGCCGGATGACCCTGAAGGAGCCCCTTCCCATGGCCCCCGAAACGGCCGCGGGCGCGAAGGCCGAGCCGCCGCACCGGGCCACCCCCTGGCCCGAGGCCCGGCGGGCGGCCGCGCGCGCCGGGACCGCCGCGCGGGCCCCGCGCGCACCCCGGCGCCTCCCGCTCGGGCAGGCGCTCGGCGGGATCCTGGCCGAGCCGCTCCTCGCCCTCACCGACCTGCCGTCCTTCGACACCTCCGCCATGGACGGCTGGGCCGTCGCGGGCCCGGGTCCCTGGACGGTCCGCGCGGAGTACCCCGTCCTCGCCGGTCAGGGGCCCGCCGCCGCTCTGACCGAGGGCGAGGCCGTACGGATCGCCACCGGCGCCCGCGTCCCGCCCGGGACCACCGCCGTCATCCGTACCGAGCACTCCCGTACCGAGCACTCCCGTACGGGGCTCTCCCCTGCGGAGCCCTCCCTGACCGAACGGGCCGCCGCCGGTCTCCTGCTGCACGCCCTGCGCGACGTCGTCCCCGGGCAGGACATCCGGCCCCGGGGCCAGGAGTGCCGCTCCGGCGACGAACTGCTGTCCGCCGGCACCGAGGTCACCCCCGTCGTCCTGGGCCTCGCCGCAGCCGCCGGCTACGACGAACTCGCCGTACCGGCGCGCCCCCGGGTGGAGGTCCTCGTCCTCGGCGACGAGCTGCTCACGGCCGGGCTCCCCCACGAAGGCCTCATCCGCGACGCACTCGGCCCGATGCTCGGCCCCTGGCTGGAGGCGCTCGGCGCCGAGGTGCTCGCCACCCGGCGGATCCGCGACGACGCCGAGCAGTTGTACGCGGCCGTCACCGGTTCCCCCGCCGACCTGGTCGTCACCACCGGGGGCACCGCCGCCGGGCCCGTCGACCACCTCCACCGGGTGCTGGACAAGGCGGGCGCCACGCTCCTGGTCGACGGGGTGAAGGTCCGCCCCGGCCACCCGATGCTCCTCGCGGCCCTCGACGGCCGCCGCCACCTCGTCGGTCTGCCCGGCAACCCGCTCGCCGCCGTCTCCGGGCTCCTCACGCTCGCCCAGCCGCTCCTCGCGGCCCTGGGCACCACCGTCCCCTCCGAGGGCTCCGCGGGCGGCACCACCGTCTCCCCCGGGGGCTCCGCGGGCCGCGCCCCCGTCCTGGAAGCGGTTCACGGGCACCCGTACGACACCCGGCTCGTGCCCGTCGTCCGCCGGGGGGAGCAGCTCGTCCCGCTGCGCTACAACGGGCCGGCCATGCTCCGGGGCATCGCCGTCGCGGACGGCATGGCCGTCGTCCCGCCCGGCGGCGCCCCGTCCGGCGCGGAGCTGGACGTCCTCGACCTCCCCTGGCCGCCGACGTCGGGTGCCGTACCGGCGCAAGGAGCGTGTTTCACGTGAAACTTCCCAGTCGTGACGTCATGGCGCGCCACGCGGACGAGCGCATCACGGGCCCCCAGGTCCGGCTGCCGCGCAGGATCGTCGAGAAGCCGCTGCGCCAGGTCGGCAAGCGGCTGCTCATGGCGCTCGGCGTGCTCCTGGTGACGGTCATGATCGTCTACCTCGACCGCGACGGCTACCACGACAACGCCGACGAGACGCTCGACTTCCTCGACTCCGCCTACTACGCGACCGTCACGCTCTCCACCACCGGATACGGCGACATCGTCCCGTACAGCGACTCGGCACGGCTCGCCAACATCCTGCTGGTCACGCCCCTGCGCGTGCTCTTCCTGATCATCCTGGTCGGCACCACTCTCGAGGTCCTCACCGAGCGGACCCGGGAGGAGTTCCGGCTGAACCGCTGGAGGTCCACCTTGCGCGACCACACCGTCATCGTCGGCTTCGGGACGAAGGGCCGGTCCGCGATCCAGACGCTCTGCGCGACCGGGCTCCGCAAGGACCAGATCGTCATCGTCGACCCCTCCAACAAGGTGATCGAGACCGCGAACGCCGACGGCTTCGTGGGTGTCATCGGCGACGCGACGCGCAGCGACGTGCTCCTGCGCGCCGAGGTGCAGCGCGCCCGGCAGATCGTGATCGCCACCCAGCGCGACGACACCGCCGTCCTGGTCACCCTGACGGCCCGCCAGCTCAACCGGGGCGCCAAGATCGTCGCCGCGGTCCGCGAGGAGGAGAACGCCCCGCTGCTCCGCCAGTCCGGCGCCGACGCGGTCATCACCAGCGCCAGCGCCGCCGGGCGCCTGCTCGGCCTCTCCGTGCTGAGCCCCAGCGCCGGCACGGTGATGGAGGACCTCATCCAGCAGGGCTCGGGACTCGACCTCGTGGAACGCCCGGTGACCAAGAGCGAGGCCGGCAAGAGCGTCCGGGAGACCGGCGACCTGGTGGTCAGCGTGCTCCGCGGCCACCGGCTGCTCGGCTACGACGACCCGGCGGCCAGCCCCCTCCAGCTCACCGACCGGGTCATCACCATCGTGCGCGCCGCGCCGGTGACCCCGCTCTCCACGCCGCCTGATGACTGACGCTCCGGACGAGTAGCCTCGCCGCCATGTATGCGATCACGATTCCGGAACCCGGTGGTCCCGAGGCCCTCGTCTGGGCCGAGGTGCCCGATCCCGTACCCGGCGAGGGCGAGGTGCTCGTCGAGGTGGTGGCGAGCGCCGTCAACCGCGCCGACCTGCTCCAGCGGCAGGGCTTCTACGACCCGCCGCCCGGCAGCTCCCCCCACCCCGGCCTGGAGTGCGCGGGCCGCGTCGCCGCCCTCGGCCCCGGGGTGTCCGGCTGGGCCGTCGGCGACGAGGTGTGCGCGCTGCTCTCCGGCGGCGGATACGCGGAGCGGGTCGTGGTCCCGGCGGGCCAGCTGCTGCCGGTCCCGGAGGGCGTCGACCTGGCCACGGCCGCCGCGCTCCCCGAGGTGGCGTGCACCGTCTGGTCCAACATCTTCATGATCGCCCACCTGCGTCCCGGCGAGACGCTGCTCGTGCACGGCGGTGCGAGCGGCATCGGCACGATGGCGATCCAGCTGGCCAAGGCGGTCGGCGCCCGGGTCGCGGTCACGGCCGGGGGCCCGGAGAAGCTGGCGCGCTGCGCCGAGCTGGGCGCGGACATCCTGATCGACTACCGCGAGCAGGACTTCGTGGAGGAGCTGGCCAAGGCGACGGACGGGGGCGGTGCGGACGTCATCCTGGACATCATGGGCGCCAAGTACCTGGAGCGGAACGTCAAGGCGCTCGCCGTGAACGGCCGCCTGGTCGTCATCGGTCTCCAGGGCGGGGTCAAGGGCGAACTGAACCTCGGGGCGCTGCTCGCGAAGCGCGCCGCCGTCATGGCGACCACGCTGCGGTCCCGTCCGGCGCGGGAGAAGGCGGCGATCGTCGCCGCCGTGCGGGAGCACGTCTGGCCGCTGATCGGCGCGGGCACGGTCCGGCCGGTCGTGGACCGCACCCTCCCGATGCCGGAGGCGGCCGAGGGTCACCGGGCGCTGGAGGACGGCCGGCACGTCGGCAAGGTGCTGCTGATGGTGCCGCGCGACTGACCTCACGCGCTGGTGCCGCTCCGACTGACCTCACGCACGGTGCGGCCCATGGACGCGCGCGAAGGGCCCGGCACCTCTGGTGCCGGGCCCTTCGTGACGGTGCTCTACAGGTACGGGCCCGAGCGGACCGCGTGGCCATGACCGTGGTCGTCGTCATCGTCGTCGTGCGACGCGCCCGGAGGCAGGGCGCGGCGCATCTGCTCCAGCTGGGCGCGGGCCGCCATCTGCTGGGCGAACAGCGCCGTCTGAATGCCGTGGAACAGGCCCTCCAGCCAGCCCACCAGCTGCGCCTGCGCGATGCGCAGCTCGGCCTCGGAGGGGATCGCCTCGTCCGTGAACGGCAGGGAGAGCCGCTCCAGTTCCTCCACGAGCTCGGGTGCGAGCCCGTCCTCCAGCTCCTTCACGGAGCTGGCGTGGATGTCCTTGAGCCTGACCCGGCTCGCCTCGTCCAGAGGGGCCGCCCGTACTTCCTCCAGGAGCTGCTTGATCATGCTGCCGATCCGCATGACCTTCGCCGGCTGCTCGACCATTTCCGTCACCGGGACCTCGCGGGGTTCGTCGTCGCCCTGAGCGCCGCCGAGCGCCATCCCGTCCTGTCCCACGATGAGGACCTGGGGGCTCTCCTGCGACCTGTCATTCCTCGGCATCTCCATGCCGCCATTCTCTCGTACATACGCGTCATCACAGGGTGTGCCCCTGTACGCGGGTGATCCACCCTCGTACAGGGGCACAGGACGGGAACGGAGACCGTCAGGTGGCCGCGCGGCGGGCCAGCGCACCGCGGGAGCGGGTCACCAGGGCCGCCAGGAGCGCCGCGCCGAGGGGTACGGCGACGAGCAGCCCGGCCAGCGTCTCCCAGGGGATGACGATCGGCACGTGGGGCGGGGTGAGGTCGCCGCTCCAGCCCTCGGCGACGTTCTGCTCGTAGAAGCGGATCAGGTCGCGCTCCTCGGTGAGCCGGAGACCGATGGCGGGCAGCAGTCCGGCGGCCGAGCCGAGGACCACGCCCATCGCGGCGACGACTCCGCACTGGAATCCGCTGAGGGTCCGGCGGACCCGGGGCGGGGCGCCCACGGCGGCGAGCGTCTTCAGATCGGCCTCGGCGTCGGCCTGGGCGAGGCCCGTGGCGATGCCGGCGGCGCCGATCGTGACGAGGCCCGCGAAGATCGCCAGCGAGAGCAGGATGATGCCGTAGTCGTTGACGTATCCCTCCTCCAGCTGCGTCTCCACGTTGCTGCCGAGCTTGGCGAGGTCGCCGTCGAGCTTCTGGCGCTGCTCGCTGTCCGGGAGCCGGTCGGTGCTGACGTACACGCCCATGGGCACCGTGGAGAGTCCTGCGGCCTTGGCGGTGGCCGGGGTCATGAGGGCCTGCACGCCGTAGGACTTCTTCTCGCCGGGCACCAGGTAGGCCGGCACGGAGCTGACCTTGCCGGGGGCGGGGCGGCCCGCCTCGGAGGCCTTGTCGGCGGCGGCGATGTCGGTGATCTGCTTGATCCCGACGGCGCCCTTCGTGTCGACCAGCGCGCGGTTGAAGGTGACGATCTTCCCTTCGGCGAGGGCCTTCACGGTCGCGGGGTCGTCGACGCCGAGGACCTGGAGGAGCTTGGCGTCACCGATGACCAGTCCGCCGTCGGAGATGTACATGCCGTTGCTCGCGGAGGTCTTGCAGCGCCAGTCCTCGGTGAGCATCTTCCGTCGCTGCTCGGGCGTGAACTTCTCCGAGGCGTCGCCGCCGGAGGGGCCCGAGGCGTACATCGGGCACTCGTTCGCCGGCGGGACGATGACCTCGTAGCGGCCGCATCCCGGGTCGCCGCCCCAGGGCGGGCAGCCGGGCTTGCCGACGGAGACGCGCTCGACGTCGGCGCGGACGTCGACGGGGAAGTTGCGCTGGACGGCGTCGCGGACGGCGGGGACGTCCCGGCCCCCCTCCTCCTGGACGAAGGCGGTGGCGACGCCGTACGGCAGGGAGGCCTCGTACTCGGCCCTGCCCTGGGCCTCGCGGCTGGCCATGTACGTGGTGACGGCGACCGTCCCGGCGACGGCGGCGAGCACGGCGGCGACAGCGGGTGCCGTGCGGCCCCGGTTGCGGACGGCGTCCCGCAGCGCGAGGCGCGGGGAGAGCGGCAGCCAGCGGCCGGTCCGCCCGAAGAGGCCCACCAGCGCCGGGGTCATGGCGACGACGCCCAGCTCGGCGAGGGCGGAGCCGGCGGCCACCAGGGCGACCTGCTCCGAGACCATCGAGCCGAAGAGGGCGACCGCGCCGCCGAGGAGGAGCGCGGCCAGGCCGATCAGGGGCAGCACCCGGCTGCTGCGGCGGACCCCGCGGCGTCCGGTGAGCGAGGCGAGGACGGTCTGACGGGAGGCGGTCACGGCCGGGACGATCGCGGCGAGCAGACCGGTCAGGACCGCGAGCAGCGCGATGCCGAGCAGTTCGAGCGGCCGGACGTCGAAGGCCCCGAACCGCTGGTTCATGGTGCTTTCGAGGACCGGCTGGAGCAGCAGCGTCAGGATCACGGCGAGGACGGTTCCGGTGACGGCGGCGGCGACGCCGATGACCAGGCCGCCGCTCAGCACGATGGCCCGGATGTGGCTGCGGGCGCCGCCGTTGGCCCCGACCAGACCGAGCTGGCGGCGCGAGCGGCGGGCGCCGACCGCGAAGGCGGGTCCGGCGAGCAGGCAGATCTCCAGCATCGCCAGGCCGACGACGGTGGCGAGCGAGGCGAGCGCGGCGGCGTCGGCCCCCGGGCTGGCGTCGTAGTTCGACCAGCCGTCCTTCTGGTAGAGCGGGACCTCGGAATCGGCCGGCGGGTCGAGCATCACGGCACGCGAGACGACGGTGACACCCTTGGCGTTGATCTTCTGCACGCTGTTCCACGTGAAACCACCGGACGCGCGCACCAGGTACGAGACGGAGGTGCCGGGCGCCGGCAGACCGGCCTTCTCGACCGCCTTCGTGTACGGGGCGATGAAGGCCCCCGGCACCGTGTTGATCTGATCGGCGTCGAGCGTGTCGGGAAGTTCGTAGGAGCCGACGATCCGGTACGGGCGGTCGAAGTTGCGGGCGGAAAGGGTCGAGCCGACCGACAGACCGCTGGCCTCCAGGAAGTGCGAGGTCGCCATGACCTCGTCGGCCTTCTCCGGGAAACGTCCTTGCAGGAGCGTCATGATGCCGCGGGCGACCGGGTCGGACGCCTTGAGCTCCCGCACCTCGGTCATGAGCAGACCGTGCGTCGTCGTCAGCTTGGCCGAGGCCGTGGTGTCCGTGAGGACGCTGGAACCCGCGGGAATGGTCCGGGGGACGTCCGTGGGGCCGGTCGGCCAGGGCTCGTTCTCGTAGTCCTTGACCGGGGTGTGCGTCTCGCCGGCCGGGTCCTGGTAGATCGGGACACCGTTGACGTCGGCGTCCCGGAAGCGCGCGTCGGCCGCGCCGAGCTGCCGGTCCGCCCGCTCGGCGGGGGAGAGCCCGGAGCTGCGGTAGGTCAGGTCGAGGGCGCTGACGCCCAGGATGGGCAGCGCGATCATCGCGAGGACGAGGGCGCTGCGGCCCTTGGAGCGCCAGGCGTCACGGCGGGCTATGCGGATCGCGGCCCGCCAGGAGTGGAACCAGGTCTTCACGCCTCGGCCACCTGGCCCCGGAGGAGCGAGTCGGCCTCGCTGCGCACGGTCTGGTCGACGATGGCGCCGTCCCGCAGGAACACGACCCGGTCGGCCCAGGCGGCGAACCGCGGCTCGTGGGTGACGAGGACGCCGGCGGCGCCCGCGTCGCAGCGGGTGCGGAGGAGGGCGAGCACGGACTCGCCGGTCTCGGAGTCGAGGGCACCGGTGGGCTCGTCGGCGAGGACGAGGCGGCGGTCGCCGACGAGGGCGCGGGCGATGGCCACGCGCTGCTGCTGGCCGCCGGACATCTCGTCGGGGAAGCGGTCGGCGAGGTGGCCGAGCCCCATCTCCTCCAGGGCGGCGAGGGCCTCGACGCGCGCCTTGCGGGAGGAGGTCCCGTCCAGCTCGCGGGGCAGGGCGACGTTCTCGGCGGCGGTCAGGGCCGGGATGAGGTTGTAGTCCTGGAAGACGTATCCGATGCTGCGGCGGCGCAGGGCGGCGAGCTGCTTGACGCCGGCGGTGGTGATGTCGGTGTCCTCGACGATCACGCGGCCGGAGCTGGGGGTGTCCAGGCCGCCGGCGATGGTGAGCAGCGTGGACTTGCCGGAGCCCGACGGGCCCATGACGGCGACGAGTTCGCCGGGGTAGACGGCGAGGTCGATGCCGCGCAGGGCATGCACCTCGGTGGCGCCCGCGCCGTGGACGCGGGTCAGGTTCTGGAGTTGCAGCACGGGCTGCTGTGACGACATGGAGGGGTCCCCCCGTTGGCCGTACGCGGCGGTCGGCCGGTACGGGTGCGTGCGGTGGAAGTGGTGCGTGAGGGGTACGGACGGGGCGCGCGCGTGTGCGGTCGGCGCGCCCGGACGTACCGGTGGTCGGAGCGGGCTAGGAGGCCGGAGCCCCCGGTACGGCGGAGGCGCTCGGTACGGCCGAGGCGCTGGGCGAGGCATCGGTGCCCGGTGCGGACGGGGCCGGCTGTGCGGCGGCCGGGCCCGCGGGCGCCGTCGACGTCGTCGGCGCGGCCCCCGGACCCGCCGCGGCGGCCGTCGCCGAGAGACGGATCAGCCGGGCCTCGCAGTGGTCCAGCCAGCGGGCCTCCGCCTCGGTCTGGAAGATCAGCTGCTCCAGGACGAGCAGCCAGGCCACGTCGTCCCGCTCCCGCGCGCCGCCGCCCTCGACGGCGAGCAGGGCCTGCGCCTTGAGCCGGGTGTAGTCCTGCATCGCCTTCACGGTGTGCCGGCGCTGGGACTGGATGACGTTCCGGATGTCGACGCCGGGGGCGCCCACGGCCATGGCGAGCTTGATGGCCAGCTCGTCACGGGCGGGGCTGGTGCGGTCCACCGGCTTCTCGAACCAGGTCCTGAGCTCGGCGCGGCCGCTGTCGGTGATGGCGTAGAGCGTGTGCCCGGCCTCGTCCGCACCGCCCTGGGCGACCATGCCGTCGCGTTCGAGACGGTTGAGGGTCGTGTAGACCTGGCCGACGTTGAGCGGCCAGGTGGAGCCGGTGCGGGACTCGAACTCCGTCCGGAGCTGTGAGCCGTAGCGAGGGCCGCGTTCGAGAAGGGCGAGGAGCCCGTGGCGGATCGACATACTCAGTATGTATACCGGGTATGCCGTCGCGGACAACCGTCCTGAGGGGGAAGCGGAGGGTCCGACTCAAGGAGGACCCGGCCGCTCCCGCGAGGTCAGCGGCGGCGCATCCGGAGCCCGAGGAAGCCGATGCCGAGCCCCATCAGGGCCATCCCCACGCCCAGGGTGAGGACGGGAATCCGCTGGTCGGCGAGGGTGGGCGCGGCTTCGGCCGACAGATCCGGCGCCGATACGGGCACGCTGGCGGACGCCCCTTCGGGCAGCCCCTCGTCCTCCTCGCGTACCGGTGTCTCCCCCTCGGCGGCGGGCTCGCGGTCGCGCGGGGTTGTAGCGGTTTCGGTACGAGAGCGGGCGGGCGGCGGCGCCGAGACGGCGGCGGCGGGCTCGGTGCGCCCGGGGCGTGGCCGCCCCTCACCGGCGGGCCGCCCCGCGAGCGAGGCGGAAGTGGCGGGGGTGGGCGCGTCCGACGGCGCGGCGCTCGGCGCGGGCGGCGTCCCGGTGCCGGTGGGCGCGGGCGCCGGAGAGGCCGGGGCGCGCGTGCCCACCGGAGGCCCGGACGGCGAGGCCGGCGGACGGGTCGTCGGTGGACGGGTCGCCGGGGGGCCGGACGGCGTGGCGGGCGCGGAGGGAGAGGGGGAGGCCGACGGCGCGGTCGGCGAGGAGGCGCCGGGGGAGGGAGTCCGACGCGGACGCGGCCCCGGGTCCGGGTCCGGGTCCGCGGTGGTGTCCCAGGACCTGCCGGACGCCTCCCCCGGGTGGGGGACGGGCACGAGGTGCGCGGGCCGGACCGAGTGCACGACGGGCGCGGGGCGCGCCACGGGCGCCGCGTACCCCAGGGGCGCGGCGGACAGGATGCAAGCGCAGGTGAACGTGCAGGTGAGCGCGGGGCGAAGGGCCCGTGCGCGCGCCGTGCGGAGTGCTGGAGTCACCGGGTGACCCCCTCCCGTACCGAGCCGCCGAGGTGTTCGACTCAGCGTCACATACCGGTGTGCTTCCGGCATCCGGGACGGGGCAGGGGGCGTACGGCGGTCCTCGGGACCACCGCGGCGGGTGGCCCGTCGCGATCTACGGCGGTCCGTGTCACTCCTGCGCCGGGTGGCCCGTCGCGATCTACGGCGGTCCGTGTCACTCCTGCGCCGGGTGGCCCGTCGCGATCTGCGACGGTCCCCGTCACTCCTACGCCGGGTGGCCCGTCGCGATCTGCGACGGTCCCCGTGACTACTGCGGCGGGTTGCCCGTCGAGATCTTGAGGGTGAACTCGGCGTCCTCGTCCGTGATGTCCTCACCGGCCGGCGGGTACTGCTCCAGGACCGTGCCCTCGCCGTACGTGGACTCGTCCACCGGGGTCTGGGTCATGATCTTCCACCCGGCCGCGCGGACGCAGTCCTTCACCGACTGGATGTTCTTGTAGGTGAAGTTGGGGACCTCGAACTTCGCCGGGTCGTCGTTCGACTCCGAGGGCTGCGTGCACTTCTTCGGGTCGATCGTCTTGGTCAGGTCCGGTCCCTTGTGGCCGGGCGCCGCCGACTCGCTCTGCTGCGTCTGGGTGCCACCCGTGCCGCCGGCCTGCGGGTCCTCGCCCTTGTCGTTCAGGTTGAGCGCGACGAGCAGGCCGCCGACCGCGAGCAGCGCGACGGCGACGGCGCCGACGATCACCCGCGTGCTGCGGCCGGAGCCCGAGCCGCCGCCGCTGCCGCCCGTCGTGACGGGCGCCTGGGTCGACGCGTACGGCGCGGGCGCGGGCGTCGGCGCGTACGGCGCGGGGGCCGGGGTCCGGTAGGCCGGCGGCTGCTGCGGGTAGCCGTACGACGGGGCGGGCGCGGGCGTCGCGGGGCCGTACGGGCCGGGCTGGGCCGTCGGCGGCAGGTAGGGCTGCTGCACACCGTGCTGGGACGGCGGAGGGGTCTGGCCGATCGGCGGGAAGACCGCCGAGCCGACGCCCGCGCCGCTGCTGACCGGACCGCCCTGGACGATCACCGGCGCACCGGTCTGCCCGGCCGAGAGGACCCGCAGGCACTCGTCGCGCATCGCCGCGGCGCTCGGGAACCGCTCGTTCGGGTTCTTCCGCAGGGCGCGGGCGACGAGCGCATCCATCGCCGGGGTCACCGAGCGGTTGACGGAGGACGGGGTGACCGGCTCCTCCTGCACGTGCGCGTAGGCGATGGCGAGCGGGGAGTCGGCGTCGAAGGGGAGACGGCCCGTCAGCAGCTGGAAGAGCATGATGCCGACCGAGTACAGGTCGGAGCGGGCGTCCACCGCGCGGCCGAGGGCCTGCTCGGGGGAGAGGTACTGCGGCGTGCCGACGACCATGCCGGTCTGCGTCATCGAGGTGACACCGGACTGCATGGCCCGCGCGATGCCGAAGTCCATGACCTTGACGACGCCGCGCTTGGTCGTCATCACGTTGCCCGGCTTGATGTCCCGGTGGACCAGGCCCATCTCGTGGCTGACCTCAAGCGCGGCGAGCACGTCGGCCGTGACCTTCAGCGCCTTGTCGGCGGGCATCGCTCCGTACTGCCGCACGTCGGAGGCGAGGACCGAGCCGAGCGGCTGCCCCTCCACGTACTCCATGACGATGTACGGCATGACGGCGCCGTCGAGGGTGTCCTCGCCGGTGTCGAAGACCGAGACGATGTTCGTGTGCGAAAGCTTCGCGACGGCCTGCGCCTCGCGCCGGAACCGCTCGCGGAAGGACTGCTCCCGGCCGAGCTCGGTGTGCAGCGTCTTGATGGCGACCTGCCGGTCGAGGGCGCTGTCGTACGCCAGGTACACCGACGCCATGCCGCCCTCGCCGAGAAGGTCACGCAGCTGGTACCGGCCGCCCGCGACCGAACCGCCCGCGTAGCGGCCCTGTGCGCCGTCCTGGCTCATCTGTGCTTCCCCCTACGCGCACGTGGCGGCGTCGATCCGGAATTTCCTGGCGCAAGTCTGCCGTAGGGCAGTGACACGTCAAGCCGCGCACCGGTTCGGTACCCGTTCCGTGACCCTCCGCACAGGCGCCTCCGCCGAACCGTTTCCGCGCTCCGGGAGGAAAGCCGTCGAATTTGCACAGGTGTACGTCGAGGGGATTGGATGGCCGGTCCATCTCGGACCGTGGTGTCGTACGGAGCCTGTAGCGTGACGACTGGACACGGCACGACAGACGACGGCGAGGACTGATGGCACCCGAATCCGGAGCAGGTGGCGGTGTGCCGGACGCGTCGGCGGAATCCTGGGGCGAGGGCGGGGTCGTCGGTGACGGCCGGTACCGCCTGACGCACCGCCTGGGCCGAGGCGGCATGGCGGAGGTCTTCGCCGCCGAGGACGTGCGGCTCGGCCGCACCGTGGCCGTCAAGCTGCTGCGCTCCGACCTCGCCGAGGACCCGGTCTCCAAGGCACGCTTCACCCGCGAGGCGCAGTCCGTCGCGGGCCTCAACCACCACGCCATCGTCGCCGTGTACGACTCCGGCGAGGACATCGTGGCCGGCCGGCCCGTGCCGTACATCGTGATGGAGCTGGTCGAGGGCCGCACCATCCGTGACCTGCTGCTCAGCGCCGAGGCGCCCGGCCCCGAGCAGGCGCTCATCATCGTCTCCGGGGTCCTGGAGGCGCTGGCCTACTCGCACCAGCACGGCATCGTGCACCGCGACATCAAGCCGGCGAACGTGATCATCACCCACAGCGGCGCGGTGAAGGTCATGGACTTCGGCATCGCGCGCGCCCTGCACGGCGCGCAGTCGACGATGACCCAGACCGGCATGGTCATGGGCACCCCGCAGTACCTCTCCCCCGAGCAGGCGCTCGGCAAGGCGGTCGACCACCGCTCCGACCTGTACGCGACGGGCTGCCTGCTCTACGAGCTCCTCGCGCTGCGGCCGCCCTTCACCGGCGAGACGCCGCTGTCCGTCGTGTACCAGCACGTGCAGGACGCGCCGGTCCCGCCGTCCGAGGTGACCGGGTCCGTGCCGCCGGAGCTCGACGGCCTGGTGATGCGCTCGCTCGCGAAGGACCCGGACGACCGGTTCCAGAGCGCCGAGGAGATGCGCGGGCTGATCCAGTACGGCCTGTCGATGCTCCAGCAGCAGGGCGGGTACACCGGCACGTGGAACACGGGGCCGGTCGCGATGCACGAGGGCGGGCACACCCCGGGCGGCGGCATGGCCGCGACGACCGCGATGGGCCACCCGATGCACGGCGAGACCGCGCAGGGTCCGATCCTTCCGCCGATGAACCCGGACGACGGCGGGTACGTCGGCTACGACGGCGGCTCAGGCGGCACCGGAGGCTACGCCCAGGACGGATACGGCTCGTCGAACGGCGGCGGGAGACGCGGCAAGGTGGTGCTCTTCGCCGCGCTCGCGGTGATCGCGGTCGTCGCCGGAGTCGTCTTCGCCCTCGACAAGGCCGACAAGGGCGGCACCCCGGGCGGCACCCCGAAGACCGTCACCAATTCGCCGTCGACGGCCTCCGAGGAGCCCACCCCCTCCGAGGAGCCCTCCACGGAGACCACCGAGGACCCGGGCACCTCGACCGGCGGCTCGACCGAGCAGCCGTGGACCCCGCCGCCGACCAGCGACCCGACCTGGTCCACGCGCACGCCGACGACCGAGCCGCCGACCCAGCCGACGACCACGCCGCCGACGGATCCCACGGGCACGCCGACGGAGCCGACCGGCGAGCCGACGACCGAGCCGCCCACGCAGCCGACGGGCGAGCCGACCGACGACTCCTCCGGCGGCAACACGAACCCGGACACCACCCCGCCGGGCACGGGCACGGAGACGGGCTGACCGAGGCCCCGGGCGCCTGATCGCATGGCCCGGGGGTCCGGTCCCGCAGCCGTGGGCGCGCTGATCGCGCGCCTCAGGACGGGGCCGCCCGCCCACGCTCCGGCGCGGTCAGCCCGCGAAGGCGTCGCGGACCGCCTCGTGCTCGCGCGTCCACCAGACCGCCAGGGCCGACACCGCGGGGAACTGCGGGTCGGCCCTCCGGTCGTGCAGCTGGTAGCGCCAGCGCAGCGTCCAGAAGTCGTTCAGCCGCTCCCACCACACCCGGTGGGCCGCCGCCGCCATCTCGGCGCCGTCCGCGCCCGCCGCCCGCCGGTACGCGCGCGCGTACGCCCGGACCTTCTCCAGGGCCAGCTCCCCCTCCGGCCGTACGAAGAAGATGGCGGCGGCCCTGACCGCCTCCTCGGCCCTGGGGCGGACCCCGAGCCGGTCCCAGTCGACGATCGCGGCGGGCTCCGCGCCCCGGTACAGCAGGTTCAGCGGGTGGAAGTCGCCGTGCACCCAGCCGGCGGCGGAGGCGGGCGGCGGCCGGTGGTGGGCGTGCTGCGCGAGCAGCCGTCGCCGCTCCCTGAGGCGGTGCTCGGCGAGCGCGTCGAAGCTGTCGCGCGGGCGGTGCGCGCGGGCGAGGCGGAGCAGCTCCTCGATGGCCAGGAAGGTGTCCTCGGGGCGGGCGCTCCCGTGGTCGCCGCCCGTCGGCGGGGACTCCATGACCTGCTCCAGGCAGGTGTGGACGCGCCCGAGGAGGGTGCCGAGCCGCCGTGAGCAGCCGGTGGACAGCTGGGCGCCGTCGCGGTGCCGGCCGTCGACCCAGGGGTGCAGGGCGTAGCAGTGGCCGCCGACCTGGGCGACCGTGCGGCCCCGGCTGTCGGGGAGCGGGGGAGCCACGGGCAGGCCGACGGCGGCGAGCCGCTGGGTGGCCCGGTGCTGGCGGGTGATGGTGGCCCGGTCCGAGGTGGGGGCGTCGAGGTGCTGCTTGAGGAAGTAGGCGCCGCGCGTGGTGGAGAGCCGGTAGCCGCGGTTGAGCAGGCCCTCGGTCACGGGGACGCAGGAGAGGGGTTCGCCGACGTCGCTGTAGCGGCGCAGGAGCGGGCCGACGGGCGGAGCGAGCGATACAGATGAGCGCGGCACTCCGCAGATGTTAGATCACGCTGCGTGGTGGAGGTGTCGCTCCGGGGAACGTCCCCCGGAGGGGTGTCCCTCGGGCGGGTGGCGCTCGGAGCGGGGGCTCCCGGGGTCCCGTTCCCCGGAGGGCGTTCCGGTGCCGGACCGGCCGCTGTAGTCGAGCTCGTGGACCGTCACGAACTGCGGCTCGATCCGCATGAACACCGGGGTGAAGGGCTCGCCGTCCACCTGGACGGGCTCGGGGCCGAAGGCGGCCCGCTCCCGGTCCGTGGGCTCGACGATCTCCGCGGTGCCCGTGAACTGCACGGACCAGACGTGCTCGGCCTCCGAGCCGAGGTTGTCCGCGCCGTACGCGACGACGCTGCCGTTGCAGGCGCGGTGATAGCCGAGGCCGCGGTGCATCCGGAGCAGCACGCGGCCGTCGGCCACGATGTGGCGGGCGGGGACGACGAACGGCATCGCCCGGATGCTCGTCGCCACCCGGCCGTACGACACGCGGCTGAGGAGCTCGATGGCGCGGATCTCGTCGGAGGACATGGCTTCCACTCTCCGCCACCGGCACCGTGTCGGAAAAGGGGCCCCTGCCCCGGTCCGACGGGGACGTAGGTCCCGAATCACGGCCCCGGGCCCCGCCCCGGACCGTACCGGTGAGGCGGGACCTCCCTTCGTGCGGGCCGTCGGTGAGGCTCGCGCGGGCCGTCGGTGACGCCGGTGCGGGCCGTCAGTGACGCTCGTGCGGGCCGTCGGTCACGCTCGCACGGGCGCCGTCAGTGACGCTCGGCCTGGAGCCGCGCCACGTACGCCGCGGCCTGCGAGCGCCGCTCCATGCCCAGCTTCGACAGCAGGCTGGAGACGTAGTTCTTGATCGTCTTCTCCGCCAGGTGGAGCCGCTCGCCGATGACCCGGTTGGTCAGGCCCTCGCCGATCAGGTCCAGGATCTTGCGCTCCTGCTCGGTCAGGTTGGCGAGCTTGTCGTCGCCCTTCGGGTTGTTGCCGTCGCGCAGCCGCTCCAGGACCCGGGCGGTGGCCACCGGGTCGAGCAGGGACTTGCCGGCCGCCACGTCCCGCACGGCGTTCAGGAGCTCGTTGCCCCGGATCGCCTTGAGGACGTAACCCGAGGCCCCGGCCATGATCGCGTCGAAGAGCGCCTCGTCGTCCGCGTACGAGGTCAGCATCAGGCACTTGACGGCGTCGTCCTGCGAGCGGATCTCCCGGCACACCTCCACTCCGCTGCCGTCGGGCAGCCGGACGTCGAGCACCGCGACGTCGGGGCGGGTCGCGGGGATCCTGACCAGCGCGTCCGCGGCCGTGCCGGCCTCGCCGACCACCTCGATGTCGTCCTCCACGGAGAGCAGCTCGTGGACGCCGCGCCGGACGACTTCATGGTCGTCCAGCAGAAATACCCGGATTTTTCCTTCTTCGCGCACGCAGCCAGTCTCACATATTGGGTCTTCCGGCGCCCGGGGTGCGCGGGATAACGTGCCGGGTGTTCCGACGACGGCGTCGGGTCGTTGTCCATGCGCTGACCAGCGGCGCTTCCCCCATTTCTCGATTTACTTGGAAATCCAAGCAAAATCGCAGGTCAAGTGGGGTTTCGCGGGAATGCCGCGTAATGGGTAACGTGCCTATGACGGCGTTCGCCGGGGCACCTGTCACGCCCGACTCCGGCCGCGTCGCACCCACCCCGTGCGAAGGTACGGACAAGGCGGAGCCGCACTGGCCTCACCGGCGAACCCGGGGGCCGGACCGACGGAGGAGCACGCACGTGACCGTGGAGAGCACTGCCGCGCGCAAGACGACGCGACGCAGCAGCGGCACCAAGCGCACCGCAAGCGCGAGCACGAGCACCACCAAGAAGGCGACGGCGAAGCCCGCCACGGCCTCGGAGCCCGAGCTCGTCCAGCTGTTGACGCCCGAAGGGGAGCGCGTCCAGCACCCCGACTACGACATCGACCTGAGCGCCGAGGAACTGCGCGGGCTCTACCGCGACATGGTCCTCAGCCGCCGCTTCGACGCCGAGGCCACCGCCCTGCAACGGCAGGGCGAACTCGGCCTGTGGGCCTCGCTGCTGGGCCAGGAGGCCGCCCAGATCGGCTCCGGCCGCGCCCTCCGGGACGACGACTACGTCTTCCCCACCTACCGCGAGCACGCCGTCGCCTGGTGCCGCGGGGTCGACCCCACCAACCTCCTCGGCATGTTCCGCGGCGTGAACAACGGTGGCTGGGACCCCAGCACCAACAACTTCCACCTGTACACGATCGTCCTCGGCTCGCAGACCCTGCACGCCACCGGCTACGCCATGGGCATCACCAAGGACGGCGCGGACTCCGCCGTGATCGCCTACTTCGGCGACGGCGCCTCCAGCCAGGGTGACGTCAACGAGTCGTTCGTCTTCTCCGCGGTCTACAACGCCCCGGTCGTCTTCTTCTGTCAGAACAACCAGTGGGCGATCTCCGAGCCCATCGAGAAGCAGACCCGCGTCCCGCTCTACCAGCGCGCCCGCGGCTTCGGCTTCCCCGGCGTGCGCGTCGACGGCAACGACGTCCTGGCGTGCCTGGCCGTGACCCGTTCGGCGCTGGAGCGCGCCCGCCGCGGCGAGGGCCCGACGCTCATCGAGGCGTACACCTACCGCATGGCCGCGCACACCACCTCCGACGACCCGACCCGCTACCGCCGCGACGCGGAGCGCGAGGAGTGGGAGGCCAAGGACCCGATCCTGCGCCTCAAGGCGTACATGGAGCGCGAGGGCCACGCCGACGCCGCCTTCTTCGAGGAGCTGGAGACGGAGAGCGAGACGCTGGGCAAGCACGTCCGCGAGGTCGTCCGCGCCATGCCCGTCCCGGAGCACATGGCGATCTTCGACAACGTGTACGCGGACGGCCACGCGCTCGTCGACGAGGAGCGCGCGCAGTTCGCCGCCTACCAGGCGTCCTTCGAGGGCGGAGAGGCCGAGTAACCATGGCTGTTCAGAAGCTTCCCCTCGCGAAGGCGCTCAACGAGTCGCTGCGCAAGGCCCTGGAGACCGACCCCAAGGTCCTCATCATGGGCCTCGACGTCGGCAAGCTCGGCGGTGTCTTCCGGATCACCGACGGCCTTCAGAAGGACTTCGGCGAGGACCGGGTCATCGACACCCCGCTCGCGGAGTCCGGCATCGTCGGCACCGCGATCGGTCTCGCGCTGCGCGGCTACCGGCCGGTCGTGGAGATCCAGTTCGACGGCTTCGTCTTCCCGGCGTACGACCAGATCGTCTCCCAGCTGGCGAAGATGCGGGCCCGTTCGCTCGGCACGGTGAAGATGCCGATCGTCATCCGCATCCCGTACGGCGGCGGCATCGGCGCCGTCGAGCACCACTCGGAGTCCCCCGAGTCGCTCTTCGCGCACGTCGCCGGCCTCAAGGTCGTCACCCCGGCGAACCCCTCCGACGCCTACTGGATGCTCCAGCAGGCGATCCAGAGCGACGACCCGGTCATCTTCTTCGAGCCCAAGCGCCGCTACTGGGACAAGGGCGAGGTCGACACCGAGGCCATCCCCGGCGAGCTGCACCGGGCGCGCGTCGCCCGCGAGGGCACGGACCTCACCCTCGTCGCGTACGGCCCGATGGTGAAGACCTGCCTGGAGGCGGCCGCCGCCGCGGCCGAGGAGGGCAAGTCGGTCGAGGTCGTCGACCTGCGCTCGATCTCGCCGCTCGACTTCGACACCGTCCAGGCCTCGGTCGAGAAGACCCGCCGCCTGGTGGTCGTCCACGAGGCGCCGGTGTTCTTCGGCTCCGGCGCGGAGATCGCCGCCCGGATCACCGAGCGCTGCTTCTACCACCTGGAGGCCCCCGTCCTGCGGGTCGGCGGCTACCACGCGCCGTACCCGCCGGCGCGCCTGGAGGAGGAGTACCTGCCGGGCCTGGACCGCGTGCTCGACGCCGTCGACCGCTCGCTGGCGTACTGAGGAGAGCACCGTGACGATCCGCGAATTCAAGATGCCCGACGTGGGCGAGGGCCTGACCGAGGCCGAGATCCTCAAGTGGTACGTCCAGCCCGGTGACACCGTCACCGACGGGCAGGTCGTCTGCGAGGTCGAGACGGCGAAGGCGGCCGTGGAGCTGCCGATCCCGTTCGACGGGACGGTCCACGAGCTGCTGTTCCCCGAGGGCACCACGGTCGACGTCGGCCAGGTCATCATCTCCGTGAACGTGGGCGGCGGCGCCGCCCCCGAGGCGCCGGCGGCCCCCGCCGCCGTCGCGGTCCCGGAGCCCGCCCCGGCGCCGGCCGCCGAGCCCGCGCCGGAGGGCCGCCAGCCGGTCCTCGTCGGCTACGGCGTGGCCGCCAGCTCCACCAAGCGGCGCGCCCGCAAGGCGCCGACGGCCGCCGCGGCGACGACGGTGCCGGCGCCCGCCGCCGCACCGGTGATCGTGCCCGAGCAGCTGAACGGCCACGCGTCGGCCGCTGCCCGCCCGCTGGCCAAGCCGCCGGTCCGCAAGCTCGCCAAGGACCTCGGCGTCGACCTGGCGTCGGTCACCCCGACCGGCCCGGACGGGATCATCACCCGCGAGGACGTCCACGCGGCGGCCGCTCCGGCGCCCGCCCCGGCCGTCGAGGCCCCGGTGCCCGCAGCCGCTCCGGCCCCGGTCGCGGCGCCCGCCGCGACGACGGCGGTGGCGTCGGAGGCCCGGGAGACCCGGGTGCCCATCAAGGGCGTGCGCAAGGCCACGGCGGCGGCGATGGTCGGCTCGGCCTTCACGGCCCCGCACGTCACCGAGTTCGTGACCTTCGACATCACGCGCACGATGAAGCTGGTCGAGGAGCTCAAGTCCGACAAGGACATGGCGGGCCTGCGGGTCAACCCGCTCCTCATCATCGCCAAGGCCGTGCTGGTCGCGGCCCGGCGCAACCCGGACATCAACGCGGCCTGGGACGAGGCGGCGCAGGAGATCGTCCTCAAGCACTACGTGAACCTGGGCATCGCCGCGGCCACCCCGCGCGGTCTGATCGTGCCGAACATCAAGGACGCGCACGCCCAGACCCTGCCCGAGCTCTCGAAGTCCCTGAGCGAGCTCGTCGCCACCGCCCGCGAGGGCAGGACGACCCCGGCGGCGATGCAGGGCGGCACCTTCACCATCACCAACGTGGGCGTCTTCGGCGTCGACACCGGTACGCCGATCCTGAACCCGGGCGAGTCCGCGATCCTCGCGGTCGGCGCGATCAAGCTCCAGCCCTGGGTCCACAAGGGCAAGGTGAAGCCGCGCCAGGTCACCACGCTGGCCCTCTCCTTCGACCACCGCCTGGTCGACGGCGAGCTCGGCTCCAAGTTCCTGGCGGACGTCGCCGCGATCCTGGAGAACCCGAAGCGGCTCATCACCTGGGCGTGACGGATGAGTTCGCCCGTTTCATGACGGACGGGTTCGCCCGTTTCGCGTGAAACATCCGGTGGCGGCATCAGCCGCCACCGGATGTTCCTTTTCCGGGCGCCGCGCCTTCCCGTGGGCACCGCCGCCCGCCCCCGTACCTCGCCCCATCCCCACTCCCGCCCCGGCCCCCCGCCCTACCCCCGGCCTCCCGGTCCAGGATGCGGACGCGGCTGCCTGTTGCACCTCTGTTGTATCTATGCTGTGCGCATGCCATCAGCGCCAGCCGGCCCCGCCCCGCAGCCCACCAAGCAGGCCCCCGCCGCCGACCGTGTCTACATGCACGTCAAGCAGGCCGTACTCGACCGCCGGTACGAGGGCGGAACCCTCCTCACCGAGGGCGAGCTCGCCCAGGCCGTCGGGGTGTCCAGGACCCCCGTCCGCGAGGCGCTGCTCAAGCTGGAGATGGAAGGGCTGCTCAAGCTCTACCCGAAGAAGGGCGCCCTCGTCCTCGCCGTCTCCGCGCAGGAGATCGCCGACGTCGTCGAGACCCGGCTGCTCGTCGAGGAGTTCGCCGTCCGCCGGGCCGTGCCCGCGCCCGCCCCGCTGATCACCCGCCTCGAAGAGCTCCTGGAGGAGCAGAAGCGGCGCGCGGAGGCCGGCGACCTCGCCGAGGTCGCCGTCACCGACCGCTGCTTCCACGCCGAGATCGTCCAGCACGCCGGCAACCAGATCCTCGCCCGCCTCTACGACCAGCTCCGCGACCGCCAACTGCGCATGGGCGTCGCCGTGATGCAGTCCCAGCCCGACCGCATCGCCAAGAACATCACCGAGCACGCCGAGATCCTCGACCGCATCAAGTCCGGTGACGCCGAGGGCGCCGCGCACTGCGTCCGCCAGCACCTCAGCTGGGTCAAGGTCCTGGTCCGGGGTGACGAGCGGTGAACAGCTCCTACGGATCGGCCGTCACCCTCCCCGGAGACCCGCCCGGCGGACGCCGCGCCGCCCTCGTCTGGGGCGTCGGCGTCGCCGTCTACTTCGTCGCCGTCATCTTCCGCACGTCCCTGGGCGTCGCCGGACTCGACGCCGCCGACCGCTTCGACGTCAACGCCTCCGCCCTCTCCACCTTCTCCATCCTCCAGCTCCTCGTCTACGCGGGCATGCAGATACCCGTCGGCCTCCTCGTCGACCGGCTCGGCACCAAGAAGGTCCTGACCCTCGGCGTCGTCCTCTTCACCATCGGCCAGCTCGGCTTCGCGCTCTCCCCCTCGTACGGCACCGCGCTCGCCTCCCGCGCCCTCCTCGGCTGCGGCGACGCCATGACCTTCATCAGCGTCCTGCGCCTCGGCAGCCGCTGGTTCCCGGCCCGCCGCGGCCCGCTGATCGCCCAGCTCGCCGGACTCATCGGCATGGCCGGCAACCTCGTCTCCACCGTCTTCATCGCCCGCGCGCTGCACGGCTTCGGCTGGACGGCCACCTTCGTCGGCAGTTCCTTCGCCGGCGTCCTCGTCCTGGTCCTGCTGCTGTTCTTCCTCAAGGACCACCCCGAGGGGTACGCGCCGCAGCCCTCCCCGCACGCGGGCGCCGCCTACGTCCGCCGCCAGATCGCCGAGTCCTGGCGGGAGCCCGGCACCCGGCTCGGCCTCTGGGTGCACTTCACCACCCAGTTCCCGGCCATGGTCTTCCTGCTGCTCTGGGGGCTGCCGTACCTCGTCGAGGCGCAGGGCCTCTCCCGGTCCACCGCCGGGACCCTGCTCACGCTGGTCGTGCTCTCCAACATGGTCGTCGGCCTCGCGTACGGGCAGATCATCGCCCGCCACCACACCGCCCGCGCGCCGCTCGCCCTCGGTACGGTCGCGGCCACCGCCCTGCTGTGGGGGACCACCCTCGCCTACCCCGGCGACCACGCGCCGATGTGGCTGCTCGTCACCCTCTGCCTGGTCCTCGGCGCCTGCGGACCGGCCTCGATGATCGGCTTCGACTTCGCCCGCCCGGCCAACCCGCCGGAGCGCCAGGGCACCGCCTCCGGCATCGTCAACATGGGCGGCTTCGTCGCCTCGATGACGACGCTGCTCGCCGTCGGCGTGCTGCTCGACGCGACCGGTGACAACTACCGGATCGCGTTCTCCTCGGTCTTCGTCCTGGAGGTCCTCGGACTCGCGCAGATCCTGCGCCTCAAGGCCCGCACCCACCGCAGGGAACGGGAACGGCTCGTCGCCAGCCGCGTCGAGGCCGTGCACGTACCCGTCTGACGGCCGACGGGGTCACGCCTACGCCGGGCGCCGCGATCCACGAGGGCGTCACGCCCCCGCCGCGACCTACCGGGGCGTCACCGCGAAGTTCTCCAGGATCGCGGCGGCGAGATCCGCGTCGCCCTCGGTCTTCACCCGGTCGGCCACCTCGGCCGGCCGGACCCGGCCGCAGGCGAGGCGGACGAACGTCTCCCAGTCCGTCGCCAGCGTCACGGCGGGCCCCAGCGACGGCGCGCCGTCGATCGAACCCCGGCCCTCCGCGTCGACCCGTACCGTCCGCAGGAACTCCACCGGACCCGTCACGTCCAGCACGACCGCCGAGGACGCGGGCGCCCCGGCGTCCTTCGCCACCACGTCCGGCAGCGCCTCCAGGAGCACGTCCCGGGTCACCAGAGCGCCCGCCGAGTCCAGGTTCCCCGGCACCCCCAGCGCCGCCCGCAGATCCTGCTCGTGCACCCACACGTCGAAGGCGCGGTCCCGGTAGGCCAGTTCCAGGGACTGCTCGCCGCCCAGCGGAGCACGGATCAGACGCTCCGGAGGGCGGGTCTCGTTGCGCAGCTGACGGGCCCGCCGGATCAGGATGTACTCCAGCTCCGAGGTCATCTCCGGGGAGGTGTGGTGCCGCCGCACATCGACCTGCACCTCCATGTAGCGCGCGAAGTCACTGCGCACGTGGTACAGATCGCGGGGCAGGGAGTGGATCGGCCGAGGATCCCCGAGCATCTCGGTCTCCATGCCGATCACATGGGAGACGATGTCCCGCACCGACCAGCCGACGCACGGTGTCGGCCGGTTCCACTCGCCCTCCACGAGCGGCTGCACCAGCTCGGCTATCGCTTCGATGGAGTGGGTCCAGGCGTCGGCGTAGTTCTGGAGGCTGGGATGGACGGTCACGGGACCCCTCGGCGGTTCTTCGGTGCGCGGGCTCAAAACACGACTGGGTGGGAGGCTCGGACGCTAAGTTACGCTGCCCGAAGGCACCCCGGCAGTGCTTTCGTGTGACGATCGTAGGCCGGTGTAGACGGCTCGAATGCCAGGACGGTGGTAGTGTGCGCGCCTCGCTGATCCAGATCGCGGTAGACCCGGACGAACCGGTCGACGCCCGACGCGCCCGCGCGGCGCGCCTCGTACGGGAGGAATCCGGCCACGCCGACCTCGTCGTCCTGCCGGAACTGTGGACCGTCGGCGCCTTCGCGTCCGACCTCTTCGCCGCCGAGTCCGAGCCGCTGAACGGCCCCACCCACCGGGTGATGGCGGCCGCGGCCCGCGACGCCGGGGTGTGGCTGCACGCCGGCTCCTTCGTCGAGGCGGAGGGCGGCGCCCTCTACAACACCTCGCTGGTCCTCTCCCCCGACGGCGAACTCGCCGCCTCGTACCGGAAGATCCACCGCTTCGGCTTCGACAAGGGCGAGGCCGTGATGATGGCCGCCGGCGAGGACCTCGTCACCGTCGACCTGCCGCACCTCACCGTCGGCGTCGGCACCTGCTACGACCTCCGCTTCCCCGAGCTCTTCCGCGGGCTCGTCGACGCCGGGGCCCAGGCCTTCGTCCTCCCGGCCGGCTGGCCCGCCCTGCGCCGCGCGCACTGGACCCTCCTCGCCCGGGCCCGGGCCGTCGAGAACCAGGCGTACGTCCTGGCCTGCGGCACCGCCGGTACGCACGCGGGCGTGGAGCAGGCCGGGCACTCGATCGTCGTCGACCCCTGGGGCGAGACCCTCGCGGAGGCCGGCCCCGGCGAGGAGGTCCTGCGGGTCGTCCTCGACCCGGAGAAGGTCCGCACGACCCGGGAGCAGTTCCCCGCGCTGAAGGACCGGGTCCTGGGCATCGCACCACCGGCGGCCCGGCGCGGCTGACTGACGCCGCCCGCCCGGGCCCCCTGGGCCCGGGCGCCGACAGGACGGCGCCCGGGCCCAGGGGGTGTGCGTCGACCAGCCCGGGCTCGCGGCCGGATCGACACCGGCCGCCGCCTCCGCGACCGGGTCAGCCGGCCAGGACCGGGTCGGCCAGTACTGGGTCAGCCGGTCAGGACCGGGTCTGCCGGTCAGGACCGGCTCTGCCGGTCAGTACTGGGACTCGGTCCAGAAGTGGGTCACGCGGGAGACCCCGGCCCGCACCGCGCCGAGCCGCGTCAGGGTCGAGCGGTCGACGCCCGCGAAGATCAGGGCGAGGGACAGGTCCCCGCCCTCGGCCCGCCCGCCGACGTGCACCGAGAGCCTCCGGTTCTTCCCGCGCCCGTCCTCGCGGACCGTGATCCGCACACCGGGGTCCTCGTCGTCCGCCGCGCGGCTCAGGACATAGCCGCGCTGGTCGAGGGCCGCGAGCCGGTAGTGGTCCCCCGCGTACCGCATCTCCAGGGCGCGCTGCTCCAGCGTGGCGCCGAAACGGTTCCGCGTCACGTACACCATCCGGTCGCCGACCCGCAGGGTCGACCGGTTGAGGCCGGGCAGCCTCATCCCCTCGACGTGCGGCCCGCGCGCCTCGAAGGAGGCGGTCGGGAGCCGCTCGCCGCGCGCCTCCGAGACGAGCGACTCGGGAGACGTACGGGGGAGGGGACAGGTCAGCGTGATCGCGCCGAACTCCGGCGAGACCCCCTGCCAGCCGGCCCGGAAGTCGTGCCGGTTCCCCTCCTTCCACGCCCGGAGGTCGAACGGTGTGACGTGGCTGTGCATGTCTCTCCAACTCCTGATCGGTCGAAGGGGGTTCAGCGCGCTGCCCGGCTTCTTCGCGCCGTCCTCGATCCCGTCCCCGAGGCGGCGCTGCCCGGCTTCTTCGCGCCGTCCTCGATCCCGTCCCCGAGGCCGGACGCCCTGTCGTGCCCCCGGCGACCCGGGCGGGGCGCACGGTCAGACGGTGATTCCCCGGAGGAACGACCGCCCCGCCCCGATCCGCGATCCCGGGGACCGACCGTACCCGGACACCGGGTGATGCTCGGGCGCCTGGTCGCTGTCGGGCCCCTGGTCCCGGTGCGACGCCCGGTGCCCCGGCTCCCCGCCGCTCTCCCTCCCCCCGTCGTACTCCGCCCACGCCGCCGCCAGCCTCCGTACCGCCTCCGTCAGCACCTCCGGAGCCGCCAGGAAGTGCAGCCGCAGCCGGCGGACGCTCCCGCCGAGCGCGTCGGTCGTCGCCCCCGGCAGCACGGCCACCCCATGACGCAGCGCCAGCTGCGCGAAGGACACCCCGTCGCCGTGCGGCAGCCGCACCCACAGTGTCTGCCCTCCCGCCGCCGGCGGACACGACCACGACGGCAGCAGCCGCGCCAACTCCCCCCGCAGATGGTCGTGCCCCGCACGGGCCGCCCGCAGCCGGGCCGACAGGACCGGCGTGTAGGAGTCCAGCAGCCGGACCGCCACCAGCTGGGACGGCACGTCACTGCCCAGGTCGTGCAGCGCCTTCAGCCGGGCCAGGCGGGCGACCAGCGGCGCCGGTCCACGCACCCAGCCGATCCGCAGCCCGCCCCACACCGCCTTGCTCAGCGACCCGACGCCCACGACCTCCCCGTACGAGGACAGCGGCGGCCCGTCGGCGTCCGCGTCGAACCCGAGGTCGGCGAGGACCTCGTCGTCCACGAGCGGGACCCCCAGCGCGTTCGCCGCCTCGACCAGCCGGCGCCCGGCGAGCGGCGGCAGCACCGCGCCCGTCGGATTCTGGAACCGTCCGATCACATACGCCAGCGCCGGACGGTGACGCTCCATCACCCGCACCGCCTCCGCCACGTCCACCCCGTCCGGCCCCACCGCCACCGGCAGCGGCACGGCCGCCGCCTCCCGGAACAGGTCCAGCGCCCCCGGATACGTCGGCGCCTCCACGAGCACCCCGTCACCGGGCGCGAGCAGCAGCCGCGCGAGCAGCGCGAGCGCCTGCTGGGCCCCGGTGGTGACCAGGATCTGCTCCGGCCCGGTCGGCACGCCCCGTGCCGCGTACCGGGCCGCGACCGCCGCCCGCAGCGCCCCGATCCCCGCCGGGTGGTAGCCGAGGTCCCCGTCGGGCAGCGCGAGCGAGCGGTACGCCTCCGCCAGCTCGGCCGGCGGCCGGTCCGGGGCCGCGCAACTCAGCAGGATCACGTCGTCCGGCGCCTCCAGGAGGTGCAGGAAGAGCGGGTTCGAGGTCTCCTTCACCCGGGGCGCGTCCAGCGGCAGCGCGGACGCCGCCACCCGGGTCCCGCTGCCCTGGCGCCGCACCACCCGCCCCTCCTGCCGGAGCGTGTCGTACGCCGCGACCACCGTCGTACGCCCCACGGCCAGCGCCGCCGCGAGCCGCCGGTCCGGCGGCAGGAGCGCACCCGGCGGCAGCGCGCCCTCGTCGATCAGCCGGCGCAGCCGCGAGGCGAGCAGCAGGTACAGCGGACCCCGCCCGGCGGACCAGCGGCCGAGGCGGGCGACCAGGTCGTCGGCGGCGGGAAGGGACGCGGACGCTTCGATTGGTTCCATCGCCGAACCAATCTGCCGGGATTGGACCTGGGAAGGCAAACGGCCGTTCCCGAGACTGCATCCATGACCGACTCCCCGCGCGCCGGGTCCGTGCACGGCCTCCCGCGTCCCGAGACCCTCGCCGTCCACCCCCCTCACGTCGAGATCACCGGCAGCAGGCCCCTCGGCGTCCCCCTCCACCAGGGGCACGTCTTCGCCTTCGACTCGGCCGACGCCCTCGCCGAGGGCTTCACCTCGCCCGACGCCTTCCTGTACGCCCGCCTCGGCAACCCCACGGTCCGCACCCTGGAGGACGCCGTCGCCCGCCTGGAGGGCGGCGCCGCCGCCCTCTCCTACGCCTCCGGCATGGGCGCGATCAACGCCGTCCTGCTCGGACTCCTCGGCAGCGGCGACCACGTCGTCGCCCAGACCTGCCTGTACGGCGGCACGTACGCGGTCCTCGGCGACCTCGCCGCCCGCTGGGGCGTGGACGTCACGTACGTCTCCGGCAACGACCCGGAGGAGGTGCGGGCGGCCCTGCGGCCCGAGACCCGGCTCCTCTACCTGGAGACCATCGCCAACCCGACGACCCGCGTCGCCGACGTCCCCGCGCTCGCCGCCGTCGCCGCCGAGGCCGGGATCCCCGTCGCCGTCGACAACACCTTCGCCTCCCCGCTGCTCTGCCGGCCCCTCGACCACGGCGCCGACATCGTCGTCCACTCCGCCACCAAGTACCTCGCCGGGCACGCGGACGTCCTCGGCGGCGTCGCCGTCTTCAAGGACCGCGAACTGTTCGGCCGGGTCCGCCGCCACTCCGTCGAACAGGGCGCCTCCACCGACCCGTTCGCCGCCTGGCTGACCCTGCGCGGCATGCAGACCCTGTCGCTGCGCATCGAGCGCCAGTGCGCGAGCGCCGCCGAACTCGCCGCCCGGCTCGAAGCGCACCCCGCGGTCGAGGCCGTGCGCCACCCCTCCCTCGCGAGCCACCCGGACCGGGCGATCGCCGCACGCCTGCTGCCCGACGGGGGCGGCGGCGTGATCTCGCTCGACCTGGCGGGTGGCAGGGAGGCGGGCCGCGCCTTCGTCGAGGCCGTACGGCTCGCCTCCCTCAGCGTCTCCCTCGGCGACGTGAAGACGCTCGTGATGCACCCGGCGTCCACCTCCCACCACCAGCTGGACGCGACGGCGCTCGCGGCGGCCGGCATCGGCGCCGGCACGGTCCGGCTCTCGGTCGGCATCGAACACGTCGAGGACCTGTGGACGGACCTGGAGCAGGCCCTGGAGAAGACACCCTGACCGGCCCCGGGGCGGCACCCCACCCGGCCCGGCCGTGGCGGCGGCACGCGCCGCCGCCGCTGCCCCGGGTCAGTCCTCCCGCTCCCGCTCGGCCATGCGGATGACACACACCGCGACGGCGATCTGGAGCGCCGCGTCCGCGTCCTCGCGCACCACGTTCACCGCGTACGTCTCACGGACGTGGAACCACTGCCGGGAGATGTGCGCCAGGAGCTCCCCGTCGTACTCGACGGTGAACTCCCGGTCCAGGATCCGTCCGCTGACGTCCAGCTCGGTGCCGTCGACGAGCGTCACCCGGTAGTGGTTGCGGAGCAGGGAGAGCCGCTTGCGGCGGACGGTCGCGAGGGGCCGCTCGTCCTGCTCGATGGTCATCGTGTCCCGCAGGCTGAACATCTTCTGCCGCAGCGTGACGAGGACGTGCCCGTCGGGGTCCTTCAGCTCCAGGGTGTCGCGCAGCCGCAGCGCCTTCCCGTCGACGAGAAAGGCGTGCCGCCCCTGCTCGTCCTCGATCCAGTAGTCGTCACCGATCGCGAAGATCTTGTCCCGCACGAGATATTTCACGCCCCCATCCCTGCCCGCCCCACCGCCCTTCTCACCCGGGACAACGGGTGAACGGGTCGGCGGGCGGGTGGCGGCGGATGGCAAGCTTGAAGCATGAACGATGACGCCCCGGCGCCCACCCCCGCGCCCGTGCCCCGACGTGCCCGTGTCCGTGCCCCCGAGCTGATCGGCAAGGGCGGCTGGCTGAACACGGGTGGCAAGGATCTGAAACTGGCTGATTTCCGAGGTCGCGTATTGATCTTGGATTTTTGGACGTTTTGCTGCATCAACTGCCTGCACGTCCTCGACGAGCTCCGGGACCTGGAGGAGAAGCACCGGGACACGCTCGTGATCGTCGGGGTGCACTCGCCGAAGTTCGTGCACGAGGCCGAGCACCAGGCCGTCGTCGACGCCGTCGAGCGGTACGAGGTGCACCACCCCGTGCTCGACGACCCGGAGCTCGCGACCTGGAAGCAGTACGCCGTGCGGGCGTGGCCGACGCTCGTCGTCATCGACCCCGAGGGGTACGTCGTCGCCCAGCACGCCGGTGAGGGGCACGCCAACGCGATCCGGACCCTCGTCGAGGAGCTGGAGGCCGAGCACGAGGCCAAGGGGACGCTGCGGCGCGGGGACGGGCCCTACGTGGCGCCCGAGCCCGTCGCGACCGATCTGCGCTTCCCCGGGAAGGCCGTCCTGCTCGACAGCGGCCGCTTCCTCGTCTCCGACACCACCCGGCACCAGCTCGTCGAGCTCGCCGAGGACGGGGAGACCGTCGTCCGGCGGATCGGCGAGGGGGTCTTCCGCGAGCCGCAGGGCCTCGCGCTCCTGCCCGGCGGGAAGGTCGTCGTCGCCGACACCGTGAACCACGCGCTGCGCACGTACGACCCGGAGACGGGCGCGATCGAGCTCGTCGCCGGCACCGGGAAGCAGTGGTGGCAGGGGTCGCCGACCTCCGGCCCCGCGCTCGGCGTCGACCTGTCGTCGCCGTGGGACGTGGCCTGGTGGCAGGGCAAGGTGTGGATCGCCATGGCCGGTGTCCACCAGCTGTGGACGTACGACCCGGCGACGGAGACCGTGGAGGTCGCGGCCGGCACCACGAACGAGGGGCTCGTCGACGGCCCCGCCGCCGAGGCCTGGTTCGCGCAGCCCTCCGGGCTCGCCGCCACCGAGGACCGGCTGTGGATCGCCGACTCCGAGACCAGCGCGGTGCGCTGGATCGACACCGACGGGGTCGTCCACACCGCCGTCGGCACCGGGCTCTTCGACTTCGGCCACCGCGACGGCGCCGCCGGCCAGGCCCTGCTCCAGCACCCGCTGGGCGTGACCGCCCTGCCCGACGGCTCGGTCGCCGTCTCCGACACGTACAACCACGCCCTGCGCCGCTACGACCCCGCCACCGGCGAGGTCACCACGCTCGCCACCGATCTGCGCGAGCCCAGCGACGCGGTCCTCGTCGGCGGCGACATCGTCGTCGTCGAGTCCGCCCGGCACCGGCTGACCCGGCTGCGGCTTCCCGAGGAGGCCGTCCAGGTCGAGTCCGCGGCCTACCGGACGCAGCGCGAGGCCACCGGCGTCGCGCCCGGCCGGCTCCGGCTGGACGTCGTCTTCCAGGCGCCGACCGGGCAGAAGCTGGACGAGCGGTACGGCCCCTCGACCCGTCTGCTCGTCTCCTCGACCCCGCCGGAGCTGCTGCTCGGCGGCGACGGCACCGGGACCGATCTCTTCCGCGAGCTCGACCTGAACCCGGACGTGACCGAGGGCGTGCTGCACGTCTCGGCGATGGCCGCGTCCTGCGACGACGACCCGGCCAACGATTACCCGGCCTGCCACGTCCACCAGCAGGACTGGGGCGTCCCGGTGAAGGTCACGGCCGACGGCGTCGCCCGCCTGCCGCTGATCCTCGCCGGCATGGACGGCTAGGGCGTGTCGTCACGCTCCCGTCTGCCCCGCGGGCAACGACGGGAGTGGGACGACACGTCCTAGCGGATCGTCCCCTGGTTCCTGGACGGGCGCCCCGCGGCCCCGTCCAGGCACCCCTCGACCCAGGCGGCCGGGTCGTGCACGGCCCGTTCGCCGCCCATCCCCTGCCGCTCCATGAGCGCGCACTCCCCGGCGAGCAGCGACTTCACGCGCGTGCCGTCGACGTCGTAGCCGCGGATCCGGGAGGCCTGCACGAAGCCGCCCTCGTAGGCGATGTCCGTGCCCCACGGGGGCCGTTCGTGGTAACGGCCGATCAGGAAGCCGGCCGTCCCCGTGCCCAGGAGCACGGCGACGGCGGCGCCGATGACGAACTTCCGCAGCGGCGGACCCTCATGACGATGCATGGGTCCGACGCTGCCAGCCGGGACCTTTCGCGGATGTTTCGCGAACGGCCCGGCGGCCCTCAGCCCTCCAGGAAGGCGACCAGGGCGTTCGCGAGGAGGTACGGGTCGTCCGCGCCGCAGAGTTCGCGGGCGCTGTGCATCGAGAGGATCGCGACGCCGATGTCGACGGTGGAGATGCCGTGGCGGGCGGCGGTGATCGGGCCGATCGTGGTGCCGCAGGGCATGTCGTTGCTGGAGACGAACGACTGCCACGGCACCCCCGCCTTCTCGCAGGCGGCGGCGAAGACCGCGCGGCCGCTGCCGTCGGTGGCGTAGCGCTGGTTGACGTTCACCTTGAGGATCGGGCCGCCGTTGACGCGCGGGTGGTGCGTCGGGTCGTGGCGCTCCGCGTAGTTGGGGTGGACCGCGTGGCCGGTGTCGGAGGAGAGGCAGACGGTGCCGGCGAAGGCGCGGGCCCGGTCCTCGTAGGAGCCGCCGCGGGCGTAGACGGAGCGCTCCAGGACGTTGCCGAGGAGGGGCCCCTGGGCGCCGGTGTCGGCCTCGGAGCCGTTCTCCTCGTGGTCGAAGGCGGCGAGGACCGGGATGTACGGCAGGTCGTCGCGGCCCGCGAGGGAGGCGAGCGCGGCGGTGGCGGCGTGCACGGAGAGCAGGTTGTCCATGCGGGGGCCGGCGAGGAGCTCGCGGTCGCGGCCGAGGTAGGCGGGCGCGTCGACGGCGTGGACCATGAGGTCCCAGCCGGTGACGTCCTCGGCGTCGACGCCGGCCTCGGCGGCGACGAAGGAGATCAGGTCGCCCTCGTGGACCTCGCCGATGCCCCAGATGGGCTGCATGTGGCGCTGGCGGTCGAGCTTGAGGCCGTCGTTCACGCCCCGGTCGAGGTGGATCGCGAGCTGCGGGACGCGCAGCAGCGGCCGGTCGACGTTGACGAGGTGGTGGCTGCCGTCGCGGAGGGTGAGGCGGCCGGCGAGGCCGAGGTCGCGGTCGAGCCAGGTGTTGAGCAGGGTTCCGCCGTAGATCTCGACGGCGACCTGGCGCCAGCCCTGGGCGCCCATGTCGGGCCGCGGCTTCACGCGCAGGTTGGGGGAGTCGGTGTGCGCGCCGACGATCCGGTACGGGGTGTGGGCGGCGGCGCCCTCCGGCACGTACCAGGCGATGATCGCGCCGCCGCGGATCACGTACTTCCCGCCGCTGGTCGCGTCCCAGGCCGCGGTCTCCTCGACCCGGCGGAAGCCGGCCTTCTCGAGCCGTTCGGCGGCGCTCGCCACCGCGTGGTACGGCGAGGGGGAGGCCGTCAGGAAGGCCATCAGGTCGTCGGTGTGGCCGCGGTCGAAGGGGCCGGCGGTGGGACGGGAAGCTGCGCTGCTCATGGGTTCACCTTACGCAGGGACCGGAATACGAATACGGGGCCCCGGAGAAAGGAATCGGCGGGGGAGGGCTGGGTGCGGGGGTGGCGGAACGGCTCGCACCCCGTGCCTCCCCGGGCACTGGAACGGCCCGCTTGCCGGGGAGGCGCGCGGGCAGCAGACCGGCTCGCCTCCCGGGCAGTGGCACGGTCCGTCCCCGAGGCGCGCGGGCAGCAGAACGGCCCGCCCCCCTCCCCGGGGACGGGCCGTGCCTGCGGGGCGGGGCGCGTCCTAGAACGCGGCCTCGTCCAGGTCCATGAGCGAGCCGTCGACCGCGTCCGCGAGGGCGCGCTCGGCGGAGACGCCGGGCAGGACGTTGGCGGCGAAGAACTTCGCGGCCGCGATCTTGCCCTGGTAGAAGGCGACGTCCTTGCCGGTCGCGCCGGCGGCGAGCTTCTCGGCGGCGACGGCGGCACCGCGCAGCAGCAGGTAGCCGACGACGACGTCGCCGGAGGCGAGCAGCAGGCGGGTGGTGTTGAGGCCGACCTTGTAGATGTTCTTGACGTCCTCGCCGGTGGCGGTGAGGTCGGTGATCATCTTGCCGACGATCCCCTCCAGGTCGACGGCGGCCTTGGCGAGCGCGTCGCGGGCGCCGGCCAGCTCTTCGCCGCCGGTGCCGACCGCGAGGAACTTCTTGATCTCCTCGGACAGCGCGTTCAGGGAGGCGCCCTGGTCGCGGACGATCTTGCGGAAGAAGAAGTCCTGGCCCTGGATGGCCGTGGTGCCCTCGTAGAGGGTGTCGATCTTGGCGTCCCGGATGTACTGCTCGATCGGGTACTCCTGGAGGAAGCCGGAGCCGCCGAAGGTCTGGAGCGACTGCGCGAGCTGCTCGTAGCCCTTCTCGGAGCCGTAGCCCTTCACGATGGGCAGGAGCAGGTCGTTCAGGCCGTGCAGGGCCTTGGCGTCCTCGCCTGACGCCTCGGCGACCGCGATCGCGTCCTGCACGGAGGCCGTGTAGAGCACGAGGGAGCGCATGCCCTCGGCGTACGCCTTCTGCGTCATCAGCGAGCGGCGGACGTCGGGGTGGTGCGTGATGGTGACCTTGGGGGCGGCCTTGTCCATGAAGTTGGCCAGGTCGGTGCCCTGGACGCGCTCCTTGGCGTACTCCAGGGCGTTGAGGTAGCCCGTGGAGAGGGTGGAGATCGCCTTCGTGCCGACCATCATGCGGGCGAACTCGATGATGAGGAACATCTGGCGGATGCCGTCGTGCTTGTCGCCGATGAGCCAGCCCTTGGCGGGGTGCCGGTCGCCGAAGGTCATCTCGCAGGTGTTGGAGGCCTTGAGGCCCATCTTGTGCTCGACGTTCGTGGCGTAGACGCCGTTGCGCGCGCCCAGTTCGCCGGTCTCCCAGTCGAACTCGTACTTCGGGACGAGGAAGAGGCTCAGGCCCTTGGTGCCGGGGCCGGCGCCCTCGGGGCGGGCGAGGACGTAGTGGAGGATGTTCTCCTCCATGTCGTGCTCACCGGAGGTGATGAAGCGCTTCACGCCCTCGATGTGCCAGGAGCCGTCCTCCTGCTGCACGGCCTTGGTGCGGCCGGCGCCGACGTCCGAGCCCGCGTCGGGCTCGGTGAGGACCATGGTGGAGCCCCAGCGCTTCTCGACGGCGATCTGCGCGGCCTTCTTCTGCTGCTCGTTGCCCTCGTTGTAGAGGATGCCGGCGAACGCCGGGCCGGAGGAGTACATCCAGATGGCCGGGTTCGAGCCGAGGAGCAGCTCCGCGTAGGCCCAGATGAGGGAGCGCGGGGAGACGGTGCCGCCGATCTCCTCGGGGATGCCGAGGCGCCAGTACTCGGACTCCATGAAGGCGTTGTACGACTTCTTGAAGGTGGCCGGGACCGGGGCGGTGTTGGTCTCCGGGTCGAAGACCGGCGGGTTGCGGTCGGCGTCGGCGAAGGACTCCGCGAGCTCGTTCTCGGCGAGACGGCGGATCTCGTCGAGGATGCTCTTGGCGGTCTCGACGTCCATCTCCTCGAACGGACCGGTGCCGTAGACCTTGTCGCGGCCGAGAACCTCGAAGAGGTTGAACTCGATGTCGCGGAGATTCGACTTGTAGTGGCCCATGGCGACGGCTCCGTAAGGCTCGGGGAGGGCAGATTCCTCGTACACGTACCAGCGAGTAGCAACACGCTCTCTCCGATGATGCTACCCACCGGTAATAAGAAGCAACCCCTATCCGTCCATCTGTGACGTCCGCGACGTCAATCCCGCGCGTCAAGGCCGTGTGGAGGCTTGCCGACGGGCGAGTGGGAATCGGCGGCGGACGGAGCGCGAGGCGTAACCGGTCCGATACTTTCGGTGACGGAGCGTCCGGGATCCTGGACGGGCGGCCACCCCCCCCGACCCCAGTGGTCACGCCCCGGCAGGGGTCCTGCCGGGGCGGCGCGCTCGATAGGCTTGCCCCCATGTACGGCTACGAGCAGAACCCGGGTGCCCAGCAGCAGTACGCGCCGCCCCAGCAGGGGCAGTACGCCCCGCCGCAGGCCGGCATGCAGGCGGGGATGGCCGGCGGCGGATACGCCCAGCAGCAGCCCCCGCTCTACCCGGAGCCCTCGCCCCCCTCGCTCGCGGACGCCGTGCGTGCCTTCACGACCGGCACCCTGGCCGCCGAGGACTTCCAGCAGATCTTCGCGACCTCCAAGGTCTACTGCCCGCGCGGCGACAACCCCGGGTTCCTGGCCCTGCACAACACGCAGCAGCCGGTCATCCCGATGTTCACCTCGCTCAAGGAACTGCGGCGGTACGCGGGCAAGGAGTCGAAGTACTTCGTGATCACGGGCGCCGAGGTGATCGACCTGCTGCCGACCGGCTACGGCTTCGTCCTGGACATGGAGGGCGACCACCGGATGGTCTTCGACGCGAAGGCCGTGGAGCAGATGGTCGACTTCGCGATGCGGCGGATGTACGGCTGACGGAGGCCTGACGCTCGCGGGCGGGCCCGGCGGGTCCCTGAGGGGTCGCCGGGCCCGCCTTCGTCTCGTGGGGCCCGGTTTTCCCCTCCCGGCGGTCGCCGGGCCCGCCCCCGTTCTCGTGCGGCCTAGCCCTCGTCGTCCGTGATGTGCTTCTCGTACTGCTCGGCGTCCAGCAGGCCGTCCAGCGCGCCGGTGCCGGCGACGTCGATGTCGACGATCCAGCCGTCGCCGTACGGGTCGGTGTTGATGTTCTCGGGGTCGGCCTCCAGGTCGGGGTTCACGGCCACGACGCGGCCGGACAGCGGCGCGTACAGCTCGCTCACCGACTTGACCGACTCCAGGGTTCCGAAGGGTTCGCCCGCCTCGATGTCGCGGCCCACGGTCGGGACGTCCACGAAGACGATGTCACCGAGCTGCTTCTGCGCGAAGTCCGTGACGCCGACACGGACGCGCTTGTCGCCCGTCTTCTCCACCCACTCGTGGTCCTTCGTGTACTTCAGGTGGTCCGGGTTGTGCGACATGCGGGCTCCTCCACGGTCGTCCGGGCGCCGGGCGGACCGCCCGGCGCGCACAAGCCTCGCGGAGCGGGCGGGGGCGCGGAGGCGCCGCTCACCCGGACGGAGGATCGGCTTCCGGCCGTCCCCCGAAGAAGGGCCGGGAGCGGTCGGCTTTCGGCCGTCCCCGTGGAGCTCCCGGGAATGGCGCGGAGCCGTTCCGCGTTCCAGGTGGCAGGAAGTTCATCGTTCAACTAAAGTGGACGTACAAGGTCGCACCTAGGAGGTCGGGTCATGCCCGCAGTGACTGTCGAGAACCCGCTCACCCTGCCGCGCGTCGCGGCCCCCGCCGACGCCGCCGCCCGCCCCGTCCTGGCCGTGACCACGGCACCCTCGGGGTTCGAGGGCGAGGGATTCCCGGTGCGCCGCGCGTTCGCCGGGATCAACTACCAGTACCTCGACCCGTTCATCATGATGGACCAGATGGGTGAGGTGGAGTACGCGCCCGGCGAGCCCAAGGGCACCCCCTGGCACCCCCACCGCGGCTTCGAGACCGTCACCTACATCATCGACGGGACCTTCGACCACCAGGACTCCAACGGCGGCGGCGGCACCATCACCAACGGCGACACCCAGTGGATGACCGCCGGCTCCGGCCTCCTGCACATCGAGGCCCCGCCGGAGTCCCTCGTCGTCAGCGGCGGGCTCTTCCACGGCCTCCAGCTCTGGGTGAACCTCCCCGCCTCCGACAAGATGATGGCCCCCCGCTACCAGGACATCCGCGGCGGCCAGGTCCAGCTCCTCACCACCCCCGACGGCGGCGCCCTGCTCCGGGTCATCGCCGGCGAGCTCGACGGCCACGAGGGGCCCGGCATCACCCACACCCCGATCACGATGATCCACGCCACCCTGCGCCCCGGCGCCGAGATCAGCCTGCCGTGGCGCGAGGACTTCAACGGCCTCGCGTACGTGCTCGCCGGCCGCGGCACCGTCGGCACCGACCGCCGTCCGGTCCACACCGGCCAGACCGCCGTCTTCGGCAAGGGCGGCGCGCTCACCGTCCGCGCGGACGAGAAGCAGGACGGGAACACCCCCGACCTGGAGGTCGTCCTCCTCGGCGGACAGCCGATCCGCGAGCCCATGGCGCACTACGGCCCGTTCGTCATGAACAACCAGGCCGAACTGCGCCAGGCCTTCGAGGACTTCCAGGCGGGCCGCCTCGGCACCGTCCCGGCCGTCCACGGCATGGGCGAGTAGCGGCCGCCCGCACACCGCTTGACGGGCCGTCACCCGTACGGCCCGTCAGCGCGCGACGCCACGCCGACCGGCGTGGTCCGGTGGTCGGGTGCAGACCAGCCGAGCGCCGCTCCTCCCCGAACCCGCCCGGCGGTTCGCCGCCTGGTGCGTCGTCCTGCTCCTCGCCGCCGGCGTCGCCGCCGTCTTCATCTGGCTCTGCGTCGTCTTCAAGACGGCCGTCACCCCCGTCCTGCTCGCGATCCTCGGCACCGCGCTCCTCGGGCCCCTCTACCGCCGCCTGCTGCGGATGAAGGTCCGCGAGGCGCTCGCGGCCGCCCTCACGGTCGTCGCCGTCCTCGTGGTCGTCGGCGGCGCCACGTACATCGTCGTCGTCGCCCTCATCGACACGGGCGACCAGATCGTCGCCTCGCTCCGGCAGGCCGCCACCGACATCGCCAAGCACCTCGGGGCGGCCGGCACCTCCCTCGACGACCTCGCCAGGAACGCCAAGGTCCTCCTGGAGAAGTTCGGCGGGACCGCGGCCTCCGGGGTCATCAGCGGCGTCAGCATCGTCGGCCAGATGCTCGCCACCGCCGTCCTCGCCCTCCTGCTCATCTTCTTCTTCCTGAAGGACTCCGACCGGGCGGCGGGCGCCCTGCGCTCCCTCGCCCCGCGCGCCACCGGCGACCTCGTCGAGGCGATGGCGCGCCGCGCGTTCGAGGCCGTCGAGGGCTTCATGCGCGGCACCACCTTCGTCGCGGCCGTCGACGCCGTCCTGATCGGCATCGGCCTCGTCGTCCTCGGGGTGCCCGGCGCGGTCGGGCTGGCCGCGCTCGTCTTCGTCACCGCCTACATCCCGTACCTCGGGGCCTTCCTGTCCGGCGCGATCGCCGTCCTCGTCGCCCTCGCCGACCGGGGCTTCGTCATCGCGCTGTGGGTCCTCGGCATCGTCCTGGCGGTCCAGGTCCTGGAGGGCAACGTCCTCCAGCCGATGGTCCAGAGCAGGACCGTGCAGATGCACCCCGCCGTGGTGATGCTCGCGATCACCGCGGGCGCGTCCGTCGCCGGCATCCTGGGCATGCTGCTCGCCGTACCACTGACGGCCGCGGCGACCGGGATCCTGGGGGAACTGAGGACGCGGTACGGGCCGGGGGCTGCGGAGGCGTACGGGGACGGGGACGCGGGCGGCTGATCAGGCGGGGGCGGGGGCGGTCCCGCGCTTGCCGCGCCACCCGGGGCGCGGTCCGCCAAGGAGCCCTCCGCCGGTGCGGTCGGCCAAGGGCCGGTCCGCCCAGGAAGGTCCTATGCCCCCGCCCCCTCACCCCTCGGCGGCTCGTTCAGTTCGAACCAGATCGCCTTGCCCTCGCCCCGCGGGTCGACGCCCCACGCGTCCGCCAGCATCTCCATCAGCACCAGGCCGCGCCCGCTCGACGCCATCTCGCCCGGGTGCCGCTTGTGCGGCAGCTCGTCGCTGCCGTCGGAGACCTCCACGCGCAGCCGCCGCGACTTCTGGCCGCACGCCACCTCCGCGACCAGGAGCGCGTCGCCGTCGGTGTGCACCAGGACGTTCGTGACCATCTCGGAGACCATCAGGACCGCGGAGTGGAGCTGGTCCCCGTCCGACCAGTCGTGCAGCAGCTGCCGCATCTGCTCGCGCGCCTCGGCGATCCGCTCCGGCTCCGCCTGGGCGATCGTCATCAGGGTGCGGCGCGGAGCCTCCCGCACGGTGTCGGCGGGCCGGCGGGAGAGCAGCAGGACCGCGATGTCGTCCTCCCTGCGGTCGGCGAGCGGCCCCGTCGTGTGGTGCGAGCCGGGCCCGTGGACGGCCTCCACGAGGGTGTCGGCGAGCGCCTCCAGGTCGTCGCCCTCGTGGGACTCCAGGAGCTTCCTGACCCGCTCCCAGCCGGTGTCCAGGTCGTGCCCGCCGGTCTCCAGGAGTCCGTCGGTGCAGACCATCAGGGTGTCGCCGGGGTCCAGGGTGAGCCGGGTGGTGGGGTAGTCGGTGTCGGGGTCGATGCCCAGCGGCAGCCCGCCGGCCGTGGGCCGCAGCAGAACCGTTCCGTCGTTCATCCGTACCGCCGGATCGGGATGCCCCGCCCGCGCGATGTCGACCGTCCCCGTCTCCAGGTCGACCTCCAGGTAGAGGCAGGTCGCGAAGCGCGGACCGCCGTTCTCGTGCTCCTCCCCGTCGGTGATCCCGTACAGGAAGCGCGAGGCGCGCGAGAGGACCGCGTCCGGCCGGTGGCCCTCGGAGGCGTACGCGCGCAGGGCGATCCGCAGCTGCCCCATCAGCCCGGCCGCCCGCACGTCGTGCCCCTGCACGTCGCCGATGACGAGCGCGATCCGGCCCGCGCCGCGCCCGCCGGCGCGCGTGGTCCCGCCGGGCAGCCGGATCACGTCGTACCAGTCGCCGCCGACCTGGAGCCCGCCGCCGGTCGGCACGTACCGCGCGGCGACCCGGATGCCGGGGATCCCCGGCCCGAGGACCGGCATCATCGTCCGCTGGAGTCCGAGCGACAGCTCGCGCTCCGACTCGGCCACGCCCGCGCGTGCGAGGGCCTGCGCGAGCATCCGCGCGACCGTCGTCAGCACCGACCGCTCGTCGGGCGTGAAGGCCACGGGGTGCTTGAAGGCCGCCATCCAGGCCCCCATCGTCCGCCCGGCGACGATCAGGGGGACGAAGGCCCAGGAGCGGCGCCCGAAGCGCTGCGCGAGCGGCCAGGTCATGGGGAAGCGCCGCAGGTACTCCTCCGGCGTCGGAAGGTAGATGGCCCGCCCAGTCCGGGCGACCTCGGCCGCCGGATAGTCCGTGTCCAGCGACATCGACGTGAACGGGCCCTCGTCGCCCTCGCCGTGCCCGTGGTGGCCGATGACCGTCAGCCGCTCGCCGGCCACCCCGAAGACGGCGAGCCCGTCCGGCGAGAAGCCCGGCATCGAGAGCGAGGCCGCCACGCGCAGCACCTCGGCCGTGGACCGCGCCTCGGCGAGCGCCCGCCCCGCGTCGAGGAGGAAGGCCTCCCGGGAGCGGCGCCAGTCGCCGGTGACGGGGGTGCGGGCGGCGGTGCCGGGCTGCTGCTCGGCGACCTCCTGGAGGGTGCCGACCAGCTGGTAGTCGTCGCCCCGGACGAGCGGCTTCGACCGGCTCCGTACGGTACGGAGCACCCGTCCGTGCTCGTCCATGATCCGCAGCCGCGCCTCGGCGAGGGTGCCCTCGGCGACGGCGAGGTTGACCACCCCGTCGATCTCGTTCCAGTCGACCGGATGGAAACGGGACCGTACGGCCGCCTCGCTGAGCCGCACGGGCTCGGCGGGCAGCCCGAGCAGCCGGGCGGCCTCGGCGTCGAGCGAGACGATCCCGGACGCGTTGTCCCAGCGCCACAGGCCGGTCGCGATCGCGGCCAGGACGTCCTCGGTGCGCATTGCCCCACTTTATGAATATCGGACAGCAGGTCGCCACCGAGAGTATTCGAAATCCGATCTTGGCCCGGCCGGTACTCTGGGTGGGTCTGCCCGCGTGTCCTGTGACATCTGTGACAGGGGCCACAGGGCAGTCGCCCACCACCGAGATCCCGAAGACTGGATGAACGACGATGCATCGGTACAGGTCCCACACCTGCGGCGAGCTCCGCGCCTCTGACGTCGGCACCGACGTCCGGCTGAGCGGCTGGCTGCACAATCGGCGCGACCTGGGCGGCATCCTCTTCATCGATCTGCGCGACCACTACGGCATCACGCAGCTCGTCGCCCGCCCCGGCACCGCCGCGGCCGAGGTCCTCGACAAGCTGACCAAGGAGACCGTCGTCCGCGTGGACGGCAAGGTCGTCTCCCGCGGCGCGGAGAACGTCAACCCCGAGCTGTCGACCGGCGAGATCGAGATCGAGGCCGCCACGGTCGAGGTCCTGGGCGCCGCGAAGCAGATCCCCTTCACCATCAACGCCGACGACGGCGTCAACGAGGAGCGGCGCCTGGAGTACCGCTTCCTCGACCTGCGCCGCGAGCGCATGCACCGCAACATCATGCTGCGCTCCGCCGTCATCGCCGCCATCCGCTCCAAGATGGTGGCCCTCGGCTTCAACGAGATGGCGACCCCGATCCTCGCCGCGACCTCCCCCGAGGGCGCCCGCGACTTCGTCGTCCCGTCCCGTCTGAACCCGGGCAAGTTCTACGCGCTCCCGCAGGCGCCGCAGCAGTTCAAGCAGCTGCTGATGATCTCCGGCTTCGACCGGTACTTCCAGATCGCGCCCTGCTTCCGCGACGAGGACGCCCGCGCGGACCGCTCGCCGGGCGAGTTCTACCAGCTCGACGTCGAGATGTCGTTCGTCGAGCAGGAGGACGTCTTCCAGCCCATCGAGAAGCTCATGACGGAGCTCTTCGAGGAGTTCGGCGGCGGCCGCCACGTCACCTCGCCGTTCCCGCGCATCCCGTTCCGCGAGTCGATGCTGAAGTACGGCAACGACAAGCCGGACCTGCGCACCGCCCTCGAACTCGTCGACATCTCCGACGTCTTCGAGAACTCGGAGTTCAAGGCCTTCGCCGGCAAGCACGTCCGCGCGCTCGCCGTCCCGAACACCGGCGACCAGCCGCGCAAGTTCTTCGACGGCCTCGGCGACTTCGCGGTCTCCCTCGGCGCGAAGGGCCTGGCCTGGGTCCGCGTCGGCGAGGAGAACGCCCTCACCGGCCCCATCGCCAAGTTCCTCACCGAGGAGAACGTCAAGGTCCTCAGCGAGCGCCTCGGCCTCGCCCCCGGCCACGCGATCTTCTTCGGCGCGGGCGAGTTCGACGAGGTCTCCAAGATCATGGGCCCGGTCCGGGTCGAGGCCGCCAAGCGCGCCGGCCAGTTCGAGGAGAACGTCTTCCGCTTCGCGTGGATCGTGGACTTCCCGATGTACGAGCGGGACGAGGAGACCGGCAAGATCGACTTCTCGCACAACCCGTTCTCCATGCCGCAGGGCGGCCTGGAGGCCCTGGAGACCCAGGACCCGCTGGACGTCCTCGGCTGGCAGTACGACATCGTCTGCAACGGCATCGAGCTCTCCTCCGGCGCCATCCGGAACCACGAGCCCGAGATCATGTTCAAGGCCTTCGAGATCGCGGGCTACAGCCGCGAGACCGTCGAGTCCGAGTTCGCCGGCATGCTCCGCGCCTTCGAGTACGGCGCCCCGCCGCACGGCGGCATCGCCCCGGGCGTCGACCGCATCGTCATGCTCCTCGCCGACGAGCCGAACATCCGCGAGACGATCGCCTTCCCGCTGAACGGCAACGCCCAGGACCTCCTGATGGGCGCCCCGACGGAACTGGACGAGTCCCGCCTGCGCGAGCTGAACATCCAGCTCCGCAAGCCGGTCGAGAAGAAGACCACGGACATCACGGACGCGGTCCACCCGGACGCGGCGCGGTAGTCGTCAGAGCGCCTGTAGGGCCCGGAATCCTCACGGATTCCGGGCCCTTCGCGTTCCCCCGGCGCATCCCTCCTCGCTAGCAGGGCCCGGAAGGCTGTGTCGCCGAGTCGGCGGGAAGGGGCGGCGTCACGGATCACAGCCTTCGGACGTCATGCGTGGTGAGCGGGAACGAGGAGGAGAGAATGTCCGAGCGCAGCCCACCGTCGAGGATGTCTGCAAGGAATCGTGTACAGGACACGGCGAAGTGCTCCCATCGTCCACCGCGTGCCTCGTTCACCATGACGGTCCACCGCTCCGGAGGAACCCCCGGCGCGACGAGCCAGTAGAGACACCCTCCGTTGTCCGTGACCGCCCAAGGAACGACCCGGACCCCCTCCGCCTCCAGTTCCACCGGCTTCTTCTCGAACTCCCACAGGTCTTCCAGGTCCTCGGCCTGATTCCGGGCCCATACGAGGAGGTCGTAGTGGTGGTTGGGGCAGCCGGGTTCGAGGACGTACAGGTAGTCGTCCCAGTTGCTTCCGCCGTAGCGGCGGACGAGTTCCTTGTAGTCGGCGGGAAGCGCCCACCCGATGGCGTGCTCGACCTCGGCCCAGTCCTTCTGGCGGGACTCGACCGGAGCCGGCGCGATGACGGAAAGCCGGGCAAGGCCGTCGGTCATGGCGTGAACACACCTCTCTTCCGGGCTGGGCACAGACGCGATCTCCAACGGTAGGCGAGATCGGCTCCGCGAGGACTTCCCGTCGTGCGACCGCCCGCTCACTTCGGAGCGGGCCGGAGAAGCGCGGTGGTCATGTAGCCGCGGCGTGGGTGGCCCACGCGGGCGGCCTTGCTGTGTCAGGGCGCTGTTGCCTTGCCCTGCTCCAGGCGCTCAAGGAGGGACCACAGAGGAGGCTTGCCGGATTGCTTCATGTGCTCCTCGAGGATCGTGAAGGGCGGATGGTTGGAGGGCGCTCCGGTCTCCCAGACCGTGTCGCACTCCTCGCAGATCCTGAACGGTTCGCCCGTGCCGATCACTCGACACCTGACCACCCATCCCTGATCGCACCTTGGACACCAGATCACCGAGAGCTCCTCTACGAATCCGGGAAAGCCTTGTGTTCGCTGTTGCAGCGCACGAATCACCACGTAGCGAAAGGCGTTCGCCTCGCGAACTCGGGAGCTGCGCGGCGTAGCGCAGCCCCGAACTCGCCGGCCAGTCCGGCGAGAAGCTTCAGCGCTTCATCGTGCGGCACGGTTTCCACCTCAGGATGCGGGCGCCAGCTGGTTCTCGAGACGCACCGGATCTCCGTCACATTGTTCGAGGTCGTGAAGATCAGGCGTCGTTCGATCCCCTGGCCGTAGAGGTCGATCTCGGTCGACCTGCCCTGCCTCAGGCTTTCCATGGCGGACGGGAGCTGCTCGATCACCGTCGAAAGATCGTACGACACATCGACCGGCCATTCATCCTGCCCGAATCCTGACATGATGAATTGTGCATCGGTTTCAGAAAGCAGCTGACATGCATCCATGGCCAGCGACTCGTAATCGTCGGAAAGCTCGGTCTCCAGTGGGTCTGGAAGCTCCGTGGAGGGTGGTGTGAGAGACATTCGAAGAATCATTTTACCGGTCACTTCACAATCGGGAATGCTGTCCTATAGGTGCCGTCGGGTTTGGGGACCATGCGAACATGGGTCGGCTCCACGATCTGTCCATCAGGCTTGATTACTTGCCCCAGGCCCGGAGGAATCGGCACATCGCGTACGCCGCCATCGGGATCGTGGTGCGCCTTGAGGAACTCTATAGCCTTGGTATTGTCCAACCACTGTCCTTGATCCTTTCCAGTGCCGTGTGCGCGGTCTGTCAAGCTCTCAGTGTTCTTCTTTCCCGATCCGTGTTCACTGAACGTGTGTCCAAAAGTGGGACGGCTCTTCTCGTTCCAGTTGAGATCCTCGGTCTTCTTCTTGCAGGGTTTGAGGCCGAGGGGATCCGACCAGCTGTGAGGGTTGGATACATAGGATCTGGGAGTAGGCGCGGGAGTCAGGCCCAACGGATCCGGTGTCAGGTACCGGGCGGCATCAGGGTCGTAGTACCGAAAGTAGTTGTAGTGCAGCTCTGTTTCCGGGTCGAAGTACTGCCCGGGGAACCGGAGTGGGGTATAGGTAGTGCTCCCGGCTGCCCACGTGGTTGTGCCCCACAATGTGCTTCGCATGTTCCAGGCGACTTCGCCCGACTCGTCGATCAATTCGCTCGGCGTGCCGATCAGATCGGTGACAATGGCGAAGAAACGTTCGTCGATCACCGTATCCGGCGCGTCGGGTGAGAGGATGCGCTCCGTTTGAGCGAGCGGATGCAGGCCTTCATGATCCCAGGTGAGTGTCACAGGATGGGGGAGGGCCGCAGCAGTCGTCATCTGCTCGCACAAGGTGGTGTCGTCCCAGACGAACGAGATTTGCTCGATGATCGTCCGCTTGTCGTCAGCAAGGCGTTGTTTGGATATACGTCGGCCAAGTGCGTCGTATCGGTACAGCCACACCGAGCCGTCTGGAGTCGTGATGGATGTCAACCGATCCTCGGCATCCCACGAGTAGCGCCAGGTATCGGGTTTACGTGACAGTCGGGTCTTCTGCCTTAGGACTATTCTTCCCTGGGCGTCATGTTCATAGCGGGTATTGCCCGCGCGGGAGATCTGGGTCCCGTTGTAGCTACGGTGGCCCGCCGAGTCCTGCCCTGCATGCGTAGTGGGCCATGACGCCTCGGTCTGGTTTCCCACCGCGTCATAGGCGTAGCGTTCTGTCCAGTCGGCGGCGTGGACAGCCGTGACGCGGCCGATCGCGTCGAGGTCGAATCGCCGGGCCCCTCCGAGTTCGTCGTGTATGCCGACCAGATTGCCGTCGGCCCGATAGGCATAGCTGCGGCGCCGGCGCGTATGCCCACGACCGAGGACACTCTGCTCGGTCATCCGGCCCATGACGTCATAGGTGTGGGCGATCGCCGCTGAGGCTCCGATGCGACGTGTCACCTCCCTTCCTGACGCATCACGATCGAACGTCAATGTCCGGCCGGAAGTAGTGAGTGAGGCAAGGTGTCCGGACGGGTCGTAGGTCCAGGAGCTGATCGCACCGCTGGGCGTTGTCCGACCAGTCCGGCGCCCGAGGAGGTCGTACTGGAAGGTGACAGTGCGGTCGTCGACCGCTTCCGCAGCGAGCCGTCCGTAACGATCGCGCAGCCGGGTGAGAGTGGTCCCACCGTTCGTGGCGACGGTGAGTTCGTCGAAGATGTCGTACTCGAACGAAGTGACCGTGTTGGCGACGTCCTTGCTGACGATCTGTCCGAGTGCGTTGTACTGGAACCGGATGCTCTCGCCCATGCCGTTGGTACGCGAGATCAGCCTGCCCGCCGGGTCATAGCCGTAGGCAAGGGTCCGGTTGTCGAAGTCTGTTTCAGCGTTGAGCCGCCCAATGGGGTCATATGCGTACCGCCAAGTGAGACCTTGGGGGTTCTTGACCATGGTCAGCCGAAGGTTGGTGTCGTGGGTGAACTCGTATCGGACGCTGTCTGGGCCGGTGCGTGCTGTGAGGAGGTCGAAGTCCGAGTACTCGTAGGTGGTGACCCCGCCCAGCGCGTCAGTGTGGCTGACGCAGTTGCCTTCGCCGTCGTAGGCCCATGACTGCTCGCTGCCGTCCGCCTCGATACGGCGGGCGAGTTGGCCCTCTACGGTCCACTCGAACCGGGCAGTCGAGCCACACGCATCAACAAGGGCAACGGGCCGACCGAATCTGTCCCGCTCGATCCGCGTCGTTGCACCGAGCGGGTCGGTGACCTCAACCTGCAGGCCGGCCTCGTCACAGCGGACGCCGGTGGTGTGGCCGAGGGCGTCCGTGACGGTGACGAGGTGTCCCCGCTCGTCGTAAGCGAAGTGGGTCGTTGCCCCGGACGGTTCAGCGAGGGAGGTCCGGTTCCCACGTCGGTCGAATGTCTGACGAGTGACCGATCCGTCTGCAGCCACGACGCGCACGGGGAACCCCGACTCGGCGTACTCCGCGACAAGTCGTCGCCCGTCCGGCCGCACGAGTACGCTGAGTCGTCCGGCCGTGTCATAGACGTATCGGTCGACATTTCCGAGCGGGTCAGTTCGCGACTGAAGGCGATTGTGCCGATCATGTTCAAGGCGGGTGACATAGCCCAGGGCGTCGATCTCGGCTACGACGTTCGAGCGGCTGTCGACCGCGAACTTCTTGGTGTGTCCTTGGCCGTCGGTTATCGATGTCGTGCTCAGGCCGGTGACGGGATCTGATTCGCCCCAGGTGAAGTGGGATTCGACGTGCCCGTTGGTTCCGGACTGGTAGACGCAGCGGTCCTGGCCGTCATAGACGTAGTCGTAGCGATTGCAGTTGGTGTCGGTCCACGAGGTGATGCGGCCCTGGTCGTCGCAGCCGAAGCGGAGAGGGCGCCCCGAGGAGTTGACGACCGTGGTGAGGTGGCCGTCCGTGTAGCCGTAGCGCAGGATCTCCTGGTCGGAGCCGTCCGCCGCCGCCTCCGCGAGGTGGAGGGCGGTGACACGCCCCTCGCTCGTCGTGAGTTTCAGGTGGTAGCCGCCGTGATGGACGATCGCCTTCGGGGCGCCCGCTTCGTCGTAATCGAAGGCGATCCAGCGGCCGTTGCGATCATCGATCTGCGCGAGTAGCGCGAGCCCTTCACTGTGGTCCACGAAGTGCCAGACCTTGCCCGTGACGGGATCGGTGATGGTGTAGCCGTCTTCGACCCGGTTCATCGGCCATCGACGGCCGTGAGTGGGCATGACCGGTACACCCGGCGCCGGGTGCGGATACGCCAACAGACTCCCCTCGTCACAGCTGAAGATCACACCTTCCGCGTCGACCTCCAGCCGTTGGTCCACCGTGCTCGACCAGGTTGGGCCGAACCAGCGGCCTGAACGGTGTGACGAGTCGAACGTGCGCTGAAAGATGAGGGGGAGCGATCCGGGAAGGGCGATGTCCGTCTGCGGCAGCAGCATGCGGCCGGTCGCCATGTCCACCGGATCGCCGTCGCACGTGTTGTCTCCACACCGGTTGCTGTTGTGGTTCGGGTCCTTCTCCTGGTCCCCGCGACTGCCGTGCGGCTTCCTTCCGCCGGGCAGGTGCTTGGTGCCGTTCAGCCCCGCGCGCAGCCCTCCCCGGATCACCCCCGCGCCCTTCGTTCCCAGCACCTCCGGCACCAGCCTGCCGAAGAACTCCGACGGGTCGCCCTTCGCCGCCTCCCAGGCGTTCTTCAGAGCGCGGTCCGGGTTGGCGGCCGTGGACACCAGGCCGGCGAGCGTCATGTTGACGCCCTTGTAGTAGTCGGCCGGGTGGGTCAGGTTGTACGGGTCCACCGGGTTGACCGAGCGGACGAAGTTGAGGAGGCCCGCCGTGCCCTTGACGATGCCACCGCCGAAGTGGGCCAGTTCGATGCCCTGCCCCAGGCCGTAGTCCATCAGCTCCAGCTTGGCCCGCTCACGGCCCGTCGGCTCCTCGGGGGCGTGCGCGAGCGCGGCGCTGACGGCGGCCTTGGCGGTGTCGCCCGCCTCGTTGCGGGCCTTGCGCGCGTCGTTCAGGATCTCCTTGGCCCGCTGCCGCTTGGCCTTCCCCGGGTCCGAGAACGCGCCCGGGTCCGGCAGCGGATTGTCTCCGGTGCGAGCCGCGTTGTAGGCGTCGACCTTCTTGTTGTACGTGTCGACGGCCGCCTTGGAGTCCCCGTCGCCCTCCTTGTAGAGGGCTACCGCCTCGCGCGCCTTGCCCTGCGCGCTCACGACCGCCTTGGAGTACGTCTCCAGGGCCTTGGCCGCGTTCTCCATCGCGTCCGCCGCGTGCAGCCAGTCCGTCGGCAGCGTCGAGAACTTCTCCCGGAACGCGTCGGCCGCCTCGCCCTTCCAGTGACCCGAGTCCAGCTTTCGCATGCCGCTGCCGACCAGGTCGAAGGCCTTCTGGAAGTCCCGGAGGTTCTTCACCGCCTCGGCGATCTTCTCCGGCTTCCCGTGGATCAGCTCGTCCGCTTCCTCGGTCTGCCCGAGCTGCTGCTCCCCGACCTGCGCGCCGAGGGAGGACGCGGTCTCGTCGCCCCAGTCCTCGACCGAGTCCGCGATGGCGTGCGCACCGATCTTGTCCAGGCCCTGGCCGGCCTTGTCGGTCACATAGTCGACGCCCTCACCGACGAGCTCCTTGCCCTTGTCGATGCCGTCACCGATCTTGTCGATGCCCTTGTCGACCAGACCTCCCCAGTCCACCATCAGCGGTTCTCCCCCCAGCGCGGCTGCTCGGCCTGCTCGACGGTCGCCTGGTCGGGATCAAGCAGGTCCTTGAGTCGCTGGTCCGCTCCGTCTCGGGTCGCCGAGTCGATCACACCCGAGCGCTCCAGTCCGTCGAGCATCGAGTCCTCCACGTCGTACGTGGTGTTCTTCCAGGTCTGCTTGACTTCGTCGTGCGCCCCGCTGAACGACTCCCCGCTCCAGTCCGCGCCGTCCCACATGTGCTGGTCGCGGATGCTGTCCCAGCTCTTCTGCTTGACCTCGTCCTCGGTGAGGTGCGGGTTCCCGTTGAGGGAGTTCACACCGATCTTGATCGAGTCCTTGATGTACTGCTCCTGCTCCGCGAACGAGCCGGCCGACAGGCCGACCGCCTGCGTGAAGCCGTTTCCCCGCAGCGTGAGGGCGCGTATGCCCCACTCCCAGCGGTCGCAGAACGTCTCGAACTGCGACGTCAGGCCGCCGTGCCCCAACTCCATCCCCGAGAGGGCCAGATCGGAGAAGCCGCGGCCCGTCGACGCCTCCCCGATCATCCCGAGCTCCTTCAGCTCGGCATGCGCCAGGTCGATGCCCTTCGCTATATCCGTCAGCGCCGCCGCCGGCGCCGCCAGGTCAGGCGTGTTCCCACTCATCGCGTCCCCGTTCCCCCGAGATCCACCGTGTCCTCCAGGTCCACCGCCGCCTCGTCCGGAACGATCCCCGCCACCGGCGGAAAGAGCGTCCCGTCCGTACTGCCCGCGTCCAGCGCGACTCCGCCCGGGCCCGGCAGCATCGGCACCATCACGTCGAGGAGCCGCGCGCCCAGGATCGTGCGGTACGTCCACTCCCGCCCGGCGTCTCCCCGGGCCGCCGCGAACCTGCCCAGCGCCTCCTCATCCGAGAACGCGCAGATCCATCGCACCCCGTTGAAGTCCGCGGTCCACAGACTGTCCTGGTCGTCGAACGGCACCAGCACGGCCGTCCGCCGGAATTCGCCGAGCAATCGCGCAAACTCCCGCCGGGCCTCGCTGATCCCGTCGGCCAGGTCCGCCTGCGGCGAGGCCGGTGCGGGCGGCTCCTCCGGGATCGCCTGCTCACCCGGACCCACTGCCTCCGCAGGTGCGTCCGCCAGATCCGCGAGTCTCGAAACCTGCCGAGACCTCGGTATGTCGTTCCCGTGCTCCCTCACCCGCGCATGCTGTCACGCGTCCGTTCACACGAGCAACGAACATAAGTCCTATCTCGCCACTGTCGCGCAGCCTCCGCACGCGCCCGGTTTTGGGCCTCGGTAGGCGCGGTCGCAGGTGTCGCAGTTCTGGAGGGGGTGCGGGACGGGCGGGCGTGGTGGGAGGAAGGGTGGGAGCGGGGGGAGTTGGGCCGTCAGGCGGTGGGCCAGGAGGGCGGCGGGGCGGCGGAGGGGCTCCGCGGGGAGCAGGGTGGTCAGGGCGCGGTGGATGCAGTCGGGCGTGACGTCGCGCTCCAGCCAGGTCACCACGCCCGGCGCGAGGTGTTCGGCGTCCGTGGCGGAGATCAGCAAGCGGGTGTCGGTCCTGCGGAGGCCGGAGAGGATGCCGATGGCCGTCTGGACCTGGTCGGGGGTGGCGTACGCGGGCTGCGGTACGGCCGGCAGGGCGGCCGGCCTGCGGGGTTCGCGTCGGCGGGGCGCGGGATCATGAGCCTCGCGTCGGCGCGGCGCGGGCTCCTGTGCCTCGCGTCGGCGGGGCGGGGGCGCCTGTGCCTCGCGTCGTCGTTGCGGTGGCTCTTGGGTCCCGCGTCGTCGGGGTGGGGGCTCCGGCTCGGGCCTCGGGCGGGGGGTGTTCCCGCCGCCGGTGCGGCCGAGGGGGCGGTTGCAGGAGATCGTGCGGGTGACGACGTGGCCGGCCGGGGTGCGTTCCTTGTTGCGGCGCACGTAGCCGTGGGCCTCCAGCTCGCGCAGCGCCGCGGCGATCCGCGTCGTGCCCTCCGGGAAGCGGCGGGCCAGGGAGCGGATGTCCACCGGCGATCCGGTCGGCAGCGACTGGATGTGGGTCGCCAGGCCGATCGCGGTGAGTGAGAGCTCCTCGTGCTGTGCGAGGTGGTTTCCGACGACCGTGAAGTGAGTGGCGTGAGGGGCGTTCTCGTGCACCACTCCGGCCGAAGTCCCCCGGGAAGGGTGGTTCTTGGCCTCGTCACGGGACGCGGCGGGCGCCTGGGCGCTAGGGTTCTGGCTATCCATTGCGGAAGTCGCTTCTTCCTCGGTGGTCAGGCCCTCGCACTGGGATGGCCGTCCCGGCGAGGGCCGACGCATGTCTGCGTTCGGCTCTGTTGGGCAGAGCGTAGATCAAACAACCCACCACTTCGCCAGCTGAGTTGGCCTTCTTCACCCGTGTGAGTGAGAGCCCGCTTCCGGGAGGGGAAGGGTGGGGCTTGGTGGGGTTTCTTTCTCTCCGGAGTTACTTGGGGAGACCGACCACGGCACCGGTGACCAAGGGATCGGTCCCCGGTGGGCCGGTGACGTCGAACTCGGCCCACACGGTCTTCTGCGGCACGGGACCGAGCCTCACCCCCCACCGGTCCGCGAACGCCTCCACCAGCAGCATTCCCCGCCCGCCCTCCTCGTCCGGCGCCGTCCCTCCGAGCCTGGGCAGGCTCTCCGCCCGGGTGTCCGTCACCTCGATCCGGAGGCCCTCCGCAGACACCCGCAGCACCAGACGGAAGCTCCGGCCGCCGACCCTGCCGTGCGTCGCCGCGTTCGCCGCCAGCTCCGCCACGACCTGCGCCGCCGCCTCGGGCACTCCGTACGGCAGCTCCCTGTCCCGGAGCCACTCCACCGCGAGCAGCCGCGCGAGCCGGGCCCCACGAGGGGTCGGCGACAGGAGCACGCCGAAGTGCGCTGGTGAGAGGGGTACTTGGGTGGTGCTGTGCATGGTGTTCTTCTGATTCACGTCACCGAGCGTGGCGGCCCTCGCCTAGCGTGAACAGTGACGGCATCGATGCGTACGGTGACTGTCCGGCGCTTGTCCACTGCTGTCCGGGCTGTCCGGACCCCCTTCACGGGTAGGGGCGTCGCGCCACGAAGCGGCGAGGGAAGGGTGCGGTATGTCGGTGGATGGTGCGGCGCAGCGGCTCAAGACCGAGGCGGACGAGCCGGGGTGGGAGGTCGACCCGGACGACGACTGGGGCGTGGCCGTGGTCGCCACCGTGGGACGGCAGTTGCGGCTGCGGAGGGAGGCGGTGGGGATGCGGGCCGCCGAGATTGGGACCGCCACGGGCTACGGCGAAGACCTCATCTACAAGATCGAGAGCGGCAAACGGATCCCGCGCCCCGAGTTCCTGGACAAGGCGGACGAGGTCCTGGGGGCGGGCGGCCTCCTCTCGGCCATGAAGGAGGACGTGGCGAAGGTCCGGTACCCGAAGAAGGTAAGGGAGTTGGCCACGCTGGAGGGGCGGTCGGTCGAGATCGGGGTCTACGAGTGCATCAGTATCAACGGCCTGTTGCAGACCCCTGATCACGCCCGAGCTCTGTTCGAGGTTCGACAGCCCGCATACTCGCCGGACGAGGTGGAACGGCTGGTGACCGCCCGCATGGCGCGGCTGTCCGTCTTCGAGCGATCCCCCGCGCCTTCGCTCAGCTTCGTCCAGGAAGAGGCGACGCTGAGACGCCGTGTCGGCGGCACAATGGTGTGGCGGCAACAGCTCGAACACCTGCTGGAGGTGGGGCGCATGAACAGCGTTGCGCTCCAGGTGATGCCGACGCAGAGTGAGGCCCATCCCGGTCTCAGCGGGAGGATCGAACTGTTGAAGTTCGAGGACGGCTCGGCAGTGGGACGTTCTGACGGCGCATTCAACGGGCGTCCGACCCACGAGCCGAAACAACTGAGGATCCTTGAACTGAGGTATGGCACCATCCGGGCTCAGGCGCTCCCGCCGGGGGAGTCATTGGCCCTCATCGAGCAATTGCTGGGAGAAACATGATCCGCAAGACCTCTGCCGGGGACCTCGGCGAACTGGTGTGGTTCAAGAGCAGTTACAGCAGCGGTCCCGAGGGCGACTCCTGCATCGAGGTCGCCTGGCGCAAGAGCAGCTACAGCAGCAGCAGCGAGGGCGACTCCTGCGTCGAGGTCGCCGCCACCCCCGCCACCGTCCACGTCCGCGACTCCAAGAACCTCGGCGGTCCCCAGCTCGCGCTGACGCCCGGGGCCTGGGCGGGCTTCGTCTCGTACGCGGTCGGCAGCTGACGTACACCGACCTCAGTCATCGAGAGGCCGACGAGGCCGGCCACGCGATGTCGTCGATCGCCAGCCACGGTGCGGTGGCGATCGCCGTGGGAGTGAGCCCCGTGAATGACCTGACCTCGCGGTGAAGAGGGGACTGGTCGGCGTAGCCGCTCTCGGCGGCGACGCCGGCGACGGCGTGACCCGCCGCGAGGAGCCGTGCGGCGTGGTCGAACCGCACCAGCCGCGCGGCGCGTTTGGGTGTGATGCCGAGTTGGGACCGGAAGCGGGCCGACAGGCGCTTCCGGCTCCAGCCGACCTCGTCCGCGAGCCCTTCGACCCGTGTCCGCCCCTGGCTGGTGCGCGTCCGACGCCAGGCGAAGGCGACCTCCGGGGCGACCGGCGTGCGGGTGTCCAGGCGTCGGCCGACGAGGTCCGCCGCGATCGCGGGCTCTCTGTCGTGGGCATTCATGCGAGTGATGGCGCGGCGGGTGCCGGTGATCGGTCTTGTACGAATGTCGTCACCCGCGCGGGTGAAAGCACGAGAAAGTCTGGATACCAGGCCAGGGGCATATGTCAGCGTGCCTGTCATGGCGACAGCGACGACCCCCGTCGAGCGGACCGGGAAGCACGTACCGTGGAAGGCACCACCGATCCGGGAGGAGTCTGCCGTGAGCGTCCTGACTCAGGAGGGGTTCGAGGAACTGGCCCGTCTGGGCGAACGCGTGGACGAGTCCCTGCGCCTTGAATTCGTCAACGGGAAGATCGGGGAGAAGGCGTTGCCGGACGGTGATCACGGGCGGATCATCGAGTGGCTCACCCGCCTGTGCCTTCAGGCCGACGCCGGTTGGTGGCTCTATCCCGATCAAGGGCTCAGGATCGAGAAGTACCGCAAGGGCAACGCCCGTCCGGACGGCTGCCTCGCGCCGAGCGACACCTTCGTCGGACAGGGCGAGTGGGCCAGTCCCGACGGCGTCCTCATGACCGTCGAGGTCACGTCGGGCGACTCGGACACCGGGCAGTGGGACCGGGTGCAGAAGCCGCACGCCTACGCGGAAACGGGGATTCCCGTCCACCTGCTGATCGACAGGACCGCGGGCGAGGTCAAGGTCCACTCCCAGCCGGACGGAGAGCGCTACGAGATGGTCGCGACCGTGCCCTTCGGCAAGACCGTCACCCTCCCCGAGCCGGTGGGGATGGAACTGGACACGGAGCCCTTGAAGAACTGGGTTCGCTGACTTTTCTCGCGCGGGCTGTCACACATCCCGTCCCCGCTCCGTCAGTGCGGTGTCCGGCTCGGTCGAGGCGGACGTCGGAAGGGCCTAAGGAGCCGGGATGTCCACCACCGCCATCGTCGTCACCGCCGTCGCCGCGTTCATGGCCGGGTTCTCCGGGGCCTCGGTCTTCTTCCGGGCGAAGTTCGTCGTCGAGCCGCTCGCCGCGTACGGGGTGCCGCGCGCCTGGTGGAACTGGCTCGGGGCCGCCAAGGCCGCCGGGGCCGTCGGGCTCGTCGTCGGGTTCTGGGTGCCGGTCATCGGGACCCTCGCCGCGATCGGGCTGGTCCTCTACTTCGCCGGGGCCGTGATCACCGTGCTGCGGGCCCGCGCCTACGGCCACGCCCCCTTCCCGCTCGTCTACATGGCGCCCGCCGTCGCCGCCCTCGCCCTGACCTGGTGACCGTGGGCAGCGAAAAGGCCGCCGCCCCCCGCAGAGGGGGACGGCGGCCTTCGCCGTTGCGTCAGTCCTTCTTCGGGTCCTCCAGGCGCGGGAACAGCACCGCGCCCTTCGTCACCGTCGCGCCCGCGGGGAGCCGGCCCCACTCGCCCGAGGACTGGACCGGCTGGGCCGCCAGGGTGCCCAGGGACTCCTCGGCGCCCAGGGACTCCCAGAGCGCCTGCGAGGTCTCCGGCATGATCGGGTTCAGGAGGACCGCGACGGCGCGGAGCGACTCCGCGGCCGTGTAGAGGATCGTCGCCAGGCGGGCCTGGCCCTCCGGCGACTCGTCCTTCGCGACCTTCCACGGCTCCTGCTCCGTGATGTAGCCGTTGACCTGCTTCACGAAGTCGAAGATCGCCAGGATGCCGCCCTGGAAGTCGAGCTCCTCGCCGATCTTCGCGTCGGCGGTCTCGACGGCCTTCGCCAGGCCCTCGTGGATCGCCTTCTCCGCGTCGCCGTCGGCCGCCGACGCCGGCAGCGCGCCGCCGAAGTACTTGCCGACCATCGCCGCCACGCGCGAGGCCAGGTTGCCGTAGTCGTTCGCCAGCTCGGACGTGTACCGGGCGGTGAAGTCCTCCCACGAGAACGAGCCGTCCGAACCGAACGCGATCGCCCGCAGGAAGTACCAGCGGTACGCGTCCACGCCGAAGTGCGAGGTCAGGTCCTGCGGCTTGATGCCCGTCAGGTTCGACTTCGACATCTTCTCGCCGCCGACCATCAGCCAGCCGTTCGCCGCGACCCGGCCCGGCACCGGCAGACCCTGCGCCATCAGCATCGCCGGCCAGATCACCGCGTGGAAGCGCAGGATGTCCTTGCCGACCAGGTGCGTGTTCGCCGGGAAGGTCTCCTCGAACTTCGCCGGGTTCTCGTTGTAGCCGACGGCCGTCGCGTAGTTCAGGAGCGCGTCGACCCACACGTAGATGACGTGCTTCTCGTCCCACGGGATCGGGATGCCCCAGTCGAACGTCGAGCGCGAGATCGACAGGTCCTGAAGGCCCTGCTTGACGAAGTTCACGACCTCGTTGCGCGCCGACTCCGGCTGGATGAAGCCCGGGTTCGCCTCGTAGAACTCCAGCAGCTTCGGGCCGTACTCGCTCAGCTTGAAGAAGTAGTTCTCCTCCTTGAGGATCTCCACCGGCTTCTTGTGGATCGGGCACAGCTTCGTGCCGTCCTCGGCCTCGATGAGGTCGCCGGGGAGCTTGTACTCCTCACAGCCCACGCAGTACGGGCCTTCGTACCCGCCCTTGTAGATCTCGTCCTTGTCGTACAGGTCCTGCACGAACTCCTGCACGCGGTCGGTGTGACGCTTCTGCGTGGTGCGGATGAAGTCGTCGTTCGCGATGTTCAGGTGCTCCCAGAGGGGCTTCCACGCCTCCTCGACGAGCTTGTCGCACCAGGCCTGGGGCGTGACGTCGTTCGCCTCGGCCGTGCGCATGATCTTCTGACCGTGCTCGTCCGTGCCGGTGAGGTACCACACCTTCTCGCCGCGCTGACGGTGCCAGCGCGTGAGCACGTCGCCTGCGACGGTCGTGTAGGCGTGGCCCAGGTGAGGAGCGTCGTTGACGTAGTAAATGGGGGTCGTGACGTAGAACGCCTTCGCCCCCTGCTTCTCGGATCCAGTGGCCGCCATGGTCGAAATCCTAACGGCCCGACGAAGATCCCCTCACATCGATAAACAGGGGGGTGTGGATGATGAACGGCATGCGTGTACTCGTAGCCGAGGACGAGCGGGACCTCGCCGCGCTCCTCGCCACCGGCCTCCGCCGCGCCGGCTTCGCCGTCGACACCGTCCACGCGGGCGACGACGCCCTGGAGCGGCTCGCCCTGGACGCGTACGACGTCCTCGTCCTCGACCGCGACCTGCCCCGCGTCCACGGCGACGACGTCGCCCGCCGGGTCCTCGCCGACGGATCCCCCACCCGGATCCTCATGCTCACCGCCTCCGCCGCCGTCGAGGACCGCGTCGAGGGCCTCGACCTCGGCGCCGACGACTACCTCGGCAAGCCCTTCGACTTCCCCGAGCTCGTCTCCCGCGTCCGGGCCCTCCGGCGGCGCTCCGCCCGCCCCGCCCTGCCGCCGCTCCTCGCCCGCGACGGCCTCGTCATGGACACCGTCCGCCGCACCGCCGCCCGCGACGGACGGGACCTCGACCTCTCCCCCAAGGAGTTCTCCGTCCTCCAGCTCCTCCTGGAGGCCGACGGCGCCGCCGTCTCCGCCGAGGAGCTCCTCGAACGCGCCTGGGACGCCCACGCCGACCCCTTCACCGGGGCCGTACGCGTCTGCCTGAGCAAGCTGCGGGCCAAGCTCGGCGAACCCCCGCTCATCCGGACCGTCCAGGGCGTGGGGTACCAGCTGTGAGCGACGAGCCGATCCTCGGCGCCGGGTCCACCATCCGCACCCGCATCGCCCTCGTCTACGGAGGCGTCTTCCTGGTCCTCGGCGCCGCCCTTCTGATTTTGGTGAACCTGCTGGTCAGGGCCGGTACGGACGCCGACGCGGACGCGATCGTGGCCCGCGCCGACGGGGCCGCCGTCGTCGAGGCGTACCGGATCGGCGACGACGTCAGCCGGGCCGCCGGGCAGCAGATGCTCATGTGGTCCTCCCTCAGCCTGCTCGTCATCGCGTGCGTCGCGGTCGTGGTGGGCTGGTGGACCGCCGGGCGCGTCCTGCGGCCCGTCCACGAGATGACGGCCCGCGCCCGCCGGCTGTCCGGGCTCGACGAGAGGCTCGACGTGCGCGGGCCCGACGACGAGCTCAAGGAGCTCGGCGACACGATCGACGCGCTGCTCGGACGCCTGGAGACCGCCTTCGACAGCCAGCGCCGCTTCATCGCGAACGCCTCCCACGAGCTGCGCACCCCGCTCGCCACCCAGCGCGCCGCGCTCCAGATCGGGCTCGACGAGGACTGCGAGGTCCGGCAGGTGCTCCTCGACGCCAACCGGCGCAGCGAGCGCCTCATCGACGGACTGCTGCTCCTCGCGCGCGGCGAGCGCGGGCTCGACGCACGGGAGGACGTGCGGCTCGGGGACGTCGTCACGGAGGAGTACGCGGGCGCGTGCGTGGCGGACGACGGCGGTGTCGTACGGGGCAGCCGGGTGCTGCTCGCGCACCTCGTACGGAACCTCGTCGCGAACGCCGTCGCCTACAACGTGCCGGGAGGCGAGGTCCGCGTGCGGGTCGGGCCGCCCGGGGTCCTCACCGTCGTCAACACCGGGCCCGTCGTCCCGGACGGCGACGTCGACGCGCTCTTCGAACCCTTCCGGCGCGGGGAGGGGCGGGACCGGACGGGGCCCGGCGCGGGGCTCGGGCTCTCCATCGTGCGGTCCGTCGCCGTCGCGCACGGCGGTGCGGTGCGCGCGGTGGCGCGGGGGGCGGAGGAGGGCGGCGGGCTGGTGGTGACGGTGACCCTGCCGGTCACCGCCACCCCCGCCGCGGGCTAGAGCCGTCGGCCGGAGTCGTCGGCCGCTGTTGTTGGCCTGAGCCGTGGGCTGGAGCCGTGGGCCGGGGCCCGTCGGTCTGAGCCGTGGGCTGGAGCCGTGGGCCGGGGCCCGCCGGCCGGAGCCGTCGGGCAGGGCCCGTCGGCTAGAGCTCCAGGCCGGTGAGCAGGCCCCGGTAGAACGCCGCGTGCGGCGTCTCCACGGGCGTCACGCCCGCGAAGTACGTCGCCGTGCGGGGGGTGCCGTCGAGCTTCCGCAGGAAGTCGAAGGCCTTGCCGTTCCCCTCGCCCCAGGCCACGAACCGCCACTGCAACGGACGGTCGGCGGCCTCGGCGAGCGCCTGCACGGCGGCCGCCCTCGACTCCGGGGCGCCGTCCGTCTGGAAGACGACGAGCGCCGGGCGGGCCGGGTCGTTCTTCTCGTGGTGGGCCAGGACCTCTTCCACGGCACGGTGGTAGTTGGTGCGGCCCAGGCGGCCCAGGGTGCCGTTGATCGCCTCCACGCGGGTGGGGGTGAGACCGGCCGGGGTCAGGTCGACGGTGCCGTCGATGTCCGTCGAGAAGAACACGGTCGTGACGGTGGCCGTCTCGTCCAGGTGCGCCGCGAGCGCCGTGACCTGCTCGGCGAGCCGCTGCACGGAACCGTCCTTGAAGTACCCGCGCATCGAACCGGACCGGTCCACGACCAGGTACACCGTGGCCCGCGCCCCCGTGAGCTGCTGCTTCTTGAGCTGCGCGCCGGCGGCCTTGTACGCGTCCACGAGGTGCGGCGCGACGGCCCGGACGGCGGCGAGGGGGAGGGCGGGCTTCCCGGGGGCGGGGGCGGGGGCCTCGTCGGCCGGAGCGGCGGTGACGGGTGCGGGGGCCTCGTCGGCCGGGGCCTGGTCGGTGGGTGCCGCCGGTGCCGCCAGCGCTTCCGGTGCCGCCAGCGCTTCCGGTGCTTCCGGTGCAGCCGGGGCGACGGCGGCGGGCGCGGCCTGCGGCTCCTCGATCTGCGGCTCGGCCGGGGTGACGTCGTCAGCGACGACGAGCGCCTCGGGCTCGGCGAGGACCGCTTCCGGCTCCGCCGGGACCGTGACCTCGGCCTGCGGCTCGGCCGCGGCCTCCGCCTCCGGCGCGGGCGTGCTGTCCGCCGCTGCGACCGTCTCCGGCTCCTCGGGGGTGACCGGCTCCTCGGGAGTCGCCACCGAGGCGGGCTCGGCGGCCTCGACGGGCTCCTCGACGGCGTCGGCCACGACCACCGCTTCGGCCGGTGCCGCCGCCTCCGGCTCGGGAGTCGTGGACTCCTCGGCCACCGCAGGCTCGTCGGCAGGCGCCGTGGCCTGCGGCTCATGTACGGCCTTCTCCTCGGCCACCTCGGCAGGCGCCGCCGTCTCGGCCACCGGGGCCACCGGGGCCACCTCGGCCACCGCAGCCTCCTCGGCCGGTGCCGCCGCCTCCGGCTCGGGAGCCGTGGTCCCCTCGGCCTCGGCCACCTCGGACGCCTTCGGCTCCTCGGCCGGCACCGTCGGCACCGTCGGCTCCGCCGTCCGGGCCTTCGGGATCTGGGGGTTGTCGAAGGCCGCCGCCACCAGGTCGTCCGCCGCGCGGTGTGCCTCCGTCTCCGGTGCGGCCGGGGCCGCCGGGGACGCCGCCGGCTCCGGCGTCCCGGACTCCGCCGACGCGACCCGGTCCGACGCCTCGACCGGCTCCGGGGCGGTCGTCGTCGTCTCCTGGTTCTCACGCGTCTGGGGCGGGACGGAGGTTGCCGGGGATTCCTCGCGGTCCCGGCCGAACACCTTGCGCAGCATGCTCCGAATACCCATGGGCGAACCCTTTCGCATGAGTGGGGGTGCGGTGTGAATGTCCGTACTGGGCGTTTCGGGACGTTCATCCCTGGCCAGGGCGGACACGTAAGGTTAGCGGCCGCCCCCTCCTCCTCCGGTGACCCGGTCGCCCCCGGTTGCCGTGCATTCATGCGGCGTTCATTCCGCTGCCGTCCCTGTGCAGATGTGTGCACATAGCGTCGCCGCCGAAGGAATCCGACACCATGTCGGCGCAGTCGTGCGCCGGAGGAGGACGAAGTGCGCAAACTGCTGCCGCTGCTGAGCACGAACCCCCACGGAGGCGGCCGTTCCGCTCTCACCTGCCGGTACCGGTGCGGTGACGCCTGCTTCCACGAGGTGCCCAACACCAGCGACAACGCGTACGTCGGCGACGTCATAGCCGGTGTCCTCTCGCGCCGTTCCGCCCTCCGCGCCGCCGCCGTCGTGACCGTCGCCTCCGCCGCCGGTGGCGCCGTCGTCCTCGGCAACGTGCCCCTCGCCCAGGCGCAGCCGAACCACCGGCACAAGCCGCAGCCCGCCGACGGCGCCCGCGGCCTCCGCTTCGCGCCCGTCGCGCCCAACAACGACGACCGGGTCACCGTCCCCGCCGGATACGCACAGAACGTGGTCATCCGCTGGGGCGAGCCGATCCTCCGCGGCGCGCCCGCCTTCGACTCCGAGAAGCAGACCGCGAAGGCGCAGGCCGGGCAGTTCGGCTACAACAACGACTTCCTGTCCCTGCTGCCGCTGCGCGAGGAGCACGACCGTCAGGTCCTCGTCGCGAACCACGAGTACACCGACGAAGTGCTCATGTTCCGCGGGTACGACCCCGCCAACCCGACCCGCGAGCAGGTCGAGGTCGCCTGGGCCGCGCACGGCCTCTCCGTCGTCGTGGTCCAGGAGGAGCACCGGACCGGCCGCCTCACGCCCGTCACCCGCCACCGCCTCAACCGGCGCCTGCACACCACCAGCGAGTTCCGGGTCACCGGCCCGGCCGCCGGCAGCGCCCTGCTGAAGACCTCCGCCGACCCGACGGGCCGCACGGTCCTCGGCACGCTCAACAACTGCGCCGGCGGCACCACCCCGTGGGGCACCACCCTCCACGGCGAGGAGAACTTCAACCAGTACTTCGCCAACGGTTCCAGCGCCACCGACAAGCGGTACGGCGTCGGCACCGGGGCCACCGAGCGGAAGTGGGAGCGCTTCGACCGGCGCTTCGACCTCAAGCAGGAGCCCAACGAGGTGCACCGCTTCGGCTGGGTCGTCGAGCTCGACCCGTACGACCCGGAGTCGACGCCCCGCAAGCGCACCGCGCTCGGCCGCTTCAAGCACGAGGCCGCGCAGCCGCGCCTCACCGAGGACGGCCGCCCGGCCGTCTACATGGGTGACGACGAGCGGTTCGACTACTTCTACAAGTTCGTGTCGAGCAAGCGGATGAAGAAGGGACACTCGCGGGCCGCCCACGAGCACAACCTCACGCTGCTCGACGAGGGCACCCTGTACGTCGCCCGGCTGACCGGCGACTCGCCGGCCGCCGAGATCGACGGCACCGGCAAGCTCCCGAACGACGGCGAGTTCGACGGCACCGGCGTGTGGATCCCGCTCGCCACGGCCGGCCCCGACGGCGCCGTCTCGCACGTCCCCGGCATGACCGCCGAGGAGGTGTACGTCTTCACCCGGCTCGCCGGTGACAAGGTCGGCGCCACCAAGATGGACCGGCCCGAGGACGTCGAGCCGTCGCCGCGCAGCGGCCGCGTCTACGTCGCGCTCACCAACAACACCGACCGGGGCAAGGCCGGCAAGGCGCCCGCCGACGAGGCCAACCCGCGCAACCTCAACAAGCACGGGCAGATCCTGGAGCTCGCCGAGCACTGGGACGACCCGTCCGCCGACGGCTTCGCCTGGCGCCTGTTCCTCGTCGCCGGCGACCCGAACGACCCGGCCACGTACTTCGCCGGCTTCCCCAAGGAGAAGGTCTCCCCGATCTCCTGCCCGGACAACGTCGCCTTCGACCCGCACGGCAACCTGTGGATCTCCACCGACGGCAACCAGCTCGGTTCGCACGACGGCCTGTTCGGCGTCGCCACCCGGGGCGAGCGGCGCGGTGAGCTCAAGCAGTTCCTGACCGTGCCGACCGGCGCCGAGACCTGCGGCCCGCTCGTCCAGGACCGCCGCGTCCTGGTCGCCGTGCAGCACCCGGGCGAGGTCGACGGCGCCTCCGTCGAGAAGCCCGCCTCCGTCTGGCCCGACGGGCCCGGGAAGATCGTCCGCCCGTCGGTCGTCGCCGTGTGGCGCACGGACGGCGGCGACATCGGAGTCTGACGCCCCACGGGGCCCGGGAGCGGGGTCACCCCGCTCCCAGGCCCTCCGCGAACCGGGTGAACTGCTCCTCGGGGTCGCCCGTGTACGCCCACGGCACCCACGCCGCCCGCGCGCCGAGCAGCCCCATCAGCTCGCGGGCCAGCTCCACCTGGCCCGCGTAGCAGGCGGCGTGCGCGAGGAAGTTCAGGTCGCCGACCTCCTCGGGCGCCACCGGCCGCCCCGGGTCCCGCCCGCCGATCCACCGCGCGTGCGTCCGGCGCAGCTCGGTCACCGCCAGCTCGTGCTTCCAGTGCTGGTCGAAGCCGCGCACCGGGCCCCGGCCGAGCGCGCCGTCCGCGATGTACCGGTACTCCTCGACCCGCGCCACCTGCACCAGGACCGGCAGCGGGGAGCCGGGAGGTGCCACGCCCGCCGCGTCGCGCGCGAAGTCGTACATGCTGCCGTGCGTGCCGTGCCACCGCGCCGACCAGTAGCGCAGCACCTGGATGTGGCCCTCGGTGTTGTACGGGTCGCGGCGCCTCAGCTCGTCGAACCAGTGCCGCAGTTCACGGCGCGGCACCCCGCCCTCGTAGAGCCGCGCCACCGAGAGCAGCGACACCCACGGCATCGGGTCGGCCGGAGCCGCCTCGGCGGCGCCCCGGCAGGCGTCAACGGCGGAGTCGATCCGGCCCCGGTCGAGCGTGGCGCCCCGGCCGGCCGCGATGGCCGCGTCGAAGACCCGTACGACCTCGGTCGCGGCCCGCAGCACGGCGGCGTCGGGATTGCCGGGCTCGGCGGCCCGCCAGGTCTCGACCGTGGAGCTGCCGGCGGCGGCGTGCGACAGGAGCCGCAGCCGGTGGGTGCGGCGCGCCCAGTCCGTGCCGGTGGCGGCGAGCAGGTCCCGCACGCCCTGCCAGCGGCCGATCACGATGTCGTGGCGCGCCTCGGTCAGCGCCCGGTCCCCGAAGTCCGGGTCGAAGTCGGGCGCGAAGCGCTCGGGACGTGCCGGGCGCGCGGAGCGGCGGCGTACGGCCATCGGGGGCCTCCTTCGGGTTCGGCTGCCGTCAGAAGTCGCTCGGTGCGGAAGGGGGGTCAGAAGTCCGTCGCGTAGTTCTTGTCGCGGGCTCCGGTGCTGCGGGTGGCCGGGGCCGAGCCCTCCGCCGCCGCCAGCGCGCGGACCGCGTCCAGGCGGGCGGGGCGGTAGTAGTCGCTGCCCCGGCGCCAGTACACGACCAGCGGGATCACGCCCAGGAGCAGTCCGCCCAGGCCGATGGTGACGGCGGTCGTGGAGAGGACGCTGAGCGACTCGACGAAGGCCCACAGCATGAACGCGGAGCCGAGGAGCGGCCAGAGGCCCCCCAGGAGCAGGTTCCGCACGGAGCGGAAGAGGACCGCCTTGTACGCGACGACGGCGGCGATGCCCGCGAGGCCGTAGTAGAAGGCGATCTGGAGGCCGATGGCGGAGACGGCGTCGCTGATCAGCTGCTGCACGGAGTCGGCGGCCGCGGCCGCGCAGAACATGACGAGGGCGGCGCCGCCGACGGTGGCGATCGCGACCCAGGGGGTGTTCCAGCGGCGGTGCACGAGGCCGAGCGCGGCGGGCAGGGTCCGGTCGCGGCCCATCGCGAAGAGGGAGCGGGTGACCTGGAGGAGGGTGGTCTCCAGGGTGGCGACGGTGGACAGGACGACGGCCACGACGAGCAGTTTGCCGCCGACGCCGGGCCAGATCTCCTGACCGAGGACGGCGAGGACGTTCGGCCCCGCGGCGCGGATCTCCTCGGCGCTCAGCAGGACGTTGACGGCGACGGTGAAGGCCTCGAAGAGGAGGAAGACGAAGCCGACGCCGACGAGCGCGGCGAGGCCCGCCGTGCGGCGGCTGTCGCGGGTCTCCTCGCTGAGGTTGCTGGTGACGTCCCAGCCCCAGTAGTAGAACGCGGCGATCAGCGCCCCGGCGGCGAAGCCCTCCGGCCCGTCGAAGCGGTCGAGCGCGAACCAGGACCAGTCGAAGGCGGTGGCGCGGCCCCGGTGCGCGACGGCGGCCAGGACGAAGCCGAGCAGGATGAGCATCTCGATGCCGGACATCACGAGTTGCGCGCGCACGGTGAGGCGGGCGCCGCCCAGGACGACGAGCAGCATCATCAGGAACCAGCCGGCGCCGACGGCGGCCGCGAGCGGGGTGCGCGCGGCGAGGTCGGGGTCGATCAGGGAGAGCGTGAGGGAGCCGGCGGGCAGTGAACCGGCCACCATGAAAACGGTGGCGGCGAAGACGAGCGCCCAGCCGGAGAGGAAGCCGAGGAAGGGGTGGAGGGTGCGGCCCACCCAGGAGTATCCGGCGCCGGCGTTGACGTCGATGCGGCCGAGGCGGGCGTACGCGAGGACGATGCCGAGCATCGGTATCGCGCAGTAGAGCAGGGCGGCGGGTCCGGCGAGGCCGACCGCGCCGAAGAGGACGGCGGTGGTCGCGGCCAGCGAATAGGCGGGGGCGCTGCCGGCGACGGCCATCACGATCGTGTCGAAGGTGCCGAGGACGTTGGGCTGGAGCCCTCTGTTCGTGGTGGTGCGCATGGCGGGTCCTCGAGGACGCGGGGGGCTGAGGGGGGTGTGGTGCGGTGCTACGGGGGTGCGTTGCGGTGCGGTGACGCGGTGCGGTGGGCCGGGGAGGGGAGCGGGGGCCGAGGGCGGGGCTCGGGGCGGGGTCGGGGAGGCAGGGCGAAGTGGCGCGTCCGCCGGGCCGGTTGCGGACGGCGGCGGGCGCGGATCACGGTGAATCGAGCGCATCGTAGTCGCCCGGGTGGCTTCCGGTAACGGCGGCGGGGAAGGTTCCGTTCCGTGACCGCCGGTAAGTCCTCCCGTACGCCCCCGGAGGGAGGTTTACCGCAGGTCGGGACCGGCGATGGCGCGGGCCGCGGCGACCTCCTGACGGAGCGGCGCCAGGACTCCGTTCTCGTCGCCGGGCAGCTCCGCGCGCACCTCGACGAGGGTGGCGCTCGCGCGCAGCCCGTCCGCGAGCTCCCGCAACTCCCGCCGCACGGCGTCGACCTCGGCCGGATCGGGCGCGGGGGCGCCGTGGTCGACCCGGATCCGGGCCGCGGTCGTCGCGTCCACGATCCGTTCCACGGCGACGACGAGCGGCCACCAGGCGGCGGCGCGGGTGCCGGTCGGCGGGGGTTCGGTCAGGGCGCGCTGGAACTCGGAGCGGACGGTCGAAAGGTCGCGGTAGAGCGTGCGCCGGGCCCGCAGCCGGGCGCCGTGGTCCTCCCGCGCGCCGAACGCCCGCTCCACGTAGGCGGCGGAGTCGGCGACCGCGTCCGCGAGCCGGTCCCCGATCCGGGCGTGCCAGGACTCGGGCCAGAGCAGATAGCCGGCGACCAGGGCGATGGCGCAGCCGATGAGCGAGTCGTAGAGGCGGGGCAGGACGAGGTCGAAGCCCTGGTGGTTGAGGGCGTCGGAGAGCAGCAGGATCACCGGTGTGATGGCCGCGGTCTGGAAGGCGTACCCCTTCGCGGAGAAGGCGGGGATCAGGGCCGCGAGGACGGCCGTCACCGGCACGTCCCACCAGCCGCGCGGCACCTGGGACAGCACGAGCGCGGCGAGGACGAGCCCGGCGGCGGTTCCGGCGGCGCGGAGCACGGCCCGGGAGAACACCGAGCCGAAGTCGGGCTTCATCACGAACGTGACGGTGAGCGCGACCCAGTACGAGCGGGGTACGGCGATCAGCGACACCAGGGCCTGGGCCAGGCCGATGCAGAGCGCCAGCCGCAGGCCGTACCGCCAGGAGGCCTCGGAGAAGAGGACCGCGCGGGTGACGCGGCGGACGCGGACCCGCAGCGCGGCGGGCCGGCCGAGCCGGTCGTCGACGTTGTACGGGTCGGGGTCGGAGGCGTGGACGACGGCGGCGGCGTGCCGCAGGGCGTGGTCCACGGCCTTCTCGGCGGGCCGTTCGGGCTCGGGCAGGTCCGGTTCGGGGTCGCCGGTGCGGCCCTCGGCGACGGCGTCCGCGAGGTCCCGCACGGCCGCCGGGATCGCCGGGGACAGCGGGCCGACGAGCCTGGCCCGCAGATGGGCGGCGGGCGCGGCCTCGACGAGCGGGATGACGACGTTCAGCTGGGCCAGGACGCGGACCAGGGAGGGCGCGCGGCCGTGCTGGCGGGCGCGGCGGGCGAGGACCAGGTCGTACGACTGGTTGAGGGAGGCGGTGACGGCCTGCCGTTTCTCCTCGTACGCGCCGGTGCCGGTGGCCTCGTAGAGCTCGGCGACGGTCCGGTAGGTCGCCGCGACGGCCTCCCGTTCGGGCACGGCGCGGCGCATCGGCCAGCCGAGGAGGGTGAGCGCGAGGACGAACAGCCCGCCGAGGGTGAGGAGCACGGGCGCCGTCCACCACGGGTCGGGCATGGGCAGACCGGCCCCGACGACCGCGTTGAGCAGCAGGAGCAGGCCCGACACGGAGGCGACCGCGCCGATCGAGGAGATCATCCCGGAGACCAGGGCGACGAGGGTGAGCGCGGCGACCGCGAGCCAGCCCTGCCCGAAGACGAGGGTCCCGAGGGTGACGCCGACGGCGCCGAACAGCTGTGGCAGGGCGATGTTGTAGACCCGCATCCGGTACGCGTCGGCGGTGTCGCCGATGACGCCGGAGAGCGCCCCCATCGAGACGAGCGCGCCGTACGCGGGCCGGTCGACGGCGAGCCCGACGGCGAGGGGCACGGAGAGCGCGATGGCCGCGCGGACCACGGCGGCCCAGGGGATGGGGGTGGGCGCGGGCCTGAGACCTGCGGTCAGCCAGGCGGGCGGGGTGATCCGGACGGGTCCTGCGGGACGTGCCATGCGCCCAACGTACGACGCGCGGGGCACGCGGCCGCGTCCGGTGGGTGCCTCGGCTGCGCGTCTGGGCCTTCGCCCCGCGCGCGCGTGCGCCCGCGCCCGGGTGGGCCGCCGCCCCGCACCCGTCGTGGGGCCCGTCGCCCGCTGCCCGTGTGGGCAATCGTCCCGCTGGGGCGGGACGGGTGGGCACACGGGACGGCGCCCTTCGCGGCGCCTCCGCCTCCTGTGCCTGGACCCGCACCGCCCGGGTGCCGTCACCGGTGGTGCGGGTCGGGGCGCGGGAGCCTCTGGCGCCGGCAGGGCGCGGGTCCGTTGTGCCCACCCGTTCCGCCCCTTGCGGAACGCCTGCCCACAACGGGCGGGCCGTGGGCCCACAATGGCGGGCGCGGGCCCACAACGGGGGCGGTGGGGGCGCCGCCCACAGCGCGGCGGGCGCGGGCCCGCAACGGGCGGGGGCGCCGCCCGCAACGGGCCGGCGGGGTCAGTTGCGGTAGGACTCGACCTCCGACGGTGGGCGGAGGGACGCCTCGTCCGGGTTCTCTCCGAACTCCGCCTTCGCCCGCCGCTGCCGCAGCAGGTCCCAGCACTGGTCGAGCCGTACTTCGAGGTCGGCGAGGCGGGTGCGCTCCTCGGGCTGGAGGCCGCCGGTGCCCGCGCGCTCGCGCAGGGCGCGCTCCTCCTCGACGAGGGCGCCGATGTCGTCCAGGATCTCCTCGTTGTCCATGCCTTCCAGCGTGGCGGATCGGCGCCCGGCGCGCAGGTCGAGATCGGCGAGGGCGGCCCGGTGGCCGGTGTTTCCAGCAGGCGGCAGCCGGTGGCGACCGCGGACACGGTGAGGAGCAGCCGCGCGGCCCAGGCGCCGAGGCGGCGCCTGGGGAGCGGTGGTGCGTCCACGGGCCTCAGTGGCGCAGGGCCTGCCCGATCTCCGCCTTCGGGGTGCCCGAGAGGGTCCGGTTGCTGCGTGCCGTACCGGTCTTGGACTTCCCCGGCTCGACCCCGTCGATGCTGAGGACGACGGAGTCGAGCAGATTGCCGTCCGCGTCACGGAAGTTGACCATGACCGTGTAGTCGGCCTTCTTGTCCTTGGGGTTGGTCGCCGTGATCGTGGCGACCGTGCGGTCCCCGTCGGCGCTGGTGGGGCCCGCGCTGACGTCTCCGCCGGCGTTCACCCCGTCCTTGACCTCGTTCATCTTCTCCTCGGCGGCCGAGGCGACGGCCGCCGTGGCGGAGGAGACGATGTCGCCGGCCTTGTCCGACGCGGCGTCGCAGCCGGTCAGGGCGAGGAGCAGGGCGGTGGAGGCGAGCGCGAGGCCCGTCGTACGGCGTCTCATCCGGCCGCTCCTCAGTACTTCTCGCGCGCGCCGCGGGCGTCGTCCGTGGCCAGTGCCCAGATCACGAAGATCGACACGGCCATGGAGAAGAGCGCCCACCACGGCTGGTAGGGGAGGAAGAGGAACTGGAAGAGCAGGTTGAGCGAGGCCAGGCAGATGCCGGCGACCCGGCCCCACTCGGCGCCCTTGAGGATCCCGAAACCGGCGATGGCGACGACGACGCCGAGGATCAGGTGGATCCAGCCCCAGGCGGTGAGGTTGAACTTGAAGACGTAGTCGCCGACGCGGGTGTAGACGTCGTCCTCGGCGATGCCGGCGATGCCCTGGAAGATGTCCATGAAGCCGGTGACCAGCATGAGGACACCGGCGAAGAGGGTGCCTCCCGCGGCCCATGCGCCCGCGGAGCTGTCCGGCCTGGGAGGTGCGCTGTTCTGGCTCATGGCCCCATCGTCGGAGCGTTCGTACGTTTCCGAACCTTCAGCTGGGCCGGACGAGTGAGCGCAGGAAGGCGTCGAGGGCCGCGTCGAACTCCTCGGGCCGTTCCAGGTTGGGCAGGTGCGCGGCCCGTTCGATCACGGTGAGCGTGGAGCGGTCGAGCAGGGCGTGCATCTCCTCCGCGTCCGCGACGGGGGTGTACGTGTCGTCCCGGCCGACCACGACGAGCGCGGGGACCGCGAGGGCGGCGAGCGTCGCGCGGTAGTCGGGGCGCTCGGCCCGGCCGCGCAGGGCGGCGGCCGCGGCGGCCGGGTCGGTGGCGCGCATCATGCGGTGGACGTGCGGTGCGGCGTGCGCGTTGTACGGGGCGACCATCCGGTCCAGGACCTCGTCGGCGTACCCCCGCATGCCCTCCGCGAGCAGCCGGTCGGCCATGGCGTTCCGGGCGGCCCTGCCCTCCTCGGTCTCGGCGGCGGGGAAGGTGTCGGCGAGGACGAGCCCCCGGACCCGGCCGGGGTGGCGGCGGACGAGCTCCATGGCGATCTGGCCGCCCATGGAGAGCCCGGCGAGGACGCATTCCCCGATCTCCAGGTGGTCCAGGAGGGCGACGAGGTCCTCGGCGAAGTCGCCGAGGGCCGTGGCGCCGGTGGAGGCGCCCAGGGGTGTGGCGCCGTAGCCGCGCAGGTCGGGCGCCAGGACGCGGTGGGTGCGGGAGAAGCGGTCGATCTGCGGCTGCCACATGGTGTGGTCGAAGGGGTGGCCGTGGACGAGGAGGAGGGCGGGGCCGGTGCCCCGGTCCTCGTAGAAGGTGCTGGTGGCGAGGGTTTCGGCGACGGGCATGACGGCAGGCTAGGCAGCCGCGACTCCTCGGTGCAATAAGATCTTTGCTCTCGGTGCAATGAGGTCGGGGAGGTCTCCGGTGGACGAGTACCGCAGGATCGCGGACCGGGTCGAGGCGGCCGTACGGGACGGGCGGCTGCGGCCCGGAGACCGGATGCCGCCGCAGCGGGTCTTCGCCCGCCGCCACGGGATCGCGAACTCGACGGCCATCCGGGTCTACGGGGAGCTGGCCCGCCGCGGCCTGGTCGTCGGCGAGGTCGGGCGCGGCACCTTCGTCCGGGCCGCGCCCCCGCTGCCCGGGCCCGCGCTCGCCGAGGCGACCGGCGCCGCGCCCGTCGACCTCCAGCTCAACTACCCGTCGGCCGAGGGCCAGCCGGAGCTGATGGCCCGGGCGCTCGCGGCGCTCGCCCGGCCCGACGTGCTCGCCGAGGCCGTCTCCCGGCCGGCGCCCGCGACCGGCACGGCCGAGGCGAGGGACGCGGCCTCGGCCGTCCTGGCCCGGCCCGGCTGGGCGCCGGACCCCGACGCCGTCCTCTTCGCGGGGAACGGCCGCCAGGCCATCGCCGCCGCGCTGTCCGCCCTCGTGCCGCCCGGCGGCCGCCTCGGCGTCGAAGCACTCACGTACCCGCTGGTCAAAGCCGTCGCGGAACGCCTCGGCATCCGGCTCGTCCCGCTCGCCCTCGACGCGGAGGGCGTACGGCCCGAGGCGCTCGCGGCCGCCCACCGGACCGCGCCGCTCGCCGCCGTCTACCTCCAGCCGACCCTGCACAATCCGCTCTCCACGACCGCCGGGGAGGGCCGCCGGGCCGAACTCGCCGCGCTGCTGCGCCGCCTGGACCTGACGGCCGTCGAGGACACCACCTGGGCCTTCCTGCTGCCCGACGCGCCCGCGCCGCTCGCCGCGCACGCGCCCGAGCGGGTCCTCCTGGTCGACAGCCTCTCCAAGCGGCTCGCCCCCGGTCTGACCGTCGGCTACCTCGTGACGCCCGGGAGGTTCCGTACGGCGGCGGCCGACGCCCTGCGCTCCGGCGCCTGGACCGCGGGCGGGCTCGCACTCGCCGCCGCCACCCGCTGGACCGGGGACGGCACGGTCGCCGGGGCCGTCGCCGCGAAACGGGCGGACACCGGGGCGCGGCACGCCCTGGTCCGGCGCCGGCTCGCGGGACACGCGCTGCGGACCTCCCCGCACGCGTACTACTGCTGGTGGGAGCTGCCCTCGCCCTGGCGCGCGGAGACGTTCACGGCGGCGGCCGCCGCGCGCGCGGGCGTGGCGGTCACCCCGGGCAGCGCCTTCGCGGTGGGCTCCGGCACGGCCCCCGACGCCATCAGGCTGGGCCTGGCGTCGCCGCCCCTCGCGGTCCTGGACGAGGCGCTGGCCCGGCTGGCGTCGGTGGCGGACTCCGGGCCGGGGGAGGCCGAGGGGTAAATCCCTTGATCTTCATGATCCTGGATACATAACATCCAGGATCATGAAGATGAGTGAGGGCGTGGAGTGGGCGCTGCACAGCTGCCTGAACCTGGCCTGGATCGGACCCGAGCGGGCGGTCACCGCGGCCCGCCTCGCCGCCTACCACGACCTGCCCGCCGCCTACCTCAACAAGCAGCTCCAGGCGCTCGCACGGGCCGGGATCGTCACCTCCGTCTCCGGCCCCAAGGGCGGCTTCCGCCTGGCACGCGGCCTGGACCGGATCACCCTCATGGACGTCTACACCGCGATCGAGGGCCCCGAGGAGGCCTTCCGCTGCACCGAGATCCGGCAGCAGGGACCCGGCGCGGGACCCCCGCGGGCCTACGCGGCCGAGTGCGCCGTCGCCGGCGCCATGGGCCGGGCCGAACTGGCCTGGCGGCGCGAACTGGCCGCGCAGACCCTGGACGACGTCCGCCGACGGGCCGAACTCCAGGCCCCGACGGCGCCGGACCGGCTGCGGAGCTGGTTCACGGGCACGTGACCGGCGGCGGGCGGCCGGGGCCTGCTTCCTCGCCGGTCCCCGCGGTTCCTGGCCGGGCCCCGTCCGGTGGCGCCGCCTCAGTGATTCCGGACCTCGCACATCCACTTCATGGCTCCCCCGTACCCATCGGAAGGAACGTCCCCATGACCGACCAGCGCGTCATCACCAACCCCGCCACGCTCCACGACCCCACCCCCTTCGGATACAGCCACGCCGTCTCCGCCCCCGGCGAGCTCGTCTTCATCGGCGGCCAGTACGCCTCCGACCCGGCCGGAGCGCCCGTCCCCGGCGACTTCACCGCCCAGGTCGAGCTCTCCCTCACGCACCTGCGGCACGCCCTCGAAGGCGTCGGCCTCGGCCTCGAACACGTCGTCCGTCTCGGCACCTACATCGTCGACCACGACCTCGCCAAGCTGGAGGTCCTCGGCAAGGCCCTCCACGCCCACTTCGGCGAGCGGCTGCCCGCGCAGACCCTCAGCGGCGTCGCGGCGCTCGCGCTGCCGGGCATGCTCTTCGAGATCGACGCCGTCGCCGCACGGCCCGCCGCCTGATCCACTTGCGGGGCGTCCGGCGCGGGTGTGCCCTGGAGGGTGCGGGACCGCCAACCAGGGGGGCGAGAGACGAGGAGCTCCTGCCATGGCCGCACACGCAGCGGCGCCCACCGGGCGCCGGATCAGCTTGAATGGCTGGGGAGCCCCGGTCACGATCGGAATCCTGTACGGCCTCTACACCGCGACCAACGCGCGCGAGGGCGGCCCCTGGGGTCTGGGGCAGCTCTGGGTCGGCCTCATCTCGGCCGTCGTCCTCACCGTCGCGATCTGGGCCCTCCGGCACTACGGACACGCCCTCCCGCGCGAGTTGCGCGGCGCGGCGTGGGGGGCGCTGGTGGGCATCTCGGTCGGGTTCCTGTACAGCCTCACCGGGGCGAGCGTGCTCTCGTCGAGCGGTCTGGGGCTGATGAGTGGGGCGGTGTCGGGGGGTGCGGCGTTCTATCTCTTCTACACGCACGAGGACGGCCGGGGGCGTGCGGCGGCTTGGTGACGCGCGCGCAGCGCCCGCGCCCGCGGGGGCCCGCGCCCGCGGGGGCCCGCGCCCCGGGCCCCCGCGTGCCCGCGCCGCTGTGCGGGCCTTCGCCTCGCGCCCGTGTGGGCCGCGGCCCCGCCCTCGTGGGGGCCTTCGCCCCGCGACCCCGTGTGCCCGCGCGCGTGTGGCCCCGTCGCCCGAAGCCCGTGTGGGCAATCGTCCCGCAGGGCGGGACGGGTGGGCACACGGGACGGCGCCCTCTCGCGGCGCCTTCGCGCTCCGCGCCCTGGCCCGCACCACCGGGTGCTGCACCTGGTGGTGCGGGTTCAGGCGCTACGGCCTCTGGCGCCGGCAGGGCGCTGGTCCGTTGTGCCCACCCGTTCCGCCCCTTGCGGAACGCCTGCCCACAACGGGGGCGGCGGGGGCGCCTGCCCGCAGCGGGCCGGGCGCGCCGCCCACAACGGCGGGGCGCGGCCCACAACGAGTCAGGTGCGGGGGGTCGTCTGCTGGATCGACCAGCGGTTGCCGTCCGGGTCGTGGAAGTAGACGAACGACCCCCACGGCTGGTCGTCGATCTCCGTGACCTCGATCCCCCGGCCGCGCAGATCCGCGTGCGCCGCCTCGATGTCGGTCACCACCACCTGCATGTTGTCCAGCGAGCCCGGCACCATCTCCGTGATGCCCTTGCCCAGGGCGATGGAGCAGGCGGAGCCGGGCGGTGTGAGCTGGACGAAGCGGATCTCCTCGCTGACGGTGATGTCGTGGTCGGCGTGGAAGCCGACCTTCTCGTAGAAGGCCTTGGCCCGGTCGATGTCGGTGACGGGCACGCCGATCAGTTCGAGCTTGATGTCCATGGGGGCATCATGCGCCGGGATCCGTCCCGTCGCTCCCCGTTCCGCCCCGCACGACGACGACCGGGCACGGCGCGTGCTGGGTGACGTGGGAGGAGACCGAGCCGAGGACCGCCGCCTTGAAGCCGCTGTACCCGCGGTCGCCGACGACCAGCAGCTCCGCGCCGGACGCCGCGTCGACGAGGGCCTGCGCGGCGTTGCCGCCGACCACCGTACGGGTGGCGCCGGCGGCCTGCTCCGGGGTGAGGGTGGCGTCCAGCGCCTGGTCGAGGATCTGCCCGGCGAGCTGCTCGGGGTCGAACTGGAGCGGGACGCCCGGCATCACGCTCGCCCAGACCGCCGGGTACTCCCAGCTGATCACCGCCTCCAGGGTGTCCCCGGTGAGGGCCGCCTGCGCGGCGGCCCACTTCAGCGCCTTCAGGGCCGGTTCCGATCCGTCCACGCCCACCACGATCCTGCCGCCGGCCATCGCCGACCTCCGTTTCGCTGTCGGGAACCCGAGGGGCCCGAGGCCTCCCGGGGCTCCCTCACAACGTAACAAAGGCGATCAATCCAAGCGAAGGTCGGCCAACTGCTTCTCGAACGGGACGATCTCCTCCTCGTCCTCCCGGCGGGCGGGCCGCGCCGCGACCGTGTCCGCGAACTCCTGGCCCGCGCGGGTGATCCGGGCCGGCAGCCCGTCGGTGTACGCGTCGCCGCCCGAGCCCCAGTCCTCCGAGGCCGCGTAGACCGCGGTGGGGACGACGAGGGCCCGCAGGTAGGCGAAGAGCGGCCGCAGGGCGTGGTCGAGGACGAGCGAGTGGCGGGCGGTGCCGCCGGTCGCGCCGATCAGGACCGGGGTGCCGGTCAGCGCGGCCGGGTCGATCAGGTCGAAGAAGGACTTGAAGAGACCGCTGTAGGAGGCCGTGAAGACGGGGGTGACGGCGATGACGCCGTCCGCGCCCGTCACCGCGTCGACGGCCTCTTGGAGCGCGTCCGACGGGAAGCCGGTGACGAGGTTCTTCGCGATGTCGACGGCCAGGTCGCGCAGTTCGACGACCTGGACGTCGACGGCGTACTCCTGCTCGGCCAGCCGGTACCGGGCCGCCTGGAGCAGCCGGTCGGCGAGCAGCCGGGTGGACGAGGGTGCGCTCAGCCCGGCGGAGACGGCGACGATCTTCAGGGTCCGCATGGCGTCAGACCTCCTGGGACGCGAGGACGGCGGGGTGGAGCGGGGCGGTCTCGGGCACGCCGGCGGGGCGCAGGTTCGCGAACTCCTTGCGCAGGACCGGGACGACCTCCTCGCCGAGGAGGTCGAGCTGCTCCAGGACGGTCTTGAGGGGCAGCCCGGCGTGGTCGACCAGGAAGAGCTGGCGCTGGTAGTCGCCTGCGTACTCGCGGAAGGACAGGGTGCGTTCGATGACCTCCTGCGGCGAGCCGACGGTCAGCGGGGTCTCGCGGCTGAACTCCTCCAGGGAGGGGCCGTGGCCGTAGACCGGCGCGTTGTCGAAGTACGGGCGGAACTCCCGTACCGCGTCCTGGGAGTTCTTCCGCAGGAAGACCTGGCCGCCGAGGCCGACGATCGCCTGCTCGGGGGTGCCGTGGCCGTAGTGGGCGTACCGCTGCCGGTAGAGCCGGACCATCTTCTCGGTGTGCTGCTTGGGCCAGAAGATGTGGTTCGCGAAGAAGCCGTCGCCGTAGTAGGCGGCCTGCTCGGCGATCTCGGGGGAGCGGATGGAGCCGTGCCAGACGAAGGGCGGGACGCCGTCGAGGGGGCGCGGGGTGGCGGTGAAGCCCTGGAGGGCCGTGCGGAACTTGCCCTCCCAGTCGACCACGTCCTCCCTCCACAGCTTGTGGAGGAGCGCGTAGTTCTCGATGGCGAGCGGGATCCCCTGCCGGATGTCCTGGCCGAACCACGGGTAGACGGGGCCGGTGTTGCCGCGGCCCATCATCAGGTCCACGCGGCCGTCGGCGAGGTGCTGGAGGGTCGCGTAGTCCTCGGCGATCTTCACCGGGTCGTTGGTGGTGATGAGCGTGGTCGAGGTGGACAGGATCAGGCGCTCCGTGCGGGCGGCTATGTGCCCGAGGAGGGTCGTCGGGGAGGACGGGACGAACGGCGGGTTGTGGTGCTCGCCGGTCGCGAAGACGTCGAGCCCGACCTCCTCGGCCTTGAGCGCGATCGCGACGGTGTTCTTGATGCGCTCGTGCTCGCTGGGGGTGCGGCCGGTGGTGGGGTCGGTCGTCACGTCGCCGACGGTGAAGATCCCGAACTGCATCGTGCTCACCTCTCGCGTTCCTGGCTAGTGGTTGAAGCTTAAACTATCCCGCTCAACGGTGCCACCCCGTCGTCTATTCCGGCCGGTGCCGCAGGGCGCGGACGGCGGCCGGGCCGGGGGCGGGCCGAGGCGCGGACGGGGGCCGGGCCGGGGCGCGGACGAGCTTCGGAGAGGGGCCCCGGCGGCGCCCGGCCGGGCCCCCGAGTGGGGCCCGCCACGTACCGGCGGAACGCGGCCCTCACGTAAAGTCGCGCAGGTGAACGGTGCGATAGCGGTCGTCGGAATCGGCGCGGACGGCTGGGACGGGCTCCCCGAGAGCTCCCGCCGCGTCCTGCGGACCGCCGAGGTCCTCGTCGGCGCCCCCCGCCAGCTGGCCCTCCTCCCCGCCGACTGCGCGGGCGAGCGGATCACCTGGCCCTCCCCGCTCCGGCCCGCCGTCCCCGGACTGCTCGCCGCCCACGAGGGCCGCGCGGTCGCCGTCCTCGCCAGCGGCGACCCGAGCTTCCACGGCATCGCCCGCACCCTCGCCGAGACCGTCGGCGCCGACCGGCTCCGCGTCCACCCGCACCCCTCCTCCGTCTCCTACGCGTGCGCCCGCCTCGGCTGGCCCCTGGAGGCCGTCGAGACCGTCTCCCTCGTCGCCCGGCCGCTCGCCGCGCTCTCCGCCGCCCTGCACGACGGCCGCCGCCTGCTCGTCCTCAGCGAGGGCGCCGGGACCGCCGCGCGGGTCGCGGAGCTGCTGCGCGCGACCGGCTGGGGCGGCACCCGGATCCGCGTCCTCGAACAGCTCGGCGGCCCCGGCGAGCGGCTCCTCGACGGGACCGCCGCCGACTGGCCCCACGAGCGCACCGACCCGCTGAACGTCCTCGCCCTCGACTGCGCGCGCGACCCCGGCACCCTCCGGCTCGGCACCGTGCCCGGACTCCCCGACGCGGCGTACGAGCACGACGGCCAGCTCACCAAGCGGTACGTGCGCGCCGCGACCCTCGCCGCGCTCGCCCCCGCCCCCGGCGAACTCCTCTGGGACATCGGCGGCGGCTCCGGCTCCATCGGCGTCGAGTGGATGCGGGCCCACCGCTCCTGCCGGGCGATCGCCGTCGAGCGGTCCCCGGAGCGGGCCGCCCGCATCGCCCGCAACGCCGACGCCCTCGGCGTCCCCGGCCTGGAGGTCGTCACCGGCCCCGCGCCCGCCGCCCTCGCCGGCCTGCCCACCCCCGACGCGGTCTTCATCGGCGGCGGCCTCACCGCCCCCGGACTGCTCGACACCTGCTGGGACGCCCTGCCGCCCGGCGGCCGGCTCGTCGCCAACACCGTGACGCTGGAATCCGAGGCGCTGCTCGCCGACCACTACCGCCGCAGGGGCGGCGAACTGGTCCGTCTCGCCGTCTCCACCGCCGTGCCCGTGGGCGGCTTCACCGGCTGGCGCCAGGCCATGCCCGTCACGCAATGGTCCGTAACGAAGGGTTGTACAGAGGAATGACCGTCTACTTCATCGGCGCGGGCCCCGGCGCGGCCGACCTCATCACCGTGCGCGGCGCGCGGACCCTCGCCCGGTGCGGGGTCTGCCTCTACGCCGGCTCCCTCGTCCCCACCGAGCTGCTCGCCGAGTGCCCGCCGGACGCGAAACTCGTCGACACGGCGCAGCTGGACCTGGACCGGATCGTCGCGGAGATCACCGCCGCCCACGCGGCCGGCCACGACGTGGCCCGGCTGCACTCCGGCGACCCGTCGGTGTTCAGCGCGGTGGCGGAGCAGATGCGGCGGCTGGACGCGGCCGGCATCCCGTACGAGGTCGTGCCGGGCGTTCCCGCGTTCGCGGCGGCCGCGGCGGCGCTCAAGCGGGAGCTGACGGTCCCGACGGTCGGCCAGACGGTGATCCTCACGCGCATCGCCCAGCAGGCCACCCCGATGCCGGAGGGCGAGGACCTCGCGACCCTCGGCCGCAGCGGCGCCCTGATCGTGCTGCACCTGGGGGCGCGGTACGTCGACCGGATCGTCTCCGAACTCGTCCCGCACTACGGCGCGGACTGCCCGGCCGCGGTCGTCGCGATGGCGAGCCGGCCGGACGAGGTGGTGCTGCGGGGGACCCTGGAGGACATCGCGGACCAGGTGAAGGAGGCCGGGATCACCAAGACGGCCGTCATAGTCGTGGGCCGCACGCTGGCGGCGTCCGAGTTCCGCGACAGCCACCTGTACGACCCGGCCCGGGACCGCCACACCTGCTGACGGTCCCGTCCGCGGCCCGGTGCCTCAGGCGTTGGGCCGCTTGCCGTGGTTCGCCTTCTTCTTCTTGCGGGCCCGCTTCTTGTTGCCGCGCTTCGCCATGGGAACTCCTCCTTCTCGTAGGGGACTCCTGCGGGGTCGAGCCTAGGCACGGGAAGGAGGACGCGCATCCGGTTCGACGGTTCCGAACGTCAGTGCGGGGGCCGGTGCGAGGAACAGGGGCGCGCGTACTCAAGGTCTGACGGCGGCCGTCCCCGACCACTCCGGCGCCAGGACCGACATCACCGTCGCGTCCACCCGCTCCCCCTCCCACAGCAGCGCGCCCCGCAGGACGCCCTCGGCGCGGAAGCCGGCCTTCTCGTAGGCGCGGCGGGCGCGCGGGTTGAAGGCGTACACCTCCAGCCAGATCCGGTACAGGCCGAGCGCCTCGAAGCCGTGGCCGACGATCAGCCGGGTCGCCTCCGTGCCCAGGCCCCGGCCGACCGCGTCCGGGACGAAGGCGATCCGGAAGGCGCAGCTCTCGTTGCCGGGGTCCCACTCCAGGAGGACGGCCTCGCCGACGACCCGGCCGGTGGCCCGCTCGACCACGGCGAGGTCCAGCCGGTCGTCCCGCGCGCCCCGCGAGCCGTACCAGGTCACGAGCGCCGCCTCGTCGAACCGCGTGTGGCTCCCGGTCAGCCGCATGACCTCCGCGTCCTCGAACAGCGGCAGCAGCGCGGGCACGTCCGCCGCGGTGACGGGCCGGAGGACCACCAGGTCGCCGGTGAGGGTGGGCTTGTGCGAGAAGTCGGTCATCCGGGGATTCTCGGCGCGCGGTCACCCGGCTGTCGTCCGGTTTTTGGGCCCGCCACCGTCGAGCGGGCAGCTGTCGTCCGGTCCACGGCCCGCCACCGACGGGCGTCCGGTCCACGCCCCGCCACCGACGGGCGGTCACCCCGCTGTCAGCCGGTCCACGGCCCCGCCACCGACGAGCGGCCCACCACCGTGCCCGCGCGGTCGATGCAGATGACGTCCACCGCGACCGGGGCGCCGCGCAGCACCGTCAGGGCCTCGTCGCGGGCGCGGGCGGCGACCAGGTCGCCCAGGGGGACGGCGGCGGCCTCGCAGAGGCGGAGGGCGGCGAGGCCCGTGTTCGCGGCCGCGATCTCGGCCGCGAGGGGCTCCGGGGCACCGCCCGCGCGGGCCAGGTCCGCGAGGAAGCCCTTGTCGACCTGGGAGCGGGCCGAGTGCAGGTCCAGGTGCCCGGCGGCCAGCTTGGACAGCTTGGCGAAGCCGCCGCAGATCGTGAGCCGGTCGACGGGATGGCGCCGGATGTACTTGAGGACGGCGCCCGCGAAGTCGCCCATGTCCAGCAGGGCGATCTCCGGAAGGTCGTAGATCTCCCCGACCGTGCGCTCCGACGTCGATCCGGTGCAGCCCGCCACGTGGGTGAGGCCGCCCGCGCGGGCCACGTCGACGCCCCGGCGGATGGAGTCGATCCAGGCGGAGCAGGAGTACGGGACGACGACGCCGGTCGTGCCGAGGATCGACAGGCCGCCGAGGATCCCGATCCGGGGGTTCCAGGTGGAGCGGGCGATCTCGGCGCCGTGGTCGACGGACACGGTGATCTCGACGTCGCCGCTCCCGCCGTGCCGGGCGGCGACCTCCGCCACGTGCGCCCGCATCAGCTGCCGGGGCACCGGGTTGATCGCGGGCTCGCCGACCTCCAGGGGCAGCCCCGGGAGGGTGACCGTGCCGACGCCCTCGCCCGCGCGGAAGACGACGCCGGAACCGGGCGGCAGGAGCCGTACCGTCGAGCGGACCACGGCCCCGTGGGTGACGTCCGGGTCGTCGCCGGCGTCCTTGACGACGGCGGCCATCGCCGAGCCGTCCGCCAGGGACTCGGCGGTCAGCGCGAAGGAAGGCGTCTGGCCCTTCGGCAGCGTGATCGTCACCGGGTCGGGGAAGTCGCCGGTCAGCAGCGCGGTGTACGCGGCGGTGGTGGCCGCCGTCGCGCACGCGCCGGTCGTCCAGCCCGGCCGCAGGCCCGTGTGCTTGAGTTGGGCCTCACGCCCGCCGCCTGAAGTCACGAAGAGGCTCCTGTGCACATACTCATTCTCGGCGGGACCACCGAGGCCCGCGCCCTCGCCGGACTGCTGCACGGACGGTTCCGGGTCACCAGCTCCCTCGCGGGACGGGTGGCGAGCCCGCGGCTGCCGGCCGGGGAGGTGCGGATCGGCGGGTTCGGGGGCGTCGACGGGCTCGTGGACTGGATGGCGGGACACGCCGTGGACGCGGTCATCGACGCCACCCATCCCTTCGCCGAGCGGATCAGCTTCAACGCGGCCCGGGCGGCCGCCACCGCCCATGTTCCCCTGCTGGCGCTGCGCCGTCCCGGCTGGGTCCCGGTGGAGGGCGACGACTGGCGGTCGGTGGCGTCCCTGGAGGAGGCGGCCCGGACGCTGGACGGTCTGGGCGACCGGGTGTTCCTGACGACGGGCCGGATGGGCCTGGCGGCCTTCGCGGACTGCCCGCAGTGGTTCCTGGTCCGCTCGGTGGACGCCCCCGACACGGCCGGGCCCGCGCGCACCGAACTGCTCCTGGACCGGGGGCCCTTCACGCTGGAAGGGGAGCGGGAGATCCTGGCCCGCCACCGGATCGACGTCGTGGTGACGAAGGACAGCGGCGGCGCGGCGACGGCCCCGAAGCTCCGCGCGGCCCGCGAGGCGGGCCTCCCGGTGGTGGTGGTCCGCCGCCCCCCGGTCCCGGCGGGCGTGACGACGGCGGCCTCCCCGGAGGAGGCCGCCGCCTGGGCCGCCGCTCGGCCGGGGGCGTCCCGAGCACGGTGACCCCGGCCCGGTGCGGGGTCCTGTCGTACGCGGCCGGGGCGGTGCCGGCCGGTAGCGGCGGGCGGACCCCGCCGGTCAGCCGTACCGTCGCGGCGTCCACGTGATCGTGCGGCCGTCGCCCCGTTCGGCCGACCGGGTCTGCGAGGAGCCGATCAGCAGGAGGGTGCGCATGTCGACCTCGGAGGGGTCCAGGGTCTTCAGGGTCAGGATCCGGACCGACTGCTCGGGGCCGCCGACATCGCGGGCGACGACCACCGGGGTCTCCGGGGCGCGGAGCTCCAGGAGGAGCTCGCGGGCGGCGGCCACCTGGTGGGTGCGGGACTTCGAGCCCGGGTTGTACAGGGCGATGACCAGGTCGGCGGAGGCGGCGGCGCGCAGCCGGGCCTCGATGACGTCCCACGGCTTGAGCCGGTCGGACAGGGAGATCGTCGCGTAGTCGTGGCCGAGGGGGGCGCCCGCCGCCGCCGCGGCCGCGTTCGCCGCGGTCACCCCGGGGAGGACCCGTACGGGCACGTCGGCGTACTCCGGTTCGCAGGCGACCTCCAGGACCGCCGTCGCCATGGCGAAGACGCCCGGGTCGCCGCCGGAGACGACCGCGACCTTCCGGCCGCGCCGGGCCAGGTCGAGGGCGAACTCGGCGCGCTCGGACTCCACCTTGTTGTCGGAGCCGTGGCGGATCTGGCCGGGGCGCAGGACGGGGACCCGGTCGAGGTACGTCGTGTAGCCGACGAGGACGTCGGCGTTGACGAGCGCGCCCCGCGACTCGGGGGTCAGCCAGGGCGCGCCGGCGGGCCCGGTGCCGACGACGGTGACCTCGCCGGTCTCCCGCGCCGGGGGCTCCTGGTCGACGCGGGAGGGCAGGACCGCGACGGAGAAGTACGGGACGGACTCCGGGTCCACGTCCGTCAGCCGCTCCGTGCGCTCGCCCTTCATGAAGGCGCGCTCCACGTAGCGGGCGTCGTCCAGCCGGCCGGCCCGCTCCAGGGCCCGCCGCACGGTCGGGAAGGTGCGGCCCAGCTTCATCACGACCGCCGAGTCGGTGCCCGCGAGGCGGGCCGTCAGCTCGTCCTCCGGCAGGGTGCCGGGGATGATCGTGAGGACCTCCTCCGCCTCGCACAGCGGCTCCCCGAGCCGGGCGGCGGCGGCGCTGACCGAGGTGACGCCGGGCAGGACGGTCGTGTCGTAGCGGTCGGCGAGCCGCTTGTGCATGTGCTGGTACGAGCCGTAGAAGAGCGGGTCGCCCTCGGCGAGGACGGCGACGGTGCGGCCGGCGTCGAGGTGGGCGGCGAGGCGGGCCGCGGCCTCCTCGTAGAAGTCGTTCAGGGCGCCCCGGTAGCCGCCGGGGTGGTCCGTGGTCTCCACCGTGAGCGGGTACATCAGCCGCTCCTCGATGTGGTCCTCGCGGATGTGCTCGGCGGCGATGGAGCGCGCGATGGAGCGGCCGTGGCGGGCCGAGTGGTAGGCGATGACGTCGGCCGCCGCGATGGCCTTCACGGCGGCGACGGTCATCAGGTCCGGGTCGCCGGGGCCGAGCCCGACGCCGTACAGCTTGCCGGTCACGGGGCTCATGCCTGGATCTCCGCTTCGTGGGCGAGGGCGTTGATCGCGGCGGCCGTGATCGCGCTGCCGCCGCGCCGGCCCCGGACGACCAGGTAGTCGAGGCCGAGGGTGTTCTCGGCCAGGGCGTCCTTGGACTCGGCGGCGCCGATGAAGCCGACGGGTATGCCGAGGACGGCGGCGGGCCTCCCGGCGCCCTTCGCGATCATCTCCAGGAGGTGGAAGAGGGCGGTCGGCGCGTTGCCGATGGCGACGACGGAGCCTTCGAGGCGGTCCCGCCACAGCTCCAGGGCGGCGGCGGAGCGGGTGGTGCCGAGCTCGGCGGCGAGGGCGGGCACGGCCGGGTCGGAGAGCGCGCAGAGCACCTCGTTGTCGGCGGGCAGCCGCTTGCGGGTGACGCCGCTGGCGACCATCTGGGCGTCGCAGAGGATCGGCGCGCCGGCGCGCAGGGCCGCGCGGGCGTTCGCGACGACCTGGGGGGAGTACGCGATGTCCTGCACGAGGTCGGTCATGCCGCAGGCGTGGATCATCCGGACCGCCACCATGGCGACGTCGGCGGGCAGGTCCGCGAGGTCCGCCTCGGCGCGGATCGTGGCAAAGGACCGGCGGTAGATCTCCGTCCCGTCCTTCTCGTAGTCGAACATCCTGGTGCTCTCGCTCATCTCGTCGTGCGGGCCTTGGTCACTGCGTCGGGCAGGGCGGTACGGGGGGTGGGGACGCCGTCCACCCGGTAGCTGTCGTCGCCGGTGGCGAGGACGTCGGTCCAGGCGCCGTGCGGGTGTCCGCAGCGGCGCTCGCACCCGGAGAAGTGCACGGGCAGGACGGGACGGGCGGGGTGTCCCGGCGGGCCGGGGCGGCGCGCGGCGGGTCCCGGGGCGGCGTCGGCGCGGACGTCGGCGAGGGACTTCGCGCAGCCGGGCCGCCCGGTGCAGGCGGTGACCCCGGCCCAGGGGGAGTCGGGGCGGGTGATCAGCCCGGCCGCGTCGAGCAGGGGCAGCAGGCCGGGGTCCGTCCCGGCCACGACGACCCCGCGCCAGGGCGTGAGGCGCACCTCGTCGGCGGGGAGCAGCGCCCGCAGCCGGGCGGCGGTGAGCCGGCCGAGCGGGGCGAGCACGGAGAGGGCGGCGGGTCCGAGGACGCCGGGCGCGGGGGGAGGGCCGTGCGGGAGCGCCGGCGCGGGGACGGGCTCCCCGGCCACCCCGCACTCCGCCAGGTCCACCCCGTACCCCCGGGGCAGCTCGCGGACCCGCCAGGCGCCGGTGCCGGCCTCGGCGGCCGCGGCCAGGAAGCCGCCCGCCGCGGCCAGGGCGGCCGAGGGCGCGTCGGAGGCCGCGAGCCGGACGGCCCGCCCGCCGACGTGCAGCTCCGCCGCCCCGCCGCCCACTGCGACCAAGGTCACATCCCCGCCGAGTCCGGCGACGTCTCCCCGGCCGTCGTCGAGGACGAAGAGGAACCGGCCGGAGAGCGCAGACGCCCACGGCGCGGACAGCAGGTGGCTGTCGAGCTCACGGGCCCACAACTGCACGTCGGACGCGCCGAGTCCGTCGAGGCCCGAGGCGGGCGAGGCGACGATGTTGCGGACGCGCTCGTGGGTGGGGGAGGGCAGCAGGCCGGCCTCGGCGAGGAGCGCCGCCAGCTCGGCCCCGCAGTCGTCGGCGAGGCCGCGCAGCTCCGCGTTGCCGCGCGAGGTGATGCTGAGCCGCCCGTCGCCGAGGGTCTCGGCCGCGTCCGCCAGGACCTCGACCTGATGAGCCGTCAGGCGACCTGCGGGCAGCCGCAGTCGGGCCAGGCGTCCGTCGTCGGCGGAGTGCAGGCGCAGCGCCCCGGGGCAGGCGTCGCCACGGTCCCGTACGCGCGGTTCGCCCGGTTCGGGCACCGGGGGTGGGGTGGGCGGCATGGCGGCGAGCATACCCACGGGGAACCGGCCGGCCACCGGGTGTGATCCGGTCGACCCCGCCGCTCCCTGGGGCCCGCCGACGCCACGATCTAGGATGCAGATCGGCATGGGGTCCCAGGACCCCGGGGAGGAAGCCCGGTGAGATTCCGGCGCGGTCCCGCCACTGTGAGCCCGCACCCGCGGGTGAGTCAGGAACTCCCGCCGTCCATCTGACCACCCGGGGCGCGGACAACCCCGAGGAAGGCCTGAGCCTCGCCATGCTCCTGCTGCTGTCGCACTCCGACACCGACCTGCTCAGCGCCCGCGCGGCCGGAGGGCCGGTGGAGTACCGCTTCGCCAACCCCTCCCGCCTCCCCCTGGCCGACCTGCCCGCCCTGCTCGACGGCGTCGACCTCGTCCTCGTCCGGCTCCTCGGCGGCGTCCGCTCCTGGCAGGAGGGCCTGGACACGATCCTGGCCGCCGGGAAGCCGGTCGTCGTACTGAGCGGCGAACAGGCCCCCGACGCCCAGCTCATGGAGGCCTCCACCGTCCCCGTCGGCGTCGCCACCGAGGCGCACGCCTACCTGGCGCACGGCGGCCCGGCCAACCTGGAGCAGCTGGCCCGCTTCCTCTCCGACACCGTCCTGCTCACCGGCCACGGCTTCGAGGCCCCGGCGGCCGCCCCCACCTGGGGCCCGCTGGACCGGACCGCGAAGGACGGCGACGGTCCGACGATCGCCGTGCTCTACTACCGCGCCCACCACATGAGCGGGAACACCGCCTTCGTCGACGCCCTCTGCGGCGCGATCGAGGACGCCGGCGCGCGCGCCCTCCCGCTGTACGTGGCGTCCCTCCGGGCCCCCGAGACGGAGCTCGTCGACACGCTGCGCACCGCCGACGCGATCGTCACGACCGTCCTCGCGGCCGGCGGCACCAAGCCCGCCGAGGCCCAGGCCGGAGGCGACGAGGAGGCCTGGGACGCGGGCGCGCTCGCCGCGCTCGACGTGCCGATCCTCCAGGCGCTGTGCCTGACCGGCTCGCGGTCGGCGTGGGAGGAGAACGACGAGGGCCTGTCCCCGCTGGACGCCGCCAGCCAGGTCGCGGTGCCCGAGTTCGACGGCCGCCTCATCACCGTCCCGTTCTCCTTCAAGGAGATCGACGCCGACGGTCTGCCCGCGTACGTCGCCGACGCCGAGCGGGCGGCCCGCGTCGCCGGGATCGCCGTCCGGCACGCCCGGCTCCGCCACATCCCGAACGCCGAGAAGCGGCTGGCGCTCGTCCTCTCCGCGTACCCGACGAAGCACTCCCGCATCGGCAACGCGGTCGGTCTCGACACCCCCGCCTCCGCCGTGTCCCTGCTCCGCCGCCTGATCGCGGAGGGCTACGACTTCGGCCCCGAGGCCGACCTGCCCGGCGTGGTCTCCGGCGACGGCGACGAGCTGATCTACGCCCTCATCGAGGCCGGCGGCCACGACCAGGACTGGCTGACCGAGGAGCAGCTCGCGAAGAACCCGGTCCGCATCCCGGCCGCCGACTACAAGCGCTGGTACGCGACGCTGCCCGCCGAGCTCCGCGAGCAGGTCGAGGAGCACTGGGGCCCGGCGCCCGGCGAGATGTTCCTCGACCGGTCCCGCAATCCGGAGGGCGACCTCGTCCTCGCCGCCCTGCGCCGCGGGAACCTGCTGGTCCTCATCCAGCCCCCGCGCGGCTTCGGCGAGAACCCGATCGCGATCTACCACGACCCCGACCTCCCGCCGTCCCACCACTACCTGGCGGCCTACCGCTGGATCGCGGCCCGCGCCGAGGACGGCGGCTTCGGCGCCGACGCCATGGTCCACCTGGGCAAGCACGGCAACCTGGAGTGGCTGCCCGGCAAGAACGCCGGCCTGTCCGCCGCCTGCGGCCCCGACGCGGCCCTCGGCGACATCCCGCTGATCTACCCGTTCCTCGTCAACGACCCGGGCGAGGGCACCCAGGCCAAGCGGCGCGTGCACGCCACCCTGGTCGACCACCTGGTCCCGCCGATGGCCCGCGCCGACTCGTACGGCGACATCGCGCGCCTGGAGCAGCTCCTCGACGAGTACGCGCAGATCTCCTCCATGGACCCGGCGAAGCTGCCCGCGATCCGCGCGCAGATCTGGACCCTGATCCAGGCGGCGAAGCTCGACCACGACCTCGGCCTGGAGGAGCGCCCGGAGGACGACGGCTTCGACGACTTCCTGCTGCACGTCGACGGCTGGCTGTGCGAGGTCAAGGACGCCCAGATCCGCGACGGGCTGCACGTCCTCGGCGGTGCCCCGGAGGGCGAGGCCCGGGTGAACCTGGTCCTGTCCATCCTGCGCGCCCGCCAGATCTGGGGCGGCACGCAGGCGCTGCCCGGTCTGCGCGAGGCCCTCGGCCTGGACGAGTCGGCCGCGACCCGGACCACCGCCGACGAGGCCGAGGCGAAGGCCCGCGAGCTGGTCGAGGGCATGGAGGCCGCCGGCTGGTCCGTCGACGCGATCGGCACGGTCGCCGCCGCGTACGGCTCCGAGGTCCGGGACGTGCTGCGCTTCGCCTGTGAGCAGGTCGTGCCGCGCCTGGCCGCCACCACCGACGAGCTGGCGCACGCCGTGCACGCCCTGAACGGCGGCTTCGTCCCGGCCGGACCGTCCGGCTCCCCGCTGCGCGGCCTGGTCAACGTCCTGCCGACCGGCCGCAACTTCTACTCGGTCGACCCGAAGGCCGTGCCGTCCCGGCTCGCCTGGGAGACCGGGCAGGCGCTGGCCGACTCGCTGCTCACCCGCTACCGCGACGACAACGGCACGTGGCCGACCTCCGTCGGCCTGTCCCTGTGGGGCACGAGCGCGATGCGCACCGCCGGCGACGACGTCGCCGAGGCCCTCGCCCTGCTCGGCGTCCGCCCGCTGTGGGACGAGGCCTCGCGCCGGGTCAACGGCCTGGAGCCGATCCCGCTCGACGAGCTCGGCCGTCCGCGCGTCGATGTGACGCTGCGCATCTCGGGCTTCTTCCGGGACGCCTTCCCGCACGTCATCGGCCTCCTCGACGACGCCGTACGGCTCGTGGCGGGTCTGGAGGACGAGTCCGCCGAGGACAACCACGTCCGGGCGCACGCGCAGGCCGACCTCGCGGAGCACGGCGACGAGCGGCGCGCCACCACCAGGATCTTCGGCTCCCGTCCGGGCACGTACGGCGCGGGCATCCTCCAGCTGATCGACTCGCGGGACTGGCGCACGGACGCCGACCTCGCCGAGGTGTACACGGTGTGGGGCGGTTACGCCTACGGGCGCGGGCTCGAAGGACGTCCGGCGCGCGCCGAGATGGAGACCGCGTACAAGCGGATCGCGGTGGCCGCGAAGAACACGGACACCCGCGAGCACGACATCGCCGACTCGGACGACTACTTCCAGTACCACGGCGGCATGGTCGCGACCGTCCGCGCGCTCACGGGCACCTCCCCGGAGGCGTACATCGGCGACTCGACCCGTCCGGAGACCGTCCGCACGCGCACGCTCGTCGAGGAGACCTCCCGGGTCTTCCGGGCCCGCGTGGTCAACCCCCGCTGGATCGAGGCGATGCGCCGCCACGGCTACAAGGGCGCGTTCGAGCTGGCGGCGACCGTCGACTACCTCTTCGGGTACGACGCGACGACGGGTGTGGTCGCCGACTGGATGTACGACAAGCTCACCCAGGAGTACGTGCTCGACGCGGAGAACCAGGCCTTCCTGAAGGAGGCCAACCCGTGGGCCCTGCACGGCATCGCCGAGCGGCTGCTCGAAGCCGAGTCGCGCGGCATGTGGGAGAAGCCGGACCCGGAGACGCTGGCCGCCCTGCGCCAGGTCTTCCTGGAGACGGAGGGCGACCTGGAGGGCTCGGACGACTAGGTCCGCGCCAGGGCCGGGGTCAGGTCGAGGACCCGGCCCCGGAATCCCTCCCGCAGCCGCCGGTCGTGGCTGACCACGATCAGCGTGCCCCGGTACGCGGCGAGCGCGGCCTCCAGCTCCTCCACCAGGCCGGGGGCCAGGTGGTTGGTCGGCTCGTCGAGGAGGAGCAGGTCGGCGGGGGAGGCGACCAGCCGGGCCAGCTCCAGCCTGCGGCGCTGCCCGGTCGAAAGCAGCCGGACCGGGGTCGTCAGATCGCGGGCCGCGAAGAGCCCGAGGGCGAGCAGCTCGTCCTCGCGGCCCTCTCCGAAGGCCTCGCCCACCGTACGGGGGTCGGTGGGTGGGGCCGTGTCCTGGCGGAGCAGCCCGACCCGGGCGGGCACGGTCACCGTGCCCGCGTCCGGGGCGAGTTCGCCCGCCAGGACCCGGAGGAGGGTGGTCTTTCCCGCGCCGTTGGGCCCGGTGACCAGGAGGCGCCCGCCCGGGTCGAGGTGGAGGGCGTCGAGGTGCAGTCTGCCGTCGACGCGTATCCCGGCGAGATCGACGGGCGCGCCCTCCCCCGCGATCTCCGTGCGGAACCGGAGCGGTTCCGGCGGCGGGGGCACGGGGTGGCCGGTGAGCCGGGCGAGCTGCTCGCGGGCCGCGCGGATGCGGCTCATCGCGCCGTGCGCCCGTGACCGGGCGCGGAAGGCGCCGGCCCCGCTGAACGCGGCCGGGGCCTTGCGGGGGATCGCGGAGAAGCGGTCGATGTTCGTGTCGGCGAGGGCCCGGTGGCGGGCGAGTTCGGCCTTCCACTCCTCGTACGCGCGCTGCCTGCGGGCCCGTTCGGCGGCGCGTCCGGCGAGGTAGCCCGGGTAGCCGTCGCCGTACCGCCGCACGGTGTGGCGGTCCTCGTCGACCTCCAGGACGGCGGTCGCGACCCGGTCGAGGAAGACCCGGTCGTGGGAGACGGCCACGATCGTGCCCCGGTGGGCGCGCAGCCGGTCCTCCAGCCAGGACACGGCCTGGTCGTCGAGGTCGTTGGTCGGCTCGTCGAGGAGCAGCAGTTCGGGCTCGGCGGCGAGGACGGCGGCCAGGGCGAGCCGGGAGCGCTGTCCGCCGGAGAGCGTCCCGAGCGGCCGGGCGCGGTCGAGGGGGCCGGGCTCGCCGAGCCTGCGGAGGACGGTCTCGACGCGCCGGTCGGCTCCGGCGCCGCCCCGGGCCTCGTGGGCGGTGAGCAGCCGGGCGTATCCGGCGAGGTCCCCGGTGGTGGCGAGCTCGGCCTCGGCGGTGCGGATCGCCCGCTCCAGCTCCCGCAGTTCGGCCAGCGCGTGGTCGACGGCGTCGCCGACGGTGGCGTCCGGGGGGAGGTCGAGGGTCTGGGCGAGGTGGCCGAGGCCGCCGGGGGACTCGACGGTCACGGTGCCGTTGTCGGGGGCCTCCAGGCCGGCGAGGAGCCGGAGGAGGGTGGACTTCCCGGAGCCGTTGTCGCCGACGACGCCGAGGCGTTCGCCGGGGCGGACGGTGAGGGAGACCCGGTCCAGCACGGTGCGGTTCCGCACGTGCCGGTCGTCGTAGCGCTTGGTGACGTCGATGCATTGGGCACGGAACAAGGGCGACCTCCTGACCTCGGGAACACGGATCGAGTGAGACGATACGTATCGTCTCGTTGCTCGATGGGTCGAAGGTACGCCGGACCCGGCCGTTTGGCAAAACGTTCCGTCTCGTCGGACCGGGCGGAAGTGCTGAGGCGGACTCCGATGAGTTCCGGCGGCGCCGGGGGTCCATCCCCGTGACGGGCCCACCACCGAGTCCCCGTAGCCCGGCCCACCACCGAGTCCCCGTGACCGGCCCCACCACCGAGGAGATCACCATGGCCGAGACCGACACCCGCACCCTGGACACCGCCGGTGCGACCCTCCGCTACGACGTGCGCCCCGGCACCGGGACCGGCGGCCGCCCCCTGCTGCTGATCGGCTCCCCCATGGACGCGAGCGGCTTCACCACGCTCGCCTCGCACTTCGCCGACCGGACGGTCGTCACGTACGACCCGCGCGGGGTGTCCCGCAGCGCGCGCACCGACGGGGCGGCCGAGACGCTCCCGGAGGAGCACGCGGACGACCTGGCCCGGCTGATCGAGGCGCTCGGCGCCGGGCCCGTGGACGTCTTCGCGAGCAGCGGCGGCGCCGTGAACGCCCTCGCCCTGGTGGCCCGCCGCGGCGACCTGGTGCACACCCTGGTGGCGCACGAGCCGCCGACCGCCCAGGTCCTCCCGGACCGGGAGGCGGCCCTCGGGGTCTGCGCGGACGTCCACGCGACCTATCTGCGGGACGGCTGGGGCCCCGCGATGGCCAAGTTCCTCGCGGTGACGAGCCGGCAGGGCGAGTTCCCGGCGGACTGGGCCGAGGAGCCCGCCCCGGACCCGGCCGCGTTCGGCCTGCCCACCGAGGACGACGGCTCGCGCGGCGACCCGCTGCTCGGGCAGAACATGCGCGGCTGCACCTCCCACCGCCCCGACTTCCCCGCGCTGCGGGCCGCGCCGACCCGGATCGTCGTCGCCGCGGGCAAGGAGTCCGAGGGCACCTTCGCCGCGCGCGCCGCGGTGGCCGTCGCCGAGGGGCTCGGCACCCCGCTCGCCGTCTTCCCGAGCCACCACGGCGGCTTCCTGGGCGGCGAGTTCGGCCAGCAGGGCGCCCCGGCGGAGTTCGCCGAGGCGCTGCGGGCCGCCCTCGCCTGAGCGCCTGCTCCGACTCCTGCGACTCCACCGAATACTCCGACTCCACCGAATACTCCGACTCCACCGACTACTTCGACTCCACCGACTACTTCGACGCGGCGGCGGCCCGTACGGCCGCCGCCGCGTCGACGTTCCCCAGGCCCAGCTTGAGCAGCTTCCCCGGGTTCGAGGCGGTGTCGCGGATGGTCTGCGCGATGGCCTCCGGGGCCAGGCCCTGGTGGTGCAGGAGCGCCGCCACGGCGGAGACGTACGGCGAGGCCATCGAGGTGCCGGACAGCTTCCCGTAGCCCGAGACGTTCGTCAGGCTCTCCCGCGTCCGGTACGTCGGAAGGGTCGAGAGGATGTCGACGCCCGGCGCCGACACGGCGTCGCGCGCGCCGAAGTTGCCGAAGGAGGCCGGCTTCCCGTCGCGGCCGGCGGCGTTGACCACCAGGACCGGGGTGTCCACCTCGTACGGCTGGAGCGCGGTCGCGTCGTTGCCCGCGGCGGCGACGACGACCGCGCCCTTGCTGTGGGCGTAGGTGATGGCCTGGTTGAGGACGCCGCCCTTGAGCAGGCGGGCCATCAGGCCGGACTCGCCGAGGGAGAGGTTGACGACGTGGGCGCCGTGGTCGGCGGCCCAGACGATGCCCTTGGAGATGTCCGCGTCGCTGCCGGTGCCGTCCGGGCCCAGCACCCGGACCGGCATGATCAGGGTGCCGGGCGCGCCGCCCGCGCCGCCGACGCCGTTGTCGGTGTGGGCCGCGGCGATCCCGGCGACGTGCGTGCCGTGGCCGTTGGCGTCGTCGGGGCGGTCGTCGCCGTCGACGAAGTCGTGCCCGGCGACGAGCCGGCCCTTGAGGTCCGGGTGGCCGAGGTCGACGCCGGTGTCGACGACGGCGATGACGGTGTCCTCACCCCGGGTGGTGCTCCAGGCGTCCGGCAGCCGCAGCGCGTCGAGCCCCCACTGCTGACCGCGCAGCGGGTCCGGCCCCTCGTCGACGCCGCAGCCGGTGACGAGCCCGGCGACGAGGGTGGCGAACGCGGTGAAGACGACAGGAGTGACGGACCGGCGGCGCATGAGATCTCCCCAGTGGTCTGGCTGCGACCCAGTGAACAGCCGGTCCGGGCGCGTCGCATCTCGAAGATCACCCTCACTCAACCCGCATTGTTCTAGTAGAGTGCAAACAAGGGAGGTTTTCCATGAACCGTGCCACGCCCCGTCTCCGCGCGCTCGCCGCGCTGCCCTTCGTCCTCGCGCTCGCCGCCCACCTGTTGGTCCTCGCGCTCCTCCACGACCGGCTCCCCGACCCCCTCGCCACCCACTTCGACGGCGGGGGCCGGGCCGACGGCTACACGAGCCCCACCGCGTTCACCGTGATCAGTACGGCCCTGCTCCTCGGCTTCGGCGCCGGCTGGACGCTCCTCGTCCGCCGCGGCGCCCTGTGGGGAGCCTGGGCGACCGCCGGATTCACCGGCACGCTCCTCGTCCTCCTCGTACGGGACAACCTGGACGCCGCCGACCCGGCCGGGGTCTCCTCACCGCTGGTGAACCTCACCGTCGCGGCGGCCGTCGGTGGCCTCTTCGCCGCCGGGGGCCTGGCTCTGACCCGCCTCGTCCCGCCGGAGGACGCCGCCCCGGCCGTCGACCCGGACGGCCCGCGCCTCCCGCTCGGCGCGAGCGAGGTCGCCGGCTGGACCCGCGCCACCGGCTCCCGGCCGCTCACCGTCCTCGCGGCGCTCGCCCTGGTCGCCGCCCCGGCCGTCCTGCTCCTCGCGCCCTGGCCGGGCGCCCTGCTCGGCCTCCTCGGCCTCGTCATCGGCGTGCCCGGTCTCGCCCTGGCCCGGATCCGCGTCACCGTCGACCGGCGCGGCCTCACCGTCCGCCCCGCGCTCGGCTCCCGGCCCCGGATCCGGGTGCCGCTCGACGAGGTCGCGGGCGCCGACGTCCGGGACGTCTCCGCCGTCGCCGACTTCGGAGGCTGGGGCTACCGGGTCCGGGCCCACCGGACGGGCGTGGTGCTGCGGTCCGGGGAGGCCCTCGTCGTCCGGCGGTCCGGCGGGCGCGAGTTCGCCGTCACCGTGCCCGACGCGCGCACCGGCGCGGCACTGCTGAACACGCTCGCCGCGCGGCATGGGAAGGTCTGACCGTGCTCTTCCGTGTCGATCCGGCCTCGGCCGTCCCGCTCGGCGACCAGATCGCCGCCTGTGTCAGGGGGGCCCTCGCCGACGGCTCCGCCGCCCCCGGCGAACGGCTCCCGGCCGCGCGGGAACTCGCCGACTCCCTCGGGGTCAACGTCCACACCGTCCTGCGCGGCTACCAGCGGCTCCGCGAGGAGGGCCTCATCGAACTCCGGCGCGGCCGGGGCGCCCTGATCGTCCCCGGCGCCACGGCCCCGGACCGCGCCCGCCTGATCTCCCGCCTCCGTGAGGCGGCGGAGGAGGCCCGCGAACTGGGCCTGACGGAGACGGAGTTCCTGGACCTGGCCCGCACGAGTCTGGGCTAGGGCCGGTCTTCGGAGCCGGGCCCCGCTCCGGAACGCACCCCTTGGAGGGCTCCCTGGTCCCCGAAGCCCGTCCGCCAGGACGCGCGGGCCGGGGCCCACCCCAGCGCGCGGGCCCGGGTGTTCAGCGCGCCGCGCGCCCAGGGCGCGCGCCCCTCGGTCCGCTCCGGGGCCGGGACGCGCAGGGCCGAGGCGAGCACCGGCAGCCAGAGGTGCCCGGGGGCCGGCTCGTCGTCCACCACGTTGTACGCGCCCGGGGGCCAGTCCAGCGCCCGTACGGCCGCCTCGGCGGCGTCGGCGACGTGCACGAACGAACTGACCGAGTCGTCGGCCGCCAGGCTCCCGAGGAACCGCGCCGCCGGGTCCCCCGCCAGCGCGGCGGCGACCGCGCCGCCCGGCGCGTACCAGGTGCCGGGCCCGTAGAGGATCCCGTACCGCAGCACCACCGCCTCGGGCAGCTCGGCCACCGCGGACTCCAGGGCCCGCACCCCGGCCACGATCCCGGCCCGGGGCGGCTCCCCGGCCGGGTCGAGCGGGACGGACTCGTCGGCGGGCGCGTCCCCGGGCGCGTACGCCCAGCTGATCGACTGCGCGACGATCCGGCGCACGCCCACCGCGCGCGCCGCGTCCACCAGATGACGGGTGCCGTCGACGCGGACCCGGTTGTTCGCAGCCCCGTCGGCCCCGGCCAGGTCCGTGAGCTGGTGCACGACCGCGTCCGGCGCGATCCGGGCCACCGCCCGGCGCACCGCCTCCGCGTCGAGCACGTCCACGGGCCGCGGCCCACGCCGCGAGACGCCCACGACCTCGTGGCCGGCGGCCTCCAGACGGGGCGCCAGCTGACGACCCACGGCACCCGTGGCACCCGCGACCAGTACACGCATGGGCCCACCTTAGAAGGCGGCCCGCCGGACCGTCAGGTCAGCTCGTGGACCGGGACCCCGCCCGGCGCACCGCCTCCGAGACGCCCCGCCGGACCGTCAGGTCAGCTCGCGGACCGGGGTACCCGCGAGGAACGCCTCGATGTCCTCGACCGCCTCGCCGAAGTAGCGTCCGTAGTTGCCCGCCGTCACATAGCCGAGGTGGGGGAGGGCCAGGACGTTCGGGAGGGTCCTCAGCGGGTCGTCGGCGGCCAGCGGCTCCGTGTCGTACACGTCCAGGCCCGCCCCCGCGATCCATCCCTCCCGCAGCGCCCGCAGCAGCGCGGCGCCGTCGACGAGCCCCGCCCGGGACGTGTTCACGAGGTACGCCGACGGCCGCATCGCCCGCAGCTCCCGCTCCCCGACCAGGCCCCGGGTGCGCGCGGACAGCACCAGGTGCAGCGACACGAAGTCGCTGCCGGCGAGCAGGTCCGGCAGGTCCTTCGCGCACCGCACGCCGTGCTCGGCGGCCCGCTCCTCCGTCAGGTGCGGGCTCCAGGCGGCCACGTCCATGTCGAAGGCACGGCCGATCCGGGCCACCCGGCCGCCGATCTTGCCCAGGCCGACGAGCCCGAGCGTCCGGCCCGCCAGGTCGGCGCCGACCGTCGACTGCCACGGACCTCCCTCGCGCACCGCCCGCGCCTCGGCGGGCACGTGCCGGGCCAGGCCGAGCAGCAGGGCCCAGGTCAGCTCGGTGGGCGGTGCGGGGCTGCTGGCGGTGCCGCACACCGTGACGCCCCGCGCGCGGGCCGCGGCGACGTCGACCGAGGCGTTGCGCATGCCGGAGGTGATCAGGAGCCGGAGCCGGGGCAGTCGGGCCAGGAGCTCCGCGTCGACCGGGGTCCGCTCCCGCATCACCACGAGGACCTCGCAGTCCTCGACGGCGGCGACGAGCGCCTCCCGGTCCGTGAGGTGCTCCCGCAGCACGCGGACGTCCACCCGGTCCGCGAGCGGGCTCCAGTCGGCGGAGGAGAGGGCGACGCCCTGATAGTCGTCGAGTACGGCGCAGCGCAGCTTCATGACCGCATGATCGCGTACACCCGCACGCCCCGCCCAGGGCGACAGAACCCTCCCCCTTTCGGAGAATCGCCATGAATGGGCACATTCTGAGGAGTGGGTGCAATGAGCGAAGCGGCCGGGGACCACGACGACGAACTCTCGGTGCTCCGGGCCCGCGTGGCCGCCCTGGAAGCGGACAAGACGACCGCCCGGCCGCCCCACCACCGCGTCCGCTCCTTCTTCGCCGCCCTGCTCATCGTCATCGGCTGCGTCCTCGTCCCGCTCGGCATCGTCGCCTCCTGGACGTCGAGCATCGTCGGCGACACCGACCGGTACGTACAGACCGTCGCCCCCCTCGCCGACGACCCGGACGTCCAGGCCGCCGTCGCCGACCGGGTCACCGACGCCGTCATGCAGCACATCGACCTGACCTCCCTCCTGGAGGGCGTCGCCCCCGACCAGCGGCCCCTGGCGGCGAAGGCGCTCGGCAAGCTCGGCGGCTCCCTGGAGAGCGCGGTCAAGAGCTTCGTCCACGAACGGGCCCAGGACGTCGTCGCCTCGTCGGCCTTCGAGACGATCTGGACCGACGCCAACCGCGCGATCCACACCTCCCTCGACCGCGCCCTGACCGGCAGCGACGAAGGCGCCGTGAAGATCGAGACGGACACGGTCACCATCGACCTCGCGCCCGTCATCGACCGCGTGAAGCAGCGGCTCGTCGACTCCGGGCTCGACGTCGCGGCCAAGATCCCCGAGATCCACACGAACTTCACGGTCGTCAAGTCCGACGACATCGGCAAGGTGAAGACCGGCTTCGCGCTGCTCCAGGCGCTGGGCGTGTGGCTGCCGGTGATCGCCGTCCTGCTCGTCGTCGGCGGGGTGCTGCTCGCCGTGCACCGGCGCCGCACCCTGGTCGCCGCGGCCCTCGGCGTCGCGTTCGCGGCGATCGTCCTCGGGGTCGCCCTGACCGTCTTCCGCACGGTCTACCTGAACGCCCTCCCCGCCGACGTCTCCCCGGCCGCCGCGGGCTCCGTCTACGACACCCTGATCCGCTTCCTGCGCACCTCGGTCCGGGTGTACGCGACCCTCGGCGTCATCCTCGCCCTGGCCGCCTGGCTCTCGGGCCCGAGCCGCCCCGCCGTCCTGGTCCGCGGCCTCTGGCACTCCGGCCTCACCGCTGCCCGCGACACCGCCGACCACGCGGGCATGCGGCTCGGCCCGCTGGGCCCCTTCGTCGGCCGCTACCGCGTCTGGATCACCTGGATCCTCGTCGCCGGGGCGGTCGCCGCCGTCGTCTTCTGGCCCTACCCGACCGCCTGGGTCGTCGTGGTCATCGTCCTCCTGCTGCTCCTGGTCCTCGCGGTGGTGTCCTTCCTGGCGGAGGAACCCGCCGACGAGACCGCCGAGGACACTCCGCCGGAGAAGCGGCTCTAGGCGCTCTGGCCGGGCCGCCCCCCGGGGGCGGCGACGGGACCCGTGGCCGAGGCGCCGAAGCGGCCGGGCCACGGGTCTCCGGCGGTTCCGGCGGCGGCCGGGGGCGGCCCACGATGGCCCGCGACGGCCGGGGACGGCCGGCTCACCCGCCTCCGGTCCGGTCGGCGGCGGTCCCGACGTACCGGCGGCGCACCCGGTGCGGGAGGAGCGGCGCCCTTGCCCACGCCCCGGTCCGCGAAGGCCGACGCCCCCGGCCCCCTCTCCGGCGTCACGGAGGAGGGCGCCGGGGGCGTCGTGGGAGAGGCGTCGCGGGAGGGCCTTGAGGGAGAGGCGTCGTGGGAGAGGCCTCGCAAGGGGGCGGCGGGGGCGGCGGGGTCACGGCCCCGCGCGTCACCGGCGGACGGTGTCGTCCGTCTTCAGGTCGTCCACCTGGTCGTCGAACTCGTCCAGCTGGTCCGGGCAGTAGACCTGGAGGACGATCCGCTCGGCCTCCACGGCCTTGGTGTCGGAGATGACGGGCCGCATCCCGGGGCCGGTGGCGCCGTTGGACTGCTGGATCTTCCACAGCGCCGTCTTCAGGGCGTTGCCCGGCTGCTCGCAGACCTGACCGCCGTCGGTGCCGAGCAGCCGCTCCACGGTGTCGGTGTCGGGGGACGGGTATCCGGCCTTCACCAGCGCCTGCTGGAGCTGGTGGGCCTTGGACTCGGTCTTCTGGTTCGTCCGCACGGCCGAGTAGCGGACGAGGCCGGTGACGACCAGGCCGACCAGGATGACGATCGCGCCCCAGTAGATGACCTTGTGCTCGGAGGCGAAGCGGGTGGGACTCATGCCCGGTCTCCCTCGCTCGGGACGCCGGCGTCGGCGGTGCGCCAGCCCGGCTTGCGGAACTTCAGGAAGGCCCAGGGGATCAGGAGGCCCAGGATGACCAGGCCGCCGCCGACGATGGCGATGTACACCCAGACGCTGCCGCCGCCGAACTGGGAGCTGGGGACGAAGCCGATGCAGAGCGCCGCGAGCGAGGCGAGCAGGCCGGTGACGCACAGGACGCCCAGCGCGGGGGCCCGGTAGCCGCGGGGGTGGTCGGGCTGGGTCTTCCGCAGCCGCATCGCCGCGGTGAACATCAGCAGGTAGACGATCAGGTACACCTGCGTGGTGATGACCGAGAAGATCCAGTAGGCGCTGGAGACGTTGGGGATCAGCGCGTACCCCAGGGCGATCACCGTGGTGACGATGCCCTGGGTGACCAGGATGTTCTGCTGGATGCCGTTCTTGTTGAGCTTCTGAAGGAACGGCGGCAGGTAGCCCTCCTGGCGGGAGATCTCCAGCAGGCCCTTGGAGGGGCCGGCGAGCCAGGTGAGCATGCCGCCGAGCGAGGCGGACACCAGGGCGACGGCGGCGATCGGGGTGAGCCAGCCGATGTGGAAGTACTCGAAGAAGGCGTCGAAGGCCTGCATCACGCCCGCCGTGAGGCTGAGCTGGTCGGAGGGCACGACCCAGCTGATGGCGAGCGCCGGGAGGATGAAGATCAGCAGCACCAGGCCCATGGCGAGGAACATCGACTTCGGGTACTCCTTCGCCGGGTCCTTCAGCGAGGAGACGTGCACGGCGTTCATCTCCATGCCGGAGTACGACAGGAAGTTGTTGACGATCAGCACGAGGCTGGCGAGTCCCGTCCACTGCGGGAGCAGGTTGGACGCGGTCATCGGGGCGGCCGAGGGGTTGCCCTGGCCGAGGAAGACCATGCCGAGGACCACCAGCAGCGTGCCGGGGATTAGGGTGCCGATGATCAGGCCCCAACTGGCCAGCCCGGCCAGCGCCTTGGTGCCGCGCGAGGAGACCCAGACGCCCGTCCAGTAGAGGACCATGATGACGATCGCGGTGTAGGGGCCGTTGGAGGCGAGCGCCGGGTCGACGATGAACGCGATGGTGGACGCGACGAACCCGAGCAGGCTCGGGTAGTAGAAGATCGTCATCGCGAACTGGCACCACACGGCGAGGAATCCGAGCGGCTTCGAGAGCCCCTCCGAGACCCATCGGTACACGCCGCCGTTCCAGCCGGAGGCGAGCTCCGCGGAGACGAGGGCGGTCGGGAGCAGGAAGACGATCGCCGGGACGAGGTAGAGGAAGACGCACGCCAGGCCGTAGACGGCCATGGTCGGCGCGGCGCGCAGGCTCGCCACCGAGGCGGTGGTCATCAGGGCCAGGGTCACCCAGGTGAGGGTGGTGGGCGCGGGCCGTGTCGCGGCCCGCGGTCTGGGGACGTCGGCCGGTGTGTCGATGCTGCTCAAGGGGGCCTCCCGCGGCTCGGACGATCGGCTCAGCGTCGAACGGCCCCGGAGGCCCGGCAACCGGGGACACCCGCACGGGTGAGCCCCCGCGACCTCCGGCGCGCGCCACCCGGGCCCCGCCGACGCGGGGTCACCGGCGGCCCCTCGGGCGGAGGCTCAGCCCTTGGGCGTGGCCTCCGGCGAAGGGTCGGGCTCCGGCCCCCTCCCGCGCAGGTTCAGCCCCCGGTCGCCGTCTCCGGCGTACGGAGGCCTCGCTCCAGGCCGTCGAGCAGGGCCGTGAGCCCGAAGGCGAAGGTGTCCCCGGGCCCCTCCGCGTACGCCTCGGCCGCCCCGGCCTCGATGCGGCTCCGCAACCGGGGGAAGCGTACGGCCACCTCCGCGGCTTCCTTCATCGTGGCGGCGAACACCTCCTCGGCGTCCTGGCCGTCGCGCTCGATCCGCCGGGTGAGCGCGGCCGTGGCGGCGGCGGGGGCGGCGTTGCCGAGGACGTAGGTGAAGACGGCCGCGGCGGCCCGGTCGGCGGCGGGCCCGGCGAACCCGCCGGCCTCGTACACCGCGAGGTTGTGGTCGTCGTGGCGGGCCTTGCCCTCGCCGTGGAAGAGGTGGGTCGCGAAGGCCTGCACGAGCCAGGGGTGGCGGGTGAACATCGCGTACAGGTCCCCGGCCATCGCGGTGGCGGCGGTGCGCCAGTCCACGGCGTCGAGGTCCGGCAGCCGGACCTCGTCCCAGACCTGGTCGCCGGCGAGCGTGAGCAGCAGGTCCTTGTTCTTGACGTGCCAATAGACGGCGGTGGGCGCGGAGTTCAGGCGCTGCCCGAGACCGCGCATGTTGAGGCCTTCGAGGCCCTCCTCGTCGAGGAGGGCGACGGCGGTACGGACGATCTGCTCGCGGGTGAGCGTGGGGCGGGGCATGGGTTCACGATAGGTCACCGGGAAGCGAATTGCACTTAGTTCAAGAGACTGCTTGCACTTAGTTCAAGTCTGCTCCTACAGTTCTCAGCATCGCCACTTGAACTAAGTGCAAGTGGATCGGAACCGACAGCAGGAGCCCACCGTGCAGACCTCCACCGTCCTCGCCGCGACCGCCCAGATCCTCGTCGCCGCCGCCTTCGTCAGCATCCCCGTCCTCCGCCACCGCTTCGGCGCCGTCGCCACGTCCGCGGCCGTCGCCGAGCTCCGGCGCCAGGGCGTCCGCCCGGAGGTCCTGGAGGAGAACCGGCTCCGGTTCGACGCGAGCGGTCACGAGTGGTGGGCGCCCGGCGCCTTCGCCGCCGCGTCCCTCGCCGCCGCCGTCCTCAACCTGGCCGGAAGCGGCTGGGGGACCACCCTGACCCTGGTCTTCTCCTCGATCGCCTTCCTGGCCAACCTGGCGATCCTTCAGAGCCAGCTCGGCGCCGTGAAGTCCGTCCGGGCCGCCTTCCGGCGCAAGGGCGACCCCGAGCTCCTCCGGGTCGACGTCCCCGCCTTCCTCGCCGCCGCCGAGGGCGCCTTCCCGGCCTGGACCCGCACCCTCCAGAACGTCCGGCACACCGTCGTCTTCGCCGGCTCCGCCCTGGCCGTCCTGCTCCTCGCCCTGTGACCGCGCCGGAGCGCCGCCGGTCAGGGCGTACGGCCGAAGGAACGGCGGTACGTGCGCGGGGGCACGCCCCGGCGGCGGACGAACTGGGCGCGGAGCACCGCCGCGCTGCCGAAGCCGACGGCCCGGGCGACCTCCTCCACCGGCAGGTCCGTCGTCTCCAGGAGCTCCTCCGCCCGGCCGAGGCGCAGCCCGAGCAGCCAGGTGTGCGGTGTGGTGCCGGTCGAGGCCGCGAACCGGCGGGCGAAGGAACGCCGGCTCATCAGGGCCCTGCGGGCCAGCTCGGCGACGGGCAGCGGCTCGTGGAGGTTCTCCCGGGCCCAGGCCAGCACGTCGGCCAGCCGTTCGTCCCGGCTGTCCTCGGGCACGGGCGCCGTCAGGTACTGGGCCTGGCCGCCGTCGCGGTGGGACGGCAGCACCAGGTCCCGGGCGATGGCGTTGGCCGTGGCCGCCCCGTACTCCCGCCGCAGCAGGTGCAGACAGAGGTCGAAGCCGGCGGCGGCGCCCGCGCCCGTGACGACCGTCCCCTCGTCCACGTAGAGCGCGTCCGGTGCGACGACGACCTCCGGGTGCCGCTCGGCCAGGAGTCCGGCGAACCGCCAGTGGGTGGTGGCCCGCCGCCCGTCGAGCAGCCCGGCCGAGGCGAGTGCGAAGGCCCCGACGCAGTGGGCCGCGACCAGCGCCCCGCGCGCGTGCGCGGCGCGCAGCGCGTCGAGGACGGCGGGCGCCGGAGGCGTACGGAAACCCGCCCACGGCAGGGCGATCACCAGGTCCGCTCCGGCCAGCCGGTCCAGACCGTGGTCGACCACCAGCGGCAGCCCGACGTCCGTACGGACCCGGCCCGGGCGGTCGGTGCAGAGCGCGAAGTCGAAGGCGGGCAGCCCCTGGCCGCGAGCGTCGAAGACCTCGGAGACGATCCCGGCACCGAGCATGCCGACACCGTGCGGGGCGTAGGCGGCGACGGTCGGGAAGGGCACGGGGCGAGTGTGGCACGAATCCCGCGATCAGTGGCAGCACGGCCACTCGTGAAGGCCCTTGCCGCGCAGAAGACTTGGGGCATGACGACGACGCAGAAGAAGAACGAGACCCCGGAACTCGCCGCGCCCACCGCCGAGGTACCCACCGCCGACGCACCCAGCGCTGTCGGGCCCGCCACCCCCGCGCCCGCCCCCGGCTCCGTCGACGCCCCCGCCGCGCGTACCGCCGACGCCCCCGCCGCGCGGACCGCCGTCCACGCGATCCTGACCACCGGCTACACCCTCTCCACCGGACCCGGGGTGGCCGCCACCGTCTCGTACGTCCACGACGGCGACCGGCACGTCGTCGTCGACCCCGGCATGGTCGCGGGGCGCGACCGGATCCTCGGCCCGCTCGCCGCGCTCGGCCTGGGCCCCGACGACATCACCGACGTGGTGCTGAGCCACCACCACCCCGACAACACCATGAACGTCGGCCTCTTCGGCCGGGCCCGGGTCCACGACCACAAGGCGATCTACGAGAACGACCAGTGGACCGACCGCGACGCCGAGGGCCACGAACTCACCCCGTCCCTGCGGCTGATCCGCACCCCCGGTCACAGTGCCGAGGACATCACCCTCCTCGCGGGCACGGCGGACGGCGTCGTCGCCTTCGTGGGCGACCTCTGGTGGCGGCCGAACGGCCCCGTCGAGGACCCGGTGGCCCCCGACCACACGGTCCTGCTCGCCTCGCGTCTCCGCGTCCTCGCCGCCGCCGACGTCATCGTCCCCGGCCACGGCCCCGCCTTCCCGGCCGACGACACGGCGCCGCGCTAGGGCGTGTCGTCACACCCCCGACTGGCCCGCGGGGCGACGACGGGAGTGGGACGACACGCCCTAGCGTCCGCCCGGGTCCCCGCGGTGCGCCCCGCGCGGCTGCTCGGACTGCTTTCCCTCGCCCGGGGTGCCCGCGCCCGTCGCCTCCGCCGCGCGGCGGTACTCGGCGTTGATGCGCTGGGCCTCCTCCAGCTGGTCCTCCAGGATGACGATGCGGCAGGCCGCGTCGACCGGGGTGCCCTGGTCGACGAGCTCACGGGCGCGCGCCGCGATCCGCAGCTGGTAGCGGGAGTAGCGCCGGTGGCCGCCCTCGGAGCGCAGCGGAGTGATGAGGCGGGCCTCGCCGATCGCGCGGAGGAAGCCGGGGGTGGTGCCGAGCATCTCGGCGGCGCGCCCCATCGTGTACGCCGGGTAGTCGTCGTCGTCGAGCCGGTCGCCGAGCGGACTGTCCGCTGTCATCTGCACCTCTTCTTGGGGCCCTGGGGGAAATTCAACCACCGGCGGGTGCGGCGCCTAGAATCGGCTCTCATGTCGAAGCCTGACGAGCTGCTCGTTGACATCGCCGCCACGGTGGAGTCCGGGCGGAGCAATCAGATGTCGCTGACCGTGGTCGCGGGGGGTGTGGTGCTCACCGGGCGCCTGGCTCCGGAGGCCCTGTGGCGACAGCGCGTGTCGGAGGTCCTGACGGATTCGCCCCGGCTGGGTGAGTTCTCCCAGGTCTTCAGCCCCGTCGTACCGACGGACGATCCCCCCACCCACCTCCACTTCCACCTCGCCCGGATCCTCCAGGGGACGGTGGGCATGCCGGAGACCGGTGGCATGTACCGCGTGGCGATCGCGGACGTCAGCGCCTGGACGGTGGGGGACTTCAGCTACTCCGACCGCTGAGGGCGCGAGCCCGGCCATGACAGCGCCCCGCACCGGATCTCCCGGTACGGGGCGGCAGTCACGCGCCCGGCCGTCAGAAGGCCTCGGTGGACGCGTCCTCGGGCCCGGGCAGCACGGAGGCGGTGCCGCAGGTGAATCCGAGGCGGGTCATGGCGCGGACGACCTCGCCGGAACTGAAATCGCGGCGGTCCTGGCGGGTGATGACCTGGCCCACCTGTTTCGCGGGATAGCGGCGACGCCCGATGGTCACGAAGTCACCGACGGCGGCCTCGGGCTTGATTCCGCTCATCGATTCCAGCACGTCGGCCTTCGTCAGGTCGAAAGGGTAACGGGCGATGATGACGCGCATGGTGCCTCTCAGGGGTGAGGGGGGCGGGGAATCGCCGGAAACGCGACGAGCCGGGACCCGCACCCCTGGGTGCGGGTCCCGGCTCGTATCGCGCGTCGCGTCAGGCGGAGACGATGTTCTCGGCCGTCGGGCCCTTCTGGCCCTGCGCGATGTCGAAGGTCACCTTCTGGCCCTCCTGGAGCTCACGGAAGCCCTGCGAGGCGATGTTCGAGTAGTGCGCGAACACGTCGGGGCCGCCGCCGTCCTGCGCGATGAAGCCGAAGCCCTTTTCCGCGTTGAACCACTTCACGGTGCCAGAAGCCATGTCGATTTCTCCTTCGGGGCAGTGCTCGGAATCCACACCGTGCGGACTCCGTGTCGCCGCGATGATCGCCCCGACCGGAAATACCGACCAGCCGGAAGAACCGGCCATGCTCATGCTTTGGGAACCACAACTGCAACTACTGCCGACAGTAGCACGGGAGAATCGGCCCGTCGGGTGAATGAATTCACCCGACATGTGCGCACGAGGAATTCTCGCGCGGCTCCATGACGAATTCTCACTTCGCGATCTCAGATTTCCTGGTGCGGCTTCCGGCGATCAGCGCCTGACTCCCGAGACCACGAGGAACGGCGGATGGCCGGCCTCCGCGGGGTCGGGCCCGAGCAGCGCCGACGCGTGGGTCAGTACCGGCTCGTGGACGTCCAGGTCGGTGAACCCCGCCTTGCCGAGCACGTCGAGGTACGTCTGGCACGGCCAGTGGTGGTCGACCCGCTCCAGCGGGGCGGCTCCGCCGGGCCGCTCCAGGCGCGACCGCCGGCGCTCGCCCTTGGTGTAGACGCGGCCGGGCTCGCCGCTGCGGAACGTGGAGAAGCGGATGCCCGTGGTGCGGGGATTGGCGTCCAGGACGGCGAAGCGGCCGCCGGGGCGCAGCACCCGGTGCGTCTCGGCGGCGAGGTCGTGCAGGTCCTCGATCTCCCCCGTACCGGTGAAGACGAAGCAGGCCATGGCGGCGTCGACGGATCCGTCGGCGAGGAAGCCGAGGCCGCCGTCGTCGGTCGCCCGGTACTCGATCCGAGGGTGCGGGCGCCGCTCCCGGGCGATCTCCAGCGCGCGGGGCGCGAGGTCGACGGCCACCACGCGGGCGTCGGACGCCTCCACGACGCGGGTGGCGACCTTGCCCGGCCCGCAGCCGTAGTCCAGGACCGTGCGGACGGCACAGGAGCCGATGCCGAGGGCGTGGAAGACGGCCGGGTAGCCGATGAGGCGCTCGGGCACGTCGTCGTAGGACTCGAGGTCCTCGAAGACGTCGGAGGCACCGGAGGCGTCGAGCGAGGCCTCGGAGGCACCGAAGGCGGCCTCGGAAGCGGCCTCGAAGGCGGCGTCGGAGGCGTCGATGCCGTCGGCCGGGCGCGGGGTCGTGCGAGGGGTCATGAGGTGGGGGCCTTCCGCTGATGATCCAATTCGTCCGGAACGTACTGGTCGGGGGAGCCCCGGGACAGGGCCTGGGCGGCCCCCTCACCCGGGTGGGTCAACGGCCGTGGCCGCCGCCGGGCGCCCCGCCCGGCCGCGTGGGTTGATGAGAGGACTGTCGACGAGACCGCTGATCGAAGGGGAAACTGTGGCGCTCCACGAGATGAAGGCCCCGCAGAGTGCCGACGCGGCGACGGACGTGTTCGCGTCCGCGCTCAGCGAGCGGGTCCTCCCGAAGCACCGCATGCCGGAGGAGTCCAACCTCCCCTCGGTCGTCTACGCCATGCTCCACAACGAGCTGCTGCTCGACGGCAACGCGGCACAGAACCTCGCGACGTTCTGCACGACGTGGACCGACGACGAGGTCCGCAAGCTGATGGACGAGTGCCTCGACAAGAACATGATCGACAAGGACGAGTACCCGCAGACCGCCGAGATCGAGTCGCGGTGCGTGAACATCCTGGCCGATCTGTGGAACGCCCCCGGCAGCGCGTCCGGCGAGGGCGCGGCGCTCGGCTGCTCCACCACCGGCTCCAGCGAGGCCGCCATGCTCGGCGGCCTCGCCCTGAAGTGGCGGTGGCGGGAGAAGCGCCGGGCCGAGGGCAAGTCGACCGACCGGCCCAACCTCGTCTGCGGCCCCGTGCAGATCTGCTGGGACAAGTTCGCCCGCTACTTCGACGTGGAGCTGCGCCAGGTCCCGGTGGAGCCCGGCGCCACCGGCCTGCGCCCGCACCAGCTGAAGGACTACGTCGACGAGAACACCATCGGCGTCGTCGCGATCCTCGGCGTCACCTACACCTGCGACTACGAGCCGGTCGCCGAGCTCGCGGCCGCGCTCGACCGGATCCAGGCGGAGACGGGCCTCGACGTGCCGATCCACGTCGACGCGGCGAGCGGCGGCTTCATCGCGCCCTTCCTCCACCGGGACCTGGTCTGGGACTTCCGGCTGCCGAGGGTCTCCTCCATCAACGCCTCCGGCCACAAGTTCGGCCTCGCGCCCCTCGGCGTGGGCTGGGCCGTCTGGCGCACCGCCGACCTCCTTCCGGAGGACCTCGTCTTCCGGGTGAACTACCTGGGCGGCGACATGCCGACGTTCGCCCTGAACTTCTCCCGCCCCGGCGGCGAGATCGTCGCCCAGTACTACAACTTCCTGCGCCTGGGCCGGGCCGGCTACCGGCGCGTGCAGGAGGCCTGCGCGCTGACCGCCCAGTACCTCGCGGGGAAGATCGCGGCGATGGGCCCGTTCACGCTGCTGTACGACGGGCAGGGCGCGCTGCCGGCGGTCTCGTACACCCTCACCGACCCGGAGGGCGCGGGCTTCAGCCTGTACGACCTCTCCGACCAGCTCCGGATGCGCGGCTGGCAGGTCCCGTCCTACCCGCTGCCCCCCGACCGGCAGGAGACCGTCATCCAGCGCGTCATGATCCGCCACGGCATCGGCCGCGACGAGGTCGACCTGCTGGCGCAGGACATGGGCCGCGCCCTGGAGCGGCTGACCCAGGGCGTGCCGGCGGACGCCGACCGCTCCGGCTTCCACCACTGAGACACGCACGGGGACCGATCAGGTTTCGAGAAGCGCCCCGCCGGGTGCCCCAACTAGCGTGGTGGGCATGGACATCAGCATTCACACCACCGCCCTTCCGCACGACGACCCGGACGCGTCCCTGGCGTTCTACCGGGACGCCCTCGGCTTCGAGGTCCGCAGCGACGTCGGGCAGGGCAGGATGCGGTGGATCACCGTCGGGCCGGCGGGGCAGCCGGGGACGTCGATCCTCCTGGCGCCCCCGGCCGCCGACCCCGGCATCACCGAGGACGAGCGCCGCACCATCACGGAGATGATGGCCAAGGGCACGTACGGCTGGATCCTCCTGGCCACCAAGAACCTCGACGCCACCTTCGAGAAGGTGCGGGCCGCGGACGCGGAGGTCGTCCAGGAGCCGACGGACCAGCCGTACGGCATCCGCGACTGCGCCTTCCGCGACCCCGCGGGCAACCTGATCCGGATCCAGGAGGTCCGCTAGATGTGCCGCCCGGGATGGGCGCAGGCGCGCGTCACGGCCCGGCACCTGGACGACCTCACCCGTCTGCGCCGGGTCCGGGACCGCATCGACCGGGAGTACGCGCGCCCGCTGGACGTCCTGGAGCTGGCCCGGGCGGCGGACCTGCCGCCCGCGCTGTTGACCCGCCGCTTCCGCCTGGCCTACGGGGCCCAGCCGTACGACTACCTGCTGACCCGCCGCGCGGAACGCGCACGGACGCTGCTGCTGCACGGCGCCGAGTCCTGACCACGGGGCACGGTTCGCCGACTCCTGACCACCACGGGGCACGGTTCGCCGACTTCTGACCACCGCACGACGCCGACTCCTGACCACCGCACGACCACGAGGGGAACCCACCATGGCCGCGAACGAGAAGTCCTACGACGGCTTCACCGACGACGAGCGCGACGCGATGAAGGAGCACGCCAAGGAGATGAAGGCGGCGAAGCGCCGCGGGGCGAAGGCGGACGTCGAGCCGGAGGTGCTCGCGAAGATCGCCGAGATGCCTGACGAGGACCGGGTCCTCGCCGAGCGCGTCCACGCCCTCGTGAAGGAGCACGCCCCGGACCTCAGGCCGAAGCTCTGGTACGGCATGCCCGCCTACGCCAGGGACGGCAAGGTCGTGTGCTTCTTCCAGAGCGCCCAGAAGTTCAAGTCCCGTTACGCGACGCTCGGGTTCAGCGACCAGGCCGCCCTCGACGAGGACAGCCTCTGGCCCACCTCGTACGCCCTCACGGCCCTGGACCCGGAGACGGAGAAGCGGATCGCGGCCCTCCTCGCGCGGGCGGCGGGCTGACCCCGAGGGGGCGTCGGCGGAGGAGCGCCCGGTGCGGCCGGGGGCCGGTGGTCAGTCGGCCCGGGCCGCCGGTCAACGGCCCACTACCGTAAGCGCAATGACAACGAGACCACCGTCCCTGACCCTGGCCGAGGCACCGCTGCGGCAGGCCCGCAACTCCGCCGCCCTCTGGATCGCGACCGGGGTGACCCGGGGGCACGAGGTCGTCCGGCGCCGTGGCTTCGTCGCCGTCGACGGCGACGCGCGGGCCGGTCTGCGGATCCTGGTGCAGGAGCCCGACCTCGACCCGGGCGAGCTCGCCGAGCTCGGCGAGCTGGCGGGACGGGCCGGGGGCCCGGTGCTCGTCGAGGACCCGTTCAGCGCGACCGACCTGAGCCACCTGGCGATGCGGAACTGGCAGATGCCGGTCATGCTGCGCCCGCCCGGTCCCGTCGGCGCACCGTCGCTGGAGGTGATCGAGGCACGGAAGCCCGAGGACCTCCGGGCCGCCGAGCGGATCGTGATCGAGGGCTTCGAGCTGACCGGGTTCGAGCCGCACGTCCCCGGCGAGCTGTTCCCGCCGGCGCTGATCGAGCAGCCGGGCGTGGACGTGTTCGTCGCCCTGCACGAGGGCGTGCCCGCGGGGGCGGGGGTCAGCGTCGTGGACGACGGCGTCGCCGCCCACTACTGGATCGGCACGGCGACGGCCTTCCGGTCGCGCGGCGTGGGACGGGCCGTCATGCTCGGCGCCCTCGCCCGGGTGGCGGACCTGCCGGCCACGCTCACCGCGTCGAAGCTGGGCCGGCCGCTGTACGAGTCCCTCGGCTACACCGTCGCGGCCCCGGCGACCTGGTGGGCCTCCACCGCGTGACACGACGGGGCCCCGGGCCCCGGGGCCCCGCCCCCCGGGGGCGGCGCGCACCGGATTGAGTACCGCTACTCAGGCCGGGGGCCGTCCGGGGGAGGCCCGTCGCCGCGACTCCCCCGGACCCGGCCGGGCGCCCCTGCCGGGCTCCGTCCCGGCTGAGCGGCCCCTCCCGGCCAGGCGCCCCCCGGCTAGGCCCCCCTCGGGGCCGTTCCCGTGGCCTTCGCCGCGTCGTCGACCAGCCCCTGGGCGACCTCGGCGGCCAGCAGGAAGGGCAGCAGGCGGTTGTTCGGCGCCTCGTGGTCGCGGTAGCGGGCGAACGGCAGCAGCGAGGCGAAGAGCGCCCAGCGGTACTCGACATCGGTGCACGCCCAGTTCGGCTGCTCGCACCCCTTGAGGATGGCCCGCAACCGCTTCACACAGGTCAGCACGCGCCGCACCTTCGGGTCGGCCTGCTCCGGGATCTCCGGGGCCCACAGCGCGTCACCGCACTGCCCCTGCGCGAACCAGGCCCGGATCTCGGCCAGTTGCTCGGGCGTCCACGCGAACGTCCGGGACCAGAGCGCCGACTCCAGGCGGGCGAAGTCCTTGCAGATGTGGCCGCGGTGCGTGGTCTCGAAGTCGATCAGATACAGGTCGGGCACGGGCCGCTCCGCGCCGCCCACCAGGACGTTCTCGCAGTGCAGATCGCCGTGGGAGACACAGGTGAGGTACGAGCGGGTGGTCAGCCCGCCCTGGCGGTCGTACAGCAGCCATTCGAGCAGCTCGGACGGATCCTCCCCGGCGACGGCCTCCCCGGCGGCGGCTTCCCCGGCGGCGGCCTCCCCGGCGGCGTCCGTCCCGGCGACGGCGCCCCCGCCGGCGGCGCAGCCCCTGTCCCCTTCGTCCCCGTCGTCGCCGGGGAAGACCTCCGCGATGTGGGCCACCAGCCAGAGCGGGTTGGTCAGCTTCGCGTCGTCGTCCGTGAAGACCTCGGTCCCCGGGAGCGAGGACCCCTTGAAGAGCTCGCCGAGGGTACGCGGCCGCCAGGTGAGCCCGCCCTCGACGCCGAAGATCTCGGCGACCTCGGGGGCCCGGAAGTGCTCCAGCTCCGTCCGGGCGTCCTTCCCGGGGGCGTAACTGGTCCGGTCGTAGTCGTCCGGGCGCAGCGCCGGGTACTCGCCGCGCAGGTCTCCCATGGCCCGGCTGGCGTTGCTCAGCCACGGCCCGAGGGCCTCCAGGAGCAGCTCGTCGACCACGTCCTGGAGCTTCTCGTCCTTCGCGTCCCCGGTCCTGACGAGCCAGGTGCGGAAGGTGGTCGGCTCGTCGCGGTTGCGGAAGACGTACGAGGTCAGGATGCCCTGGTAGCGCAGCCCGTTGCTGCTGTTGATGACGGTCACCGTCGACACCGAGCACTTGCTCGACCGGTAGACGGGGTGGAGCGCCTCGCCGTAGCGGTCGAAGTTCTCCTTCTCGCGCTGCACCTTCGCCGCCTCGTCGATCTTGAGGACACCGATGGGGCCGAAGACGTTCGAGGCGAGGAAGGTCGGCACGGGCCGGTCGGCGAAGAGGGCGCCCTGCATCACGGCGCCGTTCGTCCGGGGGGCCAGCTCCACGGCCACGCCCTGGAGCAGCCGGTTGGGCAGCTGGACCGTGGAGTCCCGCTCGGCCAGCGACATGGACGTGGAGGCGCGGGCGCCGGCCGCACCCGGCTCCCAGGCGTTCCGCACCACGCGGATGGCGCGGGCCGCGCCGAGCATCTCCAGGCAGCGCTCGCGCCAGAAGCCGCGGGTCTTGTCCTCGTCCTCCGTGCCCGGCCCCGCGGCCGTCTCGTACGACCGGAAGTACAGGGCCGCCAGCAGCCGGTCCAGGCCCTCCGCCTTCCAGTTGGAGAGCAGCAGCAGGATGAAGGCGACGCTGTTCCAGCGCTCGGGCTCGTCCGACCACTGGCGCAGCAGGGAGGCGGCCCAGGTGTCGGGGTGGTGGTAGCGCCCGGGGCTGTCCTGCCTCTGCACTCGCCGGTGGGCCCGGGTCTCACCGGGCTCCACGGGCTCCGGGCCTCCGACGAGGAGCCGTATGCCGACGGCGTGCCGCACCCAGCGGCACACGAAGTCGACGCGCCCCAGGTGGTAGTCGCGGAGCTCGCCGACGGCGACGAGCGTGGTCGCCTCCGCGGCGGCGAGGAGGAGCTCACGGCGGTCGTTGTTGTAGCGGTGCTCGACCTGGAGGGTCTGGAGGTAGCCGAGGACGTCGGCCGCGATCTGATGGCCGTTCTCCGGAAGGTGCACCCGCAGGGAGAGGTTCAGGAGCGCGGTGGCGAGCCACTCCAGCCGGATTCGCTGCGCCTCGGAGGCCGTGCCGCCGCGGGTGTACGCGCGCAGGTCGTTGGCCGCGACGTGCCGCACCTCCTTCGCCCGCTCGTGCAGCGGTTCGTAGACGTCGGCCGGGACCGAGACGCCGACGAGCTGCTCCCGGAGGTGCACCAGGTCGTCCTCCAGGATCGCGATGAACTGTTCCGAGGCGGTCGGCGCGTGCCGCCGGATCACCCCGGCCACGTGCTCGCCGAAGGCGTCGAGCAGCTCGTGGGCGGGCGTCCCGTCGGCGCCGCCGCGCCACTCCAGGAGCAGCTGGTCCCAGCTGACGTTGCGCGGGTGGTCCCGGAGCGCCCTCAGGCTCTCGGACTCGCCCTCCTCGCCGTCGTAGTCGGCGGTGGCTGTCCGTCGCCACGAGGACCCCACGCCGGGACCGCCGTCGGCGCCGCCGTAGGGCCGGGGGCGGGGGACGGGCGCCGGGGCGACGATCGGCTGAGCCGGCGCCGGGGTGACGGTCGGCTGGACCGCCACCGGGGGAGCCTGCGGGGCGGGAGCCGGCGCCTCCGCCATGGGGGCCGGTGCGGGGGCGGGCGCCGCGATCGGCGTCGGGGCGGGCGCGGGGGCGGGGGGCCGGAGGGTCGCGTGCGGCGAGAGAGGGGGGACCGGGCCGCCGACGCCGGGCGGAAGGGCGTCCAGTTGCAGCAGGAGCTCGGTGCACTTCTCGAGCGACACGGCGAACCGATCCGCGTTGCGGTAGCTGTAGAGCCGTACCGCTATGTCGAGGAGCTCGCGCGCCCGCTCCGGGTCCGTCCGCATGAAGTGCTCGGAGGCCGCGAGGAGGGCGGTGTTGGCGATCTTGAAGGCGGGTCCGACCTGATTGCCCTCGGAGAGCTCCTGTTCGGCCTGCGCCATGACCGTGCGCGACCGGGCGAACCGGGGCACGAGCCGCGGTTCGGCGGTCACGACATCGTTCATGGCATCGGCGACGATGATCAGGAACTGATCGAAGTCGTCCGGGGAGATGAATGGCGTCATTGCCATGCCCTTTCGTACCGCATGCGTGCATCGAGTCGTTGCGCACTGATCTATCGCGGATCACGCGGGGGACGGGAGGCGTCAACACGCCACCCATCCGCGTTCGAAAGAAAGGCTTCTGAGGGAACGTCAGGAAGCGGGAGTGAGGTCCTCCCGGTACCTCTTGTCGCCCGCCAGAAAGGCCGACTGAGGCAGGACGACGTGCGACTGCGCCCGACCGCGCGCGATCTCGACACGGTTGACGCCGATCACCCGGCCCTCGCCGGCATCGCCCGCCAGTTCGAGCAGGGCGTCCCGGAGCCGAGACGCCTCCGGGGTGTCCGTCACCAGGTCGTAGACGTCGAAGAAACGGATCTGCTTGTACGTCTCGCCCGGGACCTTCAGTGGACCGTCGATCACGCGCCGAGCTGACCGGAAAACGACCTCGCGGGCCAGCGGCACGAGTTCCTCATGGCCCACCTCGCCGAGTTCCTCGACGAGTTCACGCCGCAGACAGTCGGTCGCGGTCTCCCGGTCGACCTCCTTGGACAGCCAGCGCGCGAAGCCGAGCACGCGCAGCGCGCCCAGGAAGCCGCGCAGGTCGTGCCGCATCACCTCGCGGTTGCGGCTCTCCGGCTCGAAGCCCAGCCGCTCCAGGGTGCGCCGGGCGCCCTCCTGGTACTTCACGACACCGCCGGGCGGGCCGAAGGCGCCCGGCCGGTTGCCCGAGGCGAACAGCACGTAGTGGTCCTCGTCGTGGACGCGCAGCAGCACGGCCACCGAGACCCGCGTCCGGGCGAACGGCGTGAGCAGGACCTTCAGCAGCGACAGATGCTTCCTGTTCGCCCACAGGAGCCGGCCCATGCCGGACAGCAAGGCCACGACGATGCCGACAACGATCTTCTCGACCATGGGGCGCCCCCTCCGTCACACCACGACACGCCTCAATCCAGATCCACCCAATGTACGGCTACCGACGCCGACTTGGCGTAAAGATGCCGCCGCGGAGCCCGCCGATTCTCAGGTCCGGTGCCGGCGGCGGGGAGCGTCACGAAGGGCAGCCCTCGCGTCCGGCGGAACGGATCGCCCCGACGACACCCCGGTCCCTCCCCCGCCCCGCGGGGGTGAAGGCGGCGGAGTCCCGGGGGCGCCCGGACCGAATCTGCGGCAGGCTCGGAGGTCCGGGGCGGGATCGGAGAGCGGGAAGGACGGCGCAGGTGGCGGAGGCGATGGTGCGGGCGAACGAGACCACGGTGCCGGTGCTGCCGTGCGTGTCGGTGGAGGAGACGCTGGAGTTCTACGAGGCGCTCGGGTTCAAGGCCACGCACAAGCAGACCCGGCCGTACCTCTACCTGGCGCTGGAGTGGAGCGGTCTCGCGCTCCACTTCGCGACGCCGCCGAAGGGCGTCGACCCGAGCGGGGAGGACGTCGGCGGCTGTCTGGTCCTGGTCGACGAGGTCGCGCCGTACCACGCGGAGTTCACCCGGGCCCTGCGCGCCGCCTACGGCAAGGTCCTGGCCAAGGGCAGGCCGCGCATCACCCGCTTCCGGCCCGGCGCGAGCCGCTTCACCGTCGTCGACCCCTCGGGGAACTCCCTCATCTTCATCCAGCGCGACGAGCCCGCGGAGCTGGAGTACGGCGGCTCCACGAGCCTCACGGGCCTGGCGAGGGTCCTGGACAACGCCCGCGTCTTCAGCGAGTTCAAGAACGACGACCGCACGGCGCTCCGGGTCCTCACCACGGGCCTGCGCAAGCACGGCGACACCGCCCCGCCCCTGGACGTGGCCCGCGCCCTCGCCACCCTGATCGAACTCGCCACCGCCCTGGAGGACCCCACCGAAGTCGACGCCTGGCGCCGCCGCCTCACGGCCCTCCCCCTCACCGAGACGGAACGCCACCAGGTCACGACCGACCTCCGCACCACCGCCACCCTCCACCTGTGGACCACGGAGCCGCCCCCGGACCACGACGAGGCCTCAGGGCGCTGACCTGCGACTTCGCGGAAGCGTGGGGGACGGGAGGGGACCCGCGCCCGTAACCGGACCCCGACCACGAGGACCGGCTCAGCCGCCGGACAGCGTCGTCGCCACTGACTGGAACCAGGCACCGTGGGAGAACGGCTCGGCCGCCGCCGACCTCCATGCCGAGCTCGGCGGCGGCCAGGGCGTAGTCGTCCTCGTCCAGGGGGCGGTCTCCCGGTCGGGACAGGAGGCGGAACGGGTCAGCATGGTCGCCTTGCTCCAGGACGGGGGAGCGGCGGACCCCGCCGGCTCCGGTGTGCTTCTCAGTTCGCGTGGAAGGACCAGAAGACCCCGACCTCGTCCGCGCTCACGGCGATCAGCCCGAGATCCATCATGTGGTCGCTGAAGGCCCGGCCGCCGGAGAGCCCTCCGGCGAGGAAGTCCGGCGAGGCGGAGTCCCGGGCGAGGTCCGACGACGTGCGGAAGACGGCGTCGTCACCGAACCTGCCGAGCACGGTCCGGGCGTCGGCCAGCACGTCCTCCCGGTCGGTTCGCTCCCGGACAGGCCGGGCCTCGAAGAACCACTCTTGGGACAGAGAGGCGAGCAGATCGGCGGCGGCGGGGGCCGTCACCGGGTAGGTCCACGCGTGCACCTGCTCGGCGTCCGGCGGGAGGAAGGGATACGACGGACGGGCGCTCTCGGGGCCCGCCTCGTCGGCGTCCCAGTCCAGGGAGCGCCAGTGCCGGGGGTCGGCGACCGAGCGCTCCATGACGTCCAGGACGTCCCGCCCCCAGTCCTCGTGGCGTCGAGATCCCGCCGCCGCGAACGTGTACACGTCGTCCAGGAGCCGCTCCAGCGCGGCACCCCAGGCCGCGCCGTCGGCGTCGTGGGTGCTGTCGGTGTTGCTGTCGGGGCGCATTCGGCCTCCGCTCGGTCGGTCAGGGGGCGGGCATGGTCCGGTGTGGCTCTGAGCTGCTCTGATGGACCGCTGAGGTTCGGCGGTATTCGGCAAGGTCAGCCGACGTTGTCACCCAGTTGGACACGCGCTGGCCAACGGGCCGAAACGGGGGGGGCTGTTGTCGGCGGCGGCGTGAGGGCCTACGCCCTCCAGCCACGCTGTGGTCAGCACCTCACCGGCCGCGACCCCTCCGCCGCACGCGACCGCGTCGACCTGTACCTCGCCTGCGCCATCGACACTTCCTGAGGCATTCTCAGTTGTATTCGAACCAGGTGAGAATCGCCTTGACGCGTCGATTGTCCTCGTCGGGCGGCATGCCGAGCTTCACGAAGACGTTCGCCACATGCTTGCTGACGGCGGCGCCGGAAAGGAAGAGCTCGCTCGCGATGTCCGCGTTGGAGTGCCCCTGAGCCATGTGGGCGAGCACTTCCCTTTCGCGGGCGGTGAGCCGGGCCAGCGGGCCCTGGGGCGAATCCGCGCGGGTGACGTGGCGGACGACCTCGGGGTCGATCACGACACCACCCGCGGAGACCGTCTCGACAGCGCGCAGGAAGTCGGCGACCCGGCCCACTTTCTCCTTGAGCAGGTATCCGACGGCTCCGTCGGCACCCGGGCCGTTCAGAAGCTCCCTCACGTAGGGGCCCGTGACGTACGCGGAGAGAACCAGCACCGGAAGGTCCCGGTGGCGGGAGCGCAGATCGATCGCGGCACGCAGTCCGTCGTCGGTGTTCTTGGGGGGCATCCGGACATCCGTGATCACCATGTCCGGGGCGTCGCCGGAACGCGTCAGCTCGTCGACCACGGCGACCAGCTCGTCGGCGTCCTCGCATTCGCGGACGACATCGTGATCGTGGGAGGTCAGGATTTCCCGGATGCCGGCTCTGATCAGAACGCTGTCATCTGCCAGAACAATTCTCATGACCCCTCCCCGGGGAAATGTCGGGCTCCGATTGATCACCATGGGGGTTGGCTGGGAGCGGAAGCCGAAACCTGCGTCCCGCCGCCCGGTGGGCTGAGAATTTCGAGATTCCCGCCGACACTGCGCATGCGCTCGCGGAGTCCGGCGAGCCCGGAGCCCGCGTCGATCCTCGCGCCACCCACACCATCGTCCTGCACCCGCACGTGTACGTCGGTCGCGGCGCACCGCAGGTCCACCCGGGCGATTCCCGCGCCTGCGTGCTTCGCGATGTTCGTCAGGGCTTCGGACACCGTGAAGTACACGGCGGTCGCCGTCGGTGACGAAAGCACGGAGTCGTCGCCGGTGCTGGTCAGCTCGACCCGCAGGGGCGATCGCGCGGCCAGCTCGCGGACGGCGGCGACGAGACCGAGGTCGCTCAGTTCACGGGGATGGATGTCGCGGACCGTCTCCCTGAGCCGTTCCAGTGCGCGCTCCGCGTGATCCCGGGCCTGCTGTGCCAGCCGCACGACGCGTTCCTGGTCGGAAGCCGCGGCCGTGGCGGCGGCTTCCAGCATTCCCAGACGCATGACGACGGCGACGAGTTCCTGTTGGGCGCCGTCATGCAGATCGCGTTCGATGCGCTGTCGCTCGAATTCGAAGGCCGCTGTCAGCGAGGCACGACTGGTCCGGAGCTCCTCCAGTTTCGCGAGCAGATCCGGGTCCCGGCTGCGGGAGAAGGAACGCAGCAAGAGGTCGCGAAGAAATGAGGTGCCGGTCAGTACGGTCGCGGTGACCGCGCCGAGAACGACACCCGCGGGAACGGCGAGGACGGTCTGCCCCACGGATTCCGGGGTGAACGGACCGACCTGCGCGGCAATGCCGAGGAGCCAGAAGACGGGGGAGAGCACCAGCACCGCGGCGCCGATGAACCCGAAGAAGGCCACCAGCAGCGACAGTACGGACAGGAGGGTGGCGGTCACGAGAACCGGGAGATCGGTGCGCCACATCGACCGCGAGCGCAGCCGGAGCGACACCCACTGGGCCCAGCTCTGGTCGGAGGGCTTCAGCGGCGTGGTGTCGGCACCGCACCACCGGGCTCTCGACCGGTCCGTCTCGGCCACCACCGGGGACGAGACCGGGAAAACGAGAAGGGAAATCAGCAGAATCGGAAAAGCCATTGCCGCGGTGCATTCCGTCAGCACTCTGCGCGCCATACGAACCTGCGCCATGCCCGTCATTCTCGCACACCGCGGATCGCGCAAAAGGTAGACCTGGGTCTACCTTCCAGCAGTTCAGGCACCAGTGTGGCCCTCGCTCCGCCCTGGTTTGCTCGAAGCATGCCCATCGCTGCTACCGCTTCCACACCCTGCATCCGTTTGCGCGGACTTCACATGGACTTCCCCGTCCCGGGTCGTCGACGCGAGACGTCTCGGGTCCTGCACGACATCGACCTGGACATTCCCGAAGGCCGGCTGACCGCCATTGTCGGCCCCTCCGGGTCGGGAAAGTCGACGCTCCTGCTCTGCGTCGCCGGTCTGGAGCGGGCGACCGCGGGTTCCATCGAGGTCCTGGGAACGGACGTCCTGTCGCTCTCCCCGCGCGAGCAGGCCGCATTCCGCAGTGAGAACGTCGGATTCGTCTTCCAGGAGTACAACCTCGTCAGTTCGCTGACGGTCGAGGACAACATCGCCCTGCCGGCGCGACTCGCCGGCCGTCGGGTGCCCAGGTCGAGGGTCGGCGACGCCATGTCGAGGCTCGGCATCGCCCAGCACGCGCGGCGGCGCCCCGACCGGCTCTCCGGAGGCGAACGCCAGCGCGTCGCCGTGGCCCGGGTCGTCGCGAACCAGCCGAGGATCGTCTTCGCGGACGAGCCGACCGGCGCGCTCGACCTCAAGTCCGGTCACGTCGTACTCGATTGGCTGCAAGCGCTTCCCGCGCAGGGAACCACGGTCCTCATGGTCACCCACGACCCTCACGCGGCCGCGCGTGCCGATCAGGTCGTGGTCCTGGGGTCCGGGCGTGTGCACGCCGTCATCCCCGGGGGCGATTCCCACGCGGTGAGCGACGCCGTCCTCGCGGCGCAGTCGCAGGACGAGGCGGGAGGGCGGACGTCGTGATGCGACTGGTCCTGTCGGACATCCGGATGCAGGCGTCCATGTGGCTGTGGACGTTCGTGTGCGCGGTGGTCGGTGCGGCGTGCTCGGCGGGCTCGGTCATCGCCCTGTTCTCCGCCGTCTCGGCGGCGCGGGCGGCGGGTGACGCGCGGATGGTGTCCGCGTCGATCGCGCTCGGCGGCAACATCGTCTTCTTCACCGTGCTCGCGGCCGTGGGCGTCGTCGCGTCCACCGTCGGTCTGACCCTGACGACCCAGCGACGCGATCACGCCCTGTGGGCGATCCTCGGGATCCCACGCAGACGCATCAGGTTCATCCTGCGCACGGAACTGGTCGTGCTCGGCGCCGCGGCCGGCGCGCTGGCGGTACCGCTGGCCCCCCTCGTCGCCGACACCGCCCTCGGGCAGTGGACGACCGAGGGACTCGACCTGCACGGAGCCACGGCCGGATTCCAGCCCTGGCACATCGGGGTGAGCGCGCTGTGCGGAGTGGTCCCGTGTCTGCTCGGCGGCTGGGGAGTCACACGCCGGGCCGCCAGGACGCCGGAGATGCGCGCGTTTCGAGACCTCTCCGATCCCCCGGCGCGGCCCGGCGTCGCGCGCGGCGTTCTCGCCCTCTGCCTCCTCGCCGGGGTGCTCGGGATGTGGATTCCCGGGCTGGGACTCGAACTCGACGGCGGGACCGAACAGCGGACGGCGTTCGCCTTCGCCGGAAACCTCTTCCTCATCTGCCTGTTGCTGCTGATGGGGCCCTGGGTGATCACCCCGCTGATGAGGTTCTGGACCGCGCTCGTGCCCGGACGCGGGGTCGCCTGGCACCTCGCCGTGCGGTCGTGCCGCAGCCGTGCCGCGAGAAGCGTCACCACGGTGCTGCCCTTCGCCCTCTCCCTGTCGTTCGTCGGACTCTTCATGGTGATGGCGAACGTCATGCCCGGAAGCACCGCCGCGCTCGACGACGTCCTGGTCGTGCTGGGCTGGGTCTTCGTCGTGTCCTGGGTCGGCGGCCTCGCCGTGATCGCCCTGGTCGGGCGGGAACGCACCTGCGATTCCGCCGTGGTGACGGTCGCCGGCGCGCGGCCGGGCGTGGTCACCCGATCGACGATCTACGAGGGCGTGATCTACGCGGTGACGGCGATCCTCTTCGGCGCGATCTCCCTCACGGTCGCGAGCGCCACGCTCGCCGCGGGCGCCGAGACCAGCGTCGTCCGGGTCCTGGACGGCCTCCCCTGGACGACCCTCGGCCTGCTCGCCGGGGTGACGCTCGTGACCACGTGCCTCGCCCTGACCCTCCAGGCCGTCCGCGTGTCGCGCACGGTCGCCGTCCGCGCTCTGCGCGCGTGAAGCGGGGCGCCGTACGGACCCGCCGCCGCGACAGCGGGTTCCCCGGCCGGTGACCAGGTGGCCCGCCGCCGCAACGGAACACCCCCTGAACTCACCACCACCAAGCTCGGCATGCGGCCCTCGCATGTCCAGAACCGCGAAGGAACAGAACAATGAAAATGAGGCCCCACGCTGTGCTCGCCCTCGGGGGCGTCGCGGTCCTCACCGTCGTAGCCACGGGATGCGGCCCGGAAGACACCCCGTCGAACACGGTCGCGGAATCGAGGACATTCGACTTCAGCGGGAAGAGCCTGACCGTGACGTCCGGCTCCGCCGATCTGCGACTCGTAGCTGCCGATGTCGAGGGACTTCGGGTGTCACGTCAGGTCAGCGGTACGAAGGTCGGCGGCGAGGTAGAGGCCGGGTGGAAGCTCGAAGGCGGAACCCTCGCGCTCACGGTGGACTGCACGGGTGTCTCCGTCAACTGCGGTGCGCAGTACACCGTGAAGGTGCCGCGCGACGTCGCGATCACAGTCGAGAACGACAAGGGCCTCGTCGAAGCCAGCGGCTTCACCGCGGACTTCTCGGCCAAGGCCGGCGACATGCGGTTGTCGGACCTCAGCGGCCCCCATCTGGACCTGGAAGGCCGCGACGGAACCATCGAAGGCGACAGGATCTCCGCGAAGTCGGTCACCGTCGCCTCGCGGAACGGCGACAGCGAGCTGAACTTCGCCTCCGCGCCCGACCTCGTCGATGTACGAAGCCAGGACGGCGACGTGCGGATCGGCCTGCCGGAGTCGACGTACGCGGTGGACACGGCGGCCAAGAAGGGCGACGTCACCGTGGACGTCACGAAGAACGACACGAGCGGCCATGCCGTGCGGGTCCACACCCGTAACGGGGACATCTCCGTCGGCAAGAGGGACCAGCCGTGACGGCGGTACCGGATTGATCCTGGGGGATCCGGGCCCTTCACGTGCCCCCTCATCCGGAGAACGACGAAGCCCCAGGTCGCTGACCTGGAGCTCCGTAGAGAGCGGATGACGGGAATCGAACCCGTGCTATGGGCCGGGTGGCCGGCGCGTGGTCGGGAAGGGAGCGCCGGTCTGATGGGCGGTGGTGCGTTCGTCGTGCCGGGCGTTGCGCCGGTGGATCAGGCGGGTGCCGAGCGCGATCAGCAGGGCGATGACGGCGATCGTGATCAGGGTTTCCACGGGGTCACCTCCGCAGGCGCCTCGGCACGGGGATCATCCGTGCGCCGGTGAGTGGGTGTCGCAGGGGCGCCGGGGTGGCCCCGCCGTCGGTCTCCCAGGCGTCCTCGCTGCTGCGGGCGTCCCGCATCCGGCGGCCGGTCGCGGCCTCGTCGGACATCAGGGCACCGGCGGCCAGGACGCTGCCGGGGAGGGCGGCGGCGGTCATGAGCCGGGCGGCCGAGGCGGGTTCGGTCTCGGGCGGGATCACCAGGAGATCGCAGCGGCCGACGGTGTAGGAGAGCAGGATCATCTTGTCGGGATCCATTTCGGTGAACCAGCCGACGTGCACGGTGTGCCCGGTGACGGCGACCTTGTGCGGGACGACGGGCCAGCGGGTGGGGTTCACCGCGATGCGCGTGATGCGTCCGAAGTGCTCCTCCAGTGCGTCGACCAGGGAGGGAAGTTCGGCGGCCAGGTCATGCGAGCGAGGCCACCAGGCGCCGTCCAGGAGGCCGGCGAGGGTGGTCTTCGGTGTCAGTGACAGGCGCGCCGAAAGCAGCGGTGCGAGGGGAGTGGTCATGATCGCGGACCCGTCTCCGGGCCGCCCCGTCGGGCGGCCCAGTGTCTTGATCGCCGGAAACGACGTCCGCGTGGGAGCGGGTGCCCGACTTACTCCCGGTCCTTTCACCGTACTCCGCCCAGGGGCCGGACGAGCCTTTCTGACCAGGTGACTTCCCGCCGGTCACGCCGCCCGGCCGACGGCAGCGGCCATGACACCCGACGCGGCGCGTGACGCCGCGGCTCATCCGCGCCACTCGACCAGGACCAGGGTGGCGTCGTCCGAAGTGGCGTTGCCCCGGGCCCGCTTGAGGGTCTGGGAGAGGTCCCGCACCACCGCGCGGACCTCTCGGTCCGCCCGCTCCAGTCGGTCCACCCAGTCGATCAGCTGTTCCTCGCCGAACTCCTCCTGCCCGCTCTCGTGTTCCTCGACCAACCCGTCGGTGAAGCAGAGCACGCGATCCCCCGCGTCGAGCATCACTTCGCTGACCTGCGGCTGTGCTCCTCCGAAACCGACGGGCAGGGTCGTGGGGCTGTCCAGACGGCCCACGACGCGGTGCCGGCGGATCAGCATCGGGGCGGGGTGCCCGGCGTTGACCCACTGGAGGCGACCGGTGGGGGTGTCCAGTCGCATCATCTGCGCGGTCACGAAGTGGTCGGGTGCGAACTGCTCGGCCACGGCCCGGTCCATGAAGAGGTAGATCTCCGAGAGCTCGACGCTGATGCGGCGGGCGTGCCGGTACGCGCCGATGGCCACGGTGGCCATCGTGGCCGCGTCCAGGCCGTGACCCATGGCGTCGATCATGGCGAGGTGGAAGGTGTCCCCGTTCAGGGCGTAGTCGAAGCTGTCGCCCGCCACGTCGTAAGCGGGCTCCAGAACGCCGGCGACGGTGACGCGCGGCGTCACCATGGACAGGGGTGGCAGCAGCGACCACTGGATCTCGGCGGCGACGCTCATCGCTTCGCTGCGACGGGTGCGGAAGAAGAGGTCGGTGTAGCCGTTCTTGGTCTGGGTCATGTCGGCGATCAGCCCGGCGATCCTGCGCAGCAGGCGGCGGTCGGCGTCGTCGACGGCGTCCAGCGTGACGGCCAGGACGCCCGCCTGGTCGCCTCCGGACACCAATGGCAGCAGGACCCGTACGCCGTCGGCCAGCACGAGTTCGACCGGGCGTGAGGTGAGGAGGCACCGGCCCGCGTCCGAGTCGTCGATGACCTGCGGTTCCCCGCCCGCCAGCCCTTCGACCGGCAGGGGGACCAGCCGCTGCTGCCCGTAGTCCTGGAGCAGGATCTGCGGATCCCGTCCCCCCAGCCGCGCCACCGTATCGGCGAGAACCGGCCCGACCAGATGCGGCGGCAGCTCATGGGCCCGGTCCAGGAGCCCGCCCAGCAACCCCTCTCCGAAGCTCTCCGAGCGATCCGGGTCCCCGGGCGATCCGACGGTCATCCCGCTCCCTCTCGTAGGGCGACCGGACGGGCTGCGCGGCGCCTGCCGTTCAGGGACCGACGCAGGTCCGGGGCGGCCGATGCCCGAGGGCCACGGAGCCGGGCCCGTCGGCGGCGATCTCGCCCTCAGGATGCTCCTCGACGGCAGGGCACGCCACACGACGACGAAGCCCCAGGTCTCTGACCTGGGGCTTCGTAGAAGAGCGGATGACGGGAATCGAACCCGCGCTATAAGCTTGGGAAGCTCATGTTCTACCATTAAACTACATCCGCACAACGGCCGGATGATCCGTGCCGCATCGTTGCACACTGTACCCCATGCGCCACTTGAGGCGAAGTTCGTGCCTTCGGCGTGTGCGGAGTGCCGTGGCGGAGGGTGCCCCGTTCATCCCCTAATGTGGCTGATCGTCCACCACGTGTGTAGGGGAAGGGACTTGATGGTTTCGATGGAGCGCACCGTCGTCCGTTGTGCCGAGGGGCATGTTTTCAGTACCGCTTCGTTCCCGCTTCAGCAGCTCGGTGCCGGGCGGATCGGGCCCGGGCGGCTCATCCGGTGTCCGCGGTGTGCGCGGCTGCGGCATGCGGTGCCGGTGGAGGCCGGACGGCGCTGAGCCGTGCGGGCCGGGGCGCGGGCGACTGCCGATTGGGGCAGGTCCGCGCCCTCTGCGTATCGTGGGGGCGTGCTTCTCTCAGACAAGGACATCCGGGCCGAGATCGATGCCGGACGGGTGCGCATCGACCCGTACGACGAATCCATGGTGCAGCCCTCGAGCATCGACGTGAGGCTTGACCGCTTCTTCCGGGTGTTCGAGAACCACCGCTACCCGCACATCGACCCCGCCGTCGAGCAGCTCGACCTGACGCGTGAGGTCGAGCCGGAGGGCGACGAGGCGTTCATCCTGCACCCGGGCGAGTTCGTGCTCGCCTCGACCTACGAGGTCATCACCCTGCCGGACGACATCGCCTCGCGTCTGGAGGGGAAGAGCTCCCTGGGGCGCCTCGGGCTCGTCACGCACTCCACCGCGGGCTTCATCGACCCCGGTTTCTCCGGGCACGTGACCCTGGAGCTGTCGAACCTCGCCACCCTGCCGATCAAGCTCTGGCCGGGGATGAAGATCGGCCAGCTGTGCATGTTCCGGCTGAGCTCGCCCGCCGAGTTCCCGTACGGGAGCGAGCGGTACGGCTCGCGGTACCAGGGGCAGCGGGGGCCGACGGCCTCCCGCTCGTTCATGAACTTCCATCGGACCCAGGTGTGAGGCGGTCGCAGGCATGAGTGACGTACGCGAGAACCTGACCTACGAGGGCTTCGGCACCGCCGTCCGCGAGCTGGCGCAGACCATCGCCGACGACGGCTACGAGCCCGACATCGTGCTCTCCATCGCCCGCGGCGGCGTCTTCGTCGCCGGCGGTCTGGCCTACGCCCTGGACTGCAAGAACATCCACCTCGTGAACGTGGAGTTCTACACCGGGGTCGGCACCACCCTGGAGATGCCGGTCATGCTGGCGCCCGTGCCGGACGCGATCGACTTCAGCGACAAGAAGGTGCTCATCACCGACGACGTCGCCGACACCGGCAAGACGCTGAAGCTCGTCCACGACTTCTGCGTCGACCACGTCGCCGAGGTCCGCTCCGCCGTGATCTACGAGAAGTCCCACTCCCTCGTGAAGTGCGAGTACGTGTGGAAGAAGACCGACGAGTGGATCAACTTCCCCTGGTCGGTCGAGCCGCCCGTCGTGAAGCGCGAGGGCCAGGTCCTCGACGCCTGAGCACGCCTGAGCACGCCTGAGCCTGATTGTGCGGAAGGCCCCCACCGCGAGCGGTGGGGGCCTTCTCCATATCCGTACGGGTTACAGCGTGCCGAGCTTGATCAGGCTCAGCAGGGCCACCAGCTGGATCGCCGAGGCGCCCAGGGCCTTCGGCCACGGGAGGTCGTGCGAGCGGCTCACCATCACGGTGAAGAGCGCCCCGGCCGCCAGCCAGGTCACCCAGCCGATGACCTGCACCAGGCCGTTCTCGCCGCCGAGGAAGACGGCGAAGACCAGGCGCGGGGCGTCCGTGATCGACATGATCAGCATGGAGAGGCCGATCGTGGGCTGCCAGGCCCCGTCGCCGCCCAGCTGGCGCGCCAGGGTGTGGGTCACCGCGCCCAGGATCAGTCCGCCGACCACGAAGGCGACGCCCGTGATCAGGGCGGCCGAGAAGGTGGGGTCGAGCGTCTCCTCGCCGGCCTTGTCGAAGCCGAAGATCGCCAGGAGCCCGTAGAGGAACGTGACGATCAGCGCCGGACCCCAGACCGCGTGGTCCCGCATCCGCAGGAAGGTGTCCGCCGGGCGGAGCACGATGCCGGTGAGGAGCGGCCTCCACGGGAGCCGGGGGCCCGTCGGTACGGGGGCGGGCGGCGGGCCGCCCTGGGCGTACGGGTCGTCCACGCTGAACATCTGGGTGTGGCCCGGGTTGTTCGCCGCCGCGTGCTGCGGGTTCTCCTGCCGGCCGTAGGGGTCGCCGAAGTACTCCGGCTCCCCGTACGGCTGCTGCGGGTGCCCCTGCTGACCGTACGGCTGCTGCTGCCCGTACGGCTGTCCGTGCTGCCCCTGCTGTCCGTACCCCTGCTGCGGGCGCCCCTGCGGCGGCTGCTGCCACTGCTGCTGCGGGTGCGGCGGCGGGGCCGCGTCGTACCCGTACGGCGCCTGCTGCGGTTGTTGTTGCGGGGGGCGGTTGTCCCGGCCGCGTCCGTTCCTGAATCCAGCCACGCCTTGAACGTACCCGTTCATTCCGTACGGACGCTCCCCAGGACCGGCCTTGCCACTGAGCTGTGACATCCCCTAGGGGTGATCCCGGCCGTGACGTGGTCGCGGGGGAGGCGCCGGACGGGCGTTACAAAACAGACGTATCACCTCAATGTCGTACTCGTAGCTTCGGAGGCGTCAGAGACCCGAGCAAGGAGCTCTTCCGATGCGAGTCAGCCGTCGTTCCGTCCGTACCGCCGCCGTCGCCACCGGGGCCGCCGCCGCCCTCCTCCTGCCGGCCGCCGGGGCCGCCCTGGCCGCCGAGGCGCCCGCCCCCGCGCCCGCCGCGACGGCGGGCGACCCGTCGGTGTTCTGGCGGAACGTCGACCTCGCCGACGGCTCGCTCGCCAAGGTCTACCAGGACGGTCCCGGCCGCTTCTCCGCCGAGATCTACGGCGGCGGCACGCTGATCGGCACCCTCGTCAGTACCCACGGCAAGCCCGCCCACGGGGAGCACGACGGGCTCCACGTCGTCCTGCGGCCCGACGGGACCGTCTCCTCCTGGCTGGACCACGGCCCCGCGCCGAAGCCCAAGCCCGCCCCCGAGCCCGCTCCCGAGGTCGTCAAGCTGCCCGACGGGCACACCGCCACCTTCTTCGCCGGCCGGGACGGGCGGCCCTACGTCAAGCTCTCCGTCTCCGGCGGCAAGAGCTGGACCTACGACTTCCACGGGACCCTCGTCTCCGCGCACCGCTGAGGGCACGGAAAAGGGGCCGCCCCGCGCTCGCGCGGGGCGGCCCCTTCACGTGTCCGGGATCAGACGGCCGGCTCGGGCTCCTCCGACGCCGCCTCAGGCTCGGGGTCGACCGGGGTCTTCACCGACTCCAGCAGCAGCTGCGCCACGTCCACGACGGTGACCGACTCCTTGGCCTTGCCCTCGTTCTTCTTGCCGTTCACGGAGTCCGTGAGCATGACGAGGCAGAACGGGCAGGCGGTGGAGACGATGTCCGGGTTGAGGGACAGGGCCTCGTCGACGCGCTCGTTGTTGATGCGCTTGCCGATCCGCTCCTCCATCCACATCCGCGCGCCGCCGGCGCCGCAGCAGAAGCCGCGCTCCTTGTGGCGGTGCATCTCCTGCTGGCGCAGGCCGGGGACGGCGGACATGATCTCGCGCGGCGGCGTGTAGACCTTGTTGTGCCGGCCCAGGTAGCAGGGGTCGTGGTAGGTGATGAGGCCGTCGACCGGGGTCACCGGGACCAGCTTGCCCTCGTCGATGAGGTGCTGGAGCAGCTGGGTGTGGTGGATGACCTCGTACTCGCCGCCGAGCTGCGGGTACTCGTTGGCGATGGTGTTGAAGCAGTGCGGGCAGGTCGAGACGATCCGCTTCGCCGACTTCGGCTTCTTGGTCGACTCGTCCTCGTCATCCTCGCCGAACGCCATGTTCAGCATGGCGACGTTCTCGGCGGCGAGCTGCTGGAACAGCGGCTCGTTGCCCAGGCGGCGGGGGGAGTCACCCGTGCACTTCTCGTCGCCGCCCATGATCGCGAACTTGACGCCCGCCATGTGCAGCAGCTCCGCGAAGGCCTTCGTCGTCTTCTTGGCGCGGTCCTCCAGGGCGCCGGCGCAGCCGACCCAGTAGAGGTAGTCGAACTCGGAGAGGTCCTCCGCGTCCTTCCCGATGATCGGGACCTCGAAGTCGACCTCCTTGGTCCACTCGACGCGCTGCTTCTTGGCGAGACCCCAGGGGTTGCCCTTCTTCTCCAGGTTCTTCAGCATCGTGCCGGCCTCGGACGGGAAGGCGGACTCGATCATCACCTGGTAGCGGCGCATGTCGACGATGTGGTCGATGTGCTCGATGTCGACCGGGCACTGCTCGACGCAGGCGCCGCAGGTGGTGCAGGACCACAGGACGTCGGGGTCGATGACGCCGTTCTCCTCGGCGGTGCCGATGAGGGGGCGCTCGGCCTCGGCGAGCGCGGCGGCGGGGACGTCCTTGAGCTGCTCCTCGGTCGCCGTCTCGTTGCCCTCCATGTCCTTGCCGCCGCCCGCGAGCAGGTACGGCGCCTTGGCGTGCGCGTGGTCGCGCAGCGACATGATGAGGAGCTTGGGGGAGAGGGGCTTGCCGGTGTTCCAGGCGGGGCACTGCGACTGGCAGCGGCCGCACTCGGTGCAGGTGGAGAAGTCGAGGATGCCCTTCCAGGAGAACTGCTCGACCTGGGAGACGCCGAAGACGGCGTCCTCGGCCGGGTCCTCCCAGTCGATCTCCGCGCCGCCCGTGGTCATCGGCTGGAGCGCGCCCAGGGCGGTGGAGCCGTCGGCGTTGCGCTTGAACCAGATGTTCGGGAAGCCGAGGAAGCGGTGCCAGGCGACGCCCATGTTGGTGTTGAGCGAGACCGTGATCATCCAGGTGAAGGACGTGACGATCTTGAGGCACGCGAAGAAGTAGGTGAGGTACTGGATCGTGCTGAGGTCCAGGCCGTCGAGCAGCGCGATCAGCGGGTACGAGGCGAAGAAGCCGGGCTCCCAGCCGGTCACGTGGTGCTGGACGCCTTCGAGCGCGCGGAGCGTCATGATGCAGACGCCGACGATCAGGATGACGGCCTCGACGAAGTACGCCTGGCCGGTCTTGGAGCCGGCGAAGCGGGACTTGCGGCCGGCCTTGGTCGGCTTGCTCAGCTGGCGGATGACGATGAGCGTCACGATGCCGAGGACCGTCATGAGGCCGAGGAACTCGGTGAAGATCTCGTACGGCAGCCAGTCGCCGATGATCGGGATGAGCCAGTCGGCCTGGAAGAGCTGGCCGAAGGCGTTGACGATCGTGAGGAGCAGCGAGAAGAAGCCCACCGCGACGAACCAGTGCGCGAAGCCGACGATGCCCCATCGGTTCATGCGCGTGTGGCCGAGGAACTCCTTGACCAGCGTGATGGTGCGCTGCTTGGGGTCACCGGTGCGCGTGCCGGCGGGCACCGGCTGACCGAGCCGCACGAAGCGGTAGATCTGCACGGTGGCGCGGCCGAACAGCGCGACGGCCACCACCGTGATGGCGATCGACACGATGATCGCGGCGAGTTGCATGACGGGCTCCTCGGGCGGGCCTACTAAGCGGTAACTTATTGAGTTCCTGCTGAGATTACCCGGTCGCGGCGCCGCGCTGTAGCGGCGCTCGCGGTGATATGTGTCGCTCAGGCAAACCTTGCCGCGCGACGCCTGCGGACTGCTGGAAGGGTACGCGCAAGGATCACCAGGTCCATCCCCAGCCAATGGTGGTCCACATAGTGGAGGTCGAGCAGTTCGCGCTCCTCCCACGGCAGGTCCGAGCGGCCGCTGATCTGCCACGGTCCGGTCAGCCCCGGACGTACGGACAGCCGGCGGCGGCCCTCGCCCGCGCACTCGCGGTGGGCCGGGGTCAGCGGGCACGGTCCGACCAGCGACATCCGGCCCGCGACGACGTGCAGGAGAAGGGGGAGCGCGGCGAGCGGGCTCCTGGTGCGGAAGGTCAGCATGGTGAACGGCCGCCCTTCCAGGCCCGCCACCGTGCGGCGGCGCAGCACGGCGCCGCCGCCGAGCGCGACGGACAGGGCGATCCCGGCGATCAGGGGTGAGAGCGCGAGGAGCAGGGCGAGCCCGCCCGCCACGTCGAACGCGCGCTTCGCCGTCATGCGCTCACACCCTTCGGCGGGAATCCTGGGATATGTCCAGACTATGTCCGGACCCTCTCATGCGAATCGGGTCAAACGGGGGAACGGCACGCTCGTTGAGCGCTCACCTCGGCGAAGAGTTGAGTCGACCCCGCTCATGTCTGTTGACGCGATCCGGTTCGTCGTGCATCCTTGAGTCAGTTCCACTCAAGTCAGTCAGCTGGAGGAATCGAAATGGCACGTGCGGTCGGCATCGACCTGGGCACGACTAACTCCGTCGTCAGCGTTCTGGAAGGCGGCGAGCCCACCGTCATCACCAACGCCGAGGGTGCCAGGACCACGCCGTCCGTCGTCGCCTTCGCGAAGAACGGCGAGGTGCTCGTCGGCGAGGTGGCCAAGCGTCAGGCCGTCACCAACGTCGACAGGACCATCCGGTCGGTCAAGCGCCACATGGGCACCGACTGGAAGATCGAGATCGACGGCAAGAACTTCAACCCGCAGCAGATGAGCGCCTTCATCCTGCAGAAGCTCAAGCGTGACGCCGAGGCGTACCTGGGCGAGAAGGTCGTCGACGCGGTCATCACCGTCCCGGCGTACTTCAACGACTCCGAGCGTCAGGCCACCAAGGAGGCCGGTGAGATCGCGGGCCTCAACGTCCTGCGCATCGTCAACGAGCCGACCGCGGCCGCCCTGGCCTACGGCCTCGACAAGGACGACCAGACGATCCTCGTCTTCGACCTCGGTGGCGGCACCTTCGACGTGTCCCTCCTGGAGATCGGCGACGGCGTCGTCGAGGTGAAGGCCACCAACGGTGACAACCACCTCGGTGGTGACGACTGGGACCAGCGCGTCGTCGACTACCTGGTGACGCAGTTCCAGAACGGCCACGGCGTGGACCTGGCCAAGGACAAGATGGCTCTCCAGCGTCTCCGCGAGGCCGCGGAGAAGGCGAAGATCGAGCTCTCGTCCTCGACCGAGACCACGATCAACCTGCCCTACATCACGGCTTCCGCCGAGGGCCCGCTGCACCTGGACGAGAAGCTCACGCGCGCCCAGTTCCAGCAGCTCACGTCCGACCTGCTCGACCGCTGCAAGGTGCCGTTCCACAACGTCATCAAGGACGCGGGCATCCAGCTCTCCGAGATCGACCACGTCGTCCTCGTCGGTGGCTCGACCCGCATGCCGGCCGTCGCCGAGCTCGTCAAGGAGCTGACCGGCGGTCAGGACGCCAACAAGGGCGTCAACCCGGACGAGGTCGTCGCCATCGGCGCCGCGCTCCAGGCCGGTGTCCTCAAGGGTGAGGTCAAGGACGTCCTGCTCCTCGACGTGACCCCGCTGTCCCTCGGCATCGAGACCAAGGGCGGCATCATGACCAAGCTCATCGAGCGCAACACCACGATCCCGACCAAGCGGTCCGAGATCTTCACGACGGCCGAGGACAACCAGCCGTCCGTGCAGATCCAGGTCTACCAGGGCGAGCGCGAGATCGCGGCGTACAACAAGAAGCTCGGCATGTTCGAGCTGACCGGTCTCCCGCCGGCCCCGCGCGGCGTCCCGCAGATCGAGGTCGCCTTCGACATCGACGCCAACGGCATCATGCACGTGACCGCGAAGGACCTGGGCACGGGCAAGGAGCAGAAGATGACCGTCACCGGCGGCTCCTCGCTGCCGAAGGACGAGGTCGACCGCATGCGCCAGGAGGCCGAGCAGTACGCGGACGAGGACCACCGCCGCCGCGAGGCCGCCGAGTCCCGCAACCAGGGTGAGCAGCTCGTCTACCAGACCGAGAAGTTCATCAAGGACAACGAGGACAAGCTCCCCGGCGACGTCAAGGCCGAGGTCGAGTCCGCGCTCGTCGAGCTGAAGGAGAAGCTCAAGGGCGAGGACACCGCCGAGATCCGCACCGCCACCGAGAAGGTCGCGGCCGTCTCGCAGAAGCTCGGCCAGGCGCTCTACGCCGACGCCCAGGGCGCCCAGGCCGCCGGTGCCGAGGGCGGCGCCCAGGCCCAGGCCGACGACGACGTCGTCGACGCCGAGATCGTCGACGAGGACAAGCCGAAGGGTGGCCAGGCGTGACCGAGGAGACCCCGGGCTTCGAGGAGAAGCCCGACGTCCCCTCCGGCGCCACCGCTGACGACGCCGCCGAGGCCGTCGAGTCCGACGAGGACGCGACGGCCCCGGCCGGGGACGCTACGGACGTAGCCCTGCTGGCGCAGCTGGACCAGGCCCGCACCGCGCTCTCCGAGCGCACCGCGGACCTCCAGCGGCTCCAGGCCGAGTACCAGAACTACCGCCGCCGCGTGGAGCGGGACCGGGTCACGGTCAAGGAGATCGCCGTCGCGAGCCTCCTCGCCGAGCTCCTTCCCGTGCTCGACGACGTCGGCCGGGCCCGGGACCACGGCGAACTCGTGGGCGGGTTCAAGTCGGTGGCCGAATCGCTGGAGACCGTCGTCGCCAAGATGGGTCTGCAGCAGTTCGGCAAGGAGGGCGAGCCCTTCGACCCGACGATCCACGAGGCCCTGATGCACTCGTACGCGCCGGACGTCACGGAGACGACGTGCGTGGCGATCCTCCAGCCGGGGTACCGCATCGGCGAGCGGACCATCCGGCCCGCCCGCGTGGCCGTCGCCGAGCCCCAGCCCGGGGCCCAGGGCAAGGCCGAGGAGTCGGAGGACGCCGACTCCTCCGAGCAGGACAGCGAGTAACAGCCGTACCCGTGCGCGGGAGGAGGGACGTCGATGAACACGAAGGACTTCGTCGAGAAGGACTACTACAAGGTTCTCGGCGTCCCCAAGGACGCCACCGAGGCCGAGATCAAGAAGGCGTACCGGAAGCTCGCCCGCGAGAACCATCCGGACGCCAACAAGGGTGACGCGAGCGCCGAGGCGCGCTTCAAGGAGATCTCCGAGGCGAACGACATCCTCGGCGACCCCAAGAAGCGCAAGGAGTACGACGACGCCCGCGCCCTCTTCGGGAACGGCGGCCTCCGGGCCGGCGGCCCCGGCGGCGGCTCGTTCAACTTCGACCTGGGCGACCTCTTCGGAGGCGCCCAGGGTGGGGCGGGCGGCGGCTTCGGGGGCGGCGGCGGCATCGGCGACGTCTTCGGCGGCCTGTTCAACCGGGGCGGGGGAGCGGGCCCCCGCACCCAGCCGCGGCGCGGTCAGGACATCGAGTCCGAGGTGACGCTCAGCTTCACCGAGGCCATCGAGGGCGCGACCGTCCCGCTGCGGATGTCCAGCCAGCAGCCGTGCACGGCGTGTTCGGGCACCGGCGACAAGAACGGCACCCCCCGGGTGTGCCCGACCTGCGTCGGCACCGGGCAGGTCTCGCGCGGCAGCGGCGGCGGCTTCTCGCTGACCGACCCCTGCGTGGACTGCAAGGGCCGCGGCCTCATCGCCGAGCACCCCTGCGAGGTCTGCAAGGGCAGCGGCCGGGCCAAGTCCTCCCGCACCATGCAGGTCCGCATCCCCGCGGGCGTCAGCGACCACCAGAAGATCCGTCTCCGCGGCAAGGGCGCGCCGGGCGAGCGCGGCGGGCAGAACGGCGACCTGTACGTCGTCGTGCACGTCGACGACCACCCGGTCTTCGGCCGCAAGGACGACAACCTCACCGTCACGGTGCCGGTCTCCTTCACGGAGGCGGCGCTCGGCGGCGAGATCAAGGTGCCGACCCTCGGCGGCCCCGCGGTCACCCTCAAGCTGCCCGCGGGCACCCCGAACGGCCGGACCATGCGCGCCCGGGGCAAGGGCGCGGTCCGCAAGGACGGCACCCGCGGCGACCTCCTCGTCACGGTCGAGGTGGCCGTGCCCCAGGAGCTGGACGACAAGGCACGCGAGGCCCTGGAGACCTTCCGCGAGGCGACCGCCTCCGAGGACCCGCGGGCCGAGCTGTTCCAGGCGGCGAAGGGAGCGTGACCCGGTGAGACGCAATCCGTACGAACTGACCGACGAGAGCCCCGTGTACGTCATCTCGGTGGCGGCGCAGCTCTCCGGTCTGCACCCGCAGACGCTCCGGCAGTACGACCGCCTCGGTCTGGTCTCCCCGGACCGCACGGCGGGCCGGGGCCGGCGCTACTCGGCCCGTGACATCGAGCTGCTCCGCCAGGTGCAGCAGCTGTCGCAGGACGAGGGCATCAACCTGGCCGGAATCAAGCGGATCATCGAACTGGAGAACCAGGTCGCGGCGCTCCAGGCCCGGGTGTCCGAGCTGTCGGCGGCCGTCGAGGGCGCGGCGGCGACGCTGCGCCAGCGCGAGGCCCAGGTGCACGCCTCGTACCGCCGGGACCTGGTCCCGTACACCGACGTGCAGCAGGCGAGCGCCCTCGTGGTGTGGCGCCCGAAGCGCGGCGAGTAGCTCCGCACCCCGTACGACGTCCGGAAAGAGGCCCCCTCCCCCAGGGAGGGGGCCTCTTTCCGCTGTCCCGGCCGAGGTTCAGCTGTCCCGTTCGAGGATGCCGGACTGGGCGATCAGATAGCCGAGTTGCGCCCGGCTGCCGCTGCCGAGGGCGGCGGCCAGCTTGGCGATGTGCGCCCGGCAGGTCCGCACGTTCATGCCGAGCCGGCGGGCGATGGCCTCGTCGACGTGCCCCTCGACCAGGAGCCGGGCGATGGAGCGCTGCACGCCGCCGATGCCGTCGGTCTTGATGTCGTACGGGATCTCCTCCCGTATCGGCACGGCCAGCTGCCAGAACTGGTCGAAGACACCGCAGAGGTACGCGACGAGGCCGGGGTGGCGCAGCTCCAGGGCGACCTGGCGGTCGCTGCGGGCCGGGATGAAGGCGACCTCGCGGTCGACGATGATCAGCCGGTCGATGATCTCCTCGAGGGTGCGGACCTGCACCTCGGGGCCGACGTGCTCCAGATAGGTCAGCGTGAGCTCGGTGTGGCGCGCGGTGTGCTGGTAGAGCGTGCGCATGGTGATGCCGCGGCCGAGGAGCGGGGAGACGCGGTCCAGGGCCTCGCTGAGGGCCTGGGCGGGGCGGCCGCCGCCCGGCTGGACGGTGAGGAGCTCGTGGCGGCAGTTGGCCACGACGCGGTCGAGGGTCGAGTTGATGCGGTCGATGCCCTCGAGGACCGTGATGGCGTGTGTGGTGGGGGAGTCGTGGGCGCTGATGGCCATGAACGGCTCGAACGCGTCCGACAGGGCGACGGTGCGCCGACGGCGGTCGAGTATCTCCCGTTCGATCGGCTGGAGCAGCTGGGCGAGGGCCGCGGACGGGGGAACCGGGCGGAGCCACTGCGCGTCGTCGGGGTCGGGGTGGAGCAGCGAGAGGTCGAGGAGGCACGGCGTTCCGACCGCCTCTGACCGGGGTATTCGCCCGGTGTGCAGAGCGGCCGCATACAGCTCGGACCCCGCTTCGCACAGTTCGGCGTGCGAATGAGGGTGACCTGATTCGTCCGCTTGTTTCCGCATATGTACACCCCCAGGCTCCTGCATCTCAGGAACATGATGCCTGGGTTTGGTGGTGCAGGCGCAGAGAGTAAGCCATCGTCTTACTCGCGGGGGTTGGAAAGAGACGTTGCCTTCAAGTGAGGTTGCTCGGTGATGATGAAGAAGCTCATACGCGCGGCGGCCGGAGTCGCCTTCATCGCGGCCGCCACATTGGGCGCGGTGGGAGTGGTTCCGGATCCGGGCTGGCACTCGGAGACGGCGCAGGTGCAGGCCGCTCCGCTCGACCCGGGCTGGCACCTCGCCGGCCCCGCGCTCCTCGGTGACCCGGGCTGGAGCGTGGCCCCCCAGCAGGACCCCGGCTGGAATTAGACGGGCGCATGAACGTTCCCGATGACCCCAGGTTCCGCCGTGAGATGGCCTCGGCCTATCGCTCCGGCTGGCACTTCGTCGACCTCGCCTCGGCCATCCCCCACCGTGGTGACTCGCTGAAGGTCACGCTCTTCGGAGAGCCGATCGTCGTCGCCCGTGAGCAGGACGAGGATGTCCGTGCGTACCGCTGTCTGCGCCGCCCCCGAGGCGCTCCACAGCCCATCCGCTGTGCCATCCGGTACGGCATGATCTTCGTCAACCTCGACCAGCGAGACCACCAGCTGATCGAGCCCGAGACCATCACCGCCACCCCCCGCAGTGCCTGAGCGATTCCCCCGTCGTTGTAGATCGCTCCGGCACTTCCCCCACACAGCGGCGCCATCGCGGACCTGAAACGCGATGGCGCCGCTGTGCGTTCCGCCGTCCGCCGTCAGGCGCGGCCCATCGCCCGGGTCAGGGCGATCTCGATGACGACCCGGTCCGGGTTCGGGGCCGGGGTCCGGCCGTAGCGCTCGGCGTAGCGGGCGACGGCGTCCGCGACCGTCGCCGCCTCCGTGCGGATGTGGGCGACGCCCTCCAGGGTGGCCCAGCGCCCCTTGTCGACCTGGCAGACCGCGACCCGCGCGCCGTCCGCGCCCGCCGCCAGGACGTGGGCGACCTTCCGGCTGTTCCTGTTGGTGATCACGCGCGCGTACCCGCCCTCGGGGTCGTACGTGACGCCGACCGCGACGACGTGCGGCGTGCCGTCCGGGCGCGGGGTGGTGAGGGTGCACATGTGGTACTCGCGCCAGAAGCTCAGGTACGAGTCGGACGGGTTCCTGGGGTCTGTGGCCATGCCCGGAAACTACCCGTGACGCACCTCCCTCCGATACCTTGAGCGGAATAGGCTCAACTTTGTGTACGTTGGAAGGGTCAGAGAGAGAAGTCGACCCACGACGTTCGAGGAGGAGCACCGCACGTGGACGCCGAGCTGACCAACAGGAGCCGGGACGCGCTCAACGCGGCGAGCAGCCGCGCCGTGTCCGAGGGGCACGCCGACCTGACCCCCGCCCACCTACTCCTCGCCCTCCTGGCCGGTCAGGACAACGAGAACATCATCGACCTGCTGGCCGCCGTGGGCGCCGACCAGGCCGCCGTCCGCGCCGGAGCCGAGCGGCTGCTCGCCGCCCTGCCGAGCGTCACCGGGTCCACGGTCGCGCCCCCGCAGCCCAGCCGGGACTTCCTCGCCGTGATCGCCGAGGCCGACCGGCGCGCGAAGGAGCTCGGCGACGACTTCCTGTCGACCGAGCACCTGCTCGCGTCGGTCGCGGCCAAGGGCGGCCCGGCCGGTGAGATCCTCGACGCGCAGGGCGCGAGCGCATCGAAGCTGCTCGACGCGTTCGAGAAGAGCAGGGGAGGACGCCGGGTGACCACACCCGACCCGGAAGGGCAGTACAAGGCGCTGGAGAAGTTCGGCACGGACTTCACCGCCGCCGCGCGCGAGGGCAAGCTGGACCCGGTCATCGGCCGCGACCACGAGATCCGCCGCGTGGTCCAGGTGCTGTCCCGCCGCACCAAGAACAACCCGGTCCTCATCGGCGAGCCCGGCGTCGGCAAGACCGCCGTCGTCGAGGGCCTCGCCCAGCGGATCGTGAAGGGCGACGTCCCCGAGTCCCTGAAGAACAAGCGGCTCGTCTCGCTCGACCTCGGCGCGATGGTCGCCGGCGCGAAGTACCGCGGCGAGTTCGAGGAGCGCCTGAAGACCGTCCTCTCCGAGATCAAGGCGAGCGACGGCCAGATCATCACCTTCATCGACGAGCTGCACACGGTCGTCGGCGCGGGCGCCGGCGGCGACTCCGCCATGGACGCCGGCAACATGCTGAAGCCGATGCTGGCCCGCGGCGAGCTCCGCATGGTCGGCGCGACCACCCTCGACGAGTACCGCGAGCGGATCGAGAAGGACCCCGCCCTCGAGCGCCGCTTCCAGCAGGTCCTGGTCGCCGAGCCGACCGTCGAGGACACCATCGCCATCCTCCGCGGCCTCAAGGGCCGCTACGAGGCCCACCACAAGGTGCAGATCAACGACTCCGCCCTGGTGGCCGCCGCGACCCTCTCCGACCGGTACATCACCTCCCGCTTCCTCCCCGACAAGGCCATCGACCTCGTCGACGAGGCCGCCTCCCGGCTCCGCATGGAGATCGACTCCTCGCCCGTCGAGATCGACGAGCTCCAGCGCTCCGTGGACCGCCTCCGCATGGAGGAGCTGGCCCTGAAGAACGAGACGGACGCGGCGAGCCGGCAGCGCCTGGAGAAGCTGCGGCGCGACCTCGCCGACCGCGAGGAGGAGCTGCGCGGCCTGACCGCCCGCTGGGAGAAGGAGAAGCAGTCCCTCAACCGGGTCGGCGAGCTCAAGGAGCGCCTGGACGAGGCCCGCGGCCGCGCCGAGCGCGCCCAGCGGGACGGCGACTTCGACACCGCCTCCCAGCTGCTCTACGGGGAGATCCCGGGCCTGGAGCGGGAGCTGGCGGAGGCGAGCGAGGCCGAGGCCCAGCAGGAGTCCTCGAAGGGCGCCGACGGCAAGGACGCCATGGTCAAGGAGGAGGTCGGCCCCGACGACATCGCGGACGTGGTCGGCGCCTGGACCGGCATCCCCGCCGGCCGCCTCCTGGAGGGCGAGACGCAGAAGCTGCTCCGCATGGAGGACGAGCTCGGCCGGCGGCTCATCGGCCAGTCCGAGGCCGTGCAGGCGGTGTCCGACGCCGTGCGCCGCACCCGCGCCGGGATCGCCGACCCCGACCGCCCCACCGGCTCCTTCCTCTTCCTCGGCCCGACGGGCGTCGGCAAGACGGAGCTGGCGAAGGCGCTCGCGGACTTCCTCTTCGACGACGAGCGGGCCATGATCCGCATCGACATGTCGGAGTACGGCGAGAAGCACTCCGTCGCCCGCCTGGTCGGCGCGCCCCCCGGCTACGTCGGCTACGAGGAGGGCGGCCAGCTCACCGAGGCGGTCCGCCGCCGCCCGTACAGCGTCGTCCTGCTCGACGAGGTCGAGAAGGCGCACCCGGAGGTCTTCGACGTCCTGCTCCAGGTCCTGGACGACGGCCGCCTCACCGACGGCCAGGGCCGGACGGTGGACTTCCGCAACACCATCCTGATCCTCACGTCGAACCTGGGCAGCCAGTACCTCGTGGAGCCGCTGACCCCGGCGGACGTGAAGAAGCAGCAGGTCCTGGAGGTCGTGCGGGCGAGCTTCAAGCCCGAGTTCCTCAACCGGCTGGACGACCTGGTCGTCTTCTCGGCGCTCGACCGGGCCGAGCTGGGCCGGATCGCGCGGCTCCAGATCGACCGGCTCGCGAAGCGGCTCGCCGACCGGCGGCTCACCCTGGAGGTCACGCCCGAGGCCCTGGAGTGGCTCGCCGAGGAGGGCAACGACCCCGCGTACGGCGCGCGGCCGCTGCGCCGGCTCATCCAGACGGCGATCGGCGACCGGCTCGCGAAGGAGATCCTCGCGGGCGAGGTCGTGGACGGCGACACGGTCCGGGTGGACCGCGTCGAGGACGGCCTGATCGTCGGGGCGGCCCGCTGAGGGGTGTCCTCGGCCCGGCTCACATGTCGAAGGCCTCCACGCGTACGAGGGCGGTCCCCCCGTCCTCGTACGCGACCCGGACGTGCACCCACAGGACGTCGTCGAAGGACACGTCCACGCACCGGTCGGCGTCGCAGGAGAACGGCGGCTTCCCCGTCGGATAGGCGGCTTCCAGCCACCCGGCGACCTCGGAGCGCGGCATCCGGAAATCGGCGGTCGCCCGGGTGTCCTGGAAGTGGGCCGCGGTGCAGTGGGCGTCCTCGGCGCCCATCGGGAGGCTGCCCCGGGCGAACGTCATCACCTCGGAGCAGTCCACCTGCTTCGTCTCGCCGAGTCCGCTCCACGCCATCGCGCCCCAGACCACGAAGGCGATCGGGCCGCCGCAGAGCAGGGTGACCACGGCAGAGGCCCAGACCCAGGTCCAGGGCTTCGGCCGTACCGGTCGCGTCCGCTTCCCCGTGTTCTCCCCCATGAGGACCAGATCTTGTCAGCCCGCAGCGGATCGCGGGAGGGGGGACTTGCCACGTACCGCCCGGCATGGGGGAGGATGGCGAGCATCCGTACGAAGGGAAATAACGGTGAGCATCGACCCGTCCTCGATTCCGAATTTCGGGGGCCAGCCCCAGCCTCAGGCCGCAGGACCGGCGGGCCCCGTCGTCCCCGACCAGGACCTCGTCAAGCAGCTCCTCGAGCAGATGGAACTCAAGTACGTCGTCGACGACGAGGGTGACCTCGCGGCGCCGTGGGAGGAGTTCCGCACGTACTTCATGTTCCGCGGCGAGGGCGAGCAGCAGGTCTTCTCCGTGCGGACCTTCTACGACCGTCCGCACGCCGCCGACGACCGCGCGAAGATCCTCGACGCGATCGACGACTGGAACCGCCGCACCCTGTGGCCGAAGGTGTACACGCACCTGCACGAGGAGGAGGACGGCTCCGCCACCCTCCGCCTCATCGGCGAGGCGCAGATGCTGATCGGCACCGGCGTCGCCCTGGAGCACTTCGTGTCCTCCACGGTCAGCTGGGTCCGCGCCTCCATCGAGTTCGACAAGTGGATCGTCGAGCAGTTCGGCCTGGAGTCCCCCGAGGGCCAGGCCCCGGGCGACGAGGAGGCGTAAGCCCCCTCGTACCCCCGGCGTCTCGGACCGCCACGCGCGCGAGCGCCGGGGCGTACGCCCCGTAGCAGCACGACAGCCCGGCCAGGGCCGCGACCACCAGGACCGCGGCCCCTCGGCCGGGCTTTCGCGCGTGCCGCCACGGGCGGCCCGCCGTCAGGTGCTGAGGGCCTTGAGCCGGGAGACGGCCTCCTCCAGGACCTCGGTCCGCTTGCAGAAGGCGAAGCGGACGAAGGGGGCGCCGGCCTCGCGGTGGTCGTAGAAGACGGCGTTGGGAATGGCGACGACGCCGGCGCGCTCCGGGAGGGAGCGGCAGAAGGCGAAGCCGTCGGTGGCGCCGAGGGGACGGATGTCGGTGGTGACGAAGTACGTGCCGGCCGGGCGGTAGACCTCGAAGCCGGCCTGCGCGAGGCCCTCGCTCAGCAGGTCCCGCTTGGCGCTCAGGTCGGCCCGCAGGCCGTCGAAGTAGGCGGCCGGGAGGCGCAGGGCCTCGGCGACCGCGTACTGGAAGGGGCCCGAGGAGACGTACGTGAGGAACTGCTTGGCCGAGCGGACGGCGGAGGTCAGTTCCGGGCTCGCGGTGGTCCAGCCGACCTTCCAGCCCGTGAAGGAGAACGTCTTGCCGGCCGAGCCGATCGTGACCGTGCGCTCCCGCATGCCGGGGAGGCTCGCGATCGGCAGGTGCTCGGCGTCGCCGAAGACCAGGTGCTCGTAGACCTCGTCCGTGACGACCAGCAGGTCCCGCTCGACCGCGAGCTCGGCGACGGCGGTCAGCTCGGCCCGGGTGAGGACGGTGCCGGTGGGGTTGTGCGGGGTGTTCAGCAGGATCAGCCGGGTCCGGTCGGTGACGGCGGCCCGCAGTTCGTCGAGGTCGAGGACGTAGCTGCCCTCGTGGGGGCGCAGGGTGACGGGGACCCTGGTGCCGCCGGCCATCGCGATGCAGGCCGCGTAGGAGTCGTAGTAGGGCTCCAGGGCGATCACCTCGTCGCCCGGCTCGACCAGGGCGAGCAGGGACGCCGCGATGGCCTCCGTGGCGCCCGCCGTGACGAGGACCTCGGTGTCGGGGTCGTACGCGAGGCCGTACCGCTCGCGCTGGTGGTCGGCGATCGCCGCGCGCAGCTCGGGTACGCCGGGGCCGGGCGGGTACTGGTTGCCGTGGCCGTCCCGCAGGGCGCGGACCGCGGCCTCCCGGATCTCCTCCGGGCCGTCGGTGTCGGGGAAGCCCTGCCCGAGGTTGATCGACCCGGTCCTGGCGGCGAGCGCGGACATCTCGGCGAAGATCGTCGTCCCGAACTCGGCGAGGCGGCGATTGAGCAGCGGTCGTGTCATGCCCGCCATCCTGGGGGCAAGCTCGGGACTTGCTCAAGTGGGCGCCGGGTCGGTGGGCGCCGGGTCCTCGCGGCGGCTCCTGGCGCAGCGGCCTCTCCTGCACCGGTTCCTCGCGGGCCGGCTCCTCGCGCACGGGCCCCTCCCGCACCGGTTCGTCGCACCTGTTCCTCCCGCACCGGTTCGTCGCACCTGTTCCTCCCGCACCGGTTCGTCGCACCTGTTCCTCGCGCGCCGGCTCCTCGTGCGGCCGAAGCTCTGGACTCGCTCAAGTCGGCTTTGGCGGGGGATCGCACCGGGCATCTCCCTCGCACAGAAGAACGGGGGTAGTACCGATGGGATTCTTCCTTCTCCTCATCGTTGTGTTCGTGGTGATCGGAGTGTTCTCCGGCGCCCGGAAGAGCGGGCGCAAGCGGCGCGGCGGACCGCTCTCCGGCACCCGGAAGAGCGGGCGCAAGCGCCGGAGCGGTGGCGGCTGGGCCGACGGGGGCGGTGGCGGCTGTGGCGGCAGCAGCTCGTGCGGCGGCAGCAGCTCCTGCGGATCGGGGAGCTCCTGCGGGTCCGGCTGCGGCGGTGGTGGCTGCGGAGGCGGCAGCTGAGTGAACAAGTGAACTGTGGGGGCCCCGAAGGGGTTGGAAAACACAGCAAGTTGGGTAAAAACGCTGCGAGTCGCCCGGGGTCCGTGGTTCTCTCACTCTTGACAGAGACAGCCCTCGGACCGTCTGTGGACCCGAGTCGGCGATTCCCCTCTGCCGTAGAACCCTTCTCCGGGGCGCCCCCGGCCCACCCGTCGAACCGTGTTTGCGGAGCCGACCCATGCTCACCACCCTGAAGACCACCTACACCGATACGCGCGCGGCCGATCTGGCCTGGGCCCTCGGGCGCGAGCCGCTGCCCGCGCTCGCCATGCTCGACCTCGAACTCTCCGGCGCCAAGCTCCAGTTGAGGCTGCTCGGCGCCTCGCACCAGGTCCTCCTGGAGGAGGAGGGGCGGCACTGCTCGGAGACCGTGGCCTGCATGGCCGGCAGCAGCACCCCGCTCCCGCTCGGCGTCTCCAAGCGCGTCGGCGGATGGGAGTACGAGTTCGCGGCGCGCGTCGAGACGCTCTCGCACGGCTCCTTCGCGGGCCGTGCGCAGGAGCTGCTCGCGCTCGTCGCCGACCACCCGAACGGGCTCGCGGGGACCTTCCCCGGCTCCCCGCACGCCTTCACGGCCATGCTGGCGCAGCGCCACGAGGGCCAGGTGCGGTGGCGCACCTGGCACGCCTACCCGCAGGAAGGGCAGTTGGTGGTGACCAGGACACGGATCGGTGCACGTATGCCCGCAACGCTCTGATGCGCCCGCCTGGAGCCCCATGTGCACTCGTGTGGGTGACAAGGGGTGTGGCGGTCGTGACGTAGCGTTACGGGCATGATCGAGCCGACCGTGACCATGCCGCCCACGAGGGTGCGCCGGCCGCCTCCGCGGCGGTCCGTGCGGCCGCCGCGCGACGCGGTGCGGTTCCCGGTCCTCGCGGTCGTCTTCGTCTGCGCCGCCTGCGGGCTGGTCTACGAGCTCGAACTGGTCGCCCTCGCCTCCTACTTGATCGGCGACTCGGTCACCCAGGCCTCCGTCGTGCTCTCCGTGATGGTCTTCGCGATGGGCGTGGGCTCGCTCCTCGCCAAGCGGCTGCGCTGCCGCGCCGCCGTCGGCTTCGGCCTGGTCGAGGCCGGGCTCGCGCTGATCGGCGGCTGCTCCGCGATGGTGCTGTACGCGTCCTTCGCCTGGCTCGGCGAATCGCGGTACGTGCTGGTCGCGTTCTCGCTCGCGATCGGGGTGCTCATCGGCGCCGAGATCCCGCTCCTGATGGCGCTCATACAGCGGCCCGCGCGCCCGGGCGGGCCGGTCCCCGCCGACCTCTCCGGCGCGGGACTCCCGGGTCCGGGGCTTGCGGCGGCGGGCCTTACCAGCCCGGGTCTCCCCGGGCCGGTCCTTCCCGGGGCGGTCGCGTCCGGTCCGATCCTGCCCGGGGCGGTAGCGTCCGGTCCGGTGGCGTCCGGTCCGACGGGCCGGGCCGGGCGGCCGGCCTCGCTCGGGGAGCAGGACGACGCCGCCGGGACGGTCGCCGACCTCTTCGCCGCCGACTACGTCGGAGCGCTCGTCGGCGGCCTCGCCTTCCCCTTCCTGCTGCTGCCCTGGCTCGGTCAGCTCACCGGCGCGCTCGTCACCGGCGCGGTCAACGCCGTCGCGGGCGGCGGCCTGGTGCTCTGGGTCTTCCGGCGCGACCTGACCCGCCGCTCCCGCGCGCTCCTGGTCGCCGTGAACGTCGGGGTCCTCGCCGTCCTCGCCACCGCGACCGTCCTCGTCGACGACTTCGAGCAGGCCGCGCGCCGCGCCGTCTACGGGGAGCGGGTGCGCGTCGCCGTCCACACCGGCCTCCAGGAGGTCGTGGTGACCGGGGACCGCGAGCACGCGCCCGACCTCTTCCTCGACGGACGCCTGAGGGTGGCCGGCCGGGACGAGTACCGCTACCACGAGGCGCTCGTCCACCCCGCGATGAACGGCCCGCACACGCGCGTCCTGATCGTCGGCGGCGGCGACGGGATGGCCGCCCGGGAGGCCCTGCGCTACGCCGGGGTCCGCTCCGTCACCGTCGTCGAGCTCGACCCGGGCGTCGTCCGCCTCGCCCGCACGGACCCGGCGCTCTCCGAGCTGAACGCCCAGGCCTTCCGCGATCCGCGCGTCCACGTGGTCTCCGCGGACGCCTTCCGCTGGCTGAGGGACGCCGCCGACCGTCCGCGGGAACGGTACGACGTGGTGATCTCCGATCTGCCGGACCCCGGGATCACCCCCAGCACCAAGCTCTACTCGGAGGAGTTCTACGGTCTGGTCGCCCGGGTGCTCACCGACACGGGACGGTTCTCCGTGCACGCCGGATCCGCCACCGACCGGCCCCGCACCTACTGGACCGTCGACGCCACCCTGCGCGCCGCCGGGTTCGCGACCCGCCCGTACAGCGCGAGCGGCCGCACTCCCGGCTTCGCCGCAGGGCCCGACCGCGCCGACCGCACCGGCGGCACCGGACGGGGCCCTGGGGACTGGGGCTTCCTCCTGGCCGTACGCGGCGGGCGGCCGCCCGTGCTCGGCCTCGCCCCCGACGCGCCCCGCCTGCGGTCGCTCGGCGCGGGCACCCTGGAGGCCGCCGCGCGCCGCGCCGAGCGGACCCGCGGCGCCGCGCCGCCGCCCTCGACCCTGGTGCACCCCCGCTACGGGGCCTGACCCGCCCGCCGGGCGCAAACAGGCGACGCCGCGCCCCGCCCTGAGTAGGCTCGGCTTCCATGGAGCATGAGGTGTTCGTACCCGTCCCGGCCGAGTCCCTGCGCGCGACGCTCACGGACCCGGCCCGCGTGGCGCGCTGCGTGCCCGGTCTCCAGCGCGACGCCGACGCGGCGGCGGGCCCCCTCGCGGGCCGCCTCAAGGTGCGGATCGGCGGCGCCACCATCACCTACCGGGGCGCCCTGCGGATCGTCGAGCGCGACGGTGCCATCACCTACGAGGGCGAGGGCGCCGAGGCGCGCGGCAAGGGCTCCGCCGAGCTGTCCCTCACCGTCGTCCTCACCCCGGTGGCCGAGGGGACGAGCCTGAGCTTCACCGGCGCCCTCACGGCGGCCGGCCGGCTTGCCGACGCCACGGACGAGGCGCGCTCCGCGGCGGGCGCCAAGCTCCTCGACCGGTTCGTGGAGGCGCTGGCCGCCCTGAAGGAGCAGCCGCCCGCCGACGACGCCCCCGGCGCCGGAACCGACACCGACGAGTCCGGAACCGACGCGGACACCACCGCCGGCGCGGCGGACACCGCCGACACCGACGACGACGGGGTCGACGACGGAGCCGAGGAGCCGTCCGGCCGGAGCGCGGGTCTCGCCGCACCCGTCCCGCCGGTCCCCCTCGAACCCCTCCTCGGCGAGGACTTCGCCGACACCCCGATCGAGTTCCCCGCCCCGCAGCCCGCCGCCGAGGCCGCGCACGCCCGCCGGACCATGATCGGGCGGAGCGCCGAAGAGGTCGACCACGCCCCGCCGCGCGGCCGGTACGCCCCCGTCCCCGCCCCCGAGTCGACGAGCGCCGGGGCCACCCTGCGCTGGATCGCGCCGGCCGCGGCCCTCGCGCTGGCCTCCGCCGTCGTCGTCGGCCGGGCGCTGCGCCGCCGCCGCTGACCCGGCCCCAGGCCTTAGGGTCGGGGCGTGAGCATGCAGACGCGACTGACGGCGGGCGACGCCGAGTTGACCATCGACCCCGAGAACGGCTGCCGGATCGAGAGCCTGCGCATCGGCGGCACCGAGGTGCTGCGCCAGGGCGAGCGGTTCGGAAGCTTCCCGATGGTGCCCTGGTGCGGGCGGACCGAGAACGGCCGCTTCCGCAACGGCGCCACCACGCACCAGCTGCCGGTCAACGCCGCCCCGCACGCCATCCACGGCACCGTCCGGGACCGTGCCTGGAAGCCCGCCCGGACCTCCGCGACCGAGGCCGTCCTCACCTGCGAGCTCGACGACCCCTGGCCGTACAAGGGCCTGGTGACCCAGGTCTTCGAGCTCGCCGAGGACTCCCTCACGCTCCGTTTCGGCGTCGAGACCTCCGACGCCTCCTTCCCGGCGCAGGCCGGCTGGCACCCCTGGTTCCTGCGCAATCTCGGGCAGGGCGGCCAGGACGCCTCGATCGCCTTCGCACCCGCCTGGCAGGAGGAGCGCGGCGAGAACCACCTCCCCACCGGCCGCCGCATCGACCCCCTCCCCGGCCCCTGGGACGACTGCTTCGGCATGCCCGGCGGCGTCGACGTCACCCTCACCTGGCCCGGGGAGCTGGAGCTGAGGGTCGCGAGCCGCGCCGAGTGGGTCGTCGTCTACGACGAGCCCGAGGAGGCCATCTGCGTGGAGCCGCAGTCCGGCCCGCCGAACGGCCTCAACACCCTCCCGCGCCTGGTCACGCCGATCGACCCCCTGGAGGTCGAGGCCACCTGGAGCTGGCGGCGGCTTTAAGCTCGGGGCATGACTGACGTACGCGCTGAGCTGCTCCAGCAGATCAAGGACAAGGCCGTGGTGCACGGCAAGGTGACCCTCTCCTCGGGTCTGGAAGCCGACTACTACATCGACCTGCGTCGCATCACGCTGGACGGCGAGGCCGCGCCGATGGTCGGTCAGGTCATGCTCGACCTGACGGCCGACCTGGACTTCGACTGCGTCGGCGGCCTCACCCTCGGCGCCGACCCGGTCGCCACCTCGATGCTGCACGCCTCCGCCGCGCGCGGACAGCGCCTCGACGCCTTCGTCGTCCGCAAGGCCCAGAAGGCGCACGGCATGCAGCGCCGCATCGAGGGCACCGACGTCAAGGGCCGCCGCTGCCTCGTCGTCGAGGACACCTCGACCACCGGCGGCTCGCCGCTGACCGCCGTCGAGGCCGTGCGCGAGGCCGGCGGCGAGGTCGTCGCCGTCGCCACGATCGTGGACCGGGGCGCCGCCGGGGCCATCGACGGGGCGGGTCTGCCGTACCTCACGGGCTACCAGCTCGGCGATCTTGGCCTGGCGTAACCGCCGCGAAGTCGTGACTTAGGTCCCGGACCCCGCCCAGAGCGGTCCTGACCTGCGTTTTTACCCAAGGGCGGGGTGTTTCACGTGAAACACCCCGCCCTTCGGCATGCCGCGCCCGTGGGAGCCAGGTCAAGAGTCTGGAAGGATGGGCGGCGACGATGACGTCGCCCCTAGGTCAGGGACCGCAACGCACACACCCCGCACATCACAAGGAGCGGACGAATGCCCATCGCAACCCCCGAGGTCTACAACGAGATGCTCGACCGGGCGAAGGCAGGCAAGTTCGCCTACCCGGCCATCAACGTGACCTCGTCCCAGACCCTGCACGCTGCGCTGCGCGGCTTCGCGGAGGCCGAGAGCGACGGCATCATCCAGATCTCGACCGGCGGTGCCGAGTTCCTGGGCGGTCAGTACAACAAGGACATGGTCACGGGCGCCGTTGCCCTGGCCGAGTTCGCGCACATCGTCGCCGCGAAGTACGACATCACGGTCGCCCTGCACACCGACCACTGCCCGAAGGACAAGCTGGACGGCTACGTCCGCCCGCTGCTGGAGGTCTCCGCCGAGCGCGTCGCCCGTGGCGAGAACCCGCTCTTCCAGTCGCACATGTGGGACGGCTCCGCCGAGACCCTCGCCGACAACCTGGCCATCGGCCAGGAGCTGCTCGCGAAGGCCGCCGCCGCCAAGATCATCCTTGAGGTCGAGATCACCCCGACCGGCGGCGAGGAGGACGGCGTCAGCCACGAGATCAACGACGAGCTGTACACCACCGTCGACGACGCGCTCCGCACCGCCGAGGCCCTCGGCCTGGGCGAGAAGGGCCGCTACCTGCTCGCCGCGTCCTTCGGCAACGTCCACGGCGTCTACAAGCCGGGCAACGTCGTGCTCCGCCCGGAGCTCCTCAAGGACCTCCAGGCGGGCGTCGCCGAGAAGTACGGCAAGGCCTCCCCGTTCGACTTCGTCTTCCACGGCGGCTCGGGCTCCACGGCCGAGGAGATCGCCACCGCGCTGGAGAACGGCGTCGTGAAGATGAACCTCGACACCGACACCCAGTACGCCTTCACGCGTCCGGTCGCGAACCACATGTTCAAGAACTACGACGGTGTCCTGAAGGTCGACGGCGAGGTCGGTGTCAAGTCGACCTACGACCCCCGCACCTGGGGCAAGCTGGCCGAGGCCGGCATGGCCGTCCGCGTGACCGAGGCGTGCGCCGCGCTGCGCTCGACCGGCACGAAGCTGAAGTAAGCGTGTGAACGACGGGCCCGGTACCTCCCGAGGTGCCGGGCCCTCGTGCGTCCCTGGAGGGCAGATGTACGACTTCGACCGGGAGATAGACCGGCACGGGACCTGGTCGGTCCAGTGGGACGGCGTGGCCGCCCGCTTCGGCGTCCCCGACCTGCTGCCGTTCACCATCTCCGACATGGACTTCGCGTCCCCGCCGGAGGTCCTCGCGGCGCTGCGGGAGCGCGTCGACCACGGGGTCTTCGGCTACACGGACTGGCGGCTCGGGGAGTTCCGCGAGGCGATCCGCCACTGGTACGCGAGCCGGTACGGCGCCGAGATCGACCCCGACACCCTGGTGTACGCGCCCTCGGTGCTCTCCCAGCTCTCGCAGCTGCTCCAGATGTGGACCGCCCCCGGCGACGGCGTGGTCGTCCACACCCCCACGTACGACGGCTTCCGCAAGGCCGTCACCGGGCTCGGGCGCGAACTGCGGGGCGTCCCGCTCGGGGACACCGAGGCCCTGGAGCGGGAGCTCGCCCGGCCGGACAGCCGGATGCTGCTGCTCTGCTCCCCGCACAACCCGACCGGCCGGGTGTGGACGGAGGAGGAGCTCCGGGACTTCGCCGCACTGGCCGAGCGTCACGGCGCCGCCGTCGTCAGCGACGAGATCCACGGCGACCTGACGGCCGACGGTCACCGGCACGTCCCCTGGACCCGGATCGCCGAGCCGGGACGGGGCCGCCGCTGGGCCCTGGTCACCTCCGGCACGAAGGCCTTCAACTTCCCGGCCCTCTCCGGCTCGTACGGCATGATCGGCGACCCCGACGAGCGCGAGGCCTTCGTCCGCCGCATGGAGACCGGCGAGGGGCTCGCCTCGCCCGCCGTGCTTTCGCTGACCGCCCACATCGCGGCGTACCGGCAGGGCGCGGCCTGGCTGGACGAGCTGCGCGGCTATGTCGCGGGCACGATGGAGCTGGTCCGCGAGCGCCTCGCGGGGCTGCCGGGCGTGGACTGGGCGCCCCCGCAGGCCGGGTACCTGGCCTGGATCGACCTGCGCCCGCTCGGGATCGAGGAGACCCGCCTCCAGGAGGAGCTGGTGGAGGTGGAGAAGGTCGCGATCATGCCGGGCGGTGTGTACGGCACGCCCGGTTTCGTCCGGCTGAATGTCGGCTGTCCCCGGAGCAAGGCCGAGCGGGGCGTGGACGCGCTGGTCAGGGCGGCGGAGCGGCTGCGTCGCGCCTGACGGGCAAACCGGTGGGCGGTGTGTCGGCGGCGTGATCTACTCTGCGCTGACCGAGCCCCGATGTCCGTGGGCCGGAGACCATGTTGTGTGGGGGGTCTCTTCATCGTGCGCAAGCGCACTCTCTCGGCCGCGACGTCGCTCGCGGTCCTCTTCAGCTCCGCGGCCCTCGTCGCGGGCACGGCCGGCCAGGCGGCCGCCGACAGCAGCACCGCAATTCCCGTGTCGTCCGTGGGCGACATGGTGGTGGACGGCGTCCACCGCAAGATCTTCATCAGCGACCCTTACCTCGGGAAGGTCGTCGCGACCGACTACGCGGGCCGGGTGCTCAGCACCGTCACCGGCCTGCCCGGGGTCACCGGTCTGGCCCTCTCCGCCGACGCGGGGAGCCTGTACGCCGCGGTGCCGGGCGCCGACGCGGTGGTCGCCCTGGACGCGGCGACGGTGACCGAGCGGGCCCGGTACGCCACCGGCGAGGGCACCGATCCGCAGTACGTGGCCCCCGCGGGGGGCCGGATCTGGTTCGGCTACGGCACGAACCAGGACGGTGACATCGGCTCGATCGACGCGTCCGGCGAGCAGCCCGTGGTGACCCTGGGCCAGGACGAGGAGATCAACTACTCCGGCGCCCCGCGGCTCGTCGCCTCGCCGACGGACCCGAACGCCATCGCCGCGGTGTCCTCGTACTACCACTGGTTCCGCATCGGCGCCTACGACGTGAGCACGGGCACCGCCGTCCGCACCGCCCGGTCGTCCGAGTCCCTCTCGGGCAGCGGGGGCATGGTCAGCGACCTCGCCTACACCCCGGACGGCAGCAAGCTGATCACGGCCACCGCCGGCAACCGCCACCGCGTGTGGCAGACCTCCGACCTCACCGAGGCGGGGGCCTACGCCAGCGAGTTCCACGGCGCCGCCGTGGCCGTCGCGCCCGACGGCACCGTGGCGGCGGGCTCCGACGCCTGGTACGCCCCGGACGTGTTCGTCTACCGCTCGGGCGAGACCAAGGCCGTGCGGCAGTACGACTTCCCCGGCACCGGCAGCAGCAGCGGGGGCGACAGCCTCGCCCCGAGCGCCCTCGCCTGGGAGCCGGGCGGCAGCCGCCTCTTCGCGGTGACCACGGCCAGCGGCGGCAGCACCCGCCTGCACGTCCTCGACCAGCCCACCAAGTCCGTGCCGACGGTCACCGTGAAGGTCCCGGCCTCCGGCACGGTCCTCAAGGCGGTCACCGTCTCCGGCACGGTCGGGGCGACGCTGGGGCTGCCGGCCGGCACGCCGGTCACCGCGACCCGGTACGACGCCGAGTTCCCCCAGGGCAAGGCCCTCGGGACGAAGAAGCTCGGGGCGTACGGATCGTTCTCCTTCACCGACACCCCGACCGCGGCGGGCAACGTCACCTACCGCGTGACGTACGCGGGCGACGCCACGCACGTGGGCGCGAGCGGCACGGCGCTGGTCAAGGTGGCGCCGTTCAAGTCCGCGCTCACGCTGGACCAGAACCGCCGCACCGTCAACTACGGCACCAACGTGACGTACACCGCCACCCTCGGCTGGTCGTACCGCAACCGGGTGGTGGAGATCTGGGCCGACCCGTACGGCAAGGACCCCAAGCGGCTGCTGAAGCGCGGCACGGTCAACTCGGCGGGCAAGCTGTCGGTCACGATGAAGATGACCCGCGACACCTGGGTGACCGCCGACTTCGCCGGTGACACCCGCTCCGGCCGCGCCCACACCGGATCCACCGTGTACACGCGGGCCGGTGTCACGACCGCGCTGTCCCGGCACTACAAGTGGTCGAAGATCGGCTCCATCTGGTACCAGACGTACCACCAGACCGCCGACCCGCTGGTCACCGCCTGGAACAACCCGTACCCGGGCCGCAGGACCAAGGTCGAGCTCCAGGTCTGGTACTCGGGCGCCTGGCGCTCCGGCGGCGAGGACTACGTCCCGCTGAACAGCGGCGGCATGGCGTACATCGCGTTCGACGGCGACGGAGCGGCCGGCGTCCGCGCCAGGGTCCGCACGGCGTATGTGGACGGCACCTCCGGTGACGACGTGAACACCTCGGTCTACGGCGCGTGGAAGTACTTCAACTTCACCCGCTGACCCGTCGGCCTCCCGCGGCCCCGCCCACCCTTCCCGGTGGGCGGGGCCGCGGCGTTCGCGGGATCATGCAGGCATGGACATCCGGATGAGATCCGGGACGGGACGCTGGATCGTCTTCACCACCGTCCTCGGGTCCGGGATGGCGCTGCTCGACTCGACCGTCGTCAACGTCGCCCTGCCCCACATCGGCGAGGACCTGGGCGCCGACCTCGCCGTCCTCCAGTGGACGGTCAACGCCTACATGCTCACCCTGGCCGGACTGATCCTGCTGGGCGGCTCGCTCGGCGACCGGTTCGGGCGGCGGAAGGTCTTCCTGGTCGGCGTGGTCTGGTTCGCCCTCGCCTCCCTGCTGTGCGGGCTCGCCCCGAACGCCGGAGTGCTGATCGGGGCCCGCGCCCTCCAGGGCGTCGGCGGGGCGCTGCTCACCCCCGGCTCCCTCGCGCTGATCCAGGCCAGCTTCCACGAGGACGACCGGGCGCGGGCCGTCGGGCTCTGGTCGGGCTTCGGCGGCGTCGGCGCGGCGATCGGCCCGTTCGTGGGCGGCTGGCTGGTGGACGGCCCCGGCTGGCGGTGGGTGTTCCTGCTGAACGTGCCGCTTGCCCTGATCTGCGTGCCCGTCGCCCTGCGGCACGTGCCGGAGTCGCGGGACGAGACGGCGCACGGCCGGTTCGACGTGCTGGGCGCGTTCCTGGGCGCGGCGGGGCTCGCCCTGGTCACGTACGCGCTGATCGGCGCGGCCTGGTGGGCCGGGGTGGCCGGAGTGCTGGTCGGGGCCGGGTTCGTCGCGGTGGAGCGGCGGCGCGGGGAGCGGGCGATGGTGCCGCCGTCGATCTTCCGCTCGCGGCTGTTCACCGCCGTCAACCTGGTCACGCTCTGCGTGTACGCGGCATTCGGCGGGTTCTTCTTCCTGGCTGCCCTCCAGCTCCAGGTGGTGGCCGGCTACTCCGCCCTCGGCGCCGGCACCGCGCTGCTGCCGACGACCGTGCTCATGCTGCTGTTCTCGGCCAGGTCCGGCGAGCTCGGGGAGAAGATCGGGCCCCGGATCCCGCTCACCGTCGGGCCGCTGCTGTGCGCGGCGGGCATGCTCCTGATGATGCGGGTCGGGGAGGACGCCTCGTACGTACGGGACGTGCTGCCCGCGACGCTCGTCCTCGGAGTCGGCATGACCGCCCTGGTCGCCCCGCTGACCGCGACGGTCCTCGCCTCGGTGGACGTGGCCCGGGCGGGCCTCGCGAGCGGCATCAACAACGCGGCGGCCCGCGCGGCCGGCCTGGTCGCGGTGGCCGCGCTGCCGCTGCTCGCCGGGATGGGCCCGGACGCCTACCTGTCGGCGGACGAGTTCGACGCGACGTTCCGCCGGGCGATGCCGATGTGCGCGGGGATCCTGGTGGTGGGCGCCGCCCTCGCCTGGACGACCATGCGGACCCCGGCCGCACCGGCCGGCTGCCACCCTGAGTGCCGGGTCCACTGCGGCGTGCAGGCGCCGCCCCTGGACCCGGGACGGGGGGACGCCCGCGCCGGGGAGGGGGAAGCCGGGCGGGACGGGGACGGCGGGGCGCGCGCCTGAGGCAGACTGGGCCCATGGCCATCCACGAGAACCTCCTGGGGGGACCGGCCCCCACCCACCTGCCCGACGACCCGGGTCCGCGCGAGCTGCTCGCGAACGGCACGGCGCCGGCGGACGTCGCCGCGAAGTACCCGACGTCGTCGCTCGCCTGGGCCCGGCTCGCCGACGACGCCTACGAGCGCGGCGCGGTCGTCGAGTCGTACGCCTACGCCCGTACGGGCTACCACCGCGGACTGGACGCGCTGCGCCGCAGCGGCTGGAAGGGCCACGGCCCGGTGCCGTGGGAGCACGAGCCGAACCGGGGCTTCCTGCGCGCCCTGCACGCCCTGGCCCGGGCGGCCGGTGACATCGGCGAGAAGGACGAGTACGAGCGCTGCACGACCTTCCTGCGGGACTCCTCGGAGACCGCGGCGGAGACGCTCGGCTGACGTCTCCCGACCCTCTCGCGGCACGCCCTTCCCTCCCGTACGGAGGGAAGGGCGTCCCTGTTGATCGAACTCCGATTCGTGTCATGATGCGCTTGGGACGCGCGCGAAGGAGCGCGCCTCCCGAGGGGACCGGAGCTCCCGTGGCGCACCGCCGAGTGCGCGCGGTGGAGCGGACCGCTACCCGGTAGCACGTATCGAGGAGACAGAAATGTCAGCCTTCTCAGGTTCTCCCGATGCCTCCGGAGCCGGCTCGGTCGTCGACGACCCGAACCTCGACTTCGCGGGCACGACGCCGTACGAGGACTACGTCCAGGCGGACGTCCTCACCCACCTCCAGCACCTCCGCTCGGACGACCCCGGCGAGATGGTCTTCCTGGTCACCACCCAGGTCATGGAGCTGTGGTTCACGGTGATCGTCCACGAGTGGGAGACCGCGAGCCGGGCCCTGCGCGAGGACCGCGTCCCGGTCGCGATGGACGCGCTCAAGCGCTCCGTGCGCGAGCTGGAGGCGCTCAACCACTCCTGGCGTCCGCTCGCCCAGCTCACCCCCGGCCAGTTCAACGCCTACCGGGCGGCGCTCGGCGAGGGCTCCGGCTTCCAGTCGGCGATGTACCGGCGCATGGAGTTCCTGCTCGGCGAGAAGTCCGCGTCGATGCTCGTCCCGCACCGGGGCGCGCCCCGCGTCCACGCCGAGCTGGAGAAGGCGCTCCAGGAGCCCAGCCTGTACGACGAGGTCCTCGGGCTGCTCGCCCGGCGCGGTCTGCCCGTGCCGGCGTCGGTCCTCGGCCGCGACCTGGCGCAGCGGTACGAGCCCTCGCCCGAGGTCGAGGCGGTCTGGGCCGGGATCTACGCGGACGCCGACCAGAACGCCGAGCTCGTCCGGCTCGGCGAGGCGCTCAGCGACGTCGCCGAACTGGTCTGGCGCTGGCGCAACGACCACCTGGTGGCGACCCGGCGCGCGATGGGCGCGAAGACCGGCACCGGCGGCTCCGCCGGCGTGGCCTGGCTGGAGAAGCGCGCGCAGAAGAACGTGTTCCCCGAGCTCTGGACGGCCCGCAGCCATGTCTGAGACGTACGAGGAGAGGGCCGCGCGACTCGACGCGGCCGACGGACTGGCCGGGCACCGCGCGAAGTTCGCGCTCGACGAGGAGACCGTCTACCTCGACGGCAACTCGCTGGGCGCGCTGCCCGCGCACGTCCCGGCCCGGATGGCCGACGTCCTCACCCGCGAGTGGGGCGAGCTGCGCATCCGCTCGTGGGACGAGTCCGGCTGGTGGACCGCTCCCGAGCGGATCGGCGACCGGATCGCCCCGATCGTGGGGGCCGCCCCGGGGCAGATCGTGGTGGGCGACTCGACGAGCGTGAACGTCTTCAAGGCGGTCGTCGCCGCGGCCCGGCTGAGCCCCGCCGGACGGGACGAGATCCTGGTCGACGCGACGACGTTCCCCACGGACGGGTACATCGCGCGGTCCGCGGCGCGGATGACAGGCCACACGATCGTGCCCCGCGACCCGGCCGACATGGCGGCCGCGGTGAGCGACCGCACCGCCCTCGCGCTCGTCAACCACGTCGACTACCGCACGGGCCGGCTCCAGGACCTGCCCGGACTCACCGCCGCGCTCCATGCGGCGGGCGCCCTCGCCGTCTGGGACCTGTGCCACAGCGCGGGCGCCCTGCCCGTCGGCCTGGACGCGCACGGGGTCGACCTGGCCGTCGGCTGCACCTACAAGTACCTGAACGGCGGCCCCGGTTCGCCCGCGTACCTGTACGTCGCCGAGCGCCACCAGGCCGCCTTCGACTCGCCGCTGCCCGGCTGGAACTCGCACGCCGACCCGTTCGGCATGACCCCCGGCTACGAGGCGGCGACCGGCGCGCTCCGGGGCCGGGTCGGCACGCCCGACATCCTGTCCATGCTGGCCCTCGAAGCGGCGCTCGACGTCTGGGACGGGGTCGGCATCGAGGAGGTGCGGGCCAAGTCCCTGGCGCTGACGGACTTCTTCCTGGAGTGCGTCGAGGCGTACGTCCCCGCCGGCCGGGTCACCTCCGTGACCCCCGCGGCGCACGGCAAGCGCGGCAGCCAGGTGGCCCTGCGCTGCGAGGACGCGGCCGCCGTGATGCCGGAGCTGATCAAGCGCGGGGTCATCGGTGACCTGCGCCGTCCGGACGTCCTGCGCTTCGGGTTCACGCCGCTGTACGTGGGATTCGCGGACGCGGAGCGGGCGGCGAGGACCCTCGCGGAGGTTCTCCGCTAGGCGCCGGATCGGGTGCTCCGGCAGGTCGGTTCGGGTGTCGGGCGGGTCGGTTCGGGTGTCGGGCGGGTCGGTTCGGGTGTCGGGCGGGTCGGTTCCGGTGTCGGGTGGGTCGGTTCGGGTGTCGAGCGGGCGGGTTCGGGTCTTCGGCGGGCCGGATCGTCGGCTGATCCGCGGGGTTCCGGTGCTGGTACCGTCCCCGCAGGTCAGGCCGATTCGGCCGCACGTCCGAGAGGTTGGAACAGCATGTCGGACCCCGCCGCGCGCGATGCCGCCGAAGAGGCGTCGGCCTTCTCGCACCCGGCCGTCGCCCCGGACGCCACCGCCGCGTACGGCGACCACCCGGACCAGGTGGTCGACTTCTACGCCCCGCGTGACGGGCGGACCGGCGCCCCGCTCGTCGTCGCCCTGCACGGCGGCGCCTGGCGGGCGCCGTACGACCGGTGGCACCTGACCCCACTCGTGGACTTCCTGGCCCGGCGGGGCTTCGCCGTGGCGAACGTCGAGTACCGGCGCGGCCCCGGCCTGCCGCACCAGGGCGGCACGGCCCCGGTGGCCGGGCGCTGGCCGGAGACCTTCGACGACGTGGCGGCGGCGCTCGACGCGCTGCCGGAGCTGGCCGCCGCGCACCTGCCGCAGGCCGATCCCCGGCGGACGGTCCTCACCGGCCACTCGGCGGGCGGCCACCTCGCGCTGTGGGCCGCCGCCCGGCACGTCCTGCCCGCCGGGTCCGCGTGGCGGCTGCCCGCCGCGCCGGAACTGCGCGGGGTGGTGGCGCTGGCCCCGATCGCCCACTTCGGCCGGGCGGTCGAGCGGGGGGTGTGCGGCGGCGCGGTCACGGAACTCCTCGGCGGCGAGGCGCGGTACGGCACGAGGGCGGCCGAGGCGGACCCGTCCGTCCTGCTCCCGACGGGCATCGCGACCACCGTCGTCCAGGGCCGCGAGGACATCGTCGTCCCGTACGCGGTGGCCGAGGCGTACGCCGAGGCGGCGGCGAAGGCGGGCGAGGAGGTCGGCCTGACGCTCCTGGAGGGCATCGGCCACTTCCCGCTGATCGACCCGGCGGCGGACGCGTGCGCGGTGGTGGCGGAGGAGATCGCCCAACTGGCCTGGTGAGCCGGACGATCCGTACAACCATGCGAAGGGCTCGGAGGTCTCATCGGGCGGCGCGACTGCCGCGCCCGGTCCTTCTCGTGGGGGTTTCACCTTGCAGCTCCGTTCCACCGGCACCCGTCTCGCCCTGGCCGTCACGGCCGTCCTCGCCGTCACCGCCGTGGGCGCGGGCACCCTGGCCACGGCGCCTGCCGCCTTCGCGGCGCCCGCGGCCCCGGCCGAACGGGCGGACGGCCTCGCCGTCTTCCCCGAGGGCTCCCAGCTCGGAGGGGCCGGCACCACCGGTTTCCTCAGCTTCTCCTTCGCCTCCGACAGCAGCCGGGAGCTGCTGTGGACGCCGTACGACGGCGGCGCGGTCCCCCTCGGCGCCCCCGAGGGCTGGGCCACCGGAGCCGGTGACGTGGTCGTCCTCGGCGACGCCTCCTGGTCCGCCGAGTTCCGCTCGATCACCCTGCGGAACATGGCCGCCCCCGGCGCCCCGGCCGTGGCCCTCGACCTCGGCGCGCTGCACGCCACCTACGTCGCCGTGTTGAGCCCGACGAGCGTGCTCGCCCAGGTGACGAACGCGGTCGGCCAGGCGGAACTGCACGTCGTGACCAAGGACGGCGCCTCGACGACGAGCCGCAAGGTGACGGGGCTGCCCGCGGACGCCACCGACTACTTCGGCTCCGCCGTCGACGACGGCTCCGTCCTCGTCGGGTACGAGACGGGCCCTGAGGGGAACCGGACCGGCGGCCGTGCCGTGGTGGACGTGGCGGCCGGGCAGGTGACGGCGACGTACGCCTCCCCCCAGTCCGGCTTCGGCTACGGCGGCCTCGGTCTCTCCGCCTCCCACGTGACCTGGTTCGGCTACGAGTCCGGAGTCGGCGACTACGTCACCTCCGTCGACCGCGCGACGGGCACGGAGAAGAGGACCTCCCTCGGCCCCCACCTCGACGAGTGGTACCAGGCGCTCGTCGGCGGCTGGCTCGTCCACGGCAACCCCGAGAAGCCCGCCCAGGCCGTCTCCCTGACCAGCGGCGAGATCGTCGACCTCGGCGTCACGGCCTCGGGCGTCGTCTCCTCGTCCGACGGCAGCGCGGTGCTCCAGGGCACCCGGGCGGCCGACGGCAGCGGCCTGTTCCGCGTGGTGGCGGGCGCCGACGGCGCCCCGACCGTCACCAGGACCGCCGAGACGGGCACGCCGCCGGTCGTCGCGCCGCCGCTGGAGATCCGTGAGGTCGACGTCCCCGACCGGGCGGAGCTGGACAAGAACGACGGCAAGGTCGTCCTCGGGTGGACGCTGTCGCGCGCCGATGCCTACCTGGACGTCACGCTCACGCACATCGCCACCGGCAAGGAGTTCACGAAGCGTCTGACCGCCCCCGCGTCCGGCACCGAGTTCCTCCTCGACTGGGACGGCGTCATCGGAGGGGTGGACGCGCCGAACGGCAAGTACGGCGTGGAGGCCGAGGCGACGCTCGCCGACGGCACGGGCGAGCCCGCCTACCAGGGCTGGTTCATGAACGTCGTCCGTACGGCCAACCCGCACGACTACAACGACAACGGCTCCACCGACGTCCTCGCCCGGGACGCCTCCGGCGTGCTGTGGCGCGACGACCTGCGGGACCGCCCGGTCGACGGCACGTTCACGAGCGCCCAGCGGACCAGGATCGGATCCGGCTGGAACACCTACCAGCAGATCGAGTCCGTCGGCGACCTCGGCGGCGCCGCCACCGGCGACCTGATCGCGGTCGACGGCGCCGGCCTTCAGTGGTCCTACCTCGGCAAGGGCGACGGCACGTTCGCCGCCCGCCGGCAGGTCGGCACGGGCTGGCAGATCTACAACAAGATCACCGGAGGCTCGGACCTCGACGGCGACGGCCGCGCGGACCTGGTGGGTACGGACGGCGCCGGCGTCCTGTGGTTCTACAAGGGCACGGGCGACTACGCGAAGCCGTACGCGGCCCGCGTCCGGGTCGGCGGCGGCTGGCAGGTCTACAACCAGATCACCGCCGTCGGGAACATCGCCGGCACGGCCGCCGGCGACCTGGTGGCCCGCGACACCACCGGTGTCCTCTGGCTCCACCCGGGCAACGGCCGCGGCGGCTTCGACCCGCGCGTCCGGATCGGTGGCGGCTGGGGCGTCTTCTCCCAGCTCGTCGGCGCCGGCGACTTCGACAACGACGGGCGCCCGGACCTGATCGCCTACGGCGCGGGCGGCACCTCCGTCTACCGCTCCACGGGCTCCGTCACCGCCTCCTTCGTCCGCCGGACGACCTCGCTGTACGCGGGCGAAGGCGCGAAGTTCACCAGCGTGCTCTAGGGGCTCCGGGGGCTCCGGGGGGAGTCTTGTCGATCGGGCGTCGCGAGCCCGGCCCGATCGACAAGGCTCCCCCTAGTCCTCAAGGGGGACCCGGAAGGATCCGCATCCAGCGGGACGACCGGGTCCCCCACCCCCCCGTACCGTTTTCGGTGTGACTCAGACACAGACCACCGAGACGAGCCGCAGCCCCGAGTTCCGCCTGGCGCAGGACGCCCTCGGTGGACTGCGCGCGGACCTCTTCCACGACGCCTTCGCCTTCCGGCCGCTGTCCCGCATGGACGTGAACACCGGCCCGACGCGCTTCCTGCCGCAGCGCATACGGATCTACGCGGGACTGTTCCCGCACGCGGTCGTCGCCTTCTGCGCCGTGATCGTCTTCGCCCTGGGGTACGAACGCATCTACTACTCCTTCGGTCTGCTGGCGCTCGTGACCACCGCCGTCCCGGCCGCGGTCGTCCTGCTCACGCTGGTCCGCCCGGTGCTCGCCTTCTGGGCCTCGCTCGCGTCGGCCCCCTTCGTCGGGTACATCTCCGGCTACGAGATCGGCTGGCCCTGGGCGGCGAACTCGCTCGCCGCCCACCTGGTGGTCCTCGCCGTCGTCGCCGCCCGCACCCGGCCCCGCACCGCCGCCTGGATGTGGCTGGTGACCGCCGGCTACTGCCTCTTCTCCGAGGTGTTCCTCGGCGTCGGGCGCGGCTCCGACTCCGTCCCGCTGCTGTTCGTCGCGGCTCTGGTCCTCCTCACCGTCACCGTCTTCCAGGTCCGCCGCCAGGCCGATCGCGCGGTCTCCGCCGAGCAGACCGTCACCGCCCAGGAGCGGTCCAGGCGGACCCTCCTGGAGGAGCGGACGACCATCGCGCGGGAACTGCACGACGTCGTCGCCCACCACATGTCCGTCGTCGCCATCCAGGCCGAGGCCGCGCCGTACCGGGTGGAGAACCCGCCGCCGGAGCTGGAGCAGGCCTTCCTCACGATCCGCGAGAACGCCGTCGCCGCGCTGACCGAGCTGCGCCGGATCCTCGGGGTCGTACGGGCCGAGGACTACGAGGCCCCCGACGCCCCGCAGCCCACCCTCGGCGACCTGGACGCGCTCGTCGCCAACGTCCGCGAGGCCGGGCTCGACGTGGAGAAGACGGTGACCGGCGCGGTGCGCGAGCTGCCGCAGGGCGTGGAGCTCTCCGCCTACCGGATCGTCCAGGAGGCCCTGTCGAACGTGCTCCGGCACGCACCCGGAGCGGCGGCGAAGGTCGAGGTCAGCTATGTCCTGGGCGGCCTGGGACTGCGCATCGCCAACGGTCCGGCGCGCGGGCTCGTGAAGCCCTCCCCGGGGGCCGGGCACGGCATCACCGGCATGCGGGAACGTGTGACGATGCTGGGCGGGGAGATGACGGCCGAGGCGACCGAGGACGGTGGCTACGAGGTGGCGGCCTTCGTCCCCGTGAGCCGTGAGGAGGCCGAGCAGTGATCCGCGTACTGATCGTCGACGACCAGATGATGGTCCGTGAGGGCTTCTCGGTGCTGCTCGGCGCGATGCCGGACATCGAGGTCGTCGGCGAGGCGGTCAACGGCCGGGAGGCGATCGCGCAGGTCGCCGCCCTCCGCCCCGACGTGGTCCTCATGGACATCCGGATGCCCGAGCTGAACGGCATCGACGCCACCCGGGAGATCGTCGCCGCCGACGCGGACGCGAAGGTGCTGGTCCTGACGACCTTCGACCTCGACGAGTACGTGTACCAGGCGCTGCGCGCCGGAGCGTCCGGCTTCCTGCTCAAGGACGCCTCGGCCCGGCAGCTCGCGGAGGGCGTCCGGGTCGTCGCGGCCGGCGAGGCGCTGCTGGCGCCGACCGTCACCCGCCGGCTGATCACCGAGTTCGCGAAGGCGCCGGGTACGTCTCCGCGCCCGCCCGCGATGGCCCAGATCGGCGAGCTGACGGAGCGGGAGACGGAGGTCCTGGTCCTCATCGCCCAGGGCCTGTCGAACGCCGAGATCGCCGACCATCTCGTCGTCGCCGAGTCCACGATCAAGACGCACGTCAGCCGGATCCTGGTGAAGCTCGGCCTCCGCGACCGCACCCAGGCGGCCGTCTTCGCGTACGAGGCGGGCCTGGTCCGCGTCGGCGGCTGACCGGTCGGGGCGGGGCGCGTGCGTTCCGGGGGCGGGCCGCGACGGGTGTGTGTCGCGACGGGTGCGCGTCGGGGGCGGGCAGGAAGCGGTGTGCGGCGGGCGCCGGGGTGGGGTGGCGGGGGTAGCGTCCGGGCATGGACGCTGAGGACGCTGTGTACGACCCCTGGTCGGCGGAGTTCGTCGCCGATCCCTATCCCGCCTACGCCCGGCTGCGCGCCGCCGGCCGCGCCCACTGGCACGGCCCCACCCGCCAGTGGCTGATCCCGCACCACGAGGACGTGTCGGCGCTGCTGCGGGACCGGCGCCTGGGCCGGACGTACACCCATCGCTTCACGCACGAGGAGTTCGGGCGCACGCCTCCGGACGCCGCCCACGAACCGTTCCACACGCTCAACGACCACGGGCTGCTCGATCTGGAGGCGCCCGACCACACCCGGATCCGGCGGCTCGTCTCCAAGGCCTTCACACCGAGGACCGTGGAGAACCTGGCCCCGACGGTGCGGCGGCTCGCCGCCGGTCTCGTCGGCGACCTGGTGGCGGCGGGCGGCGGCGATCTGCTGTCCGCCGTCGCCGAGCCCCTGCCCGTCGCGGTCATCGCCGAGATGCTGGGCGTCCCCGAGGAGGACGAGGAACGGCGGCTGCTGCGGCCCTGGTCGGCGGCGATCTGCGGGATGTTCGAGCTGAACCCCTCGGAGGAGACCGCCCGGCGGGCGGTCGAGGCCTCGGTCGCGTTCTCCGCGTACCTGCGGGAGCTGATCGCGCGACGGCGCAAGAGCCCGGGGGAGGACCTGATCTCCTCGCTGATCGCGGTGGAGGAGCTGACGGAGCAGGAGATGATCTCCACCTGCGTCCTGCTCCTCAACGCGGGCCACGAGGCCACCGTGAACACCACGGTCAACGGCTCGTGGACGCTCCTCCGGCAGGGCGTCCGTCCGGATCCCGAAAAGTTGTCCACAGCTGTGGAAGAACTCCTGCGCCACGACACCCCGCTCCAGATGTTCGAGCGCTGGGTCCTCGACGACATCCAGCTCGGCGACGTGACCATCCCGCGCGGATCCGAGGTCGCCCTGCTCTTCGGCTCGGCCAACCGCGACCCCGCCCGCTTCGGTCCCACCGCCGACGTCCTCGACCTCGAACGGGCCGACAACCCGCACGTCACCTTCGGCGCCGGCATCCACTACTGTCTCGGCGCCCCGCTCGCCCGCCTCGAACTGACCGCCGTCTTCGGCGAGCTGCTGCGGCAGGCCCCGGGCCTGCGGCTCGCGGCGGAACCGACGTGGAAGCCGGGCTACGTCATCCGGGGCTTCGAGGAGCTGCTCGTGGAGCTGTGACCCCGCCCCCCGGCTCAGCACGTCTCCGCCAGGACCTGGCGCAGACGCGCCGCGTAGGCCTCCGGGTGGCTGGTGTTGCCGTTGTGGCCGCCGGGGAACTCGGCCGGCTCATGGCCGACGAGCCCGGCGAGCGCGGTCGCGCAGGCGTGGTCGAAGACGGTGCGGGGCGTGGTGCGTCCGGCCGCCGGGACGATGTGCGTGCCGGTGCCCGCCAGCGCGGCGGGGTCGAGGGTGTCGTGGACGATCGCGCCGAAGTCGTGACGGATGAAGTGGTCGAAGTTGGCGATGCGCCGGGCGTTCATCGGCTGGGGCGTCAGGCCCGGCTCGGCGTCGGCGCGGGCGGGGTCTATGCCCAGGGTCCGGGCGATCTCCGGCAGCGCGGCGCCGAGACCCCCTCGGGCGTAGAGCTCCTGGAGTGCGGTGAGCTCCCGCTCGTGGCGGGCGCGCTCCGCCCCGGGCAGCAGGCGCGGGGCGACCGGCTCGTGGGCGACGAGCGTGCGGAGGAGGCCGGGGTGGCGCACCGCCGCGTGCAGCCCGATGACGGCCCCCAGGCTGCATCCGAGCATCAGGACGGGCGCGTCGGTGAGGGCGCCGAGGAGGCGGTGGACGTCGTCCGCGTGCTCGACCAGCGTCGCCCCCCGCTCCGGGTCGTCGAGCCGGCTGCGGGAGAGGCCGCGGCGGTCGTAGGTGATCACGCGGTAGGAGTCGGCGAGCCGGTCGACGAGGTCGGTGCTGCGGTCGGCGTCGCCCTCCCCGCTCTGCGAGATCAGAAGCGTCGATCCCGCGCCCCGGACCTGGTAGTGCAGGACCGCGCCGGGCACGTCGAGCGTGCCGGTGGTCGCGGTCGTGGTCGCCCTGGCGGTAGCGGTGGTCGTTGCGGTCGCGGTCCTGGCGGTCGCGGTGGCGGTCCCGGTCATGCTGCTCCCCCTCGGTGCGCGGCGGGCCTCGCGTCCGCCGTCTTCCTCGACAATATTCTATCCAATTCGATACATCAATCCTGATGCATCAAGATGGATGAATCGAAATGGATGTATGTTGACGGGGTGAATGGAGCCGAACTGTTCCTGCTGGGCCGTGTCCTGATGAAGATCGGCGAGGAGTCGCTGCCCGAGCCCCCCGGCGGCGAGGGCCGCTACGCCGGCAGCGCACGGCTGGTGCTGATCGTCGCCGGCGACATCGCGGCGCACCCCGACAGCGCCGTCGGCGAGATCGCCGCCCGGACCGGCCTGCCGCAGAGCCAGGTGTCCACCGCCGTGGCCCGCCTGAAGGAGGCCGGATCGGTGCGGGCCGTGCCGGACCCCGCCGACCGCCGCCGCGTCCTCGTCCGCCCGGCCGCCGAGGTCTCGGACCGTGTGGCCGAGGTCAGGGCCACCCGGATCGAGGGCGCCCTCGCCGCGGCGCTGGGGTCCGACGACCCGCACCGCCTGCGCGAGGTCACCGACGCGCTGGAGGTGCTGGCCCGCACGCTCATGCCGGAGTCCCCGGCCAGGTCCTGACCGCGGAGGACGGCCTCAGGGCGTGCCGGGCGTCCCGGGGCGGACGGGAGTGCGACGGCACGCCTCAGCCCGTCGTCGCAGCACCGCGAGCCCCGCGAGCGCCCAGACGGCCGGCAGCTGCACGAGCGCGGCGCCCATCACGGGGCCGGGCTCGTGCCCGTACGAGAGGGCGGCGAGCGCCCGGACGGCCGCCAGCTGCAGGCCGAGTCCGGCCAGGGCCAGGATCAGCACGGAGCCGCCGAAGGCGATCGCCAGGTGCCCGGCGGCCCGGCGGAGCCGGCCGAGGGCGCCCGCGAGGAGCGGTTCGGCCCGTACCGTCAGGCTGCGTCCTCGGGAGGGTCAGGCCCCCACGCCCGACCGCCCGTACCGTCAGGCTGCGTCCTCGGGAGGGTCAGCCCCCACACCCGACCGCCCGCCCCGTCAAGCCGTGTCCCGAGGCAGCGTCAGCCCCCACGCCCCCGCCCGTACCGTCCACGTCCGGCGGCGTACCGGTCCCGTCAGCCGGCCGTCCGCGCGGTAGCGGAAGTCCGGGCCCGAGACCGTGATCGTCCGGGCGGTCGCGTGCCGGGCCGGAGCCGCGGCCGGGCGGACGGTGACCTCGGCCGAGCCGCCCACGGCCCGCACCGTCAGGCCCTCCACCGGCGCGTCGACGTCGGCGAGCAGCACCCCGTCCGCCTCCACCCTCAGCCGCGCGGCGGGCGCGGGCGCCGGGCGGACCAGGGTGCGGACGAGGGAACGGCAGGTGCCCCAGACGGTGGGCGCGGCGGGGACGGCGGCGGGGGTGCCGGGGACCCACAGGTCGCCGAGGACGACGCCGTCGCTGTCGTCGACGAGCAGGTCGAGGCGGCGCACCGCTCCGTGCAGGACCACCCGGGCCGCCGCCGGTGTGGAGTGCGGCACGCCGAGCGCGTGGGCCACTTCCAGGGCGTCCGGGGCGCCGATCGGGACGAGTGAGAGGGCCCCCTCGGCGAGCTCCCGCTCGCGGTGCAGCAGGGCCACCGTGCGGAGCAGCGCGCGGTCGTCGCCGAGCACCACGGGGCGCCGGGAGCCGCGCCGGGCCAGGGCCCGGGAGAATTCCTCCGGCCCGTCCGGCAGGCAGATCTTCGCCTCGGCGCCCGCGGACAGGACATCCTTCGCGATCCGTACGGACTCGCCGTCACTTCGGCGGGCGACCGGGTCGACGATGACCAGCAGCTGGTCGTGATCCGACACCTCGGTCCTTCCTCGGGTAGCATCTTTGTGCAAGAGCCCCTTGCGCTATTGCGCCAGGGGCTTCGTCTATTCCGGGGCACACCGGTGAGGCGGCGTATGCCCCCTGACCTTGGACATGCCCCACCCGGAAGGGGTGTACGCCTGTGCCCGCACTTGTGCTGCTCGGTGCTCAGTGGGGTGACGAGGGCAAGGGAAAGGCCACCGACCTGCTCGGTGGATCCGTGGACTACGTGGTGCGTTACCAGGGCGGCAACAATGCCGGCCACACGGTCGTCGTAGGCGACCAGAAGTACGCGCTCCACCTCCTCCCTTCCGGAATCCTCTCCCCGGGGTGCACCCCGGTGATCGGAAACGGTGTCGTCGTCGACCCGGCGGTCCTGCTCTCCGAGCTGAGCGGGCTGAACGACCGCGGCGTCGACACGTCGAAGCTCCTGATCAGCGGCAACGCCCACCTGATCACCCCGTACAACGTCACCCTCGACAAGGTGACGGAACGGTTCCTCGGCAAGCGCAAGATCGGCACCACGGGTCGGGGCATCGGTCCGACCTACGCCGACAAGATCAACCGCGTCGGCATCCGGGTCCAGGACCTGTACGACGAGTCGATCCTCGCGCAGAAGGTCGAGGCGGCGCTGGAGGGCAAGAACCAGCTCCTCGCCAAGCTGTACAACCGCCGCGCGATCGAGGCGGAGCAGATCGTCGAGGAGATGCTCCAGTACGCGGAGCAGATCAAGCCCTTCGTCGCGGACACCACGCTGATCCTGAACAAGGCGCTCGACGACGACAAGGTCGTGCTCTTCGAGGGCGGCCAGGGCACCCTGCTCGACGTCGACCACGGCACGTACCCCTTCGTCACCTCCTCGAACCCGACCGCGGGCGGCGCCTGCACGGGTGCGGGCGTGGGCCCGACGAAGATCTCCCGCGTGATCGGCATCCTGAAGGCGTACACGACCCGTGTCGGCGCCGGCCCGTTCCCGACGGAGCTCTTCGACGCGGACGGCGAGGCGCTGCGGCGCATCGGCGGCGAGCGCGGTGTGACCACCGGCCGTGACCGCCGCTGCGGCTGGTTCGACGCGGTCATCGCGCGCTACGCGACCCGGGTCAACGGCCTGACGGACTTCTTCCTCACCAAGCTCGACGTGCTCACGGGCTGGGAGCAGATCCCGGTCTGCGTCGCGTACGAGATCGACGGCAAGCGCGTCGAGGAGCTGCCCTACTCGCAGACCGACTTCCACCACGCGAAGCCGATCTACGAGATGCTGCCGGGCTGGTCCGAGGACATCACGAAGGCGAAGACCTTCGCGGACCTGCCGAAGAACGCGCAGGCGTACGTGAAGGCGCTGGAGGAGATGTCCGGCGCCCCGATCTCCGCGATCGGCGTCGGCCCCGGCCGCACCGAGACGATCGAGATCAACTCCTTCCTCTAGGAGCGCGTGACGAAGGGCCCGCACCCCGGCCGGACCGGGGTGCGGGCCCTTCGTCGTGCCTCACCCCCCCCAGGAGGGCGGGCGTGGCTCAGGCGTCGAGCTTCGTGTCGCGGCCGACCTTCTCCCAGGTCGTGAGGTCCGAGCGGACCTGGTCCAGGTGGCCCAGGATCGTGTCGATCGAGTCGTCGCCGAGGGCGAGGCGGAGCGGGGTCTCGTCGGCGTCCAGCGCGGCGATGACGGCCGCCGCGGCCTTCGCCGGGTCGCCGGCCTGCGTGCCGCCGCCGGTCTCGACGAAGCCGCGGGTGGCGCCGACGGTGTCGGCGTAGTCGGCGATGCCGTCGCCGCTGAGGCTGTGGTTGCCGAAGAGGCCGGTGCGGAAGGCGCCGGGCTCGACGATGAGGACCTTCACGCCGAGCGGTCCGACCTCGGCGGCGAGCGCCTCGGACAGGCCCTCCAGGGCGAACTTGGTCGCGCTGTAGGCCCCGAAGCCGGCCATCGACATCTGGCCGCCGACACTGCTGAGCTGCACGATCGCGCCGGAGCGGCGGGCCCGCATGTGGGGCAGGACGGCGCGGGTCAGGGCGGCGGGCCCGAAGACGTGCACGTCGAAGAGCGAGCGCAGCTCCGCGTCGGCGGTCTCCTCGACCGAGCCGACGTGGGTGCGGCCCGCGTTGTTGACGAGGACGTCGACGCGGCCGTGCCGCTCGACCAGGCCGGCGACGACCCGGTCGACCGCGGCCGTGTCGGTGACGTCGAGGGCGACCGGATCGACCTGGTCGGGGTGGGCGGCGACCAGGTCGTCCAGGGTCTCGGTGCGGCGGGCCGCGGCGACGACGACGTCGCCGGCGGCGATCGCGGCCTCGGCGAAGGCGCGCCCGAACCCGCTGTTGGCCCCGGTGATCAGCCAGACCTTGCTCATGTGCGTGTTCCCCCTGCTCGTATCGGTCTCTCCGTCCCGACAAGCTTGGGACGGCGGGCCGTTGCCTGTCCAAGATCCGCCGTGATAGCCAGAGGGCATGGATGTGCACGGGCGGGAGCTGCGGTACTTCCTCGCGGTCGCCGAGGAGCTCCACTTCACGCGGGCCGCCGCCCGGCTGTACGTCTCGCAGCCCGCGCTCAGCAAGCAGATCCGGGCGCTGGAGCGGCAGCTCGGGGCGGCGCTCTTCGACCGGGACCGGCGGGGCGTGGCCCTCACCCCCGTCGGTACGGCCCTGCTGCCGCACGCGCGGGCGGTGCTCGCCGCGTGGGAGGAGGGCAGGGGGGCGGTGGAGCGGGCCCGGACGGCCGCAGACCGGACCCTCGTCGTCGGGATGACCACCAGTCCGGGGCGCGGCGGGCTGCTGCCCGCGATCCGGTCCCGGTTCACCGAGGCGCACCCGGAGGCGCGGCTCAGGCTGCGTCAGGTGGGCTGGGAGGACCCGACGGCGGGGCTCGCGGACGGCACGAGCGACGTGGCGTTCGTGTGGCTGCCGATGATCGGTCCGGACCGCTTCCGCTGGGTCGTCGTCGCCGCCGAACCGCGCCTCGCCGCCCTTCCCGAGGCCCATCCGCTGGCCGCCCGCGCCACCCTTGCCATGGCGGACCTCCTCGACGAGCCGTTCCTCGCCCTGCCCGGCACCGGGCCCGAACTCCGCGACCACTGGCTGGCCGTGGAGGCCCGGGGCGGCCGCCCGCCGGTCGTCGGCGCCGAGATCGCCAGCGCGGACGAGGCGTACGAGGCCCTGGTCGGCGGCCTGGGGATCTGTCTGGTCGCCGCCGGGAACGCGCCGCTGCTGACCCGCGGCGGCGTCGTCACCCGCCCCGTCCGCGACGTCACCCCGAGCCGCTTCGCCGTCGCCTGGCGCGCCTCCGACGACCGCCCCCTGGTCCGGGACTACGCGCGCGCGGCGGCCGACGCCGTCCACAGAGAGACCTGAACTCCCCTTGTGGGAAAGGTGGTTCGGGTGCGTAATGAGGGGCACGTCGTAGCGGTTCCACTCGGGGGGATGCATGGGAACGAACGAAACGCCGCCGCCGAAGCCGACGAGACCGCCCGGGCCGCCGTCCCGGCCGCCGAGGCCGTGGAACGAGCCGGGGAGGTCCGCCGACGCCCCGGCCGCCCCGGTCGGGACGCCGATCCGGCACGGACTGGTCATCAGCAAGCGGCTGCTGTGGGTGCACGGCGGCGCCTATCCGCTGGAGAACATCGTCCGTGTCCACACCTTCGTGCTGCGGCCCCGGCGCGGGGAGGCCCTCGCCCACTTCCTGAAGCGGGGAGGAGTCACGCTCGTCGTCCTCCTGATCCTGGCCAACTTCACCGACTCGTCGTCGAGTTCGTGGGACTCGTCCGGATCCGACAGCGGTCTCGACGGGTTCCTCTCGATCGCCACGGTCTTCGTGGTGTTCCTGCTGATCTACTACTTCGCCGACATGGCCTCGGTGGTCTTCGCCGGCTCCCACGACGTCCTCGCCGTCGAGACGAACGGCCGGTCCACGGCCCTGGTGACGGGAAAGCGCAAGCATCTGGACGACCTCGTCCACGCGATCGCCGAGGCGATCGACAAGCCGGACGCGGAGCTGCACGCCCACGTGGCGGCGCTGGCGATCACGAACTACGGCAACTACCACTTCGGGGATTCGGTGAACATGTACGGCGGCAGCGGCAACACGGGGGTGGCGAAGTGAGCGGGGACCACTACTACGGCGACGTCGTGAACATGCACGGCGGCCAGGGCAATCAGGGCATCGTCCACCACCACGGCTCGCCCGACCTCGAACGGGCCCTGGCGGCGGTTCTCCAGCAGGTCGAGGAGCTGCGCGGCAGCCTTCCGGCCGGGGCGCTGGAGTCCGTGGACGGCGCGACGACCGACCTCGCGGTGCCGGACCGGCGGCGCGGCGCGCTCCAGGTCCTCCTGGCCGTCGCCGCCACCGTCGGCGGCATCGGCCAGCCCCTGCTGGAGTCCGTGCGGACCGCGCTCGAACTCCTCGCGCGGTAGCCCGGTGTCCGCTACGGCTTGTCCCGGACGAACTCGGCCGGCTCCCCCTCCGCCGACATCCCGTAGACCTGGAGCCGGTCCTTGCCCTGGTACGGGACGATGCGCAGGTTGCTGGAGCCGTTCTCGACGCAGTCCGGGTCCCAGCTGCCCGGGTCGCGGGTCTCGGGGCCGATGACGAGCAGGGAGCCCGCCGCGCCGACGAGGGCGGTGGTGGCGCAGTCGATGTCCTCGGCGAGCGCGTTGCCCTGGTCGTCCATGCGCGGGTACGACTGCTCGAACCGGACGAGCGGTGCGCCGACCGGGCCCTGGCTGACGGTCACCCGGTAGGACCAGCGGTCCGGGTCGGGCTGGTTCATCGTGTCCGGCGCCTGCTTCCAGGTGCCGACGTACGCGGCGGGCACGACGTCCGTGCCCGCCTTCACCCGGCGGAAGGTGCTCGTGGCGACGCCGGAGCCCCATTCGACGACATCGGCCGAGCGCAGCCGCAGGGTCTGGCGGGCGGCCGGCGTGCAGCGCCGGGCGGGCACGCTCGCGGTGATCTCCGCCTCGCCGAGGACGAGCTCGCCCTCGGTGGCGGAGACCAGGGTGGCCCGGCCCATGCAGAGCTGCTCGCCGGTGACGTGGGTGTAGACGGCGGCCCTGGCACCGGCGGGTCCCTGGGTGATCTCGATCCGGCTGGTCTCGTACGGGACGTTCGCCGAGCCCTTGAGGACACCCTCCCAGGCGCCGAGGAAGGCGGCCGGGACGATGCCGGAGGGGCCGGCGGAGGAGCCGTTCCTCCCGCCCCCGCCGGTGTCGCCGTCCTGGGGCCAGTAGGTGTACGCGGCTCCGGCCGCCGCCGCGACGACGAGGGCCGTGACGGCGGCGAGCAGGGCGGTACGCCCCCGGCGCCGGGGCGCGACGGGAGCGGCCCCGGGGCCCGTACCCGCGGTCCCGGAGGCACCTGCGGTCCCGGCAGCCCCTGCGGTCCCTGAAGCACCCCCCGTCCCCGTAGTCCCGGAAGCCCCCGCAGTCCCAGAGTCACCCGTAGCCCTGGAAGCCCCCGCGGTCCCGTTAGTCCCCGCCCCGCCCCGGCCACCCTCCCCCGGGTCCGGGCTGCCCTCCGCCTCCAGGAGCCGGGCCGCGTGCCGTCCGAGCCGGGCCAGGACGTCCGCCGGGAGCCAGGGATCGGCGACCGGGAGCGTCTCGACGATCTCGGCCGCCGTGGGCCGGGCCTCCGGGTCCTTCGCGAGGCAGGCCCGGATGAGCCCGGAGAGCTCGGGCGGGAGGTCCGTCAGGTCGGGCTCGTCGTGGGCGATGCGGTACAGGGTGGCGTGGACGCCGCTGTCCGCCGTGCCGAAGGGCGCGCGGCCGGTCGCCGCGTACACGAGCACGGACCCGAGGCAGAAGACGTCGGAGGCGGGCGAGACCGGGTCGCCCCGGACCTGCTCGGGCGACATGAAGCCGGGGGAGCCGACGACGGCCCCGGTGGTGGTCAGGTTGCCGCCCTCGGCGACGTGGTCGACGGCGCGGGCGATGCCGAAGTCGATGATCCGGGGCCCGTCGACGGTCAGCAGCACGTTGGACGGCTTGAGGTCGCGGTGGACGAGCCCGGCGGCGTGGATGTGGTCGAGGGCGCGGGCGAGTCCCGAGGCCAGGGTCCGTACGGTCGCGGGCGGCAACGGCCCGAACTCGTCGCCGACCACGGTCCGCAGCGAGGGGCCAGGGACGTACCCGATGGCGACCCACGGCGAGCCGGCGGTGGTGTCGGAGCCGAGGACGGGCGCGGTGCCGGTGCCGCCGACCCGCTCCAGCGCGGCGACCTCGCGGGCGAACCGGCGCCGGAACTCGTCCTGCGCGGCCAGCTCCGCGTGCACGACCTTGACCGCGACGGTCCGCCCGCCGGCCGAGCGCGCCAGGAAGACCCGGCCCATCCCGCCGACCCCGAGGCGGCCGATCAGACGGAACGGGCCGACGCTGACCGGATCTTCCGCGTTCAATGACTCCACGTCGCCAGAGCATGCCAGACGGCGAGTTCGGCGATCAGTCCTCTCCGCACACCTTCAGCCCCTTCGGGGTGGAGCAGGGCAGGTGGCCGTGGGCGCTGATGACGTCCTGGCCGCGCCCCGACCGGAGGTAGGTGAGGAAGTCGGCGGTCAGGGAGTCGGCCCGGGGCACGCCCCAGGTGTACGCGTACTCGATCTCCCGGTACGGGTAGGGGGAGGTGCCCAGCTCGTCCACGGCGGGCCGGCGGCCGTCGACGGAGACCCGGTGCAGACCCTCGCGGCCGTCGCTCGCGCGGAGTTCGGCGTAGCCGAGGGCCCCGGGGAGCCGGGCGACGGCGGACAGGACCTGTTCCGTCGAGTCGAGCTCGCAGCGGATCACCCGCGCCGCCGGGTCGTCCGCGTGCTCGCAGTCCCGGGAGGAGTTGGCGGGCTCGTTGTGCCCGAGGACCCGGCGCTGGAAGACCTCCCGGGTGCCCGAGTTGGCGTCCCGGCTGACGAGGAGGACGGGACGGTCGGGACCGCCCACCTCGCTCCAGTTCCGGATCTCGCCCCGGTAGACGGCCCGGACCTGCTCCAGGGTGAGGTCGTCGACGGGGATCCCGTCGTTCACGACGAGGGTGAAGAGGGAGACCGCGACCCTGTGCTCCCGCAGCTCCGGGTAGCCGCCCGGCTTGCGCCCGTCGGAGAGGGCGACGACCGGCGGCGACCCCTTCCCGGCCTTCGCCCCCGCCTCGGCGAGCTCCCGGATCCCGGCGGTGGAGCCGTGCACGTCGACGGCCACGGTGGAGCCCTCGCAGTCCTTCTCGTACTGCCGTGCCGCCGCCCGCAGGGCGGGCGCGAAGGCGGTGGACCCGGTGACGGTGAGGGTGCCCCGGGCGCAGCCGATGGGCGGCGGGGTCTGCTCGCGGACGATGATCGCGGCGAGGGCCATCACGCAGACGGTGAGGACGACGGTGACGGTCCGGGAGGCGGGGCTGAACCTGGGCGGCTTCTCGTCGGGGGTGATGCTCCTGTTGCGCCGGATGGAGCCGCCCTGGAGGCTGCCGACGATCCGGATGTCGCGGTCGGCGACGCCGCCGGAGAGCTGGACGAGCAGCTTGAAGTACTGGCCCCGTTCGAGGGCGACCTTGGGGACGAGCACCGCGCTGCCGCTCCGGCCGAGGGTGGGGGAGCGCTCCAGGTCCTCCCGGACGGAGTCCCAGGCGGCCGGGATGGAGGCGACGACGCCCTGGACGGTCCGGTCGGCGAAGGTGATCCGCAGGCCGTGGGGCTCGGCGGCGGCGCCGTAGTCGTCGGAGCTGATGTCGAGCTCGCGGTCGTTCTCGATGCGGAGGAGGACGAGCGTGGACCCGTCGGCGGGGGGTGCCATGCCCACCACCTGGCCCTCCCGCACGGTCGTGACCTCGCTGTCGCGGCGCTCCTCCCGGTGGAGCGGGGTGTTCAGCTGCACGCGGTAGCCGAGCCGCTTGCGCTGGGGCGAGAACCGGTCGATCCAGACGACGGCGAGCGTCACCAGGACACCGACCAGGGCCGTCCCCACGGCGATGACGTTCTCTGCGGTTATCCACTCCATGGCCGGGACGGTACGGAGGCCCGGACGGGGGCGGGGGCGGCGTAGCGGGAGGCCACCTGGACTTCTCCGTTCCTTCAGGTGGACCGACCGGGGTTGCTGGGGGCTGCGGGGCGTGGGTGTAATGGCGGCGAGGGGGCCTTCCGTCTGAGGAGATACCCCATGCGCGTCGTCGAAGTGACCGCCTACGGCGGACCCGAGGTCCTCAGGATGGCCCGTCGGCCGGAACCGGAGGCAGGGGCCGAGCCGGGGAAGGTGCGGGTGCGCCTGAAGGCGGCCGGAGTGAACCAGGCGGACCTGCGGATCCGCGCCGGCCTGTACGCCGACGTGGTCGGCCCGCTCAAGCCCCCGTTCGTGCTGGGGACGGACTTCGCGGGGAAGCTGCTCGACGCCGCGCCCGGCGTGCCCGTGGGCACCCGTGTGGGCGGTTTCGTGCCCTGGTTCGAGATGCTGACGGGCGACGGGACGTACGCCGAGACGATCTGGGCCGACCCGGAGTGGCTGGCCGTGATCCCCGAAGAGGTGGACTTCACGGTGGCCGCCTCCCTCCCGCTGGCCTCGGCCACCGCCCAGCAGGGCCTGGACCGGCTCGACCTCCCGGCGGGGTCGACGGTGCTCGTGACCGGCGGGAGCGCGGTGGTGGGCCGTGTGGCGGTCCAGCTCGCGCAGGCCGCCGGGCTGCGTGTCGTGGCCGTGGCCCACGCGGGTGACGAGCCGGAGCTGAGGGTGCTCGGTGCGGAGCACGTCGTCGCGCGGGGCACTCCGGAGGACGTGGTCGCGAAGGTGCGGGCGTCCGAACCGGAGGGGGTGGACGCGGTCTTCGACGGCGGGATCATCGGCGACGGCCTCCTGCCGGTCCTCAAGGACGGCGGGGTGTTCGTGGCGATCGCGCCGGACCGGGTGCCGGCCGTCGAGCGGGGCATCCGCGTCGAGGCCGTACGGGCCGTGCCGGACGCGGTCCGGCTGGCGGAGAACCTGCGGAAGGTGGCGGACCGGGAGCTGGTCACCCGGGTGGCCGATGTGATGCCGCTGGAGGAGGTCGCGGAGGCGCACCGCAGGGCGGAGGCGGGTCACCGGCCGGGCCGGATCGTCCTGATGATCTGAGTGCGGGACGGTACGGGGGTCGTCCGGACGATCCGAGTGCGTGACGGCGCGGGGATCGTCCTGATGATCTGAGCGGGTGGCGGCGCGGGGATCGCTCTCAGGGTCTGAGCGGTTGACGCACGCGGATCGTTCTCAGGATCTGAGCGGGTGACGCACGGGGAGCGTGATCCGGGTCACAGGGGCTGGACCTCAAGTCCGCTTGAGGTAGCAGGCTTCTTCCTGTCCGGCCGAGACGTTCGGCCGGGCGGGAACCGCGACCCAGGAGACGATCCCCATGGCCACGCTGCTGCACATCGACACGTCCTTCAACGGCGACGACTCCCACTCGCGCGCCGTCACCGCCGCCTACCGCACGGCCTGGGAGGCGGAGCACCCCGAGGGGACGGTGATCTACCGCGACCTCGTCGCGGACCCGGTCCCCCATCTGGAGGCGGCGGCGTACTACGCGGGCGCCACGGCTCCCGGCGACCGGTCGCCCGAGCAGCGGGCCGCGTTCGAGCTGCGGGGGCGGCTCATCGAGGAGGCCGAGCGGGCGGACGTCATCCTGCTGGGCGCGCCGATGTACAACTACACGATCCCGTCCACCCTGAAGTCCTGGATCGACCACGTCTTCCTGGTGGGCCGCACCTCGATCACCGAGAACCCCTCGCTCGCCGGCAAGCGGGCCGTGGTCGTCGCCAGCCGTGGCGGCTCCTACCGCGAGGGCACGCCCCAGTACGGCAACGACTACGTCGAGAGCTACCTGCGGCTGACCCTCGGTGACATGTTCGGCATGGACGTCGACTTCATCGCCCCCGAGCTGACGCTCGCTCCGTACGTCCCCGCGATGGCCGAACTGGTCCCGCTCTTCGAGGCCTCCCGCACCGACGCGCTCGCCGCGGCCGAGTCCCTGGCGAAGGAGACGGCGGTGCGTCTGGTCGCGTAGCGGACGGGGCCGTCCGGAAAAAGGCACTCCGGGTCGCGGAGTGCCTTCTTTCTGGTCTGGACCTTGACAGGTCCAGACCAATCGCGCTTCGCTGTGGATTCCCCATCCGGCTCCACCCGGCCCCACCCGGAAGGAAGTTCGCATGCTGCGCAAGCTGTTCACCTCTTTGGCCGCACTCTGTACGGCCGTGGGACTCGCCGTCCTCCTCCTCCCCACGGCCTCCGCCGGCGCGGCCGCCGCCTGCGCCGCCGCGTGGAACTCCTCCGCCGTCTACACGGGCGGGATGGCGGCCTCGTACAACGGCCACAACTGGCAGGCCAAGTGGTGGACCCAGAACGAGACCCCCGGCTCGACCGGCGAGTGGGGCGTCTGGGCCGACCAGGGCGTCTGCGGCGGCGGGGGCACCACCCCGCCCACCACGCCGCCCACCACCCCGCCGTCGAGCGGCGGATTCGTGGTCTCCGAGGCCCAGTTCAACCAGATGTTCCCGAGCCGGAACTCCTTCTACACGTACGCCGGCCTCGTCGCCGCGCTCAAGTCGTACCCCGGCTTCGCCAACACCGGCAGCGACACGGTGAAGAAGCAGGAGGCCGCCGCGTTCCTCGCGAACGTCTCCCACGAGACGGGCGGGCTCGTGTACGTCGTCGAGCAGAACACCGCCAACTACCCCCACTACTGCGACACGAGCCAGCCCTACGGCTGCCCGGCCGGCCAGGCCGCGTACTACGGGCGCGGCCCGATCCAGCTCTCCTGGAACTTCAACTACAAGGCCGCCGGTGACGCCCTCGGCATCGACCTCCTGAACAACCCCTGGAAGGTCGAGCAGGATCCGGCCGTCGCCATGCAGACGGGCCTCTGGTACTGGAACACCCAGAACGGCCCCGGCACGATGACCGCCCACAACGCCATGGTCAACGGCGCCGGCTTCGGCCAGACCATCTGGGCGATCAACGGCAGCCTGGAGTGCAACGGCCGGAACCCGGCCCAGGTCCAGAGCCGGGTCACCAAGTACCAGCAGTTCACCCAGATCCTGGGCGTGCCGGCGGGGTCCAACCTGTCCTGCTGACGCTCCCGGTCCCGCCCGACGAGGACCGCGCTCCACGAGAACGGCCCCACGGCACACGTGGGGCCGTTCCGCGTGGGAGGCACGGGCCTGCCGGTCCGTGGGCGGGGCCATGTGGCGCCCGGTTCAGTCCCGGTCCGGGCTCCCGGTTCACGCCCGGTCCGCGGGCAACGCCTCATGGCTCGCGCTCACCGTCTCCAGGGCCGACGACAGCCGCTCCAGGACGCGTACGGTCTCGTCGAAGGCCTCCTGGCCGCCCAGTTCGCGGGCGAGCAGCGCGGCGAGCTCCGCGTGGCCCGGGTCGATGCGGTGCACGGCCGCCCGTCCGGCCTCCGTGGGGGCGAGCAGCTTGGCGCGCCGGTGGGCCGGGTTCGGCTCGTAGGCGGCGAGCCCCTCCCGTACGAGCAGGTCGGCGACGCGCTGGACGCTCTGCCGGGTGATCCCCATGGCGCGCGCGATCCCGGCGACGGGGAGGGGCTCGGGGAGCACGGCCCCGAGGACCTGCCACCAGGCGGCGGTGAGGCCCGCCGGTTCGGCCAGCCGCTCGGACACGGCGAGGAACTGGCCGTTGAGGCGGAAGACGCCCAGGGCCGTGCGGGAGAGGGCGTCCTGCTGCTCGCGGCTCATGCGGGGCCTCAGCCGTTCAGCTCGGCGTAGGCGGCCGGGTCGGAGTGCTGGAAGAGGCGGTACCAGGCGTCCCGCTTGCCCTCGTAGGCGCCGAGCCGGGCGAAGATCTCGCGGGCGAAGGCGACCGGGTCCGTGGGGCCCGCCGTGATGAGGTCCCCGTCCCGCACGGCGTCCGCGTCGACGTAGTGCTCGCCGCCCCGGTAGCCCGTGGCGGCGAGGTAGAACGAGACCGCGCTCGTGTGGGGGCGGTCGTCGAGCAGTCCCTCCCTGGCCAGTCCGGCCGTGGCGCCGCAGATCGCGGCGACCGGGACCCCGGCGTCGAGGAAGGCGCGGGCCTTCGCCGCGAAGGGGGCGAGCTCGTCGCCCTCGTCGTACTTCTCGGCGCCCGGGAGGATCAGCAGGGCGCTCTCCCCGGGGTCGAGGTCGGCCAGGGCGAGGTCGGGGACGATCCGGAGGCCGGCGATGGTCGTGACGGGCTCCCCGGCGACCGGGCCGACGGTCCGGATCGTGTAGCCGGCGCGGGCGAGCCAGGCCGTGGCGTGGCCGGTCTCCCAGTCGGCGAGGGTGTCGTAGACGGCGAGATGGACGGTCGTGGTGTCAGTCTCGGTTCCCATGACAGAAGGCTGTCACATCGACAGCATGCTGTCAATGTTGGCCCGAGAGAAGAGCGGGAACAACAACGTGTCGCGTCCGTCCCGGTCTCGGTGGACAAGATGGCCATGGCCGGTCCCACCTGCGGTTCCTTACCCTCGACCCATGACCCCTCATGTCGAACCCGATCCGCAGGCCGGCGCGGCCGTCAAGGCCGCCGACCGCGCGCACGTCTTCCACTCCTGGTCCGCACAGGGACTGATCGACCCGCTCGCCGTCGCCGGCGCGGAGGGTTCGTACTTCTGGGACTACGACGGCAACCGCTACCTCGACTTCACCAGCGGTCTCGTCTACACGAACATCGGCTACCAGCACCCCAGGGTCGTCGCCGCGATCCAGGAGCAGGCCGGGAAGCTCGCGACCTTCGCCCCCGCCTTCGCCGTGGACGTCCGCTCCGAGGCCGCACGCCTCATCGCCGAGCGCACCCCGGGCGACCTGGACAAGATCTTCTTCACCAACGGCGGCGCCGAGGCCGTCGAGAACGCCGTCCGCATGGCCCGTCTGCACACGGGCCGCACCAAGGTGCTCTCCGCCTACCGCTCGTACCACGGCGCCACCTCCACCGCGATCAACCTGACCGGTGACCCGCGCCGCTGGGCCTCCGACACCGGCTCCGCGGGCGTCGTGCGCTTCTGGGCGCCCTTCCTCTACCGCTCGCCCTTCTACGCCACCACCGAGGCCGAGGAGAGCGCCCGGGCCCTCCAGCACCTGGAGGACACGATCGCCTTCGAGGGTCCGGCGACCGTCGCCGCGATCATCCTGGAGACCGTGCCCGGCACCGCCGGCATCATGACGCCGCCGCCCGGCTACCTCGCCGGCGTCCGCGCGATCTGCGACAAGTACGGCATCGTCTTCATCCTCGACGAGGTCATGGCCGGCTTCGGCCGCACCGGAAAGTGGTTCGCCGCCGAGCACTTCGACGTCGTGCCCGACCTGATGACCTTCGCCAAGGGCGTGAACTCCGGCTACGTGCCGCTCGGCGGCGTCGCCATCAACGCCGAGATCGCCGCCACCTTCGACAAGCGTCCGTACCCCGGCGGCCTGACCTACTCCGGTCACCCGCTGGCCTGCGCCGCGGCCGTCGCCACCATCCAGGTGATGGAGGACGAGAAGGTCGTCGAGCACGCCGCCCACATCGGCGAGAACGTCCTCGGCCCCGGCCTGCGCGAGCTCGCCGAGCGCCACCCGTCCGTCGGCGAGGTCCGCGGCCTGGGCGTCTTCTGGGCCCTCGACCTGGTCAAGAACCGCGAGACCCGCGAGCCGCTCGTCCCGTACAACGCGGCCGGCGAGGCCAACGCCCCGATGGCCGCCTTCGGCGCCGCGGCGAAGAAGCAGGGCCTGTGGCCCTTCGTGAACATGAACCGCACCCACGCCGTTCCCGCCTGCAACGTCTCCGAGGCCGAGGTCAAGGAGGGTCTGACGGCCCTCGACGCGGCCCTCTCGGTGGCCGACGAACACACCGTCTAGCAGCGAAACGGGGAGGTCCTCTCCGTCTGGACTAGGGTGTCCGGAGCCGGACGGAGGGGGCCGACCCATGCCCGCGAGCGGAGCTGTCACTCGCAACACCTTGCGGCAGCAGATCGCGGACGCGCTCCGTGACGAAGTGCTCGCGGGCCGTCTCCAGCCGGGCGAGGAATTCACCGTCAAGCAGATCGCCGAGCAGTACGGAGTCTCCGCGACACCCGTCCGCGAAGCCCTCGTCGACCTCTGCGCGCAGGGCCTCCTCGACTCCGACCAGCACCGCGGCTTCCGGGTCCACCAGTACTCGGTCGCCGACTACCGGAACATGGTCGAGGCCCGGATGCTCGTCGTCGACGGCATCTTCCGCCGGCACGCCCCGCGGACCGTGCCCCCCGAGCCCGACCACGGCATCGGGGTCGCCCTCGTCTCCGTGCGGCGCCGGGGCGAGGCCGCCGCCCGCGCCGCCCGCGCCGGGGACCTGGACATCCTCATCGGCTACGACATCCGCTACTGGCGCGAGCTTGGCCGCCTGATCGCCGCGAACGACCACATCGCCGACTTCCTGCACCGGCTCCGCGTCCAGGCCTGGGTCTTCTCCGTGCCCTACCTGCGCTCCGAGCGGGACGTCCTCGGCTGGCTGTGGAACGGACACGTGGACCTGGTCGACGCCATCACCCGAGGGGACGCCGAGGCGGCCGTCCAGGTGGTCCGGGAGTACAACGCGCACGCGCTGGAATGGGCCGACCGGCTGGAGCACCGGGCCCGCTGAGGACGGCGCCGGCCGGGGCGTACCCGGGGTCGTATCAGGTGCGGGGCGCGTCGTGCAGGGTCCGGAGCCCGGGGCCGGGCGCGCCGGGCCGGGGCCCGGGTTCGGGTTGAGGCCGGGTCCGTGAGGGCAGGTGGTCAGCGGGTGGGCGTCGTCGTCCGATCCGACTACCCTGGCCGTCCCTGCAACTGACGGAGAGCGAGCCTCCCTTGGCCTGTGACCTGTGGCTGGTCCCCCTCGTCGACGTGCTGTGCCACAGCCCCGACAACCCGTTCGCCGAAGAGATAGCCGCCTACGACGCCGTCCTGACCGCCTCGGGCATGCCGACCGTGCCGGTCTACGCGTACATGCCGGGGCTCTCCGGCGACGTCGCCCCGGTCGCCGGCTTCGACTACGAGGCCCTGCACTTCCTGCGCCGCGCCTACCTGCTCGGCATGTGCGGGCTGCCGGTCGAGCCGGTCGGCGAGCTCGGCGGGGACTACGAGCAGCTCCTGGAGATGTTCGAGGCCACCGCCCAGCAGTCCCACCTGGTCTGGCACTACGACCACGCGGGCGCCTACGTCCCCGTGGACTTCCCGGTGCCGCTCGCCAACGACGAGCTCCTGGAGGGCGGCGGGCCGCTCGGCTCCTCGTACGGACTGCTGCGCGAGCTGCAGTTCGTGGCGCCCTGGATCGGCATCGACCCGGCGAACCCGCCGGCCGCCCCGCAGCCGCCCGACCGGCCCACCACCCTGGAGGAGCCGGCCGCGGTGCCGTCCGAGGACCACCCCTTCGCCCGGGAGCGGCACGTGTGGCTGGGGCTGCACGCGGCGGCGACCCGGAGCCTGGCCCAGGGCTCGATGATCATCCTGAGCTGACCGCCGCGTCCCGGAGGCCCGCCCTAGCGGGCCTCCGGGGGGCGCTGGCGCGGCATGTTCGGGCGGGTGACGGGCGGCAGCGGGAAGCGCCCGGACGGGTGGGAGCTCTCCGACCTGGCCGGGACCACGCCGACCGACTGGAGCGCCAGCGGCGCCGGTCCCGAGCGGAACTCGACCATCCAGTCCGCGGTCTCCGCCCGTACCAGCTCCGTCACGTCCTCCGAGAAGCGGCGCAGCACGCCGAGGCAGCGCTCGGCGGCCTCGCTGGCCGTGCCCTCGGTGGGCCCCAGGACCTCCCGGACGCTCTCCGAGGCCCAGTCGAACTGGAGCGCCTGGAGACGGCGCTGCACGGCCTGGGCGGTCGCCACGTCCCTCATCCAGCCGGACGTGAGGCCGAAGTAGCGGTCGCAGGCCAGGCAGGCGGCGCCGAGCAGCAGCGACAGATAGCCCCAGCCCGCGGTGCCCTCGGCGACGCCGGTCAGGTCGAGCAGCGGCAGCGCCGCCCCGGCGATCACGCCGGCGGCCGTGCCGAGCCGCAGGATCCGGGCGCTGCGGCGCTTCCAGACGCGGTCGGAGAGGTACCACTCGGCGGTGCGCAGGGCGTTCGACTCGACCCAGCGGTACAGCTCGTCGAGCCGTTCGGCCGGCTCGCCCCAGTCGCCCAGGGGGAACGGCGTACCGGTCAGATCGCGGGTGACGTCTCCCCCGGGGGGTCCCGGTGGCTGCATCTCCGGCTGCTGGCTCACCGGGGGACTCCTCTGTTCAGCTCAGCGCGCGTGTCCTTCTGTGACGTGCGGTGCACGTGGTGCCTGCCCTTCCTACCGCCGAATGGTGGGCGGCGGGCCCGGAATCCCGGGATTTCCGTCCGCAAGAGGGTCTTGATCAGGTAGAGGAGCCCGCAGTTTCTCACTCGAAAGAGTTGCGTCGGCACCCCGGTCGAGGAGCACGTAGGCTCGGGATACCGACGTTCCGAAGACCCGGACGTCCGGCCAGACGTTCCGACCAGCAGGAGTGAGTGACCGTGATCCCCGGTGGTGGCCAGCCCAACATGCAGCAGCTCCTCCAGCAGGCCCAGAAGATGCAGCAGGACCTCGCCCGCGCGCAGGCGGAACTCGCCGCCACCGAGGTCGACGGGCAGGCCGGCGGCGGGCTCGTCAAGGCGACCGTGACCGGCTCCGGCGAGCTCCGCGGCCTGGTCATCGACCCCAAGGCGGTCGACCCGGAGGACACCGAGACGCTGGCCGACCTGATCGTCGCCGCCGTCCAGGCCGCCAACGACAACGCGCAGCAGCTCCAGCAGGCCAAGCTCGGTCCGCTGGCGCAGGGCATGGGCGGCATGCCGGGCCTGGGGTTCTGAACCCCTTCTAAGGCTCGCTTCCAGCCACTACCGTAAGAATCAGGCACCTCCGAGAAGGGCGCGGCGTTGTACGAAGGCGTGGTTCAGGACCTCATCGACGAACTGGGCAGGCTGCCCGGCGTCGGTCCCAAGAGCGCGCAGCGGATCGCCTTCCACGTCCTCCAGGCCGAGCCCACGGACGTCCGGCGTCTCGCGCACGCCCTGCTGGAGGTCAAGGAGAAGGTCCGCTTCTGCGCGGTCTGCGGGAACGTGGCGCAGCAGGAGCAGTGCAACATCTGCCGCGACCCGCGCCGCGACCTGACGGTCGTCTGTGTGGTCGAGGAGCCCAAGGACGTCGTCGCGATCGAACGGACGCGCGAATTCCGTGGGCGGTACCACGTCCTCGGCGGCGCGATCAGCCCGATCGAGGGCGTCGGCCCGGACGACCTCCGCATCCGCGAGCTGCTCGCCCGCCTCGCGGACGGCACCGTCACCGAGCTGATCCTCGCGACCGACCCGAACCTGGAGGGCGAGGCCACCGCGACCTACCTGGCGCGGATGATCAAGCCCATGGGCCTCAAGGTCACCCGGCTGGCGAGCGGGCTCCCGGTCGGCGGCGACCTGGAGTACGCCGACGAGGTGACCCTCGGCCGTGCCTTCGAGGGGCGGAGGCTGCTAGATGTATGACGACAGGGTCGGCGCGCTCGCCCGCGCTCTCTCAGGGAGGCTCCTCGATGTCTGACGCCACACTGCACTCCGTCACGCAGGACCCGGACGACTTCGCCGTCCAGATCGCCGACTCGATCGAGAGCTTCATCGTCGCGACGACCGAGGTCGCCAAGGGCGACGAGCCCGACAGCGCGGTGCCCTTCCTGCTCCTGGAGATCTCCCAGCTGCTCCTGGCGGGCGGCCGGCTCGGCGCGCACGAGGACATCGTCCCGGACGAGCAGTACGAGACGGACACGGGCCCGGAGCCGGACGTCGACGACCTGCGCGAGCGGTTCGCGCTGATGCTGGACCCCGTGGACGTCTTCTCCGAGGTCTTCGACCCGTACGAGCCGCGCAAGGCCCCGGTGCCGGCCCGGATCTCGGACAACCTCGCCGACATCGTCACCGACCTCCGGCACGGCCTCGCGCACTACCGCGCCGGCCGCACCAGCGAGGCGCTGTGGTGGTGGCAGTTCTCGTACTTCTCGAACTGGGGCCCGACGGCCTCGGCCACCCTCCGCGCCCTCCAGTCCCTGGTCGCGCACGTCCGCCTCGACCAGCCCCTCGCGGCCCTCGACGGCCTCGACACCGACGAGGACCTCACCGAGGACGACCTCGCGGAGGAGGCGGGCCGCGTGATGCTGGAGGAGATCGGCACACCGCTGGGCCTGCGCGGCGGACCCGTCACGAAGTGAGCTCCAGAAGGGCGCTGATGTCCTTCTCGTACGTGAATTCGCGCAGCAGCGTCCCCCAGCCGCCGTGGGGGGCGCGCCGCCAGACGAACGTGTAGAGCACGGGCAGGCCGTCCTTCACACGGCGCATGACGATCGAGCCGTACGCGTCACAGGTGCTGGTCGTCACGAAGGTCGCGTCGTCGACGGACTCCCCGATGCTCACCCCCCGCGCCTTCAGGGCGCGGAACCGGCCCATGAACAGGCCCTTCGAGAGGGTCACGGTCCGGCCCTCCTCGTCGCAGCGGACGTTCTCGAAGGCGGGGTCGTACGTCGCGTCCAGTGCCTCGACGTCCATGGTGAGGCCCGCGTCCAGGTAGGCGCGCATCCGGTCCACCAGGGTCTGGTCCATGATCGGCTCCTCTGCTCGGTGTTGTCCGTGACTGCACCCTGGCGCAGCCCGCCGACAGATCGCCGACCGACCACCGACCGTTCACCGACGGGCCCGGCCGATCTCCTCTCCCAGTCCCGAGTGATCACTCCGTGAGCGGCCCGTCTCACGATGCGATATCACGCTGGCGTTTCCAGGTCCCTCGATAGACTGAACCGATCGCAGCACCGGCTGCGGCACAGACTGAGCGAGGAGCGCACGTGGGCCTTGTCGTGCAGAAGTACGGAGGCTCCTCCGTTGCCGATGCCGAAGGCATCAAGCGCGTCGCCAAGCGGATCGTGGACGCCAAGAAGAACGGCCACCAGGTGGTCGTCGTGGTTTCCGCGATGGGCGACACGACGGACGAGCTGATCGATCTCGCCGAGCAGGTATCCCCGATCCCTGCCGGGCGTGAGTTCGACATGCTGCTGACCGCCGGAGAGCGGATCTCCATGGCCCTGCTGGCCATGGCGATCAAAAACCTGGGCCACGAGGCCCAGTCGTTCACGGGCAGCCAGGCAGGTGTCATCACCGACTCCGTCCACAACAAAGCGCGCATCATCGATGTCACGCCGGGCCGCATCCGCACCGCCCTCGACGAGGGCAACATCGCCATCGTCGCGGGCTTCCAGGGTGTGTCCCAGGACAAGAAGGACATCACCACGCTGGGCCGCGGCGGGTCCGACACCACCGCCGTGGCGCTCGCCGCGGCACTCGACGCCGAGGTCTGCGAGATCTACACCGACGTCGACGGTGTGTTCACGGCCGACCCGCGCGTGGTGAAGAAGGCGAAGAAGATCGACTGGATCTCCTTCGAGGACATGCTGGAGCTCGCCGCCTCCGGCTCCAAGGTGCTGCTGCACCGCTGCGTGGAGTACGCGCGCCGCTACAACATCCCGATCCACGTACGCTCGTCCTTCTCGGGGCTTCAGGGCACCTGGGTCAGCAACGAACCGCTCTCCGACGCAAAGGACCAGAAGGTGGAGCAGGCCATCATCTCGGGTGTCGCCCACGACACCTCGGAGGCGAAGATCACCGTCGTCGGCGTGCCGGACAAACCGGGCGAGGCCGCGGCCATCTTCCGGGCCGTCGCGGACGCCGAGATCAACATCGACATGATCGTGCAGAACGTGTCCGCCGCCTCCACCGGCCTCACGGACATCTCCTTCACCCTCCCCAAGGCCGAGGGCCGCAAGGCCATCGACGCCCTGGAGAAGGCGAAGACCTCGATCGGCTTCGACTCGCTCCGCTACGACGACCAGATCGGCAAGATCTCCCTGGTCGGCGCCGGGATGAAGACCAACCCGGGCGTCACCGCGGACTTCTTCCGCGCGCTGTCCGACGCGGGCGTGAACATCGAGCTGATCTCCACGTCGGAGATCCGCATCTCGGTCGTCACCCGCGCCGACGACGTCAACGAGGCCGTGCGCGCTGTCCACTCCGCCTTCGGCCTGGACAGCGACTCGGACGAGGCCGTCGTCTACGGAGGCACCGGCCGATGACCCCGAAGCCGACGCTCGCGGTCGTGGGAGCGACCGGGGCGGTCGGCTCGGTGATGCTCCAGATGCTCACGCACCACGCGGACGTCTGGGGCGAGATTCGCCTCGTCGCCTCCCCGCGCTCGGCCGGCTCCAAGGCCGCCGTGCGCGGGGAGGAGTGCGAGATCCTCGCGCTGGGCGAGGAGGTCTTCGACGGCGTCGACCTGGCGCTCTTCCTGGTGCCGGAGGACGTCGCCGCCCGCTGGGCGCCCGTTGCCGTCTCCAAGGGCGCCGTCGTCGTGGACAGCTCCGCCGCCTTCCGCGCCGACCCCGACGTGCCGCTCGTCGTCCCCGAGCTCAACGGGCACGCCGCGCGCGTACGCCCCCGGGGCATCGTCGCCGGACCCGGCTCCACCACCCTCGCGCTCATCGTCGCCGTGGGCTCCCTGCACGCCGAGTTCGGGGTCGCCGAACTGGTCGTCACCGCCCAGCAGGCCGCCAGCGGCGCCGGCGCGGGACAGGCCGGTGTCGACGCGCTCCGGGCCCAGCTCGGTCTGGTGGCCGCCGCGGGCGACCTGGGCACCCACCCCGGCGACGTACGGCGGGCCGTCGGCGAGAACACCGGACCCTTCCCCGGTCCCCTCGCGCTCAACGTCCTGCCCTGGTCCGGCACGCCCGGCGCCGACGGCGCCTCCTCCGAGGAGGAGCACGTCCGCGACGAGACCCGCCGGATCATCGGCCTGCCCGGCCTCCGGATCGCCGCCACCTGCGTGCGCGTGCCCGTCGTCACCGGGCACTCCGTCTCCGTCCACGCGCGCTTCGAGCACCCCGTCCCGCTCGGACGCGCCCACGAGGTCCTGGCGACCGCGCCGGGGGTCGTCCTCTACGACGACCCGGCCGAGGGCGACTTCCCCACCCCCGCCGACGTCGTCGGCACCGACCCCGCCTGGGTCGGCCGGGTCCGGCGCTCCCTCGACGACGAGCGCGCGCTCGACTTCTTCGTCTGCGCCGACAACCTCCGCAAGGGCGCGGCCCTGAACGCGCTTCAGATCGCCGAATCGCTTGTCACGGATTTGTGGGATCTGTGAACGTCCTGTGAGCAAAAAGGCGTCAGATACCTCTTGAACTGCGGTGATGCCGTGGTTGACGATGCAATTTCCCCGTTCTGCAACCAGAGTTGGGCGGGGCGCGTCTCTGCGTGCACCCACGACCGTGTGGCGCGGGACACGCCGAAAGCGGGGCATCGGGGGAGAACGGTTACGCATGAGGACGAAGAACTCGCCGTCGAAAAGGGTGGCGTACGCGTACAACCCTTTCGGGGAGAAGCGTGTCCAACAGGCGTGGCAGAGGTACTCGACATCGCGACCATCGCCCCGCTGCGCGGCGCGGGCACGGCGGTGCTCCCCGTGCGGAGCAGCGCCGTCGTCCCCGTACGCGGCCCCGCGGTTCGTCCGCTCAGGCGCCCGCGCGCACTCGGCGGCATGCCGGTGATCGCTCCCGTGCCCACCGGATCCCGCACCGGCGAGGTGGACGGCATCCCGGCGCCCCGCAGGAGCACCGAGACCGTCCCGACGGCCGGCACCACCGTCGACCACCTGACCGAGACCTACCGCGCCCACTACCGGTCGCTGCTGGGTCTCGCCGCGCTGCTCCTCGACGACACGGCCTCCTGCGAGGACGTCGTCCAGGAGGCCTTCATCCGCGTCCACTCGGCCCGCAAGCGGGTCCGTGAGCCGGAGAAGACGCTCGCCTACCTGCGCCAGACCGTCGTGAACCTCTCCCGGTCCGCGCTGCGCCGCCGCATCCTCGGACTGAAGCTGCTGTCCAAGCCGATGCCGGACATGGCCAGTGCGGAGGAGGGGGCGTACGAGCAGCTGGAGCGCGAGGACCTGATCAAGGCGATGCGCGGCCTCCAGCGGCGGCAGCGCGAGGTGCTCGCCCTGCGGTACTTCTCCGACATGACCGAGGTTCAGGTCGCCGAGACGCTCGGGATATCCCTGGGTTCGGTGAAGGCGTACGGTTCGCGGGGCATCGCGGCGCTGCGCGTCGCGATGGGAGCGACGACATGACCCAGGCACCAGGCGGGGACGGCGTGGCCCACGAGCACCGTGACGGCGACGACGCCCCCGAGAGCCATGCGGCGGAGACGGCCGCGGGGGAGACCCGCGAGGCTGCTGCGGGGAAGGCCGGCGAGGCGGGGCCGGAGTCTGCCGCGGGGGAGTCCCGCGAGGCGGGGCCGGAGTCTGTTGCGGGGAAGCGCCGCGAGGCGGCACCGGGGGCGAAGCCCGAGGCGGGTCCCGAGGTGGCGTCCGGCGTGGCGCCCGAGGCGGGGCCGGGCGCGGCGTGCGGTGCCGGTGCCGTGTCCGACAAGCCTGACGCCCTGGATGAACGTGACGAGCTGAGTGGACAGCGCATGGTGAAGATCGAACACGGGCCCGGCGCGGGCGACGACGAGCTCGCGCTGCGGCGGCTGTTCCAGAACACCGTGGGCGACCTGGAACCGGCCCGCGGCTCGCTGGAGCACCTGCGTCGCGCCGTGCCCGCGCGCCGTGCCCGCAAGCGGCAGGCCGTCGTCGGCGCCGCGGCGGCCGCCGTCCTCATCGGCACCGCCGTCCCCGCCTTCGTGCACGTCGCCGCGTCCGGCGGCCTCTCCGCCGCCAACCCCGTGAACGCCGGCCACGGCGAGCAGGCCCAGGGCGGCACCGGCACCGAGACCGGCATCGAGGGCGGCCACAGCTCCACCGCCCCCGCGAGCAGCGTCTCGCCGAGCCCGGAAGGTGCCGACGGCACCTCGGGCAAGCCGGAGCGTCCTGGCGGCGGGGCCTCCGGAGACGGCCCCCGGGCCACGCTGGGCGGCGACCCCGGCTCCACTCCGCGCTGCACCCCGGGCCAGCTCGGCGTCGGCGCGGCCCAGGCCGGTGGCACCGAGGCCGACGGCAAGGTGTACGGCACCTTCCGGATCGCCAACGTCTCCGGCCAGGACTGCCTCGTGGACGGCGCGGGCCTCGTCGGCTTCGAGGCCCGCGGCGCGGCGGACCCCGGGAGGATCTCGGTGGCCCGGCACACCTCCGGGGACGAGGGCGGCGGACTGCCCGACCCCTCGCAGGAGGCGTCCTCGCTCGTCCTCAAGCCGAGCGCCAGCTACGAGGTGCGGTTCGTCTGGGTGCCGAGCGAGACCTGCCCGACGACCGGCGGCACTCCGACCCCCACACCGACCACCCCGCCCGAGCCCACGGCGACCCCGCCGGAGCCGACGGCCACCCCGACGGGTGGCACGAGCAGCCCCGACCCGAGCACGGGCACCGATTCCGGCGGCACCGGCACCGGACCGGGCCCGGAGCAGGGTGCGGGAGCCGACTCCGGTGCGGCACCCCAGCTGCTCCGCGCCGACGGAGGCACGGCGGACGGCAGCGTCGTCATCAGCCACACGGCAGAGCCGGGCGGCCCGACGGCCTCGGCCGTCGTCCCGAACGCCTGCGCCGGCACGATCTACCGCACCGGAGTCCTGGCCACCTCCTGAGCCCTTGCCGGACTCCTCCGACAGGGCCCCCGGTGGAACGGAACGGCCCCCGGCAGCTGACCCCGGGGTCCCGGCCCCAGCCGGGATCCTGCGGGCGGCCGGCCTCCGACGGGCCCGTTCCGGCCTTAGGGCTCCAGACAGGCGGGCCCTGGCGAACCAGCTCCACCAGGGTGTCCCGGCGGGCGGCCACCGGCGGGCCCGCTCCGGCCTCACGGCTCCAGGCTGCCGGGCCCTGGGAAAACCAGCTCCACCAGGGGTGTCCCCGCGGACGGCCACCGACGGGCCCGCTCCTGCGGCCCGACTCACACGGGCCCCGCGACGGGCAGGCTCCTAAGCGCTCACGCGGCGCCCCCCGCCACGCTCCGCAAGACCGGCTCTACAGCCCCAACGCCTCGTCGCGGGAGGCCTCCGCCTCGCGGCGGAAGAGGCGGAACCACATGAAGACGACGAAGCCCGCGAAGACGAACCACTCCGCCGTGTAGCCGAGGTTCTGGAAGGCCTTCGCGTCCAGGCTCGTGCCCGCCGCGGCCGCTGCCGGGACCGGGGTGAGCCCGGCGGGGGAGTCCGCGAGGGTGATCCAGCCGTCGTAGACGTCGTCGGTGACCACGTTCACCAGGGCCGCCGCGCTGATCATGCCGAGCTGCCCCTCCGGCAGCCCGCCCGCCGCGTGGACGCCCTTCGTGCCCGGGTTCTCCGAGGCCTGGAGCGCGCCCACCACCGTCACCTCGCCGGACGGCGGGGCGGGCGCCTTCGCGCCCGTGGGGAGCCAGCCCCGGACCACCGGCAGCGCCCGGCCGCCGTCGGTCTTCAGCAGCGTCAGGACGTAGGCGCCGGTCCTGCCGTCCAGCTCGCGGTTCGGCACCAGGAACTGCGCCCCGAACCGGCCGCGCGCCTGCGCCGACCGGCCCGAGGTCTCCGTGTCCACCGGCAGCAGCGAGTCCAGCGGCTCCGCCTTCAGCGAGCCCCGGTCGGGCCGCTCCTCGGCCTCCCGGTGGGAGTCGACGCGGTCCTCGAACTTCCCGAGCTGCCAGGTCCCCATGAACACGCAGAACGGGATCGCGAGGAGGACGAAGACGTTGATCCCCCACCAGCGGGGTGTTCTCAGGAACCGGTACACACCCCCCACGGTACGCAAGCCGGGTCAGCTGCCCGACGTCCGGGTCCCCAGGTGTCGGGCCGCGAAGTCCAGGTCCAGGGCGACCTGCTTGATCCGCTCCTCCACCACCAGCGAGCCGTGGCCCGCGTCGTACCGGTACACCTCGTGGACCGCGCCCCGCTCCGCCAGCCGGTCGACGTAGTTGTCGATCTGCCGGATCGGGCAGCGCGGGTCGTTGACCCCGGCCGACACGTGCACCGGGGCCTTGACCGCGTCCACGTACGTCAGCGGCGACGAGGCCGCGTACCGCTCGGGCACCTCCTCCGGCGAGCCGCCCAGGAGGGTGCGGTCCAGCGCCTTCAGAGCCTCCATCTCGTCCTCGTACGCCGTGACGTAGTCGGCGACCGGGACGGCCGCCAGACCGACCGCCCAGTCGTCCGGGCGGGTGCCCAGACCCAGCAGCGTCAGATATCCGCCCCAGGAACCGCCGGAGAGGACCAGCCGCTCCGGGTCGGCGAGGCCGCTCGCCACCGCCCACGCACGGACCGCCGTGATGTCCTCCAGCTCGATGAGGCCGACCCGGTGCTTGAGCGCATCCGTCCACTCCCGGCCGTACCCGGTGGAGCCCCGGTAGTTGACCCGCACCACCGCGTACCCGTGGTCCACCCAGGCCGCCGGGCCCGACGCGAAGGCGTCGCTGTCGTGCCAGGTGGGGCCGCCGTGCACCTCGAAGACCGTCGGGAAGGGGCCCTCGCCCTGCGCCGGGCGCTGCACGAGCGCGTGGACCCGGCCGCCGGGGCCGTCCACCCACACGTCCTCCACCGGCACCGACGGCGGCGCCTTCGGGCCGGGCGGGTCGAGGACGACACCGCCGGCCGTGGAGCGCACCACCGGCGGCTCGGCGGCCGAGGACCACAGGTACTCCACGGAGCCGTCCGGCCGGGCCGTGGCGCTCGACACCGAACCGGCCGGGGTCTCCACCCGCACCAGCGCACCCGTCGCGATCTCGTACCGCCACAGCTCGCTGCGGGCCTCGAAGCCGTGCACGATCAGCAGCCCCGAGCCGTCCGGGTACCACTCCGCCGACACGTCGCCCGGCAGATCGAGCCGGAGGTCGGTCTCGGTGCCCGTCGCCACGTCCCAGAGCATCGGCTCCCAGCGGCCGCGACGCTGGTGCCCGACCAGCAGCCGGGTGTCCCCGGCCAGCGGGGCGAAGCCGAGGACGCTCAGCCCCAGCTCCTCCGTGCCGCCCTTGGTGTCGTCGAGCTCGGCCACCACAGCCGCGTCGGAGGCGCGGAGCACGCGCAGCGAGGAGTGCATCGCGTCGCCGTGCTCGGTGTGCTCGATCGCGATCAGCGAGCCGTCGTACGAGAGGTCGCCGACGCCGGCCGACTCCCGGTGCCGGTAGATCTCGACCGGGGCGCCGGCCCCGGGCCGTACGAGATGGACCGTCGAGCCCTCCTCGTCCGTGGAGCGGCCCACCACGACCGTGCCCTCACGGCCGATGGCAAGCCCGGCCGGGTAGGACGCGGCGAGGCCGGGCACGGCCGGCTCGTCCGCCCCGCCCGCGAACGGCTGGCGCATCCACACCCCGAACTCGTCCCCGTCGGTGTCCGCGAACCACCAGATCGAGGCCCCGTCCGGCGACAGCGTGCCGTCCGTCGTCCCGTTCGGCCGGTCCGTCACCTGCCGCTGCCCTCCACTCGCCCGGTCCCAGGCGTACAGCTCGTAGGTCCCGGTCGCGTTGGACACGAACAGTGAACGGTCCGGGGCCTCCTCGGCCCACTCGGGCAGGGAGACGCGGGGCGCCCGGAAGCGCTGCTCCCAGAGGGGGGTGTCGCTGTGCTTGCTCTCGGTAGTCATGGCATCCATCATGCTCCGCGCGGCCGACAATCGGGTCGCGTCCTCCGCAGCCTGTGGATAACCTCGCCGACATGTACTCTCCGACGCCCGAGGACTGGCGCGACGCCAACCGCGCACGGTGGGACGAGCGCGTTCCGATCCACGCCTCCAGCGCGTTCTACGACCTCGACGCCTTCCGTGCGGGCCAGGACGCCCTGCGGGACTTCGAGCTCGCGGAGGTCGGTGACGTCACCGGACGCTCCCTGCTCCACCTGCAGTGCCACATCGGTCTGGACACCCTGTCCTGGGCCCGGCACGGCGCCTCCCAGGTCGTCGGCCTGGACTTCTCCGAGCCGGCCGTGGACACCGCCCGCTCGCTCGCCGCCGACCTGGGCCTCCCGCAGGAGCGGGCCGCGTTCGTCGCCGCCGACGTGTACGACGCCGCCGAGGCCGTCCCCGACCGGTCGTACGACATCGTCTACACCGGCAGCGGGGCGCTGTGCTGGCTGCCCGACATCGAGCGCTGGGCGGAGACCGCCGCCTCGCTCGTCGCCCCGGGCGGCTTCCTCTACGTGGCCGAGTTCCATCCGCTCACCGACTCCCTCGACGACGAGACCGGCAGCCGGGTGGTGCACGACTACTTCGTCCGCGACCCGTGGGTGGACACCACCCCGGGGACGTACGCCGACCTGGACGCCGTCACCGTGAACAACCGCAGCGTGGAGTGGGTGCACCCGGTCGGCGAGGTCGTCACGGCGCTCGCGCGGGCGGGCCTGCGGATCGAGTTCCTGCACGAGCACGACGCGTCGCTCTTCCCGCGCTACGGCTCCCTCCAGCGCCACGAGGACGGCTCCTACCGCTTCCCCGCGGACCGCCCCCGCATCCCCCTGATGTACTCGGTCAAGGCCTCGCGCCCCGCCTGATCCGGCTGTCCGCCCCGCTCGCGTGTCAGGGGTCGGTCGCGGGCCGGACGTGGTGGGTCCGCCGGCCGTCCGCGCCGATGACCTGCGCGCCGATCTTGTGGGTGCGCAGGGACACCGCGGTGCCCGTGATCCGCAGCGAGGGAGCGGCCCGCACCAGACCCGCCGTCACGGCGTCGAGCTCCTCGACCGTGCGGAGCCACAGCGCGAGGGCCAGGTTGTGCGGCCCGGTGACCGAGGTGACCACGCGGGTGTGGCGCAGCCGGGACAGCGACGCCACGCACTCGGCCACGTCCAGCGGCGGCACGACCGCGGTGACCCTCGCCCACACGGGCCGCCCGGAGAAACGCGGCGCGGGCAGACAGTGGTGGTGGCAGGCGCCTGACGTGCCGAGGGCGTCCAGCCGGCGGCGTACGGTCGACTCGCTCGTCCCGCACTGACGGGCCAGCTCCGCCGCGCTGCGCCGGGCGTCGCCCGCCAGCTCCGCGACGATCCTCCGGTCGAGCTCGGTGACGACCGGGTACGCGCGCGGGGCGGCCCGCGTCCGCCGGTCGCCGCCGATGATCTCGGTGAGGTGCTGCACCTGCCCCGGGGTGAGCTGTTCGATCCGCGAGCGGTACGGGCGGTTGTGCATCTGCGTGACGACCTGCGTGCGCGCCCTGAGCACTCCGGGGAGGCGCCGCACCCGTCCGGTGAGGTAGCCGTCGAGGGCGCGCAGGTCGGGGCAGTCGACGAGCAGGACGAGGTCCGCGTCGCCGGTCACCTGATGGACGCCGAGGGAGTGCGGATCCTCCGCGATCGCGAGTGCGGTGGCCTCGGTGGCTCCGGCGGCGCATTCCAGCTCCACCCACGCGTAGAGGGTGCCTTCGGTGCCTCGGCGGGCGGTGAGCAGCGAACTCCACGCGTACCCGCCGGTGGTGAGGGTCTCCCAGCGCCGGGCCAGGGTGTCCGGGCTCACCGCGAGCACCCCGGAGAGCTGGGTCCAGCTGGCGCGCGGTGCGATCTGCAGCGCGTGGATCAGCGCCAGATCCGCCTCCCCCAGGACGGATTCCCTGGTATGCATGTGCCTCCTTGGTCGATCCCGGGGAAACCCTGGGCGCGGGCACGGGAAGGCCCCAGGATGTGGACCGGGGCACATGCATTCAAGCCGCGAAGCTGGCTGATTTCCATTGAATCCGTCCGAAGGTGCAGGAGAAGGGCGGAGAAGTGACACGGGGGCTGGAAACACATGTGGGCTGGAGCACCACGGGGGACCGAACTTCTGTGGGGTGAACACGTCGGTCTCGACCAGGTCGCCGCGGCGGAGCGCGGGTACGAGAGCTGTGGACCGGCCGAACGGCTCCTGTGGGAGCGGCTCTCCGTCTTCGAGGGCGCCTTCGGCCGCGAGGCCGTCCGCGAGGTCTGCGCCTCCGGCGCCCTTCCGGCCGGAGTGATCCAGGCGGTCCTGGACCGGCTCGCGCCGCACGCGCTCCTTCCCGTCGACGACCTCTTCGACGGCGAGGACGGCCTGCCCCGCTACTGGATGCCGCACCCGATGCGCGCCGTCGGCGCCCGCCGGCTCACCGCGCGCGGCGACCGCTGGGCCGTCCTCCTGCACCACCGCAGATGGTGCGTGAAGGTGGCCCGCAGGGCCGCCGACTGGTGGCAGCGGGGCCGGCAGCTCGACGCCCGGGACCTCGCGCTGCGCGAACTCCCCGACCTGGCGGCCGCCATGGACCCGACGACCGCACGGCTCTCGCCGGGCGCGGAGGCCGAGACGTCGGTCGAGGTCGCCGTCTCCCTGTGGTTCCTGTGGGTGGCCTGCGGCCGCGTCGCCGAGGGCCGCACCCGGCTCCGGCACGCCCTCAGCCTCCAGGAGGGGCAGCCCTCCGCCCGCGCCCTGTGGCTCGCCGCCTTCCTGGAGCTGGAGTCGGGGCGCCCCGAGGACGCCGACCCGCTCCTGGTACGGGCGTGGGCGGCGGCCGTCCGGGACGGCGACGAGCGCTGTCTGGCGCTCCTGGCCCATCTGCGCGGCGCGACCGCGCTCTACCAGGGGCGCACGCGCGCGGCGGAGGCCGAGTTCCGGGAGGCCCTCGCCCTGATGGAGGAGCACCCGGAGTTCGGGCCGACCCGGCGGGCCTGCTGGGTCGGGATCGCGCTCTCCCTGTGCCGCTCCGACCCGGACGCCGCGCAGGAGGCGCTGGACCAGGGCGACCTGGACCGCGAGAGCCGCCGGGCCTTTGTGGGCCGGGACATGTCCTCCGAGGCCTGGGCCCACCACGTACGGGCCGAACTCGGCGCCTGGGACGGGGACCGGGAGCGCGCCTCGGAGCACGCCCGGCGGGCCCTGCGGGAGCATCTGCGGCTCGGTTCCACGGTGGGCGCGGCCTGCGCGGCGGAGCTCCTGGCCCAGATGCGCGCCCTGGAGGGGCGGCGCGGCGCGGCCGCCCATCTCCTGGGCGCCGTGGACCTGTTGCGGACCTCCGTCTTCGACTCCTCGTACCGGCCAGCGGAGTACTGCGTGGTCACGCGCGTGCGGGGCGAGGAGGCCCTCGGCGCGCCCCTCGTCGACCCGGAGCTGCGGAGCGCGTACGAAGAGGGCGCGAGACGCGGCCTGTTCGCGCTGTCGGCCGAGGTCTAGGGCGTGTCGTCGGACCGGAGCGGAGTTGTCCACAGGCCGCGGCTCTCGTCGGCCCGGCCGTCGGTCCCGGTGCCTACGATGTCGCCATGATCGCCTTCGTCGTGGCCGCCGTCTGCCTCCTGCTCGCCATGGTCGGTGTCCTGCGCGACCGGCGCCGCTTCGGCAACGCCGTGTACCTCGGTCTCGCCGTCACCTTCCTCGGCATCGGGCTGCTCTCCGGCATCGACGACGCCCCTCCCGGTCTCGCCGAGACCGCGATGGTCCTCCTGGTGCTCGTGCTCGGCCTGGGCCCCGCCGTCCTCGCCGGACTGCTGTGCGCCAACGGCGTGAAGATGCTCCGCAAGGAGGGCAGGAGCCCGGCCAACCTCCTCGCGCTCCTCGCCGGACTCGCCATGTTCGGGGTCATGGGCCTCACGGCGGCGACCGCCGCCACCGGCTCCCCGGTCCTGGGCCTGATCACGGGGACCAGCCTGCTGCTCCTCGGCTACGTCTCGTTCCTGTTCGTCTGCTTCGTCGGCTACGCCTTCCTCTACGGCCGGCTGAGACTCCGCCGCGACGCGGACTACGTGGTCGTGCTCGGCTCGGGCCTGATCGAGGGACATCGGGTCCCGCCGCTCCTCGCGAGCCGCCTCGACCGGGGGCGCGAGGTGTGGGAGGCGCTGGCCGCCAGGAACGGGTACGCGCCCGTCCTCATCACCTCCGGAGGCCAGGGACCCGACGAGACGGTGCCCGAGTCCCACGCGATGGCCGACTACCTGATCGACGGCGGATTCCCGGCCGCGGCGGTGGTCCGCGAGGACCGCTCGCGCACCACCGAGGAGAACATGCTCTACAGCAGGGAGCTGATGGAGCGGGACAGGCCGGGCTCCGCCTGCGTGATCGTCACCAACAACTTCCACGCCTTCCGGGCCGCCCTGACGGCCCGGAGAGCGGGGATCGACGGACAGGTGGTCGGCTCGCCGACCGCCGCCTACTTCTGGCCCTCGGCCACGCTCCGCGAGTTCGCGGCGGTCTTCCTCCAGTACAAGGTCGTCAACCTGGGGATCTGCCTGACGCTGGTCCTGCTGGGCGTCCTGGCGTGGGTCGTCCGGTGACGGCTCATGCGGGGGCTCCTTCGCCGTTCAGGGCGTGACGATCGGGAACCGGGGATCGGGCTTCGTCACGTACGAGAAGAGCCGGGCGAGCAGGGCCGGGTCGCCCTCCACCCCGATCCCGAGCTCCTGGAGACTCCTCCCGGCGAGGAGGCCGAGCAGCTGGGCCTTCGCCAGGGTGAGGGTCAGTCCGGCGGGCGTCCGGGGCTCGGCGAGCACCCGGTGGGTGAGGACGCCGTGGCGCAGGGTGAGGCGCCGCAGCTCGCCCGCGCCGGTGGGAGCGCCCTCGTCGGTCAGGACGAGGTCGATCGTCAGGTCGTCGTCCCAGGCGCGCGGCCCGTCGACCGCGATGGCGATCGAGTCGACCAGCATCGGGACGGTCAGCGCCATCGCCATCTCGGGGTTCGTCATGTCGACCATGTCGCCGGTGACGCCCCGGCGGAGCTCCTGGGCGCCGCGCAGGTAGAAGTTCCGCCAGGTGGCGTTCTCGGCCCCGTACCCGAGCGTCTCGTACACCCCGGCAAGCGCGTCCTTCGCCTCCTCGTTGCCGGGGTCGGCGAAGACCACGTGATTGAGGAGGGTCGCGGCGAAGCGCGGGTCGCCGCCCTCCGCGTACGAGCGGGCCTTGGCCACCGCCTCGGCGGGGCCGCCGGCCACGTCCACGTACCGCCGCGCCAGCTCCACGGGCGGGTGCTCCCACAGGTGGGCCGGGTTGCCGTCGTACCAGCCGAGGTACCGCTGGTAGACCGCCTTGGCGTTGTGGCTGAGGGAGCCGTAGTACCCGCGGGCGTGCCAGGCCTTCTCCAGCGCGGGCGGCAGCTCGATCCGCTCGGCGATCTCGACGCCCGTCCACCCCTCGTTGAGCAGGCGGAGGGTCTGGTCGTGCACGTACGCGTAGAGGTCGCGCTGCTCCTCCAGGAAGCGGACCACGTTGTCGTGGCCCCAGGTGGGCCAGTGGTGGGAGGCGAAGCCGACGTCGTACTGACCGTGGAAGAACTCGATCGCCTCGTCCAGGTAGTGGGCCCAGATCCGGGAGTCCCGGACGACCGCGCCGCGCAGGGTGAGCACGTTGTGCATGTTGTGCGTGGCGTTCTCCGCCAGGCACAGGGCACGGTGGTCGGGGAAGAGGAAGTTCATCTCGGACGGGGCCTCGGTGCCCGGTGTCAGCTGGAACACGATCCGCACGCCGTCGACCGTCTCCTGCTGCCCGGTCTCCGTGATGTCCACGGTCGGCGGGATCAGGCTGATGGTGCCGGTGGAGGTGCCCTGGCCGAGGCCCACGCCGATCTGGCCGTCCGGCGCCTTCGGCAGGCCGACGCCGTACATGTAGCTCGCCCGCCGGGTCATGGCCGTGCCCGCGTACACGTTCTCGCTGATCGCGTGCTCCAGGAAGCCGGCCGGGGCGAGGATCGGGACGCCCTCCTCGGTGCCGTGCGGGAGGACGCCGCGGACCCCGCCGAAGTGGTCGCCGTGCGAGTGGGTGTAGATCACGCCGGTGACGGGCCGCTCGCCCCGGTGCTCCCGGTAGAGCGCGAGGCCGGCGGCGGCCGTCTCCACGGAGATCAGCGGATCGATCACGATCACCCCGCGCTCGCCCTCGACGAGCGTCATGTTGGAGAGGTCCAGGCCGCGGACCTGGAAGACGCCCGCGGTCACCTCGTAGAGCCCCTGGCGCGCGCAGAGCTGCCCCTGCCGCCACAGACTGGGGTGCACGGTGTCCGGGCAGTCGCCGCCGAGGAACGCGTACGCGTCGTTGTCCCAGATCACGCGGCCGTCTTCGGCCGTCACGACACCGGGGACGAGCGCGCCGAGGAAGCCCCGGTCGGCGTCGGCGAAGTCGGTGGTGTCGTCGAAGGGCGGCAGCGTGTCGCTCATGACCCGGGTGCTCCGTTCCGCGGGGGCGGTGATCGGCGTACCGGTCCATCTGAACACCGGGGTGGTACGACCGCACTCCGGAGCGGCGGGGGCGCCGGACCGTGCCGGGGCCATCGTCGTGCCGCCGGGAACGTACCGAGCCGCTCAGGCCGCGCTCACCCTGCCACCGGGATCGTACGGAGAGGCTCCGGGCCCGCTCAGGACAGCCAGGCCATCCCGATGATCAGGAAGACCACGAAGGCGATGGCCCCGGCCACCGCGGCCGTCTTGCGCGGGCGGCGACGGGAGATCTCCGCGAGCCGGTCGCTGGTGCTCGCCTGGCTCTGGCGCCGCCGCGCGGCGGGCGCGGAGCGGGTGACCGGCGGCCGGTTCGCCGGCGGCGGGGTCGGCGCGGGCGTGTGCGCCGCGGGCATGGGCAGGGGAGCGGGCCGCTGGGGCGCGTGGGTGCGGCCCCGGGAGTGCCCGGCGGGCTGATGGGACGCCTGGGGCGGCCCGGAGACACCCGCGGAGTAGGAACGCCAGGCGCCGGACGAGAACCAGTCCGCGATCGCCTGCGCCGAGGGCCGCTGCTCCGGTTGCTTGGCGAGCAGGCTCAGCAGGTACGTCTCGAAGGCGGGCGGCAGAGCGGCCCCGAGCCGGTTCGGCGGCATCGGGGCGGTGTCGATGTGCTGGTACAGCAGGGCGGTCGCGGTGTCCGCGCGGAACGGGGGTCTCCCGGTCAGGAGTTGATAGAGCACGCAGCCCAGCGAGTACACGTCCGAGGCGGACGACGCGGGCTGCCCGAGGGCCCGCTCGGGCGCGAGGTAGAGCCCGGTGCCCACGATCTGACCCGTCGTCGTGAGCGCGCCCGACGGATCGTCGACGAACCGCGCGATGCCGAAGTCGGCCAGCTTGACGGTGCCTTCGGCGTCGACGAGCAGGTTCCCCGGCTTGATGTCGCGGTGCACCACGCCCTGCCGGTGCGCGGCGGCGAGCCCGGCGGCGGCGTGCGCGGCGACCACGGCGACCCGCTCGGCGGGCAGGATCAGCGGATCGGCCGGGTTCCCCTGAAGGCTGTCGCCCTCCACCAACTCCATGACCAGGAACAGCTTTCCGTCCCAGGTGCCGAAGTCGAAGACGCCCACCACGTGCGGGTGGCTCAGCCGCGCGGCGGTCTGCGCCTCCAGGCGGAAGCGGTCGGCCGCGGAGGGGTCGGCGGCCTGGGCCAGCATCAGCTTCACGGCCACGGAGCGGCCCAGGACCTCGTCGGTGGCCTGCCACACCTCGCCCATGCCGCCCCGGCCGATACACACATGAAGCCGATATCGGTCCGCGACCAGCACCGGGAGACCACCCTTTCGACGATCGATCAACCTGACGGAAGAGAACCAGCGTAGAGCCGCCCGCCGCCGCCCCGCGCCGCGCGCCCCCCTCCGGGCTCCCGACGGGTGCACGACACCCGTGGTCCGGGTGAACGGAAGGTGTCCCCGGCCGGTTAGCATCGCGTGCCCGGAGCACGTTTCCGGGGCGAGTGCCGGAGCCGAGGCCCGGCGGACATGGACGGAGTGGGTCGTGGCGCGACCGCGTGTAGGTGTGGCGGTACTGACGATGGGCACGCGCCCGGCCGAGCTGCGGGCGCTGCTCGACGCCGTGGCGGGCCAGGACGAGCCCGCCGCCCGGATCGTCGTCGTCGGCAACGGCACCGGGTCCCTCCCGGCGCTGCCCGAGGGCGTGACCGGAGTCGAACTCCCCGAGAACCGGGGCGTCTCGGGCGGGCGGAACGTCGCGATCGAGACGCTGCGCTCCTTCGGCGACGTCGACATCGTCGTGGACCTCGACGACGACGGCCTCCTCGTCGACAAGGACGTCTTCCGTCGCCTGGCCGACCTGTACGAGGCGGACCCCGCGCTCGGCATCGTCTCGTTCCGCATCGCCGACGAGACCGGCGAGACCCAGCGCCGGCACGTGCCCCGCCTCGGGGCGAAGGACCCGCTGCGCGGCGGCGAGGTCACCACCTTTCTCGGCGGCGGGCACGGCCTGTCGATGCCGATGCTCGACCGGATCGGCGGCTGGCCCGAGGACTTCTTCTTCACCCACGAGGAGACCGACCTCGCCTGGCGGGCCCTCGACGCGGGGTGGAAGGTCCTGTACGCGCCGGAACTCCTGCTCCAGCACCCGAAGACCAGCCCGGCCCGGCACGCCGTCTACTACCGGATGACCGCCCGCAACCGTGTCTGGCTCGCCAAGCGCAACCTGCCGGCCCTCCTGGTCCCCGTCTACCTGGGCGTGTGGACCCTCCTGACCCTGGCCCGCACCCGCTCCCTGCCGGGCCTCAGGGCCTGGTGCGGCGGCTTCGCGGAGGGCGTCCGCCGCTCCTGCGGCCCCCGCAACCCGATGCGCTGGACCACGGTCCTCCACATGACCCGCCTGGGCCGCCCACCGGTGATCTAGGGAGCCCGCCTTCGGGGCCGCGACGCGGCGGCCCCGAAGGGCCCATGACCCGACGGACCAAGCCTCGGACGGGGCTGCTCCCTTGGGCTGCTGCGCCTCTCAGCTGCGACGACGGTTCGCAGACATCCGCGCTTGTCCACCGCTGTTCGTCGGCGTTGTCACGCAGTTAACAGTCAGAGCGAACAGGAGGAACGGTCAGTCCGATGATCCCCCTGACCCCCTCCTGGATCGGGCACGCGAGGGGCACCGTGATGGTCAGGGCGGCTGCTGAGCCCCCATGCCCTGCTGCTTTGATCGGAGCATGTCCCACTCTGATGATCCGGCCGGCGACAGATCTGGGCGGATGAGCCGTTCTGTCGTTTTCGGCGGGGCTTCCGTCGCGTTCTGGTTCTGCTGCCCGTTCTGGATGCTCGTCTGGGCTCTGGCCCTGCCGCTCGGCCTCACGGGCCTCGTCCTGGGCGCCATCGAATACCGCGCTGCCTCGCGACAAGGCGTCAGCCGTGCGCAGCCTCTGGTGGCCCTGGCGCTCTCGTCGGTGGGTACGGCGGCGGCCGTTGCGTACATGCTCTTCGTGTTCACCCATCCAGACCTGGCGATCCAGGAGTAGGTCGACGGAGTGGCGTCGGGGTGGAGCTGCCACGATGTGCCGCCTTCGCCGCATACTCGCTCTGGCCCTCATCCCGTCTACCGTCGGCCTCCCTACCGTGGAGCGTGCGCAGGTCCGGTGTCGGACGACACGCTCATCGGCCACGGTGACACCGGCACCGACGCGGAGCGACCACACCGGTGCCGTGGTCATGGACGGGATCTTCGGCGCCCACCCGCAGCGGCCGTAGACACGCGCGGAGCGGTGGTCACGCAGATGGACACGCAGACAGAAACAGGTGAGGCAGTTACTGGATTCAGTAACTGCCTCACCTGCTGTTTCGGCTGTCGGGGTGGCGGGATTTGAACCCACGACCTCTTCGTCCCGAACGAAGCGCGCTGCCAAGCTGCGCTACACCCCGATGTCGCTGCTTTGTTCTTCACGTCGCGGCGACATCGATTACTTTAGCCCACGCGCGCGCTGAGACGAAATCCGGTATTCGGGGGACCTCGGCGCAGGTCGGATGCGGTCCAGGCCGACGATCGCGAGACCGAGGACGTAGAAGGCCGCGCCGAGGACGACGGCGTTCGTGAGGACGCCCGCGTAGCCGTGGACGGTCACGTCGAGGAACGGGTACGGGTAGCGGGTGGGCGTGGCGGGGGAGACCAGCGCGCCGCGGACCAGGGCGAAGACGAGGTAGAGGCCCGGGGCCGTGAGCCACTGGGCAGCGTGGCGCCACCGGAGGGCGCCGGGCGCCGTGAGCAGGAGGAAGTCGAGCGCCGTGCCGATCGGGGTCACGGTGTGCAGGAGCTGGTTCGCGACGGCCCTCGGGCCCGTGAGCCGGGCGATCTCGGCGACCTGGTTGAACTCGCTCGCCTCGTTGTCGAGGACCAGGTGGAAGACGAGGCCGACCACCGCGACGCAGAGCAGTGCCCCGCCGGTCCACAGCGCGGGCGGCGGCGGCCGGCGGGTCCAGGCGCGGACCGCGCCCAGGCCGAGGACGACCCCGACCAGGATGTTGGACCAGACGGTGAAGAAGCTCAGGACGACGGGCACGTCCCCGTGGGCGCACTCGATGCCCACGCCCGTCGCCGCGGCCAGGGCGATCAGCGCCCGGAAGGCCGCCGCCCCGGGGCGGCGGCGCGGCGGAGGGAGGACGGCGGAGGCCGGCACGGCCGCGGGGCGGGGCAGCATGCCCCCACCGTAGGGGCTCAGGCGCGGGCGGTCAGGGTGAGCAGGGTGACCTCGGGCGGGCAGGCGAAGCGGACGGGGGTGTACCGGTTGGTGCCGCAGCCCGCGGAGACGTGGAGGTAGGAGGTCCGGTCGCCGACGGTGTGCGTGGAGAGCCCCTTCACCCGGTCGGTGTCCAGGTCGCAGTTGGTGACCAGGGCCCCGTAGAAGGGGATGCACAGTTGGCCGCCGTGGGTGTGCCCGGCGAGGAGCAGCTCGTACCCGTCGGCCGTGAAGGCGTCGAGCGCGCGCAGGTACGGGGCGTGCACGACGCCCACGGAGAAGTCCGCCGAGACGTCCGGGCCGCCGGCGACCCGCTCGTACCGGTCGCGCTTGATGTGCGGGTCGTCGAGGCCGGTGAACGCGAGCTCGGCCTGCGGCAGCTTCAGCCGGCCGCGGGTGTTGGTCAGGTTAACCCAGCCGGCCGCGTCGAACGCGTCCCGCAGGTCCTCCCAGGGGTTGTGGACGGCGCCGACGACCGGCGGGTTGCCGTTGAGGCCGTGCTTGCCCTGCACCTTCTCCAGGAGGTAGCGGGCGGGGTTGCGCGGCCGGGGGCCGTAGTAGTCGTTGGAGCCGAAGACGTACACGCCGGGGAACTCCATCAGCGGCCCGAGCGCGTCGAGTACCTCCGGCACGGCCTCCGTGTCGGAGAGGTTGTCGCCGGTGTTGACGACGAAGTCGGGGCGGAGCCCGGCGAGGGACTGCAGCCAGGCCCGCTTCTTGCCCTGGCCGCGGACCATGTGGATGTCGGAGACCTGAAGGACCCGCAGATCGCGCATGCCGCGCGGGAGGACCGGGACCGTCACCCGGCGGAGCCGGAAGGAGCGGGCTTCGAAGCCGGCCGCGTAGACGACTCCGGCCGCCGCCGTCGCCGTGAGGCCTGCCGTGATCTTCAGGGGGATGCCGTACCGTGCGCGCATCCCCCCATCGTCGCAGACCCGCTGAGCCGAAATGCGCGGGCGGTTCGGGTGGCGCACCTGCCACACTTGACCCCATGACCACGCTCAAGGCGAAGCTGAAGGACGACCTCAACGCCGCGATCCGGGAGCGCGACGAACTGCGCTCCTCGACCCTGCGGCTCACCATCACCGCGATCCAGAAGGAGGAGGTCGCGGGCACCACCAAGCGCGAACTCTCCGACGACGAGGTGCTGAAGGTGATCGCGAAGGAGGCGAAGAAGCGCCGCGAGGCCGCGGACGCCTTCGCGAAGGGCGGTCGCCCCGAGTCGGCCGAGCGCGAGAAGGCGGAGGGCGTCCTCCTCGACGCGTACCTGCCGAAGCAGCTCAGCGACGAGGAGCTCGACGGGATCGTCGCGGCGGCCGTCGAGGAGGCGAAGGCGGGCGGCGCCGAGGGGCCGCGCGCCATGGGCGCCGTCATGAAGATCGTGAACCCGAAGGTGGCCGGCCAGGCCGAGGGCGGCCGTGTCGCCGCCGCGGTGAAGAGGCTGCTCGCGGGCTGAGCCCGAGGAGTACGTACGGAAGAGGGCGACTCGCGGGCTGAGGCCGAGCAGTACATACGGAAGAGGGCGGCTCGCGAGCTGAGCCCGAGGAGTACGTACAAGAGAGGGCTGCTCGCGGGCTGAGCCCGAGGAGTACGTACGAGAGAGGGCGCCCCACCGGTCAGGTGGGGCGCCCTCTCCCGTCTCGGCGCGTCAGCGCCGGCGTGTCGGCCGGGTCAGTGGTTTCCGCCGCGGCCGTTGCCGCGGCCGTCGCCGCCACCGATCAGGTCCGTCGGGAAGGTGATCCCGGGGATGTTCGGCTTGGTGTCGGCCGGCTTGCCGTCACGGGGCTTGCGGGGCTTGTTCGGGCCCTCGTCGCCCTCCTTCGGGTCCTTGGGCTTGTCGGCGCGCGGCACGGACACCGGGACGAAGGACGGGGTCTGGCCGGCGTCCAGGGCGCCCGTCATCGCGATCTTCCAGATGGGGCCGGGGAGGCAGCCACCGCAGACCTTGTCGTAGTACTCGCCGCCGATGGTGATGTTGTACATCGACTTCTTCTCGCCGACGTCGTCACCGACCCAGACGGCCGTGGACAGGTTCGGGGTGTAGCCGACGAACCAGGCGTCCTTGCGGTCGTTGGTCGTACCGGTCTTGCCCGCGTTGTCGCGGTCGCTGAGGCCGGCCTTCGTACCGGTGCCGTCCTCGACGACGCCCTTCAGCATCTGGTTGACGGTGTCGGCGGTCCGGTCGCTCATGGCGCGCGTGCACTTGGTCTGCGGCACGTTCAGCTTGTCGCCGTTGGCGGCCTTGATCGACTCGATGGCGATCGGCGTGCAGTAGATGCCGCGGTTGGCGAAGGTCGCGTAGACGGACGCCATGTCGAGCGGGGTGCTCTCGACACTGCCGAGGGTGGCGGAGGGGCTCTGCTTGATGGGCTTGCCCAGCTCGCGCTCGTAGCCGACGTTCTTCGCCATGGTCAGCGTCTCGCAGAGACCGGCCATCCCCTCCAGGCGGGCGAAGTAGGTGTTGATCGACTTGCCGAGGGCGCTCGTCATGTCGAAGACGCCCTTCTCCGACTCCATCTCGTTGTTCACCTCCCAGTTCGCGTAACCGGAAGGCTTGCCGTCGCAGCGGCGGTAGTCGCTCTCGTCGATGTTGATCTGCGCCGGGTCGTTGAAACTCGTCGCCGGGCTGATGCCCTTCTCCAGCGCCGCCGCCGCCGTGATCGGCTTGAAGGTCGAGCCGACCTGGAAGCCGTACGTCGTGCCGCCCATCTTGCTGCCGACGGCCAGGTTCAGCGTCGTCTGGTGCTGCTTCTGGTCCAGGCCGTACGGGCGGGACTGGCCCATCGACAGGATGCGGCCGGTCTTGGGCTGGACCTGGACCACCGAGGCGGCGACCGGGTCGTCCTTGTTGATCTTCGCGATGGCGGCCTCGTTGGCGGCGGCCTGCGCCCGCGGGTCGAGCGTGGTCCTGATGGTGAGACCACCCAGGTTCCACAGCTTCTGGCGCTCCTCGGCGGTCTTGCCGAAGGTCGGGTCGCTGAGGATCGTCTTGCGGACGTAGTCGCAGAAGAAGCCGGCGCCGTTGACGGCGGTGATGCAGCCGTTCTTCGGGGTCTTGACCTTCAGCTTGAGCGGAGTGGCCTTCGCCTTGTCCGCCTCCGCCTGGCTGATGTCCTTCACGTCGGCCATCCGCTGGAGAACCACGTTGCGGCGCTTGGTGGCTTCCTGGATGTCGTTGATCGGGTCGTAGCGGCTCGGGGACTGGACGAGACCGGCCATCATCGCCGCCTCGCCCAGGGACAGGTCGGCGGCCCGCTTGGAGAAGTACCGCTGCGAGGCGGCCTCGATGCCGTAGGCCTGCTGCCCGAAGAACGTGATGTTGAGGTAGTTCTCCAGGATCTTCTTCTTGCCCAGCTCCTCCTCGACCTGGATCGCGAACTTCAGCTCGCGGACCTTGCGGCCGATCGTCTGCTGGGTGGCCTGGGCGACCTTCTCGGGGTCGTCACCGGCCTCCTCGACGAAGACGTTCTTCACGTACTGCTGGGTCAGCGTGGACGCGCCCTGCGCGACCCCGCCCGACTGCGCGTTGCGGTTGATGGCACGCAGCACGCCCTTGAGGTCGATCGCCCCGTGCTCGTAGAAGCGGCCGTCCTCGATCGCGACGATCGCCTTCTGCATGTACGGGGAGATCTTGTCGATCGGCACGACCTTCCGGTCCCGCGAGTACACCGTGGCGATCTGACCGCCCTCGGCGTCCAGGATCGTGGTGCGCTGACTCAGCGGTGGGGTCTTCAGGTTGGAGGGGATCTCGTCGAACCCTTCCACCGTCCCCTTCGCGGCCAGTCCGAGTGCACCGGCCGCGGGCAGGGCGATGCCCGCCAGCACGGCTCCGGCGAGCACACTCACACCGAGGAACTTGGCGGCCTGCTGGGTCCCGGTCAGACCACCGCCCGAGCGCTTCTTTGCCATGGGGGCAGCCTAATCCGTAGTGATGTGCGATCCGCAGGAGCAGGGGCCTCTCGGAGCGTTCGAGTACCAGACCGTGACATCCGGGCGCCGCCGGGCCGCCGAGGCCACGACGTGGATCGGTGCGCGGGGCGGTGCGGATGGTGGTGGCTGTCCCGTGGGCGCCGGGCCGATGTCTGAGTGCGTCCAGGAGCTCGACGCGATCCTGGAGCCGGTCACCGGAGAAGAAGGAAGGCGGGTTCTCATTCGCCGGACACGCGCATATGCCTTGGCCTAAGCTGCTCCCAACTGTCACAGCAGTGTGGTCGCGCATCAAGACCCGTGCGTGACATCGGTATGAATTCCCGTGACCCCGAAACACGGGAAGCTCGTGCCCGATTCCGGCTCATGCGTCACACGGTGTCCGAAGTGGAACCGTCGAGGTCGGACATATCTGAGGGATATGTCCGCTTCCTCACGTATGTCCTTCGATCACTCCCCTGGGTGATCTGACGCGCACGCATAGTCCGTTCGGGCCATTCAAGATTGGGCCCGAAGGGGGTGTTGCGCTGTGCCCACCTTCCGTAACGTCCCAACTGGCAGCGGTGAATATGCCGCTGCCGCCGTGGGGGAGCCTCGATTCGGGAGAGGACGGCGCCGGTATGGGCTGGGTAGCTGACTGGAGTGCGCAGGCGGCCTGCCGCACTACCGATCCGGATGAACTTTTCGTGCAGGGAGCGGCGCAGAACAGGGCGAAGGCGGTGTGCACCGGATGCCCGGTGCGGACCGAGTGCCTCGCCGACGCCCTCGACAACCGGGTGGAGTTCGGCGTGTGGGGCGGGATGACGGAGCGCGAGCGCCGGGCCCTGCTGCGCAGGAGGCCGACCGTCACCTCGTGGCGCCGGCTCCTGGAGACCGCGCGGACCGAGTACGAGCGCGGAGCGGGCCTGCTGCCCGTGGCGATCGAGGACGACGCCACGTACGAGGCGTACGCCGCGGTCGGCTAGCCCCAGGGCTCAGTACGCCGAGATCGGCCAGCCCCGGGGCCTCGTACGCCGCGGTGGGCTGGGAGCCGGTGGCTCGTACGCCGGAGCCGGTCGGGTGCAGGACGGTACGCCGAGGTCGGCTGGGAGCCGGCCCTTACGCCGGAGCCGGTCGCGTGCCGGACCATGCGTCGCGGTCGATCGAGTGCCGGACCGAACGGCGCGGTCGGCTGGTACCGGGCCGTGCGAGAAGACGTGCGACAAGACACGTGCGACAAGACACGTGCGAGAAGACGTGCGTACGCGTGCCGATACGCGTGCTCGTGCGCGAGACGGCTCAGGCCGAGGGCGTCCGCCCCGCCGTGAGCCGGTCACCGATGGCCCGCAGCCCGGCGAGGTCGTGCACATCGCCGGGCAGGGCGGCCACTTCGGTCACCGCCACCTCGGGGTGGAGCGCGGTGAAGCGGTCGCGGGTGCGCTGCTCACGCGCGAGCACCCGCATGCGCTCGGCATGCAGGCGAAGAAGTCCCGCGGTGAGATGGGGTACGTCGACGTCCGACGCGTCTGTTTCCTGTGCCGGTGCGGCTGTGGGGGCAGCCTCGGATACGGAGTGCGGTGCGGCGGCGGTGGCGAGATCGTTCGGCTCGTGCTCGGATTCGGGCTCGGCTTCGGTGGCCGGGGAGCCACCCCGAGCAGCATTCCCGTCCGGCTGATCCACCATGCGCCCCTCCTCAAGATTTTCCGCGGCGGCCCGCGCCCGCTCGGCCGACAGCCAGGAGGCGCCGCTGCCGTGGACGCGGTTGAGGACGAGCCCGGCCAGTGGCATGTCCTCGGAGTCCAGCCGCTCCACGAAGTACGCGGCCTCGCGCAGCGCGTCCCGCTCCGGCGTGGCGACCACGAGGAAGGCCGTGCCCGGGGCCTGGAGCAGCCGGTACGTCGCGTCCGCGCGCGTCCGGAAGCCGCCGAACATCGTGTCCATCGCCGCCACGAACGTCTGCACGTCCTTCAGGAACTGACCCCCCAGCAGCTTCCCCAGGGTCCCCGTCATCATCGACATGCCGACGTTGAGGAACTTCATCCCGGCCCGGCCGCCCACCTTCGCCGGGGCCATGAGCAGCTTGATGAACTTCCCGTCGAGGAAGGAACCGAGCCGCTTCGGCGCGTCCAGGAAGTCCAGCGCCGACCGGGACGGCGGGGTGTCGACGACGATCAGGTCCCAGTCGTCGCGCGCCCTGAGCTGGCCCAGCTTCTCCATCGCCATGTACTCCTGCGTACCGGCGAATCCGGCCGACAGGGACTGGTAGAACGGGTTCTCCAGGATCGCCCGCGCCCGCTCGGGCTCCGCGTGCGCCTCGACGATCTCGTCGAAGGTCCGCTTCATGTCCAGCATCATCGCGTGCAGCTCGCCGCCGTCCGAGCCCTTGATGCCGTCGACCTTGCGCGGGGTGTTGTCGAGGGAGTCGATGCCCATGGACTGGGCGAGCCGCCGTGCCGGGTCGATGGTGAGGACGACGACCCGACGGCCGCGCTCCGCCGCCCGCACGCCGAGGGCCGCCGCCGTGGTCGTCTTGCCGACCCCGCCCGCGCCGCAGCAGACGATGATGCGCGTCCCCCGGTCGTCGAGGATCGGATCGAGAGCGAGGACGGGCGCGTGGTCGAGCCCACCGCCGCCGGGGGTCGCCTCGGCGCCCTCGGCCCCGGCGCCTGCCTTCTCCGTCACGCGCCCACCCCTTGCTTCCGCAGTTCCTTCGCCAGCCGGTAGAGGCCGGCGATGTCCGCCCCGTCGCCCAGGAAGGGGAGTTCGTACGAGGGGACGCCGACGCCGTCCAGGACCGAGCGCTGCGCCCGCTCCAGCTCCACCCGCCGCGCGTGCTCGGAGGCCTGGTCGAGCAGCGGCTCGACCAGGCGCGCGCCGCCCGCGACGCCGGCGGAGGCCAGGGTCCGGGCGATCGCCGCGCGGTGGTCGCCGGAGGCGGCCCGTACCGCCGCCTCGTCGAGGACGTGCGGGCGGACCATGTTGACCACGACCCTGCCCACCGGCAGTTCCGCGGCGCGCAGCTCCGCGATGCCGTCCGCGGTCTCCTGGACCGGCATCTCCTCCAGGAGGGTCACCAGGTGCACCGCGGTCTCGGGGGACTTGAGGACCCGCATGACGGCCTGCGCCTGGTTGTGTATCGGGCCGATCCTGGCCAGGCCCGCGACCTCGTCGTTCACGTTGAGGAAGCGGGTGATGCGGCCGGTGGGCGGCGCGTCCATCACCACGTGGTCGTAGACCGGGCGGCCGTCCTTCTCGCGCCGCCGGACCGCCTCGCACGCCTTCCCGGTCAGCAGCACGTCCCGGACGCCCGGCGCGATCGTCGTCGCGAAGTCGATCGCGCCCAGCTTCTTCAGGGCCCGCCCCGCGCCGCCCAGCTTGTAGAACATCTGGAGGTAGTCGAGGAGCGCGCGCTCGGCGTCGATCGCCAGCGCGTACACCTCTCCGCCGCCGGGGGCGACGGCGATCTTGCGCTCCTCGTACGGAAGGGCTTCCGTCTCGAAGAGCTGTGCGATGCCCTGCCTGCCTTCGACCTCGACGAGGAGGGTCCGCTTCCCCTCCGTCGCGAGGGCGAGGGCGAGGGCGGCGGCGACCGTCGTCTTACCGGTACCGCCCTTGCCGCTGACGACCTGGAGCCTGCTCACACCGTCGAGCCTAACCACTGGCGGCCGCGCGCAATCAGCGGACCGTCCCGGAGAAGCCACCTAGGGGCGGCCTCGGGGGAGCCGGGAAGGGAGCGGGGAGCGCAGCGGATACAGTCGGCCCCATGACCAAGTGGGAGTACGTCACGGTGCCGCTTCTGGTGCACGCGACCAAGCAGATTCTGGACACCTGGGGCGAGGACGGCTGGGAGCTCGTCCAGGTCGTGCCCGGGCCGAACAACCCCGAGCAGCTCGTGGCCTACCTGAAGCGGGCCAAGTCGTGAGCGGGACCGTCGAGGCGCGGATCGCCGAGCTCGGACTGACCCTGCCCGAGGTCGTGCCGCCGATCGCCTCGTACCAGCCGGCCGTGCAGTCCGGCGTGTACGTCTACACCTCGGGCCAGCTCCCGATGGTGGCGGGCAAGCTTCCGGTGACCGGCAAGGTCGGCGCCGAGGTCACGCCGGAGGAGGCCAAGCAGCTGGCCGCCACCTGCGCGCTCAACGCGCTCGCGGCCGTGAAGTCGGTCGCCGGTGACCTCGACCGCGTCAAGCGCGTCGTGAAGGTCGTGGGCTTCGTCGCCTCCGCCGCCGACTTCACCGGCCAGCCCGCCGTCATCAACGGCGCCAGCGAGCTGCTCGGCGAGATCCTCGGCGAGAAGGGCGTGCACGCGCGCAGCGCCGTCGGCGTCACCGTGCTGCCGCTCGACGCGCCGGTCGAGGTCGAGGTCCAGGTCGAGCTCGTCGACGCCTGATCCCACCCGCACACCTCCGCACGCCTCCGCACACCTCGTGCGACGGGGAGCCGGTTTTCCACAGCCCTGGGAAACCGGCTCTCGTGCATTCCGATGCTTGCGCATAGCATCCGGCCATGTCGAATGGTCAGCCGAAGCAGGCGAAGCAGTCGAACGGTCAGTGGTACCCCGCGGAGTGGCCCGACCGCATCCGCGCCCTCGCCGCCGGCGAGCTCACCCCGGTGGAGCCCCGGCGCGCCGCCACCGTCCTGCTCCTGCGGGACGGGGCCACCGGGCCCGACGTCCACATGCTGCGCCGCCGCACCTCGATGGCCTTCGCGGGCGGTGCGTACGCCTATCCCGGCGGCGGCGTCGACCCGCGCGACGAGCAGCCGGTGCGCTGGGCGGGCCCGTCCCTGGAGACGTGGGCGGCCCGGCTCGGCCTCGACGACCCGGCGCAGGCCCAGGCCGTCGTCTGCGCCGCCGTGCGCGAGACGTTCGAGGAGGCGGGCGTGCTGCTCGCCGGGCGGACCGAGGACGGCGTCGTCGGCGACACCACCGACGAGGACTGGGAGCGGGACCGGGTGGCCCTGGTCGCCCGGGAGCTGTCCTTCGCCGACTTCCTGGACCGGCGCGGGCTCGTCCTGCGCTCGGACCTGCTGGGCGCGTGGGCCCGCTGGATCACCCCGGAGTTCGAGCAGCGGCGGTACGACACCTGGTTCTTCGTGGCGGCGCTCCCGGCCGGTCAGCGCACCCGGGACGTCTCCGGGGAGGCGGACCGCACGGTCTGGATCCGTCCGGCGGAGGCCGCCGCGGGCTACGACCGGGGCGAGCTGACGATGATGCCGCCGACGATCTCGACCCTGCGCACCCTGGAGCCGTACGGGACGGCCGCCGACGCGCTGGCGGCGGCCGCGGAGCAGGACATGGCCCCCGTCCTCGCGCAGGCGCGCCTGGAGGGCGACGAGCTGGTCCTGAGCTGGCCGGGGCACGAGGAGTTCACCAAGGTCCTCCCCGCCGGGGGTGAGCGATGAGCGACGCCGCCGCCCTGCCGGGGCAGCCGCGCGGTCTCGTGGTCTCCGGACCCGCGACCGACCGCGCCGTGAACGTCCTGGCGCCCAACCCGTCCGCGATGACCCTCGACGGCACCAACACCTGGCTGCTCTCCGAGCCGGGCTCCGACCTCGCCGTCGTCGTCGACCCGGGGCCGCTCGACGACGGGCACCTCCGTCAGGTGATCGACACCGCCGAGCGGCTCGGCAAGCGGATCGCGCTGACCCTGCTGACCCACGGCCACCCGGACCACGCCGAGGGCGCGGGCCGGTTCGCGGAGCTGACCGGGACGGCCGTGCGGGCCCTCGATCCGGCGCTGCGGCTGGGGGACGAAGGTCTCGGCGCGGGGGACGTGGTGGCGGTCGGCGGTCTGGAGCTGCGGGTCGTCCCGACGCCCGGGCACACCTCCGACTCGCTCTCCTTCCACCTCCCGGCCGACCGGGCGGTGCTGACGGGCGACACGATCCTGGGGCGCGGGACGACGATGGTCGCGCACCCGGACGGGCGGCTCGGGGACTATCTGGACTCGCTGCGGCGGCTGCGCTCGCTGACCGTGGACGACGGGGTGCGCACGGTCCTGCCGGGCCACGGGCCGGTCCTGGAGGACGCGCAGGGCGCGGTGGAGTTCTACCTCGCGCACCGGGCGAGCCGGCTCGCCCAGGTGGAGACCGCGGTCGAGGCCGGGCACCGGACGGCGACGGAGGTCGTCGCCCACGTGTACGCGGACGTGGACCGCTCCCTGTGGCCGGCGGCCGAACTGTCCGTACGGGCCCAGCTGGAGTACCTGAGGGAGCACGGCCTGGTCTAGGGGGCGACGTACGGGCCGGGAGCGGCGCCCGGCCCGGTGCCGAGGGAGCGGCCGGGCCCCCGTCCCGAGGAGGGAGGCCAGGAGGCCAGGAGGCGGAGCCGGGGAGGCACGGGGAAGGCCTCGCCCCGGCGTCCCGAGGAAGGAGACCGGGAGGTGGGGCCCCGGTCGTCACGATCCTGTCCCGAGGCGACCCCCGCTCTTTTGGCGTTCCTGACCCGTGTTTTACGCTCCGCTTACTTCTGGCCGTAGCTTTCGGGGGGAACGCCCGTGTTCGTCATCGCCATCCTGTTGGTCATAGCCGCAGTGGTGCTCTATTTCGTAGGCCGCGCCAACGACTCCACCGGGCTGAAGTTCGGTGCCCTGGGCGCGGTCCTGGCCGGCCTCTTCTCGCTGATCGTGAGCATGACGTACGTGATCAGCGCGTACGAGGTCGGCGTCCCGGTCGCGTTCGGCAAGGTGGGGCAGCCGATGGCCTCGGGCATGCACGTGAAGTCGCCGTTCACGGACGTCACGACCTTCTCCACCCGCCCGGTCGACCTCAACCTCTCCGACAAGGACGTGGTCGAGGTCCGCTCATCCCAGGGCGGCGTCATGTACGCCGAGGTGACCGTGAAGTGGTCCGTCGACCAGGCGAAGGCCGTCGAGCTCTACAAGCTCGCGGGCAGCGAGGACGCCATCCAGCAGCGGCTGGTCTACCCGGACAGCCGCGAGATCGTCCGTAACGTCTTCGCCCACTACACGAGCGAGCAGGGCTACGCCTCCGCCCGGGAGAAGATCAACGCCGAGCTCGGCCGCCTGATCACGGACCGCCTGGCCCCGCGCGGCATCGACGTGACCACGGTCAACCTGCGCAACGTGAAGCCCTCGGACTCCCTCCAGGCCCAGATCGACCGCAAGATCCAGCAGCAGCAGGCCACCGAGCGGGCCCTGGAGGCCTCCCGTACGGCGAAGGCCGAGGCCGACCGGCGCCGGATCGAGGCGGAGGGCATCTCCCGCGCCAACAAGATCCTCAACGACTCGCTGACGGACAAGGTCCTGATGAACCAGTGCATCGACGCGTACAAGGAGGCCGCGGCGAAGAACCCGGTCTACGCGGTGCCCTGCGGGAACGCCGGCTCCGCGCCGGTGATCGTGGACGGCTCCAAGCGCTGACCGTCCCGGAGGACGCGGAAAGGCCGCCCCGGTCCTCGGACCGGGGCGGCCTTCGCCGTACGCCTGGGAGCTAGCGCGAGCGCTTCGCGAGGCGCTCCACGTCCAGCAGGATCACCGCGCGGGCCTCCAGCCGCAGCCAGCCGCGCTGGGCGAAGTCGGCGAGCGCCTTGTTGACCGTCTCGCGGGAGGCGCCGACCAGCTGGGCCAGCTCCTCCTGGGTGAGGTCGTGGACGACGTGGATGCCCTCCTCCGACTGCACGCCGAAGCGGCGCGACAGGTCGAGGAGCGCGCGGGCGACACGGCCCGGGACGTCGGAGAAGACCAGGTCGGACATCTGGTCGTTGGTCTTGCGCAGGCGGCGGGCGACGGCGCGCAGCAGCGCGGTGGCCACCTCGGGGCGGGCGTTCAGCCAGGGCTGGAGGTCGCCGTGGCCCAGGCCGAGGAGCTTGACCTCGGTCAGCGCGGTCGCGGTGGCGGTGCGCGGGCCCGGGTCGAAGAGGGACAGCTCGCCGATCAGCTCGCCGGGGCCGAGGACGGCCAGCATGTTCTCGCGGCCGTCGGGGGAGGTGCGGTGCAGCTTCACCTTGCCCTCGGTGACCACGTACAGGCGGTCACCGGGGTCGCCCTCGTGGAAGAGCGCGTCGCCACGGGCGAGCGTCGCCTCACTCATCGAGGCGCGCAGCTCGGCGGCCTGCTCGTCATCGAGCGCCGCGAAGAGCGGGGCGCGCCGCAGAACGTCGTCCACGAGTTCTCTCCTACTGTCGACCTGCTCAAAGGACCTGGGTCCCATGATGCCGGACGCACAAAACAGTGCGATCAATCACAACAAGTTTGACGCACCGGGCGGCCCGTCCGTACGTCAGGGGCCGATTGAGCTCCGATCGGCCGTGCCCGGGGCGGATGTCGGTGGCGACGCCTAGGCTGGCCGGGTGTCCAACTCGCCGGTGAGAGCGCAGGCCAAGGGGGCTGAAAGAGTGTCGGGCGAAGGTGATTCCGCTGTGGGCGAACACGGCGTGTCCAAACGGGCGAAAGCCGCAAATAGGAAGGCGGTGAAGCCCGAGTCGCGGCTCGCGATGGTCCGCCGGGCGCGCCGGATCAACCGCGAGCTGGCCGAGGTCTATCCGTACGCCCATCCGGAGCTCGACTTCCGCAACCCCTTCGAGCTGCTCGTCGCCACGGTGCTCTCGGCCCAGACCACCGACCTGCGGGTGAACCAGACGACCCCCGCCCTCTTCGCGAAGTACCCGACGCCCGAGGACCTCGCCGCGGCCGTACCCGAGGAGGTCGAGGAGCTGATCCGGCCGACCGGGTTCTTCCGCGCGAAGACCAAGTCGATCATGGGCCTCGCCGCCGCGCTCCGGGACGACTTCGACGGGCAGGTCCCGGGCCGCCTCGACGACCTCGTCAAGCTTCCCGGCGTCGGCCGCAAGACCGCCTTCGTCGTCCTCGGCAACGCCTTCGGAGTCCCCGGCATCACCGTCGACACCCACTTCATGCGCCTCGCCCGGCGCTGGCGGTGGACCGAGTCCGATGACCCGGTGAAGATCGAGGCCGAGATCGCCACGATCTTCCCGAAGAGCGAGTGGACGATGCTCTCGCACCGGGTGATCTTCCACGGCCGCCGGATCTGCCACGCCCGCAAGCCCGCCTGCGGCGCCTGCCCGATCACCCACCTCTGCCCCGCGTACGGCGAGGGCGAGACCGACCCCGAGAAGGCGAAGAAGCTGCTCAAGTACGAGAAGGGCGGCTTCCCCGGCCAGCGGCTGAACCCGCCGCCCGGCTACCCGGGCCGCCCGGCGCCCCCGCTCGGCGGCGGAGCCTGAAGCCCGCCCCGGGCCGGCGGAACAGGGGAAACACCGCCACCCCGGGCCGGCGGAACGGCGGGAGTCCCGCCGCCTCGGGCTGGCGGGAGCACCGCGCCTGTTCCCCGAGCGGCCCCCTCCGGAATCCCAGGTGCCGCCGCACCACCATCCGGAAACCCCGGTGGTGCCACACCACCGGGAACGAACCCGTCCATCGATCGCGTTGTGAACCACGGGGGTGCCGATGACGCGCACTGACGAAGAGATCCACGGGCCCGGCACGGCCGGCCTGCTCAGCCGCGACGGGCTGCCCGACTGGCTCGGGCCCGTCGACCGGGCCGCCCGCACGGTCAGGCCCGAGCAGCTGAGCCGCTTCCTGCCGCCCGCGAGCGGTGCCGGCCGCCAGTCCGCCGTCCTCGTCCTCTTCGGCGAGGGCGAGCGCGGACCCGAGCTGCTCCTCATGGAGCGGTCCGGCAGCCTCCGCTCGCACGCGGGACAGCCCTCCTTCCCCGGCGGCGCCCTCGACCCCGAGGACGGCGACCCGGCCGACGGCGGACTGCTGCGCGCCGCGCTGCGCGAGGCCCAGGAGGAGACCGGCCTCGACCCGCGGGGCGTCCAGCTCTTCGGCGTGCTCCCCCCGCTCTACATCCCGGTCAGCCGCTTCGTCGTGACCCCCGTCCTCGGCTGGTGGCGCGCGCCCAGCCCGGTCGGCGTCGTGGACCCGGGGGAGACCGCCCGCGTCTTCACCGTGCCCGTGGCGGATCTCACGGATCCCGAGAACCGCGCGACGGCCGTGCACCCGAGCGGCCACCAGGGCCCCGCCTTCCTCGTCGCATCCGCTCTGGTCTGGGGTTTTACGGCCGGAGTCATCGACCGGCTCCTCCACTTCGCCGGCTGGGAGCGCCCCTGGGACCGGTCCAAGCAGGTCCCGCTCGACTGGCGCTCATGACAGGCTGATCTCCGGGCGGGCCGGCCTGAGGGCCGACCTGCCCCGGTTGACCGGGAAACGAATCTGCGAGGCTACTGACGGTGAACGTGCTGGACATCCTGTTGCTGCTCGCCGCCGTGTGGTTCGCGATCATCGGTTACCGCCAGGGATTCGTGGTCGGAATCCTCTCGGTGATCGGCTTCCTCGGCGGCGGACTCGTCGCCGTTCTGCTGCTCCCGATCCTCTGGGACCAGCTCACCGACAACAGCGAGGTCTCGACCACCGCCACCGTCGTCTTCGTGATGGTGGTCATCGTCTGCGCCTCCGTCGGCCAGGCCTTCACCACCCACCTCGGCAACAAGCTGCGCCGCCACATCACCTGGTCGCCGGCCCGCGCCCTGGACGCCACCGGCGGCGCCCTCGTCAACGTCGTCGCGATGCTGCTCGTGGCCTGGCTGATCGGCTCCGCCCTGGCCCGCACCTCGCTGCCCACCCTGGGCAAGGAGGTACGCAGCTCCAAGGTGCTGCTCGGGGTCGAGCAGGTGATGCCGGATCAGGCCTCCGGCTGGTTCGACGACTTCAGCTCCACCCTGGCGCGCAGCGGCTTCCCCCAGGTCTTCAGCCCCTTCGCGAACGAGCCGATCACCCCGGTCACCCCGCCCGACCCGGCGCTCGCCGACAGCCCGGTCGCCTCCCGCGCGCAGCGCTCCATCGTGAAGGTCGTCGGCACCGCGCAGAGCTGCGGGAAGGTCCTCGAAGGCACCGGCTTCGTCTTCGCCGACCGCCGCATCATGACCAACGCCCACGTCGTCGGCGGCGTCGACGAACCGACCGTCCAGATAGGCGGCGAGGGCAAGCTCTACGACGCGAAGGTCGTCCTCTACGACTGGCAGCGCGACATCGCGGTCCTGGACGTGCCGGACCTCAAGGCCACACCGCTGAACTTCACCGACGAGGACGCCCGCAGCGGTGACGACGCGATCGTCGCCGGATTCCCGGAGAACGGCTCGTACGACGTCCGCTCCGCCCGCGTGCGGGGCCGCATCAGCGCCAAGGGCCCCGACATCTACCACCGCGACGAGGTGCGCAGGGACGTCTACTCGCTGTACGCGACGGTCCGCCAGGGCAACTCCGGCGGCCCGCTCCTCACCGAGGACGGCGAGGTGTACGGCGTGATCTTCGCCCGCTCCCTCGACGACGCGAACACCGGATACGCCCTGACGGTCGACGAGATCCGCGAGGACATCGAGCACGGCCGGACCGCCGACCGGCAGGTCGACACCCAGGCCTGCGCCCTCTGACCCGTCCGCCGGGACCCCGCACCGGGCGGGGCCTGGTGAGAACGGGCCCCGGCCCCCGGGTCAGGCCGTCCTAGGCGGTGTCTCTGGCGTGCAGGAGCCGCGCCGAGACCCAGCGGGCCCGGCGTCGCAGGATGCGCGAGATCCCCACCGCCTGCACCGCGTGGCCCTGGTCCGGCGGGCCACCCCTCTCGCGGGAGCCCGGCCCCGTGGCCGAGCGGCGGTCGCGTGCTGTCGTGTCACCGTAGTCGTGCGTCCAGCCCATACCTCGACGTCTGCCCGGGGGCCAAGGTCGGTAACCTCCCCGGGGCCCGCCAATTGGAGTATGCGCCAGGCACATGGCCGTTCGACGGACGCCTGTGCGCCGACGGCTTCGTGACGGAGGCTCAGCGGTCGGGCTCGGGGTCCTTCAGCCAGTTGACGAGCTCCGTGGTGAAGGCCGCCGGGTCCTCCTCGTGCGGGAAGTGCCCGAGCCCGTCGAAGAGCCGCCAGCGGTACGGCGCCTCCACGTACTCGCCCGATCCCGCGGCGCTGCGGGTCCGCATCACCGGGTCCAGCGAGCCGTGCAGGTGCAGCGTCGGCACCCGTACCGGCCGCTTCATGCGCCGGTTGAACTGGATGCCGTCGGGCCGGGCCAGCGACCGCACCATCCACCGGTACGGCTCGATCGAGCAGTGCGCCGTGGACGGCACGCACATGGCCCGCCGGTACGCCTCGATCGCCTCCTCGTCGACCGGCCTCGGCCCCGACCAGTCACGGATCAGCTCGCCCACGAGCGCCCCGTCGTCCGCCACGAGCTGACGCTCCGGCAGCCACGGACGCTGGAAGCCCCACACGTGCGAGCCGGCCCGCGACTGGGCGAAGTCGGAGAGCATCGCCGAGCGCCAGCGGCGCGGGTGCGGCATCGAGGAGACCACGAGCCGGCGCACCAGCTTCGGCCGCATGACGGCGGCCGTCCAGGCCAGGTAGCCGCCGAGGTCGTGCCCGACGAGCGCCGCGTCCGGCTCGCCGAGCGAGCGGACGACGCCGGTGATGTCGAGCGCGAGGTTGGCGGGGTCGTAACCCCGCGGGGTCCGGTCGCTGCCGCCCACCCCGCGCAGGTCCATCGCGACCGCCCGGAACCCGGCCTCGGCCAGGGCGGGCAGCTGGTGGCGCCAGGTCCACCAGAACTGCGGGAAGCCGTGCAGGAGCAGCACCAGCGGGCCGTCGCCCATCTCGGCGATGTGGAAACGGGCACCGTTGGCGGCCACGTCGCGGTGGGTCCACGGCCCGTCGAGGCGCACGGGCCCGCCGTTGCCGCCACTGCTGCTCTCGGGGAGGGTCATACCGATGAGCGTGCCACAGAGGAGGCCTTCTCCAGGGCCGGGCGCTGCTCCGGACGGGGGTGCGGCTTCACGTTCTGCATGATCGCCGCCGTCTGCTTGGCCGAGGCGATGGACTTCTCCGGCGGCTTGACCTTCTTGAACTTGGAGTACGCGATCAGGCCGAGCAGGGCCGCGAGCAGCACGTTGAAGGCGAAGGACAGCAGGAAGCACCAGACGAGGTTCCAGCCCCCGTTGCCGTTGTGCCCGCCGGTCCAGGTGTTGATGGCGTACGCGAGCGCGAAGCTCAGCATCGGCAGCGAGAACAGCAGCACCACGAGGGCGCCGACGCCCATGATGCTGCCGAACACGCCGCGCTTGACGTCCTGTCGCAGTTCGGCCTTGGCCAGGGCGATCTCGTCGTGCACCAGCGCGGACATCTCGGCGGTCGCCGAGGCGACCAGCTGGCCGAGGCTGCGCTCGGTTCCGTCGAACGGGTCGCTCATCGCTGCTCCCTCTTCTCTTCTGGTCCGAGGTCCTCTTCTACGGTGCGAGTCCTCTTCCACGGTCGCATCAGATCATGCCGGACGGTCGGCCCCGTCGCGCGATGCCCCCGCCAGTCGGGCGCGCTCGCGGTGCTCCGCGGCCTTCCGCTCGTGGATCCGGGCCATCCGCAGGTGGTACTCGGGGTTGTCCTGCTCGTAGATGTCGGGGATGCCGTCCTCGTCCTCGTCGCGCTCCTCCTCGGAGACGAGGGCCTGGTACTTCCGGACCCGGAGCTTCAGCAGGAGGGAGGCGAGGACCGCCGCGATGAGCGAGCCCATCAGGACGGCGGCCTTCACCTCGTCGGTGAGCACGGCGTCGCCGGCGAAGGCGAGCTCGCCGATGAGGAGCGACACGGTGAAGCCGATCCCGGCGAGGGTGGCGACGGCGAACACGTCGGGCCAGGCCAGGTCGGGGTTGAGCTCCGCGCGGGTGAAGCGGGCGGCGAACCAGGTGCCGCCGAAGATGCCGATCGCCTTGCCGACGACGAGACCGAGGACCACGCCGAGGGTGACCGGCTGGGTGAAGACGTCCCGGATGGCCCCGCCGGAGACGCTCACCCCGGCCGAGAACAGGGCGAACAGGGGCACGGCTAGCCCGGCCGACAGCGGGCGGACCAGGTGCTCGATGTGCTCGCCGGGGGACTGCTTCTCGCCCTCCCGGGTGGTGCAGCGGAGCATCAGGCCCATGGCGACGCCGGCGATGGTGGCGTGGACGCCGCTGTTGTACATCAGGCCCCAGATGACCAGGGCCAGCGGCACGTACACGTACCAGCCGCGGACCTCCTTGCGGAGCAGCACCCAGAAGACGACGAGTCCGGCGACGGCGCCGCCGAGCGCGGCGAAGTTCAGGTCGCTGGTGAAGAAGATCGCGATGATCAGGATGGCGAACAGGTCGTCGACGACGGCGAGCGTGAGCAGGAAGGCGCGGAGCGCCGAGGGCAGTGAGGTGCCGATGACGGCGAGCACGGCGAGCGCGAAGGCGATGTCGGTGGCGGTGGGCACGGCCCAGCCGCTCGGGGAGCCGCCGCCGACGGTGTTGACCAGGGTGTAGACGAGGGCGGGGGCGGCCATGCCGCAGAGCGCGGCGACGACGGGGAGCATGGCGGCCCTGGGGTCGCGCAGCTCGCCCGCGACGAGCTCGCGCTTGAGCTCGATGCCGGCGACGAAGAAGAAGACCGCCAGGAGGCCGTCGGCGGCCCAGTGCTGGATCGACAGGTCGAGGCCGAGGGCGGCGGGGCCCAGGTGGAAGTCGCTGACGGTCTCGTAGCTCGCGCTGAGCGGGCTGTTCGCCCAGACGAGGGCCGCGATGGCGGCGAGCAGGAGCAGGACGCCGCCGACGGTCTCGGTGCGCAGCGCGTCGGTGAGGTACCGCCGCTCGGGGAGCGAGAGACGGCCGAGGAACTTGCGGTCGGTGGACACGGACACGGGGGAGACCTCCGTCGGGCAGGCAGGGCGAAGCACATGCCGACCAGACTTCCCGGCTCACCTAGGTCTTTCTGTCGCGTTCCTGACGCGGTCTTTACTTTACCTAACGAGCCCGAGTGGTGTCCGGCGGGATTCACTTTAGGGAGATTCACCCTTTTCGTCCCGTCGGGAACGCGAACGCCCGCCCCGGGCGGAAGCGGCTCGGGGCGGGCGTTCGCGCGCGTCTGCGGGGCGGTCAGTCCTCGCTGGACGAGGCCGGCAGCTGGGTCTGGATGAGCGACATGACGGAGGAGTCCGTCAGCGTGGTGACGTCACCGAGCTCACGGTTCTCCGCGACGTCACGGAGCAGACGGCGCATGATCTTGCCCGAGCGGGTCTTCGGCAGCTCCGCCACCGGCAGGATCCGCTTCGGCTTGGCGATCGGGCCGAGCGTCGCGCCCACGTGGTTGCGCAGGTCGGCGACCAGGCCCTCGTCCTCGCTCGCCGTGCCGCGCAGGATGACGAAGGCGACGATCGCCTGGCCGGTGGTCTCGTCGGCGGCGCCGACGACGGCCGCCTCGGCGACCGACGGGTGCGAGACGAGCGCCGACTCGACCTCGGTCGTCGAGATGTTGTGCCCCGAGACGAGCATGACGTCGTCGACCCGGCCGAGGAGCCAGATGTCGCCGTCGTCGTCCCTCTTGGCGCCGTCACCGGCGAAGTACTTGCCCTCGAAGCGGGACCAGTACGTGTCGATGTAGCGCTGGTCGTCGCCCCAGATGGTGCGGAGCATCGACGGCCACGGCTCGGTGAGCACCAGGTAGCCGCCACCGCCGTTCGGGACCTCGTTCGCCTCGTCGTCCACGACGGTGGCGGAGATGCCCGGCAGCGGGCGCTGGGCGGAGCCCGGCTTGGTCTCGGTGACGCCCGGCAGCGGCGAGATCATCATCGCGCCGGTCTCGGTCTGCCACCAGGTGTCCACGATCGGGGTCTTGTTGGCGCCGATGTGCTCGCGGTACCAGACCCAGGCCTCGGGGTTGATCGGCTCGCCGACCGAGCCCAGCACGCGGAGGCTGGACAGGTCGAACTTCGCGGGGATGTCGTCGCCCCACTTCATGAACGTGCGGATCGCCGTGGGCGCCGTGTAGAGGATCGTGACGCCGTACTTCTGCACGATCTCCCAGAACCGGCCCTGGTGCGGGGTGTCCGGGGTGCCCTCGTACATGACCTGGGTCGCGCCGTTGGCCAGCGGGCCGTAGACGATGTATGAGTGCCCGGTGACCCAGCCGATGTCGGCGGTGCACCAGTAGACGTCGCTCTCCGGCTTGAGGTCGAAGACGGCGTGGTGGGTGTAGGCGGCCTGGGTGAGGTAGCCGCCGGAGGTGTGCAGGATGCCCTTGGGCTTCCCCGTGGTGCCCGAGGTGTACAGGATGAAGAGCGGGTGCTCCGCGGGGAAGGCCTCCGGGGCGTGCTCGGCGGACTGCCGGGCGACGATGTCGTCCCACCAGACGTCCCGGCCCTCGGTGAAGGCCGTCTCCTGGCCCGTACGGCGGACCACGAGGACGTGCTCGACCTGCGGGCACTTGGCGACGGCCTCGTCGATGGCCGGCTTGAGGGCGCTCGGCTTGCCTCGGCGGTAGCCGCCGTCGGCGGTGACGACCAGCTTGGCGTCGGCGTCCTGGATGCGGGAGGCGACGGCGTCGGCCGAGAAGCCGCCGAAGACCACCGAGTGGGCGGCGCCGACACGGGCGCAGGCCAGCATCGTGATGGCTGCCTCGGGGATCATCGGCAGGTAGACGGCGACGCGGTCGCCCTTGCGCACGCCCAGCTCGGTCAGGGCGTTGGCGGCCTTGGAGACCTCGTCCTTGAGCTCGGCGTAGGTGATCGCGCGGCTGTCGCCGGGCTCGCCCTCGAAGTGGATGGCGACCCGGTCGCCGTGACCGGCCTCGACGTGCCGGTCGACGCAGTTGTACGCCACGTTCAGCTCGCCGTCGGCGAACCACTTGGCGAACGGCGGGTTCGACCAGTCGAGGGTCTCGGTCGGCTCGGTGGCCCAGCTCAGTCGCCTGGCCTGCTCGGCCCAGAAGCCCAGCCGGTCCGCCTTGGCCTGCTCGTACGCCTCCGCCGTCACATTGGCGTCCGCGGCCAGCTCGGTGGGCGGCGCGAACCGCCGCTCTTCCTTGAGCAGGTTGGCCAAGGATTCGTTGCTCACGACATCTCCCTTTCCCAGGGCGTCCTCTGTGCGTATGTGTCCCGCGTCATACCTCATCAGTCGAAGGCCCGGGTGACAAGAGCATCCAGAGAATTGGTTTAGACCTGTGAGCGGCCAGACGCGCGGTGGCCCCTTCTTCCCGAGCGGTGGGAAGAAGGGGCCACACAGTCTCACGGCCGGTCGGGGCGGAAGGTTCAGGACGCGCGCGCCGCCTCCCGCTGCCCCGTCGGCATGACCTGGGTGAAGACGTCGTCGTAGCCGTGCACCTCGTCCGTCCCGGAGAGGAGGTACGCCTGCGCCTCGCCCACGTGGAAGTACACGCCGTGCAGCGTCAGCGTCCCCTCGGCCAGCCGGCGCGCCACCGGCTCGTACGCCCGCAGGTGCTCCAGCTGCTGGACCACGTTCGTCAGGCAGAGCTGCTCGACCGCGTCGGCCGGGAGGCGCCCGGAGATCCGGGCCCAGGCGTGGCGACGGCTCGCCATCCGCTCCAGGCTGGGCAGACCGTGCCGCAGCCAGCGGCGGAGCGGGGTCGGCGGGTCGTCCGGACCGCCGTTGAGCAGGGCCTGCATCGCACCGCAGCCCGAGTGGCCGCACACGGTGATCGACGAGACCCGCAGCACGTCCACGGCGTACTCGATCGCCGCCGCCACCGAGTCGTCGCCGCTCTCCTCGCCGGGGAGCGGGACGAGGTTGCCGACGTTGCGCACGGTGAAGAGGTCACCGGGGCCGCTGGAGGTGATCATGCTGGTGACGAGACGGGAGTCGGCGCAGGTCAGGAAGAGCTGCGAGGGCCGCTGGCCCTCCCGAGCGAGCCGGGCGAGCTCGTCCCGCACGAGCGGGGCGGTGTTCCGCTGGAACTTGCCGATGCCGCTCGCCAGGTGCAGCCCCGCCGACGGTCCGGCCCCGGCGGTGCCGGTGGCCTCGTCGGCCTCGCCGGTGCCGGTGGCCGGGGCGGGCCGCTCCCCGCACTGGTGGTTGTGCCAGGGCGTCCAGGGGCGGCAGCAGGGGTGCGCGGCGGACGCGGTGACGGGGGTGGGATCGGCGATCCTGGCGCCGGACGGGCCCGTCGTCTCGACCGTCCCGCCGTGGGCCAGGTGCCCGGTGGTCCAGTCGCTCAGGCTCTCGTAGGCGGCGTGGTCCATGAACGACCCGTCCAGCTCGACCACCACGTCGGAGCCGTGCGGCAGTTGGTGCAGGGCCCGGCTGAGCCGGGGCACGGCGAGGAAGGTCAGCTGGCCCCGGACGTGCAGATGATGGCGTCCGTCCCGCTCCTCCCGGGTGATCCGGGTGCGGGTCAGCCGGTTCAGGGCGACCGCGATGGCCACGGCGATGCCGAGGGCGACGCCCTCCAGGATGCCGATGAGGACGACACCGGTCAGGGTCACCGCGTAGACGACGACCTCGCGATGGCGCGTGACCGTACGGATGTGCGTGATGCTCACCATCTGGATGCCGACCACCATGACGAGCGCGGCGAGCGCGGGCAGCGGGATCAGGTCGAGCACCGGCACGAGCAGCAGGGCCGCGAGGACGATCCACAGGCCGTGCAGCATCGTCGAGGTGCGGCTCACCGCGCCCGCCGAGACGTTCGCGACGCTGCGGACCGCGACACCGGCGACCGGGAGGCCGCCGAGCGCCCCGGAGAGCACGTTGGCCGCGCCCTGTCCGGCGAGCTCCCGGTCGAGGTCGGAGCGGGGGATGCCCCGGCCCCGGTCGGCACGGGCGGCGACGAGCTTGTCGACCGCGACGGCCGACAGCAGCGACTGCACGCTCGTGACGAGGGTGATCGTGAGGACGCCGGCCGCGATGCCGAGGACCGGCCCCTCGGGCAGGCCGGGCAGCGCGTGGCTGCTCCAGGACGGCAGGTGCACGCGCGGTACGGCGAGTCCGGCGACGGTGGCCACCGCCGTCGCGCCGGCGACCGCGACGAGCGCGGCCGGGAGCTTGCGCGCGATCCGCCCCGCCCGGCCGGGCAGCCGGGGCCAGCACAGCAGCGCGGCCACCGTGAGGGCGCTGATGGCGAGCGCGGCGGGCTGGGCGCTCGCCAACTCGGCGGGCAGCCCCAGGACGTTGTCCACGGCGGAGCTCTGGGGGGTGCCGCCGAGCACGATGTGGAGCTGGGCGAGGGCGATGGTGACGCCGATGCCGGCCAGCATGCCGTGCACGATCGCGGGCGAGACGGCGAGCGCCGAGCGGGCCACGCGCAGGGCGGAGAGGGCGATCTGGGTGAGCCCGGCGAGGACGGTGATGGCGCAGGTGGTGCGCCAGCCGTACCGCTGGATGAGCTCGGCGGTGACGACGGTGAGTCCGGCGGCGGGGCCGCTCACCTGGAGCGGCGAGCCGCCGAACCGCCCGGCGACGATGCCGCCGACGGCGGCGGCCACCAGGCCGGCCTGGAGCGGGGCTCCGGTGGCGAGCGCGATGCCCAGGGACAGCGGCAGCGCGATCAGGAAGACGGCGACGGACGCGGAGAGGTCGGCGCCGGCGACGCGGAAGCGGCGGGGCCCCTCCGGCGGGCTGTGAGGCCGCTGGATCCGGGGCCGGTTGGTCGTGCGGTCAGGGGTGCAGAGGGTCATTCCCGTCTCCTCCGGGGCAGCGCGGTCGCGGCTCTTGCGGGGTGCAGCGGCGGGATTCCCGGCGAGTGACTCCGACGGGGACATCAACGCTCGGTAAACGAATCGTAATGGAGAGTAAAGCCTGCGGCATTATTTTCGGGGCAAATAGGGCAATGATTCACCGGTTCCGGTGACAGAACGTGTGCATGCCGCTTGTCGTTGACGCCCCTCGGTCCTCCTGGTGCGACGTTGGCGCCGCTTGTACGGAAATCGTTTGTAGGGAAATCCGAGGATCTGAGGAGAGGTGCGCGGATGTCAGTCGCCCGCAGAACCACCACCGTCCGGAAGAGGGCGCTCGCCGTCGGCGCCGCCACCCTCGCCCTCGCCACCGGCCTCGCCGGCTGCTCGGGCTCCGACGACGCCGCCACGAAGGGGGTGCACGGCGGCGCGGGCGCCAAGAAGCCCCCGGCCGCGGCCCCGCAGGCCGTACCGCGGCTGATCGGCGACGGCTCGACCGCCTTCACCGGCGCCCAGCCCCACCAGCCGGTCTGGGCCAGGCTCAAGCCGGGCGAGGCGCCGCCGCAGTTCGTGGTCTTCTCCTGGGACGGCGCGGGCGAGGACAGCCAGAAGCTCTTCTCCCACTTCCGCACGGTGGGCAAGAAGTACGACGCGAAGATGACCTACTTCCTCAGTGGCGTGTACCTGCTGCCGGAGGAGAAGCGGGCGCTCTACGACCCGCCGCAGCACAACGCCGGCAGCTCCGACATCGGCTTCAACGACGCCGAGGGCATCCGTGCCACCGTCCGCGAACTGCGCGGCGCGTGGCAGGAGGGCAACGAGATCGGCACCCACTTCAACGGTCACTTCTGCGGGAAGGAGGGCGGCGTCGGCAACTGGTCGGTCGAGGACTGGAAGAGCGAGATCAACCAGGCCAAGTCCTTCGTCAAGAACTGGAAGACCAACGCCGGACTGCGTACCGAGCAGCCGCTGCCCTTCGACTACGACAAGGAGCTCGTCGGCGCCCGCACCCCCTGCCTGGAGGGCCGGAACAACTTCGTCCAGGCGGCGTCCCAGATGGGCTTCCGCTACGACACCAGCGGCGTCAACGACCAGATCTGGCCCAAGAAGGACCTGGGCCTGTGGGACCTGTCGATGCAGCTCGTGCCGGTCCCGGGCCGCGCCTTCCAGACGCTCTCCATGGACTACAACTTCCTGGTGAACCAGTCTCCCGGCACGACCCAGGGCGACCCCTCCCAGCAGGAGTACTGGGGCGACCAGATGCGCGACGGTCTGGTGCAGGCCTTCGACCGCTCCTACCGGGGCAACCGCGCGCCGCTGATCATCGGCAACCACTTCGAGTCCTGGAACGGCGGCACCTACATGCGCGCCGTCGAGGAGACCATCGCCACCGTCTGCGTGCAGAAGGACGTCAAGTGCGTCTCCTTCCGCCAGCTGGCCGACTGGCTCGACGCCCAGGACCCCGACGTCATCGCCAAGATGCGGACCCTGAAGGTGGGCGAGGCCCCGACGGCCGGCTGGAAGGCCTTCCTCGCCCCGCAGCCGGCCGCCCAGGCGGGCGCCCCGGCCACCCAGCCGGCCGCGCGTCACTGAGCGGTCGCGCGGCACTGAGCGGTCGTACGGCACTGGGCGGTGGTGCGGCACCGAGCGGTCGTACGGCACTGAGTGGTCGTGCCGCGCTGAGCGGGGGGCGCAGCGCACTGAGTGGTCGGGTGGCTCGGAGCCGGGGGCGCGTGCGGGTACGGGCGGGGCGCGGTCCTAGGCGGGCTGTGCCGTGCTGAGCCCCTCGTCCAGCACGAACTCGGGGTCGACCTGCGCCGCCAGGTCGGCCCCGGTCTTCGCGTTGCCCCAGCTCTCCGCGTTGCGCAGGTGGAAGTGGACCATCTGGCGCGTGTAGCGCTCCCAGTCGCGGTGGGCGTACGAGTCGTCCGCCGCGTCCTGGAGCGTCTGGAGCGACATGCGGTTGTCCGCCTCCAGGAGCTCGAAGCGCGGCGGGCGGCCCTTCTCCATCGCGCGGACCCAGTCCGAGTGACCGACCGTCACGAGCAGGTCCTCGCCGACCTCCTCGCGCAGGAAGTCGAGGTCGTCCTGGCCCTGCACCTTGTTGCCGACGACCTTGAGCGCCACGCCGAAGTCCCGCGCGTACTCCTTGTACTGGCGGTAGACCGAGACGCCCTTGCGGGTCGGTTCGGCGACCAGGAAGGTCATGTCGAAGCGGGTGAACAGACCCGACGCGAAGGAGTCCGAACCCGCCGTCATGTCGACGACCACGTACTCGTCGGGCCCGTCGACCAGGTGGTTGAGGCAGAGTTCCACCGCCCCGACCTTCGAGTGGTAGCAGGAGACCCCGAGGTCCGACTCCGTGAACGGACCGGTCGCCATCAGCCGGATGTCACCGTCGTCGAGCGGGACCGGGCGGGCACAGGCCTCGTACACCGGGTTGTCCTCGCGGACCCGCAGCAGCCGCGAACCCTCCCCGGGAGGTGTCGTCTTGATCATCGTGTCGGCGGAGGCGATCCGGGGATTGCTGCCCCGCAGGTACTCCTTGATGAGCGGAAGGTGCGCGCCCATCGCGGGCAGCGCGGCGGCCTCCGCCTCGGGCAGGCCGAGGGCGGCGCCCAGGTGCTGGTTGATGTCGGCGTCGACGGCGACGACCGGCGCTTCGTTGGCGGCGAGGTGGCGGATGAAGAGCGAGGACAGCGTCGTCTTGCCGCTGCCGCCCTTCCCCACGAAAGCGATCTTCATGTTCACCTAGGGTAGCGGTTCGATCGCGGCGCGTGGTCGGAGTGCGTGAAGAAGACCACTCCATCGTGGGGCGGGCCGTCGGGACGCGTAGCCTCCCTACTTATGAGTACGCACGCCTCTGACCCCTTGGCCGCCCTCGGCTCCCTGCCGGGCGTCGCCGAAGCGGTGGACTCCGTACGCAAGGCCGTCGACCGGGTCTACGGCCACCGCGTGATGCGCCGCCGCAGCAACGAGATCTCCTCCGAGGCGGCCCTGCGCGGCGCACGCGGCTCGGCCGCCCTCTCCGGGGCCGACTGGGCCCTGGAGGAGGTCCGACGGCGCACCGACTTCAGCGTCGACGCCGAGGCCCGCACGGTCGGTGCCGCGCTGCGCCTGGGCGCCGAGGCCGGGCAGCTGCTCTCCATCTGGCGCCAGTCGCCCCTGCGCGTACTCGCCCGGCTCCACCTGGTCGCCGCCGGTGACGCGGGCGTCCTGGGCGGCACCGGCCCGGGCGACACCGTGGGCCGGCCCCGGCTGGACGGCGAGAGCGTCGACGAACCGCTGATCGACGGCCCGGTCCCGACCCCCGCCGAGGTCGCGGGTCGGCTGGACGGACTCGCCGAGCTGATCGTGGCGGGCAGCGAGGCCCCGGCGCTCGTGGCGGCCGCCGTCATCCACGGCGAACTCCTCGCGCTGCGCCCCTTCACCTCGTACAACGGCCTGGTCGCGCGCGCGGCGGAGCGGATCGCGCTGGTCGGCAGCGGCCTCGACCCCAAGGCGATCTGCCCGGCGGAGGTCGGCCACGCGGAACAGGGCCGGGCGGCCTACCTGGCCGCGTTCGAGGGGTATCTGTCGGGCACCCCGGACGGCATGGGTGCCTGGATCGCGCACTGCGGACGTTCGGTCGAGCTCGGGGTCCGTGAGTCGACGGCCGTCTGCGAGGCCCTCCAGCGCGGCGCCGCCTGAGCCTCATCCTCGGGGGTCTCGGGCGTCTCGGGGATCTCGGGGTCTCAGGGGGAAGCCCCACGGACGGCACGGGACATGGATCCACGGGCGGCGGGCGCGCAGGGCGGCGGCCCCGCCGGGCAGCGACCCCACTGGGTAGCCGCCGACCCCTGGCATGGGTTGCGGCGGCACCAGTCCTGGTACCGCCGCTGGCACTTCCACCCAGTTACCAAGCGTCCTCGATATGTGCCCATCAGGCCGGGAGCTTTGCCCGTGGCCTGGTGCGGCTGGCCCGTAATCGACGGGTCGACGTCGCGTGGGTGCCCGGTTTCGGTGCTAGGTCCGTGGGGCCTTGATGCTCAACAGGTGATCCTCTCGGATGTCCTCGGTCTCGCGGGCCTGATTCCTTTCTACTCCTGTCCGGGTGGAAGCGAAAGTGCTGGATCCGCTTCCTTCGCAGGTGGATCAAATTCGGGCAAAGTCCCCGGCGAGCCGCTGGGAGAGGGCGGCCTGGCGGCGCCGGGCCGCGTACCAGACGAGTCCGGCCCCGACGGCCGCCGCTCCCACCGCCGCGGCGGCGACGAGCGTGGGGCGCGGTGGCATCCGGAACGCGGGCAGTCGCTGCTTGAGGCGTACCGGCTTCTCGAAGGCGAGGACCGGCCATTCCCGGGCCACGGCCTCGCGGCGCAGCGTCCGGTCGGGGTTGACCGCGTACGGGTGGCCGACGGCCTCCAACATGGGGATGTCGGTCGCCGAATCGCTGTACGCGTAGCAGCGCGAGAGGTCGTAGCCCTCCGACTTCGCGAGCTCCCGGACCGCCTCCGCCTTCGTCGGGCCGTAGGCGTAGTACTCCACCTCCCCGGTGAAGCAGCCGTCCCCGCCGACCACCATCCGGGTGGCGACGACCCGGTCGGCGCCGAGCATCTCGCCGATCGGCTCGACCACCTCGGCCCCGGAGGTGGAGACGATCACGACGTCGCGGTCGGCGGCGTGGTGTCCCTCGATGAGGGACGCCGCTTCGTCGTAGATGATCGGGTCGATCAGATCGTGAAGGGTCTCGGCGACGAGCTCCTTCACCTGGGCCACGTTCCAGCCTTTGCAGAGCGCGGAAAGGTATTCACGCATCCGCTCCATCTGGTCGTGATCGGCTCCGCCCGCCAGGAAGACGAACTGGATGTAGGCCGTCCGCAGGGCGGCGCGGCGGCTGATCAGTCCGCCCCGGTAGAAGGACTTGCTGAAGGTCAGCGTCGATGACTTCGCAATGACCGTCTTGTCCAGGTCAAAGAAGGCGGCTGTGCGCGGCAAGGAGTGGTTTTCCACAAGCCCGAGCATAGGTGCCCGCCATTCGGCGTACGCTGGGGCGCGTGGGTTTGCCTGAGAAGGCTCTCGGGTACACCATGGAAGTCACGGATCGTTCGCGACCGTGCTAACCCGGTCCGGCTCCTCCCCCCCCGAGTCGGCCGGAGAGACGACCCCCGCTCTCCCCCCCGGCGGGGGTCGTCGCATGTCCGGAGCCGTTTTGGCCCTGTGCGCCATCGTCCGCTCCCTTCCTTCCGCTCTTCGGTCCCGCGTCGGCCGGAGCCCCGGTCGACCTTCGATTCGTCACTCACAGTAATCGACAGGCTGCGTTCCGGACAGCCCCTGGATGGGTGGCGAAGTTATTCACAGCCCCTCGCCTATCCACAGTTTTTCGGCAGGATCGGCACGATTTCCGATGCGGCCCCACGGTGATTCCTGTCGCGAAGTTCGCGGACGGCAGGAATCACGAGAGGGGAGTGCGCCGTGGAGACATCCAGGACTTCCGGGGCCAGGGGTGCGGAACGCGGTTCGGCGCCGTGGGGAAGGGACCCGTGGGACCCGGAGCCGCGAGGAGTCGGCGCGCCGGGTGAGGGGTCGCCGGGGCCGGGGTCGATGGGGCCGGGATTGTCGGGGCCGGGCCCGGGGGCGACGGGTCCGGGGTCGCCGGGCCGGGCATCGCGGGGTGTGCGAGGGCCGCGCGGGTGGAGCGCCGAAGGGACGGGCGCGGAGAGGCCGCCAGGGGAGAGGTCGCGAGGGGAGAGGTCGGGGGCCGAGGGGCCGAGCGCTGAAGGGGTGCGCCGGGCCGGGCCGTTGATCGTCACCGAGGACCTCGGGCTGCTCGACGACCTCCTGCGGCTGTGTGCCGCCGCCGGCGTGGAGCCCGAGGTGCACCATCGGGTGCCCGAGAGGCGGGCGAGCTGGACCGACCCGCCGCTCGTCCTGGTCGGGGACGACGCGGCCGCCCACTGCCGAGGGGCGGTGCGCCGGCCGGGGACCCTCCTCGTCGCCCGGGACCGGGACGACCCGGGGCTGTGGCGGCTGGCCGTCGAGATCGGTGCGGAGAGCGTGCTGCGCCTCCCGGGAGCCGAGAGTCTCCTCGTCGACCGCCTCGCCGACGCGGCCGAGGGCGCCGAAGGGGCGGCGCTGACCGTCGGCGTCGTCGGCGGCCGGGGCGGCGCCGGGGCCTCCACCCTCGCCTGCGGTCTCGCCCTGGCCGCCGCGAGGGCCGGGCATCGCACGCTGCTCGTCGACGGAGACCCGCTGGGCGGAGGGCTCGACGTGCTGCTCGGCGGCGAGCGCGAGGAGGGCAGGCGATGGCCCGACTTCGCCGCCTCGAAGGGCCGACTGGCCGGCGGAGCCCTGGAGGAGTCCCTTCCGTCGCTGCGCGGCGTCCGGGTGCTCAGCTGGGGCAGGGAACCGGCGGCCCCGGTGCCGCCCGAGGCCGTGCGCTCCGTGCTCGCCGCCGCGCGCCGGCGGGGTGGGGCCGTCGTGGTCGACCTGCCGCGTGGCAGCGACCCGTCGTCCACCGAGGCCCTGGCACAGCTGGATCTCGGACTGCTCGTCGTCCCGGCGGAGTTGCGGGCCGTCGCCGCCGCTCACCGGATGGTCTCGACGATCGGACCGGCCGTCCGTGACCTGAGGGCCGTGGTGCGCGGGCCGTACGCGGCCGGCCTCGACGAGCGGTGGGTCGCCGACGCGCTGCGGCTACCCCTCGCGGGTGAACTCCCCTACGACCCCGGGATCGTGGGCGACCAGGACGCGGGAGTGCCGCCGGGCGCCGAGCCCCGCGGGCCGCTGGGACGGTTCTGCGCCGCCTTCTGGGAGCGCGTCCTCGTCCCCGGCGGTGCGGCGTGACCGGGGTGGGGACCACCGCCTGGGGCACGGACCACGGCACCCGTCTCCTCGACGCGGTGCGGCAGCGGCTCGCGGCGAGCGGGGCCGAGCCCACCCCGGCGCGTGTGGCGGCGGCGCTCCGGGCCCAAGGGCGGCTGCTCGGCGATGCCGAGGTGCTCGGCGCGGCGGAGGAGCTGCGGTGCGAGCTGATCGGAACCGGCCCGCTGGAGCCGCTGCTCGCCGACCCGGCGGTCACCGACGTCCTGGTCTCCGCGCCCGACCGGGTGTGGGTGGACCGGGGCACCGGCCTCGAAAGGGCGCCGGTGTCCTTCTCCGACGCCGCCGCCGTCCGACGGCTCGCACAGCGGCTGGCGGCCGTGGCAGGGCGCAGGCTCGACGACGCACGGCCCTGGGTCGACGCCCGGCTCCCCGACGGCACCCGGATGCACGCGGTGCTGCCGCCGGTCGCGGTCGGCTCGACCTGCCTGTCCCTGCGGGTGGTCCGTCCACGGGCCTTCTCCCTGGAGGAGCTGGCCGCCGCGGGCACGGTGCCGCCGGGCGGCGCGCCGATCCTCCGTGCCCTGATCGACGCCCGGGTGTCCTTCCTCGTCAGCGGCGGAACCGGGACGGGCAAGACCACGCTGCTCGCCTCGCTCCTGGGGCTCGCGGGGGAGCGGGAGCGGATCGTGCTCGCCGAGGACTCGGCGGAGTTGCGGCCGGACCACCCGCACGTGGTGCGCCTGGAGGCGCGGCCGGCGAACCAGGAGGGCGCCGGGCTCGTCACCCTGCGGGACCTGGTCCGGCAGGCGCTGCGGATGCGGCCCGACCGGCTGGTGGTCGGCGAGGTCAGGGGCGGCGAGGCGGTCGACCTGCTCGCCGCGCTCAACACGGGCCATGAAGGCGGGTGTCTGGTCTAAGCGTACATGGGGTCTACCTGACTCAACCGAGCACTGTTGACTGTCTCAACTCCCCTACGAGGCAGCCCAGTTGCCGGACAGCATAGAGCCCCGCCCATGCACCACGGGGGGAGTGCACAGGCGGGGCCGTCAGGGGCTGTACTGGGTGGAGCGTGCCCGGCCCCTCTCGCACTGAATCGGCGACAACGCGAGAGGGGCGGGCATCTGCCCCGTGCCCCGCACGCTGCCGACAGCGAACGGAGCCGGGAATCTAACCGCGCAGAGTGAGCACCAAGCCCACCAGCACCCCCGCCAGGAATTCAGCGAGGATGAGCACCAGGACCAGCACTCGGCTCATTGCGCGCGAGTCACTCGGGCATGGTCGGTGTAGACGCGCCGGAAGAGGTCATGCCCGGGGTTCAGTCCCGTGTGTCCCAGCGCCCAGTCCTGCGCTGTCTCTTGGGCTTCCTGAGGGCCGGATTGCGCCTCACAGCCGGGGGCAGTGCAGAACGCTTCGTAGGTGATCCCTCCCGCTGGCTCATGGCGGATGGAGTGGGTCACGAAGCGGAGCAGCGCGCGCGTCATGCCGGGCACTTCTCGTGGTGCCGGTAGATCACGACCGGCGCGCCGGACGCCCTTTCCAGCGTTCCCCGCCGGACACGCTCAAGGGACCGGATCGGCTTCATGCAGGCCGGGCACGTCTCGCCCTTCGGCGCGTAAGTCGTGTACTCCCACTGACGGGCGTCTTCCGTGGCCGGTTCGCTGGTCTTGCTAGCCATCCCTCGCCGTCCCCTCTTGGGTGTCCTGCCGTCTGATTGGCAGTCAACAGCCAGTGCGCGGCATTGCTCCACAAACTTGCACGGACTTGCACGCGAGTTTCCCGAAGTGGCCTTGACTAGCGTCGACGAAGGGAGAGGATGGCCATGCAAGTTCGAGCAAGCCACACACGGAAAGCGAGGCTGTCATGGCGCTACGGTTCGTCGGCATCGACCCGAACACCGACCTTGAGCACTGCCCCACCGTTTGGGCGGACGAAGAGGCGGGGGAATTGGTATTGCAGGGCTGGAAGGCCAGCCCGGAACTTCGCGCGGCCTGTGAGGGGAACAGCCCGGCCAAGGGAGGAATCCCGGACAGCGAAGAGGTCATCAGGATTCCGGCGCGCATGGTGCCGATGATCAGGGAAGCGTGCGATGCCGTCGAGCGTTCCGCCGTTTAGTGAGCTACTGGCCAACACCCGTGAATCCGCTGTGCACTTCGAAGGCCGGGACGACTACGGGACGAACCCCCGGCTAGAGGCATGGCAGCGCGGGGAGCGCGTCGATTGGGACGACCGCGAATCCTGGTGGCATCCGTTCCACCAGGCCATTGCGGACGCCGTAGCGCGGGGGGTTTCCGTTCGCCGTGCCCGCATCGTTTCGGAGCCGGTCAGCGAATACATCCGCTGGGAGCACTACGCCACGCACGCCAACGTCATTGCTGGCGAAGATGTGCGCTGGCTGCCTCGAAGTCAGGCGACGGGATTCCTGGTACCCGCCAATGACTTCTGGCTCTTCGACGGAAACCTAATCCGCCTCCACCACTTCGCTGGGGACGGCAGCCACGTCACGGACGAACTCAGCACTGACGCCGAAACCTTGGCGCTCTGCGGCCGGGCATTCGAAGACGTCTGGCAGCGTGCCACCCCGCACAGCGAATACAAGACCTGAGCAACCGGATAGCCAACTCATGTCGTCGCCCTCGTCCAAAGCCCAAGAAGCCAGGGAAGCCGTAGCCGGTCGGTTGCGGGAAATCAGGCTGGACGCAGGAATTACGGCCCGTGAGTTGGCTGTCCGCGCTGGGTGGAGCGAAAGTAAGTCATCTCGTATTGAGCACGCGAAGACGCCCCCCAGCGATGCTGACATACGGGCCTGGTGTGCGGCCTGCGGGGCCCCAGAGCAAGCCGCCGACCTGATCGCCGCCAACCGGCAAGCGGATTCCATGTACGTCCAGTGGAAGCGGCTACAGCGAACGGGACTCAAGCGGCTACAGGAATCGGGGGTGCCGCTGTATGGACAGACCCAGCAATTTCACGTCTATTGCTCCAATGTGGTGCCTGGCTTCTTCCAGACCCCGGACTACGCAACAGCGCTCCTGGCCTCAATTGCGCGCTTCCGGGATACGCCTGACGATGTATCCGAAGCTGTGACAGCACGGATGAACCGATCGCAAGTGATACATGAGGGCGATCACCGATTCGCTGTCTTGATTGAAGAATCAGTCTTGCGTTACCGGATCGGCAGCCCGGAAGTGATGGCCACCCAACTGGGACACCTGCTGTTCGTCATGGGGCTTCCCTCAATCTCACTGGGAATCATTCCGTTCACAGCACCTCGGGCAGCATGGCCGCTGGAAACGTTCACCATCTTCGACCGTAAGCGCGTCCACGTGGAAACCCTTTCGGCGGCAATCAAGGAAACGGAACCCAGTGACGTAGCGCTGTACCTCAAGGCATTCGAGAGCCTGAAAGAGGTTGCCGCGTACGGAACGGATGCCCGCGCGCTCATTACGGCAGCCTTCGATGCCCTGTACTGACTTCCCACGTGTTAACGCCTGCGCAGACGCATGCAAAGACGCCAGCCAGGAAACCCGCAGCTCATAATGCCCGCGCCTCTCGGCCGGCGAAAGGAGCAATTTTCAGCTGCCAATGTACGCTGGGCCGTCGGTCAATCGGCGGTAACATGCGGGCATGTCGAAATGTGTCGAGTGCGAAACAGAGTTCGAGATCGAAGACGCGCGAAGCGAGTACGATCGCGAATTCAACGGAGATCCAAACTTTGACGATTACTACGCGGAGGGGAATCTCTGCGGGCGCTGTGCCGTATCGGATTCCAGCTCAGCCATTGACCATGGCAATGCCATCCTCATGACGCTGGGCGAGGTGGAATACGACGACGACCACGTCCAGAAGTATTTGTAGGTGACCTAGAAACGCCACAAGCCCCACACCCAGCCACCAGTAGGGCAGCGGGTGTGGGGCTTCCTGTCATGCGGGCATGTGCAATAAAGGGGCCGCCTAAAAGTTGCCCCTAATTCGTCGAATTACGCCCCTCGCGCTGACAGTTCTCTATTTCCGGTCCCATCCTCGTCAAGGGCGGCGCTAGCTACCGCAGCGAATTCGTCGACTCTCTCGATTAGAGAAAAGGCGAGTTCGTCAAGGGCGCGCAAAGAGTCCTCGTAAACCTCGGCCGCATCCTCTGCTGAATCGGCGTCTTCGTGTGGACCATGATTAAGCTGATAGGCGAGATCGCGGGTCACGTCCATTTGACTCAAAACATCAAGCGCGCTATCGCGAACTTTCGATCCGCTTACCGTGACGGGGGTTGGTCCCAATAGGCTCAGCGTCACCCACTGATCAAAAACATTATTCCTGAGATCTCTCACTTCCTGCCGCGTGGTCTCCTCGTACCCGTCGTTGTCCAGGACCCGGGTTTTCAGATCAGTGGCCATCTTCATGAAAGATTTGTAACCCGCGCTCCGGGGTGCGTGCAGGTCCTTTACATATTGGGCCCTGGCAGCAATCCGTGCCCCCTCTCGCTGTGACCGTCCTGAAACAAGGGCAGCGCCAATCGTCGCCAGGGAGCCCAACAGTGTTCCGAGTAGTGCTGCTACAACCGCGATCATAGGCCGATTGTGGGGTATTCGTCGCGCGAGCGTCTAGAGCGCCATCTGACAGGGAGCCCGCCGGGTGACGCCTGTCCCTGAAGCCGTCAGGAAGGGTCCGCGCAAACGCTCCGAGTTGCGGCGCTAGCTTTTTCCCTCCCTGCCGGTCGATCTCAGGGGCGGGAGGGGGTCACCCCCCAGGGGTACGGACGGCATCAGAACGGCGGAACGTAATTCGGCTTCCGCTTAGCCTCCTCGGCAGCCCATCCGCCCGGCTGATGCTTAGCCGTTTCCTTGTTGTGGCAGCCAACACACAACGGCCTCAAGTGCTTTGGCGCATCAGGCGTTGCCTCACCTCTTGCCAGCAATTGCTTACGGCTCAGTGGCCAATGGTCAGCGACGTTCGCTTGCCGACCACACAGCACGCACCACGGATTCGCGTACAGATATGCCTTTCGCTTTCGCTGCCATCCAACGTCATAGCCGCGCTTGCTTGCTGATCCTCGCTGTGCTTCTCGCTGCCTCTGGTGTTCAGCGCACGGACCACTTTCCGTGAGTTCGCTACAACCTGGTTGGGGGCATGGCTTCTTGGGCTTACGGGGCATGGCTCATCCAAAGGGTCTGTGTGCCGGGGCATGGCGGCAGCAAAGGGGGAAGGTGTGCACGCGCGGGGCATAGGCGCTGTTCATTGACGGTGTGGCCTCAGGCCGGCGGTGGGGGCCAGGTTGCGCAAGGGAAGGGCCGTGCCGCTGTAGTCGGGGCCCCTTGACTGCCTGCCCTGAAGGCCAGGAAGGTTGCCCGCATGGATGCAGGATTGGCAGCAGTACTCGGGGCGTTGGCAGGTTCAGTGGCGACGATTGGCGCAGCTATGACCACGGGTTGGGCACAGAGGGAAGGCGTACGCATCACAGCTCGGGCGGAGCATCGAAAGGAAAGGCGAGAGCCGCGACATGGTGCCTATAGAGATTTCATCGCCGTGGCGTCGAGGATGAATGACCATGTCGCGATACTCACAGTCTCCTATGAATCATTCCCTTCCGAGCGAATCGATGAAGCATTTTCTGCACGCTGTGAGGAAGCAGCTGATGCGGTGAAGGAGAAATGGGTAGAGGTCGCGCTAGCCGGGCCGAAGGGGATCGCGGAAACGGCTAGCAAGCTGGAAAGGCTCGGTAACGCTTTGGCCTTCCGCGTGATGGGCCTTCGCCAGTACCTGTCTGGGGAGCGAACAGCCAGCGAAGACACACTGCGGGGGATAAGGGATCGTATCGCTACGGAAGCAGCAGAATTTGAGCAGGCCCTAGACCAATTCGTGTTCCGAGCCCAAGCCGCCCTAGATGATGATGGAAGCGTTAGTTAAGGTCCCCGCCCCTCTCTTCGGGGACTCTTTGGCTCTATGGCGAGACTGCCGGTGGGATGATTGGGTCACCGTTCTCCCCGCGTGGAGTCTGATCGATGATGAAGCGCTGTCCGTAGCGAAGAATAGTGGTCACTCCCCGAGGCACGCGGGAACCGTGATAGTTGGAGGGGCAGCGATCTGACCAAGCTGGCGAGCCATCTGGCAGCCGGGGGAAGAACGGATAGTCGCCGTCTGGCCCCGGGTCTAGTGCATCATGCGTCATTACTCGACCATCCATTCTGCCTCTAGCTTATCGGCAAGGTCATCGCCGTGCCGAGAAGAGGCCGCATAAATAGCATCCTCTAGCCGATCCGCGATGCGCATATCACGCCACGGAAGCTCCCGGGCGAACATGTCGTCAGGGTGCTGCCCGTGCAGCCGGTAATAGGCGTTACGCGCATGGGTACGGACGGCATTTCGCTTTGCCCGCTCAACCCAGAAGCGGACCACAGCGGCAATCGGGTCAGCACCCTCATACACGGCATCGGCGGCAGACTTGGAGCCGATCGCCATTAGCTCAGCGTCCAGCTTCTCCCACTGAGCAAGAAATTCAGTGTCTAGCTCATGCTGCCGCTCAATGCGCTCAGCGGCCTTCTCAGCCCCCCGGGCAGCCTCAGCGGCCTCAGCCTCAGCCAGCTTCGTAGCAGCCGCCTCAGCGGCCTTACGCGCCTTCTCAAGGTCAATTGCAGTCATGGTGCTTCCCTTCGAGTTCAGTTGACGGATCCGTAGCCGCGCGCAATGCGTGCTTCCGGAGTGATGCCCTCAGGGCTCACGCTGGTCTGTCGCTGCGGAGCATCGCCTAGCTGAGCGGCAGCCTTACGGGCAACAGTCGCGTAGCCCATAGCCATACGCGTAGAAGGGTCAATCTCAACTCCGCGCGCTTCAGCAGCCTTTAGGTGCGAGACCATGGCGTCACCCTCGGCGCTGGCCGAAGACGCAATGGAGTTAAGGTGCTTGCGCTTGCGCTCAGGGTCGTTGGTCTCAAGCGCGCCCGGGTCAACGGGTCGCATGTACCAAGGAGTTTCAGTCATCAGAAATACCTCACAGAGTGTTGGTCACTTCCGGATTTTCGGAGGTGGTCAGTATTGGTAGTTCACCTGGCTGGCGGTCAGCGTCAGTTAGCTGAGGCATTGCTACCTCCCAGCGCGAGAATGCGAAGCACGGCGAAGGCGGCAAACAGCTCAGTGCGCTGCCCCTCATCCTTCGGCACTGTGGTGCTTTCTTCGAGCACTTCTATTGCCTGTATCAGGTCCATTGGGATCACTCCAAAGTTTCGAGGAATGGGGCCAGATGCCGGCGCCTGGCCCCAAAATCCTGGTAAGGGAAGGGCAGGGGGTTGCGCATGACTCAAACACAGCCCCCTGCCCTGGTCTTAGATGACGCCCGCCGACCAGCGGACCCAGGAAGCCCGTATCTCTTCCGGCGAAATACCAGACGGCCCGTGCGCGTAGGTGCGGCTTATGAGTTCCTGAGCGGCCTTAGTTGCGGCAGCGTTAGCGCTAGAGCGTCGTTCCTTGCGTTCGGACAAGGCGCGTTCGTAGGCATTCCATGCGGATTCGGCCGTAGCCTCAAAAGCCTTGAGGCGTTCTTCGTAGAACTCCCCAGCGGCTTCTCGGAGTGCATCAGCGACCGCAGGAAGCGCCGCCTTGCCGTGGCGCCGGAAAGCGCGGTCATAGGTTCGATGACAGCGCACACAAGCCGGGAAGTAGTGTGCAGTGCTTCCGCTCCACAGGAATCCGTCACGGAAGATCTCTGCCGAATCCTGGTGGTCGTATGCGTGCTCAGTCGCTCTCCGGCCGCAGAACTTGCAAGGGTGGAGTCTGGCCGGGCCGTGAGCGTAAACCACTCGCTTGTGTGCTGCACGATACTCGTACTCTGTCGAAGCCATGATGAAAGTCCTTTGGTGTGGTGGCCCGCGAATCACCGCGCGGAAACAAGAAAAGCCCCCAGCCACAGGGAGAAATCTAAAGGGGCCACCACGCGCCTGATCTCTCAACCCGTGCCCGGGGGCCGGTTCAGTGGCTATGGATATTCCCCCATAGCTGAAGTCTCGCGTCGTGGGCCTGGTGTGGTGGCCGCCCATGCTGAGGGACTAACTCCCCCTCACACCCGGGGTCTAGGGAGTGGAATGCCTGCCGGAGAGCGGCTAATAGGCCCCTGACCTGCGCAAATAGCGAAATGCTGAAATTTGGATGTGGCGCACGTCACGCGAGAATGTGAAATCGGGCGATTCTCGGAGTGTAGGAATGCAGATTTGGGGTGGGGTCGCTGTATTGCTTAGGAACTCCTAGAGCTGAATGAGAGGGGGGTACAGAAACTACATTTCTACATTTATGCAGGTCAGGGTAGGTAGCTGACGGGTAGTCAGAGTAGTTAGCTACATGGGGGTGATTCCCGCTCTGGTTCCCGCTGTCTGCCCAGCGCTCCCCTGGACGCCCTGAGCGCCCCTGTGAGGGCATAGGAAGGCCCTGCCGGTCTCTCTGTGTCCGGCGGGGCTAGAAGAGGCTCGGGTGGCCGCTCAGGGCTTCTCGGGCATGGCGCTGCCCTGGTCCGCCTCAAGCCTGTCGGCAAGCTCCGTGAGGGCTGCCGCTATCTCGTCTGCCGTCTGCCCGGTATCCCGCAGCGCTGTAGCTGTCACCGCCGCTATGCGGACGCCTGCCGCGTACCCGGCCTGAAAGTTGCTCAGGGTCCCTCCCCTGGTAGGTGCTCAGCACACCCTAGGCGGACAGTAGAAGGCCCCCGTCGGTCTGTAACCAGACGGGGGCCTCTAGGGGGTGTCAGCGTTCGGCAGGGGCGTGCAGAGCCATTGCTGCTCGAACGGAATCGGCGGAGTCAAGCCCGTTCTTGAAGCCCCAGAGAACAAGGTCTGTGATGGCGTCCGTGAGTTCGTTCGCGTCGATCAGGTCGCCCGTCATCTCCGCGTAACGAGACATGATCTGCTCAGCGCGGTTGATTGCGTCGGTCATGGTGTTCCCTTCGGTGGCGCGGCTACCGGTGAGCCGTCCTCAAGAGGGAGTTAGGGAGTCGGATGCCAGCACAGCCCCGCCGGTCGTTGTGGACCAACGGGGCTGCACTCAGGTGTCAGGCTGTGAAGGTGTCGGCCAATTGTTCCGCCAGAGAGACTTCGATCAGCTCCGCTTCTGCCGGGTTCAGGTTTCGGCGCCAAGCCGGTCCCGAATAGGTCAGCTTCACTCGCTCCGGATCGAACCTCTTAGGGGCCCCGGGTGTAGCCGGGCGAATCACCACACGCGCCCCTAGGTCAGTGAGCAAACTGCGCCGACCTTCTTCGTCGCGCGCCTCCCATTCCCCGGCGATATTTTTGTCAGTGGTCATCCATCGGCCTTCGGCGTGTTCGGCTTCTGTCTTTAGCTCCGCCTGCCGCTTCTCCAGCGCCGTTAGCTGGCCGATTACCATTCGCGCTGCCGTGCCGTTCGGGTCAAGCTGTGAAAGGTTTCCGGCCAGTCGCTTAATCTGTCCATCCACCTCCGACAGTTGAAGTACGGCGCTGCCGTCAGGCTCAGCCCAGCGCATAAGTGCCATGCTGCCGAATCGCTTCAAGAAGTCCTTAGTGGCCAGCTCTTGAAGATGTGATGCGATGACAACGTTCGGGCGATGAGTGCCCAGCTTGCCAACCCCTTTACGGCAAACGTACGTCGAGTAGTCCTTCCCGTCGACGATGCGGCGCTGTCGGTACATAGGGCCGTCACACTCTGAACAGCGAGCGACGTGCAACAAGAGGGCCTTTCCGGTCCGTTCGGATCCCCGTCCCTTCGCCTTGCTGTCGAGCACGGCCCGGACGGCCGACCAGGTTTCAGCGTCGAGGATCGCGGGACCCGTAGAAACAGGCTTCCCCTCGGCGTCTAGCACGGGTTGATTGGTCAACGCTCCACGCTTGGAACCAGGTTCAGCCTGAATGGCCCATCCGCGCAGCGTGGGTGTGTAGAGAACATCCCGCAGTGTCGACGTGTGCCAGCGCTGATTACGCAGCTTCCGCCCGTCACGCTGGCGCGCATGGTCAGCCGGGGGCAGTACGCCGCGCTTATTCAGGTCCCGGGTCAAGCCTGTCAGCGTCGCGCCGTGGTTGATGAGCCGGTTGGCGCACTCGCGCAGGATTGCCGCCGCTGGCTCATCAATGGCCCAACGCTTGTTATTCGTGGCGCCAGTTACCACGTAGCCGTAGGGGGCCAGTCCGCCCAAGTGGTTTCCTCGGGCGCGAAAATGCTTCTTGCTGTCCGTGATACGGGCCGTGATCATGTCACGTTCGTACTCAGCGAATGCAGCGAGAACGTTGATGATGATGGATGCGTTTTCCGGGGACACCACGCCATCGGCCGTGACAACCGTGGTGTTGGTGGAATCAGCGGCCTTGAGCAAGCGCTGAAATTCGAGGACGCTGCGCGCGTACCGGTCCAGCTTGGAAGCCAGTACGAAGTCAGCGCGGGGAAGCCAGGACAGCACTTCCCGCATTCCGGGCCGGTCCTCCAGTCGGCTGGCTCCGCTGACGTTGGTGTCGGTGGCGATGTGCACCACCTTCCATCCGCGCTGAGCGGCGTACGCCTTGCAGATGTTGATGCGGTGGTCGGGGGCCTCCTCAGCGAAGAGGCGCGACAGACGGTCGTAGATGACGCAGGTGGGTTGGCTCACAGACTTCCCCTAGGGAGTCGAAGGCCTATGCACTGCTAGGCCAGACACCCGGGCGGCTGCGGCACGGTCCATGCCAATACGGCGGCGGACGTCCCCGCACGGCTTGAGGCGCTGGGGACGGCGGCTGGGCTCGACCGGGCCGCCCTGCACAGCCAGTTGGGCGCCGGCCTGTCCGTCGTGCTCCATGTCGCGCGGGACCGGGACGGGCGGCGGCGGATCGCCGAGGTCCACGTCCTGGAGCGGGATCGGGACGGGCTGGTGCAGACGGTGCCCGCACTGCGGTGGGGCGCGTCCGGATTCGAGCGGGAGCGGGGCTGGGAGCGGCTGGGGGCGCTGATCGGAGGGGGAGTGCGGTGACGGGAGACCTGGTGTCGGTGCGCGGTGCTGCACACGGGACGGCGGCGCTCTGCGCGGTGCTCGCACTGTGGTGGGCGGCCGAGCGGCGGCGCGGTGCGGGACGGGCCCGGGCGGTGCTCGCGGGCGAAGCCTCCGGAGGACGGGGCGGCGGGGAGTGGTCGGAGTCGGCCGTGCGGTGGTGGGCCGTGCTGAGGGGGCGCCGCGGGTGGCTGTGCCTGCCGGTCGCGGGGCTCGTCGCGCTGCTCGGGGAGTCACCGCTGCCCCTGGCGGCGGGGGTGATCGCGGTGCCCCTGGTGGGGCGGCGGCTGCGTGCCGCGGAACTCGGGAGGGAACGGGACGCGCGGGCCGAGCGGGTGGTGGCGCTGTGCGGGGCGGTCGTCGGGGAGTTGAGGGCCGGGTGGCAGCCCGCGCAGGCGTTGTCCTTCGCCGCCCGGGAGACCGGCGCGCTCGGCGAGGCGGAGGCCCCGGTGCTGGCGGCGGCCCGGTTCGGCGGGGACGTGCCCGGAGCGCTGCGGTGGGCGGCCCGGCAGGACGGCGCCGACGGACTGGCGGGCATGGCGGCCTGCTGGCAGGTGGCGGTGGACGGAGGCGCGGGCCTGGCCGCCGGCCTCGACCGCCTGGAGGCCGCGCTGCGCGAGCACCGGGAGCAGCGTGACCGCCTGTGGGCCGAACTGGCCGGTGCCTGGGCCACGGTGACGGTCCTCGCGCTGCTCCCGGCGGCGGGACTGGCCCTTGGCGCGGCCCTGGGCGCGGATCCGCTGCGGGTGCTGCTGCACACGCCGGCCGGACTGGGCTGTCTGGTCGTGGGCGGAGCCCTGGAAGCGGCCGGACTGTGGTGGGCCACACGGATCGTGCGAGGAGGGGAACGGGCGTGATCCAGGAAGGTTTTCAGCACGCCTGGCACGGCGTTCGAGGGGCGGGCCTTCTGCTTCCCCTGTCCGTTCTCGGCGCCCTGGGCACGGGGGAGGTGCTGCGCGCGTTGCGGGCGCGCCGGACGCGGCGACGGGCGGGGGCTCTGCTCGGGAGCCCGGGGCCGAGCCTGCGGAAACTCCGGGGCGGCCCCCCGGCCTGGGTACGGCTCTGGCTGCCTCCCCTCCTCGGGGCGGGGGTCGGTTGGGTGCTGTTCGGCGCGGTCGGTGGTCTGTGTGCCGGTCCGCTCGTGGCCGCCGGGACGAAGGTGCGGGCCGCGCGGCGTGCCACAGCGCCGGTCGGGGACGAGGAAGCGGTGCGTCATCTTCCGCTTGCCGCCGATCTGTTGGCGGCCTGTGCCGCCTCCGGGGCCGGACCGGGCGAGGCGGCGGAGGCGGTGGGCCGGTCGCTGGGCGGTCCGCTCGGTGCCCGCCTGGCGCGCACGGCCGCCGAACTGCGGCTCGGCGGCGAACCGTCCGAGGTGTGGGGGAGGTTCGGCGCGATACCGGGCGCCGAAGGACTGGCCCGCTGCATGGAGCGGGCCGGTTCCTCGGGAGCACCGGCGGCGGAGGCCGTCGCCCGGCACGCGGCCGCCCTGCGCGCCAGCCGGGCCCGCGCGGCGGCGGCCGGGGCACGTCGGGCGCAGGTGCTGATCAGCGCACCCGTGGGGCTCTGCTTCCTGCCCGCCTTCCTGGCGGTGGGGGTGGCTCCGGTGGTGATCGGCCTCGCGACGGGCCTGCTGGACGGGTGACCTCGCATGACGACCGACGAGACGACACCACGACTCGACAAGAACACGACACGACACGACACGAATCGACTCGACAAGACAGGACGAGGAGCGACGACATGACGAAGCACAGCGCGGTGAGGCAGGACGAGGCAACGCAGGACGAGGCAGGGCAGGTCGCGGCACGACGGCTGGACGCGGCAGGGCAATCGTGCGAGAAGGGCGGCGGGGAGTGGGGAGCGCGGCTGCGGACGTGGTGGCGGGCGCGGCGGGCGGCGGCGCGGCGCGACGACGGCATGACCACCTCCGAGTACGCGGTCGGGACGATCGCCGCGGCCGCGTTCGCCGCCGTGCTCTACAAGATCGTGACCAGCGGGGCGGTCTCGGGCGCGCTGGAGTCGGTGATCGGGAAGGCCCTCGATGCGCCGTTCTGACCGGGGCTTCGTGACCGTGGAGGCGGCGATGGTCCTGCCCCTCCTGGCGGTCTTCACGGTGACGCTGCTCTGGGCGCTGGCCGCGGCCGCCGCTCAGATCCGGTGCGTGGACGCGGCCAGGGCGGGGGCGCGGGCGGTGGCCCGTTCGGAACCGGTGGCCTCCGCCGAGGCCGCTGCCCGGGCCGCCGCGCCCGAGGGGGCCCGGGTGTCGGTAGCGCGGGAGGGCGAGCTGTGGCGGGTGACGGTGGAGGCGGCGGCACCGGGGCCCGGGGGCATGGGCGTCACGCTGAGAGCGGGTGCGGCCGCCCTGGCGGAGGACGCGGTCGGCGGGGTGGACGAGGCGGGGGTGGCGGGTGCGGTGGCCGGGGTGGGCTCCTCGACCGGAGCGGAGTTCGGAGGGGGGCCATGAGGGGATGTCGGTGGGGAGGTTCGGGGCGTCGGGGTGGTGATCGTGGGGCGGCGACCGTGTGGGCCGCGTTCGCGGCGTGCGCCCTGTGCGTGGTGTTCGGGGCGGTGCTGGCGCTCGGGCAGGCGGTGGCGGCACGGCACCGGGCCGGCGGGGCCGCCGACCTGGCCGCCCTCGCGGCCGCCGACAGGGCCCTGTGGGGCGAGGGCGCGGCGTGTGAGGCGGCCGCGCGCGTGGCCGTGGCGCAGGGCGGCGAGCTGGTGCGGTGCGCGGTGACGGACGCCGTGTCGGAGGTGACCGTCCGGGTGGTGCGAGGTCCCTACCGGCCGGAGGTCAGGTCGCGGGCGGGGCGTCCGGAGGTGTCTCCGGCCGGGTGGGGGTTTCCGGTGCCGGGTGGGCCTCCGGGGCCGCGCGGAGGAGTTCCGTGAGGAGGCGGACGGCGCCGCGCTTGTGGAGCGGGTCGTTGCCGTTGCCGCACTTCGGCGACTGGATGCAGGAGGGGCAGCCCGCCTCGCACTCGCAGGAGGCGATGGCCTCCCGGGTGGCCGTCAGCCAGGCGCGGGCGGTGTGGAAGGCGCGTTCGGCGAAGCCCGCGCCGCCCGGGTGCCCGTCGTACACGAAGACCGTGGGCAGCAGGGTGTCCGGATGGAGCGGGACGGAGACGCCGCCGATGTCCCAGCGGTCGCAGGTCGCGAAGAGCGGCAGCATGCCGATGGAGGCGTGCTCGGCGGCGTGCAGGGCGCCGCCGAGGATCTCCGGGGTGATCCGGGCGGCGTCGAGCTGGTCCTCGGTGACCGTCCACCACACGGCCCGGGTGCGCAGGGTGCGCGGCGGCAGGTCGAGCTTGGTCTCGCCGAGCACCTCGCCGGTGATCAGACGGCGGCGGAGGAAGGAGACGACCTGGTTGGTGACCTCGACGGAGCCGTAGCAGAGGCGGCCGGCTCCCCAGGGGATCTCGGTGTCGGTCTCCAGGACGGCGATGGAGGTGGTGTCGCGGGCGGTGGTCGAGTACGGGGGGACGGCCTCCTCCACGAGGGCCACGGAGTCCTTCAGGTCGAGCTCCCGCACCATGTAGGTGCGGCCCTGGTGGAGGTGGACCGCGCCCTCGTGGACGGCGGTGTGGGAGGCGGCCTCGTCGACCGTGCCGAGGAGGCGGCCGGTGCCGGACTCCACGATCCGGACGGGGCTGCCGCCGCCGCCCCGGATGTCGGCCAGGTCGGCGGCCCGCTCGCGGCGGGTCCAGTACCAGCCGGTGGCGCGTCGGCGGAGCAGCCCGGCGCCTTCCAGCTGGGGGAGCAGTCCGGGCGCGGCCGGGCCGAAGAATGTCAGGTCCCGCTCGGTCAGCGGGAGCTCCGCGGCGGCGGCGCACAGGTGCGGGGCGAGGACGTAGGGGTTGTCGGGGTCCAGGACGGTCGTCTCCACCGGCTGCTCGAAGATCGCCTCCGGGTGGTGGACGAGGAACGTGTCCAGCGGGTCGTCCCGGGCGACCAGGATCGCGAGGGCTCCCTCGCCCGAGCGGCCGGCGCGCCCGGCCTGCTGCCACAGGGAGGCCCGGGTGCCCGGGTAGCCGGCGATCACGACGGCGTCCAGGCCGGACACGTCCACGCCCAGCTCCAGGGCCGTCGTGGCGGCCAGGCCGAGGAGCTCGCCGGAGTGCAGGGCCCGCTCCAGGGCGCGGCGCTCCTCGGGCAGGTAACCGCCCCGGTAGGCGGCGACGCGCCGGGCGAGGGCCCGGTCGGTCTCGGCCAGGCGTTCCTGGGCGATCACCGAGATCAGTTCGGCCCCGCGACGGGAGCGGACGAAGGCGACCGAGCGGACGCCCTGGCGGGTCAGGTCGGTCAGCAGGTCCGCCGTCTCGGCCGTCGCGGTGCGGCGCACGGGCGCGCCGCGCTCGCCGTGCAGCTCGGTCAGGGGCGGCTCCCAGAGGGCGAAGACCAGCTCGCCGCGCGGGGAGGCGTCGTCGGAGACCTCGGTGACCGGCAGGCCGGTGAGGCGGCCGGCGGCGAGGGCCGGTTCGGCGGAGGTGGCGGAGGCGAGGAGGAAGACCGGTTCGGAGCCGTACCGGGCGCAGACGCGGCGCAGACGGCGCAGCACCTGGGCGACGTGGGAGCCGAAGACGCCCCGGTAGGTGTGGCACTCGTCGATCACGACGTAGCGCAGGGAGCGCAGGAAGGAGGACCACCTGGGGTGGGAGGGGAGTATGCCCATGTGGAGCATGTCGGGGTTGGTCAGCACGTAGTTCGCGTACTGGCGCACCCACTCGCGCTCCTCGACCGGGGTGTCGCCGTCGTAGACGGCGGGGCGGATCCGGTTGCCGAGCGGGGCGGCCAGTTCGCGCACGGCGCGCCGCTGGTCGGCGGCGAGGGCCTTGGTGGGCGCCAGGTACAGCGCGGTGGCTCCGCGGCCGTTCGGGGCCTCCGAGCCGTCCAGGAGGGTGCTGAGGACCGGGGCGAGGTAGGCGAGCGACTTGCCCGAGGCGGTGCCCGTCGCGATCACCACGGACTCGCCGTCCAGGGCGTGCTCCGCGGCCTGGGCCTGATGGGCCCAGGGGTGCTCGATCCCGGCCGTCTCGATCGCCGCGATCACCTCGGGACGGATGCGGTGCGGCCAGACTGCATGCCGACCCTCCCGGGCGGGCATGTGCTCCGTATGAGTGATGCGCGCGGCCCGGCTCTCGCCCGAGGAGAGCCGGTCCAGGACCATGCCGGGAGACGGGCGGCTGCCCGTTTCTCCGGCCGGACGACGGGGGCGGTGATTCTTGGCCATCGGCACCGAGTGTGTCACTGCCATGACGGACAATGCTCCCAAGGCGTCGTGCATGGCTGCAGGTAAGTGATTGAATGCCATCGCGGCTGGCGTTCCGTTCCTCGGCTCCGCCCCGGAGACCCGAGGGAACGATCGCCCGATAGCAAGGTGCTGGAGGATCCGTGGACCTGTCCCTGTCGACTCGCAATGTGTCCGGCGCTGGTGGCGACCGTACGGTCGTCGAGGTCGGTGGCGAGATTGATGTGTATACCGCGCCCAAGCTGCGCGAGCAGTTGGTCGAGTTGGTGAACGACGGCAGTTACCACCTGGTCGTCGACATGGAGGGCGTGGACTTCCTCGACTCCACCGGACTCGGCGTGCTCGTCGGTGGCCTGAAGCGCGTTCGTGCCCATGAGGGCTCGCTGCGACTGGTGTGCAACCAGGAGCGCATTCTCAAGATTTTCCGGATCACGGGTCTCACCAAGGTGTTCCCGATCCACACCTCGGTCGACGAGGCCGTCAACGCCGTCGACTGAGCCCAGGGGGTTCGCATGGCCACCGTTGAACTCCGCTTCAGCGCTCAGCCCGAGCACGTCCGCACCGCCCGTCTGGTGGCGGCGGCGGTCGCGCGACGGGCGGGTGTGGACGAGGCGGTCCTCGACGAGGTGCGTCTCGCTGTGGGTGAGGCCTGTTCCCGCGCCGTCGGGCTGCACAACAGCAACGGCGTCGCGACCCCCATCCGGGTCGTCCTGACCGAGGAGGAGAAGACGTTCTCCATCGAGGTCGGCGACGAGGTCCCGGGTGCGGGGGTGGCGGCGGCCGACGCGGTAGGCGTGCCCGGCGCGCGGGACTCGGCCCCGGCCGAGGACTTCGACGACGCCGACGGTGAGGACGAGATGGGCCTCGCGGTGATCCGCGGGCTCGTCGACGACGTCGAGGTGAGCGCCGGCGAGGACGGCGGCACCATCCGGATGACCTGGCCGGTGAACGCGGCGGACGTCCTGTCCTGACCCGTGCCCCGGCGCGGGGCGGGTGCCCACCGACCCTGGTGGGCGGCCCGCCCTGCTTCGCCGTGCTCCTGGCGCGGTGGGCGTCCGCCTGGACCGACCCGTGGCCGCACCGTTCGGCGGCAGTCCCTCCGGGACCCGCCCTCCCCGAACGGCGGCACCGTTCCCTCAGGGCCCCCGCTCCCTCGCGCGGCGGCGGGCGTCCGGTCGGGCCCGTTCTCGTGCCGGCCGGCTGTGGTGCGCCCCCGCCCCCGGGCTCGTACCACCACACGTACCAACAGAAGAGGCCCCGCGCTGCGGGGCCTCTTCTGCGTTCCGGGTGCCCTCGCCCACGGATTGGCGCATCCCCGTATGTGCCGGTTCGTCTCCCTATGATCCCTCCCCATGTACCCCACAACTCTCGCCGCGGCGGTGCTCACGAGCGGGAACCGGACGATCGTGATCGTCGTCGCGGCCATCGCCCTCGCCGCCCTGGTCGTCGCCCGGCTCCTCGTCCGCCAGGTGCTCGCGGCCGGTGAGGGCACCGGGAGGATGAAGGAGATCGCCGCCGCCGTGCAGGAGGGCGCCAACGCCTACCTCGCCCGGCAGCTGCGGACCCTCGCCGTCTTCGCCGCCGCCGTGTTCTTCCTGCTGATGCTGCTGCCCGCCGACACCTGGTCGCAGCGCGCCGGACGCTCCCTGTTCTTCCTGGTCGGGGCCCTGTTCTCGGCGGTCACCGGTTACATCGGGATGCGGCTCGCCGTACGGGCCAACGTGCGGGTCGCCGCCGCGGCGCGGGAGGCCACCCCGGGGCCGGGTGAGCCCGAGAAGGAACGGAACGAGGTCGCCCACCGGGCCATGCGGATCGCGTTCCGCACCGGCGGGGTCGTCGGCATGTGCACGGTCGGACTCGGGCTGCTGGGGGCCGCGTGCGTCGTCCTCGTCTACGCCGCCGACGCGCCCAAGGTCCTGGAGGGCTTCGGCCTCGGCGCCGCACTCATCGCGATGTTCATGCGCGTGGGCGGCGGCATCTTCACCAAGGCCGCGGACGTCGGCGCCGACCTGGTCGGCAAGGTCGAGCAGGGCATTCCCGAGGACGACCCGCGCAACGCCGCCACGATCGCCGACAACGTGGGCGACAACGTCGGGGACTGCGCCGGCATGGCGGCCGACCTCTTCGAGTCCTACGCCGTGACCCTGGTCGCCGCGCTCATCCTCGGGAAGGCGGCCTTCGGCGACCACGGGCTCGCGTTCCCCCTGATGGTGCCGGCGATCGGCGTGGTCACCGCGGTGATCGGCATCCTCGCGGTCGCCCCGCGCCGCGCCGACCGCGGCGGCATGAGCGCGATCAACCGGGGGTTCCTGGTCTCGGCGGTGGTCTCGCTCGCGCTGGTCGCCGTCGTGTCCTTCGCGTACCTGCCGTCCTCGTACGCCGAGCTCGAAGGCGTCACCGAGCCCGGCATCCGCGGCCACGGCGGCGATCCGCGGGTCCTCGCCCTGGTCGCGGTCGCCCTCGGCATCGTCCTCGCCGCGCTCATCCAGCAGCTCACCGGCTACTTCACCGAGACGAGCCGGCGGCCGGTCAGGGACATCGGGAAGTCCTCCCTCACCGGCCCCGCCACCGTCGTCCTCGCGGGCGTGGCGCTCGGAATGGAGTCCGCCGTCTACACGGCCCTGCTGATCGGGCTCACGGTCTACGGGGCGTTCCTGCTCGGCGGGGCCTCGATCATGCTGGCGCTCTTCGCGGTCGCCCTCGCCGGGACGGGGCTCCTCACCACCGTCGGCGTGATCGTCGCGATGGACACCTTCGGCCCGGTCGCCGACAACGCCCAGGGCATCGCGGAGATGTCCGGGGATGTCACGGGCGCGGGCGCGCGGGTCCTCACCGACCTCGACGCCGTCGGCAACACCACGAAGGCCATCACCAAGGGCATCGCCATCGCCACCGCCGTCCTGGCGGCCTCGGCGCTCTTCGGCTCGTACCGGGACGCCATCGCGTCCTCGGTCGCCGACGTCGGGGCCTTCGGAGCGAGGGCGGGCGAGGTGACACTCTCGATGGACATCTCGCAGCCCAACAACCTCTTCGGGCTGATCCTCGGCGCGGCCGTCGTCTTCCTCTTCTCCGGCCTCGCGATCAACGCCGTGTCCCGCTCGGCGGGATCGGTGGTCTACGAGGTGCGGCGGCAGTTCCGCGAGCACCCCGGGATCATGGACTTCACCGAGAAGCCGGAGTACGGGCGGGTCGTCGACATCTGCACCAAGGACGCGCTGCGCGAACTCGCCACGCCCGGGCTGCTCGCCGTGATGGCCCCGATCGCGGTCGGCTTCGCGCTCGGCGTCGGCCCGCTCGGCGCGTATCTCGCGGGGGCGATCGGCACCGGCGCGCTGATGGCGGTCTTCCTCGCCAACTCCGGCGGAGCCTGGGACAACGCGAAGAAGCTGGTCGAGGACGGGAACCACGGCGGCAAGGGCAGCGAGGCGCACGAGGCGACCGTCATCGGGGACACGGTCGGCGACCCCTTCAAGGACACGGCGGGTCCGGCGATCAACCCGCTCCTGAAGGTGATGAACCTGGTGGCGCTGCTGATCGCCCCTGCGGTCGTCCGGTTCAGTTACGGCGGTGACGCGAGCGCCGGGCTGAGGGCGGCGGTCGCGCTGGTCGCGCTCGCTGTCGTGGTGGCCGCGGTCCGGGTGTCCAAGAGGCGTTCGGTGGCCATGTCCTGACGTGCTGTCCGCACCGGGACGACGTGGTGTCCGTCTCATTCCGGGGGGTCTTCGACGTGATCAAGACCCGTATCGCTTGGTTCAAAAGGTGGCAATATGGGCGGAATCCGTCGCACGAAAGGTGGAAGTAGCCCGTTCGGCGTGTATGTTCCGGGGCCGAGAGCCTTGGAAGGGACCGATCCGTTGAACAAGAAGCTTGCGGCCGCACTGTCCGGCGGCGCGGTACTGGTGCTCGCGCTGTCGGGTTGCAGCGACGACGAGGGCGACAAGGTGGGTGACTGGGCCAAGACGTTCTGCGACCAGGCCAAGCCCCAGATCCAGAAGCGCGCCGACGCCCACCAGATCATCATCTCGACCGCTGCCGACAGCAAGCCGGCCGAGATCCAGGCCGCCGACTCGAAGGCGTTCCAGGACATCGCGAACGCCGACCGTGCCCTCGCCAAGGCCGTCGAGGGCGCCGGCGCCCCGCCGGTCGAGAACGGCGAGAAGGTCCAGCAGGACGCGATCAAGGAGCTCAACGCCACCGCGCTGGCCTACGAGGGGCTCAAGAAGCAGGTCGACGCGCTGGACCCGACGAACCAGCAGAAGTTCGCGGACGGCCTCCAGGGCGTCGCCGACGGTCTGACCAAGATCGAGAAGATGGACCAGAACGCCCTGTCCAAGCTGGAGGAGGGCGAGCTGGGCCAGGCGATGGCCAAGCAGCCCGGCTGCCAGAAGCCCACGGCCTCGGTCCCGCCGAAGGCCTCCGCCTCCCCGCAGCCCGGATCCACCTCGGACTCCGACGCGGACACGGGCTCGGACTCCGGATCCTCGGACCCGAGCAAGAAGCCCTCCGCCAAGCCGACCAAGTCGTCCGGCGCGCCCAAGACGTCCGCGACGCCCAAGACCGAGGAGTAGGCCCCCGGGCCCGGACGGCCCGGCGTGCGACCGCGATCCGCGGCCGCACGCCGGGTCGGCCCCCCGGATGTCGGTGGCGGCCGTCACAATGGAGCGGTGAGTACGACCAGCCTGCCCTCCGCCCTCCCGGTGCCCGCGCACGCCGCCCGTCTGCGCGAGGCCCTGCTCGCCGCCGACTTCACCGCCGACGGTCTGCTCGACCTGCTCGGCGCCCCGGCGTACGCGGCGCTCGCCCGCAGCGAGACCGTGCCCGCCCTGCGCGCCACCCGCGGCGACACCCCGCTGGCGACCCTCGTCCGGCTCTTCCTGCTCCAGGAGCCCGTCGAGGACGGCCGGGCCGCCGCCGCGCTCCCGCTCGACGAGGCCCTCGCCGACGGCTGGGTGGTCCGCGAGGACGGCACCGTCCGCGCCACGGTCGACGTCCGGCCGTACGGCGGACCCGACGGCGAGGACTGGTTCATCGTCTCCGACCTCGGCTGCGCCGTCGGCGGTGCCGGCGGCAGCGGCAGGAACGGCCGCCAGGCGGACGCCGCGGTCGTCCTGGGCGTCGGCGGCGCCTCCACCACCCTCGCCGGCATCACGGTCCGTACGCCGGTCTCCTCGGCGCTCGACCTCGGCACCGGCTCCGGCATCCAGGCCCTGCACGCCGCCCAGCACGCCACCCTGGTCACCGCCACCGACCTCAACCCGCGCGCCCTGGACTTCACCCGGCTCACCCTCGCCCTGTCCGGGGCCCGGGAGGCCGAGCTGCTGACCGGCTCGCTCTTCGAGCCCGTCGACGGCGACACGTACGACCTGATCGTCTCCAACCCGCCGTTCGTGATCTCCCCCGGCACCGGACTCACCTACCGGGACGGCGGGATGAGCGGAGACGACCTGTGCCGCACGCTCGTGCGGCAGGCCGGCGAGCGGCTCAACGACGGCGGGTACGCCCAGTTCCTCGCGAACTGGCAGCACGTCGAGGGCGAGGAGTGGCAGGAGCGGCTGCGGTCCTGGGTGCCGAGCGGCTGCGACGCCTGGATCGTGCAGCGCGAGGTCCAGGACATCACGCAGTACACGGAGCTGTGGCTGCGGGACAGCGGCGACCACCACGGCGAACCGGAGGCCTACCGGGCGGCGTACGACCGCTGGCTCGACGCCTTCGAGGCGGGCAAGACCCGTGCGGTGGGCTTCGGCTGGATCACCCTCCGGCGGAACGAGGCCGTGGCCTCGGGCGCGGTCGAGCCCTCGATCGTCGTCGAGGAGTGGCCGCACCCCGTCGAGCAGCCCCTCGGCCCCACCGTCCGGGCCCACTTCGAGCGCCAGGACTACCTGCGCGGCCACGACGACGCCGCGCTCCTCGCCGACCGCTTCACCCTCGCGCCCGAGGTGGTGCAGGAGCAGGTCGGGCTGCCGGGCGCCGAGGACCCGGAGCACGTAGTGCTCCGGCAGAACCGCGGCATGCGCCGCGCCACCCGGGTGGACCACGTCGGCGCCGGGTTCGCCGGCGTGTGCGACGGCACGCTCAGCGCGGGCCGCATCCTCGACGCGATCGGGCAGCTGATGGGCGAGGACCCGGTCGTGCTCCGCGACCGCACCCCGCAGGCCATCCGGCTGCTCGTCGAGGAGGGCTTCCTGCTGCCGGTGACCGAGGCGCCCGCGGACGACCCGTCCGCGGCGGGCGGGAGCCGCGCTTGACACGGATCGAGCTGGAGGAGGCCTCGCTCGGGGCGACCCGGATCGCGATCAGCCCGCTGCGCGACGCGTTCTGCGCGATGCATCTCGCGCTCCCGCACCGCCACCCCTCCTGGCCCTACCAGGAGTGGGTCGGGCGGGCGCGCGAGGTGGGGCGCTAGGACGACCGGCTCCGCCCGCTGTGGGACCTCTTCGCCGAGGGGCGGTACGACGTCTCCGACTTCCTGCTGCCCCGGCCGTTCTGCACCGTCCAGGTCCACGAGGAGCTCGCCGCGCTGCGGGCCACCGACCCGGAGTTCGTCCGCGCCCAGGTGGCCGCCTGCTACCCCGGCATGACCGACGCGCCCTTCGTGCGGCCCTACCTGAACGACCCCGAGGCCGCCTGCGCGGCGCTCGCCGACGCGTACGCCGCCCACTGGGAGGGCGCCGTCGAGCCGTACCGGCCGACGATGCGCCGACTCGTCGAGGACGAAGTGCTGCTCCGGGCCAGGACGTTCGCCACCTAAGGCGTCGACGCGCCGTTCGCCGGCCTGGAGACGCGGGCGCGCCGGCAGCCGCCCGTGCTCGAACTGACCAAGCACGTCGACGCGGAGTACGCGCCGGGCGAGCGGCGCCTGGTCCTCGTGCCGCTGGTCTTCGCCGAGGGCTGCCGCCTCTACTCCACCGACGACCCCGAGGTCTTCGCGGTCAGCTTCCAGGCCCGGGGCGCCCCCGCTCTGCGGGAGCCCGCCGAGGCCGTCGCCGAGGACCGGCTCGGGCTGATGCTCGGCAAGGGCCGGGCGGCGGTCCTGCGCGAGCTGGGCGGGCCCCTGACCACCGCCGGGCTCGCCGACCGGCTCGGCCTCGCGCCCAGCACGGTCTCCGAGCACCTGTCGGTCCTCGCGGAGGCCGACGTCGTGACCCGGCCCCGCGTGGGGCGCTCGGTGTACTACCAGCTGACGGACACGGGCCGTTCGCTGCTCGCCCTGCTCGCCGGGCGGGACGTGCTCACGGCGGTGGCCTGACCCCCGGGCCCGACGATTCGGGGCCTCCCGAATCGATGGACCGGGCCCCGACCCGGCTCCTCACGTCCGCCGCATGCTCGCAATCGAGGCGGACGCGCTGCGCCGCACCTACACCAGCAGGACCGGGTGGCCGAGGTCCCGGCGGACCGAGACCGAGGCCGTGCGCGGAGTCACCTTCGAGGTGGCGCCGGGGGAGCTGTTCGGCCTGCTCGGGCGCCCAACGGCGCCGGGAAGACCACCACCCTCAAGATGCTCGACACCCTGCTGCTGCCGACCTGCGGCACGGCCCGGTGTCCGGCCACGACGTGGCCCGCGACCCCGTCGCCGTACGCCGCAGGATCGGATACGTCTTCGGCGGCGACCGGGGCCTCTACGACCGGCTCTCCGCCCTCGACAACCTCCGCCACTTCGCCGAGCCGTACGGCGTCCCGGCCCGCGGGCAGCGGCGGCGCATCGCCGAACTCCTCGGTCGGGTCGGCCTGGTGGGCCGGGAGAGAGGGCGGGTCGAGGGGTACTCGCGCGGCATGCGGCAGCGCCTCCACATCGCCCGCGTGCCGCTCCACCACCCCGACGTCCTCTTCCTCGACGAGCCGTCCCTCGGCGTCGACCCCGTCGCCGCCCGTGACCTGCGCCGCGCGGTCGCCGACCTGGCCGCCGCCGGCACCACCGTCCTCCTCACCACGCACCACATGGCCGAGGCCGACGAGCTCTGCGACCGGATCGCCGTCATCGCGGGCGGCCGGATCCGCGCCCTCGGCACCCCCGGGAGCCTCAAGTCGCGCGTCGGGGACCGGGACGTCCTCGACATCGAGGCGTACGGGGCGGACGAGGAGGTCCTCGACCGGGTCCGCCGGGTCCCCGGCGTGCGGGGCGTGGCGGCCGAGGACCGGGGCGCGGTCCAGACCCTGAGCGTCCAGACGGACCGCGGCGCGGAGCTGCACGCGCCGGTCCTCGCCGCCCTCGACGGGGTGCGGATCGGGCGGGTCGTCAGCCGCGAACCCTCCCTGGAGGACGCCTACATCGCGATCGTTGAGGAGACGGCGGCCGAGGGGCCGACGGGGTCCGCCGAGCCGGATGGGGCCGGGGAGTCGACGGGGTCCGCGATGCCGGACGGGGCCGGGGGGCCGACGGGGTCCGCGATGCCGGACAGGCCCGGGGAGCCGATGGCGTCCTCCGAGCCGTACGCGGCCGGGGGGCCGAGGGGGTCCGCGGCACCGGACGCGGCCGGGAAGCCGACGGCGGCGTCCGCCGCGCCGGACGGGGTGTCCGCGTGATCCGCGTCCTGCGCCTGATCGGGGTCGGAGTCCGCACCCACGTCTCGTACCTGTCGCGCTCCCCGATCGAGATCACCTTCGCCGTCCTCGTCCCGCTCGTCCACGCCACCCTCGCCGTCCATCTCTTCCGCGCCGCCGGCGACCCCGACCGGCTCCTCACCGCCTCCGTCGGCGTCGGACTCCTGGGCATCTGGGCCTCGGTGCCCCTCGGTTCGGGCGGCGCCGGGCAGAACCAGCGCCGGCTCGGCACCCTGGAGACCCTGGTCGCGGCGCCGACGCCGCTCGCGCTCGTCCTCCTGCCGATCACCCTCGCGACCGCCGTCATCGGCACGTACGCGATGGGCGCGACCGTCCTGTGGGGCGTGCTGCTCTTCGGCGTGCCGCTCGACTTCGCGCACCCGCTGCTCTACCTCGTCGCCGTCCCGGTGTGCGTCCTCGCCCTCGGCATGACGGGGCTCCTGCTCGCCGCGACCTTCGTCCTGCTGCGGAACGCCAACGCCCTGGCCAGCCCGCTCGACACGCCCGTCCGGCTGCTGTCCGGGCTGCTCGTGCCCTTCACCGTGCTGCCCACCTGGACCCGCCCCGTCTCCTGGGCGCTGCCCACGACCTGGGGGCGCGCGGGCCGTGCACGCGGCGACCTCCGGCGGGGACGTGATCGGCCCGCTGCTCACCGCCGTCGCGCTCGGCGCCTGCCACCCCCTCGCCGCCGTCCTCGTCCCCGGCCGGGTGGAACGCCGGGCCCGCGCCGCCGCCACCCTCTCCCTCACCTGAACCCCTCGCCTGAACCCCCATCCGCACCGTCACCCGAGCCCCCTCCGCCCGAACGCCCCACGCCCGAAAGGCCTCCGTCGGATGTTCCGCTTCCGGTGCCGACTCCTTGGCTTCCGCTTCCACGCCTCCTCCCGGCTGCTCGTGGTCGGCGGAGCCCTCTCCTACCGCGCCCTGTCCAACTGGACCACCCCGCCGATGTTCCTCGGAACCCTGCTGGTCGGGCCGCTGCTCCAGGTCTTCTTCTTCGTCTTCCCCGGCCGGGAACCGGGCGTCGCCGACGATCGTTTCCACCTCGTGGGCAACGCCGTCCTCGCAGCTTCCGCCTCCTGCGTGTACGGCGGCACCATGGCCGTCGCCAACCTCCGCGCTGCTGCTCCTGACCGGCGCGGCCGTGTCCAGGGAGACGCTGCCCGGGTGGATGCGGGCCGCCGGCGAAGTGCTGCCGCTCACGCACGCGGCGGGCGCCGCGCGCGGGCTGACCGCGGGCGGTGGCCTGGACGGGCGGCTGCTCGGGGCCGAGCTCGCGGTCGGTCTCGGACGGGGGCTGCTCGCCGTCGTCCTCCTCGCCGCCTTCGAGCGGGGGAGCAGCCGCCGGGCCACGCTCGACACGATGTGACCGGCCCCGCACGCACCGGGCAGAGGGAGGAGCGGGTCACTACCGGCCATCTTCGTGAAAAGCGTACGAGACGGCCCAGTCCGTTCACCCGGAGTTCGCACCTGCGATGCCCGGGGGTGTCAGCCTCGGCCGCGAGGGGCGAACGCCGCACGGGGACGGAACGGGGTACGGGCATGGAGAGCGGGCCGGCGATCTTCGCGGGGGCGGCGTTCACGCTGTTCGGAGGCGCGCTGCTGCTGTGGACGACCGTGCGGACGCTGCACCGTGAGCCGGTCGCGCACGGGTTCGCCCCGCGCGCGGCGGTCGTGCTGACGAGCCTCTCCGGCGCCCTCTTCCTAGCCCTCGGCCTCTGGTGCTTCGGCCGCCTCTGACCCCCGCCCGACCTCTCCGCCAGCGCCGCCCGTGATCCCTCCGGGGACGGCACCCGCCGGGACGTGCGCCCCGCCGGACCAGGAGTCCGGGCGGCAGGAATGCCAGGACTCGGGTTACCGTTCGAGTGGCCGTTGCGGGCTTTCGCCGTTTGACACGGGGGCGGGTTGTACCGTCACACTCCGCAGCGACGGGAGCGTCACCGTCCGTGCCGCTGCCGTGCGTGCCAGTGCCGTACGTGCCAGAGAGTGTCGATCCGGAGAGAAGAGCGAAGTTGTCCCCGACCAGCGAGACCGCACACGGCGGCCGCCGACTCGTCATCGTCGAGTCGCCTGCCAAGGCGAAGACGATCAAGGGCTACCTCGGCCCCGGCTACGTCGTCGAGGCGAGCGTCGGGCACATCCGCGACCTCCCCTCCGGCGCCGCCGAGGTGCCGGAGAAGTACACCGGTGAGGTGCGCCGCCTCGGCGTCGACGTCGAGCACGACTTCCAGCCGATCTACGTCGTCAACGCCGACAAGAAGGCCCAGGTCAGGAAGCTCAAGGAGCTCCTCGCCGAGTCCGACGAACTCTTCCTCGCCACCGATGAGGACCGCGAGGGCGAGGCCATCGCGTGGCACCTCCAGGAAGTCCTGAAGCCCAAGGTCCCGGTCCACCGGATGGTCTTCCACGAGATCACCAAGGACGCGATCCGCGAGGCCGTCGCCAACCCGCGCGAGCTGAACCAGCGCATGGTCGACGCCCAGGAGACCCGCCGCATCCTCGACCGGCTCTACGGCTACGAGGTCTCGCCGGTCCTGTGGAAGAAGGTCATGCCGAAGCTGTCGGCGGGCCGCGTCCAGTCGGTGGCCACCCGTCTCGTCGTCGAGCGGGAGCGCGAGCGCATCGCCTTCCGCTCCGCCGAGTACTGGGACCTCACCGGCACCTTCGGCACCGGCCGCTCCGGTGACGCCTCCGACCCGTCGCAGCTGGTCGCGCGGCTCGCGACGGTCGACGGCAAGCGCGTCGCCCAGGGCCGCGACTTCGGCGCCGACGGCCGGCTGAAGACCGAGAGCGTCCTCCACCTGGACGAGGGGAACGCCCGGGCGCTCGCCGCCGCGCTCGCCGAGACCTCCTTCGCGGTGCGCTCGGTCGAGTCGAAGCCGTACCGCCGCTCCCCGTACGCCCCCTTCCGGACCACCACCCTCCAGCAGGAGGCGAGCCGCAAGCTGGGCTTCGGTGCGAAGGCGACCATGCAGGTGGCGCAGAAGCTGTACGAGAACGGCTTCATCACCTACATGCGTACGGACTCCACGATCCTCTCGGACACCGCCGTCTCGGCGGCCCGGGCGCAGGTCACCCAGCTGTACGGCGCCGACTACCTGCCGGAGAAGCCGCGCGTCTACGCCGGCAAGGTCAAGAACGCCCAGGAGGCGCACGAGGCGATCCGGCCTTCGGGTGATCGTTTCCGCACCCCGGCGGAGACCGGCCTCACCGGCGACCAGTTCAAGCTGTACGAGCTGATCTGGAAGCGGACCGTCGCCTCCCAGATGAAGGACGCGACCGGCAACTCGGTCACCGTGAAGATCGGCGGCACCGCCGCCGACGGCCGCGACGCCGAGTTCAGCGCCTCCGGCAAGACGATCACCTTCCACGGCTTCATGAAGGCGTACGTCGAGGGCGCCGACGACCCGAACGCGGAGCTCGACGACCGCGAGCGGCGCCTCCCGCAGGTCGCCCAGGGCGACCCGCTGACCGCCGACGAGATCACGGTCGACGGCCACGCGACCAAGCCGCCGGCCCGCTACACCGAGGCCTCGCTGGTCAAGGAGCTGGAAGAGCGCGAGATCGGCCGCCCGTCGACGTACGCCTCGATCATCGGCACCATCCTCGACCGCGGCTACGTCTTCAAGAAGGGCACGGCGCTCGTCCCGTCCTTCCTGAGCTTCGCCGTCGTCAACCTCCTGGAGAAGCACTTCGGGCGGCTCGTCGACTACGACTTCACCGCCCGGATGGAGGACGACCTCGACCGCATCGCACGCGGTGAGGCCCAGTCCGTGCCGTGGCTGAAGCGCTTCTACTTCGGCGAGGGCGAGTCCGGCGGAACGGGCGGCGCCGCCGACGCCGGGAACGGCGACGGCGACCACCTCGGCGGCCTCAAGGAGCTCGTCACCGACCTCGGCGCCATCGACGCCCGCGAGATCTCCTCCTTCCCCGTCGGCAACGGCGTCGTGCTCCGCGTCGGCCGCTACGGCCCGTACGTCGAGCGCGGCGAGAAGGAGCAGGAGGGCCACCAGCGGGCCGACGTGCCCGAGGACCTCGCCCCCGACGAGCTGACCGTCGAGCTCGCCGAGGAGCTGCTCGCCAAGCCGAGCGGCGACTTCGAGCTGGGCACCGACCCGGTCAGCGGCCACCAGATCGTCGCCAAGGACGGCCGCTACGGCCCGTACGTGACCGAGATCCTGCCCGAGGGCACCCCGAAGACCGGCAAGAACGCGGTGAAGCCGCGCACGGCCTCCCTCTTCAAGTCGATGGCCCTCGACACCGTCACCCTGGAGGACGCGCTCCGGCTGATGTCCCTGCCCCGGGTCGTCGGCACGGACGCCGAGGGCGTCGAGATCACCGCGCAGAACGGCCGCTACGGCCCGTACCTGAAGAAGGGCACGGACTCGCGGTCGCTGACCGAGGAGGACCAGCTCTTCACGATCACGCTCGACGAGGCGCTCGCGATCTACGCCCAGCCGAAGCAGCGTGGCCGGGCCGCCGCCAAGCCGCCGCTGAAGGAGCTCGGCACCGACCCCGTCAGCGAGAAGCCCGTGGTCGTCAAGGACGGCCGGTTCGGCCCGTACGTGACGGACGGCGAGACCAACGCGACCCTGCGCACCGGCGACAGCGTGGAGACGATCACGCCCGAGCGCGGCTACGAGCTGCTCGCCGAGAAGCGGGCCAAGGGACCGGCGAAGAAGACCGCCAAGAAGGCCCCGGCGAAGAAGACCGCGGCGAAGAAGACGGCCACCAAGACGGCGGCGAAGAAGACCACCGCCGCCAAGAAGACGGCCGCGAAGAAGACGACGACGACGGCGAAGAAGACCGCTGCCCGGAAGACGGCGGCGACCGAGCAGGAGTAGGACCCGAAGGGGTGCGTGGGAGGGCGGGAGCGGTCGCTCCCGCCCTCCCACGTTTGTTCGGGCGCGGGCCACGGGGAGCTGGACCGTCCGGATAGGGTGGACGGATGACGCGAGCAGAGCAGCCAGACCGCCTGGGCGATTCCGACGCGGCACTCGTCGCGGATTCCCGGGAGCGCGCCGTACGCGCCCTGTTGCGCCATCAGCCCTTGCGCCGGCTGTGGAGCGCCCACCTGGTCGGCAGCACCGGTGACGCGCTCGCCCTCCTGGTCCTCGTCCTCCTCGGCCTCCAGGCCGCGGTCGCCGAGGGCGCGCTCGGGGGCGGCTACCGGGGGGCCGCGCTGGCCGTGGCCACCGTCGTCGGCGCCCGCCTCCTCGCCTCGGTCCTCTTCGGCGCCGTCCTGCTCGGCCCCCTGACCGCCCTCACCGGGCCGTCCGGCGCGCTCGACCGGCGCTGGACCATGATCGGCGCCGACGGGGTGCGGATCGCGCTGCTCGTCATCGCCCCGCTGTGGATCGACTGGACCCCCGGCAGCGCCCTCTGGTACCTGCTCGGCACCGTCTTCGTCGCGGGCGCCGCCGAGCGCCTGTGGACCGTCGGCCGCGAGGGCGCCGCGCCCGCGCTGCTGCCCGCGCCGCCGCTGGAGGGCGCCGCCGTGCGCCCGCTGCCCGACCACCTCGGCGCGCTGCGCCGGCTGTCCCAGCGGACCGGCTTCCTCGCCGTGCCCGCCGCGGCCGCCGTCCTGCTCGTCGCCACCCTCGTCGGGAACCTGCTGGGCGCCGGCATCGACTGGTTCACGCTGCACCAGGCCGCCCTCGGCGCCTACGTCGCCGCCGGACTCTTCGCCGCCTCCGTCACCGTCCTGTACGCGATGACCCTCCCCGGCGGCGAGACCCCCCGGCCCCGCTCGCCCCTGGAGGGCCTGCGCCGCCCGTCCGCGAAGACCGGCCCCGACGGGGGCCGGGGCCGCACCGGCGCCCTGCCGCTGCTCGTCCTCGCCTCCGCGACCGTCGCCGGGGCGATCGCCGCCGCCGCGTCCGTCGCCGTGCTCGACGCCTTCGACCTGGGCGGCGGGCCCGTCACGTACGCCCTCCTGATCCTCGCGCTCAGCGGCGCCACCGCCGTCGGCATCCGCACCGCCGGCTCGGTCCTGCCCGTCCTGTCCCGGCGCCGGCTCCTCGCCCTCGCGATCGCCGTCACCGGGGTCGCCCTGATCGCGATGGGCCTGGTCCCGGACACGGCCACCGTCCTCTTCCTCGCCGTCCTCGCCGGATACGCCGCCGGGGTCGCCGCGAACACCGGCCACACCCTGATCGACCAGGAGACCGAGGAGCCCCGCCGGGCCCGCACCACCGAGCACCTCCAGGCCACCGCCCGTGTCGCCATGGGCCTCGGCGCGCTCGCCGCCCCGCTGCTCGCCGCCGCGATCGGGCCGCACCGGCTCGCGTCCGGCGAGTTCGTCTTCGCGCACGGCGGCGCCGCCTTCACCCTCGCCCTCGTCGGCGCCCTGCTGCTCCCGGTGGCCGCGCTGATCCTCGCGAAGACCGACGACCGGGCGGGCGTCCCGCTCCGCCGCGACCTGCGCGACGCGCTGCGCGGCTCCGACCCGGTCCAGGCACCCTCCCCGACCGGCTTCTTCATCGCCCTGGAGGGCGGCGACGGCGCCGGGAAGTCCACTCAGGTCCAGGCGCTCGCCGAGTGGATCCGCGCCAAGGGCCACGAGGTCGTCGTCACCCGCGAGCCGGGTGCCACCCCGATCGGCAAGCGGCTGCGCTCGATCCTCCTCGACGTCTCGTCGGCGGGCCTCTCGAACCGCGCCGAGGCCCTGCTGTACGCGGCCGACCGCGCCGAGCACGTCGACTCCCTGGTCCGCCCGGCCCTGGAGCGGGGCGCGATCGTCCTCTCCGACCGGTACATCGACTCGTCCGTGGCCTACCAGGGCGCCGGACGCGACCTGTCCCCGACCGAGATCGCCCGCATCTCCCGCTGGGCGACCGACGGCCTCGTCCCGCACCTGACCGTCGTCCTCGACGTCTCCCCGGAGACCGCGAGGGAACGGTTCACCGAGGCGCCCGACCGGCTGGAGTCCGAGCCGCCGGAGTTCCACGCGCGCGTACGGGCCGGATTCCTCGCCCTCGCCGCCGCCGACCCCAGCCGCTACCTCGTCGTCGACGCCGGCCAGGAGCCGGAGGCCGTCACCACCGTCGTGCGCCACCGGCTCGACCGGATGCTGCCGCTCTCCGAGGCCGAGGTGAAGGCCGCCGAGGAGGCCCGCCGGAAGGCGGAGGAGGAGGCCCGGCGCCTGGCCGAGGAAGAGGCCGCGCGCAAGGCGGAGGAGGAGCGCCTGGAGCGCGAGCGCCAGGAGCAGCTCGCCCGGCTCCGTGCCGAGGAGGAGGAGCGCAAGCGCCGCGAGGAGGAGGAGGCGCGCCGCCTGGAGGCCGAACGGCAGGCCGAGGAGGCCCGCCGCAGGGCCGAGGAGGCCCGGCTCGCCGCCGAGGAGGAGGCCCGCCGCCGCGCCGCGGAGGAGAAGGCCCGCAAGGAGGAGGAAGAGCGGCTCCGCAAGGAGGCCGAGGAGGAGGCCCGGCTCCGCAAGGAGGCCGAGGAGCGCCGCCTGGAGAAGCAGCGCAAGGCCGAGGAGGCGCTGCTCCGCGCCGAGGAGGCCCGCCGGACGGCCGAGGCCGCGGCCGCCGCGAAGGCCGCGGAGGAGGCTGCCGCCAAGGCCGCAGCCGCGAAGGCCGCAGCCGAGGCCGCCACGAGGGCCGCGGCCGAACGCGCCGCCGCCGAGCGCGCGGCGGCGGAGATCGCCGCCGCGCAGCGCGCCGAGGCCGCGAAGGCGGGCCGGGAGAAGGCCGCCCGGGAGCGGGAGGCCGCGGAGCGGGCCGCCGCCGAGCGGACCGCGGCCGCCGAGCGGGCCGCCGCGGAGAAGGACTCGTCCGAGCGGGCCGCCGCGGAGAGTGCCTCGTCCGAGCGGGCCTCTCGTGCCGCCTCCGAGTCGGCGAACGAGGTCACCGTGGCGACCCCGATCGTGCGGCCGGACGCGCCGACCGTCTCGCCGGAAGAGATCACCGTGGCCACCCCGATCGTGAAGCCGGAGCAGGCGTCGGATCGGTCCTCGGCCACGGAGCAGGGCTCGGGGTCGAAGCGGACCACGACGTCGAAGCGGGCGTCGGCGTCGGAGCGGACGGCGGCGTCGAAGCCGGTGCCGTCCGAGCGGCCGGAGGCGGAGACCGCCGTCCTGCCGCAGATCCGCGACCCCCGGGCCGCCGACGAGACCGCCGTGCTGCCCGTCGTGCGTGCCGCCGACGAGACCGCGGTGCTGCCCACCGTCCGCGACGCCAAGGCGTCCGACCCGGTGGACCGGGTGCCTCCGGGCATCTTCCGCGACGAGCGGTCCGAGCCGGACGGCGCCAACGACCGGACCCGCGAGCTGCCCCAGCTCGACGAGAACGGCCGGCCCCGCCGCCGCTCCGACTGGGCCGAGGAGACCCCGCTCGACGACCTGCCGACCCTCGCGGACGAGCTGTTCGGCCCGCACGACGACGAGGACGACGGCCGCAGCCGCCGCCGCTGAGGCCCGTGGGGGTGGAGCTGGCTCCACCCCCACTCCGGTAGCGGGCTCCATACCGTCGTGACCTGCGCTTTTCTAGCGTGGGCGGTATGAAGACGACAGCAGTGACGGAGCATTCCGCCCTTGCCCTGGACGGGGTGACCCGCACCTACGGGCGCGGCGCGCCCGCGCTCGACGGGGTCGACCTGGTCGTGCCGCGCGGACGCTTCGTGGCCGTGATGGGCCGCTCGGGCTCCGGCAAGTCCACCCTGCTGCGCTGCGCGGCGGGACTCGAACGGCCGACGGCCGGGCGGGTACGGATCGGGGGCACCGACCTCGCGACCCTCAAGGCGGCCGGTCTGACCCGGCTCCGGCGCGACCGGATCGGCTTCGTCTTCCAGTCGCTGAACCTCGTCAGCGCCCTGAACGTGCGGGAGAACGTCACCCTGCCGCTGCTCCTCGCCGGGGCCCGCGAGGGGCGGGCCCTCGACGCCCGCGCCCTGGCCGGCCTCGACGCCGTCGGGCTCGCCGACCGGGCCGAGGACCGGCCCGAGAGCCTCTCCGGCGGCCAGCGCCAGCGGGTGGCGATCGCCCGAGCCCTGATCGACGAGCCCGAGGTGATCTTCGCCGACGAGCCGACCGCCGCCCTCGACCCCGTCACCGCGGCCGGAGTCCTCGCGCTGCTGCGGCGCGCGGTCGACGAGCGGGGCCGCACGGTCGTCCTGGTCACCCACGACCCGGTCGCCGCCACCTGGACGGACGAGGCCGTGTTCCTGGACCGGGGCCGGATCACCGGCCGCCTCGACCGCCCGGACGAGGCGGGCGTACGGGCGGCGCTCGGCGCGCCCGCAGGGCCCGCGCGGCGCCTGGCGGTGGCGCGATGAGGCGTACGGCGGGGATGGGAGCGCCTGGCGGTGGCGCGATGAACCGTACGGCGGGGATGGGGGCGCCTGGCGGTGGCGCGGTGAGGCGGGCACGGGAGCGGGCGGTGGGCGGGAGCGGCGGGCCGTCCGTGCGGCGCGTCGGGAACCCGGCCGTGCGGCTGCTCGCCGCCCGGTCGCTGCGGGCCCACCGCGCGGCCTGGACCGCCGTGTTCGCGGCCGTCGCCGTCACCTCCGCCCTGCTCGGCACGCTCGCCCTCGCGCTCGGCTCCGCCGGACTCGGCCACGCGCGCGTGGAGCGGTACGCGGCCGCGCCCGTCGTCGTCGCGGGGGACCAGGAGATCCGCTGGACGACCACGCCGTGGGGCGGCGAGCCGCAGACCGAGACGGCCGGACTGACCGAGCGGGTGCGGATCCCCGAGACGGCCGCCGACGCCCTGCGGGCCGTCCCCGGGGTACGGGAGGCGGTGCCGGACCACGCCTTCGTCGTACGGGACGGGGGCGCGGACGGCGCCGACACGCGCGCGTACACCGGGCGTTCCTGGCCGGCGGCCCGGCTCGCCCCGTACCGGCTCACCGACGGGCGGGAGCCCCGGCGGGCCGGGGAGGCCGTCGCCGGTGCCGCTCTCGGCGCCGCCGTCGGCGACACCGTGGCCGGGCGGACGGTCGTCGGCGTCGCCGACGGTCCCGCCGCGCTGTACGTCACGGCGGGGGAGGCGCGGCGGCTCGCCGGGCACCCCGGATCCGTCGACGCCGTCGGGGTCCTCGGCGAGCCCGGCGTCCCCGCCGCCACCCTCCACGCGCGCGTGCGGGCCGCCCTGGACCGGGCCGGGCTGAAGGACACCGCCGCCGGGCAGCCGCTGCGCGCCCTCACCGGGGACGGCCGGGGCGGCGCCGAGCACCTCGGCGCGCCGCCCGCCCGCGCCGAGCTCCTCCAACTGCTCGGCGCCGTGTCCGGGACCGTCCTCATGGTCGCCGTCCTCGTCCTCGCCTCGCTCGTCGCACAGGCCCTCCGGCAGCGCGCCCCCGAAAGGGACCTGCTGCTCGCGATCGGCGCGACGCCCCGTCAGGTGCGGGCCGCCGCGGGCCGGGAGGTGACGCGGGTGGCCGGTGCGGCGGCGCTGCTCGGCGCGCTCGCCTCGGCGGCGCTGTTCCCCGCCCTGTGGACGGCGCTGGAGGCCCGCCCCGGAGTCGTGCCAGAGGGCCTCGAACTGCCCACCCCGCCGTGGCTGTTCGCCGCAGTGCTCGCCGCCGCCGCGCTCGTCGTCGGCGTCACCCGGCTCGTCGTCCTGGTCGCCGCCCGGCGCCCGGGACGCCCGGGGAAGGGCGGCGCCCGCCGCGTCACCGGGATCGTCCTGCTCGTCGCCGGCGCGGGTGCGGCCGGCACCGCCACGCTCCAGGGCGGCGACGCGGCAGGGGCCGCGGCCGGGGCGGCGACCGTGACCCTGGTCGCCGGGTGCGCGCTGCTCGGGCCGTGGATCGCGGGGGCCGCGATGACGGTCCTGGACCGGCCGCTGCGCCGCCTGGGCGGCGCTCCCGGACGCCTCACCGCCGCCGGAGCCGGAGCCCACTCGCGCCGGCTCGGGGCCGCGCTCGTCCCCGTCGTCCTCGTCACCTCCTTCGCCCTGGTGCAGCTCTCGGCGGGCGCCACCATGGAACGGGCCGCCACCGCGCAGGCCCGGGCGGCGACCACCGCCGACCTCGCCCTCACCGGGACGACGGCGGAGCGGGTGCGCGGGCTCCCCGGGGTGGCGACGGCCACGGACGTGCTGCGTTCGTCGGTGGTCCTCGCCCGCACGCAGGCCGGTACGCCGCGCCTCGACCGGCTCCCGGTGCTCGGCGTGGACGCCGACGGGCTCGCGGGCACGCTCGACCCGGGCGTCGTCGCCGGAGACCTGGACGGGCTGCGCCGCCCGGGCACCGTCGCCGTGGGCGCCGACACGGCCCGGTCCCTGGACGTGGAGCCCGGCGGGACGGTGGAACTGCGGCTCGGCGACGGGACGCCGAGGCGGCTCCGGGTGGTCGCGGTCTACGAACGGTCGCTCGCGCTCGGCGAGTTCCTGCTGCCGAAGGCCGAACTGGCGCCGCACATGAGCGATCCGTACCCCGCGCGCGTCCTGGCGGCGCGAAGTGGCCGCGCCTCGACCGCTCCTGAGTCGGTGACGTCCTCCGTGGGGCCCGAGGCGGTGAGGACCCCCGTCGCTCCCGAGGCGGTGACGCCCTCCGTCGCGCCCGAGGTGGTGGCGACCCGTGTCGCTCCCGAGGCGGTGACGGCGCCCGGGGCCGCGCTGAACGGGATCGTCTCCACCGGGATCGTCGCCGCGATCGGCGGGCTCACCGTCCTCTCCGTCCTGAGCACCCTCGCCCTCATCGGCGCCGGACGGCGCGCCGAGCTGGGCCTGTTGCGCCAGGTCGGGGCCTCGGCGGGTCAGGTGCGCCGGATGCTGGGCCTGGAGGCGGGGTTCCTGACCGCGACCGGCCTCCTCGTCGGGCTCGTGGTGGGCGCGGTGCCGCTGACCGCGTTCGCCTGGGCGCTCACCGGTGGTCCGCCCCACGTGCCGCCCGCCCAGGCCGCCGCGATCGCGGGCGTCGTCCTCGCCACGGTCGTCGCGGGCGTGTTCCTGCCGGTGGCCCGCAGGCGGTCGGGGCGCTGAGAGGTACCACCCGTGCCCTCCACGGCGTCCCGGCGCCGAGACGTACCCGTGCGTCCCACGGCGTCCCGACGCCGAGAGAAGCCCCGCGCGTCCCACGGCGTCCCGATGCCGAGACGTACCCGTGCGTCCCACGGCGTCCCGGCGGCCCCGTGCCGTCCTACGCGTCCAGGTAGGCCAGCACGGCGAGGACCCGGCGGTGGCCGCCGCTGTCGGTGGGCGGCAGGCCCAGCTTCAGGAAGACGTTCCCGACGTGCTTGTGCACGGCCCGCTCGGTGACCACCAGCGAGCGGGCGATCGTGCCGTTGTCGTGGCCCTGCGCCATCAGCGCCAGGACCTCACGCTCGCGCGGGGTGAGGGAGTCCAGCGGGTCGTCGCGGCGGCGGGCCATCAGCTCGGTGACGACCTCCGGGTCCAGGGCCGTACCACCGGCCGCGACCCGCTCCAGGGCGTCCAGGAACTCGTCCACCCGGCCCACCCGGTCCTTCAGCAGGTAGCCGACGCCCCGCGCGCCGCCGCCGAGCAGCTCCGTCGCGTACGTCTCCTCCACGTACTGCGAGAGCACGAGCACCGGCAGCTCCGGGAGCCGCTCCCGGGCCGCCAGCGCCGCCCGCAGCCCCTCGTCGCGGAAGCCCGGCGGCAGCCGCACGTCGAGGACGGCCACGTCGGGCCGGTGCTCCAGGAGCAGCGGCAGGATCTCGGGGCCGGTGGCCGCGACCCCGGCGACCTCGTGGCCCGACGAGGTCAGCAGCAGCACCAGGCCCTCCCTGAGGAGGGCGTTGTCCTCGGCGATCACCACACGCACGGAAGCTCCACTTCGACGACGGTCGGCCCCCCGGCGGGGCTGGTCAACCGTACGGTGCCGTCGAGCGCGGCGACCCGCCGCCGCATGCCCGTCAGGCCGGAGCCGCCGCCCTCGCCGGCCTCGGCCCCACCGCGGCCCTCGTCCCGCACGCGCACGCGCAGACCGGCCGGTTCGCGGCTCAGGCAGACGGAGGCCCGGTCGGCGCCGCTGTGCTTGGCGGCGTTGGTGAGCGCCTCCGCGACCACGAAGTACGCGGCGGCCTCGACGGCCGCCGGGGCGCGCGGACCGTCCTGGTCGTGGTCGCCGAGGCCCGTCACCGCGACCGCCGCCTCCAGGCCGCTGCTCGCGGCGAGCGCCCGCACCGCGCCGGTCAGTCCGCGGTCGGTCAGGATCGGGGGGTGGATGCCGCGCACCACGTGCCGCAGCTCGGTCAGCGCCGCCTCGGCCTGCGTCTGCGCGTCGTCGAGGAGCTTGCGGGCGCTCGCGGGATCGGAGTCGTACGCCCGTCGGGCGAGCCCGATCCGCAGGGACAGCGCCACCAGGTGGGCCTGCGCCCCGTCGTGCAGGTCGCGCTCGATCCGGCGCAGCTCGGCGCCGTGCGCGGCGATCGCGCCCGCCCGGGTGGCCGTCAGCTGCTCGATGCGGGCGGCGAGGGCGGCGTCCCGGGCCGCCGAGGGGACCGGGGTCAGCAGGGCGCGCGACCACTCGGCCGCCAGGCCGGTCAGCCGGCCGAACAGCGGCAGGGCCACCGGCCGCCGCCCCGCGAGCCCCGTCCAGACGCCGTCGACGAGCAGTGCGGGCACCCAGAGGATCATCGACAGGTACCAGAGCACCAGGCCGTACAGCAGCTGCGCGGCGGCCCAGACCAGGTCCTGGCGGGTGCCCGGATCGGCGACCGCGGTCCGCACGCGCGCGGGGAGGGGCCCTTCCAGCGGCAGATACGCCTCGGGGACGGGGATCCCGGTCCACTCGGCCGTCCGGCGCCGCTGCCATCCGGCCAGCCGCCGCAGCAGCAGCACGCTCTCGGGCAGCACACCCGCTCCGATGACCGTGACGGTCAGGAACGCGGTGAAGAGGACGACGCCCACCATCAGATAGCAGAGCAGGGAGATCGCGGCCCCGATCGTGAGGTGGAGCCATCCCCGGGCCGCTTCCTTGATCGCCTCGCGCATGGGGCCAGGGTAGGCGGCGGCCCCCCGGGCCCACGGTGGAGCGGGCTACACCATCGCTCCGGGAGCGGGCACCGCTGTGCGCGGGCCCGGCGGCGACCAGGATCGAAGAGCCCCGGGAGCACCCGGGGAACTCCTCCCCGATCCGCCCCACGGAGGCACCCATGCGCGCCCTTCTCTGGCTCCTGCTCGCCGCGAGCGTCCTCGCGAACGTCTTCATCACCACCTTCGCCGGCTGGACCGGAGCCCCGCAGATCCTCGGGAGCGTCTGCACCGGAGCGGTCCTCCTCGGCTCCGCCGCCGGCCTGTGGCTGACCCGGCCCCGCAGGGAGGTCTGACGGGGGTTGTCAGAGCGCTGCCCCACAATGGAGGACGTACCTGAGGAGGGGCAGACATGGCCGTATGGGACGACCTGGTCGGACAGACCCGGGTCGAGGAGCAGCTCGCCGCCGCCGCGCGCGACGCCGACGCGCTCGTGACCGCCCACGCCGCCGGCGGTCCGGACCCCGAGGCCTCGAAGATGACCCACGCCTGGCTCTTCACCGGCCCCCCGGGGTCCGGCCGGGCGACCGCGGCGCGCGCCTTCGCCGCCGCCCTCCAGTGCGTCAGCCCCGACCGGGCGCTCGGCGGGTCCCCGGGCTGCGGCTTCTGCGACGGCTGCCACACCACCCTCGTCGGCACGCACGCGGACGTCGAGATCGTCCGTACGGACCTGCTGTCCATCGGCGTCAAGGAGACCCGTGACCTCGTCCGGCGCGCCCAGCTCTCCCCGGCGGGCGGCCGCTGGCAGGTCATCGTCCTGGAGGACGCCGACCGGCTCACCGAGGGCGCGGGGAACGTGCTCCTGAAGGCCGTCGAGGAGCCCGCGCCGCGCACGGTCTGGCTGCTCTGCGCGCCCTCCCTGGAGGACGTGCTGCCCACGATCCGGTCCCGCTGCCGCCACCTGACGCTGCGGACCCCGCCCGTCGAGGCCGTCGCCGACGTCCTCGTGCGGCGCGACGGCATCGAGCCGGAGGTGGCGCAGGCCGCCGCCCGCGCGACCCAGGGGCACATCGACCGCGCCCGGCGGCTCGCCACCGACGAGCGGGCCCGCGCGCGCCGGTCCGTCGTCCTGAAGCTGCCGCTGCGCGTCGAGGACATCGGCGGCTGCCTCAAGGCGGCGCAGGAGCTCGTCGACGCGGCCGCGGAGGACGCGAAGCAGGTCGCCGAGGAGGTCGACGTCAAGGAGACCGAGGAGCTGAAGGCCGCCCTCGGCGCCGCGCAGGGCGGACGCATGCCGCGCGGCACGGCCGGGGCGATGAAGGAGCTGGAGGAGCGGCAGAAGCGCCGCAGGACACGCACCCAGCGCGACAGCCTCGACCTCGCGCTCACCGACCTGACCGGCTTCTACCGCGACGTCCTGGCGCTCCAGCTCCGCTCCCGCTCGGCCCTGGCGAACACGGACGTGCGCGACGCCCTGGAGCGGATCGCCCGCGACACCACGCCGGAGCGGACCCTGCGCCGGATCGAGGCGGTGCTCGCCTGCCGCGAGGCCCTCGACCGGAACGTGGCGCCGCTGCTCGCCGTGGAGGCGATGACGATGGCGCTGCGGGGCTGACCTCCGGTGCTCCGGTCCCGGCGGGCGATTGGACACGGTCCGTACCGGTCCGGATACGCTCCGGGGATGGACTCCAGGCGCTTGCTCCGTATGTCCGCCACGGCCCTCGCGGCCGCCGGGCTGATCCTCTCCGGCTGCTCGGGCGGGAGCGACGCCGCCGCGTCCCGGACGACCTCGCCGCCGGCGCCCGCCTCCCCGTCCGCGTCGCCGCAGCTGAAGAAGTACTACGACCAGAAGCTGAAGTGGCGCGACTGCGGTGTCGAGGGCTTCCAGTGCGCGACCCTGCGCGCCCCGCTCGACTACGCGAAGCCGGACGGCGAGGCGATCGACCTCGCCGTCTCCCGGGTCCGCGCCACCGGCCCCGGCAAGCGGCTCGGCTCGCTGCTGGTCAACCCCGGCGGGCCCGGCGGCTCCGCCGTCGGCTACCTCCAGGGGTACGCGGGCATCGGCTACCCGGCCCCCGTCCGTGCCCGCTACGACATGGTGGCCGTCGACCCGCGCGGAGTCGCCCGCAGCGAGCCCGTCGAGTGCCTGACGGGCCCGCAGATGGACGCGTACACCCAGGTCGACCAGACGCCCGACGACACCGCGGAGACCAACCTCCTGAGCGCGGCCTTCAAGGACTTCGCGGCGGGCTGCGTGAAGAAGTCCGGGCAGGTCCTGCCCCACGTCTCCACCGTCGAGGCGGCCCGGGACATGGACCTCCTGCGGGCGGTCCTCGGGGACGCGAAGCTGACCTACGTGGGCGCGTCGTACGGCACCTTCCTCGGCGCCACGTACGCCGAGCTGTTCCCGGACCGGGTCGGCCGGCTCGTGCTCGACGGCGCGATGGACCCCTCGCTCTCGGCGCTGGAGCTCAACCGCGACCAGACCGGCGGCTTCGAGACCGCCTTCCGCGCCTTCGCCGCCGACTGCGTCCGCATGAAGGACTGCCCCCTGGGCGCCGGGTCCGTCGAGGCGGCCGGGGCGGCGATGAAGAAGTTCTTCCGGGACGTGGACGCCCGTCCGGTGCCCACGGGCGAGAGCCGGGAGCTCGGCGAGTCCCTCGCCACCACCGGTGTGATCGCCGCGATGTACGACGAGGGCGCCTGGCCGCAGCTGCGCGAGGCGCTCGGCCGGGCGAAGGCCGGCGACGGCTCGGGCCTGCTCGCCCTGGCCGACAGCTACTACGAGCGCGAGGCGGACGGCACGTACGCCAACCTCATGTCCGCCAACGCAGCCGTGAACTGCCTGGACCTGCCGCCGGCCTTCACCGGCCCGGCCGACGTCCAGAAGGCCGTCCCGTCCTTCGAGAAGGCCTCCCCGATCTTCGGCGAGGGCCTCGCCTGGGCCGCCCTCAACTGCACCTACTGGCCCACCCCGCCCACCGGGCGTCCGCACCGCATCACCGCCGAGGGCGCCGCGCCGATCCTCGTCGTCGGCACCACCCGCGACCCGGCGACGCCGTACCACTGGGCCCGGTCCCTCGCCGAGCAGCTCTCCTCGGGAACCCTGCTGACCTACGAGGGCGACGGCCACACCGCGTACGGCCGGGGCAGCGACTGCATCGACACCGCGATCAACACGTACCTCCTCGAAGGCACCCCGCCCCAGGACGGAAAGCGCTGCTCATAGGCCTGATCCGGGGATGGTCGGAGCACCTCCGGAAACTGTGTAGACTTGGCGACGCTGCTGCACCACGATGTGTCTGCGCAGCGCGCCGCCTTAGCTCAGCTGGCCAGAGCAACGCACTCGTAATGCGTAGGTCTCGGGTTCGAATCCCGAAGGCGGCTCGGAATTACCCCAGGACTCACTCGCCGTGACCTGGGGTTTTTTCATGCCCGGGGCATGCCGAGGCGCACGACGGGGATGCCGTGGAAGTGCTTGCGTGAGCGATGCGTGAGCGGAGCGGCTGTCAGCCCTTCTTCGCGGCCTTCTTGGCCTTGGCCTTCTTCTTCCGCTTGGCCTTCGCCTTGGCGGCCTTCTTCGCTTCCTCGGCGGCCTGTCGGACCTGCGCTTCTTGCTCGGCCTTGCGCTGGAGGGGGACGAGCTTCGCGGTGGCCTCGGCGGCGCTCTTGCCGACGTGGGGGAGCACGCTCTGGTAGATGTCGCGCGTGATCCGGGTGTCGCTGTGCCCGAGCGTGTCCGACACGATCTTGATGTCGATGTCGGCCGCCAGCATGAGCGTGGCCGCGCCGTGCCGGAGGTCGTGCAGCCGGATCGGCGGCAGGCCGGAGGCGGCGACGAGCCGCTCGAAGAGATCGGTGACCTTGCCCGGGTGGAGCCAGGAGCCGTCCTCCTGGGTGAAGACGAGCCCGGTGTTCACCCAGGCCGAGCCCCACTCGGCGCGGTCGGCCTCCTGCTGCTCGCGGTGCCGCTTCAGGACGAGGACGGTGTCGTCGTCCAGGGCCACGACGCGGAAGCCTCTGTCCGTCTTCGGCTCGGACGCCTCGACCCCCCAGCCGTCCTGAACGAGCTGGCCGGTGACCGTGAGGGAATGCCGGTCGAGGTTGGTCTCCGACCAGGGCTGCCCGCACGCCTCCCCGCGCCGCAGGCCGCGGAAGGCGATCAGGTGCCACATCGCGTACAGCCGGTCTTCGGTGACGAAGTCGAGGAAGGCGCCGGTGTGTTCCGGCGTCCAGACCATCACGGGGGACGGCTTCTCGCCGGTCTGTTCCCACTTGGCGACCCGCTCGTCCGTCCACACGAGCGCCTTCGGCTTACGCACCGGATCGATCTCGACATGGGCCGCCGGGTTGAACGTGATGATCTGCTGCCCGATCGCGTCGTTGAGGGACGCGCGGAGCGTGGCCTTGATGTGCTGGCGTGTGGCGGGGCCGGTGACGCGGCGGAAGGGCGGCATCGCGTCGATCGCGGCCTTCATGGCCTTGCGGCGGGCGCGGTTCGCCGCACCCTTCCACAGGACGGTCGCCAACTCCTCGACCGCCGCACGTCGCTGGGCGTTCTGCTCCAGGATCTCGGCGTTGGCGTCGGTGATGGCGGTGAACATATCGCTGAGGTGGCTGACGCGCAGCCGGTCGAGACGTCGGTGGCCGATGTGCGGCTTGAGGTGCACGCGGACGTCGGTCTCGTACCGGCTGATGCCCGACTTTCGGATGCGCTTGCCGGAGAGCCACCGGTCCAGCCACTCGGCCACGGTCAGGCTGCCGATGAGATCCTGGCCGGCCCTGAGCCGGCGCCGGGTCTCCTCCACGTCTGGCAGGGGCAGCTTCTCGCCGCTGACCTCAGCCAGCATCGCGGCGACCAGTTGTATGCCCTCGGGGTCGTCGACCTCGGCGAGCCCCAGGAGAGCCCGCACGTGGTCGAGATCGGCCTGGGCGGCCTTGAGACTGCCGTACCCGCCTCGCGCGAAGGACCGCCGGCCGCCGTCCTCGCGGGGCGGCAGCTCCTGGCGTATGGAGTAGGTGCAGTGATTCCTGCTGTTGCGCTTGGGGCAGGAAGTGCCTAGCTCCTTACCGGTCTTGGGGTCACGGCAGGAACAGCGGCGGTAGGTGGAGCCTTTCAAGCGTCTTCCTCCTGGTCGGGGTCAGGTTGTGGCTCGATGTCTTCGAGCCATGGGGACAGTTCGGGTGGGATGGCGCCCTCCTCGCGGATGCTGCTTCGGAGGTTGAGGAGCCGGCGCTTGGCTTCCTTGGCGCGCTGGGCGTACTCGGTGGCCTTCCGCTCGGCTTCCTCGCGCTGGCCGGGGGTTGTCGCGGTCTCGGCGTCGAAGGTGGCGCTTTCGGCCTCGCGTCGGGCGGCGATGACAGTTCGGGTCAGGCTGGCGTGCAGGTTGAACTCGGGCATGAGGCCACTGTCGGTCTCGTAGTCCCACTCCTCGCCGGTGAACTTCCGCATGGCGTCCCAGGTCGGGATGAGCGAGTGGAAGGGGAGCTCCTGGGTCTGCTCGACGTAGCCGAGGGGGAAGATCAGGCAGATCGGATACGTCTCCAAGGCCGCGGCCAGCACCATGACGTCCACCAGGGGCAGGCTCGCCTTGCGGCCGGATTCCAGGTTGGCGATCACGTTGCGGGGGATGGGGTGACCCAGTTCTTCGCAGCGGTCGGCCAGCCGTTGGGCGCTCCACCCCCTCTCCTTCCTGCGGCGCCGGACTTCGCCGGCGACGTTGTTCCTGATGCGGTCGACCCACTCCGGGAAGTCGTCGTCCTCTTCATCATCGAAATCGTGTTGTGTCATGGCGACACATTAGCTTCTTCATCATGGTTCTCGTTGGCCTGGAGTCGGACGCGAAGAGCGTGTTTGCCGAGGGCTGCGACGAGAGGGGGCGCCGCATGCGCGACGACATCATGGGAACCGGCCCGAAGGGCATGAGCCGGGACGAGCTGCTGGCCCTGCCGGCGGCCATTGACCTGGACACGGGCAACCGCGCGTTGGGTCTCGGGCGGAGCAAGGGCTACGAGTTGGCCAAGCGGGGCGAGTACCCGTGCAGGGTCCTACGCCTGGGGAAGGCGTACCGCGTGGTGACGGCGGACCTGCTCAGCCTGTTGGGGCTGGCTGCGTGAGGGTGGAAGAAGATAGCAGGCGATTCTGCGCTGAGCTGACACAGAATCGCTGGACTGTCGCGGGGAGTGGACGTACGGTCCGTGTTCCCTCGCCCCGCTCGGGACGCGAGAGAGCCTCCGGCGAGGCAACGCCGGAGGCTCAACGGCCCCCGCCCGTAATCCCACGAACGAACCCGCGCGCCGGGCCCGTATGCCTGGCGACGCGAGAAGAGGAGCTGCCCAGTGCAACCCGCGATGCCCGAGCCCTATTCCGACCAGGGCACGACCGCGTGGCCGCCGGTCGCCGTGCCCGGCCAGCCGGGCCTGACCACAGTCGAGACCGGGCGGGCCGCCGACGATCCGGCACAGACCTCGCCGCCCGACGAGCGGTCTCCCGAAAATGAACGGCCCGACCTCCACTCCAGGCGGTGTCCCGAAACGGAACAGTCGGATCCGGCGCCGACGCACGGATCGGAGCTGCTCGACGAACTGCGTACGCAGCTATCGAAGTTCGTCATCCTGCCCTCCGAGCAGGTGCTCGACGCGGTCACCTTGTGGGTGGCGGCGACGCATCTGCAGCCTGCGTGGCAGCACGCCCCGCGCCTGGCGGTGGTGGGACCGGCGAAGCGGTGCGGCAAGTCCCGGCTGCTGGACGTTCTGACCGAGACGGTCCACGAGCCGATGCTCACTATCAACACCACGCCGGCGGCGATCTTCCGCTCCATTACCGAGGAGCCGCCCACGCTCCTCGTGGACGAGGCGGACACGATCTTCGGCACGCCCAAACAAGCCGAGAAGAACGAGGAGATGCGCGGCCTGCTGAACGCCGGCCACCAGCGCAACCGGTACGTGACCCGGGTGGTCGGCAACGACCACACACCCCACCGGTTCGCCACCTTCGCCATGGCGGCCATCGCCGGGATCGGTGACCTGCCCGACACGATCATGGACCGGTCGGTGGTCATCCGCATGCGCCGACGGGCGGAAGGCGAGACCGTCCGCCCCTTCCGGTCACGGCGGGACATCCCGTCCCTCCATGACCTGCGCAACCGTATCGCCGCCTGGGCGAGGCCCCTTCTGGACGAGGCCGCCGACCTGGAACCGGCGATGCCGGTCGAGGATCGCGCTGCAGACACCTGGGAACCGCTCGTCATCGTCGCCGACCTCGCCGCTGGCACCTGGCCGCGCCGCGCCCGTACCGCGTGCGAGCAGATGGTCGCTGCCGAGGCGGCGGCCGAGGAGGACCACCCCAGCGGGGCCCGCATCCTGGCCGACATCCGGCGCGTCTTCGCCGCCCAGCGCGAGGTCGACAGCCTCTCCACGGAGGAGCTGATCCACTACCTGCGCCAGGACCCGGAGAGCCCGTGGGCCGAGTGGGGGCGCAGCGGGCTGAGCCCGCGTGACCTCGGCTTGATGCTGCGGCAGTTCGGCATCAAGCCCGGTAACGTCCGCATGGCCGACGGAACCCAGCGCAAGGGCTACATGCGCAACAAGTTCCTCGACCCCTGGCGCCGCTACTGCCCGACCGTCCACCCGGTCGACGCCGCACCAACCCTCCCGCAGGGCTGACCCCGTCCCGTCCCCCGCTGTTGCCGTCCTTGCCGTCCCTGCCGTGATCGCGCAGGTCAGAGGGCATACGCGCAAGTCGGCAACCGGGCCCAAGACGGCAACACGATCAGACCGCCCGCGTGAAGCGCGGGGACGTCGCCCGCATCCGTCTCGTGCCGTCCCACCCGTACGCGCCGTATCGCCGCAGGTCACCGGCCATGAGCCTAAGACGGAAGGCCGACCCGTGCCGCCCCCGCCAGGGCGCGGCCAAGACGGACGCCGACCGGGCATGCCGTACCGGCCCTGACCTGCGCTTGCAACGGCCAAGACGCCCAAGACGCATCACGCCACCACCACAGGAGCCTCCCGCTTGAGCACCCCTGCCATACCCGCCCACCACAGCACAACCCACCAGGCGACGGTCTGGGACCGCGCTGCGATCCTCACCCTCGGCGCCGCCGCGTGTGCCCTCTCGTACGACGCACTCCAGCAGATGGCCGTCGCCATCCATGTCCGCGGGTTCCTCACCTACCTCTTCCCGCTCGTGATCGACGGGTTCATCGCGTACGGGGTACGAGCCCTCCTCGTCCTGCGCACCGCCCAGTTCCGAGCCCGCCTCTACGTGTGGACCCTGTTCGGAACAGCGACCACGGCAAGTATCTGGGCGAACGCCCTGCACGCCCTCCGCCTCAACCAACAGGTCACATCCGACGGCCTGTACCTGGGCGACGTCACCGTGGGCGTCCTCTCCACCATCGCGCCGCTCGCTCTGGCCGGAGCGGTCCACCTCCACATCCTGATCACCCGCGAGACCACCACCGAGGCTCCGGAACAGCCTGCCGGGGATTCGGAGGCCAAGCGGCGAGGCGGACGACCGCCGGACGCTTCGCTGGAGGACCTGGTCGAGATCGGCCGTGCCGCTGCCGCTGAGCAGGGCGAGCTGTCGCGAGCCATCGTGAAGAAGGCCGCTCGGGACCAGGGGCTCGGCATGGCAGGCGAGCGACTGACCGAGGTCATGAAGATCCTCCGGGCCGAGGCAAAGGCCGCTTCCGAAACCTCCTGACCGGCCCAACCCTGAGCCCGGACGGGGTGGTCGGAACCCTTCCGACCACCCCGACCACGGCCTTGTCCACACCCTGCGGGCCACTCCTGTGGATACGCACACAGGCCCTCCCCGTGCCCCTGACGCCCGCCCCGTCCCGCGCATCGGAGAACGCCCATGCCCCGTGACTCCCACGACGACGCCACTACCGGCACCGACACGGCATCCGTCCAGCTGAAGTCGCCTGGGTTCATGGACCGTTTGCGGCGGGCGTTCGGACGGACGGCCCCTGGCGGAGCCAGTAGTACCCCGAGTCCGACTCAAGGCCGGACTTCGGGGATCTCCGCCCCGGGGGTGGCGGAGACGGCCCGGCGCCAGGGGGCGCCGGACCGGGAGGTCGGGACCGATGGCGGCCCCGACCAGGACGAACTCCACACCGTCCAGCAGCAGATCCTCCACCCCGCACCCGCCACCGAGCCGACAGCTGGCGAGCGAGCCGTGCAGAGCGTGCAGCCGACGATCCGCCGTTTCACCGGCACCAAGCGGACCGTCCGCGTCGGCCCGCTGCGGTTCACCGGCGACGAGCACGCCGGCCTCCAGGAGGCCGCCGCCGAGCACGGCTACAAGGGGGAATCCGGCTTCGCCGCCGACATCGTCCTGGCGTTCATATCCGGTCGGTTCACGGCGAACCTGCCGCTGTCCGAGGACCGCCGCCGTACCCACATGTTCCGCGCCCAGGTGCTGCGCGAGCTCAACCGGATCGGCGTCAACGTCAACCAGATCGCCCGCGCTCTCAACAGCGACCTCACCCCACCCGACATCCGCCTCCGTCTCGACGAGCTCCACCGCCTGCTGGAGCTGATCGCCGCGGCCCTGCGCGAACCGACCGACTCCAGGAAGGGCCAGGCCGCGTGATCGCCGCCATCAAACCGGCCGGGTCCAACACCCGTGGCCTGCTCGCCTACCTCTACGGCCCCGGCCGCCACGACGAGCACGCCGACCCACACATCGTCGCCGGCTTCGCCATGCTCGGCGTGCCCGACCCCGGCCGCGACCAGGACGCCACCCTCACCCAGCTCGCCCGCCACCTGGACGCGCCCGTTCAGCTTCGGAACAGCGAGTTCGGCAAGAAGGTCACCGACCACGTCTGGCACTGCTCCGTCCGCGCCGCACCCGAAGACCGCTACCTCTCCGACACCGAGTGGGCCGACATCGCCCAGCGCATCGTCGAATCCGCCGGCATCGCCCCGCCTGGCGACGACCTTGGCTGCCGCTGGATCGCGGTACGCCACGCGGACGACCACATCCACATCCTCGCCACCACCGTCCGCGAAGACGGCCGCCGCCCCAGGCTCCACGACAGCGGCATCCGCGTCGGCGACGCCTGCCGCCAGATTGAGACCGACTACGGCCTACGCCAGCTGAAGAAGGGCGACCGCACCGCCGGACGCCGGCCCACCCAGGCCGAGATACACAAGGCTGAACGCCTCGGCTGGGAGCAGACCAGCCGCGACTGGCTCCAGGACCGCATCCGCGCCGCGATCCCCCACGCCAGCAACACGGAGGAACTCCTTGCCTACCTCGAAGCCATGGGCATCGCGGTCAAACCGCGCCGCGGACCGTCCGGAGACCTCCTCGGCTATGCCGTCGGCCGCCCTGGAGACCTCAACAAGGACGGCGAACAGATCTTCCACCCTGGCGGAAAGATCGCTCCCGACCTCACCCTCCCCAAGCTCAGGGCCCGCCTGGAGGCCATGGTGCCGGAGGAGCACCCCACCGCCCGCCGCGGCCAGCCTGCCACCCCCTGGCATCAGGCCATCGACGCCCTCGACACCCTTCGTACCGGCATGGACGACGACACACACGCGCAGGCCCACATCACCGCGCTCGGCGAACTCATCGAAGCCACCGCACAGAAAGCCCCCGCCCACCTCCACGCCGAACTACGTGCAGCCTCACAGGCATTCGCCCGTGCCCAGCGCTCCCAGGTCCGCGCCGAGAACCAGGCCGCCCACACCCTGCGCCGAGCGGCCCGCGACCTCGCCCACACCGCCACCGGCCCCGACGGCAGCGGCCTGGCGACCCTCCTAGCTGCCCTCGTCTGGGCCACGATCGTCGCCGCCCGCTGGCACGACGCGAAGAACCACGCCCACCAGACTGAAGCCGCCCGCCAAACCCTCCACCACCTCCAGGCCGCCGCCGACAACGCCCTCACGCCCGTCGTCGACAGCCTCGCCACCCGCCGGCCGAGCGATCAGGCCCGCCGCACCCTCGCCCACGACGTCCGCGCCGCCGTCCCCGACCACGCCGACCGCATCCTCACCGACCCCGCCTGGCCGGCCCTCGCCACCGTCCTCGCCGACGCCGAAGCCCGCGGCCACAAACCCCACCAACTCCTCAAAGAAGCCGCCGCCCAGCGCGAACTCACCACCGCCCGCCAACCCGCCCGCGTCCTGATCACCCGCATCCAGCACACCACCCGCAACCCCGCCCCCAACCCCCGCGCCGAAGCAGCCCGCCGTCGCTCGACGCTCGCAGGGGTCCAGGGGCACGGCTACGGGGAACATGTGGCCTTGCCGGTAAGGCCCGCTGTCGTTCCGGGGGAGAACATTCGTCGTCGTCAGCTGTAGTAGCGCAAGGGGCAGAGCTGATCAGTCTCCCCTCCCCTCCCCTCCTGAGACACGGTGTCTGGGTGCGTGAGGGGAGCTGTAGCTCCGGAGAAGGGGGGCTCTGCCAAGTAGCCGACTTTCGCGATGTCCGAAATAACTCGACCTCGAATAATTCTCGTAGCTATTGCTCGGGAGTTACGAGTCTCAATTATCTCACGAAGAATTGGGGTTCAAGTTAATTCGGGTGCCAGGGGGTGGAGTGTGGCCTCTGACCTGGGTTTATCTGATCCTGCGGTTTCTTCGGTCGTTCAGGTTGACAGTGAGGGGAGGGCTGCTCTGTAATTACTTGAGCCCTTCGAGCTCGACCTTAATTCCTATCTTTCTAGGGGGAGTCATGCCTGCTGGCGATCGCGTTTCTCGATTCACGGACTTGATCCGTGGGAGTCTTGCGGACACCGACTCGATCACCCTGACCCGCCGCGACCTGACGAAGACTTGGCGCACAGTCGAGATGGCATGCCTCCTTGAGGAGTGGAAGACCGATCCGCACGACTCGGAGGCCGTTGCGCCGCGGAGTGGGGAGGACATGATGGCGAGCCTGATGAAGACGCAGCGCGCGCGCCTGAGCAAGGGGAACGCGATGGAGATTCAACTTTCCCTTGAAGATGCTGGAATCCATTGCGAGCCCACCCTGGGGCGCCTGGGCTCCGGCACCTCTATTGTCCGCATCTACCGGAAATGGCATCCTGCGAAGGGCGTGGCGTAAAGCTCCAGCGACTGCTGTACCGACTGGTCGACCTGGCCTATACGCTCGACCAAGCACGGTCCCCAGCGACGTGCCGCCGGGCACCTGCTCGGCGATCACGTGCACCAGGGCCCCAGCCTCGGCGAGAACGATGGCTGTGGTGAGTCCAGCCACCCAGCGACGACAGCGCGCTCCCCTGCCCCAGGCCGTTCAGGAAGTCAGAGCCGCGTCGAGGTAGTCCTGCACCGGCTCGAACAGCCCGTACGGCACGTACTCCGGGATTTCGCCATGGGCGACCCAGGCCAGTTCGGCCAGCTCCTCGGTGTCCGCGACGTGTGCCGTGCCGTCCAACACCTCGCAGGCGGTGTACGACATCAGCCGGCCTGTCTTCGGATGGACGCGCTCGCCGAGCAGCTTCACAGCTGTCACGGTCAACCCGGTCTCCTCATGCGTCTCACGCACTGCGGCGTCCTCACGGGCTTCACCGGGTTCGATCTTGCCGGCTGGGAACTGCCAGGAGAGCTGCCCCTCGCTCACCCGTCGGCGCACCAGGAGGACGCGTCCCTCGTGAACGATTACGGCTGCCGCTACGCCCGACTGCTTCTCCGAGTGCTGCTGAGTCACGTCTACTCCTCGTGGCGGCCACGATGGGCGGAACGACAGTACCGAGAGGGATGAAGCGGGACGCCCGTATCGCTGAGAACTGCCCGGATCCCGCCGTTCTGGCGTTGGCGTCGTCGGCGCCAAGTCTCGGCAGAATGAAGCCCGCCCCGGTCACAGGGCTCATGCCGTGGGGTACGGCCAGGCACTTCCGTGATCAGGGCGGGGGATTAGCGGCGTAGGAACCTGCTTTGGCCTCGGTGCCGACCAGAACGCCGTTCAGCGGGTGCACCGGATCCAGCGGTCTGACTCGGGTGCGGGGCGTGAGCCGGCTGGTCATCGAGGGCGATCGATCGCCAGACCCGCTCCTGGAGCTCCTGGATGCAGGGGCCGCAGGCGTACATCGCTGCCTGGGCGCCGGCGACGCTCGCGGGGCCGATCCAGAGGACGCGGGTCCATCGCTGTCCGCAGTAGAGCCAGCAGAGTCCGTCGACCCACTCGTTGCCGTCGTTGGTCGCGGCTGGCGCGGGCAGTCCGCCGCGGGCGAATTCGGCGATTCCAGGGATCACCCTGTTCGGTAAGGCGAGTTCTGTGAGCATCGCTTCTCGCCTGAGGTCACCGGCCTCGGACCGGTTCGGAGTGAACCTTCTGCTTGTCGGAATCGGCGAAGAGGAGCGTGGGCTCGGCGAGGATGTCGCGGCCGGCCTCGCTCTTGTAGATCTCGTCGACGCTGCCGAAGCGGGCATCGGTGTAGTCGAGGTCGAGCAGGCCGGCGGCCTGGCGGACGGACGCCTCGTCCGGGCCTTCGATCTCCACGAACGTGGGGAGGTCCGGCCAGGTGTCGAAGTCGAAGGCCACCTCGCCCAGGCGCCACTCCTCGCGGTAGTTCTCCTGGTAGCGGACCTCGGTGAGGCCGAGGCGGCGGAGGATGTCGGCCATGGCGTGGAGGTCGGCGACCTTGGTTTCGATCTCCGTGGTGCCGTCGATGGTCGTCGCGTCGGTGACCTGCTTGAGCGTGAGGGTAGAGCGGGTCCCCTCGTCCCGCAGCCGGAGCCACGCCCCGCCGTCGAGGGCGTCGTTCTCGAAGATCTTGCGGGTGAGGAGAGTGCGGGGGAACGCTCGCGTGGCGCCCAGGGCTGTGAGCTTGTCCTGGAGGACGGTGACGTCGACGTTGAGGAACTTGGCCTCGTACTCGTGCTTCATGGTCGTCTTCCTCGTTGGGTGCGATTACCTGGTGCGGGCCGCGATGAGCAGACCCATGCGGTGCGTGTGGTCGTGGGGCTGGCCGAGGTGCGGGCGCTCGATGAACTGGTTCGTGCGCACCGTGAGCAGGACGTCCCAGCCAGGGGTGAAATGGCGAGCGAGTCTCTCGGGCGAGGTGTAGTGCTCGATGAACTGGTGGCGCTCTTCGACGGGCATCATGAACTCCGCGCCGAACAAGCCCCCTTCGCGAACGAGGGCCTGCATGCGGCGGACGAAGTCGCCGAGCGGGCTGTGGTGGTTGGCACTGTAGTGCCATGAACAGCTCGTCCAGACGGCGTCGCAGTGACCCTCGGGGAGCTCGGTCGTGAGGAAGTCCTCGCCGATGACCTGGACGCGGTCGTGGAGTTCCTCGGTCTTGAGGCGGTCGATGAGGCCGGGGGCGTGGGCCCGGGTGTCACCCGGAAGGCTGACCTTGCCTCCGTGGAGGGCGAAGGGGTCGCGCTCGATGACGATGACGCGGTAGCCGGCGGCGGCGAGGGGCAGCACGAACTTGCCGTCGCTCGCGCCCACGACCGCGACCGTGGCGTCAGGAGACGTGCGCTCCTTCAGGGCGGCGAGGAACTGGGGGAAGAACGTGAGGGTGTGCTCCCACAGGCTCTGCGTCTGCACGGTGCTGTCCTTCCTGGGTGGCGGTGAGAATCGTCTGGACGACCTGCTCCGGGGCACTGCCGGTGGTGTTGATCCGATGCATCGGGAACTCGGCGTAGGCGGACGAGATCCGGTCCGAGGCTTCCTCGCTCAGGGCGTCCCACCATGAGGTGGGCTTGACCCGTTGAGAGAGGCGCCGCTGCCGTTCGTCCTCCGCGCACAGCAGGTGGTACGTAGTCGGCTGGGGCAGGTCGGGCGGGAGGGTGACGCCGAGGCGGGCCCCGAAGGCGTGGTGGTTCGCGAGGCACCGGGCGAAGTAGCTCTCGACGACCACGGGGGTGCCGGCGGCGAGGTGCCCTTGGATCTCCTCGGCGGCTGTGAAGAGGGCCGAGAGGTAGAAGCACAGGCGGGCGTCGGCGCTCTCCCTCAGATCCACCTGACGCCGTAGCGGCTGGTAGAAGAGAGGCACGGTGGGGACGAGGACGGCGCCCCTGGCCGCCGCGAGCAGAGGCGCGACGGTGGACTTGCCGCTCCCCGTAAGCCTTCGAGCGCCTCGAAGGACGGCTGGTCAGGCACGGGCGTACACCACGTCCGGGATGGCGAGGGTCAGCTCGTCGGTGGCGGAGGGCCGGTGGACGATGCGGTGAGCGGCCTTCTCGTACCAGAAGGCGTGCGAGTCCTTGCCCACTGCCTTGCAGGACATGGTGAGAGCGCCGCGCGGGTCGGCCTCGATCCGCTCGATCTCGCGCGGGCCGCCGGCCGGCGCGCAGACCTCCGGAGCCCCGCCCTCGGCGAGATCTTCGTCGAGGACCACCTCGATGGAGAGCCCGGCCGTCCGGAGGTCCTCACGGAGCCGGGTGCACGCGGACGGGTCGTCGACCAGGAGCTCGGGGTGGTCGGCGGCGTTGCCGACCGGGCGGAGGCAGTGCAGCTTGAGCTGACGGGCGCCGAACCGCTGCATGATCCGCGCCAGCGGGAGCACCTCGTCGAGGTTCCGCGATGTCACGGTCATGGTGGCGGCGGTCGTGACGCCGAGCTCGCGAGCGAGGTTCAGCGTGCTGAGCGCGGCGTGGTAGCTGCCCTGCCTGCGGATGTCGTCGTTGGTGTCGGCGACCCCTTCCAACGAGACCCGGAGCAGGTCCACGTAGGGGGCGATTTCGGTGAGGCGACGCTCGATCCGGTAGCCGTTGGTGCAGATCTCCACCCCCATCCCCAGCTCCTGCCGGGTGTAGCGGACGACCTGCGGGAGCTCCTTGTAGAGGAAGGGCTCACCTCCGAGCAGGGTCACCGCCTCGGTGCCGTACTCCTCGTGCATGAGCCGGATGAGGCCGACCGCCTCCTCGGGGGTGAAGGCGTCGCCCTGCTTGAGGCGCTCGCCGTGGAAGCAGTGCAGGCAGGAGAAGTTGCAGCGGTAGAGCAGCTGCAAGTACAGCATCCGGATTCTGCGGATTCCGGTGACGTCGTGGATCACTCGGGCCTCCTGGGTCAGTTGACTGGCGGGGAGGATCCGATCGTGGCCGTGCGGGGGTGGACGGCGTCACCGCGTACGTGGACGGTCCGAGGACGTCCTGGGACGTTTTCAGCGCCCGGCGACGCTCTCAAAGTGGCGCATCAGCCCTGCGGTGTCCGAAAGGTTTGGCAGCACGACCGTCGCGCCGGCTGCGGCCAGTTCCTTCTGGCTGTGAATGCCTGAGGCGACGGCGATGACGTGAGAGTCCGTGGAGAGCGCGGCTTCGACGTCCCGCGGCGTATCCCCCACGAGTACGACGGGGACGTCCTGCTCCGCTCCATAAGCGCGGCGGATTCGCTCACGCGCCACCGCCACGAGATCCGGACGCTGGACCCCGTCAGCCCCGTAGGCGCCGACGGAGAGGTCGAGCAGAGAGTCGAGGCCGAAGGCGGCGAGTTTCACCTCGGCATTCGCCGCGATATTGCCCGTGAGTACCGAGGACACCCACCCCTTCGACTCCGCAACGCTCTTGAGGGCGTCGCATGCGCCCGGCAGGGCTGTACCGCGCGTCCGTAGCGCCGCGAACCGCTCCTGCCCGGCATTGACCAGGGCGTCCTGGATCCGGCCCCATTCAGGCTCGGTAAGGTCGTGCCGAACGAACAGCTCCCGCATGATCAGACGGTCCGTACGCCCCTCCGTGCGCGCGGGATCGATCGGCGCGAAGCCGGCCAGCGCGGTGAACGCGGCGGAGTAAATCTCCTTGCTCACCCCCGCGTTGTCGATGAGCGTGTGGTCGATGTCCCACAGGATGCTGAGCTGCATGCCGCCAGCGTAAGCACTGGCTTGGTGTCGCCCAGCACGCAGAAACGTCCCACGACGTCCTTGCTCTTGCCCTCACGACTCGGCTTGTATTGCGCCCGTGAACGAGCGACTCCACTCCGTACTCGCCCAGCGCGGTGTATCTCCAGAATCGCTCGCCGAAGCCTGCGAAGTGGACCCCAAGACTGTCGGTCGATGGCTCGGTGGACGCGTGCCCCACCCGCGGCACCGCTTCAGCGTTGCCCAGCACCTGCGCGTCGAGGAGACCTTCCTCTGGCCGGCACCGCTGGCGGCGCGCAGCGGTCGGCCCGGCACTGGCTTAGGCAGCGCCGAGATCATCGGTACCTACCAGAACCGGGCCAGCGTCCCCCGAGACACGTGGCTCGCCCTCCTCCAGGGCGCCCAGCGGCAGATCGATGTCCTGATCTTCTCCGGCACCTTCTTCGCCCAGACCAACCCGCACGTCGCCAAGATGCTCGCCGAGCGCGCGTCCACGGGGGTTCGTGTACGCCTCTGCTTCGGCGACCCGAGCGGCAACGCAGTCGCCACCCGAGGCCGCGAGGAGGGTATCGGCGACACCCTCGCCGCCAAGATCCGTGCCTCCCTTACTTACTACCGCCCGCTGCTGTCCGAAGCCGGATGCGAGGTGCGGCTCCACGACACCACGCTCTACAACTCCCTCTTCCGGTACGACGACGACCTGCTGGTCAACCCGCATGTCTGGAGCCAGCCGGCGAGTGCCAACCCCCTGTTCCACCTGCGAAGAGTGGATGCCATGGGCTGGTTCGACAACTACGCTCAGAGCTTCGCTGCCGTCTGGGCCGGCGCACGGCCCTGGACGCCCGATCACGAGGGGACCGCCGCACATGGGCAGGACTGAGTACTACAACGACCCCAACGCCCCCAAGGCCAACACCCTCATCCCCGCCAGCAACCTCCTGGTCGTCGACGAGAGCGGCGCCATCCTGCTCCAGCGACGCCGCGACACCGGCCAGTGGGCGCTGCCCGGCGGTGCCCAGGACATCGGCGAGACCGCCGCCGAGTGCGCGGTACGCGAATGCCTGGAGGAGACGGGGATCGTCGCCGAGATCACGGGCTTCCTCGGCGTCTACACGAACCCCCGTCATATCGTGGCGTACACCGACGGTGAGATCCGCCAGCAGTACGAGAACACCTACATCGGCCGCCCCGTCGGCGGCGAGCCCACCATCAACGACGAGGCCGACGGCGTCCGCTTCGTCCAGCCCGCCGACCTCGACCAGTACGACATTCACGCCAGCATGCGCCAACAGATCGGCGACTACCTCGCCGGCACGTACCCCTACCTCGGCTGAGCCGCCAACGCGGCCTCCACCCGCCCCACGGCGGCGAAGATCTCCGGCGCTGCCCGGCGGATGAACCGCCCGACCACGCTGTCGTCTCCGTAGCGGCCAAGGATCTCCGCGACCCGCTCCTCGGCGGTGGTCCGGCCGCCATCGGGCGTCGTCGTCATGTCGCAGCACACGAGCGCGTCCACCAGCAGCGGCTCCTCCAGCAACGGAAACTCGCTCGCGAGCTCCTCCCGGAGCCCTCGCTCCTCGGCCTCCAAGAGCGCGAACGAGTGGTTCGCGACCAGCCGCACGAGCCGCTCGTCGGCCCCGTGCCCGTGCCGAAGGAACCGGGCCCCGTCCAGCGGATGGAACCCAGTCATGGCCAAGCGAGGCGCGTACCCGACGTCGTGCAGCGTGGCGGCAGCGACTAGGAGGCTGGCGTCCTGGCCGAGAACCTGACTTACTTCGACCGCACGCTTGGCCACTCCCTGTGTGTGCGCCCACCTCCGTGGAAGCGTGCTGCTGAGCTCGGCCTCCGCGACCTGCGTCGCCCATACCTCGAGATCGCCCATGTGAACTCTCTGCCCTGGGCATGGCCCGCACAAGCCTGGCCAAGGGAGGGACTCCTCTCGGCAGCGACCGGCACCGGCCGTAGCCGTGTCACCGCAGGGCAGAAGATCAATTTTCTACTTCCCACCTGCCGTCCGGCTTCTAGACTTGCGCTGATTCGACACAACAGGGACGCGTCACGGCCGGTGTCACGGGGATGGAGTAGCTGGTGGGGGACATGGACGAGCGGCTGAAGAAACTGGCGAAGTCCTCTCCGAACTTCGGCATCCTCTACTCACTAAAGCCCCTGCTGTCTCTCTACGGCGCCCAGGCCGAGGCCACGGTCTTCACCAACCCGAACTCCTCGCTCGTCCAGGCGGGCCAGTTCGGCGAAGTCCTAGCAGAGGAGCTCATCACCCGGATCGGCATGCGGGTGGACGGCGATCGACAGATCGACCGGTTGACCGCTCTGACGCGAGCTGGCGTCCTGATTCCCGAGACACGGAGGGATTTTGACCAGCTGCGGGTGGACCGTAATAAGGCTGCCCATGCCCACCTGTTCGATACGGCACGGGCGCTGGACGCCGTCCGCGTCTGTCACAAGCTCGGCCTGTGGTTCCACGACGCGATCTCTGGGCGCCGCACGGTCGTGGAGTTCGTGCCGCCTACGGATCCGCAGGCGGTCGAGCGTCTCTCAGATCCGGGCGAGGTCGCGGAACTGAATGAGGCCCTGGACGGCCACCGCCAGGCCCTGACCGACGCGCGCACGCGACTCACGGAATCCACGAGCGAGCTTGAGGCTGAGCGTAAGGCGCGGGCCGAGGCGGAACGCCTCATCACCAGTGCCAGCGTGAACAACGCAGAGCTCCTGGCCCAGATCGAGCAGCTGGCAGCGCAGGTTGCCGAGATGCGCGTTGTTCAGACGGCCGCTTACGAAGAGGCCCGTCAGGCCCCGCGCAAGGTCGATCCGGGGGCTCGCGACCTGATCATCCATCGTGCGCAGCGGCGGGCTCCGCTCAACGAGATCGAAGCCCGTAAGGAGATCGACAAGCTGCTGCGCGCCGCCGGCTGGGTGGTGCAGGACCGCAGCGAGGTCAACCCCATGGCTGGTCGGGGTGTGGCCGTGCGTGAGTTCACGCTCGCCACGGGGCGGGCCGACTACGTCCTGTACGTGGATGGACAGATCGCCGGTGTCATCGAGGCCAAGCGTGAGGGCACGCACCTGGCCAGTGCGGTCGAGCAGAACGACCGCTACGCAGGCGGAGTGCTCAAGGAGCATCGGCTTGCTGTGTGGCGGGAGGAGGAGCCGTTCGCCTTCCGATATGCGACCACAGGCACCGAGACCTACTTCATTAACCGGTTGGACCCCGAGGCACGCTCTCGTGAGGTGTTCGCCTTTCACAAGCCCGAGACCGTCGCGGACTGGATGCGCCGAGCGGAGGAGCACCTGGCGGCCCCGACCTTCCGCGCCGCTCTGCGGAGTGTTCCGGAGCTGCACCGCAACGCCCTGCGGCCGGCGCAGTTCGATGCGATCAAGAAGCTGGAACGCTCACTCGCCCTGGACAAGCCGCGGGCGCTGATTCAGATGGCGACCGGCGCGGGCAAGACCTACACCGCCGTCTCTCAGACGTACCGGCTGCTCAAGCACGCGCGAGCCCGTCGCGTGCTGTTCCTGGTGGACCGAAACAACCTCGCTAAGCAGGCACTGGACGAGTTCCGGAAGTTCATGACCCCAGACGACGGCCGCAAGTTCTCGGACATCTACAACGTCGAGCGCCTAGGCGCCGCAGGACTGCAGGACAGCAGTTCGGTGGTGATCTGCACGATCCAGAAGATGTACCACCTGCTGACTGGTGAGCAGCTTGTCGACGACGACCCGGTAGACGAGGCGAACGACGACAAGGCGTACGAAGAGTCCTACGCCACAGACAAGCCCATCGAGGTGGGCTACAACCCGGCCGTGCCGATCGAGTCCTTCGACCTGATCATCGTGGACGAGTGCCATCGCTCGATCTACGGCCTCTGGCGTGCGGTGCTGGAGTACTTCGATGGCCACCTCGTCGGGCTGACCGCCACTCCGACCCTCCAAACCCTCGGCTTCTTCGGGCAGAACCTGGTCTCTGAGTACACCTACCCTCAGGCAGTAGCTGACGGCGTCAACGTCGACTTCGACGTCATCCGCATCCACACAGATTTGCGGGAGAATGGCGGCGCGACCATTGAAGAGGGGACAACGGTCAAGATCCGTGACCGGAAGACCCGGTACCAGCGCTACGAGCAATTGGCGGACGACTTCACCTACACCACACGTCAGATCGGACGCTCTGTGGTGACTGTCGATGAGATCCGAGCCGTTCTCACCGCCTATCGGGACAATTGGCAGCGGTGGTTCCCCGGTCGCGAGGTGGTTCCCAAGACACTGATCTTCGCGGTCGGTGAGGACCACGCCGAGGATGTCCTGGCTCAGGCCAAGGAGGTCTTCGGGAAAGGCGACGAGTTCGCCAAGAAGATCACGTACAAGAGCCGCAAGGCCGGCGAGGACCCGGACGAGCTGATTCGTGCACTGCGAACGTCCCCGCGCATGCGGATTGCCGTGACCGTCGACATGATTGCGACCGGCACGGACGTGAAGGCACTGGAGTGCGTGATCTTCCTGCGGGAGGTTCGCAGCGCGGTCCTCTTCGAGCAGATGAAGGGACGTGGTGCCCGCACCATCGACGCCACCGAGCTGCTTGAGGTGACCCCGGGCGGAGATGATCGCGTGCGCAAGGAGCGCTTCGTCCTCGTCGACGCAGTCGGCGTTACCGACTCCCCGCTTGTAGATGCACGACCGCTCGTTCCGGCCGGGGAGCGCCAGGTCTCCCTGGCCAAGCTCCTCGACAAGGCCGGCACCAAGTCGATCAGCGCCTCGGAGGCGGAGATCCTTGCCGGTCGCCTTGCCCGCCTGAACCAGCAGCTCAACGACGGCGAGCGCGACCAGATCACCAAGGCGGCAGGCGGCCGTACCCTCTCGGATATCGCGAGCAAGATCGTCCAGGCCGCCGACCCTGACAGGCAGGACCAGGCCATGGCGGAGGGCGGCGAGAGGGCAGCCCACGCGCTGATCGTTTCTGCCGTCGCCCCGCTCACCGCCAGCCCCGACCTGCGCCGCCTGATCATCGAGATCCGCCGGGACAAGGACTACGTGATGGATGAGACCACTGCGGTTGCCGTCACCAACGTTCACGCGATTCCCCGCGAGGAGCGGGCACGCGAGCAGGTCGACCGCTGGAGTCGTTTGCTGGAGGATGAGCGCGACAAGATCGCCGCGATCTCCATAGCGCTTTCCAGTCCCCGCTCGGTCGGACCGACGGAGGCGTACGCGGCGCTCAAGGAGCTGGCGGACAAGATCCGGCGCCCGGACTTCGCCTGGACCCCGCAGGTCCTGTGGACGTACTACGAGGACCTGGGCCGCGCCACCGAGCAGCCGAGCAAAGAGGCCGGCGTGCCCGATCTCATCTCGCTCATCCGATACGAACTTGGCGTGGATTCGGAGCTGAAGCCGTACCGTGAGACGGTAGAAGTGCGCTTCGAAGGCTGGCTGCTCCGGCAGCGGCAGGCCGGCGTGGAGTTCACGGAGGACCAGATGTGGTGGCTGGAGGGCATCCGCGATGTTGTCGCCAGCGACGTCGGCATCGCCCCGCCTGACTTCCGAGCTGAGCCGTTCGTCAGCCGCGGTGGCGGCAGGGGTCTGGCGTTGGCCTTTCCGGGGCGCAACCCGCACGACTTCCTGAATGAGTTGAATCGAGAACTGGCTTGAGCAACACGGAGCTTCCACCGGGGTGGGCTCGAACAACCCTGGGGGAGATTGCGCTTTCGGTAAAGAACGGGATGAGCATTTCCCGTCCCGGCGCTATTCCTGATGGGATTCCAATCCTGCGCATTAGCGCCGTACGTGCTATGCGACTTAGCTTGGGTGATCTTCGCTATACCGGCCTCGGCTCGGATGAAGTGCAGAAGGCGGATGGCCTTGCCAATCCAGGAGATCTTCTCTTCACGAGGTACAACGGAAATCCTAATCTTGTCGCCGCCTGCGCTCGCGTCCCCGACGATGCGCCGAAGCTCGCGTACCCCGACAAGCTGATTCGCGTGCGGCTTCCCGAGGGTAAAGTCGATAGTCGTTTCGTCTGCTACGCCTGGGCTTGGCAGGGAACTCAAGATCAAGTGCGCCAGCTTGTGAGGACTACGGCGGGACAGGCTGGCATTTCGGGAAGCTCGCTGAAGAGCGTTTCGCTCCCCCTTCCTCCTTTTCCGGAGCAGCAGCGGATTGTCGATGAGCTCGAAGGCTACTTGTCTCGCCTTGACGCCTCAGAGACGCTTGTCGAAGCTTCACTCAAGCGCGCTGCGGCCCTACAGAAAGCGCTTCTTCAAAAGGCCGCGGATAGTTGCAGTGCCTATCCATCGGTCACCCTCGAGAGTCTGATTCGTGAACCCCTCCGCAACGGGCATTCTGCTCGGGCAAGTGACTCGGCTGAGGGTGTCCGAACTATTAGCCTCACTGCAGTCACGACTGGAGATTTCTCAGACCGAAACTCCAAGTTGACGGTTGCGGATCCGCATCGCGTGAAGGATCTGTGGCTGAAGCCGGGCGATATTCTAATCCAGCGATCAAATACGCCCGAACTTGTGGGGACTGCAGCCCTTTACTCTGGCTCCGAAGGGTGGGCGATCTACCCGGACCTTCTCATTCGGGTTCGCGTTAGCGATCGAATCCTGCCGGAGTTTGCGGTCACGATGCTGCGCTCCCCTCGGATGCGAAAGTACTTTCGAAGTGCTGCGAAGGGGCTCGCGGGATCAATGCCGAAGATTGACCAGGCGACGATCCTGGGGGCCTTGTTGCCAGTCCCGCCCATTGATGTGCAGCGGGAAATTGTCAAATGGACATCTTCTATTTCTGGGCAGGTTGAGCTGCTCTCGGTAGAGGTCGCGCGCGGGGCGAGGAGGGCGCAACACCTCCGGCATGCAGTGCTCCGGCGCGCTCTTACGGGCGGCTTGGTGGCGCAGGACTCGGGCGACGGGTCTGCGCACGATTTGATTGAATCTATTCAAATGGGACGGAGCGGGAAGTCGAGGAGTGGGGCTGTGACCCGCGCTCGGCGATCTCGGCGACCGGCGAGTTCCTCTGAAGATTCCCGCGAATTGTCTTGGCCCGACCGTGATTCGCTACCTCTCCCTCAATCCGCCGTTCAGCAGGAGTTCGAGCTCTGATGAGCACCATCGATACCACCTCGGCCGCCCCTGCCAAGGCGATCGCTCAGACCAATTCGCTCGTCGCAAAGCTGTGGAATTACTGCAACGTCCTGCGCGACAACGGATTGTCGACCATTGAGTACGTGGAACAGCTGTCGTACCTCCTGTTCCTCAAGATGGCTGACGAGCTGGCCGCCGATCCGTTTGCCGAGGAGGCGGCCGCCCCGATCGTTCCGCCCGCCGTCGACTGGAAGTCGCTTGCTTCCAAGCGTGGCGAGGAGCTGGAGGGCCATTACCGCACGGTGCTCACCGAACTTGGTAGGCACCCGGGTACGACGCTCGGTACCGTTTTTGCCAAGGCTCAGAATCGGATCACGGAGCCCGCTCTCCTCGAGAAGCTGGTCGTTGAGCTGATCGGCAAGACCGACTGGGTGCTGGAGGGTACTGACCTCAAGGGCGACGCGTACGAGGGCTTGCTTGCCAAGGGAGCTGAGGACACCAAGACCGGCGCCGGCCAGTACTTCACGCCGCGTCCCCTGATCGACGCCATGGTGCAGGTGATGCAGCCGGGTCCCAAGGACCGGATCACTGACCCGGCCTGCGGCACTGCTGGCTTCCTCATCGCCGCACACAGCTACATCCGGGAGCGCCACCTCAAGGGCCTCTCCCGTGAGCAGCGCCTCGCGCTGGGCCAGGGCACGATCTGGGGCAACGAACTCGTTCCCGGCACGGCCCGCCTGGCTGCGATGAACATGCTGCTCCATGGCATCGGCGAAGCTGGCGGTGAGTCCCTCATCACTACCAGCGACGCGCTCGCCAGCGCTCCCTCTCGGCGTGCTTCGCTCGTTCTGGCGAACCCGCCGTTCGGAAAGAAGTCGGCCATCACAGTCGTCGGAACGGACGGCAAGACCGACCGGGAAGACATCACCTACGACCGGACCGACTTCCGGGCGACGACGACCAACAAGCAGCTGAACTTCCTGCAGCACATCATGTCGCTGCTGGAGATGGACGGCCGTGCAGCGGTCGTCCTGCCCGACAACGTCCTGTTCGAGGGCGGGGCCGGCGAGAAGATCCGGCGGCGCCTCCTCCAGGAGTTCAACCTCCACACGATCCTGCGCCTGCCCACGGGCATCTTTTACGCCGGCGGCGTCAAGGCGAACGTCCTGTTCTTCGATAAGAAGCCCCCGCGGGCCGACGAAGCACCGAACACGTCCGAGGTGTGGGTGTACGACTTCCGGACCGGGATGCACTTCACGCTCAAGCAGCGTCCCCTCCGCCTGGCTGACCTGGCCGACTTCATCGAGGCGTACAAGGCGGACGACCGCTCGGCGCGCAAGGAGACCGAGGACGGCCGCTTCAAGCGGTTCACGTACGAGGAGCTCATCGCCCGCGACAAGGTCAACCTGGACGTCACCTGGCTGAAGGACCCGGCGCTTGACGACGCCGACAGCCTGCTCCCTCCTGAGGTCATCGCCCAGGAGATCGTGGAGGACCTCCAGGCCGCCCTCGCCGAGTTTGAGGCTATCGCCGAGGCGCTGGGTGGCGAGGTTAAGCCGGACGTTGCCGCCGAGGAAGTTATCGCGGAGGCGTAGGGCCGGGGAGCTTTCGCCGGTGCCGATCTCGCTCAAGGTGCGAGGCCGGCACCAGCTTGCTGGGGGGAGAGCCTCGTGGGGTTCCTGTTTCTCCTCAGCGGGCTCCCCAGCCGCGGTGTGCTTCGGGGCCGTGTGGGCTCCAGCCGTTCAGGTGCGGTGCCAGCTCCTCGGGCTTTGGTTCGCGAGGGGTGGGCATGGCGGGTAGGCGGATCAACGGGTCGAGGCTCTGAACGTATCGGCGGGCCCAGGCCAACCACCCGTGTGCCGAGGCCACCGCCGCCTCGTCCTGCCCGGCCGACTCTTCCAGCCGACGCTCCAGGGCGTTGCAGTACGCGGTCAGACTTGCCGCTTCCTGCCACTGGCCCGCCTGCGCACGGAGTACCTCGGCGTATTGCTCCTGGGCGGCCAGCTCCTTCGCCTTCTCCATGGCCGCCCGCCAGCGGACCTCGCGCTCCGCCTTCGCCCGCTCCTCGTCCGCCTTCCGTTGGGCGTCCTCTACGGCGCGGGTCTCGATCTCCCGGAGCACAGCTCCCAGGATGTCCTCCAGCACCCAGCGCTTGCGATCGGCCCAGCGGGACTGTCGGCTGGCTTGGCTATAGCCGAGTTCGATCACGAGGCTCTTCGAGCGCTCTGGGTCGGTGGACTGGGGAGACTCCTGCTGGATCGTGACGGTGTAGGTGAAGCCGTTCACGACCAAGTCCACTTCGCCCTCACGGAGGGAGTAGCTGGAAGGGTAGTGCCGCCCGTTGTACGTGTAGGCATGGCTGCGCCGACGGGAGGGGACTTCATGCTCCTTCACGTTGTGCCCTCGACGGACTGCCTCGGCGGCGAGGCCCTGGAGGAGCAGCAACGATCGGCGGCGCAGCGGGGCGGGCATGACGAGTCGGCCCTCGTCGTCTCTCAGTGCGGCCACGACCGGATGCGGAGAGCGCAACTGAGTGGGTACGTGGACGGGCGGCGCCTCGTCCGGTCTCTGTCGCAGCGAGTTGGGGTGTGGCCCCTCGACCAAAGAGATCTGCAGGTCGCGATTCCACATGCGGAGACTTTCGATGCGCTTGCCCTCAGGGATGAGGCTGTGGCGCTTCGCGTAGTCGATCACGCGTCGCCACTCCGTCACCGTGGCTTCGTCGGGCTTGGTGAAAGTGACCCGTCTGTCCGTAACGAGTCGTTCGATGAGCTCCTTCGCCTTGGTCCGACGGGCGAGTGTCACTGGGCTGTCGGCGTAGGAAGCGGAGCGCGTACCACCTGCCGCCTTCTTTCTGGCGGTCTTGTTTTCCCCGGCGTGCGCGGGGTCCTCCGGGTGATGGCCGTGCTGGATGTAGAAGGTGCCGGCCTCGGTGACCTTGGCATCCACCTCACTCCCGCTGCGCTTGATCGCCACCAGCCCTCGGTCGCGCAGCGCGTAGGCCGTGCGGAACTCACCGGGGTCCCAGGGCTCCTCGGACTCCTTGCCGTTCGCGAGCCGGCTGAGCAGGACGAGCTGTCGTTCGTTCAGGGGAGACCAGCGATGCATGGAAACAGCTCACCCCGGTGCCGGGCCTGGTGCAATGACTCGTACGGGTGGTCGCTTCTGGCAGCACCGGAGACCTGCGGTTTTGCGGTCGTCGGACGGCCTGCTTGCGTGAGCGCTGCGTGAGCGGACTGGGTGGCACTAGGGTGGACGTGGCGTCATGGTGATCACGGTCGGACGCCTCTGATCTGGGAAAACGGGATTCGGTGGCACCTTCCGGCACTACCCGGGATGATCTTGCGGGCCCTCGTAATGCGTAGGTCTCGGGTTCGAATCCCGAAGGCGGCTCAGAAAAGGGCCAGGTCAGACAATGTCTGACCTGGCCCTTTCTGTTGCCCTCCTGGCGGGGTATCGGAGTCGTCAGGTCGGCACGGACGCGAGCTGCCAGGCGACCATGCCCGTGGACCCGGGCGTCTCCGTGATGTCGATCGGCAGTCGTGTCGGGGCGTGTTCGATGCGCTGGGTGGTGGGGACGCCGTCGCACGCGACGGTGCGGGGGGTGCCGTCCGCGACGGCGAGCTTCACGTGGCCCGTGCCGGCGCACGCCACGGAGAGCCGGTAGCCCTTGCCCCGGGTGAGCGGTGACCGGGCGTGCACGCCGTCGCCGACCCGCTCCAGGCCGGACTCCACGAACTCCGGGTCGTCCGGCGAGGTCGTCGACACGGCGGCCTGGGCGCGCTCGCCGTGTTCGCGCTCGTCGTCCGGGCGGGTGTTCGTCGGGTTGCCCGTCGCGGACGGTGGCGGAGGGGGCGCGGGCGCCGCGGTGGTGCAGCCCGTCGCCAGGAGCGAGGCGAGCGCCAGGGCCGCGGCCGTCGTGAGTGGTGTGCGCAGTGCCGTCATGTGTGCGTCTCCCCCGTGGTGCCGTCCGGTCTCAGGGCCGAGACCGTAGCCGTGTCCTTGGGTGGGGAGGGGTGAATTGGTGCTGTTCTGAGCAAGAATTGAGGTGGGTTCGGCCCCGGCCCGTCAGTTCGCCAGGCCCGGCTGGTCGAAGGTGTCCGGGGCGGGGAGGGTCGACCAGTGGGGGATCGGCCAGGCGACGACGATCGCGCGGCCCACCACGTCCGACACCGGCACCATGCCGGCCCTGGCGTCGCTCTGGTGGTAGCGGGAGTCCTGGGAGGCCTGGCGGTGGTCGCCCATCACCCAGAGGCTGCCGGCCGGGACCGTGACCTCGAACTGGCCCTCCGGGTCCGTGCTGCACGGCGTGTTGCCCTGGAAGACGTACGGCTCCGTCAGGGGCTTGCCGTTCACCTTCAGGGGACCCGTGCCCTTGCACTCGACCGTGTCGCCCGCCACGCCGATCACCCGCTTGATCAGGTGCTGTTCCCCCGCCGCCGGCATCAGGCCCACGAAGCCCAGCGCCTTCTGGAGCGACGTGGGCTCCTTCACCGGGCGTCCCGCCAGCCAGCCGCCCGGGTCGCGGAAGACCACGACCTCGCCCCGGTCGGGCTCGGACCCGAACCAGGGCGTGAGCTTGTCCACCAGCACCCGGTCGTCCACCCGCAGGGTGTTCTCCATCGAGCCCGACGGGATCAGGAACGCCTGGAGCAGGAACGTCTTGATCAGGAACGCCAGCACCAGCGCGATCCCCGCGAGCATCGGCAGCTCGACCCAGAACGGCCGGCGTCGTCTCGCGGGCTCTGCCTCCGGCTCCTCCCGGTCGGATCGCACCCCGGTCGCCAAGTCGCTCATGTCCACCCTGACTTCTACGTGTCCCTGTTGTCTGCACGGACCCTATGCCCCGGGCTGCCCGAGAAATGACCACGTGGCGCCCCTTCGCCACGTACGGGTGACCCCGCGCCTCAGAGCGCCGGCTGCTCGCGTTCCTGCTGGGCCAGGAGGTAGCCCGCCTGGAAACGGCTCTCCGCCCCCAGCGCGGCCATCACGTCCGCGACGTGCCGACGGCAGCTGCGGACCGACAGGCCCAGCCGGCGCGCGATCGCCGCGTCCGTCAGCCCCTCCGTGAGCAGACGGACGATCGTCTGCTTCAGCTCGTCGGAGATGTCCATGATGGTCTGCCGGTCCCACTCCGTCTCGAACGGCAGCGCCTCCAGCCACAGCCGCTCGTACGCGCCCACCATGAACGCGACCACGTGCGGCTCGCGGATCAGCACCGCCGCGTGCGGGTCGTCCGGCACCGGGATCACCGCCGTGGCGCGGTCGAAGACGAGCATGCGCATGAACTCGTCGTCCAGGGTGCGCACCTGGGCCCCCAGCCGGCCCACCCGCTCCACGTACGCGCACGTGCCCGAGGAGAACCGGGCCGTGTGCTGGTAGAGGACGCGCATCCGGACCCCGCGGCGCAGGAGCTCCTCGTCGCGGGCCACGGCCTCCTCCAGGACCTCGGCCCGCCGCCCGCCGCCCGGCTGCGCCGTCATGACCTCGCGCTCGCACGTCCGGCCCAGTTCGGTGATGGCCTCCCGCACCGCCCGCAGATCGGTGAGCACTTCGACGTACTCCGCCTGCCGCAGGTGCGTCAGCCGCAGCAGATGGGACTCGTACAGCGGCATGAAGGCCATCAGCTGCTCGCGGGTGCGCTCCATGTGCTGGCGCCGGGCCCGCATCTCGCGTTCCAGGGGGCCCAGGGTCCGCTGGACCGCGTCGTCGGGCGCCACCGGTAGCACCGCGCGGTCCGGGTCGCGGCGCAGCAGGCCCATGTCGAGGAGGGCCGAGACGGCCGACTCCACCCGGGCCTGCGGCAGTTCCAGCTCCGCCGCGAGGTCGGCGGGGTGCGCCGGCGGGCGGGCCGGGTCCCGGGCGAGGAGGCAGGTGTAGACCCGGGTCAGGGGGTCGTCGGGGTCGTCCAGGCCGCCGGGGTGCGCGGCGGGCGGCGCCGGGACCGGCGGGCCCGCCGCGTCGATCGCCGCGAGGGCCGTGGTCCTCGGCCCGGGCCCGGTCGGCACCGGAAGAGCCTCGCTCCGACCCTGCTCAATGTCTTTTATCGCCACCTTTTCCCCCGTTTGTGACGGCGTCCTCTTGCTGCCATGCAGCCTAATGAGCCATGCGCTCCGCCCCATAGGCATTCCGCCGCCGATACGTTCGTACCACCGCCCACAAGGTCAAAGCGCACCAGGCTCGCACAGCCCGCGAAGCTCGCAATCCCCCACGGAATCCCACCACTTACTCCTCGCGGAAGCGGAAAGAGAGCACTCGACATGAAGCGGCGGATCCGCACCACCCTCCTCACCACCCTCGTCGTCGGCCTCGCGGGCCTCGGCACCGTCACCGCCGACCGGATCGGCACCCGCACCGACGACACCGGCTGGGGCGCGGCCGTCCTCACCGGCGTCCACGACACCGGGTGGGGCGCCCCGGGCTCCGGCGCCCGCACGAACGACACCGGCTGGGGGTGACCCCGGTGACCCTGCTCGACTGCACCCTGCGCACCGGCGGACGGCTCACCGGCGGATCCGTACCCCCCGCGCTGGCCGCCGACTACCTCGCGGTCTGCGCGCGGCTCGGCATCGACGTCATCGAGCTGGGCGCCGTCCACGACCCCGCCGACCGCTCGGCCCCGCGCGGCGCGCTGCTGCCGGTCCCGCTCCCCGAGCGCTACGGCCCCCGCCTCTCCGTCCTCCTCGACACCTCCGCGCTGCCCGCCTCGGACGCCGCCGCCACGGCCTCCGCCGGGCGGATCGCCGACGCCCTGTCCGCCGGGCCGGTGACGGTGGGCCTCGTCCGCCTCGCCGTCCGGTACGACCGGGTGGCCCGCGCCGCCGCCCCCCTGCACCGCCTGCGGGAAGCCGGCTTCGGCGTCTGCCTCTTCCTCACCCACATCGACCTCGCCTCCCACCCGGAACTCGACCGCTGCCTCGGCGAGAGCGCCGCCCTCGGCCCGCTCGACGCCGTCTTCCTCGTCGACTCCCTCGGCTCGCTCCGCCCCGAGCGCGTCATCGACCTCGTCCAGTCCACCCGCGCCGCGCTCGCCGCACCCGTCGGCATCCACGCCCACGACAACCAGGGCTTCGCCCTCCACAACACCGTGGTCGCCGGGAGCGCCGGCGCCACCTGGCAGGACGCCGCCGTGCACGGGATCGGCCCCGGCGCGGGCCTGACCCGCACCGAACAGCTGCTGGCGCTCCTCGGCGCCACCTCCACCGACCTCGCGCCCCTCCTCGCGCTCATCGCCACCCACGTCGCGCCGCTCAAGCGGCGGTACGGGTGGGGGGCCGGCCCGCGCCAGGTCATGGCCGGTCTCGCCCGGATCCCGGTCGCGTCGGTGACGGGCCTGGACCCCCGGCCGCACCTGTCCGACTGAGGCCCGCTCCTCGTCCCTCTCGCGCCGTCGCGTCCTGAGAGCCATGCGCTTCGTCTGTCGTCGTCGCGTCCTGAGGCCCCCGACCGCGGCCTCCCGCCCCGCCGCCATCGCGTCCTGAGGCCCCGACCGCCGCCGTCGTGTCCTGAGGCCGCCCCGGCCGCCTCCTCCCGCCGTCCCAGGAGACCCGTATGCCCTTCACCTCGCCGATCCCGCCGCCCGGAGAACCGGCCCTCGCCCCCACTCCGTACCGCGACCCGCCCTCGAATCCGAAACCCGGAGCCGCCCCCATGACCGATCGCCGCTTCCGCATCGACCGCAGCGCCGCCACCGAGGAGTTCGGGCTCGCCTGCCAGCGGCTCGTCCCGTGGCCCGGCGGGGACGCCGAGCCGCCCGTCGGGGCGATGGCCTGCTTCCTGGAGCCCGGCGGGGACTCCGCGCCCGACTGCCACAACCAGGACGAGGTCATGATCATCCTGTCCGGCACGGGCAGCGTGACCCTCGACGGGGTGCTGGAGCCGCCCTTCCGCACGGGTGACGTCGTCGTGCTGCCCCGCAACCAGGAGCACGTCGTCCACAACACCGGCGAGGCCGAGCTGAGCTGGGTCTCCCTCTACTGGCCGCTGCGCGAGCCCGCCCTGCGCACCGGGAACGACACCGACGGCACCGACAACGAGGAGGTCGCCGCGTGAGCGCCGACGTGTCCGCCCACTGGATCACCGCCACCCCGCCCACCCCCAACGGCGACCTCCACCTCGGCCACCTCGCCGGGCCCTACCTCGCCGGTGACGTCCTGCGCCGCTTCCTCGCCGCCGAGGGCGACGGCCCGGTCCGCTACACGACCGGGCTCGACGACCACCAGAGCTACGTGCCCGTCCGCGGACTGAACGACGGCGGCCGCAAGGGCGACGAGGTCGCCGACGGCTACGGCGCCTCCATCGAGTCCGTGTGGCGCCAGGCCGGCGCCGACTTCGACGCGATCGTCCGCCCGCGCCGCGACGTCGGCTACCACGCCGCCGTCCAGGACTTCTTCAGCCGGCTGTACGACGCCGGGCACATCGTCGCCCGGACGCGGCCCCTGCCCTACTGCACCGGCTGCGAGCGCTGGCTGTACGAGGCGCACCTCAAGGGCGGCTGCCCGCACTGCGGCTCCGCCTCCAACGGCAACGCCTGCGAGCCCTGCGGCCGCCCCAACGACTGCGCCGACCTCACCGACCCCGTCTGCACCGGCTGCGGCGCCGCCCCCGAACTCCGCGACTGCGAGCGGCTCTACTTCCCCCTCGCGCCCTGGGAGGACCGGCTCACCGCCTTCTGGGACCAGGTCGACATGCCGCCGCACCTGCGCTCCCTGTGCGAGCGGATGCGGGCCGACGGGCTCCCCGAGATCGCCGTCAGCCACCCCTCCGAGTGGGGCGTGCCGGTGCCCGTCGCGGGCTTCGCCGACCATCGGATCTACGTCTGGTTCGAGATGGCCCCGGGCTACCTCCTGGAGTGGACCGGCGACGAGGGGACCGGACCGGCGCCCGCGCCCGTCCAGTTCTTCGGCTTCGACAACGGCTACTTCCACGCCCTGCTGTTCCCCGCCGCGTTCCGGGCGTACGACCCCGCGATCGCGCTGCCCCGGGCCTTCGTCGTCAACGAGTTCTACCGGCTCGAAGGGCTCAAGTTCTCCACCAGCCGGCGCCACGCGATCTGGGCGCACGAGGAGCTCGCCCGGACGAGCGCGGACGTCCTGCGCTACCACGTGCTGTCCGACCGCCCCAACGGCCGTCAGACCAGCTTCAGTTCCGGCGCCCTCACGCTGAGCCGGGAGCGGCTCGCCGAACGCTGGGACGGCTGGCTCGGCCGGCTGCTCACCGCCGTCGCCGAGGCCGGTGGCACCGCCCCCGCCGAGGCGCCGAGCGGCCCCGCGTGGGAGCGGCTGCGCGCCCGGCTCACGGAGACCGTCGGACAGCTCCGCGAGGCGTACGGCGTCGAGGGGTACGACGCGCGGCGCGCGATCGCCCTGCTCGACGAAGTGGTGTACCTCGCCGAGGACTTCGGTTACGTGAACGGCTTCGAGGCCGAGCGCCCGGACGGGGCCCCCGCCCACCGCTCCGCGCTCTCCGCCCAGCTGGCCGTCGCCGCCGCGCTGTCCGCCTGGGCCGCGCCCGCCCTGCCGTACGGCTCCGCCCGGCTCGCCGCCCTCCTCGGCCTCGCGCCGGAGCGCCGGGTCGACGCGGAGGCCCTCGCGCCGCTCGCCCCGGGGACCCCGGTGGCGGCCTGGCCCGGGGCGGTCTTCGGTGCCTGAGGTGCCTGAGGCCTTGGAAGTGCCTGAGGTGTCTGAGGTGCCTGAGGTGTCGGGTGGGCCCGAGGTGCTGGGTGTGGCCGACGTGGCGGGTGCGGCGGGGCTGCCGCGCGGGGCCGTCGTCGGGCCCTTCTCCGGGCCCCGGGCCGCCTGGGGCGAGCACCTGGAGCGGGCGGCCGAGCGGTACGGGACGGCCGTGAACTGGGAGCTGTACGACGACCGGGGCGAGGCCGAGACGGCCCGGCAGATCGCCGAGGCGGTCGTCGCCGAGGGCCGGCACGCGCTCGTCGTCGGGCACTTCAACAGCGCCGGAGCCGCGGCGGCCCTCCCCGTCTACCGGGCGGCCGGGCTCCCCGTGCTCCTCCCGCTGGCCACCGTGCCCGGCCTCCTCGCCGACGGCGCGGGCACGCTCCTGCGCTGGTGCCCCGACGACCGGGCCCAGGCGGTCGACCTGCTCGCCGCCGTACGGGACGCCGGACACACCCGGGTCGCCGTCACGCACGACGGCAGCCTGTACGGGGAGCGGCTCGCCCTCCTCGTACGGGACGCCTCGGCGGTCGCGCCGCGGCCCGCGCTCCCCTCGGGGGCCGTGGTCTCCGACGGGAGCGGGCCCGCGACGGGCGCCGTGCCCGTCCCGGCCGTCCTGGCCGGGGAGCTCGCGGGCGTGCCCGTCCTCGACGGCCCCGGCGACCCCGCCGCGCTCACGGCGCTCGTCGTCTGCGGGACCCACGTCGGGGCCGCGCGGGCGGCCCGCGTCTGGCGGGAGGCCGGATTCCGGGGCGGTTTCTGGTTCACCGACGACTGCGCGGTCGACGAGTTCGCGGCCCTGCTCGGCGAGCCGGCGCCCGGCGGCGCGTCCGTGGCCCGGATGCGCGGCGGGCCCGAGGCCCACGTGGACGCGGCCTTCGCCGCCGCCACCGCAGCGCTCTCCGAGGACCCGGGGCGCACCGGCCGCAGCCTGCTGGCCGCCGTACGGGCGCACGCGGACCGGGGGTTCACGGCGCTCGGCGAACCCGAACCGGGCAGCGTGGGATGGGACTTCGTGCCTGTGCCCGTGCCCGCCCCGGCCGGTGCGGCGGCCCCGCGCGGCGGCGGGCGGCACGGGCGCGCCTACGACGTCATCGTCGTCGGCGCCGGGGTCGTCGGCTCCGCCACCGCCGCCGCACTCGCCCGGCGCGGTGCGCGGGTCGCGCTCGTCGCCCCCATGGACGGCCGCCAGGACCACGCCACCGCCTGGTCCGGCGGGCTCGTCCGCTCCTTCGAGGCCGACCCGTACCTGCGGGCGCTCGCCCTGCGCAGTCACCAGCTCGCCTGGGGACCGGCCGCGCTCGCGCCGGGACCGTACGGCTTCATGACCACCGGATCGCTCGTCCTCTGCGGCGACGACGACCTGGAGCAGGCCGAGAAGGGCGTCGCCGAGCTCAACGGGGCGGGAGTCACCGCCGAGTTGCTGGACCCCGGCGTGCTCGGGGCCCGCTTCCCCGCGCTCTCCGTCGACGGCGTCACCGCCGCCGTCTGGGAACCCCGGGCCGGTTACGCCGACCCGCCCCGCACCGCCCGGGTCTACCGCGACCGCGCCCTCGCCCACGGGGCCCGGCTGCTGCCCGCCCGGGTCCGGGAGCTCGACGCCCCGCCCGGGGCCGACCGGGTCCGCGTCCTCCTCGAACCGGGCGGACCCGTCGAGGCCCGCGCCGTCGTCCTCGCCGCGGGCGGCGGCACCGGGGAGATCGCCGGCCACCGGCTGAGCGGCGCGGAGGCCGGACGCACCAAGAGCATCCGGTACGGCTTCTTCCACCACCCCGCCACCGCCGGACTGCCGACCGTCGTCGACCTGGTGAGCGGCGTCTGGGGGCGGCCCCAGCTCAGCGGCGAGGCGGCCGGCGGCTACATGGCCGGACGGCCCGTCGACGAGTGGGACGTGGCGCCGGGCGGCGAGGCCACCCTGACGGACGCGCACGTGGCGTACATCCGGGAGGGGGCGGCCGTGCGGTGGCCCTGGCTCGCCGACCCCGCCACCCGCTTCCTCGGCGGACGCCGGGGCGTCGACCTCTACACGCCGCACTCCCGCCCGCACCTCGGCCGCGAGCGGCCCGGGAGCCGGATCGTGCTCGCCACGGGGTGGTCGGGGGCGGGCTTCAAGACGGCGCCGGGGGCGGCGGAGCTCGCGGCGACGGAGACGCTGGAGGTCTTGGCGGAGCCTTGAACGAACGGGGCGGGTGGGGGTGCGGGTGGGTGCCCCGGTGTGCCTGCGCCCGCGCCGGTCCGGGTGGGCCCCGGGACGCGCCAGGTGCGGGGCCGCCGCCCGTGCCCGGGTGGGGCCGCCGCCGCCCGTGGGCCGTCGCCCGCTGCCCGTGTGGCCTTCGCCCCGCCTCCGTGTGGGCAATCGTCCCGCTGGGGCGGGACGGGTGGGCACACGGGACGGCGCCCTTTCGCGGCGCCTCCGCGTTCCGTGCCTCGACCCGCACCGCCCAGCGACCGTGCACGTGGGCGCGGGTCCAGGCACAAGAGCCTCTGGCGCCGGCAAGGGCGCCGTTCCGTTGTGCCCACCCGTTCCGCCCCTTGCGGAACGCCTGCCCACAACGGGTGGGCGCGGGCCCGCGACGGGCGGGGCGTCGACCCGGCGCTACGCAAGGCACAACTCATCCTCGGAGGTGACACCATGACCGATCTTCTGAAGCCGACGCCCGTCGCGCGGCGGAGTCCCGCTCTCGGGGTGCGCGCGCTCGTCGTGTTCTACGTCAGCAGCCTCGTCGGGACCGGCATCCTTCTGGTGCCGGGTCTGACCGAGCGGCAGGCCGGCCCCGCCGCGATCCTCGCCTGGCTGGCGCTCGCCCTCAGCTCGTACCCCTTCGCCCGCTTCTTCGCGGAGATGTCCGCCTGGCGCCCCGACGCCTCCGGTCTCGCCGCGATGGTGGAGGCGGGCTTCGGGCGCCGCCCGGGCCGCGCGGCGGCGCTGCTGCTGGTCGCCACGTACGTCATCGGCAATCCGGTGATGGGCATCGTGTCCGCCCGCTGTCTGCTGGGGCTGCTGGGCCAGCCCGACGGCCCGGTGTACCCGATCGCGATCGGGTTCATGGCGCTGTCGGCCGCGTTCACGCTGCTGGGACTCACGGCCGGAGCCCGCGTGCAGGCCGGGGCCCTGGCCGTGCTGCTGCTCGGCCTGGGCGCGGCCGTGGTGCTCGCGGTGCCGCGGTTCGACGCGGGCGCGTACACCCCGTTCCTCACCCACGGCTGGGGCGGCGTCGGCATCGCCGTCGTCACCGCCTTCTTCTCCTTCCTCGGCTGGGAGAACGTCTCCACGCTCGCCGAGCAGGTCGACGACCCGGCCCGCAGCTACCGCCGCGCGATCCGCTGGGCGGTCCCCATCGTCGGACTGCTGTACGCGGCGGTGACGGCCGCCTACCTGGCCGTCCCCGGCGACGAGCCCGTCGTCATCACCGCCCTCCTCGGCGCCTCGCTCGGCGACGGCGGCGCGCTCGCGGGCGATCTCCTCGCCCTCGGACTCGCGGTCGTCGCCACCAACGCCTGGGTGCTGGGCGCCACCCGCGTCGTCCGGGCCGCGGCCCGGGAGCGGATCCTGCCGCGCGTCCTGGCCGACCGCCCGCTGTCCGCGACCGTCGCCCTGGCCCTCGCCTACGCGGCCGTCCTCGGGACCCTGACTCTCACCGACACGGGTGAGGAGCTGGTCCTCGTCATCACCAGCAGCGCGTTCCTGCTGCTGTACGTGGCCGCCGCCGCGGCCGCCCTGCGGGCCCGGGGCACCGGCCGGGCCCTGCGGACGACGGCCGTCGTGACGCTGCTGATCGCGGCCGTCTTCCTCTCCTTCGCCGGTACGGGGCTGCTGCTCGCCCTGCTCCTGGCCGCCGGCTGCGCGGTCGTCACCGCCCGCACCCGGACCTCCTGAACCCCTCTCCGCCGAAAGGTGCTCCGCCATGAACGAGACCACTCCCGTCTACGACGTCGTCGGTGTCGGCTTCGGTCCCGCCAACCTCGCCCTCGCGATCGCCATCGAGGAGCACAACGAGCGGGCCGCGCCCGACGAGCGGCTCACCGCCGTCTTCCTGGAGAAGCAGCCGGCCTTCGGCTGGCACCGGGGCATGCTCCTGCCGGACGCCACCATGCAGGTCTCCTTCCTGAAGGACCTGGCCACGCTCCGCGATCCGCGCAGCCGCTTCGGCTTCGTCCCGTACCTCCACGACCGGGGACGCCTGGTCGACTTCATCAACCACAAGGTGCTCTTCCCGACCCGCGAGGAGTTCCACGACTACCTCCAGTGGGCCGCCAACGGCGTGGACCACATGGTCCGTTACGGGCTCGAAGTCACCGCGGTCCGGCCCGCGGGCCCGGCGGAGCCCGCCGGCCGCGTCGTCGAGGTCGACGTCGCCACCGTCGGAGAGAGCGAGGCCGTCACCTACCGGGCGCGCAACCTCGTCGTCGGCACCGGCCTCGTCCCCCGGCTCCCCGAGGGCGTCACCTCCTCCGAACGCCTCTGGCACAGCAGCGAGTTCCTGCACCGGCTCGCCGCCCTGCCCACCACCGAGCCGCGCCGCTTCGTCGTCGCCGGGGCCGGGCAGAGCGCCGCCGAGATCGCCGACCACCTGCACCGGGAGTTCGCGGGGGCCGAGGTCGTCGCCGTCCACACCCGCTACGGCTACAGCCCGGCCGACGACAGCCCCTACGCGAACCGGATCTTCGACCCGGAGGCCGTGGACCTCTACCACGGGGCCGAGCCGGCGGTCCGCCGCACGCTCATGGACTACCACCGCAACACCAACTACGGCGTCGTCGACATGGACCTCATCGAGGAGCTGTACCGCCGCTCCTACCAGGAGAAGGTCCGCGGCGAGCAGCGCCTGAGGATCCTCGGCGTCACCCGCCTCACCGAGGTCGAGGAGGGCCCCGACGGAGTCCGCGTCCAGGTGCGGAACCTGGCCACCGGGGAGACGGAGACGATGGACGCGGACGCCGTCGTCTACGCCACCGGCTACTCCGAGCCCGATCCGGGCCGGCTGCTCGGGGAGCTCGACGCCGCCTGCGCGCGCGACGAGGACGGCCGGCTGCGGGTGCGCCGCGACTACCGGGTGGAGACCGCGCCCGAGGTCGAGGCCGGGATCTACCTGATGGGCGGTACGGAGCACTCGCACGGCATCACGGCCAACCTGCTGTCGATGGCCGCCGTCCGGGCCGGCGAGATCTGCGACAGCCTGGTGGCGGGCCGCCGTTCCGACAGGCGGGCGCCGGTGGCGGTGACGGGCTGATCCCCCGTACAACACCTACACCCGCACGGAACGAGAGGTCATCATGAGCAGCACCACCACAGAGCTCGGCGACGAGCTGGCCGTCACCGAGCGGACCCGGCTGCGCCGGATGCGTCACAAGGGCAGCCACCGGCGGGCGGACCTGGACGCCGTGCTCGCCGCCGGCTTCCTCTGCCACCTCGGGGTCACCGTCGACGGCACGACGATGGTGGTGCCCACCGCGTACGGGGTGGACGGCGACCGGCTCTACCTGCACGGCTCGGTCGCCAGCCGCAGCCTGGTCCAGGCCCCCGACACCACCGTGTGCGTCACGGTCACCCACGTCGACGGCCTCGTCCTCGCCCGGTCCGTCTTCGAGCACGGCGTCAACTACCGCTGCGCGATGGTCTACGGGGTCCCCGAGATCGTCACCGACCCGGAGGAGAAGCTCCGCGGCCTGCGGGCCCTGACCGAGCAGAGCTCTCCGGGGCAGTGGGAGTACGTCCGCCGGCCGAGCCGCAAGGAACTGGCCGCGACCGCGCTGCTCGCGCTCGACCTCACCGAGGCCTCCGTGAAGACCGCCGACGGCCCGCCGGACGACGGCGAGTCCGAGGACGCGGCGCTCGGCCTGTGGGCGGGAGTGCTGCCGGTCGTGACCACCTTCGGCGAACCCGTCACGGACCCGATCCTCCCCGCGGACCTCGCCCCGCCCGCCCACATCGCCTCGCGCGCGGGCCGGGAGGTGCACGCACCCCGGACCCGGTGACGCGGGCGGGGAGGTGCACGCCCGTGACGCGGGCCGCGAGGTGCACGCCCCCGGTCCCGGTTACCGTGCGCCGACCCCGCGGACCGACCCCAGCCGTGACCGAGTGACCGCGCGCCCGTCTCGCGGACCGAGCCCAGCCGTGACCGACCGGCTGGGCTCTGCTGTGTCCGCCGCGCCGGGGCGGGGGCGTCAGTCGCCGTGCCCGGTGCCTCCGCTGCCGAAGCCGCCGCTGGAGATGCCGCCCCACTTGCGCTTCTCCTCGGTCGGTGGCTCGGGTGAGGTCTCCGTGCCGGATTCCTTCAGCTGGTAGGGCATGAGCCGGTGCTCGCCGTCGGTCTGCGGCATCGCGGCCGGCCTGCGGTACTCGGACGTCTCGCCGGGCAGTGCCCCGGTGTCGGGCCGGTGCGGCTGTTCCTCCGGCTTCGGCGTACGGGACTCACGGTCGCTGAGCCGGAAGCCGAGAATGACGGCGCCGATCAGCACGAAGACGACGACGAGTCCGCCGACGACCTGGGCCAGACCTGACTGCCAAACCCCAGCGGCCAGGTTCTCTGTTGCGCTGAGAGTGTTCATACCTTCAGGATTACCCGATTCCGCTTGTTCGGATACGTCGGGCGGGGATCCGCCGCGATTCCGCGATCCCGCGATCCCGTGAATCCGCGAATCCGTGAATCCGTCTGAAACATTTCCGCGCCCCCGTCGCGTCAATGAGGTGTACGGCGACCACGCCATGTGACCGCGAGGGAAGGGAGGGGCATGAGAAAGTCCCGCGCGGACGAGTTCCTGGAGTTCGCCTCCGCACGCACGGGCCATCTGTTCCGCTCGGCGTGCCTGCTGACCAGCGGCGACACCCACCTGGCCGAGGACCTCACGCAGGAGACGCTCGGCCGGATGTACGCCCACTGGGGCCGGATGGCCCGGATCGGGAACCCCGCCGCATACGCCCAGACCGTGCTCGTCCGCATCTTCCTCAGCCACCGCAGGCGCCGCTCCGCCACCGAGCGGCCGCTCGGCGAACTGCCCGACCGCGCCCCCGAGCACGGCGAGGACCCGGCTCTGAGGATCGCGCTGCTCGACGCGCTGGCCGGCCTCGCGCCGAAGGACCGGGCGGTGGTGGTGCTGCGGTACTGGGAGGACCGCAGCATCGAGGAGACCGCCGACGCCCTGCATGTCAGCTCCGCCGCCGTCCGCACCCGGTCGGTGCGGGCGCTCGCGAAGCTGCGGGAACGGCTCGGCGGCAGCGTGGCCGAGTTCGCCACCCGCTGACCAGGTCTTTCCCGGTCTCCTCGATCTCCCCATCTCTCGAATGGCTCGATCTCCTCGACTCATTCGACCCATCGACCTTCTCGATCTTCTCGACTTCCCTCCGACCGGAGACGGTGATCTCGGCATGCCCCAGAACGAAGGACACCCGCACGACGGAGCGCCGCACCCGCGCTTCGAGGAGGAGCTCGGCGCCGTCCTGCGCACCACCGGCGACGGCTTCTCCGCCGACGGCCGGCGCGAGCTGGTCGAGGGCGGGCTCCGGCGCGGCCGGCGCCGCCTGATGCGCCGCCGCCTCGCGGTGACCGGCGGCGCCCTCGCGCTCGCCGCCGTCGGCATCGGCGGCGTCTACGGCGGCTCGCTCCTCGACCCCGCCGGGGACCCGACGGCCACCTCCGTGGCGGGGCCCCCGCGCCCCGCCCCGAGCGAGGACACCGGCGGCGGCAAGGAGAACCGGCCCGAGGCCGGCGTCCCCGTCCGGGACATCGCCGCCGTCCTCAAGGCCCACACCCCTGCCGGGAAGTGGCAGTTCGACGGCCTCGAAGGCCGGGGCCAGTCGGTCACCGGCGTCTACGACGACGGCGGGGGCAAAGCGGGCGTCAGCGTCGGCCTCTTCCGGGCGGGCACGGGCGGCGAGGCCGGCAAGGACCAGGTCACCTGCCCCGACAAGGCGCTCGTCCGCTACGACAGGTGCGCCGACGGGCAGGTCCCGAACGGCGACCGGATCATGATCCTCCAGGGGTACGTGTACTCCGACGGGCGCGAGGAGACCAAGAACTGGCGGGCCGTCCTGCTCACGAAGGACGGCTTCCTCGTCGACGTGAGCGAGTACAACGCCGCCGCCGAGAAGGGCGCCGCGGTCACCCGCGAGAACCCGCCCTTCAGCCTCTCCCAGCTGAAGGCCCTCGTCACCGCCGACGGATGGCGGCCGCTGCTCAAGAAGCTGGGCGCGCCCCCGCAGCCCGACCCCGGCACGCCCCAGCGGCCCCCCGTGCCGAGCGCCGCCGCCGTGCAGGCCACGCTGCGCTCGCTGCTGCCGAAGGGCGCCGCCGTGATGTCCCACGGCGGCGGTGACGGCCACGGCTACGTCGTCGTCGACGACGGCAGGGGCAGGAGCCTCGTCGGCGTCGACGTGCAGCCCTCCGCGGGGAAGTCCGGCGCCCAGCTCTTCACCGGCGCGGGCGTCTCCACCCTGCCCGACGGCACCAAGGTCAAGTCCGTCCGGCAGCCCGGTGAGAAGGGCGGCGCCGGGGTCGTCTGGTGGAGCGTCGACACGCTGACCCCGCAGGGCTTCCGGGTCGTCGTCTCCGCCTTCAACGCGGGCGCCCAGTACGAGGCCGCGACCCGCGACGAGCCCGCGCTGACGATGGAGCAGCTGAAGGCCCTGGCCCTGAGCCCGAAGTGGCACGAGCTGCCGCTGAACTGAGCCGCGCACGAGACCGCCGGTGGCACGGGGAGCTCCGTGCCACCGGCTCCTTCGCGCGCGCACCGCCCGGCGGTCCGCTTCCGAAGTCCCGCCCTCGGCCGCCTACTTGGCGTCCGCGTACCGCTCGACCGTCGCCGTCGTGAACGGGAACCGGACCGGCGTCTCCCCGAACGCGATCCGCCCGGCCTCGTCCCCGGCGGTCCGGATCGCCTCCGTCACCGCCGCGGCCTCCTCCGCGGGACAGTGCACGATCACCTCGTCGTGCTGGAAGAAGACCAGCTCCGCCCGCATCCCCGCGAGGGAGCGGCGCAGGGCCGCCAGCATCAGCAGCGCCCAGTCGGCGGCGCTGCCCTGCACGACGAAGTTGCGGGTGAAGCGCCCGCGCGCCCGGGCGTTCCCCGAGGCGTACCCGGGGACGAACTCGCCGCTCTCCGGCTCCGGGGCGCCCGCCCCCTCCTGCGGGAGGCCCGCCTCCTCGTCCTCGCCCGCGCCGACCGCCCGCGGACTGGTCCGGCCCAGCCAGGTCCGTACGAGCCGGCCCTCCTCGCCCGCCTTCGCCGCCTCGTCGACATAGGCCACCGCGCGCGGGAAGCGGCGGCGCAGCGCCGCCAGGTTCTTCAGGCCGTCGCCGCTGGTCTGTCCGTAGATCGCGCCGAGCAGGGCGAGCTTGGCGTGGTCGCGGTCGCCGGAGAAGGCCCGGTCGGAGAGGCGGGTGTAGAGGTCGTCGGGGTGCCCCGCGACGTCCATCAGGCCCGGGTCGCGGGAGATCGCGGCGAGGACGCGCGGCTCCATCTGGTCGGCGTCGGCCACCACGAGGCGCCAGCCCTCGTCGGCGACCACCGCCCGCCGGATCACCTTCGGGATCTGCAGGGCGCCGCCGCCGTTGGTCGTCCAGCGCCCGCTGACCGTGCCCCCCGGCAGGTACTCCGGGCGAAAGCGGCCGTCCCGGACCCAGTCGGCCAGCCAGGACCAGCCGTGCGCCGTCCAGATCCGGTAGAGCTTCTTGTACGCGATGAGCGGCTCCACGGCCGGGTGGTCGATCTCCGCGAGCTCCCAGCGGCGCGTGGAGCGGACCCGGATCCCGGCCTGAGCGAAGGCCTTCACCACGTCGGCGGGCAGGTCCGGGCGGACCCGGCGGCCGAACGCCGCCGACACCTCGTCCGCGAGCTCCGCGAGCCGGCGGGGCTCGCCGCCGCCCGCGTACCGCTCGCCGAGCAGCTCGCCCAGCAGGTCCCGGTGGACGTCCGCCCGCCAGGGCAGCCCGGCCCGGTGCATCTCGGCGGCCACGAGCATCCCCGCCGACTCCGCGGCCGTGAGCAGCCGCATCCGGCCCGGGTGCTCCGCCCGGTCGTGGCGGCGCAGCTGCTCCGCGTAGACCGCGAGGAGGCCGTCGAAGGGCACGGAGGCGGTGGGCCTCGGCTCGAAGAGCGAGTCCTGCGAGCCGGGCTCGGCGGCGCGCTGCGGCGGGTCGGGCGGCACGGGGGCGTTCCGCAGGCGGGCCAGGGCGGCGGCCGCCGAGCGCGGCTCGCCGAGGCGGCCCTCGTGGCCGAGGAGGAGCTGCTCGGCGTCCTCGACGTCGTAGCACCGCTCGACGCGGACGCCGGCGGCGAGGAGCCGCGGGTAGACCTCGGCCGTGGACCGCCACACCCAGCGGGCCACCTCGGGGCGGGTCCGCACGGCCGCCACGAGGTCCGGCTCGCGCCGCACCGGTCCGGCGGGCAGCCCGTCCGGACCGAGGGGCACGAGCAGTGCGCCGTCCCCTCCGTCCGCGTCGACGCCCAGCGCCCACCGTTCGCTCACGGGTGCGAGTCTGGCACCCACCACTGACAGCGCCGGGCGACGGCACGCCCGCGTCGCCCGCGGGTTGCCGCCGCGCGCCCCCGGTGTGGGCCTTCGCCCCCGCCCGTGTGGGCAATCGTCCCGCTGGGGCGGGACGGGTGGGCACACGGGACGGCGCGTTCAGCGGCGCCTCCGCGATCTGGGCCCGACCCGCACCACCCGGGTGCCGTCACTGGTGGTGCGGGTCGGGGCGCTACAGCCTCTGGCGCCGGCAGGGGCGCCGTTCCGTTGTGCCCACCCGTTCCGCCCCTTGCGGAACGCCTGCCCACAACGGGACCGGCGGGTCCGTCAGGCGGCTGCGTGGAAGAGGGCCGCCGCCTCGCCCCGGGAGTCGACGCCCAGTTTGTTCAGGATGTTCGCCACGTGGAACTTCACCGTCGACTCGCTGATGTGCAGCTGCTCCGCGATCCGCCGGTTCCGGTGTCCGAGCGCCAGGTGCCGCAGCACCTCCACCTCCCGCTCGCCGAGCCCGGTCAGGGGGTGCGCGGCCTCGACCGGGGCCTCCGGGGTGGCCAGCGGGACGACCGCCGTGATCGTCGTCCCCCAGCCGGGCACCGCGTCCACGTCGAGCCGCCCGCCGAGCACGTCGAGCCGGTCCCGGATCGTGCCCGCGCCGAGGTCGCAGGCGGCGAGGGCGCCCGCGCCGTCGTCCCGTACGGAGGCCCGCAGCTCGTGCTCGGTGAGCTGCCAGCCGACGTGGACCCGGTCCACGGAGTCCTGCTCCAGGACGATGAGCAGCAGCGACCGGACGATGGCCCGCGCGCTGTGCGCGACGTCGGCCGCGAGCGAGCGCGCGGAGTCGGGCGCGCCCAGGTCGAGCCGGACCCTGCTGTGCCGCAGCATGGGCCGCAGTTCGCCGGCCAGCCGCTCGAAGGCGTCATCGGCGGGTTCCTCCGCGAGGGACCGGTCGCGCCGCTGCTCGGCCCGCCACTCGACGAGCGCGGACGCGGCGAGGTCGGTCGCGGTCGTCCGGGCCGTCGTGTCGTCGAGGGCCCGGCTGCGCAGCACCCCGAGGACCCCGGAGAGCGCCGCCGCGTGTGAGGCGGTGAGTTCGGCGATCACGCGCGCGCGGGTGTCGGCCGCCGCCCGGGAGCGGGCCAGCGCGCCCGGCATGGCCTCCGTCGCGAACCGCTCGAAGTGTCCGGTGACGAGGTCCCACAGGGCCTGCGCCGTGGTGAGCGAGGACGGGTCGGCCGGGGCCGTGCCGTCCGCGCGCACGAGCACGAGGACCGCCCCGCGCCGGGTCGCGTGGCTGGTGACGGCGACGACCTCGCGCTCCCGGCCGCCGATCGTCGCGCGGCCCTGCCAGGGCGCGCCGGGGACGCCCGCCGTGAGAAGCGGCGTCAGTTCGGCCGCGGTCATCAGCTCCGTACCGCCGAGCGTCTTGAAGGGGGAGTGGGCGCAGTGGGTGGACAGTTCGGCGGCGTCCACGTGCGGGACCAGCGGTGCGAGGGCGGCCGAGACCTTGGGGAGGATCTCCCCGAGCGGCTGCCGGATGATCTCGTACGCGGTCGTCAGGGTGGGCGCGTCCATGCGACTCAGCCTAGTCGGGGACCGCCGGGTGACGGCCCGTCTTCCGGCCAGGTGCGACTGGCCGTTGGGAGGGCGGGGAGGGGTGCGACGGAAGGTCAGGATGGGGGCGTCGAAGAGCGAACGGGCGGCAGCGGAGGCTGAGATGGAAGCGATCGTGTACGAGGAGTTCGGCGGCCCCGAGGTGCTGCGCCACGAGACCGGGGTCGAGAGGCCGGAGCCCGGACCCGGCGAGGTCCGGGTCAAGGTGGCCGCCGTGGGCGTCAACCCGGTGGACTGGAAGCGGCGTTACGGCTGGGTCGAGGAGTTCTACCCGACGACCTTCCCGGCCGTCCCGGGGCTTGAGTTCGCCGGCACCGTCGACGCGCTCGGCGAGGGCGTCACCGACCTGGCCGTCGGCGACGAGGTCCTCGGCTGGACGAAGACCGGCGCCTACGCCGAGTACGCCCTCGCCGGCACCGTCGCCCCCAAGCCCGCCGGGCTCTCCTGGCAGGCCGCCGCCGCCCTCCCGGTGGCCGGCGAGACGGCCCGGCGCGTCCTGGACCTCCTCCGGGTGCGGGAGGGCGAGACGCTGTTCCTGCACGGCGCGGCGGGCGTCGTCGGCTCGGTGGCCGTGCAGCTCGCGGTCGCCGCCGGGATCACGGTGGTCGGCAGCGCATCGGAGTCCAACCACGCGTACCTGCGGGAGCTCGGCGCGATCCCCGTCGCGTACGGCGACGGGCTCGCGGACCGGGTCCGGGCCGCCGCGCCGGAGGGCGTCGACGCCGTCTTCGACGCGGCCGGGCACGGAGTCCTGCCGGTCGCCATCGGGCTGCTCGGCGGCGGCGACGCGGCGAAGGAGCGGATCGTGACGATCGCCGCGACGGACGCGGCGGAGCACGGCATCGTCTTCTCCGGCGTCACCGGGGAGCCGGACGCGGTGCGGCGCGGGCTCACCGCCCAGGCCCGTCTGGCGGTCGAGGGCGCGCTCACGGTCCGCATCGCGGAGACGCTGCCGCTGAAGGAGGCGGCCCGTGCGCAGGAGGCGAGCGAGTCGGGTCACGTACGGGGCAAGATCGTCCTGATCCCGTGAGACCGATGTGACGTGAGGAAGGCGACGCCGATGTACGCGATGTCCCTGGGCGAGGACGGGGCCGAACTGCGGCCGCTCGAACCGTGGCAGGCCGAGGAGTTCCTGGCGCACATGGACCGGGGACGGGAGTTCATCGGCGCCCGCAACGGGCTCCCCGACGTCGTGACCGACCTGGAGTCCAGCCGGGCCTTCCTGCGGACGTACGCGGAGCGGGCGGCGGCCGACACCGGACGCATCCACGGCATCTGGCACGGCGGCACGCTCGTCGGCGCGGTGATCCTGCGGACGTTCGACGCGGCCGGCGGCACGGCCGAGGCGGGCTGCTGGCTGGAACCGGCGGCCGCCGGCCAGGGCCTGGTGACCCGGGCGGCGCGGGCGCTGATCGACTGGGCGGTCGAGGTGCGGGGGATCCACCGGGTGGAGTGGGTGGTCTCCTCGTCCAACGAGCCCAGCATCGCGGTGGCCCGGCGGCTGGGGATGACGCGGGACGGGGTCCTGCGGGGGAGCTATCTGTACCGGGGCGAGCGGCACGACGAGGAGATCTGGTCGATCCTGGCCCCGGACTGGCGCGCGGCCCGAGCCGGGGCGTAGCGCCCCCGGCTCGCGTGGGGCGGGCCCTGACGGACCTGGGGCGGCGGCCTTGACCCACGCAGGGCGCCCCGGGTGTCGAGCGGTGCGGATCCCACGGGGGTGGACCGGCACCGCTTCATGCGCCCGGGTGCCCGTTCCAGGCCCGCGCGGGGCGGGGCGGTGACCCGGCTCCGACCCCGGTCGCCGCCCCGTCGTCCCACCATCGCCGCTCAGCGCGTGAGCCGCCACGCGGGGACGGCCGACGCGGCGACCGCGACCGCCGCGCACACCCCGGCCGCCGCGCCCACCGTGCCCCACGGCAGGACCAGGGCGACCGGTGCCGACAGCGCCGCCAGGGCCGCGCCCAGTGTGCCCAGGACCACCGCCGTGACCGCAAGGCCCAGCGCCGTCCCGATCGCGACGGCCAGCGTCGCCTCGCCGGTCACGACCCGCAGGATCTGGGCGCGGGTGGCCCCGGCGAGCCGCAGCGAGGCCAGCTCTCCGGCCCGTACCGAGGTCGCCATGAGCAGGGTGTTGGCGAGGCCGATCACCGTGTAGACGAGGGCGATGCCCAGGACCAGGACCATCCCGAGGCGGGACCCCCGGCCGGCGCCCCCCTCCGCGCGCGGGGGAGCCGTTCCGCCGCTCGCCTCCAGGGCCCTCACCGTCGCCGCCCCGCCCCCGCGCGCGTCGATCCGGTCGACGGCGGCGCCGGGGGCGTTGGCCCGGGTGACGTACGGCCCGTTGTCGCCGGTCCCGCGCGCGAGGACGGCCGCGACCCGGAGCCGTACGGGACCGCTCCCGTCCGCCCGCCACACCTCGACGCTCTCGCCGACCCGGTGCCGCTCGAACTCCTCGTTCACCACGATCGACCGGTCGTCCAGGTCCCGCAGGTCCCCCGCCGTCACCGGCAGCCGGGCGAGCTCGGCGAAGGCGGCGGGGTCGGCGACCGCCCGCGCCCCGTACTTCACGACGGCCGCGTCCCCGTCCCGTACGAAGACGGAGGTCGCCCCGGTCGCGGAGAGGACGGCTCCGGCCGGTGCGGCGGCCGGGAGCCGCAGGTCCGTGCCGCTCACCGCGTACGGGGCGGACGTCCGCTCCCGCGCCTCGGTCTCCTTCGCGCGCGTGACGCTCGTCGCCGAGCCGAACAGCGTGCCGGCGAGCGCCACGGTCACGAGGACGGGCGCGGCGACGGCGGCGGTGCGGCGGACGGCGGCCGCGCTGTTCTCCCGTACGAGCGTCCCCACCGCCCCGCGCGCCCGTAGCAGCCGGGCGGCCGGCCGGACGAGGAGCGGCGAGAGCAGCGCGGCGCCGGTGATCAGGAGCATCGGGAGGGTCGTGTACGTCTTCCGCTTGAGCAGGGCGGACGGGTCGGTGGCGCAGGTCCAGGCGAGGAGCCCGAGCCCGGCCAGGACGAGCCCCGTGCCGAGGACCGCGCGGCCGAGGGGCAGGACGTCGGCGTCGATGTCCGCCTCGCGCAGCGCGGCGGCCGGACCGACCTTCCCGGCCCGGCGGGACGCGGCGAAGGCTCCGGCGAGGGCGACGGTCACCCCCGTCCAGAAGGCGGTGTGGAAGGGCCAGGAGGGGCCGCCGGTCGTGAACCACGCGGGCGCGAGGCCGCCGTCGACGAGGGTCCGGGCGAGGAGGGGCGCGCCGAGGGCGCCGAGCGCGCACCCGGCGGCGGAGGCGAGCGCGCCGAGCACCGCGGCCTCGGCGAGCAGGAGCCGCCGGAGCTGGCCGGGGGTGGCTCCGGCGGTGCGCAGGAGCCCGAACTCGCGGCGGCGCAGCGCGACGGCGAAGGCGAAGGTGGAGGCGACGACGAAGACGGAGACGAAGGCGGTGACGCCGCCGGAGGTGCCGAGGAGGGCGTCGAGGGTGACGAGGGCGCGGGCGTCCCGCTCGGGGTCGGGGTCGGCCCGGGCGCGCTCGCTGCCGGTGAGGACCCGGGCGCGGTCGCCGACGAGCGCCCGGACCTCGGCGGCGGGGGCGTCGACGCCGAGGGCGTCGGGGCCGCCGGAGGAGGTGACCTTCCAGCGGGCGCGGAGCTCGCGGACCAGCGCGCCGTCCACAGGCTGTGGACGGTCGAGCATCCGCTCCACGGGCACGGTCGCGGGCCCGCGCCGCACGTCCACCGTCAGCCGGTCCCGGCCCTGCACGACGACGGGCGAGGAGGCGAACCGTTCCGGCGGACGCTCGGGCGCGTGGGACGTCGCGGCGAGCCCGAGCCCCATGGTGGCGAGCAGCCCGACGCCGAGCGCGAGGGCGACGAAGCCGCCGACGAAGGAGGCCCAGCGGTCCCGGAGCCCGGAGAGCACGACGGTCAGCACGCCGCACCCCCGGCCGGGAGGCCCGCGGTCTCCAGCGAGGTCATCCGTGCCGTCACCGACTCCACGGTCGGGCGGGCCAGTTCGCCCGCGACCCTTCCGTCGGTCAGGAAGACCACGCGGTCCGCGCGGGACGCCGCCACCGGGTCGTGGGTGACCATGACGATCGTCCGGCCGTCGCGGTCGACCAGCTCCCGCAGCATGCCGAGGACCTCGCGGCTCGTCGTCGAGTCGAGCGCGCCGGTCGGTTCGTCGCCGAAGAGGACGGCCGTCCGGGTGATCACCGCGCGGGCGATCGCGACCCGCTGCTGCTGGCCGCCGGACAGCTCGCCGGGCCGGTGCCGTTCCCGGCCGGCCAGACCCACGCGCGCGAGGGCCTGCCGCACCTCCGCGCGGGACGGGCGGCGGCCGGCGAGCCGGAGCGGCAGGGCCACGTTCTGCGCGGCGGTCAGGGAGGGCAGCAGGTTGAAGGACTGGAAGACGAAGCCGATCCGGTCCCGCCGCAGCAGCGTGAGGCGCCGCTCGCTCAGCCCCTCCAGGGCGGTGCCGCCGACCTCGACGGTCCCGGCGGTGGGCCGGTCGAGACCGGCGGCGCACCTCAGGAGCGTGGACTTGCCGGAGCCGGAAGGGCCCATGACGGCGGTGAAGGTCCCGCTGTGGAAGTCGAGGTCGACGCCGTCGAGGGCGCGGACGTGGCGGTGGTGCCGGGTGAGCCGGCGGAGCCGTACGGCGGCGTTCGAGGTCATGGGGCAAGCGAACCGTCCCGGGCGCCCCCGATCACGACCCCCACCGGGCGTCCCGGAGGTGGGCCTGGCCCTACCCCCGGGCTCGGCTCACCCCTCTCGGGCCGCCCGCACGGCGCGCGCGAACACGTCGAGCGCGTCCCGGGGTTCGCGCCCGCCGAGCAGGGCGCGCAGGTGGCCCCGCTCCACGCCCGTGCCGTCGAGGAAGCCGTGGGCGATCGCCGAGTACGTGCTCGCCAGCATCGGCACCTGGAAGGGTTCGGCACCGGACGCGGCGAGCGCCGCGCGGGCCTCCGCGAGCGTGCCGGGGGCGTAGACGGCCCCGAGGGCCGCCGCCAGGTCGGCGCCGCCGAGGGCGCGCTCGCCGACGAGCTCGTACACCCGGTTCCGGTGGGCGGCCGGGTCCGTGGCGACCGAGACGGCGACGTCGGCGAGGTCCTCGCGGGCGACGGCGGCGAGCCGGCCCGCGCCGAGGGGCCCGGTGACGCGGTGCTCGGCGTCGGGGGCGGCGATCCACGTGAGGAACTCGGCGTAGAGGCCGTTGCGCAGGATCGTCCAGTCGAGCGTCGTGGACCGCCGCAGCCGCCGCTCGGTCCAGCGGTGGGGGAGCGCGTACGCGAGGTGGTCGCCGTCGCCGGACAGGCTGGTGTAGACGACGTGCCGGACGCCGGCGGCCTCGGCGGCGGAGATCCCGGCCTCGTGGCGGGCGACGACGACGTCGTCCTCCCCGTACCCGGCGGAGACGAGCAGCAGGGTGCGCACCCCGGCGAAGGCCCCGGGGAGCGTCTCCGGGGCGTCGAAGTCGAGGCGGCGGGTGCCGGGAAGCCCGGCGCGGCTGCCGAGGACGACCCCGTCGCGGCCGGCGAGCCGGGCGGCGACGAGAGAGCCGAGGGCGCCGGAGACACCGGTGACGAGCAGCATGGATTCCCCCTGAGGTGGTGACGGCTGAGACCATCGTGGCCGGACGGTCAGAAGTGCGGAAGGAGGCACATTGATGTCGGAGGGGCACACGGAGGTAACCACCGAGCCCGTGGTCAGCTGTGCCGAGGACTGCGGCGTGCGGGACGTCCAGGACCGGCTCGGCGACAAGTGGACGGTGCACGTCGTCGTCGAACTCGCTGCCGGGCCAAGACGGTTCAGGGAGCTCCAGCGGCTCGTCACCGGGATCTCGCAGCGGATGCTGACCCTGACGCTGCGCCGCCTCGAACGGGACGGGCTGGTGTCGCGGACGGTGTACCCGACGACCCCGCCGCAGGTGGAGTACGCGCTGACCGAGACCGGGCACAGCATGACCCGGCTGATCCGGCAGCTGGTCGACTGGTCGCTCGACCACCGCGCGGTGATCGCCCGGTCGCGCGCCGCGTGGGACGCGAGGGACACGGCGTGAGCGGCATCATCGGCAAGGCCTTCGAGGCGCTGTACGCGAGCGACGACGCCTCCCTCGACACGGCGGCCTCCCTGCTGGCCGCCGACCCGGGCACGGACGCGGAACTGGCCCGGCGCGGCGAGGAGTTCGTACGGACGCTGTGGGGGCGGGGCTGGCAGCCCGCGGACCTGGAGCGGACGGCCCGGCGCGAGCTGTCGGACGAGCACGTGCGGCTCCTCGCGGAGCTGATCAGGGCCGAGACGGCCGGATACGAGCGGCTCCCGCACCGCTGGCGGGCGCAGCTGGACGGCCTGGAGGGCCCGGACGCCGGCGCCGCCCGCCCGGACCGCTTCTCACGGGCGACCGCCGTCCTGGAGCTGTACCGGCTGCTCGTCCGGCTGCCGCGCCTCGACGCGGTCGGCCCGGTCCCGGGGGAGGCCCTGCCGCCCGCTTCGGCCGGCGAGCCCCGGATGCTGACCCGGATCCGGGCGCTGCTCGCGAAGGCGGAGGCGACGGGCTACCCGGAGGAGGCGGAGGCGCTCACGGCCAAGGCGCAGGAGCTGATGGCCCGGCACAGCCTGGACGAGGCCACGCTCGCGGCGGGCGCGCCGAGCCCGGAGACGCCGGGCGCGATCCGGATCGGGGTGGAGCCGCCGTACGAGCAGGCCAAGGCGATCCTGCTCGACGCGGTGGCCACGGCGAACCACTGCCGGGCGGTGTGGAACGAGGCGTACGGCTTCTCGACGGTCGTCGGCTTCGAGGCGGACCTGGACCCGGTGGAGCTGCTGTACACCTCGCTGCTCGTGCAGGGCACTGCGGCGATGACGCGGGCGGAGGCGGAGCAGCGGGCGGGCGGCCGCAAGCGCACGAAGTCCTTCCGGCAGTCCTTCCTCCTCGCGTACGCGAACCGGCTGGGCGCGCGGCTCTCGGCCACGTCCCGCCGGGTGGCGGCCGAGGCGCCCACGCTGCTGCCCGCGCTGGCCTCCCGGGAGGTGGCGGTGGGCGCGCGGACGGACGAGCTCTTCCCGGAGACGCGGACGACGCGGGTGCGGGCGGCGTGGGACGAGGCGGGGTGGACGGACGGGTCGTCCGCCGCCGACCGAGCGGGCCTCCACCCGAACCGGCCGCGGCTGGGGTAGGGGCGGGGGGTGGGGGCGGTGCGGGGCGGTGTGGGGCGGTGCCCGCCGCCTGCTGCCGCGCGGCCGTCCGGCCTGCCGGCCCGTCCGCCGTCGCCCGTGCCTGTGCGGGCCCGTCGGCCGCTGTCCGTGCCCCGTCGCCCGTGCCCGGACGTGCCCGTCGCCCGCTGTCCGTGCGGGCCGCGCCCGCTGCCGCCGTTTGCGGGCCTTCGCCCGCTGCCCGTGTGCCCATCGCCGTGTGGGCCCGTCGCCCGCTGCCGTGTGGGCAATCGTCCCGCTGGGGCGGGACGGGTGGGCACACGGGACGGCGCCCTTTGCGGCGCCTCCGCGTTCTGTGCCCGGACCCGCACCACGTGTGACGGCACGGATCCGGTGCGGGGCCAGGTCCAGGAGCCTCTGGCGCCGGCTAGGGCGCGGGTCCGTTGTGCCCACCCGTTCCGCCCCTTGCGGAACGCCTGCCCACAACGGGGCCCGGCTGGGCGCGCCGCCCACAACAGGGCCCGGCGGGGGCGCCGTCCCCGGAGGGGGCTTGGTCGCAACGGGGGAAATGACCGGTTCGCGGATACGCTCTGCGTATGAGCTGGCTCCGGGCGCTGAAGGAGACCGCCCGCTCCGGACTCACCGTGGAGCGGCGGCGGCTGGAGCCCGCCGTCGCGGCCCGCGGAGCCCTCGGTCTCGCCCTCGTCGTCGGCTTCTCCCTCACCCTCTTCGGCCCCTCCGTCGCCGTCTCCTCCGCCTTCGGCGCGTTCCAGGCCGCCATCGCGACCTTCCAGCGTTCCTGGCGCCCCCGCCCCACCCTCGCCCTGGCCTCCGGCGCCAGCCTCGCCGTGTCCACGTTCCTCGGCTACCTCACCGGGGCGCACGCCGTCCTCTTCCTCGCCCTGCTGGTCCTCTGGACGTTCCTGTCGGGGCTGGGCTGGGCCGCGGGGCCGACCGCCGGCATCATCGCCTCCTCCAACGTGGCGATCATGCTGGTGACGGTCACCCTGCCGACCTCCGTCGCCGCCGCCGCGGGCCACGCCGCCGTGATCTTCGCGGGCGGGGTCGTCCAGGCCGCGCTGGTCGTCCTCCTGCCGGTCCGCCGCTGGGGCGCCCAGCGCGACGCCCTGGCGGACGCGCTGGCCGCCGAGGCGGACTACGCCCGTCGCCTCCGCCACGACCCGGTCGCCCCGTTCGACCCCGTACCGCTCATGACGGCCCGCAGCGCCGCCGCCGTGACGCCCCGCCAGGCCCGTAGCCGTCCGGCGGAGCTGCACGGCGCGCGCGGCCTCGCGGAACGCATCCGTCCCGTCCTCGCCTCGCTGGCCGACCCGGCGGTCGGCGTCCCGGAGGAGGGGCCGCAGCGGGCCCGGGTGCGGGAGCTGCTCGGGGCGGCGGGCGAGGTCCTGGACGCCGCCGCGCACGCCATCCGGCACGGCGAACCGGTCGTGCTGCCGCCGCCCGCGCAGGCCGCCCTCCGCACCCCGGACACCGCCGCGATCCTCCGGGGCCCGTCCCGCCGCGCGGCCCTGCGTCTGGCGGCGCTGCTCGGCGACGTCGTGGAGACGGCCGAACCACGCACCGAGACGTCGGGCGCGACGGGGACCGGCCACGGGCGCCACCGGCCCCGCCCGACCCTGATCGCCCTCGCGCCCGTCGTCCTGGCGCAGGCCCGCGCCGAGCTCCGCCCCGACTCCCCGGTCCTGCGGCACGCGGTCCGGGTCTCCGCCGTCACGGCCGCGGGGTACGTCCTCGGCGGCCTGCTCCCCTTCGGCCACGGCTACTGGGCGCCGATGGCCTCGGTGATGGTCATGCGCCCGGACTTCTCGCAGACGTACGCGCGCGCGGTGGCGCGGTTCGGCGGCACCCTCGTGGGCGTGGCGCTGGCGACGGCGGTCGTGCAGTCGGCGCACCCGGGCACGTACCTCTCCGGCGTGCTCGCGGTGCTGTGCGCGTTCGGGATGTACCTGCTGATGCGGACGGGGTACGCGGCGGCCCAGGTCTTCGTCTCCGCGTACGTCGTCTTCCTGCTCGGCATGGTGGGCGCGGGCCTGACCCAGACCGTCCGGGACCGGGTGCTGCTGACCCTGCTCGGCGGGCTCCTGGCGATGCTGTCGTACGCCGTCTACCCGGCGTGGGAGACGCCCCGGCTGCGCGGCCGGCTCGCGGACTGGCTGGCGTCGGTCGGGGCGTACGCGGCCGTCGTCACCGCCCGGTACGCCGACCCGGCCGGGCCGGCCAGCCCCGACGTGCGGGAGGCGCTGCTGCGGACCCGCGCGGCCCGGGTGGCCTGGCAGGAGGCGGTGGCGCGGGCGACCCACGAACCGGTGCGGCACCGGGGGCTGTCGCACGCGGCGGTGGAGCAGGCCGAGCACGCGCTCGCGGAGTTCGGCCGGGTGGCGATGCTCCTGGAGGCGCACCTGCCGGAGCGCGGCGCCCCGCCCGTGCCCGCCGCCGCGGCCCTCGCCGAGGCCCTGCGCCGGTCGGCGGAGCGGGGCGCGAAGGAGGTGCGGGAGCGCGGGGAGCCGCACTGGGAGGACCTGCGCGAGACGATCGCCGCCTGGTCCGACGCCCCGCCCGACCACTTCCTGCTGGACAAGGGGGCGGTCCTGCTCCTGAGCTGTCTGGAGGAGCTCACGACGGCCCTGACGGAGTCGAGCCGGCGCCACTGACACCGCGCGGCTCCCGCCGGTGAATTTCGACGGCGTGTCATCCAGGGACGTGCGAGCCGGAGTTGAAAGGGAGGAGGGGCGCGAACGGTCGCCGTCCCCGGAGATCCCAGGAGCACCCGGATGAAGAAGTACCTGCTGGCCGCGGCGGGCGTCGTGGCCGCCGCGGTGATCGCGGCGCCGGCCGCCGTGGGCGCCGCCGAGGCCCCCGCCGCCCCCGCAGAGGTGGCCGCGCCGGCCCCGGTGCGGGCCGCCGCCCCCGTCGTGACCGCCGCCGCGGCCCAGGCTCCCGCCCGGATCCGTACCGTCCGCCCCGGCGAGCGGATCGACGCGGGGCAGGGGTACACGGTGTGGCTGACGGCGGACGGCAAGCACTGGGCGGACCCGGACGGTTTCGAGAACTTCCGCAGCGTGGTCGACGGCAACATCGACCGTTCGCTGCCCGGCGTCAGCCACCAGAGCGAGGGCGGTCCGGCGGACGCGTTCCACTCGGGCCTGTTCTACGGGACGAGGAAGGCGGGCCGCGTCGTCCTGACCGACGCCGGGGGCCGCCGGACCGCCGCCACGCTCGTCGCGCTGCCGGGCCACCCCGACTGGGGCGTCTGGTACGCCCACGCGGGAGCATCCGAGGACAGCCCGTCCGTGACGCTCTACGACCGTGCGGGCAAGGTCCTGGCCGAGCTGCCGGCCCGGACGTCCTGACCGGCGTACGCGACGCGTACGCCACGGCGTGGGGCCCGGCACGGGGCGGGCCCCACGCCACCCGCCCCTCCCACCGACAGATCGCGAGGTCCGACACCGTGCCGCAGCCGCAGGAGTCCGCCGAAGAGGACGACGGCTTCGCCGAGTTCGCCGTCGCCGCCTGGCCCCGCCTGGTGCGCACGGCGCAGCTCCTGACCGGGGACTTCCACGAGGCCGAGGACCTGGTGCAGACGACGCTGGCCAAGGTCTACGGGCGCTGGCGGCGGGTTCCCCGGGCCGAGATCGACCTCTACGTGCGCCGCGCGCTGATCAACAACAACCTCAGCAGGATCCGCCGGAAGCGGGTCGCCCACCTCCTGACGCCGGTGCTGCCCGAGTCCCTCCGCCCCACCTCGTCGGGCCACGCCGAGGCGGTCGAGGACCGCACGGCGCTCCTCGCGGCCCTCGCGGACCTCACCGCGCGCCAGCGTGCCGTGATGGTGCTGCGCTACTGGGAAGACCTGACGGAGCCGCAGATCGCGAGCGTGCTCGGCTGTTCGCTCGGCACGGTCAAGTCGCACGCCCGGCGCGGCCTCGCGGCCCTGCGCGCCGATCCCCGGCTCGCCGGCGTCCCGGCCGCCCCCGCCCCCGTCCTCCCCCTCGCGTCCGGAGCCCGACGATGAACCCCACGCCCCCGCCCGAGCCCGGCCCGTCCGCGCCCGGCCCCGCCGCCACCGGCCCTGCCGACGCCACCGACGCCACCGGCGTCACCGGCGTCACTGACGCCACCGACGCCACCGACACCGCCGACGCCCCCGACGTCCGGGCCGCCTTCGCGCGCGCCGCGTTCGACGTCACCCCGGGGCCGGTGCCGCTGGCCGCCGTGCGGCGGGCGGGCCGGGCGCGGCGGCGGCGCCGGACGGCGGCCCTCTCGGCGGTCTCGGTGATCGGGGCGGCGGCGGTCGTGGCGGCGGCCGTGGCCCTCGTCCCCGTACGGCCGTCCCCGCCGGAGCCCGCGCGGGTGGCCGCGCGGCCGACCGCCGTCCGGCCCTCGCCGACGGCCCCCGACCGGATCCGTACCGTCCGCCCCGGCGAGCGGGTGGAGGCCGGGCGGGGGTTCACGGTGTGGCTGACGGCGGACGGCAAGCACTGGAGGGATCCGGACGGCCTGGAGAACTTCCGCGGCGTGTCCGACGGCAACATCGACCGCGCGGCGCCCGGTGTCTCCTACCAGAGCGAGGGCGGTCCCGAGGGCGCCTTCCACTCGGGTCTCTACTACGGCACGACGGCGGCGGGCCGGGTCGAGCTGACCACCGGCCCCGAGGGACGGACGGTCCTCGCCACCCTGCTCGCACTGCCGGGCCGTCCCGGCTGGGGCGTCTGGTACGCGTCGACCGGACCGGGCGGCGGGGTCACCGCCGTCACGCTCTACGACCGCGCGGGCGCCCGCCTGGCGACCCTGGAGAACTGACGGACGCGCCGACAGCTCGTTCCCCCGCGCCTCCCTCTCTCTCGCAAGCCCGTCCCCGCGCGGGAGCCTCGCCCCCGCCCGGCCCGGCGGTGGGGCGGCCGGTGATCGCTCTCAGCGCGGCCCGCCGCACGGCGCAGCGCGCCAGGACCGCCTTGCGGCGCACGGCGCGGGCGAGGGTGCGGGGCTCTGCTGCCGGGCCTTGCCCCGGCGTGCGGCGCGGGGTCGGCCCCGTGTCGGATCCGGGTCGTGCTCCGGCCGGCCGGCCGTGTGCGGACAAGGGTGACCCACCTCTCCCCAGAACTATTGGCAATGGGATTCATTTTCATTTACTCTACACACCATGGCACGCAACGAGCACCGCCCCGTCATCAAGCTCCGGTCCACCGCCGGAACCGGATTCACCTACGTCACCCGCAAGAACCGCCGCAACGACCCCGACCGGCTCGCCCTGCGCAAGTTCGACCCGGTCGCCGGCCGGCACGTCGACTTCCGAGAGGAGCGCTGACCTCGTGAGGTCCGGGTGTCCCATCGCCGAGCGGAGCCCTACCCGCCGGTAGCACGCTCTGTCGCGTAGTCGCTACGCCACCCCTTGTGCACGTGCATCTGCTCATGCATCGGCATATGAACACAGCTATGATCCGAGGAAGTTGACACCTGCACCAAGCAACTCGGGGAGCTACCAGTGCATCATGCGCATCACGCGTACAACGGCATGGCGGCCACGGAGCTGCGAGGGGTCGTGTGGCAGAAGAGCCGGCACAGCAACTCCCAGGGATCCTGTGTGGAGTTCGCGAAGCTGCCGGGGGGCGACGTCGCCGTACGGAACTCACGGCACCCCGACGGGCCGGCGCTCGTCTACACGCCCGCCGAGATCGAGGCCCTTCTGCTGGGTGTCAAGGACGGCGAGTTCGACCACTTCGTGTGACGACACCTGAGACGCGAGAAGGGCCCCGACGGTTGCCGTCGGGGCCCTTCTGTCGTTCTCGGCGCTACTCCGGTCCGATCCGGAACAGCGCCCACACCACCTTGCCCTGGAGCGTCCCGGCGAGCGGGTGCCAGCCCCAGCTGTCGCTGAACGAGTCCACCAGGAAGAGGCCCCGCCCCGACTCGGCGGCGAAGTCCTCCTCGCCGCCGCGCGCCTCCGGGCTCTCGCGGCTGGGGTCGCGCACGGCGCACACCAGGCGCGAGGCCCAGCGCATCAGGTGCAGCCGGACCGGCGGGTTCTGGCCTTCCTCCTGCGGCGCGTCGGCGGGCACCGCGTGACGCAGCGCGTTCGTGACGAGCTCGGAGACGACCAGGGCCACGTCGTCGAAGCGCTCCGACAGCTCCCAGCGGTCGAGCGTGCTGCTGGTGAACTTGCGGGCCCCGCGCACGGCTTCGTACCGGGCGGGCAGGGCACAGGAGGCGGAGGTGGAGACGGCGCCGGGATCGATCGGCGGCAGGCCCTGCCGTAACGGCTCGAGCACGGTCGATCCATTCGTCCCCATGCGAGGCACTCCCGGGAATCGCGACTGTGGTGCGACAACACGACAACACGAACGAGTACGCGGCTGCGCGGGCACCATGGTTCCGAATGCGACCACTGGATGCAAGGGCAGATGCACGTGCACGCGCCGGACCTGTCCGTCGACGTGCCGAATCTGTGCATAAGTCGTCCACCCGATGAGGGGAACTTTCCCGGATCCGCACCCACTGTGACCGTGTGGTGCGCTCCGTTGCCCGGAAGTCGCCGCCTTTCCGTAATCGAATGTGTACGCGCTGAAGCGTTTGATGGCAGAATCCGGGGCTCGACGGGGGCTCGACACCGTATAGGGGAGGCGAAGAGCCGTGACCGCAGGCGAATCGGGCGGAGCGAGCGGGAGTGTGGTGCGGCGCATCCTGCTGGGCTCCCAGCTGAGGCGGCTGCGCGAGTCGCGCGGGATCACCCGCGAGGCGGCCGGGTATTCCATCCGTGCGTCCGAATCCAAGATCAGCCGCATGGAGTTGGGACGGGTGAGCTTCAAGGCCAGGGACGTCGAGGATCTGCTCACCCTCTACGGGGTCGGGGACGAGGCCGAGCGCGGCGCGCTCCTCGGACTCGCCCGCGAGGCCAACGTCGCCGGGTGGTGGCACAGCTTCGGCGACGTCCTGCCGGGCTGGTTCCAGACGTACGTCGGACTCGAAGGCGCCGCCTCCCTCATCCGTGTCTACGAAGTGCAGTTCGTCCACGGCCTGTTGCAGACCGAGGCCTACGCCCAGGCCGTCGTCACCCGGGGCATGCCCGACGCCCCGCGCGCCGAGATCGACCGCCGGGTCGCCCTGCGCCTGGAGCGCCAGAAGGTCCTCGTCTCCGAGCGCGCCCCGCAGTTCCACGCCGTCCTCGACGAGGCCGCGCTGCGCCGCCCCTACGGCGACCGGTCGGTCATGCGGGGGCAGTTGAGGCATCTCATCGAGATCTCCGAGCACCCGGGCGTCACGCTCCAGGTCATGCCCTTCAGCTTCGGCGGCCACGCCGGCGAGAGCGGCGCCTTCACGATGCTGAGCTTCCCCGAGTCCGACCTCTCCGACATCGTCTACCTCGAACAGCTCACCAGCGCCCTCTACCTCGACAAGCGCGAGGAGGTCGCCCAGTACCAGCGGGTGATGGAGAAGCTGCAGAAGGACGGGCCGGATCCGGCCGAAAGCCGGGACCTTCTCCGAGGTCTCCTTCAACTCTCCTGATACATCAGTACGATGACGCCACATCAGTCGCACTGCAGATAGCGGGTAGAGGGGTCACCACCATGTCGCACTTCACCGACCTGGCCCACCAGTACATCGACGGCGAGTGGAAGCCGGGCAGCGGTTCGTGGGACATCATCGACTTCAACCCGTACACGGGGGAGAAGCTCGCCTCGATCACCGTCGCCACCGCGGGTGAGGTCGACCGGGCCTACCGGGCCGCCGAGCGCGCCCAGACGGCGTGGGCCGAGACCAACCCGTACACCCGGCGTCTCGTCTTCGAGCGGGCGCTGCGGATCGTCGAGGACCGCGAGGAGGAGATCGCCGAGACGATCGTCGCCGAGCTCGGCGGCACCCGTCTCAAGGCGGCCTTCGAGCTGCACCTCGCCAAGGAGTTCCTGCGCGAGGCGGTCCAGCTGGCGCTGCGCCCCGAGGGCCGCATCCTGCCCTCGCCGGTCGACGGCAAGGAGAACCGCGTCTACCGCGTCCCGGTCGGCGTCGTCGGTGTCATCTCCCCCTTCAACTTCCCCTTCCTCCTCTCCCTGAAGTCGGTCGCGCCCGCGCTCGCGCTCGGCAACGCCGTCGTCCTCAAGCCGCATCAGAACACCCCGATCTGCGGCGGCACGCTGGTCGCGAAGGTCCTGGAGGAGGCCGGTCTGCCGGCCGGGCTGCTCAACGTCGTCGTCACCGACATCGCGGAGATCGGCGACGCCCTCCTCACCCACCCGGTCCCGAAGGTCATCTCCTTCACCGGCTCCGACAAGGTCGGTCGGCACGTCGCCACGGTCTGCGCGCAGAACTTCAAGCACGCGGTCCTCGAACTCGGCGGCAACAGCGCCCTGATCGTCCTCGACGACGCCGACGTCGACTACGCGGTCGACGCGGCCGTCTTCAGCCGCTTCGTGCACCAGGGCCAGGTCTGCATGGCCGCCAACCGCATCCTGGTGGACCGCACGCTGGAGGAGGTGTTCACCGAGAAGTTCGTGGCGAAGGTGAAGACCCTGCGCGTGGGCGACCCGGCCGACCCCGCCACCCACATCGGTCCCCTCATCAACAGCCAGCAGGCGGAGGCCGTCTCCTCGGTCGTCGACCAGACGATCGCGGGCGGCGCGACGGCGCTGCTGCACGGCACGGTCGACGGGAACCTCGTCTCCCCGTCCGTGCTCGCCGGCATCCCCGCCGACTCCCCGGTCCTGGGTCAGGAGATCTTCGGCCCGGTGGCCCTGATCGTCCCCTTCGACGGCGAGGAGGAGGCCGTACGGATCGCCAACGACACGCCGTACGGGCTCAGCGGCGCCGTCCACACCGGGGACGTCGAGCGGGGCGTGCGCCTCGCCAAGCGCATCCACACCGGCATGATCCACATCAACGACGGCACCGTGCACGACGAGCCGATCGTGCCCTTCGGCGGCGAGAAGCACTCGGGCGTCGGGCGGCTGAACGGCGAGGCGATGGTGGACTCCTTCACCACCCAGAAGTGGATCTCGATCCAGCACGGCCGCAGCCGCTTCCCGTTCTGATCCCCTTCAGGACAGTAGGTGTCCGCAAGGGTCCGTAGCGTGAGGGTTGTCGGAGAAGCCACAGCTACGTAAGGCGGAGATCATGGTTGCCCTTGTTCCCACGGAGGCCCACGGCGACGAGCGCGGCGCGTTCCTGAACTTCGTCGAGGCCCAGCGCGCCGCGCTCCGCCGCTCGCTCCTCGGGCTCACCGAGGAGCAGGCGGCGAGCCGCCCCAGCGCCAGCGAGCTCAGCCTCTCGGGGCTGGTCAAGCACGTCGCCGAGGTCGAGCTCAACTGGCTGAGGCTGGCCCAGGAGCGGCCGAACGAGCGGCAGCGCTCCGAGGAGACCTGGGGCGAGGCCTTCCGGCTGGTGGACGGGGAGACGATTCCCGGCGTCCTCGCCTTCTGGGCGGACGTGGCGAAGCAGACCGAGGACTTCGTCCGTACGGTGCCGAGCCTGGACGACACCTTCCCGCTGCCGCCCGCGCCCTGGTTCCCGGCGGACGGGCGGGTGTCGGTGCGCTGGATGCTGCTGCACCTGGTCCAGGAGATGGGACGGCACGCGGGCCACGCGGACGTCGTCCGCGAGTCCCTGGACGGCAAGGGCTCCTTCGACCTGATCGCGGAGGAGCGCTCCCTCGCCTAGGGGGTGGTGCCCCGTCGATCGGGCCGGGCTCGCGGCGGCGGCGCGCGGCCGGGGCGCGCCCGCCACGGCCCGGGCTCCCGCCCGGATCCGCACCGCCGCTGACTAGCATCGAGGCATGTCAGCCATCCGACTTCTCGTCCTGGGCGCGGTCAAGCAGCACGGTCGCGCCCATGGCTACCAGGTGCGCAACGACCTGGAGTACTGGGGCGCGCACGAGTGGTCCCACGCCAAGCCCGGCTCGATCTACCACGCGCTGAAGCAGATGGCGAAGCAGGGACTGCTGCGCGCGCACGAGGTCGCGCCGAGCGCCGTGGGCGGGCCGCCGCGCGTCGAGTACGAGCTGACGGAGCGCGGCACGGAGGAGTACTTCGCGCTGCTGCGCGAGGCGCTGACCACGCACGACCAGAAGATGGACGTCCTGTCGGCGGCCATCGGCTTCATGGTGGACCTGCCCCGCGCGGAGGCCGTCGAGCTGCTGCGCCGGAGGGTGAGGGCGCTGGACGAGTGGCGGGCGACGGTCACGGAGTACTACACGCCGGAGGGCGGTCCGGAGCAGCTCGGGCACATCGGCCAGATCATGCACCTGTGGGTCCACTCGGTGGACTCCGGCAAGGAGTGGACGCTCGGTCTCATCGAGCGGATCGAGGGCGGAGCGTTCGTGTTCGCGGGCGAGGGCGATCCGTTCGTGGGGGTGCTCGCGGAGGGCGAGGAGAACCCTTATGCGAGCTAATCAAGTTTGATTATTGCCCACGAGGGGCATACCCTGCTCCGTCGCAGCCCGCTAATCAATTTTGACTACTGAGCTCACGGGAGGAAACGGATGACATCGGAAGCCGTCCTGGTGGAGGGCGCACGGAAGCGGTACGGGGGGAAGAGCGCCCTGGACGGGCTCGACCTGGCCGTCGGCCGGGGGACCGTCCACGGCCTGCTCGGCCCCAACGGAGCGGGCAAGACCACGACCGTACGGATCCTGGCCACGCTGCTGCGGCACGACGAGGGCCTCGTCCGGGTCGCGGGGCACGACGTGCGCACCGGCGCGCGGGAGGTGCGCCGGCGGATCGGGCTGCTCGGCCAGCACGCCGCGCTCGACGAGGAGCTGGGCGGCCGGCAGAACCTGGAGATGTTCGGCCGTCTCCACCACCTGGGCGCCCGGGGCGCCGGGGCGCGGGCCGACGAGCTCCTGGAGCGCTTCGGCCTCGCGGACACCGGCCGCAAGCCGGTCCGGCAGTACAGCGGCGGCATGCGGCGGCGGCTCGACCTGGCGGCCTCGCTGATCACCGAGCCCGAGGTGCTCTTCCTCGACGAGCCGACCACAGGGCTGGACCCGCGCGGCCGCACCGAGGTCTGGGACTCGGTGCGCTCGCTGGTCGGCGGGGGCACGACCGTCCTGCTCACCACGCAGTACCTGGAGGAGGCCGACCGGCTCGCCGACCGGATCTCGGTCGTGGACCGGGGCAGGGTCGTCGCCGAGGGCACGCCCGACGCGCTCAAGGCGCGCGTGGGCTCCGACCGCATCACCGTGGTCGTCCGGGACGCGGCGCGGCTCGACGAGGCGGCCGGGCTGCTGCCCGTCCCGCGGGCGACGGTGGACGTGGACGCCGACGCGCGGCGGATCGGCGCCCCGGTCACGGACCGGACGGCCGCGCTCGCCGAGACCGTCCGGGCCCTCGACGAGGCCGGCATCGAGGCGGAGGACATCGCCCTGCGGCGGCCGACCCTGGACGAGGTCTTCCTGCACCTGACGTCCCGTACCGAGGAGGTGGCGGCATGACCGCGGCGCACGTGGCGGGCGACTGCTGGACGATGACCCGGCGGGAGCTCGCCCACTGGGCGCGGCAGCCGGTCCAGGTCCTCGTCGGGCTGGTCTTCCCGGTGATGATGCTGCTGATGTTCGGCTACCTGGTCGGCGGCGGCCGGACCGTCGACGGCGCGTACGTCGACTACCTGGTGCCGGGCATGCTCACCCTGACCATGGTGTTCGGTCTCGAAGGCACGATGACGGCGGTCGTGCGGGACCTCGACAAGGGCGTCATCGACCGCTTCCGGTCCCTGCCGATGGCCGACGGGGCGGTGCTCGTGGGGCGGGCGGCGGCCGACATGCTCCAGTCGGCGGTGGGGCTGCTGGTGATGGTCGGCGTGGGGTACGCGCTCGGCTGGCGCGCGGACGGCGGTCCGGCGGCCGCCGCCGGGGCGCTGGGGCTGCTGCTCCTGCTGCGCTTCGCGATGCTGTGGGTCGGGATCTTCCTGGCCCTGGTCGCCGGGAAGGCGGAGCTGGTGCAGGCCGTGCAGATCCTGGTGTGGCCGGTGGGCTTCCTGTCGAACGCCTTCGCCTCGCCGGAGTCGATGCCGGGCTGGCTCGGCACGGTCGTGGAGTGGAACCCGATGTCGGCCACGGCCACGGCGGTGCGCGACCTCTTCGGCGGTCCGGGAGGGGCGCCGGGGCACGTCACGGAGGCGGTGCTGTGGCCGCTGGCGCTGCTGCTGGTCTTCCTCCCGCTGGCCGTGGGGAAGTTCGGGCGGCTCGGGAAGTAGCCCGCCGCGGGAGGCGCCCGGGTCAGTGCAGGGAGTGGCCCTCGTGGTCGAGTTCGAGCTGGGGGCGGCCGGTGACGATCAGCCAGGCCGGGAGGGAGGCGAGGCAGAGCACGGCGAGCATCGCGGGGGAGGCGGCGAGGACGGCGCCGGTGAAGAGGCTGATCCAGCCCTGACGGGTGGTGGCGAGCAGCACGCCCAGCACGGCGGAGGAGACGGCGACGGCCGGGTGGACCTCGGGGACGAGGGCCTGGGCGCACAGGCCGAAGGAGGCGCCGATGAAGACGGCCGGGAAGATCCGGCCGCCCGGGAAGCCGCAGGAGGCGGCGACGAGGAGGGCGAGGAGCTTGACCACGGCCAGCTTGAGCAGCTCGCCCGAGGACCAGCCGCCGATCGAGGCGGTCAGCTCCTTGGTCTCCGCCAGGCCCTTGAAGAGGGTCAGGTGTCCGCCGAGGGCGCCCAGGAGCCCGAGGGTGAGGCCGCCGACGGGAAGCATCACCAGGGGGTGCCGCAGCCGCCGGTAGGCGGCGTGGACGTACGGGAAGAGGTAGCAGGCGGCGAGGCCGAGGAGGGCGGCGACGGAGGCGATCACCAGGGCGGCGGCGACGTCGCCGAAGCCGGGGTCGTCCAGCGGCGGGAGCCCGATGTCGAAGCTGGGCTCGGCGAGGAGCTGGGTGGTCAGCGCGCCGGTGCCGGCGGCGACGAGCGGGGCGAAGAGCCGGTCCCAGAGCGAGCCCCGGCCCGGCTGCCCGACCAGGGCCTCCGAGAGGACGAGGGCGGCCGCCACCGGAGTGCCGAAGAGGGCGCCGATGGTGGCGGCCGAGGCCAGCGCGACCCAGGCGGCGCCGGGCGCCTCCGGGGCGGCCTTGCGGCCGAGCCAGTACACGAGCGCGATGTTGGCGGTGATGATCGGGTTCTCGGGGCCGAGGCTGACGCCGCCGGCCAGCGCGAGGGTGCTGGCGAGGAGCAGGCCCGGCACCATCCCGGGGGTGTGGGGCGGTCCGCCCAGTCCCTCGGCGGACGGGTCCGGTCCGGCGTGTCCGGGGATCTTCCACACCACGAGGCCCACGGCGACGCCGGTCGCGGTGAGCATGACGATGATCCAGAGCGAGGAGTACCGCCCGACGCCGAGCGCGTCCGGGAGGTCGTTCCAGAGCACGTGCTGGAACTCCTCCGCGACGAAGCTGACCCCGAGGAACAGCAGGCTCGCGCCCACACCGACGAGGAGCGCGGGGAGGATCTGGGGGAGGAGGAGCCGGGCGGACGCCTCGGGGGGAGGCGGAGCATGATCGGTGGCCACCGCCCCACCATAGGTGAGCAAATGCCGCACAACACCCTGAATAGCCCGGAACGGCCCCGGCGCGGGGATCCGGGACAACACCCCCGCCCGGACTTGCACCTCACGTCGCGTCAGGACCCAGGCTGGACGGCGTACCGACAGAGAGAAGGGGCGGACGGCCGATGGGCTACTCCGTGGGACAGGTGGCCGGCTTCGCCGGGGTCACGGTGCGCACCCTGCACCACTACGACGCGATCGGGCTGCTCTCGCCGGGCGGCCGCAGCGCGGCGGGGCACCGCCGCTACGAGGACGCGGACCTCGACCGGCTCCAGCAGATCCTGTTCTACCGGGAGCTCGGCTTCCCCCTCGAAGAGGTCGCGGCCCTCCTCGACGACCCGCACGCCGACCCGCGGGAGCGCCTGCGGCGGCAGCACGCGCTGCTGACCGCGCGGATCGGCGAGCTGACGAGGATGGCGGCGGCCGTCGAGCACGCCATGGAGGCGAAGAAGATGGGTATCAACCTCACGCCCGAGGAGAAGTTCGAGGTCTTCGGGGACAAGGACCCCGAGAGGTTCGCGGAGGAGACCGCCCGCCGCTGGGGCGGCTCCTGGTCCCACGAGGAGGCGCGGGCGCGGGCCGCCGCGTACGGCAAGGAGGACTGGCAGCGGATGAAGGACGAGGTCGACGTCTGGGGCGCCGCCTACGCCGACCTGATGGCCGCGGGCACCGGCCCCCGGTCCGAGGAGGCGATGGACCTCGCCGAGGCCCACCGCCGCCACCTCACCACCTGGTTCTTCGCCTGCCACCCGAAGACGCACCTGGAGCTCGCCGAGATGTACGTCGCCGACGCGCACTTCCACGCCTTCTACGACTCGATCCACCCGGGCCTCCCGGAGCACCTGCGGGAGGCGGTCCGGGCGAACGCCGCGCGCCTGGCGGCCTGACCGGGCGAGCCGGCGGGCTCAGACGTGCGGCTCGATCACCACCGCCGTGCCGTACGCGCAGACCTCCGTGCCGACGTCCGCCGCTTCCGTCACGTCGAAGCGGAACATCAGCACGGCGTTCGCGCCGCGCGCCTTCGCCTGCTCCACCAGGCGCTCCATCGCCTGGTTGCGGGTCTCCACCAGGGTCTTCGTCAGACCCTTCAGCTCACCGCCGATCATCGACTTCAGGCCCGCGCCGATCTGGCTGCCCAGATGGCGGGAGCGGACGGTGAGCCCGAAGACCTCACCGATCACCGTCCGGACCTGGTAGCCCGGCACGTCGTTCGTGGTCACGACCAGCACGTCGGGGTGCGGCCCCTGGCCGCCTCCGTACTCCTCGATGCCCATCGGCATGCACCTCCTGACCCCCAAGCCTCGGGCCGGCGGGCCGGGACCGCATCCCGTGGGGGCCGGGTGGAACCGGGTGGCTCCGGCCCGCGTTGATAGCTTGGGGCCAGCCGTCCCCCAAGCCCCCACCACCGCAGGAGCCCGGAACCCGTGAACACGCTTGCCCTCGGACCGAGCTGGCTGGACCCGGACTATCTGATCGGGACCTTTGGTCTGATCGGTGTCCTCGTCATCGTCTTCGCCGAGTCCGGCCTGCTCATCGGGTTCTTCCTGCCCGGCGACTCGCTGCTCTTCACCACCGGCCTGCTGGTCACCACCGGCAAGCTGGACACACCGCTGTGGCTGGTGTGCACCCTGGTGGTGGCCGCCGCCGTCATCGGCGACCAGGTCGGCTATCTCTTCGGCCGCAAGGTCGGCCCGTCCCTCTTCAAGCGCCCCGACTCCAAGCTCTTCAAGCAGGAGAACGTCGAGAAGGCGCACGAGTTCTTCGAGAAGCACGGACCGAAGTCGCTGATCCTGGCCCGCTTCGTCCCCATCGTCCGGACGTTCACGCCGATCATCGCCGGTGTGAGCCGGATGAACTACCGCTCGTTCATCACGTTCAACGTCATCGGCGGCGTGCTGTGGGGCGCGGGCGTGACGCTGCTCGGCGCCTCCCTCGGCAAGGTCGAGTTCGTCCACCAGCACATCGAGATGATCCTCGTCGGGATCGTCCTGATCTCCGTGATCCCCGTCGTGATCGAGCTCCTGCGGGCCCGCTCCCAGTCGAAGAAGAACCCGCCGCGGACCGACCAGGACGGCCCCGGCACGCCGAACCCGCAGTCCTCCCGCGGCCGCCACGCCAAGCGGTAGCACGCCGCCAGGGCGTCGTCACACTCCCGTCGTCGCGGGGCGGACGGGAGTGTGACGACACGCCCTAGAAGCCTCGGGTGCGCTTGGCCGCGCGCCGCGCCGCCGCCGCGCCCGGGGCCTGCATGAAGAGCCGTGCCAGCTCGCTCCCCAGGTTCACGCCGATCGCGATCGCCAGGGCCAGCGCCGCCGCCTTCGCGAGCGAGGCGAAGCCCTGGTCCAGATTGTTCTGGGCGATCGCCAGCACCCCGAAGTACGTCGCCGAACCCGGCAGCAGCGGCCCGATCGCCGCCGTCACGTACGGCAGCGACGAGGTGTGCTCGTAGCGGGCGATCAGCTGCCCGAAGAGCCCGACCAGACCGGCCGCCACCGCCGTCGCCATCACCGTCGAGCCCCCGGCGGTCACCGCGATCGACGCGTAGATCACCCACGCCACCCCGCCGTTCAGCGTCGCGAACAGCACCGTCGCCCGCGACTGCTGGAGCAGGATCGCGAAGGTCGCGCAGAGCACCATCGACGCCAGGATCTGCGTCACCGGCCGCTCCACCGCCCGCAGCGCCCCCTCCGGATTCAGCTGCGCGTCGAACTGCACCGCGATGTACAGCACCGACAGCACGCCCACCACGATCGCGACGAAGAAGTACGCGACCTCCAGGAGCCGGGCCGAGGCCGTGATGTAGAAACCGGTCAGGCCGTCCTGCACCGCGGCGACGAGCGCCCGCCCCGGGATCAGCGCGAACAGGCCACCGGTGATCACCGCCGACGGACGCAGCTCCGCGTGCAGCAGCGTCAGGAGCACCCCCATCGCCGCCGGAGGCATCGCCGCCACCAGGAACTGGTAGAACTCCGGCATGCCGCGCCCGGCGAACAGCCACGCGAGACGGTCGCCGAGGACCGCGCCGAGCGCCGCCACGAAGAACACCGTCAGACCGCCGCCGAGCAGCACCGAGGCCGCGCCCGCCAGGACGCCCGCAGCCGCCGTCAGGACCCACCCCGGATACGGGTGCCGGTTGCGCCGTATCTCCGCGAGCCGCCGGTACGCCTCCTCCGGAGTCACCTCGTGCGCCTGCGCGTTGATGTCCGCGAGCAGCTGGTAGACGGCCGCGAGCCGCGTGTAGTCCGTGCCCCGGCGGCGCACCGTCCGGTTCGCCGTGATCGGGTCGTCCACCAGCGACGGCTGGTACGTCACCGCCAACAGGGTGAACGTGACCGTCGGCTCCACCCGGTCCAGACCGTACGAGCGGCAGATCGCGAACATCGCCGCCTCGACGTCCTCCGCGCCCTCACCGCCCGCGAGCAGCAGCTCGCCGATACGCAGGGTCAGGTCGAGCACGCGCGGCACCGAGGGCCCGGACTCGTCCTCCTTGCGCAGCGACTCCGGCACCGGCCGGTCACCCACCGGCAGCCGCAGCATCGTCCGCATCCGGTCCTGCCACGGCGCGTCCCGCGGGAGCCGCACCATCGGCACCCCGTACGCCGGGGTGAACGCGGGCGGCGAACTCTTCGCCGAGTACGTGGCGGGCGGCGCGAACGCGGAACCCTCCGGCTCCTGCGGCGGCTCGGGCGTCAGCCCCGACGGCAGCGCGAACTCGGAGGTCGCGTGCTCCTCCTCGGGCGGCGCCGGCTGCTCCACCCCGGCCGGCGGGACGAACGCGCTCCGCGCCTCGTCCGACTGCGGCTTCCGGTCCTCAGGAGCACCGTCGTCCCGCTCCGCCACCACGCTCTCCGCCTCACCCCGGGGAATCCTGGATTCCAGTATGAAGGTGCGCCGGACACGCGAAAGCGGCACACCCCAAGAGGTGCACCGCCTTCACACGCTCACGGCATCAGGGGCTCAGTGGCCGCCCTGCTCCTTGGCGCGCGCGTACGACTTCTCGATCTCTTCCTCGGCCTCGGCGCGGCCGACCCAGTCGGCGCCCTCGACGGACTTGCCGGGCTCCAGGTCCTTGTAGACCTCGAAGAAGTGCTGGATCTCCAGGCGGTCGAACTCGGCCACGTGGTGGATGTCGCGCAGGTGCTCCATGCGCGGGTCCGTCGCCGGGACGCACAGCAGCTTGTCGTCGCCGCCGGCCTCGTCCGTCATGCGGAACATGCCGATGGCGCGGCACTTGATCAGGCAGCCCGGGAACGTGGGCTCGTCGAGGATGACGAGCGCGTCCAGCGGGTCGCCGTCCTCGCCGAGGGTGTTCTCGACGTAGCCGTAGTCGGTCGGGTAGGCCGTCGACGTGAAGAGACGACGGTCCAGACGGATGCGACCCGTCTCGTGGTCGACCTCGTACTTGTTCCGCGATCCCTTCGGGATCTCGATGAGAACGTCGAACTCCACGGGTGGCTCCTCCTGAATCAACACAAGTGAATGCTCGCGACGACGCGCGGTGATTAAGTGTCCCTCACGCACGTGTGTGATCGCGAAAGGGGCTGGTCAGCAATGCCGGAGCCGAGGACGTGGCAGCTCACGGCGGGCTCCGCCGCCCTCGGTCTCGTCCTGGCCGCCGTCGCGGCGACCGCGGCCGGACCGTGGGACGGAGGCCAGCGTACGGCCGAGCGGGCCCGCGCCGCCGCCCCGGTGGCGGGTGGCACACGTCACGCCCCGCCCCCGGCGCCCGCCGCGCCCCGCCGCCCCGCCCCCGCCCCCAGCGCCCCCGGCGTCCTCACCGCCCTGCGCGCCCCCGGCACCACCGCCCCCGCCGCCCCCGCCGGACGGGCCGCCGACCTCGCCCCCGTCCTCGTCCCGCTCCTCGCCGACCCCGGCCTCGGCACGCTGCGCACCGCCTCCGTCGTGGACACCGCCACCGGCCGGCAGCTCTACGGCGAAGGCGCCGCGACCCCCATGACGCCCGCCTCCACCGTCAAGATCGCCATCACCGCGGCCGCGCTCTCCGCCCTCGGCCCCGAACACCGCATCGCCACCACCGTCACCGCCGCCCCCGACGGCAGGACCGTCACCCTCACCGGCGGCGGCGACCCCACGCTCGACCCGGCCCGCCTGAAGGCCCTCGCCGCCGACACCGCCCGCGCCCTCGCCTCCCGCGGCCACACCTCCGTACGCCTCGCCTACGACACGAGCCTCTACCGGGGCCCGGCCCTCCACCCCATCGGCCCCAACGAGAACCTCGCCCCCGTCGTCGCCCTCATGACCCGCGAAGGCCGCCTCGACGACAGCCGCAGCGGCCCCGCCCCCCGCACCGCCGACCCCGCCCGCGACACCGCCACGGCCTTCGCCGCCCTCCTCGCCGAGGCCGGGATCCGGATCACCGGCGACCCCGCCCCCGGCCGCACCCCCCGCGCCGACCCGCTCGCCGTCACCCACTCCGCACCCCTCGGCGACCTCGTGGAGCGGACCCTCACGAACAGCGACAACGACCTCGCCGAGGCCCTCGCCCGGCAGACCGCCCTCGCCCGCAGACAGCCCGCCAGCTTCCAGGGCGCCGAGAAGGCCGTACGCGACGAACTCACCCGGCTCGGCCTCCCCGTCGCCGGGGCCCGCTTCGCCGACGGCAGCGGGCTCGACCGCCGCGACCGCGTCTCCGCCGCCCTCCTCACCGGACTCCTCACCCGCGCGGCCGACCCCGCCCGCCCCGCCCTGCGCCCGCTGCTCACCGGACTGCCCGTCGGCGGCTTCACCGGCACCCTCGCCGGCCGCTTCGACACCGACCCCGCCACCGCCGGAGCCGGGCTCGTCCGCGCCAAGACCGGCACCCTCACGGGCGTCAACACGCTCGCCGGGACCGTCGTCACCGCCGACGGACGCCTCCTCGCCTTCGCGTTCCTCGCCGGCCGCACCGCCTCCGCGGCGGAGGCGCAGCCCGCCCTCGACCGGCTCTCCGCCGCCCTCGCGGGCCGGAAGTGACCGCACACGCCCCCCGTCGAACCCTCACCGAACAGGCGCCGAGCCCGTACGGTTGACGCATGACGAGCATCGGTGGCGCAGGCACATCCGGGATGGTCGACTGGAACCTCGCGGTCGCGACCGCGACCCGCCTCGTGCGGCCCGGACCCGAAGTCAGCCGCGACGAGGCCCGCGAGGTCGTCGCCGAACTCCGCAGGCACGCCAAGGCCTCCGAGGAACACGTCCGCGCCTACACCCGGATGTTCCCCGAGGGCACCGACCCCGGCGGCATCGCCGACACGCCCGTCCTCGTCGTCGACCGCGCCGGCTGGATCAAGGCCAACGTCGCCGGCTTCCGCGAGCTGCTCACCCCGCTCCTCGGCAAGATGCAGGAGCGCCGCTCCACCACTCCCGGCAGCGGCGTCCTCGGCGCCGTCGGCGGCAAGGTCACCGGCGTCGAGCTCGGGATGCTGCTGTCCTTCCTCGCCTCCCGCATCCTCGGCCAGTACGAGACCTTCGCGCCCGCCGGCCGCGACCTCCCCGCAGGGGCGCACGGCGGTGGACGCCTGCTCCTCGTCGCCCCCAACATCGTCCACGTCGAACGCGAACTCGAGGTCTCCCCCCACGACTTCCGCCTCTGGGTCTGCCTCCACGAGGAGACCCACCGCACCCAGTTCACCGCCGTCCCCTGGCTACGTGACCATCTCCAGGGCGAAATCCAGTCGTTCCTCGCGGCCACCGACGTCGACCCCGGAACCGTCGTCGAGCGCCTCCGCGAAGCCGCCCAGGCCCTCACCGGCGGCCGCCCCGAGGGCGAGGAGGGCGAACCGTCCCCGTCCCTCGTCGAGCTCGTCCAGACGCCCGAACAGCGCGAGATCCTCGGCCGCCTCACCGCCGTCATGTCGCTCCTCGAAGGCCACGCCGACTACGTCATGGACGGCGTCGGACCCCAGGTCGTCCCCTCCGTCGCCGAGATCCGCGAGAAGTTCCAGGCCCGCCGCGCACGCGGCGCCTCCCGCCTCGACCTGGCCCTGCGCAGGCTCCTCGGCCTCGACGCCAAGCTCCGCCAGTACCGCGACGGGGAGCGCTTCGTCCGCGCCGTCGTCGACCAGGTCGGCATGGACGGCTTCAACCGCGTCTGGACCTCGCCCAACACGCTCCCCACCAAGTCCGAGATCGCCGCACCCGCCGACTGGATCGCGAGGGTGCACCGTAAGGCAGACTCCTGAGACAGGTGCGGCACACGGCACACGAACACGTGAGAAGACCTCGCCAATCACCCATCCGAGGGACCCTTGGCATGGGGTGAGGCGTGCAATGCTCGGGTAACGGCCGGGTTTCTGTCACCATCGACGCACTCTGAGTGACCGAACCCCCCATTCCGACCGTTAAGACTCCGACCGAGGCACCCCACCCCCATCACGAAGGGCACCGGACATGGGTCCCCATCCTGCGGTCGCGGCGATACGCCTGGCGGTCCGCCGCGTACTCCACGACGTCATCACCGAACACACCACCGGCGACGCACCGCTGGTGCTCGTCGCCTGCTCCGGAGGCGCCGACTCCATGGCGCTCGCCTCCGCCCTCGCCTTCGAGGCCCGCAAACTTCCCGTGCGCGCCGGCGGCGTCACCGTCGACCACGGCCTCCAGGACGGCTCCGACACCCGGGCCGCCGAGGTCGCCGACCGCATGACCGCCCTCGGCCTCACCCCCGTCGAGTCCGTCACGGTCACCGTCGGCCGCGAAGGAGGCCCCGAGGCCGCCGCCCGCGACGCCCGGTACGCCGCCCTGGACGCCGCCGCCGAGCGCCACGGCGCCGCCGCGATCCTGCTCGGCCACACCCGGGACGACCAGGCCGAGACCGTCCTCCTCGGGCTCGCCCGCGGCTCCGGCATCCGCTCGCTCTCCGGCATGGCCGCCGTCTCCGGCACCTCCCGCCGCTACCGGCGCCCGTTCCTCCAGCTCGACCGCCAGACCGTCCGCAAGGCCTGTATCGCGCAGGAACTCGCCGTCTGGGACGACCCGCACAACAGCGACCCCGCCTACACCCGCTCCCGGCTCCGCCACGAGGGCCTCCCGGCCCTGGAGAAGGCCCTCGGCAAGGGCGTCGTCGAAGCCCTCGCCCGAACGGCCCAGCTCTCCCGCGACGACGCCGACGCCCTCGACACCTGGGCCGCCGACGCGGAGACATCGGTACGGGACGAGACGGGCGTCCTCGAGTGCGCCAAGCTCTTCGGGCTGCCCCCCGCCGTACGCCGCCGCGTCCTGCGGCGCGCCGTCATCGCCGAGGGCGCCCCCGCCGGCTCGCTCTTCGCCCGGCACATCGAGGAAGTCGACCGGCTCATCACCGGCTGGCGCGGCCAGGGGGCCATCAACCTGCCCGGACGCGTCGAAGCGCGTCGGCAGGGTGGCAGACTGGTCATCCGGCAAGGCTGACGCACGCTGCAACGAAAGTGACCCGGGTGAACGAGAAGGACATGGGCACCGACCTCCAGTCGGTGCTCATCACCAAGGAAGAGATCGACGCCAAGCTGGCAGAGCTGGCCGCGAAGATCGACGCGGAATACGCGGGCAAGGACCTGCTCATCGTCGGCGTCCTCAAGGGCGCGGTGATGGTGATGGCGGATCTGGCTCGCGCCCTTTCCACCCCCGTCACCATGGACTGGATGGCCGTCTCCTCCTACGGCGCCGGCACCCAGTCCTCGGGCGTCGTCAGGATCCTCAAGGACCTCGACACCGACATCAAGGGCAAGCACGTCCTGATCGTCGAGGACATCATCGACTCCGGCCTGACCCTGTCGTGGCTGCTGTCGAACCTCGGCTCCCGCGAGCCCGCCTCCCTCGAGGTGTGCACCCTCCTGCGCAAGCCGGAGGCCGCGAAGGTCGCCATCGACGTCAAGTGGATCGGCTTCGACATCCCCAACGAGTTCGTCGTCGGCTACGGCCTCGACTACGCGGAGAAGTACCGGAACCTTCCGTTCGTCGGCACGCTCGCTCCGCACGTCTACGGCGGCTGAGACCTCGTCCTCACGGGGAACCCGTGCCGCCTTCCCTCCGTTGAACCACGGGAAGGCGGTCGCGGGCGACGATGCTGAGGTACCGTCCGAAGAACAGCTTTTTCATACAGCAGCTCTCACAGCAGCATTTTCCTACGGGCAGGAGGGACGGGGCGTACTCGCTCCGTATGGATGGACGTGAAGCGATACTTCCGTGGGCCGGTCATGTGGATCGTGCTGGCCGTCCTCGCCGTGGTCGTGCTGATGCAGGTCGTCGGCTCGTCCGAGGGCTACAAGACGGTGGACACCGGCCAGGTCGTCCAGGCGATCGACAAGAACCAGGTCAAGCAGGCAAAGCTCACCACCGGTGACGAGCAGATCATCAAGATCGATCTCGCCGACGGTCAGAAGATCAACAAGAGCGACAAGGTCCAGGCCAGCTACATCGGCACCCAGGGCGCGGACCTCGCCGACAAGCTCCAGGAGAAGTTCGAGGCCGGACAGATCGAGAAGGGCTACACCGTCTCCCCGACGAAGCAGTCCCCCTTCGTCTCGATCCTGCTCTCGCTCCTCCCCTTCGTCCTCATCGTGGTCGTCTTCCTCTTCCTGATGAACCAGATGCAGGGCGGCGGCTCCCGCGTCATGCAGTTCGGCAAGTCCAAGGCCAAGCTCATCACCAAGGACACGCCGAAGACCACGTTCGCCGACGTCGCCGGCTCGGACGAGGCCGTCGAGGAACTCCACGAGATCAAGGAGTTCCTCCAGGAGCCCGCGAAGTTCCAGGCGGTCGGCGCCAAGATCCCCAAGGGTGTCCTGCTCTACGGCCCGCCCGGAACCGGCAAGACGCTCCTCGCGCGCGCCGTCGCCGGCGAGGCCGGCGTGCCGTTCTACTCGATCTCCGGCTCCGACTTCGTCGAGATGTTCGTCGGCGTCGGCGCCTCCCGGGTCCGCGACCTCTTCGAGCAGGCCAAGGCCAACGCCCCGGCCATCGTCTTCGTCGACGAGATCGACGCCGTCGGACGCCACCGCGGCGCCGGCCTCGGCGGCGGTCACGACGAGCGCGAGCAGACCCTCAACCAGCTCCTCGTCGAGATGGACGGCTTCGACGTCAAGGGCGGCGTCATCCTGATCGCGGCGACCAACCGCCCCGACATCCTCGACCCGGCGCTCCTGCGCCCCGGCCGCTTCGACCGGCAGATCGCCGTCGACCGGCCGGACATGCAGGGCCGCCTGGAGATCCTCAAGGTCCACCAGAAGGGCAAGCCGGTCGCCCCGGACGTCGACCTCGGCGCCGTCGCCCGTCGCACCCCCGGCTTCACCGGCGCGGACCTCTCCAACGTCCTCAACGAGGCGGCGCTCCTCACCGCCCGCAGCGACCAGAAGCTGATCGACAACAAGGCTCTGGACGAGGCGATCGACCGAGTGGTCGCGGGCCCGCAGAAGCGGACCCGGATCATGTCGGACAAGGAGAAGAAGATCACCGCGTACCACGAGGGCGGCCACGCCCTGGTCGCGGCGGCCTCGCCCAACGCCGACCCCGTCCACAAGATCACCATCCTGTCCCGGGGCCGCGCCCTGGGCTACACGATGGTGCTCCCGGAGGAGGACAAGTACTCGACCACGCGCAACGAGATGCTCGACCAGCTGGCGTACATGCTGGGCGGGCGCGCGGCCGAGGAGCTCGTCTTCCACGACCCGACCACGGGCGCCGCGAACGACATCGAGAAGGCCACCAGTACGGCCCGCGCGATGGTCACGCAGTACGGCATGACCGAGCGGCTCGGCGCCATCAAGTTCGGCGGCGACAACACCGAGCCCTTCCTCGGCCGTGAGATGGCGCACCAGCGCGACTACTCGGAAGAGGTCGCGGCGCTGGTCGACGAAGAGGTCAAGAAGCTCATCGAGACCGCGCACAACGAGGCGTGGGAGATTCTCGTCGAGAACCGGGACCTCCTCGACAACCTGGTCCTCGCCCTGCTGGAGAAGGAGACGCTGGGCAAGGAGGAGATCGCCGAGATCTTCGCCCCCATCGTCAAGCGGCCGGCCCGCCCGGCCTGGACCGGCTCCAGCCGCCGCACCCCGTCCACGCGTCCGCCGGTGCTCTCCCCCAAGGAGCTCGCCCTGACGAACAGCGCGAACGGCTCGGCGACCCCGGCCGTGGACACCACCAAGGGCATCGACATCGCCCCGGTGGACAACCCCGAGGACTGACGGCCCCGGGGCCCGGAATGGATGCCGCGCCCTCACAGGTTCTAGCCTGTGGGGGCGCGGCTTTTCGCGTATCGAGCACAGACGGAACGAGGCAGAGATGACCGACCCGGTGACGCTGGACGGTGAGGGCAGGATCGGCGAGTTCGACGAGAAGCGCGCCGAGAACGCCGTGCGGGAGCTCCTCATCGCGGTCGGCGAGGACCCGGACCGCGAGGGGCTGCAAGAGACGCCCGCGCGGGTGGCCCGGGCGTACAAGGAGCTGTTCGCGGGTCTGTGGCAGAAGCCCGAGGACGTCCTGACGACGACGTTCGACCTGGGGCACGACGAGATGGTCCTGGTGAAGGACATCGAGCTGACGGCGACCTGCGAACATCACTTGCTCCCCTTCCACGGCGTAGCTCACATCGGCTACATACCTGCCGAATCGGGCAAGATCACGGGCTTGTCGAAGCTGGCCCGGCTGGTCGACGTCTTCGCTCGCCGCCCGCAGGTCCAGGAGCGCCTCACGACGCAGATCGCCGACTCGCTGATGCGGATCCTCGATGCCCGTGGCGCGATCGTCGTCATCGAGGCCGAGCACATGTGCATGGCGCTGCGCGGAGTCCGCAAGCCGGGCGCGAAGACGACCACCTCGGCGGTACGTGGGCAACTTCGTGACGCTACTACGCGAGCCGAGGCCATGTCCCTGATTCTGGCCCGTTCGTAGCGAACTGCCCGCCTTGCTCCCTAGCGTCCTTGATCAGCGGACTTCCTCGCGGATCAAGGGGGCGGTATGGGGTACGGGCCGACCAGCAAGATGCTGGTCAACCTGGTGGGCGGCTGCGCGCAGGCCAAGAACGTGGTGCCGGGCAGCGCGATGTGGACACTGGACGGCGACCGGACGGTGCAGACCACGGTCGTGGACGTGACGGCGGTGAAGGGGCGGCAGGCCGTCGACGTGGTCACGGACCACATGACCTTCACCGCCGGCCCGGACCTGCTCCTGCTCACACCGGACGGCTGGACCCGCGCGGCGGACGCGGCGGGGACGGTGATCGCCTGGACCCACGCGAGGAAGCTGTGCCGGGAGCGGTTGACGATCAGGCCGGGGTACGAGTTCGGCTACTTCGTCGGGGCCACGTGCGCGGACGGTACGGTCGGCAAGAACTATGTGTCCCTGGTCGTGAACGACGGGGGCTTCGCTGCCCGGTACGCGACCGCGCTGACGGCCTGTGCGGGGGTCCCCGCACGTGTGGAGGCGGTATCCAGGCCGTCGGGCTATCTGAAGCGGGATCTGCCCGGCTTCCGGGTGCGAGTGGTCTCCTCGTACCTCTCCGACGCACTGCGGCACTACGTGGGTGGCGATGCCCACCACATGCGGCACCGCTTCCCCCGTGTGGTCCTGCGGGACATCGACACCTTCGAAGGCTTTCTCGACGGATACATCGAAGGTGACGGTTTCACGATCAAGCACGGATGGGGGCGGATGATCGCGAGCGCCAACGTGCCGTTTCTCATCGAGATGGCACAGATCATCGGTGCGCGCTTCACTCCGGCGAAGCGAGGGCTGACCTCGCAGCTCTACGTATCGGACCGCTGGGCCGACCGTGGCACCTTCGCCCCCGAGCACCATCCCCTCGAACCGCCCGAGTCCTCCTGGGCCCGGGTCCACGAGGTCCGGGCCCGGCCCGCTCTCGGGGCCAAGCCCTTCACCTTCTACGGCTACCGGCTGGCCCCGTACCCCACCTTCCTGGTGAACGGGCACCTCGCACGTGGGCCCCGGTGACGCCTTCTAGGCGGCCGGGGCCTGGTTCTTTTCGTCGTCCTCGGGGAGCTTGCACACGCGCTCCAGGAAGAGCGCGGCGGCGATGACGGCGATGCCCGCCACGACCGAGAGGGCCGCGTAGAGGGCCTGGTCGCGGCGGGCGGGGATGTCGAGGGAGCCGAGCAGGAAGACGCCCGTGCCGCCGTACATGCCGGCGACGAGGGCGGCCACCAGGGCGCTCGCCTGGCCGAAGACCACCGCGCGGGCCGCCATCAGGGGCTCGACGCCCTTGGCGCCGGGGCGGCGCTCGCGCTGGGCCCTGAGGCGGGCGCGGAGGGAGAGCGCGGTCGCGGTGAGGACGACGGCGATCACGGCGAGGACGATCGGCGCGGCGATCGGCACGCTGGGGAGGGTGCCGACCGCGTCCCAGAGCCGGGCGGCACCCCACGAGAGGATGCCGGCCACGAGGAACAGTCCGGTGAGCACCTTCAGCCGCAGTTGTTTCACCGGATGTCCTTCGTGTCGTCGCTGGGGCGGTCTGGCACGAGCGTAACGACTACTCCGGGAGCCGGAGTTCCAGGTCGGCACGGGGAGTGACGCCTTCGTGGCCGAGGCCGGCGAGGAGCTCGGCCACCGGGCCGCGGCCGGGGATGAGGGCCTCGGGGTCGACGTCGTGCCACGGGGCGAGGACGAAGGCGCGCTGGTGGGCCCGCGGGTGCGGGAGGGTGAGGACGGGGTCCTCGGAGACCACGTCGGCGTACGAGACGATGTCGACGTCGATCGTGCGGGGGCCCCAGTGCTCCTCGCGGACGCGGTGGAAGGCCTCCTCGACGGCGTGGGCCCGCTCCAGGAGGGAGGAGGGCGGCAGCGTCGTCTTCACGAGCGCGACGGCGTTCAGGTAGGAGGGCTGGCTGCCGGGGTCGACGCCCCAGGGGGCTGTCTCGTAGACCGGGGAGACGGCTTTGACCCGGAGGCCGGGGGTGTCGCCGAGGGCGTCCACGGCGCCCTGGAGGGTCTCCAGGCGGTTGCCGAGGTTCGCGCCGAGGGCGAGGACGGCCCAGCGGGGGTTGGAGAGCGTCGTGTCGGCGGCGTCGACGGTCGCGACGACGGACGCGGGCACGGGCTGGACGGTGGGATCGCTCTGGGTCGGCTTCATCGTCGGCTCCGGGTGATCGTGATGGTCACGTCGTCGAAGGGCACGGTGATGGGGGCGTCCGGCTTGTGCACGACGACCTCCACTTCTTGTACCCCGGCGTGGCCGAGGCATTGCTGGGCGATGCGCTCGGCGAGGGTCTCGATGAGGTCGACGGGCTCGCCCTGGACGACGTCCACGACCTCTTCGGCGACGATCCCGTAGTGGACGGTCTTCGTGAGGTCGTCCTCGGCGGCCGCCGGGCGGGTGTCCAGGCCGAGGACCAGGTCCACGATGAAGGTCTGGCCCTCCTCGCGCTCCTTGGGGAAGACGCCGTGGTGGCCCCGGGCCTTGAGGCCGCGCAGCGCGACACGATCCACGCGAATCACTCCTGCTGTCGTAGTTCGGGTGGCCACGCAGCCGGGTGCGGACGGCCGGGTGTCCACTTCGAATCTACCTGCGGGGGCCGACAGCGCTTGCCCTTGGGGGGTCGGGGGCGCGTCAGGCGGGTGGATTCGAAGCCTCGGGGCCGTCCTCGGGGCCGCCCGTCTCCTCCGTGTCGCCCAGCACCGGGGAGGCGTGGTGGGACCAGACGCGCCAGCCCGCGGGTGTGCGGCGGAACACATTGGTGGCGACGACGAGCTGGCCCACGAGGGGGCCGAGTTCGGCGCCGTCCTCGGCGGGGCCGCCGCTGAGGATGTTCTCGGTGCAGGTGACGAGCGCGGTGTCGCCGGCGAGGGAGACCTTGAGGTCGGTGAGGAAGAACTGGATGTAGTCCGTGTTCGCCATGATGAGGGCGTACGAGCGGAGGACCTCGCCGCGGCCGGTGAGGACGGGCCAGCCGGGGTGGACGCAGGTGATGGGGGTGGCTCCGTCGTCGAGCCAGAGCGTGGAGAGGCGCTCGAAGTCGCCGGTCTCCATGGCCTCGTAGAAGGCCGTGTTGGCGGCTTCCACGGCGGCCTCGTCGGCGGCGCGGTCCGTGCGGCTCACCTGGCTCCCTCGACGGCCCGGGCGACGCGTACGGCGTCGGCGGTGGCCCGCACCTCGTGGACGCGGACGGCCCACGCGCCCGCGTGGGCGGCGAGGGCGGAGACGGCGGCGGTGGCGGCGTCGCGTTCGCGGGCGGGCGGCGGGGCGGCGCCCTCGCGGGTGAGGACGTGGCCGAGGAACCGCTTGCGGGACGCGGCGACGAGGAGGGGGCGGCCGAGGGCGCGGAGCTCGGGGAGGTGCGCGACGAGCGCCAGGTCGTGGGGGGCGAGTTTGGCGAAGCCGAGGCCGGGGTCGATGACGATCCGCTCGGGGGCGACGCCGCCGTCGACGACGGCCTCCAGACGGGTGCGGAGCTCGGTGACGACCTCGCCGACGACGTCGTCGTACACGGCGAGGCTGTTCATGTCGGCGCTGAAGCCGCGCCAGTGCATGACGACGAAGGGGACCTCGGCGGCGGCGACGGCGGGGACCATGCCGGGGTCGGCGAGGCCGCCGCTGACGTCGTTGACGAGGACGGCGCCGGCCTCGACGGCCCGGACGGCGACGCCGGCCCGCATGGTGTCGACGGAGACGGTGACGCCTTCGGCGGCGAGGCCCCGGACGACGGGGACGACGCGGCGGAGCTCCTCCTCCTCGTCGACGCGGGAGGCGCCGGGCCGGGTGGACTCGCCGCCGACGTCGACGAGGTCGGCGCCCTGGGCGACCAGGTCGAGGCCGTGTTTGACGGCGGCCGTGGTGTCGAACCAGCGGCCGCCGTCGGAGAAGGAGTCGGGGGTCACGTTGACCACGCCCATGACCGCGCAGCGGTCCCACTCCGGCAGGCCCCGGGCCGTGCCCCGGTCGATCGTCGTACGCATGTCTCCAGCGTAGGGCCCGGGGGCGGGGTCAGGCCGCGCGGACCTCGCGGTCGGTCGCCGGGGAGGTGACGATGTGGGCGCAGGGGCGGGGCGCGGGGGTGGGGCGCCTGCGGGTGAAGGGGCGGGGCAGCGAGAGGTTCACGAAGCCTTCGGCCTGCATGGCGGCGAAGCCGATGCGGGGGAGGTCGCGGCTCTTGCGGTAGACGACGAAGCGGGGCTCCCAGCGGGGCCGGAACTTGGCGTTGAACTTGTAGAGGGACTCGATCTGGAACCAGCGGGAGAGGAAGACGAGGAGGCCGCGCCAGATGCGCAGGACGGGTCCCGCGCCGATCTTCTCGCCGCGGGCGAGGGCGGCGCGGAACATCGCGAAGTTGAGGGACACGCGTTCGATGCCGAGGCCGGGGGAGGCCTGGAGGGCGGCGACGATGAGGAGCTCGTTCATGCCGGGGTCGGCGGAGCGGTCGCGGCGCATGAGTTCCAGGGACATGCCGTCGGGGCCCCAGGGCACGAAGTGGATGATCGCCTTGAGGTCGCCGTAGGGGGAGTCCCCGGCGTCGGCCTCGTCGGTCTTGTGGGCGGTCGCTATGACGGCGTCGCCGTCGCCGGGGGCGCCGATGCGGCCGAGGGCCATGGAGAAGCCGCGTTCGGTGTCGGTGCCGCGCCAGTCGGCGGCGGCGCGGCGGACGCGTTCGAGTTCCTCGTCGTCGAGGTCACGGACCCGGCGGACCTGGGTGGTGTAGCCGTTGCGTTCGATCCGTTTCACCATCTGGCGGACGTTGCGCATGGCGCGGCCGGCGAGGGAGAAATCCGCGACGTCGACCACCGCCTCGTCGCCGAGTTCGAGGGCGTCGAGGCCGGTCTCGCGGGTCCAGACCTGGCCGCCGGTCTCGGAGCAGCCCATGACGGCGGGGGTCCAGGAGTGGGCCTTGGCCTCGTCCATGAAGCGTTCGATGGCGCCGGGCCAGGCCTCGACGTCGCCGATGGGGTCGCCGCTGGCGAGCATGACGCCGGAGACCACGCGGTAGCAGACGGCGGCCTTGCCGCTGGGGGAGAAGACGACGCCCTTGTCGCGGCGGAGTGCGAAGTGGCCGAGGGAGTCGCGGCCGCCGTGCTGGTCGAGGAGGGCGCGCAGCCGGGTCTCGTCGTCGTCGGTGAGGCGGGCGGCGGGGTGCTCGGGGCGGAAGGCCAGGTAGATGGTGGTGAGGGCGGTGAGCATGCCGAGGGCGCCCAGGGAGTAGCCGACGGTCCAGTCGACGCCCCGGGTGTAGGCGACGGGGCCTTCGACGCCGAAGAGTCCGTACAGGACGTGTTCGAGGCGGTCGGTGAGGCTGGGGCTGCCGATGACGCGGCGGGGGTGGGCGCTGACGATGACGAGGCCGAGGGCGATGGATCCGGCGCCCATGACGACGAAGTTGGCGAGGGCGCGCCAGCGGCTGCGGGGGTCGGGCAGGGCGGCGAACTCACCCCGGTGGCGTACGAGGAGGGTGAGGAGTACGAGGGAGAGGAGGGCGCCGAGGAGGGAGTGGCGCCAGACGAACTGGGCGGCGGCGCCGAGGGGCAGCAGGACGACGGCGGCGCGCCAGGCCCGGCGCTTGTGCCGCTTGAGGCCGTGGGCGAGGAGCAGCAGGAGGACGCCGGCGCTCAGGGAGAGGGCGGCGGAGAGGGGGCCGAGGGTGCCGGGGAGGACTTCGGCGACGGCGTGCATGCGGCTGACGCGGAAGCGGGGGAAGACCCCCGCGGCGATGTCGATGAGGCCGATGAGGGTGGCGGCCGTGCCGACGAGGGCCGGGACGTTCTCGGGGCGGGGGCCGCGGAGAATCCGCCGCACCCGAATCGGAACCAATCCCGATTTGTCCCCATCTACCGTGACAGACATGGCTTCCCGTACTTCCCGTGGTCCTGCGCAGGGTCTTTGACTCCGGTCGGGTCCTGCGGCGCGTTCGGCGGGCCGTTCCGGCTGGTGCGCCTTCTATGACGGCGGCGTACGGGGCCGGGTTCATTCGTCCCCAGGAAAATCTCGGAAAGAAGGCTCGGTCGTCTCATGGGTCTCACCAGTGACAAAGTCCTCGTGTCGGCCGTGGCGCTGGCCGTGGCGCTGTTCCTGGCCACGGTCTGGATGTGGCCGAGGCTCGCCCGGCGGGGCTGGCGGCCGGTCGTGGGCCGGGTGGGGCTGCTGCTCGTGACCCAGGTGGCGCTGTTCGCGGCGGTGGGCCTCGCGGCGAACCGGTCGTTCCTGTTCTACGGCTCCTGGGCCGACCTGCTCGGCCAGGAGCAGGAGATGGGGGTGGTCGTCGACCACGCGGCCGGCTCGAAGGACGTGCGGGTGGTGGGGACGCAGACGCTCGACGTGCCGGGCGGCGGACGCCCCTCGGTCGGGGGACAGATCCAGAAGGTCGTGGTGTCGGGGGAGCGGTCCGGGATCGCCTCGCCGGCGTACGTGTACCTGCCTCCGGAGTACTTCCAGCCGAGGTACGCGCAGCGGAGGTTCCCGGCGGCCGTGGTGCTCACCGGGTATCCGGGGACCGCGGAGAACCTGCTCAAGGGGCTGAACTATCCGAAGGCGGCGTACCTCCAGGCGAAGGAGGGGCGGATGCAGCCGATGATCCTGGTGATGCTGCGCCCGACGGTGGCGCCGCCGCGGGACACGGAGTGCGTGGACGTGCCGGGGGGCCCGCAGACGGAGACGTTCTTCGCCCAGGACCTGCCGAAGGCCGTCTCGGGGATGTACCGGGTGGGGACGAAGCCGCGGAACTGGGGCTTCATGGGGAACTCGACGGGTGGCTACTGCGCGCTGAAGATCGCCCTCCACCACCCGGACCGCTTCGCGGCGGGCGCGGGCTTCTCCGCGTACTACAAGGCGGCGGAGGACGTCACCACGGGGGACCTGTTCCACGGGGACGAGGCGCTGCGCCGGCGGGGCGACCTGCTGTGGAGCCTGGACCACGGGCGGCAGGGCAGCACGTCGTTCCTGGTGACCTCGTCGAAGCGGGGCGAGGGGAACCTGAAGGGCACGCGGCAGTTCATCGGGAAGGTGAAGAGCCCGGCGGAGGTCTCGTCGATCGTGCTGGACAGCGGCGGCCACAACTTCAACACGTGGAACAGGGAGCTCGCGCCGGGCCTGGTCTGGATCGGCGGGAAGCTCAGCGCGAACTGACGGCCGCCCCGCCCTCCGGCGAGGGCCGCCCGGCTCCGGCTGACGGCCGCCTCGGCCACCGGGGAGGCCCGGCCCCGGCTGACCGCCGCCCGGGCGGACCCGGCCCGCCTCTGTCTCACTCCGCCGACGCCCGGCGCAGGGCGCGGTGGACGCCCTCCGGGGTGAGGACGCCGACGGGCCGGCCGTCGGCGTCGGTGACGGTGAGACGGCCCGTGTCGTGCTGGAGGAGCACCGCGAGGGCGTCCTTGAGGGAGGTCCCCAGGGGTACGGGGGCGGGGGCGCCGTCCGCGGCCGCTCCGGCGTCCTTCGCCCACGGGTCGAGGTCGGACGCGGTGACGGGGGTGACCGCGAGCCGCTTGAGGCCCCGGTCGTTGCCGACGAAGTCCGCGACGTACGGGGTGGCGGGGGCGCCGAGGACGGTGGCGGGCGTGTCGAACTGTTCGATGCGGCCCTGCCCGTAGACGGCCATGCGGTCGCCCATGCGGACGGCCTCCTCGATGTCGTGGGTGACGAGGAGGACGGTCTTGCGGACGGTGGCCTGGAGGGCGAGGAACTCGTTCTGAAGGCGCTCGCGGACGACCGGGTCGACGGCGCCGAAGGGCTCGTCCATGAGGAGCACGGGCGGGTCGGCGGCGAGGGCGCGCGCGACGCCGACGCGCTGGCGCTGTCCGCCGGAGAGCTGGGCGGGGTAGCGCGGGCCGTGGACGGCCGGGTCGAGGCCGACGAGGTCGAGGAGTTCGGCGGCACGCGCGCGTGCGGCGGCCTTCTTCCAGCCGAGGAGGGCGGGGACGGTCGCGGTGTTGTCGAGGACCGTGCGGTGGGGGAAGAGCCCGACCTGCTGGATGACGTAGCCGATCTTGCGGCGCAGGGCGACCGGGTTGACGCCGGCGATGTCCTCGCCGTCGACGAGGACGCGGCCCGAGGTCGGCTCGACGAGCCGGTTGACCATCATCATCGTGGTCGTCTTGCCGCAGCCGGACGGGCCGACCAGGGTCACGAGCTCACCCTCGGCGACCTCGAAGGAGAGGTCGTCGACGGCCGTGGTGCCGTCGTCGTACCGCTTGGTCACGTGCTCGAACCGGATCATGGTTCCCCATTCTGTCCCCTGGGCGTCGGGGGTGTGTGAAGGGCGTGTTGCCGCATTGTGGCGGGTCTCGGGGATTGTCGGTGGTGCGGGTTAGGGTCGTCACACAAGCGTTCGGGAGGGCGGACGACACGGGGGGAGGGACGATGAGCGCACCGAACTGTCTGGTCGCGAACGACTGGATCTGCGGCGAGTACCTGCGCACGCGGCGCACGGAGTTGACGGACGCGCTGCTCCAGCATGTGGGAATCACGGTCGTGTCCGTACTGATCGCGCTGGCCGTCGCGGTCCCGCTCGCGCTCCTGGTGCGGGCCAGGCCGCGGTTCGCCGGCCCGGTCCTCGGCCTGACCACCCTGCTCTACACGGTGCCGTCGCTCGCGATGTTCTCGCTGCTGCTGCCCCTCTTCGGGCTGTCGGCCGCGCTCGTCGTGACCGGCCTCGTGCTCTACGCCCTGACGATCCTCGTGCGGAACACGCTGGCGGGGCTCGCCGCCGTGCCCGCCGAGACGCGGGAGGCGGCCCGGGGCATGGGGTACGGCTCGCTGCGGATGCTGTGGCAGGTCGAGCTCCCGCTGGCGCTGCCGGTGCTGATGGCCGGCGTGAGGATGGCGACGGTCTCCACGATCGCGCTGACGACGGTCGGCTCCGTCGTCGGCCGAGGGGGCCTGGGCAATCTCATCGAGGACGCGCTGCCGACCTTCTTCAAGGCGCAGATGCTCGCCGCCTCGGTGCTGTGCGTGCTGCTCGCCGTCACCGCCGACCTGCTGCTCCTGGGCCTCCAGCGGCTGCTGACGCCGTGGACCCGGATACGGACCGCGCCGGGAGGTGGGTGAGATGGGCATCGTGACGGACGCCTGGGGCTGGCTCACCACCGGCGCGCACTGGACGGGCGAGGAGGGCATCGGGCGGCGGCTCACCGAGCACGTGTACGTGAGCGGGGCCGCGCTCCTCGTCGCCGCGGCGCTCGCGCTGCCGCTGGGCCTGTGGCTCGGCCACCTCGGCCGGGGCGGCGCGCTCGCGGTGAACGTGTCCAACGTGGGGCGGGCGATCCCCGTCTTCGCGGTGCTGGGCCTGTTCATGGTGTCCCCCCTGCGGAACGCCGGCTACGCGCCGACGGTGGTCGCCCTGGTGCTCTTCGCGATACCCCCGCTCCTCACCAACGCCTACGTGGGGGTGCGGGAGGTCGACCGGGCCGCGGTGCGGGCCGCGCGGGGCATGGGGATGACGGGCGGCCAGGTGTTCCTGCGGGTGGAACTGCCGCTGGCCCGCCCGGTGGTGATGACCGGGATCCGCTCGGCCGCGGTGCAGGTGGTCGCCACCGCGACCGTCGCCGCGATGGTCGGGCAGGGCGGTCTCGGCCGGATCATCACGGCCGGTTTCGCCACGTACGACACCGCGCAGGTCGTCGCGGGCGCCGTGCTCGTGGCGCTGCTCGCCCTCCTGGTGGAGGGCGTCCTGGTGGCCGCGGACCGCCTCTTCGACCGACACAGACGACTTGTCGAACACTGACTGGATGGGTGATCTCGTGAACAGGGTCTCGCGTATCGCGGGCGCGCTGGTGGGTACGGCGGCGCTGACCGTCGCCCTCGCCGCGTGCGGCGGTGACAGCCTGGAGGAAGGCAAGAAGAAGGACTCCGGGGGCTCCGGCTCCGCCGGCGGGGAGAAGGGCTCCCTGGTGGTCGGCGCGGCCGCGTTCACCGAGGCCAAGGTCCTCGCCGAGCTGTACGCGCAGTCGCTGCGGGCCGAGGGGTACGCGGTGTCCATCACCACGGTGAAGAATCGCGAGCTGTACGAACCCTCGCTGGAGAAGGGCGAGATCGACATCGTCCCGGAATACGCGGCGACGATCGCGGAATTCCTCAACGCGAAGGTGAACGGCCCGAAGGCGCCCGAGGACAAGCCGGTCGCCTCGGGCGACGCCACGGCCACGGTCGAGGCGCTGCGGAAGCTCGCCGAACCGCGCGGCCTGAAGGTCCTCGCGGCCGGAGAGGCCGTCGATCAGAACGCGTTCGCGGTGACGAAGGAATTCGCCGAGAAGAACAAGCTGACGAACCTTTCCGATCTCGGCCGCGCGAAGCTGAAGGTGAAGATCGCCGCCGGTGACGAATGCGCGGTGCGGCCCTTCTGCGCGCCCGGTCTGAAGAAGACGTACGGCATCGACGTGGCCGGGATCGACCCCAAGGGCGTCGGCACGCCGCAGGCCAAGCAGGCCGTCAAGGACGGGGTGGACCAGCTGGTCCTGACGACCACCACGGACGCCACGATCGACAGCTACGGCCTGGTCTTCCTCGCCGACGACAAGAAGCTGCAGAACGCGGACAACGTTCTGCCCGTGCTCAACGCCAAGGACGCCGGCGCCCCGGAGATAGCCGCCGCCCTGGACAAGATCACCAAGGTGCTGACGACAGCGGATCTCGCCGAACTCAACCGCAAGGTGGACGCCGAGCGGGCGAAGCCGGAGGACGTCGCCAAGGCGTATCTGGAGACGAAGGGGCTGCTCAAGAAGTAGTCGACGGGGGAGGGGAGTCGGCCCGAAACGGAACCGGAACCGGAGATATCCACTTCTGGTGGCGAGAAGTGGCCAAGAGATTGCCGGGCCGACGCCCCACGTGGCGCCTACGCACGGTAAATTTCAGGCCATGCCACGTGGACGCCACCGCCATTCCCCGCCTCTGCACAAGCTGCTGCCGCCCTCCGCGGTCGCCGGCGCCGCGGTCGTGTGCGCCGCGGCCGCCTGGCTGCCCGGCGACCCGGTGATCGCGCGGCTGCTCGCGGCCGCGGCGGCCGCAGCCGCCGTCACCGGCGCCGTCCTCATGCGCAGTTGGGACCGGAGCGCCGGCCTCAAGGTCGCCGAGCTCGACCGGGCGCGCACCGCCGACCAGTGGAAGGCCGAGGAGCGGACCGCCGAGCTGGAGTCCGACCTGGAGGAGTCCCGCGCGCTGCGCGTCCGCCTCGACGCCAAGCTCCGCGCCAAGCGCGTGGAGCTCGCCGGGCTGCGCGGCGAGCACGCCGACCTCCTCCGCCGGTACGCCACCGCGGAGACCGAGCGGGCCAGCGCCCTGGAGGGCCGCCGCGTCCTCGCCCTGGAGACGGGTGGCCCGGACGGCACCAAGGCGCTGCCGGCCGCCGGTTCCACGCCCACCCCGGAGGCCTTCCGCCGCGCCGCCCAGGCGCTCCGCGACCTCCCGCGCAACGCCGCGGCCCAGCAGGCCCGCCGCACGGCCGAGGCGGCCCGCGCCCGCGACCTCGCCGAGCGCGCCCGGGAGACGGAGGAGCCGCAGGGGAAGCACGCGGCGGCCGCCGGAACCGAGCAGCACACCCGGACGGCCGCCGCCGCCCCCGCGCTCCCGCCCGCCGCACCGGCCGGGGCCACCGCCCTGCCGGCGGTTCCGGCCGCCGCCGCGATCGCCCCGTACGCCGCCCGCAGGCCCGTCCCGCGCCCCGAGGGCGGCTTCGACTTCTTCGGTACGCAGAAGGCGGCGGAGGTCATCGAGGCCGTGCAGAACAGCGACCTCGCCGACGTCGTCGGCGAGGAGGTCCTCGAAGAGGCCCTCGCCTCCGGGACCCCGCTGCTCACGCCGGTCGCCCCGCCCCTCGCCCCGCACGTCACCGCCCCGCCCCGGGCGATCGGCCAGGTCATCGACCTGACCGCGCACGACGAGACCGAGCAGCTGGACGTGGCGGAACTGCGCGGCGCGGTCAACTCGTGACGTACCGCCTGGCCCCGCTCGGGGCCGAGGAGCTCGCCGCCCGCCGCGACGAGCTCCTCGCCCTGTGCGCCCAGGCCTTCTGCGGCGAGCCCTGGCACGAGCCGCCGCTCGGTGCCGTACGGACCGTGGACCGGCTGCTCGGTTCGGCCGCCGGGCGGGACGACTTCACCGCCGTGGCCGCGCTCGACGCCGAGGACGCCCTCCTCGGGTTCTCCGCCGGCTGGAGCGACACCGTCCTCACCGGGGACGCCCGCGCCTTCGAGCTCGCCGAACTCGTCGTCGCCCCCGGCCACCAGGGACGCGGGCTCGGCCGCCGGCTCCACGACGCGCTGCTCGGGGCCGCGGTGCCCGGACCGGCCCTGCTCATGACCCTCGACGTCCCGGCGCTGACGGACCGGTACACGGCCTGGGGCTGGACCGTCGCCGACCGGCGGCGGCCCGGCGCGGAGCGGCGCGCGTACGTCGTGATGCGCCGGGAGCGCTGACACCGGACCCGGCGCCCCGCGGCCCCCGGCGGACGGCTACTTGTCGATGTCGCCGACGACGAAGAAGAGCGAGCCCAGGATCGCCACCATGTCGGCGACGAGCGTCCCGGGCAGCAGCTCCACCAGCGCCTGGATGTTGTTGAACGACGCCGAGCGCAGCTTCAGCCGGTAGGGGGTCTTCTCGCCCTTCGACACCAGGTAGTAGCCGTTCACGCCGAGCGGGTTCTCGGTCCAGGCGTACGTGTGGCCCTCCGGCGCCTTGAGCACCTTCGGAAGCCGCTGGTTGATCGGGCCGGGCGGCAGGTCGGCCATCCGGTCCAGGCAGGCGTCCGCCAGGTCCAGCGCGTTGTGGGTCTGGTCCAGCAGGCACTCGAAGCGGGCGAGGCAGTCGCCCTCCTGCCGCACGGCGACCCGCAGGGTGTCCTGGAGCTCGCCGTACGCCAGGTACGGCTCGTCGCGGCGCAGGTCGAAGTCGACGCCCGAGGCGCGGGCGATCGGCCCGGACACCCCGTAGGCGTGGACGGCCCGCGGGCTCAGGACGCCGACCCCGCGCGTACGGCCCCGGAAGATCTCGTTCCCGAGGACGAGCCGGTCGTACACGTCCATCCGCGACCGCACGTCCGCGACGGCCTGCCGCGCCCGCCCCAGCCAGCCGGCCGGCAGGTCCTCCTTGAGGCCGCCGACCCGGTTGAACATGTAGTGCATCCGGCCGCCGGAGACCTCCTCCATCACGGCCTGGAGCTCCTCGCGCTCCCGGAAGGCGTGGAAGACGGGGGTGATCCCGCCCAGCTCCAGGGGGTACGAGCCGAGGAACATCAGATGGTTCAGGACCCGGTTCAGCTCGGCGAGGAGCGTCCGCGTCCACACGGCCCGCTCCGGGACCTCCATGCCGAGCATCCGCTCGACCGCCATGACGACGCCGAGCTCGTTGGAGAAGGCGGACAGCCAGTCGTGGCGGTTGGCCAGCATGATGATCTGCCGGTAGTCCCGCGCCTCGAAGAGCTTCTCGGCGCCCCGGTGCATGTAGCCGATCACCGGCTCGGCCTGCCGGACGACCTCCCCGTCGAGCACGAGCCGGAGCCGGAGCACGCCGTGGGTCGAGGGATGCTGCGGCCCGATGTTCAGCACCATGTCGGTGCTCTCCGCCGCGCCGCCGATGCCGACCGTCGTCTCCGTCATGCGGCCAGTATCCCCTGCCGCTCCCGGCCCCCGGGCCGCTGCCCGGAGGGCGGACGCGGCGGGTCAGCGGGCGCCCTCCGCGGGGACCCGCTGGGTCAGCCAGAGGAAGTCGCCCAGACCGCCGCGCGCGGTCAGCTCGGCCGCCTGGCCGGCGGCGGCGAGCGCGCGGACGTACCCGGCGGGGTCGGTCGAGGCGAGCGCGAGCGGGGGCCGCCCGCCGGACACCCCGAGCCGCCCCAGCGCCTCCCGCTGCGTGACCAGCTCGGCGCGCGGGAGCCCCGCCCCGGCCCCGGGGCCGCTCCCGCCGCCGTCCCGGGCCCGCGCCGCCGGACCCGCGTCCGGGGCCGGTCGCCGCGCCGGGTCCGCGTCCGGGGCCGGTCGCTCCACCGGGTCCGCGTCCGGGGCCGGGTGCTCCGCCCGGTCCGCGCACGCGTCCAGGGCCACGTGGGCCGTCACGTCGCAGCTGCCGTCCGGGACCGGCGGGACCTCGCGGCCCGCGCGGAAGCCCGTCAGGGTGCCGAAGGGCGGCCGGGAGGCCCGCACGTGCGCGTAGTCCACGGCCACCGCGCGGCCCGCGGCGACGCGGCCCACCGCCGCCGCCCAGGCCTCGTCGCGGGGCCGTCCGATCTCGGCCCGCGCGCCCGGCTCCCGCAGCGGCCACCAGCGCGCCAGCCAGTCGGCGTCCGGGCCGGTCACGGGGCCGCCGAGGCGCTCGGTGCCGTCCGGCGCGACCTCCACGTACCGGACCGTGCCCCGCGCGTCCGCCTCGGCGACGTCCACCGGCACGTTGTCGAGCCACTCGTTCGCGAAGAGCAGCCCGCGCACGCCGCTCGGCACCCGGTCCGTCCACTCCACCCGGGGGTCGAGCCCGGCCGGGCGGGCCGCGCGCTCGACCGCCCACGCCCGGACCGTCAGCGAGGACCCGACGGCCGCGAGCACCGCCGTCAGGAGCTCACCGCGCCCCGCGCCCACGTCCACGAGGTCGACCTCGTCGGTGCCCAGCTCGTCCGCGACCTCGCCCAGCAGCCGGGCCACGGCCGCCGCGAAGAGCGGAGAGGCGTGCACCGAGGTGCGGAAGTGACCCGCGGGGCCCTCGGGGCGCAGGTAGAAGCCCTCCGGGCCGTACAGCGCCCGCTCCGTGGCCTCCCGCCACCCCTGCCACTGACACGTCTCATCCATCACGTGCCCCAGTCTCCACCTCGGGGAGTACGGGCCCCGCGCCAAGGATCGGCCCCACGGTTGATCCCCGCACCTGTCCCCCTTCCCTACTCTGGGTGACGTGCAGCGCCTTTACGACTTCATCCGCAGACACCCGACGGGCGTCGACGTCTTCTGGGCCGTCGTCCTCCTCGGGCTCTCCGTGCTGTGGGTGGGGACGACCTACCCGACGGTGGACCACCCCGTCGCGTACGGTCTCGTCGCCGCGCTGTTCTCCCTGGTCGTGGCCCTGCGCCGGCGGGCCCCGGAGAAGATGCTGGTCCTCACGGTCGTGCTGGGCGTCGCCCAGCTCGCCCTCGGTCTGCGGCCGTTCCTGGCCGACTTCGCCATGCTCGTGATCATCTTCACCGTCGCCGCGCACGACGGACCGCGCTGGGCGTCCCGGCTCGCCCTCATCGGCGGGCTCAGCGCCTCCACGCTGTCCCAGCTCAGATGGCCGCTGGAGACTGACAGCTCCGGCACGGCCCAGGTCTTCTTCACCATCATCATGACCGTGCCGTTCGCCCTCGCCTGGGTCCTCGGCGACTCGCTCCGCACCCGCCGCGCCTACTTCGCGCAGCTGGAGGAGCGCGCCACCCGCCTGGAGAAGGAGCGCGAGGCCCAGGCCAAGGTCGCGGTCGCCGCCGAGCGGGCCCGGATCGCCCGCGAGCTGCACGACGTCGTCGCGCACAACGTCTCCGTGATGGTGGTCCAGGCCGACGGCGCCGCCTACGTCATGGACTCCTCCCCGGACACCGCCAAGCAGGCCCTGGAGACGATCTCCTCGACGGGCCGGCAGGCGCTCGCCGAGATGCGCCGGCTCCTCGGGATCCTGCGCACCGGCGAGCACCAGGAGGCCGGGGAGTACGTGCCGCAGCCCGACGTCGGGCAGATCGAGGACCTGGTGGAGCAGGTCCGGGGCGCCGGTCTCACCGTCGACTTCGCGATCGAGGGGAGCCCGCGCCCGCTGCCCAGCGGCGTCGAGCTCACCGCCTACCGGATCGTGCAGGAGGCCCTGACCAACAGCCGCAAGCACGGCGGGCCGGATGTCGGCGCCAGCGTGCGGCTCGTCTACTTCGACGACGGCCTCGGGCTGCTCGTCGAGGACGACGGCCGGGGCGCGCCGCAGGAGATGTACGAGGACGGGGGCGCCGACGGGCGCGGGCATGGTCTGATCGGCATGCGCGAGCGGGTCGGCATGGTCGGCGGCACCCTGGACGCGGGTCCGCGTCCGGGCGGCGGCTTCCGGATCAGCGCCCTGCTCCCCCTCAAGCCCGCCCACTGACGACCCCTCCGGCCCCCGGAAGCCCCCTCCCGCTCACCGTCCTTCCCGGCCACTGACGACCCCTAAGGAACTGACCTGATGTCCATCCGCGTGATGCTCGTCGACGACCAGGTGCTGCTGCGGACCGGTTTCCGCATGGTGCTCGCGGCCCAGGAGGACATGGAGGTCGTGGCGGAGGCGGGCGACGGCGTCGAGGCGCTCGAAGTGCTGCGCTCCACGGCCGTCGACGTCGTCCTGATGGACGTGCGCATGCCGAAGCTGGACGGGGTGGAGACGACCCGGCGGATCTGCTCGCAGCCGGATGCCCCGAAGGTGCTGATCCTGACGACCTTCGACCTCGACGAGTACGCCTTCTCGGGGCTGAAGGCGGGCGCGAGCGGCTTCATGCTGAAGGACGTGCCGCCCGCCGAGCTGCTCGGCGCGATCCGCTCGGTGCACAGCGGGGACGCGGTGGTGGCGCCCTCCACCACCCGCCGCCTCCTGGACCGCTTCTCGCCGATGCTGCCGTCCTCGGGCAAGGACCCCGAGCACAAGGAGCTGGGGCGGCTGACGGACCGGGAGCGCGAGGTGATGATGCTGGTCGCGCAGGGCCTGTCGAACGGCGAGATCGCGGCCCGGCTCGTCCTCTCCGAGGCGACGGTGAAGACGCACGTGGGCCGCATCCTGACCAAGCTGGGCCTGCGCGACCGCGTGCAGGTCGTGGTCCTGGCGTACGAGACGGGCCTGGTCCGGGCGGGCGGCGGCGGCCTCTGACCCGGCCGGCCGCCGGAGCACCGGCTCCCAGAAAGGCGGCCGGCGGAGCACCGGCGCCAGGAAGGCGGCTAGCGGAGCACCGACTCCAGGAAGTCGCTGCCCAGCCGCGCGACGACGGCCACGTCCAGCTGGTGCAGCACGTACCGGCCGCGCCGCTGGGTGGTGGCGAGACCGGCCTTCTTCAGGACCGCCATGTGACGGGACACCTCGGGGGCGGTGATGTTGTACGTGTCGGCCAGCTCGCTCGTCGTGTACGCGCCCCGGGCCAGGCTGCGGCACAGCCGCATCCGCATCGGGTGCGCGATCGCCTCCAGGCGCAGCTTGACCGTCTCCACGGGGGCGGCGCCGCCGAGGTCGCGGGCGGGCACCGGATACTGGACGACCGGCTGCCAGCCGGGCGTGTGCAGGGCGAAGAGGTGGGGCCAGCCGAACGCGGTCGGCAGGAACGTCACGCCCGAGCCCTCCGCGCTGGTGCGGCCCTGGACCAGCTTGTCGACGACGATCCGGCAGCCGCTCGCGTCCTCCTCCAGGGCCATCGCGGAGGAGGTGTCGGCGACGGCCTCGGCCAGCCCCCTGCGGCGCATCAGCTCGGTCTTGTGACGGGCGTCCGCGGCGAGCTGGACGCGCACCCGGCGCCAGGTGTCGGCGAAGAAGGCCTCGTCGCAGTCCTCCAGGAGCCGCCGGATCCACGCGCGCGTGCCGGGCGGGTCGGCCAGCATCCGCTCCACGAAGGCGACCTGCCGCGGGCCCCGGGCGGCGGCCAGGTCGAGGGCGCGGCGGCGCATCCGCTCGTCGACGAGCGGCGAGGGGGCGCCGTGCGTGTAGTGGCTGGCGCAGGAGATCTCCAGGGCCGAGCCCACGTACTTCTCGTCGTCCATGAGGTCGAGGTCGTCCAGCTCCTCCGCGAGCGTCTCGCGGGGCCGGGCGGGCAGCAGGATGTCGGCGCGGGTCGAGCGCCACATGAAGTCGGCCTCGTGGAGCCGGTCCGCCAGCCCCGGCTTCAGGGCCGCCGCCGTCGTGGTCGTCCAGGCGTGCAGCCGGGGGTGGTGCGCCGGCTCGGCGAGGGCGTGCAGGGCGGCGCCCAGCTCGGCCAGCGGCGAGGGGCAGAAGGCGATCCGCTCGTGCGGCAGTCCGGTGATGTCGATGCTCACGCTCACCCGTCCATGGTGCGGGGTGGGCCGGGGGAGCTGTCGCCACGTTTGACGGACCCCGTCAATCGCGGGGCCCCGGATTGACGGGGGCGGTCAATCGGGGGGCCGGTCCCCGGCGGCGCGCCGCACGGTGAGGACATGAACGCTCTGCACCAGTACCTCTTCGACTCCTACCGTGCCGCCTCGCTCGGCGAACCGGCGCCGCCGGCCCCCGGCACCCATGACGTCGCCGTGCTCCGGGCCGTCCGCGCCCACCGCCGCGCCGAGCGCCTGAGGGCGGGCCGCCCGGCGCACGGTCCCGTCCGGACGACCCTGCGCCGCTGGCTGCACCGCAGCCACTGATCCCGTCACCCGCCACGTGGGTCGGGAAGTCCCGTACCGCCCGAGCCTCCCGTACCGCCCGAGCCTCCCGTACCGCCCGACCCTCCCGTACCGCCCGACCTTCCTGTACGGCCCGGGGCCGTCACCCCGCCACGCGCGCGGGCAGGCCCCGCACCGCCCGAGCCCGTCACCCCGCCACGCGCGCCAGGAAGTCCCGTACCGCCTCCTTCACGTCCTCCGCCGTCCACTCCAGGCCCGGTCCGTTCACGGTCAGTTCCGTCACCGCCACCCCCGGCGGGCCGCCCGAGGCGGGGGTGAACCAGCGGCGGAAGAGCGCCGTGCCGGTCTCCTCGGTCTGGGCGAGGGCCGCCGCCGTCAGGACGTCGGGCCCGTACGGCAGCCAGACCTGGAACTGGTGGGTGTGCGGGGTCTCCGGGTGGATCCGGGACCAGCCGGTGCCCGCCTCCGCGAGCGCCTCCCGGATCGCGTCGGCCACCACGCGCGCGTGGGCCGTGTACGCGGGCAGCCGGGGCAGCTCGACGTCCAGGCCCCGGAGCGCGGACAGCGCCGCCGGGTAGTTCTGGAAGACCAGGCCGCCGTACCGGTGGCGCCAGACCCTGGCCTCCTCCATCACGTCCTCGGGACCGGCGAGCACGGCCCCGGACATCCCGCCGAGGGACTTGTAGAACGACACGTAGACGCTGTCGGCGAGCCCCGCGATCTCCGGGAGCCCGCGGCCGAAGCGGGTCGCGCACTCCCACAGCCGGGCGCCGTCGAAGTGGACCACCGCGTCGCGTTCGCGCGCCGCCGCCACCACCTCGGTCAGCTCCTCCCAGGTCGGCAGCACGAAGCCCGCGTCCCGCAGCGGCAGCTCCAGCATCAGCGTCCCGAAGGGCTCGGGGTGGTCCCGCACCTCCTCGGCGGTCGGCAGCCGGGGCGCGCCGGTCGGATGGACGGTCCGGAGCCCGGAGACGGCTCCGAACGCCCCGCCCTCGTGGACCTCCGGGTGGGCGAGCGGATGGAGGGCGACGACCGGGCTGCCGGTGCGTCCGGCCCAGCAGCGCAGAGCCACCTGCTGGGCCATGGTGCCGGTCGGGAAGAAGACCGCGGCGGGGAACCCGAGCTCCTCGGCGACGCGCCGCTCCAGCTCCTCCACGAGCCCGTTGCCGTACGTGTCGAGCGGGGCCTCGTCGTGGCCCGCGGCCTCCGCCCAGGCGGCCAGTTCCCGCAGCCGCGCGCCGACCGTGCCGTCCGCCGAGCTGTCCCACAGCCGCCGCTCGGCGCCGCCCCACACCCGGGCCCGGTGGAGCCGGGCCGCTTCCTCGTCCACAGGGGTCTCCGCAGGAGTCACAGGATTCATGGGCCGATCATCACACCACCGCCCACACCCTGTGGACAGGCCACGGAGCGCCGCGAAACGCTGGCGTAGCATGACCAGAAATCGTCCGGTACCCGCCGAGGACTGGAACGGAAGGCCGTCCCCACCGTGAACGCACCAGCAGCGCCCGAGCCCAGAGCCTCGGAGCCCCGGGCCGAGGACCGACCCGCCCGGCTCACCGTCGGCGTCGTCGGCGCCGGCCGCGTGGGCCCCGCCCTCGCCGCCGCGCTCCGGCTCGCCGGCCACCGTCCCGTCGCCGTCTCGGCGGTCTCCGACACCTCCCGGCGCCGCGCCGCGGAGCTCCTGCCCGACGTCCCCGTCGTCGAGCCCGCCCGGGTCCTCGCCCTCGCCGACCTGGTCCTCCTGACCGTCCCGGACGACGCGCTGCCGGGCCTGGTCGAGGGCCTCGCGGACACCGGAGCCGTCCGGCCGGGCCAGCTGCTCGTGCACACCTCCGGGCGGTACGGGACACGGGTCCTCGACCCCGCCCGCCGGGCCGGTGCCCTGCCGCTCGCCCTGCACCCCGCCATGACCTTCACCGGCACCGCCGTCGACGTCCAGCGGCTCGCCGGGTGCTCCTTCGGCGTCACCGCCCCCGAGGAGCTGCGGCTCGCCGCGGAGGCGCTGGTGATCGAGATGGGCGGCGAGCCCGAGTGGATCGCCGAGGAGGCGCGCCCGCTCTACCACGCGGCCCTGGCGCTCGGCGCGAACCACCTGGTCACCCTGGTGGCCCAGTCGATGGAGCTGCTCCACAAGGCCGGGGTCGCCGCGCCCGACCGCATGCTGGGCCCGCTCCTCGGCGCCGCCCTGGACAACGCCCTGCGGTCCGGCGACGCGGCCCTCACCGGGCCCGTCGCGCGCGGTGACGCCGGCACGGTCGCCGCCCACGTCGCCGAGCTGCGCAAGCACGCGCCCGGCACCGTCGCCGGGTATCTGGCGATGGCCCGCACCACCGCCGACCGGGCGCTCGCGCACGGCCTGCTCAAGCCCGAGCTGGCCGAGGACCTCCTCGGCGTGCTCGCCGAGCGGCCGAGCACCGCCGCCCACCCCGCCGACCCCGCAGACGGGCCGCAAGGAGAAGACCGATGAGCCTGTTCGCCCGCGACCGCGCCGCCACCGGCCGGGACGCCCGCCGCCGGCCCGCCGACCTCCTGCCGACGGCCGAGGACCTCGCGGACGCGGTCGCCCACCGGGGCACGCCCGGCGGCAACGCCGTCGTCATGACCATGGGCGCGCTCCACGAGGGGCACGCCACCCTGATCCGGGCCGCACGCGCGCGCGTGGGCGAGAAGGGCTTCGTCGTCGTCACCGTCTTCGTCAACCCGCTCCAGTTCGGCGCCGGCGAGGACCTCGACCGCTACCCCCGCACCCTCGACGCCGACCTGGTGCTGGCCGCCGAGGCCGGTGCGGACGCCGTCTTCGCGCCCTCCGCCGACGAGGTCTACCCGGGCGGCGAGCCGCAGGTGCGGATCACCGCGGGTCCCATGGGCGAGCGCCTCGAAGGCGCCTCCCGGCCCGGGCACTTCGACGGCATGCTGACCGTCGTCGCCAAGCTCCTCCACCTCACCGCGCCCGACCTGGCCTTCTTCGGCCAGAAGGACGCCCAGCAGCTGGCCCTGATCCGCCGCATGGCCCGCGACCTGAACTTCCCCGTCGAGATCGTCGGAGTGGAGACCGTCCGCGAGAGCGACGGCCTGGCCCTGTCCAGCCGCAACCGCTACCTGTCGGCCGGGGAGCGCCGGACCGCCCTGGCGCTCTCCCGCGCGCTCTTCACGGCCCGTGAGCGGCTCGCCGCCCAGGAGGCGCTGCGCGCGCGGGCCGCCTCGCTGCCCGGCTCCCAGGGCCGGGCCGAGAACCGCGCCGAGGCCCTGTCCCGGCTCGGCGAGGCCCGGGCCGCCGCCGACGCCCACGCCGTCGCGCAGGCCGCCGAGGGCGGCCGCGCCGAGGCGGTGCGGGCCGCGGCCCGTGCCGTCCTGGACGAGGCCTCCCGGGCCGAGCCGCCGCTCACCCTCGACTACCTGGCCCTCGTCGACCCGGCCGACTTCACCGAGGTCGCCGACGGTCATGACGGCGAGGCCGTCCTCGCCGTCGCCGCGCGCGTGGGGAGCACGCGGCTCATCGACAACATCCCCCTCACCCTCGGAGCCACCAAGTGACCGGAATACGGCTGCACGCGCCCGCGCCGGGCTGGGACATCGACGCCGATGTCGTCGTGGTCGGCTCCGGAGTCGCCGGCCTCACCGCCGCCCTCCGCTGCACCGCCGCCGGACTCCGTACGGTGGTCGTCACCAAGGCCCGCCTCGACGACGGCTCCACCCGCTGGGCCCAGGGCGGCATCGCGGCGGCGCTCGGCGACGGCGACACCCCCGAGCAGCACCTCGACGACACCCTCGTCGCCGGTGCCGGGCTCTGCGACGAGCGGGCCGTGCGGGCCCTGGTCACCGAGGGGCCGGACGCCGTCCGGCGCCTGATCTCCACGGGCGCCGACTTCGACAAGACCTCCGACGGCGAGATCGCGCTGACCCGCGAGGGCGGCCACCACCGCCGCCGGATCGCGCACGCGGGCGGCGACGCGACCGGCGCCGAGATCTCCCGGGCGCTGGTCGAGGCGATACGCGACCGGGGCGTCCGCTTCATCGAGCACGCCCTCGTCCTGGACCTCCTCACCGACGCCGAGGGCCGCACGGCCGGCGTCACCCTGCACGTCATGGGCGAGGGGCAGCACGACGGCGTCGGCGCCGTCCACGCGCCCGCGGTGGTCCTGGCCACCGGCGGCATGGGCCAGGTCTTCTCCGCCACCACCAACCCGGCCGTGTCCACCGGCGACGGGGTCGCGCTCGCGCTGCGGGCCGGCGCCGAGGTCTCCGACCTGGAGTTCGTCCAGTTCCACCCCACGGTGCTCTTCCTCGGGGCCGGCGTCGAGGGCCAGCAGCCGCTGGTCTCCGAGGCGGTACGGGGCGAGGGCGCCCACCTGGTCGACGCCGACGGCGTCCGCTTCATGCTCGGGCAGCACGAGCTCGCCGAGCTCGCGCCCCGGGACATCGTCGCCAAGGCCATCACGCGCCGGATGCTGGAGCGGTCCACCGACCACATGTACCTCGACGGCCGTCACTTCGGCGCCGAGATGTGGGCGGAGCGCTTCCCGACGATCCTGGCCGCCTGCCGCTCGCACGGCATCGACCCGGTGACGGAGCCGATCCCGGTCGCGCCCGCCGCCCACTACGCCTCCGGCGGCATCCGCACGGACCTGCGCGGCCGGACCACCGTGCCCGGCCTGTACGCGTGCGGGGAGGTGGCCTGCACGGGCGTCCACGGCGCGAACCGGCTCGCCTCGAACTCGCTCCTGGAGGGCCTGGTCTTCGCCGAGCGGATCGCCGAGGAGATCACGGCGGCCGCGCCGCGCGCGGCGGGCGTCCCCGTGCCGCCCCCGGTCCCGGTGACCCTGCCGCTGCCCGTGGCCGGCGCCCGGACCCGTATCCAGCGGATCATGACGGCCGGCGCGGGCGTGATCCGCTCGGAGGCCAGCCTGCGGGAGGCCGCCGAGGCCCTCGAAGCGCTGCACAGCGACGCGGTGGCGGGCGGCGACGACGACAGCAAGGCGGCCGAGCCGGGCGTGGAATCCTGGGAGACCACGAACCTGCTGTGCGTCGCCCGGGTCCTGGTCTCGGCGGCCCGCCGCCGCGAGGAGACCCGCGGCTGCCACTGGCGCGAGGACCACCCCGACCGCGACGACGCCGACTGGCGCCGGCACCTCGTCGTCCACCTCACCCAGGGGCGGACCCTGGAGGTCCGCACCACCGACACCTTCGACTTTCCCCCCACCCTCGACGCCCCCAGGGAGCCGTAAGTGAGCACGCCCGAGGAAGCCCGTCCCGAGCCCGTGGACGTCCCTCTCATCCAGATCAGCTCGGTCTCCTCGGAGGAGGCCGGCGGCTGCGGCGACGGCTGCGGCTGCGGCGGCGCCGAGGAGTTCGAGTGCGGGCTCGACCCCGCCCTCGCCGAGCTGCTCGCCGACGCCGGGCTCGACCCCGTCCAGGTCGAGGACATCGCCCACCTGGCGATCGCCGAGGACCTCGACGGCGGGGTCGACGTCACGACCGTCGCCACCGTCCCCGAGGACGCCGTCGCCACCGCCGACTTCACCGCCCGCGAGGCCGGTGTCGTGGCCGGTCTGCGCGTCGCCGAGGCGGTCCTGTCGATCGTCTGCACCGACGAGTTCGAGGTCGAGCGGCACGTCGAGGACGGCGAGCGCGTCGAGGCGGGGCAGGTGCTCCTCAGCGCCACCGCCCGCACCCGCGACCTGCTGACCGGCGAGCGCAGCGCGCTCAACATCCTGTGCCGCCTCTCCGGCATCGCCACCGCCACGCGCGCGTGGGCGGACGCCCTGGAGGGCACGAAGGCGAAGGTCCGCGACACCCGCAAGACGACTCCGGGCCTGCGCGCCCTGGAGAAGTACGCGGTCCGCTGCGGCGGCGGCGTCAACCACCGCATGTCGCTCTCCGACGCGGCCCTGGTGAAGGACAACCACGTGGTGGCGGCCGGCGGTGTCGCCGAGGCCTTCAAGGCCGTCCGCGAGCTGTTCCCCGAGGTGCCGATCGAGGTCGAGGTCGACACGATGCACCAGGTCCGCGAGGTCCTGGACGCGGGCGCCGACCTGATCCTGCTCGACAACTTCACCCCGATCGAGACCGAGGAGGCCGTCGCCCTGGTCGCCGGCCGCGCGGTCCTGGAGTCCTCGGGCCGGCTGACCCTGGAGAACGCGGCGGCGTACGCCTCGACCGGCGTCGACTACCTGGCGGTCGGCGGCCTCACCCACTCCTCCCCGATCCTCGACATCGGCCTCGACCTGCGCGAGGTGCGCGCCTGATGCTGCTCACCATCGACGTCGGCAACACGCACACGGTGCTCGGTCTCTTCGACGGCGAGGAGATCGTCGAGCACTGGCGGATCTCCACGGACCCGAGCCGCACCGCCGACGAGATGGCGGTCCTCCTCCAGGGCCTGATGGGCATGCACCCGCTGCTCGGCGTCGAGCTGAGCGACGGCATCGAGGGGATCGCCATCTGCGCGACGGTCCCCTCGGTGCTGCACGAGCTGCGCGAGGTCACCCGCCGGTACTACGGGGACGTGCCCGCGGTGCTCGTGGAGCCCGGCGTGAAGACCGGCGTGCCGATCCTCACGGACAACCCCAAGGAGGTCGGCGCCGACCGGATCATCAACGCGGTCGCGGCCGTCGAGCTGTACGGCGGTCCGGCGATCGTCGTGGACTTCGGCACGGCGACCACGTACGACGCGATCACCGCGCGCGGCGAGTACGCGGGCGGGGCGATCGCGCCGGGCATCGAGATCTCGGTCGAGGCGCTCGGCGTCCGGGGCGCCATGCTCCGCAAGATCGAGCTGGCCCGCCCGCGCAGCGTCATCGGCAAGAACACGGTCGAGGCCATGCAGTCGGGCATCGTCTTCGGGTACGCGGGCCAGGTCGACGGCGTGGTGGCCCGGATGAAGCGGGAACTGGTCGGGCCGAAGGGCGACCCCTCCGACGTGACGGTGATCGCGACCGGCGGCCTGGCGCCGATGGTCCTCGCCGACTCGAAGGAGATAGACGAGCACGAGCCCTGGCTGACCCTGATCGGCCTGCGCCTGGTCTACGAGCGGAACGTCTCCCGCATGTAGGGGCGGAGGGCAGGCCCGCGGGGCGGGACGACGGCCACGGGCACGGCCGCGCGACGGTACGCCCCGGACGCGCGGCGGGACGGCGCGACCGGACAGCGCGCGGGGCGGGGCGCGAGGGCCGAAGATCGTCACGGCGCGCCGAAATGATCCCTAAGGGGAAATTGTCCGATTAGCGCGTATCGTCGGCCCATGCCCACGCCATACGGATCCCGCGGCGGCATGGCGTTCAGCGCGGACGAGCTGCGTGTGCTCCGCCGTGCCCTTGCCGTCGCCCTCCACCCTGCCCCCCTCCAGGACGAGGACGTCCAGGACTGCCTGCGCCTGGCCGAGTCCGTGGACGAGGCGGTGCGCGAGGCGGGCCGGCTGCGCGCCTTCCTCCTCGCCGACCTGGCCCGCTACCGCGAGGCGCTGCCGGGGTCCCTCGGCGGCTACCTGGAGCTCCTCCGGGAGGCGCTGACCGCGGGCTACGACCCCGCCGCCGACGACCTCGCCGCCCTGCGGGCCCTGCGCCGCAACCCGGCCGCGGCCGAGCTGCTGGCCCGTTGCCAGGTCCTCGCCGAGCGCTCCGTACGCGCGCGCCTGGCCCGGGTCTCCCAGGCCACCGCCCCGCCCGCCGCCCTGGCGCCCTCGCGGGCCCGCCTGCTCGCCCTGCCCGGCGGTCGCGCGGCGGCCGACGAGCCCAAGCCGAAGCCGCCGGCCCCGACCGAGCGCCCGGTTCCGAAGCCGTCCGAGGTCTTCCCGCCACGCCGACGCCCCGTTCCCCCGCCCCCGCCCGAGGAGCGGGCCGCCGGATAGCTACTCTGGACGGCATGGACTACGTTTCCGCGCTCCTGCCCCCGGTCGTGATGGCCGCGTTCTTCATCGCCCTCGTCACCGTGATCGTCAAGAGCCAGGGCGGCCCGAACAAGGCCAAGGAGGACGCGGCCGTGGACGCCGCCCTCGCCCGCGCCGAGGCCGCCCGCCAGGCGGAGGGCTCCTGAGGGTCCAGGGCTCGTACAACAGTTCCGAGGGTGCGCGACCGCTTCCGGTCGTGCACCCTTTTTGTCGTTCCTGAGCGGCAATAGCCGTTTACTGTGCTTTCTCCCACTAGGGTGGCCTGGTGCCCCGCCGCCTGGGAGAACTCGAAGACGCGGTCATGACGCGTGTCTGGCAATGGAACCGCCCGGTCACCGTCCGGGAAGTCCTGGAGGACCTTCAGCAGGAACGGTCCATCGCCTACACCACCGTCATGACCGTCATGGACAATCTCCATCAGAAGGGCTGGGTCCGCCGCGAGGTCGAAGGCCGCGCCTATCGATATACGGCGGTCTCCACCCGCGCCGCCTACTCCGCCGCGCTGATGAACGAGGCCTGGGGACAGAGTGACAACCCCGCCGCCGCACTCGTCGCCTTCTTCGGCATGATGTCGCCGGAACAGCGCGAGTCGCTGAACGACGCCATCCGGATCGTGCAGCGCGACAACCCGATCCCCACCGCCCCGCGCGAGGCCCAGGGTGAGGAAGGGACGCCCCGCCCGTAGCGATAGCGTCCCCCCATGTCGACCTCCGCCAAAGCCGTCTCCGTACGCAGGGCCCGCACCAGCGATGTGGCCGCGGTCCGCCGTCTCGTCGATCCTTTCGTGCAGCGCGGCATCCTGCTCGACAAGGCGACCGTGACCCTTTACGAGTCCATCCAGGAGTTCTGGGTCGCGGAACGCGACGAGGACGCCACCGTCGTCGCCTGCGGGGCACTCCACGTGATGTGGGAAGACCTCGCCGAAGTCCGTACTCTCGCCGTCGCTCCCGAGTTCAAGGGAGCCGGCGTCGGACATCAGGTGCTCGACAAGTTGTTGCACACCGCCCGATGGCTCGGGGTGCGGCGGGTATTCTGCCTGACCTTCGAAGTCGACTTCTTCGCGAAGCACGGCTTCGTCGAGATCGGCGAGACCCCGGTCGACGGAGATGTCTACAGCGAGCTCCTGCGTTCCTATGACGAGGGAGTCGCCGAGTTCCTCGGTCTCGAACGAGTGAAGCCGAACACCTTGGGCAACAGCCGGATGCTTCTGCACCTGTGACGCGGAAGCCCGGGACTCCTCTCGCGGAACCCTATGTCCGAATCGCGCACGTTTCCCGCGTTCCCGGGGTTCTGAACCTCTCCCAGGGGTTTGTGTTTTTCCGGGAAAAGCGGTTTCCTTTCCGCGTACTGCATTTTCGATGAAAGGAAATCCGGTGGCACAGAAGGTTCAGGTCCTTCTTGTCGACGACCTCGACGGCGTCGAGGCGGACGAGACCGTGACGTTCGCGCTGGACGGCAAGACCTACGAGATCGACCTCACCACCGCCAACGCGGAAAAGCTCCGTGGCCTGCTCGAGCCGTACACCGCGGGTGGCCGTCGCACCGGCGGCCGCACCACCGCCGGCCGGGGCAAGGGCCGCGCCGTGGCGACGGGCAGCCAGGACACCGCGAAGATCCGCGCGTGGGCCAAGGAGAACGGCATGAACGTCAACGACCGCGGTCGCGTTCCCGCCGACATCAAGGCTGCCTACGAGGACGCGAACCGCTGAGGCGACAGCTGCTGAGCCGCCCCGCGGGTACCGCGCCCAGCAGCCGCACCCGATGGCACTCCGCCGCGGCGGCGGCCACGAGACGCACCAGGCAGGGGGCGCCCGCAACGCCCCACGGCGCGGCGCGCAGCGCCGGCAGCGAGGGCTCGACCTCGCGACCCGGCACGGGTGGCCGCAGCCACACCGCGGTGCCCGGCGCGCCGGATCCGCCCCACCCCGGGGGAAGGGGTGCGGTCATCCGGCCGTCGGCACCGAGGACCGCGAGGTCCAGCGAGATCCCGCCCCACTCCAGCCAGTCGAGCAGCCCCGGCAGCTCCTCCGCGCTCCCGGCGGCCACGAGCAGCCCCATCCGGGGCCCCACCAGGGCCACCGGCCCGGTGGCCGCGCCCACCCGGCGCAGCACGCCCCGGCCGGCCGCGACGGGCACCTCCAGGACGTCGAAGCACACCCCCGTGGCGAGACCCACCGGCGGACCCGGGACGGTGGCCCAGCCGAGCCCGTCCTCGTACCACCGGGCGATCCCGCCGTCGGCCGGCGAGCGGGGCGGCGGGACGGTGAGGGCCATGCCCGGGGAACTCCCTCGGGGGCGTGCGGGTTACGCCCTCCGGTGACACTCGGTCCCCGGACGAACGCGCAAGGTGTCCGGGATGGGGCGTACGCGTGCATTCGGCAGCGCAAGGGTGTTCGCTGGTAGCGGAGGGAACCGGGGTGCGCCGCATGGAGTGTCCGTCCTTACGGGTAAGACATTCCTAGTGGAGAGGGGCGACCCGCGGGCTTCGGCGTCTCACGTTCGCCATCGGCGTACTCATGGCGCGGGTAACTACTTGGCCTGCGGGAACATCGTCTCGCACCATCGGGTTGGAGCATTTGTCGGCTGTTCGGCAGCAGGTCTCCCCGCTTGAGTGGGGGTGATCCGGACGGATGTCGGCAGTTGGAATGAGCGGTCCCCGCTTGCGGGACTAAGCTGCGGAAGGACAGGGAGGGGATCGACCCCTAACTGACTGACCGCTCTGAGGAGCGATTAACGATGTTCGAGAGGTTCACCGACCGCGCGCGGCGGGTTGTCGTCCTGGCTCAGGAAGAAGCCCGGATGCTCAACCACAACTACATCGGCACCGAGCACATCCTTCTGGGCCTTATCCACGAGGGTGAGGGTGTCGCCGCTAAGGCCCTGGAGAGCCTCGGGATTTCGCTCGAGGCGGTCCGCCAGCAGGTGGAGGAGATCATCGGTCAGGGCCAGCAGGCCCCGTCCGGGCACATCCCCTTCACCCCTCGTGCCAAGAAGGTCCTGGAGCTGTCGCTCCGGGAGGCCCTCCAGCTCGGCCACAACTACATCGGCACCGAGCACATCCTGCTCGGCCTGATCCGCGAGGGCGAGGGCGTCGCCGCCCAGGTCCTCGTGAAGCTGGGCGCCGACCTCAACCGGGTGCGGCAGCAGGTCATCCAGCTGCTCTCCGGCTACCAGGGCAAGGAAGCCGCCACGGCCGGCGGTCCTGCCGAGGGCACCCCCTCGACGTCCCTGGTCCTCGACCAGTTCGGCCGGAACCTCACCCAGGCGGCCCGCGAATCCAAGCTCGACCCGGTCATCGGGCGCGAGAAGGAGATCGAGCGGGTCATGCAGGTGCTGTCCCGCCGCACCAAGAACAACCCGGTCCTCATCGGCGAGCCCGGCGTCGGCAAGACCGCCGTCGTCGAGGGCCTGGCCCAGGCCATCGTCAAGGGCGAGGTGCCCGAGACCCTCAAGGACAAGCACCTCTACACCCTCGACCTCGGCGCGCTGGTCGCCGGCTCCCGCTACCGCGGTGACTTCGAGGAGCGCCTGAAGAAGGTCCTCAAGGAGATCCGCACCCGCGGCGACATCATCCTGTTCATCGACGAGCTCCACACCCTCGTGGGTGCGGGCGCCGCCGAGGGTGCGATCGACGCCGCCAGCATCCTCAAGCCGATGCTGGCCCGCGGTGAGCTCCAGACCATCGGCGCCACCACGCTCGACGAGTACCGGAAGTACCTGGAGAAGGACGCGGCCCTGGAGCGCCGCTTCCAGCCCATCCAGGTCGCCGAGCCGTCGCTGCCGCACACCATCGAGATCCTCAAGGGTCTGCGCGACCGGTACGAGGCCCACCACCGGGTCTCCATCACGGACGAGGCCCTCGTCCAGGCCGCGACCCTGGCCGACCGGTACATCTCGGACCGCTTCCTCCCGGACAAGGCGATCGACCTGATCGACGAGGCCGGCTCCCGGATGCGCATCCGCCGGATGACCGCGCCGCCGGACCTCCGCGAGTTCGACGAGAAGATCGCCGGCGTCCGCCGCGACAAGGAGTCCGCGATCGACTCGCAGGACTTCGAGAAGGCCGCCTCGCTCCGCGACAAGGAGAAGCAGCTCCTCGCCGCGAAGGCCAAGCGGGAGAAGGAGTGGAAGGCCGGCGACATGGACGTCGTCGCCGAGGTCGACGGCGAGCTGATCGCCGAGGTCCTCGCGACCGCCACCGGCATCCCGGTCTTCAAGCTGACTGAGGAGGAGTCCTCGCGTCTGCTCCGCATGGAGGACGAGCTCCACAAGCGCGTCATCGGCCAGAAGGACGCCGTCATCGGCCTCTCCCGGGCCATCCGCCGGACCCGTGCGGGTCTGAAGGACCCGAAGCGCCCCGGTGGCTCGTTCATCTTCGCCGGTCCGTCCGGTGTCGGTAAGACCGAGCTTTCGAAGGCCCTCGCCGAATTCCTCTTCGGCGACGAGGACGCGATGATCTCCCTCGACATGTCGGAGTTCAGCGAGAAGCACACGGTTTCCCGCCTCTTCGGTTCGCCGCCCGGATACGTCGGCTACGAAGAGGGCGGCCAGCTCACCGAGAAGGTGCGCCGCAAGCCGTTCTCCGTCGTCCTCTTCGACGAGGTCGAGAAGGCCCACCCCGATATCTTCAATTCCCTTCTGCAGATCCTGGAGGACGGTCGCCTGACCGACTCCCAGGGCCGGGTCGTGGACTTCAAGAACACGGTCATCATCATGACGACCAACCTCGGGACCAGGGACATCTCGAAGGGCTTCAACCTGGGCTTCGCCGCCCAGGGCGACACGAAGTCCAACTACGAGCGGATGAAGGCCAAGGTCAGCGACGAGCTGAAGCAGCACTTCCGCCCCGAGTTCCTCAACCGTGTGGACGACATCATCGTCTTCCCGCAGCTGACCCAGGACGACATCCTCCAGATCGTCGACCTCATGGTGGGCCGCGTCGACGAGCGCCTCAAGGACCGGGACATGGGCATCGAGCTCTCCCAGTCCGCGAAGGAGCTGCTCGCCAAGAAGGGCTACGACCCCGTCATGGGTGCCCGGCCGCTGCGCCGGACCATCCAGCGCGAGATCGAGGACACGCTCTCGGAGAAGATCCTCTTCGGCGAGCTGCGCCCCGGTCACATCGTGGTCGTGGACACGGAGGGCGAGGGCGACGAGCGCACCTTCACCTTCCGCGGCGAGGAGAAGACGGCCCTGCCGGACGCCCCGCCCATCGAGGCGGCGGGCGGCGCGGGCCCGAACCTGTCCAAGGACGCGTAAGGCTCAGCACCAGAGCCGAAGGGGCGGCCCCGGAACCGATCGGTTCCGGGGCCGCCCCTTTCGTCATGTGCCGATCCGGACGGTCGGGGGGAGGTGCTCGGTGCCGGTGAGGGTGACACCGGCGGCCGAGAAGGCGGCGAGCCGGGGCAGGGCTGCGAGCGGGGAGACGTCCAGCCTGGTCGGGCCGGCGGCGTGCAGGTGCAGGATGCGCAGGTCGGGGAAGTTCCGCGCGAGGCGGTCGAGAGAGGGCGGCAGGCCGTTGAAGCAGACGACGAGCAGTTCGTCGACACCACGCACCCGCACGTCCTCCGGGCAGACGGCGAGGTGGTCGCCGCGGACGGTGAGCACGCGCACGGTCGTCAGCGCGGCGACCTGGTGCCAGCGCGGTTCCGTCACCCGGGTGTCCCACAGCACGAGCCGGCGGAGTCCGGGCCGGTGACGGAGAGCCGCCAGCCCGTCCCCGGGCCAGGCGGTGAAGGACAGGTACTCCAGCGGCCCGGGAGCGGGAAGATCGTCCAGCCGCCAGTCGGCGTCGCTGTGGAGGGTCAGGCTGAGGTGCTCCAGCCGGCTGAGCGAGGCGAGCGCGGTCAGGTCCGGCAGCCTGCCGTACCGCGTCAGGGCCAGGGTGCGCGGGTCGCAGCGGGCCAGCAGGGCGGCCAGCCGCCCGTCCGACACCCCGCGGACGTCGAGCCGCTCGGGCGGGACCGTGAGGCGGAGGATCTCGTCGGCGCGCTCGTCGTCGACGGCGGTGTACTGGAGGCCGTCGGGGGAGACGCGGGCCACGACGGCCTCCGCGTAGGGCCCGGCCTCGAAGCGTCCCCATCCCCACATCAGCTGGGAGCGGACCTTCAGCGCGGGGTGGTCGGCGAACCGGGCCAGGTAGGGGAGGGCCGCGTCCGAGGCGATGTGGGTGCCCGCCGTCACGACCAGCTGGGCCTCCTCGTCGCTCAGCCCCTCCGGCCCCGGCAGCAGGTCGAGGACCAGCCGCCCCACGGCCGCCAGCTCGCGGGCCTCGTCCGGGTTCCGGGGCGGGATCACCTCCGCCGTACGGGCCAGCACCCGCTCCCGTACCTCCGGGGACACCTCCGTCGCGTGGTCCAGGGCCGACGCCGCCAGCAGCACCAGGCGGAGCCCGATCCGGCGGTCCTGCGCCGCGTCCGCCGCCTTCAGCAGCTCCCGCAGGATCTCCGCGTACTCCCGGGGCCGGGCGTGGCCCACGGCCATGCGGATGACGTCCTCCCACTGGTCGTCGGCGGCGTTGCGGACCAGGACGCCGATGTCCCAGTGGTCCACCAGGGCCTTGGCGGCCAGGTGGTCCTGGAAGGTGCGGTGGACGAACTCGACCGTGTCCGTCGTCGGCTCGCGCAGCAGCCCGCTGCGGTGCAGGAGGTGGGTGAAGACCTCGCCCGGGTCGTGCGGCGCGGCCTCCTGGACCGCCGGGACCGCCTCCCGGACGAGCGCCTCCGCGTGGGCCCGGTCCAGCTGGGTGCGGCCGTTCAGCGTCAGCCAGTACGCGAGGCGCTGGATCAGCTGGATCTGCGGAGCCTCGGCGAGGGCGATGCCGGACGGGGCGCCCATGTCCCGCTCGCGGTCGCGGCGCGCGAGGAGCATGGACAGGGCGGCCTCGTAGAGGGCCTTGCGGCCGCGGGGAAGGAAGCCGCGCCGGTCACGGTGGAGGGCACAGACGAGCCCGCACATCAGGGGGTTGGTGGCGAGCTGGGCGACGTGCCCGGTGGTGCGCAGCGCGTCGAGGAGCGGCTGCTCGTACGGCTCCGCCTCCGGCCCGGCGGCCCGATGCCAGCGGCGTACGAAGGTGGCGACCTCGGCGCGGGTCATGGGGGAGAGGGTCAGCTCGGTGAAGCCGTCGGGGGCGAGCCAGTCGTCGCGGACGGCGGTGGTGCGCGAGGTGACGAGCCAGCGGTTGCCCTCGTACGCGTCGAGGAGGCCGCGGATCCAGTCGCGGGCCCGGCCGCGCTCGGCGGGCGGGATCTCGTCGATGCCGTCGACGAGGACGACGGCCCGGCCGGCGGCGAGGACCCGGTCGGCCCAGCCGTCGGGCGGGGTGAGGGGGCAGCCGGCGGCGGACAGGAAGCGGTCGGGGGCGGGGAGCCGTTCGCCGTGGCGGGTGAGGGTGCGCAGGGGGAGGACGAAGGGGACGCGGCCGCGGAGGTACCCCATGCCGGCCGGGCTCCCCTCCGTGGCGGCCGAGACCGTCAGCCACTGGACGAGGGTCGTCTTGCCGGAGCCCGCGAGGCCGCGCAGCAGGACCCGGTCGTGGCGGGCGAGGGCGAGGTCGGCGCGGAGGGCCTGCTCGGGGTGGCCGGGGTGCCCGGTTCCGTCGGGCAGGCCGGGGCCGGGCGCCGCGCCGGTCGCTTCGAGGGAGAGGTAGGCGAGGTCCAGCGGCCACCGGTCCGGCGAGTGGTGCAGGTCGATGCCGTGGATGGTGAGCCGGCCGTGCTTCTTGGTGAGGTGGGCCAGGTATCTGCGCTCGAAGTCCGCGTCCCGGACGTCCGGGTGCGGGACGCGGGCGGTGAGCGCGTCGAGCTTCGTGCCGAGTTCCGCCTGGCCGCGGGTCTGCTCCACGAGGGTGCGGGGGACGAAGGCGGAGCGCTGGGTGAAGAACTCCAGGATGTGGCGGCAGGCCAGCTCGGTGACGGCGTCGAGGAAGAGGACGGACGCCTCCGCGAGCCCGTCCGGGGCCGGGGCGGCGCCGCGCAGCCGGCGGGCGAGGGCCCGGTGGCCGAGGTGGACGGCCTGGGCGTCGTCCATGTCGAGGTCGCCGAGGGCGAGGAGGGTCGTCGCGAGGGTGCCGGTGACGGCCTCGGTCTCGTCGGCGGGGAAGGGCGGCTCGCCGCCGCCGGCCCGGGCCCGTGCGACGAGGGTTCCGGCGAGCTTGCGGACGTCCCGTTCGGTGAGGGTGCGCCTCTCGCCGCGGAAGGAGACCAGGGAGGAGAGCCGGATCGTGCCGGACGGGCCGGTGAGACCTGCCCCTGGACCGTCGCTGACCAGCAGTTTCCTCAGCAGTGGGCCGATCGCGGCCGAGGCGAGGCGGGTGCCGATGAGCGCCGGTTCCATGTGTGTCCCCCCGTGGAGTCCCGAAGCGGTCAGCGTAGTGCGGGACGGGGTTCCGGGCGGCTCGGTCGCGTGACCCAGGTCCCATCGGGGACGGGGCGCTGGTGACAAGGCGCACAGGCGTTTTGGAGGGTACTAGGCGGCATAGTGCTCGGCATCGAGGGTGAATCAGGACGTTTAGGGATCAACTGCCGGGACTTTGGTCCCGAGGGGCCCGAACCGGGCGCCGGGCCACGATTCGGGCACTTCACTCCCCCCTCGATGTGCGGATAAACCGTGTCGGCGAGGTTGTTTTGTCCGATTTCGTGACGTCGTCCGTCGGGCGTCAAGGGCCGCATTCCCCTGGAGATCGCTACGACGTGATGTCGTAGATGGGGTGTTTTGGGATGGGCTGGGGCTCGGGTTACCAAGGTGGAGCAAGCCCGGCGCAGCGACCGTTCGCGTCGGGTCCCGTACTTCCCGGAGGTTTTCCCCCGTATGTCGAAGCGCGTCATGAACCCCGCCGCCCGTGTCACCGCCGTTGCTCTCGTCACCGCGGGTCTGGGAGCGTCGCTGGTGGCCGGAGCAGGGTCCGCCTTCGCCGCCGAGGGCAAGGCCGCGGCCCCGGTCACGCTGACCGCGTCCGCCGCCGTCGCCGCCCAGGCCGACGCCCAGGCCCACGTCGCCGCCCAGGTGAAGGCCGCCGTCGCCAAGGCCGCCGCCGTGAAGGCCACGCCCGTGAAGGCCGTCAAGAAGGCGACCCCCGCGTGGGTCAAGCCGGTCGCCGCCTACACCCTCAGCGCCAGCTTCAACCAGGGCGGCGCCATGTGGGCCCACAAGCACTCCGGCCAGGACTTCGCCGTCCCGGTCGGCACCCCGGTCAAGGCCGCGGCCACCGGCACCGTCGTGAAGGCCGGTCCGAACGGCGGCGGCGACGGCCCCGCGTACGGCAACGCGATCGTCGTCCGTCACGCCAACGGCACGTACTCGCAGTACGCCCACCTGTCGAAGATCCAGGTCCACATCGGCCAGAAGGTCGGCGCCGGCCAGAAGATCGCCCTCTCGGGCAACACCGGCAACTCCTCCGGCCCCCACCTGCACTTCGAGATCCGCACGACCCCGAACTACGGCTCCGCCGTCAACCCGATGGCGTTCCTGCGCTCGCACGGCGTCGGCGTCTGACGCACCCGGTCGTATCAGGCTCGCTGGGCCTGCTCGATCAGATCGAGGGCGACCTCGAGGACGGCTTCCTGCTTCTCCTCGGGGTCGCCCTCGACGTTCTCCATGAAGAAGGTCCCCGCGTGCAGCGCGAAGATCGCGCTCACGGAGCGGACCTTGTCCTTCATCGGCGCCTCGGGCTCCTGGATGAACTGGTTGAGCGCGATGAAGCGCTCCTTGAAGGTGAGCCCGATGCTCAGGTCGCGCACGGTCGCCTGGTTCTCGTGCATGAAGCGGAAGAGGGGGGCCGCCGCGAGCAGGGCCTTCTGGTAGCGGCGCAGGATCTCCTGCTTCGTCTCCAGGGTGCGCGGCTGCTCGGCGGCCCAGGCGACCAGGTCGTCGATCGGGCGCGCCAGGTCCTGGAAGATCCCGATGATGATGTCTTCCTTGGTCTTGAAGTGGTAGTAGAGCGCGGCCTTCGTGACGTCCAGCCGCTCCGCGATCTCGCGCAGCGAGGTCTTCTCGTAGCCCTGCTCGGCGAAGAGTTCGAGAGCCACGTCCTGGATGCGCTGGCGGGTGTTGCCTCGGGCCATGGCTGCTCTCCACTTTCCAGAAAACTTACTTGACGCCCGGCTAGTTACCGGCCTACCTTCCTCAGTGTAGTAACTAGCCGGGCGGCAGGTAAGGGATCGAGATGGCGACGAAACACGACGTTAAGGCAGCAGAGGGGGAGGCTGTGGACCCGCAGCCGCGCAGCGTACGCGTCGTCCTCCTCGCCCTCATGATCGCGATGCTGCTCGCGATGCTGGACAACATGATCATCGGCACCGCGATGCCGACGATCGTCGGCGAGCTCGGCGGCCTGGAGCACCTCTCCTGGGTCGTCACCGCCTACACCCTGGCCACCGCGGCCTCCACGCCCCTGTGGGGCAAGCTCGGCGACATGTTCGGCCGCAAGGGCGTCTTCCTGACGTCCATCGTGATCTTCCTGATCGGCTCGGCGCTCAGCGGCATGGCCCAGGACATGGGCCAGCTCATCGGCTTCCGCACCATCCAGGGCCTCGGCGCCGGTGGCCTCATGGTCGGCGTCATGGCGATCATCGGCGACCTGATCCCGCCCCGCGAGCGCGGCAAGTACCAGGGCATGATGGCCGGCGTCATGGCCCTCGCCATGATCGGCGGCCCCCTCGTCGGCGGCACCATCACCGACCACTGGGGCTGGCGCTGGTCCTTCTACATCAACCTGCCGCTCGGCATCGTCGCCCTCGCCATGGTCACCACCGTCCTGCACCTGCCGAGGAAGCAGCGCGCCACGGGCACCCGGATCGACTTCCTCGGCGCCGCGCTGCTGACCGCCGGCATCACCGCGATCGTCCTCGTCACCACCTGGGGCGGCACGGAGTACGCCTGGGGCTCGGCCACCATCGTCGGCCTCGCGGTCGGCGGCGCCCTCGCGCTCGCCGCGTTCCTCTACGTCGAGACCCGCGCCAGTGACCCGATCATGCCGCTGCACATCTTCCGCAGCCGCAACTTCACCCTGATGTCCCTGATCGGCTTCATCACCGGCTTCGTGATGTTCGGCGCGGTCCTCTACCTGCCGATCTTCCAGCAGTCCGTCCAGGGCGCCTCGGCCACCAACTCCGGCCTGCTGCTCCTGCCCATGCTGCTGTCGATGATGGTCGTGTCGCTGCTCGTCGGCCGCTTCACCACCAGCACCGGCAAGTACAAGGTCTTCCCCATCGCGGGCGGCGCGCTCATGGTGGCCGGACTCTTCCTGCTCTCCACCATGGACACCGGCACCTCGCGCCTGGTCTCCGGCGTCTGGATGGCCGTCCTCGGCGCCGGCATGGGCTTCCTCATGCAGATCACCATGCTGGTCGCCCAGAACAGCGTGGAGATGAAGGACATGGGCGTCGCCTCCTCCTCCACCACCCTCTTCCGGACCCTCGGCTCCTCCTTCGGCGTCGCGATCATGGGCGCGCTCTTCACCAGCCGCGTCCAGGACGAGATGGCCTCCCGGGGCGGCGGCGGACTCACCGAGCGGACCGCCCAGCTCGACGCGGCCAGCCTCGCCAAGCTGCCGGCCGCGCTGCGCGAGGCCTACCAGCACGCGGTCGCCTCCGGCACCCACAGCGCCTTCCTGGTCGCCTCGGCCGTCGCCGTCCTCGGCTTCGTCCTCGCCTTCTTCGTCAAGGAGGTGGCGCTCCGCGGCGCCGGACCGGCCGCCGCCCCCCAGGCGGAGTCCGGCGACACCGCGAAGGTCGCCGAGACGGTCTGATCATCCGTACGACGGTGGGGCCGGTCCTTTCCAGGACCGGCCCCACCGTCGTTCACTCCGCCGGCCGCAGCACCGGGAAGCTGCCCGTGGCCGTCGGCGCGTGATCCGGCAGCCACAGCACCGCGATCGCGCCGCCCACCCCGCCGGGCGCGCCCTCCGAGGCCACGTTCCGGAAGGTCAGCCGGGCACCCAGCACCCGCGCCTGGCCCGCCGCGATCGTCAGGCCCAGGCCGTGGCCCTGGCCCGCGCGGTCGCTCGTCCCCGTACGGAACCGGCTCGGGCCCTCCTTGAGGAGCGCCTCCGGGAAACCGGGACCGTGGTCACGGACCCGGACCACCCGGCCCTCCACGGTGACCTCGACCGGTGGCTTGCCGTGCTTGGCCGCGTTCGCGAGGAGATTGCCCAGGACGCGCTCCAGACGGCGCGGATCGGTGTTCACCCAGGACTCGTGCACCACCCGGACGACGACCTCCGGATCCAGGGCCCGCACCCGCCGCTCCACGAACTCGCCGAGCGCGATCTCCTGGAGCTCGGCCCGCTCCGACGCACTGTCCAGCCGGGCCACCTCCAGGACGTCCTCGACCAGCGTCCGCATGGCCTGCGCCCGGTCCCGCACCAGCTCGGTCGGCCGCCCCGGCGGCAGCAGCTCGGCCGCCGTCAGCAGCCCGGTCACGGGCGTGCGCAGCTCGTGCGCGATGTCCGCCGTGACCCGGCGCTCGGCCTCGATCCGCTCGTTCAGGGCGTCCGTCAGCGCGTCCACCGCCCAGGCCAGGTCGTCCGTCTCGTCCCGTACGACTCCGCCGACGGCCTCCCGCACCCGCACGTCCGTGTTGCCCTGGGCCACGCGGCCGGCCGCGACGGCCGCCTTCCGCAGCCGCCGCGACAGCCCGCCGCCGATGAGCACGCCCAGCGCGCAGCCGCCGAAGACCACCGACACCGAGCCGATGACCAGCGCCCGGTCCAGATCGCTCATGATCGTCGCGCTGCGGTCGGCGAAGGGGATGTGCAGCGACAGCACGTCGCCGTTCGCGAGCGGAACGGCCGCCCACACGTCCGGCGGCCCGCCGTGCCGGTGCTCCTGCACGAAGGTCCCGCGCCGCTTGTCCCGCATCAGCTGGTCGAGCTGGTCCGGCAGCGACGGATCGTTGATCTTCGTGCCGAAGCGCGGCTCCTTCGGCTTCGACGTCTCGTACATCCGCTGGGCGAAGAGCAGCCGCTCCATCTGCACCTCGCGCGCGTTGTCGAGCATCGAGATGCGCGCGGCGTTGTGGACGACGATGCTCAGGGTGACCGCGATGAGCGCGCCGACCGCCGCGATGGCGACGGCGATCTTCCACCGGACCCCGGTCCGCAGGGGGAGCGGCCTCACCGGCACGGACCCGTCTCACGGGGTGTCTTGTCGATCATGCCGGGCTAGCTCCTGAGCTTGTAGCCGAAGCCGCGCACGGTCTCGATCCGGTCCTGGCCGATCTTGGCGCGCAGCCGCTGCACGTGGACGTCCACGACCCGGGTGTCACCGCCCCAGCCGTAGTCCCAGACCCGCTCCAGGAGCTTGTCCCGGGACAGCACGGTGCCCGGCGCCGACGAGAACTCCAGGAGCAGCCGCATCTCGGTCGGGGTCAGCGCCACCGGCTCCCCGCCCCTGCGGACCTCCATGCCCTCGGTGTCGACCTCCAGGTCGCCGAAGGAGAGCAGTCCGCCGCCGGCCCCCGCCTCGTCCCCGCGCTCGCCCGCGCCGAGACCCCCCGCGTGCCCGAAGCGGCGCAGCACGGCCCGGATGCGGGCCATCAGGACGGCGCCGTCGAAGGGCTTCGTCACATAGTCGTCGGCCCCGGCCTCCAGGCCCAGCACGACGTCGATCGAGTCGGCGCGCGCCGACAGCATGATGACCGGCACCGTCGACTCGTCGCGGATGCGGCGGCAGAGGCTGACCCCGTCCATGCCCGGGAGCATCACGTCGAGCAGCGCGATGTCCGGCCGCTGCGCCCGGAAGGCGTCCAGGCCGGACAGCCCGTCGGGCATGGCCGTCACCCGGAAGCCGTCCCGCTCCAGGGCGAGCTGGGTGGCCTCACGGATGACGTCGTCGTCCTCGACGAACAGGACATGGGTTTCGGCCATCGTGCGTGCCCTTCCGGGTCGGTGCGTTCTCTCGGTCCACGGCTCAGTCGGCGGGGGGCGCGCTCGGCGCGGGCTCGGTGCCCTCGCCGTCGCCGACGGCCCGGCTGTAGTCGTTGTGCACCCAGTCGTGCTGGGTGAACCTGTTCCCCGACCAGCGGTACGTGATCACGTCCTCGCCCGAGGGGTACGCGACCGGGTCGCCCTTCGCGTACACCTGCTTGGTGACGACCAGGTCGCCCCGGTCGATCGTGGCGTAGACGGCGGCGTCCTCGGCCATGAACACGTTCTCGTACCGGTCGCTCTCCCTGCGGTAGACGTACGTGCCGATGCCCACCGCGTCGCCGCACGTCATCACGTTGACCACGACGTCCGGCGAGGTGGAGTTCGTGAGGTTCCCGTAGGAGGCGTCCACCGGATAGGCGTCCGCGACGCACGGCTTCAGATCGCCCTTGAGCCGCTCGCCGATCTTCGGGTCGGCCTTCAGGAGCGCGATCGGGTCCACCCGCTCGGCCGACCGCTGCCCCTCGTCGGCGGACGCCGACGGGGTGGGCGCCGCGGCGGCGACCCCGTCCGTCCGGGCCGCGCCCTCGTCCCGGGAGCCCGTCCCGCCGGTGGAGCAGGCGGCCAGGGAGAGACCGACGGCGACGAGCCCGGCCGTCGCCGTGGCACTCGCCGCCTGGACCGTACGCCGAGGGCGGCGGCGCCCGGTCCCGTACCGGTCGTCGCCGCCGCTCGCTCCGCGCAGGCCCTCGTACGGTCTGCCGTCCGGTTCGCCGTCTAGGCCGCGCACCGCTCCCGACCCCCTTCGTCGCCTCGTACGGTCGTCCGCTCCCCGGTCCGGCCCAGGGCACGGGCGTCCAGGTCACGGCTCTCCAGCTCCTGACGGAGCCGGGCGAGCGCGCGGTGGAGCGTGGACTTCACGGTACCGGTCGACATGCCGAGCGCCGCCGCCGTCTCCTCCGTGCTCATCTGCTCCCAGTGCCGCAGGACGACGACGCTGCGCTGCTTCGGCGCGAGGACCTTCAGGATGTCCATGAGGAGGGCGCGGTCGGCGTGCTGCTCGGTCGGGTCCTCGACGCTCGCGTCGGGCAGCTGCTCGGTCGGCACCTCTTCGAGCTTGCGGGAGCGCCACCACTCGGTGCGGGTGTTGATCATGACGCGGCGCAGGTAGGCGTCGGCGAGGGACTTGTCGGCGATGCCGTCCCAGCGGCCGTACGTACGGGCCAGAGCCGTCTGGAGGAGGTCCTGGGCGTCGACGGGGTCGGCGACGAGACGGCGGGCGCTGCGCAGCAGCGCGTCCTGCCGCGTGCGTACGTACTCCTCGAAGTCGAGCACCTCGCCGTGCCTCATCCGAACCGCCTCCGAATCCCCGTGACCTGCTTCGTTCCTCGTGTCGTCGATGACGCTACGGAGCGGTTGTCACGGGGCTGTGCGGGGCAGCCGTCGGTGGACGCACGGCTACCCATCGGTTGTGTAACAGCGGGGGAGTAAAGGGTTTCGGCGGCAGGGACCCGGGGAGGGCGGCCCGCCCCGGGACGAGCGGTCCGGACCGGGCGCCCGTCCGGCGACGAGCGGTCCGGGAACGGCGCCCGGCCCGTGACGGGCGGTCCGGGCCCGTCCCGCGACGGCGGGCGGCGGGCCCGGACCCCCCGGCCCCGGGCTCAGGACAGCGGCAGCCGGTACAGGTCGCCGTCCAGGGGCTCCACGAGACCGTCCGCGACCAGCCCGTCCAGCGCCCTGGCCCGCTGCACCGGCTCGTCCCAGACCGCGTCCAGGGCCGCCTGCGGCACCGGCTCCGTCGAGTCCCTCAGCACGGCGAGCAGCCGCCCGCGCACCTGACGGTCGGTCCCGGCGTACGTCTGGCCCCGCCTCGGCGGACCGTCGTGCGCCGGCTTCCCCGCCAGCCGCCAGGCGCACCGGTCGGCGATCGGGCAGCGCCCGCAGTCCTCGCCCTTCGCCGTGCACACCAGCGCGCCCAGCTCCATCGAGGCGGCCGCCCAGCGGGACGCCGTCGCCTCGTCCCCCGGCAGCAGGGCGCGGGCGAGCCGCCGCTCGGCGGCCGTGGTCGCGTTCGGCGGGTACTGGACGCCGGTCGCCGCCCGCGCGAAGACCCGGCGCACGTTGGTGTCCAGGACCGCGTGCCGCTGTCCGTACGCGAAGGAGGCCACCGCCGCCGCCGTGTACTCGCCGATGCCGGGCAGCGCGAGGAGCTGCCCGTGGTCGCGGGGGACGTCGCCGTGGTGGCGCTCCGTTATGGCGACGGCCGCCGCGTGCAGCCGCAGCGCCCGGCGCGGGTAGCCGAGCCGTCCCCAGGCGCGGACCGCCTCGCCGGGGGCCTCGGCGGCCAGGTCGGCCGGGCGCGGCCAGCGCGCCAGCCACTGCTCGTACACCGGGAGGACCCGGACGACGGGGGTCTGCTGGAGCATGAACTCGCTGACCATGACGCCCCAGGCACCGGCCTCGGGGCGGCGCCAGGGCAGGTCACGGGCGTGCCGGTCGAACCAGGCGAGGACGGGCCCGTGGAGCTCGGCGGGGAGCGCCGGGTCGACGGGGGCCTCGGGCGTCGGGGGAGTGTCGATGGAAGTCATGGCACCCCCGATCCTGGCACGTCCGGGGCGTGATCAGTACGCGCCGTGGCGCGCGCGAGAGCGTCGCCCGGAGTGCGCGGGCGCATGCGCGGAGGCGTGCGCACTCGGCCCGCGCCCCGCGCACCACAGGACGGCCGAGCTCCTGCTGGACCGGGCCGTCTCCACCAGCGACCGCACGGGCCGCTCGGCGAGCCGCATCACCAGGAACGCCACCAGGGCGCCGAGCAGCAGACCGACGGTCACGTCGTGCGGGTAGTGGACACCGACGAAGACCCGGGAGAAGGCCATGAGCAGCGCCATCGGCACGGTCAGCCAGACCATCCCGCGCCAGGACAGCGCGAGCGCGATCGCGGCGGCCCCGGCGATCGCCGAGTGGTTGCTGGGGAAGGACCAGTCGCCGTGCGGCGGGCAGGCGACCAGCGAGACGGGCGCACCGGCGACGGCCCGGCACGGCCGTTCCTCGTCGACGAGCGACTTCGCCGCCTCGCTCACCACGTAACCGAAGCCGGTCGCGACCGGGGCGAGCAGCGCCAGCGCCATCACCCGGCTCGACCCCTCCCGGGAACGCCACCAGCCCGCGAGGAACAGCACACCGAAGAGCAGCAGCCCGAGCTCCGTCCACACCTCGGCGAGCCACTGGAACCAGTGCGGCGTGGAGTGGGCGAAGTCGGCGACGTCGAGATACAGACGGTCGGAGAGGTCGAGAAGGGTGTCCATGGTGCATGACGCTAACCGGAATCCGGAGTCCGCCGTCCCGGGCCGGCGGCCGGAACGACCCCGGGCGAACGCCGGAGGCCGGCGATTCGCGCCGGTTCCCTACGGTTTCCGGCAGGGATGCGGGAAAAGTTCCCGCACCCGACGGATGTGATCATCGGCAAAACTTGCGCTCTCCAGCGGCGGGTGGGGCGGGAGTTGGGCCGGATCTCTCGTAAGGTTCGGGTCGTGGGATCTTTGCGCAATCCGGTCGGGCCGCTTCCCTCCACCATCTACTGGCGACGGAGGGCGGTGGCGCTGTGCCTGGTGACGCTTCTCGCACTGCTCGCCGCCTGGGTCTTCACCTCCCGTGACGGCGGCGGGAAGAAGACGGACGACGGCGCCCACGGCGCGTCTCCCACCCCGCCCTCGATCACCCCGGGCCCCACCGGCTCGGGCCCGGCGATCAGTCAAAAGCCCGGCGGGCGCGACGAGTCGGGCGACTCCGGCGACAACGGCGGCTCCGCGGGCTCCGGTACGGACGAGGGCGCGGGCTCCGACGGCGGCTCCGGCTCCGGTACGGACGCGGGCGCCGACTCCGGCACCGCCGGCACCGGTACCGGCAAGAACGGCGACACCGACGGGGCCGGTGGCGACGGCGGCGCGGGCACCGGCGCCGGCCAGCAGGTCCCGGCTGGCTCCGCCCTCCCCAACTGCCCCGCCGGAGCACTGCGGTTGACGCTCCGCTCCACCAAGGTCACCTACGAGGCGGACGAGAAGCCCCGCTTCCACCTCGTCGCCGAGAACACCTCCGACACCACCTGCAAGGCCGACTTCGGGCCCCGCGCCGCGGTCCTGACGATCAGCGACGACCGGGACGACCAGGTCTGGTCCACCGCCGACTGCCCCCGGCCCGGGAACCCGCTCCTGCTGCGCGTCCCCGCGCACACCACCCTCACCCACACCGTCGAGTGGAACCGCGCCCGCAGCGCCCCGAACTGCGCGAGCGTCCCGCCGGGCCAGGCCGGCCCCGGCACCTACCTCGTGGAGGCGACGGTGCCGGGCGCCAAGGTGCTCCCGGCCTCGTTCCGGCTCGCCAAGGACTGAGAGCGGCCCGCGGCGGGTGCCGCGGGCCGGGGATCAGACGTAGCGCTCCAGGATCGAGGACTCCGCCAGGCGCGACAGGCCCTCGCGGACGCTGCGGGCCCGGGCCTCGCCGACGCCGTCGACGGTCTGGAGGTCGTCCACGCTCGCCGCGAGCAGCTTCTGGAGCCCGCCGAAGTGCTCCACCAGACGCTCGATGATCGCGCCCGGCAGCCGGGGCACCTTCGCCAGGAGCCGGTAGCCGCGGGGCGAGACCGCCGAGTCGAGCGTCTCGGGGGAGCCGCTGTAGCCGAGGGCCCGCGCCACGACCGGAAGTTCGAGCAGCTCGGTGTGGGTGAGCGCGTCCAGTTCGGTCAGCGCCTCGGCGACGGTCCGCGAACGCTTCGCCGTCGGCTCCGGCACGTAGTCCCGGACCACCAGCTCCCGCTCCGGCTCCACGCCCGCGATCAGCTCGTCGAGCTGGAGCGACAGGAGCCGTCCGTCGGTGCCGAGCTCGACCACGTACTCGGCGATCTCGGTGGCGATCCGGCGGACCATCTCCAGCCGCTGCGCGACCGCGGTGACGTCCCGGACCGTGACCAGGTCCTCGATCTCCAGGGCGGAGAGCGTGCCGGCCACCTCGTCGAGCCGCAGCTTGTACCGCTCCAGGGTCGCGAGCGCCTGGTTGGCCCGGGACAGGATCGCCGCCGACTCCTCCAGGACCCGGCGCTCACCGTGCACGTACAGCGCGATCAGCCGCATCGACTGGGAGACCGAGACGACCGGGAAGTTGCACTGCTTGGAGACCCGGTCCGCCGTGCGGTGGCGGGTGCCGGTCTCATCGGTGGGGATGGAGGCGTCCGGCACCAGCTGCACGCCCGCGCGGTGGATCTTGGTGATGTCCTTGTCGAGGACGAGCGCGCCGTCGAGCTTGCACAGCTCGCGCAGGCGCGTCGCGGCGAACTCGACGTCCAGCACGAACCCGCCGGTGCACATCGAGTCGACCGTCTTGTCCAGGCCGAGGACGATGAGACCGCCCGTGTTCCCCCGGAGGATCCGCTCCAGGCCGTCGCGCAGCGCGGTACCCGGCGCGACCGCGCTCAGGGCGGCGCGCATCAGCGCTTCGTTGCCGGAGCCCGCGCCGGACTTTCCAGGACCTGTTGCCCCGTCCTTGGCTGCCACTGCTCTCCTCCGGCTCGTACGGATGGGCGAGACCAGGGCAAAGTCTAGCGACACCGCTCCGCCGGGGGTTCGCTGATGCGACGCGCGGGTCCGTTCCGCACGGCCGGACCCCTTCACCCGGTCGCTCCCGAGCCGTGCCCGCGCCCCGGCGCGGGCCGTACCGGCGCCCGCATCCGGCCCGCGCGCCCGCCCGCGCCGTACGCACACGCACACCCCGACGGGGCGGCCCGGCCCGACGCTCCGACGTGCCCGCGTCCGACGTCTCCATGGCCCGCGCGAGGCGGCCGCCCGGCCCGGGCCCGCGCGCGGCAGCACCCGCGGCCCGGCCCCGTCAGTGACTCGGGGTCTCCTCGGCGGCCTTGCCGCGGCGGCTGCGCGGCAGCACCCGCAGCGCGTCCCCCACGTCCGCCACCTCCGTCACCTTCATCCCCGCCGGCACCTTCCCCGGGTCCACCGGGACCAGCGCGTGCGTGAAGCCGAGCCGGTGCGCCTCGGCGAGCCGCCGCTGCACGCCCGTCACCCGCCGCACCTCGCCCGCGAGCCCGACCTCCCCGATCGCGACCAGGTTCTTCGGCAGCGGCGTGTCGCTCGCCGCGGAGGCCAGCGCCAGCGCGATCGCCAGGTCGGCGGCGGGCTCGGTGAGCTTCACCCCGCCCACGGTCGCGCTGTAGATGTCCCGCTTGCCCAGCGCGCTGATCCGGCCCCGCTGCTCCAGGACCGCCAGCATCATCGAGACCCGGGAGGTCTCCAGGCCCGACGTCGTCCGCCGCGGCGAGGGGATCTGCGAGTCCACCGTCAGCGCCTGCACCTCGGCGACCAGCGGGCGCTTGCCCTCCAGGGTGACCGTCAGACAGGTGCCCGGCACGGCCACGTCACGCCGGGTCAGGAAGAGCCCGGAGGGGTCGGCGAGCCCGGTGATGCCCTCGTCGTGCAGCTCGAAGCAGCCGACCTCGTCCGTCGCCCCGTACCGGTTCTTCACGCCCCGGACCAGCCGCAGGCGCGCGTGCCGGTCGCCCTCGAAGCTCAGGACGACGTCGACCAGGTGCTCCAGGAGCCGGGGACCGGCGATGGCCCCGTCCTTGGTGACGTGGCCGACGAGGAGCGTCGACATGCCCCGCTCCTTGGACGCCCGGATGAGGGCGCCCGCCACCTCACGGACCTGCGCCATGCCACCGGGAGCGCCGTCGATCTCGGGCGAGGCGACGGTCTGCACCGAGTCCATGATCAGCAGCGAGGGCTTCACGGCGTCCAGGTGCCCGAGGACGGCCGACAGATCGGTCTCGGCCGCCAGGTACAGATGGTCGCTGAGCGCCCCGATCCGGTCCGCGCGCATCCGGACCTGGCTCGCGGACTCCTCGCCCGTGACGTACAGCGTGCGGTGCTCGTCGCTGGAGGCCTTGGCGGCCACGTCCAGCAGCAGCGTCGACTTGCCCACGCCCGGCTCGCCCGCGAGCAGCACCACGGCGCCGGGCACCAGGCCCCCGCCGAGCACCCGGTCCAGCTCGTCCACGCCGGTCGAGCGGGCGGTCGCCTGCCGGCCGTCGACCTGCCCGATGGGCAGCGCGGCGGTGGAGACCCGGCCGGCGGCGGTCGTCCGGACGGCGGGCGCGCCGTACTCCTCGACCGTCCCCCAGGCCTGGCACTCGGGGCAGCGGCCGAGCCACTTGGCCGTCTGCCAGCCGCACTCGGTGCAGCGGTAGGACGGCCGGTCCTTGGCGGTTTTCGTACGGGCAGCCATGGGCCACACCGTATCCGCCGCCACCGACAACGGCCGCCGTCCTCCACAGGGGGGACACCCGAAGGCACAGTGGGCGACGGAAACACCCGCTTCCTGTCCCCCTTCGAGCGATACCTTCACCCGTAAGAATGAGAATGGAGCAACCGGTACGAAAAGTGCCCCCCGCGCTGCCTACGGTCGCCCAGTGACGAGCAGCAGGCTGGATTCCCCCGCACGCACCACCGGCGCACACCGGGCGCACCGCGCCACGGGCCAGGGACCGCGCACGCTCGGCCGGCGTCCCCCCGCCCGCTACGAGGCGGCGCTCGACGGCCTCTTCACGTACTGCCTCTCCGTGCTCTGCGACCACGACACGGCCACCGCCGTCCTCGGTGACGTCCTCGCCGTCGCCGAACGCCACCACGGCCGCTGCCCCTCCGACGAGGACGGACGCACGGCCTGGCTGTACGCCCTCGCCCGCTGGGCCTGCCTGCGCAGCCTCGCCGAACAGCGCCGCAGACGCCAGGGCGCCCACACCGGCCGCCCGGCCGTCACCGCCCCCGAGCCGCCCCGGGTCTCCGAGGAGACCGCCGAACGCCGCCGCACCGAGCTCGCCCGCCTCGCCTGGCCCGAGGCCGCCGGCACCACGCCCGAGCAGCGCGAGGCCCTGGAGCTCGCCGTGCGGCACGGCCTCAGCCACCGCCAGGTCGCGGCCGTGCTCTCCCTCGACCCGGCCGCCGCCCGCGAACTCCTCGCCACCGCCGGCTGCGAGGTCGAACGCACCCGCGCCGCCCTCGCCGTCGTCGAGACCGGCAGCTGCCCCACCGTCGCCCGGCTCACTTGCGACCACCAGGTGCTCCTCTCCGCCGTCCTGCGCGCCGAGCTCGTCCGGCACGTCGACGACTGCCCCCGCTGCCGCCGCGCCGCCGAGCGCGTCGGCGCCACCGGTCCCTGGCCGGGCGCCACGGCCCTCCCGGCGGACCGCCTGCCGCTCGTCGAGGCGCCCAGGGCCGCCGCGTACATGGCGATGCTGCACGTCCCGCGCGCGCGGGCCGGCGCCCCGCGCTTCGCGCCGACCGGCTTCCCCATGGACCCGAAGGACCACGTCGCCCGCCGCGACCGGATGCGGGCCCGCGCGGTGACCACCACGGTCGTCGCCGCCGTGGTCGCCGCCCCCGTCCTCGCCCTGTGGACCTCCTACCGCGGCGCCTCCACGGAGGACACCGCCGGTCACGACGGGGCCAGGATCAGCGCGCGCGAGGCGGACGAACCGGTGGGCCCCGACGGCGGCCGCTACGAGAACGCGGGCAGCGCCCGCACCACCCCCGAGCCCGACTCCACCCAGGGCGGCCGCGCCCCCGACGTCTCCGTCGAGGTCGTCAGCCCCGGCGGCCCCACCGCACCGGCCCGGCCCGGCGAGCCCGCCCCCGGCTGGATCACGGTCACCGCCGCCGGCCGGGGCGACCTCACCCTGCTCACGCTCACCGCCTCGGGCGGCTCGCCCGTCGACTGGTCCCTGTGGACGGACGCGCTCTGGCTGTACGTGAGCCGGGCCTCCGGCACGCTCCGCCCCGGCGAGAGCGTCACGATCGCCGTCCGCGTCGACCACGCCCGCGAGCCCGTCGGCCCGTGGAGCGCGCGCCTGGGCGTGAACCCCTCGGGAGGGATCGTCCGGATCGACGGCTACCACCGGCCGCCCGACGACCGGGTCGTCCCGCGCCCGCCGGTCACGGCGACCCGTCCGACGCTGCCGCCGACGACGACCCCGCCCACCTCACCGCCGACGACCGAACCGACCACGCCGCCGACGTCCCCGCCCACGACGGAACCGACGACGCCGCCGACGACCGAGCCCACGACCCCGCCGCCGACCACCGAACCGACGACGGAGCCGACCACCCCGCCCCCGACGACCGAGGAACCCCCGCCCACGACCTCCGACCCGGGCACGCCCCCGTCGCCCGAGGACCCGCCGTCGTCGTCGTAGCCGACCGGGAACCGGACGGTCCGGTGCGGTTCAGCGACCGGTCGGCCCGGGGCGACTCAGCGACCGGGCCGGCCGGATGTGGCCGGGCGACCGGTCGGCCCGGCCCGGCGCGGTTACGCGACCGGGTCCGCCGGGTGCGGAGCCACCAGCGGCAGCGTCGAGGCGAGCCGCGCCTCGCACAGCCCGGCCAGCACCCCGTACGCCTCCTCGCCCATCATCTCGACGAGCTCCGGCCGGTACGAGACGTAGACCGGCTCGCCGCCGACGTGCGCCGACGTCGCCGTCGTGCAGTACCAGTGCAGATCGTGGCCGCCCGGCCCCCACCCGCGCCGGTCGTACTCGCCGATCGACACCTGGAGGACCTTCGAGTCGTCGGGGCGCTCGATCCAGTCGTACGTCCGCCGCACCGGCAGCTGCCAGCACACGTCCGGCTTCGTCTCCAGCGGCTCCCGGCCCTCCTTCATCGCCAGGATGTGCAGCGAACAGCCCGCGCCGCCCGCGAAACCGGGCCGGTTCTGGAAGATGCAGGACCCCTCCCAGCGGCGGGTCTGCCGGTCGCCGTCCTCGTCGAGCTGCACCCAGCCCGACTCCGCGCCCACGCCGTGGAACTGCCACAGCTCCGGGGTGAGCCGGGCCACGTGCTCCGCGACCCGCTTCTCGTCGTCCTCGTCGGAGAAGTGGGCGCCCAGCGTGCAGCAGCCGTCGTCGGCCCGCCCCTCCTGGATGCCCTGGCAGCCGTTGCCGAAGATGCAGGTCCAGCGCGAGGTCAGCCAGGTCAGGTCACAGCGGAAGACCTGCTCCTCGTCCGCCGGATCGGGAAACTCGACCCACGCGCGCGCGAAGTCGAGGCCCTTCTCGTCGGGCTCCCCGGCCGGGCCCCCCTTCTGCTTCCCGACCTTGACCGCCTTCACGGCCTTCGCCGCGTGCGCACTCCTGGCCGCCTTCGCAGCGCCGTCGCCGCCGCGGTCTTTGTCCTGCTTCGCCTTCTTCGTCTTTGGCACAGCACCAAGCGTATGACGACGGGCGCAGTAGCGTTCCGCCCATGAGACTCGGAGTCCTCGACGTCGGTTCGAACACAGTGCACCTCCTCGTGGTGGACGCCCACCCCGGCGCCCGGCCGCTGCCCGCCCACTCGCACAAGGCGGAGCTGCGGCTCGCCGAACTGCTCGACGAGCGGGGCGCGATCGCGCCCGACGGCGTCGAGCGGCTCATCGCGACCGTGCGGGACGCGCTCCTGGCCGCCGAGGACAAGGGCTGCGAGGAGGTGCTGCCGTTCGCGACCTCCGCGGTGCGCGAGGCCAGCAACGCCGACGCGGTCCTCGCGCGCGTGAAGGACGAGACCGGGGTCGACCTCCAGGTCCTCACCGGCGAGGAGGAGGCCCGGCTCACCTTCCTCGCCGCCCGCCGCTGGTTCGGCTGGTCCGCCGGCAAGCTGCTCCTCCTCGACATCGGCGGCGGTTCACTCGAAGTCGCGTACGGCATCGACGAGGACCCCGACACGGCGGTCTCGCTGCCCCTCGGCGCCGGCCGCCTGACGGCCGGCTGGCTGCCCGGCGACCCGGCCGACACCGCCGACGTGAAGGCCCTGCGCCGCCACGTCCGGGCGCAGATCGCCCGGACCGTCGGCGAGTTCAGCCGCTTCGGCCGCCCCGACCACGTCGTGGCCACCTCCAAGACCTTCAAGCAGCTGGCCAGGATCGCCGGCGCGCCCGGCTCCGGCGAGGGCCTCTACGTCCAGCGGATCCTGACCCGCAAGTCCCTGGAGGAGTGGGTCCCGCGGCTCGCCGCGATGAGCGTGCCCGAGCGCGCCGCGCTCCCGGGCGTCTCGGAGGGCCGCGCCGGACAGGTCCTCGCGGGCGCGCTCGTCGCCGAGGGCGCGATGGACCTGCTCGGCGTCGAGGAGCTGGAGATCTGCCCGTGGGCCCTGCGCGAGGGCGTCATCCTGCGCCGCCTGGACCACCTGCCGGAGCACTGAGGGACCGCACGGGGGCGGGGCCGGGCGTGAGCCCCTCGCGCAGGGCCGGGGCGGCGGCGGGCGTGACGGGAAGCACCCTCCGGCCCCCCGCCCGGCCCCGTACCCTGTTCCCCGTGGCAGAACCAGTGGTGCGCATCCCGGATGCGAAGGTCGCCCTGTCGACGGCCTCGGTCTATCCGGAGTCGACGGCGACGGCCTTCGAGATCGCCGCGCGCCTCGGGTACGACGGCGTCGAGGTCATGGTGTGGACCGATCCGGTCAGCCAGGACGTCGAGGCGCTGCGCCGGCTGTCCGACTACCACCAGGTCCCGATCCTGGCCGTGCACGCCCCCTGCCTCCTCATCACCCAGCGCGTCTGGTCCACCGACCCGTGGGTCAAGCTCCAGCGCGCGCAGGCGGCGGCCGAGCGGCTCGGCGCGTCCACGGTCGTCGTGCACCCGCCCTTCCGCTGGCAGCGCCAGTACGCCAAGGACTTCGTGACCGGCATCTGGCGGATGGCGGACGAGACGGATGTCCGGTTCGCCGTCGAGAACATGTACCCGTGGCGGTACAAGGACCGCGAGATGCTCGCGTACGCCCCCGAGTGGGACGTCACGAAGGACGACTACCGGCACTTCACCGTCGACCTCTCGCACACCGCGACCGCCCGCACCGACGCCCTCGCGATGATCGACCGCATGGGCGACCGCCTCGGTCACGTCCACCTCGCCGACGGCAGGGGCTCCGCGAAGGACGAGCACCTCGTCCCGGGGCGCGGCACCCAGCCCTGCGCCGAGCTCCTGGAGCGGCTCGCGCTCACCGGCTTCGACGGGCACGTCGTCATCGAGGTCAACACCCGCCGCGCGATGTCCGCCGCCGAACGCGAGGCCGACCTCGCGGAGGCCCTCGCCTTCACCCGGCTCCACCTCGCCTCCGCCGCCGCCCGCCCCGCCCCGGGCCCCCGCCCCGCCGAGCGGACCCCGCGCCCGTGACGGCCCCGGCCCCGCGTCGCACCGACAGGGCTTCCGCTCCGTCTCCACGTCCGACCGTCAGGACCCCCGCCCCATGACCGAACCGGCCCCCCGCCGGCGCGGCCGCCCCTCCCGCGCCGGGGAGGGGAGCGGCCCGGACACGCGGACCCGCATCCTGGAGGCGGCCCGCGCCCAGTTCGCCGAGCGCGGCTACGACAAGACCTCGGTCCGCGGCATCGCCAAGGCCGCCGGTGTCGACCCGGCGCTCGTGCACCACTACTTCGGCACCAAGGACGAGGTCTTCGCCGCCGCCGTCGAGGTCTCCTTCGAGCCCGCGGCGGTGCTCCCGGCGATCCTCGGCGGCCCCCGCGAGGCCATCGGCGAGCGGCTCGCCCGCTTCTTCATCGGAGTCTGGGAGAACCCGGCCTCCCGCGCCCCGCTCCTCGCGATCGTCCGCTCCGCGCTCACCCACGAGGCGGCGGCCAAGGTGCTGCGGACCTTCGTGCTGCGCCGTCTCCTGGAGCGGATCGCGGCCGAACTGGACGTGCCGGACCCGAGCTTCCGCGCGGAGCTGGCCGCCTCCCACATGATCGGGATCGTGATCATGCGGTACGTGATCCAGGTCGAGCCGCTGGCCTCGGCGGACCCGGAGCGGATCGTGGCGCAGGTGGCCCCGACGCTCCAGCGCTACCTGACCGAAAGCTGAACACTCGTCCCGCATTGCGGACACCCTGTCCAGATCTTGGAGCGTCGGCGTACGCTCGAATGCAAGCACACCCATCACTGAGGAGCGAGCGACGATGCCCGAGCTGAGGTCCCGCACAGTCACCCACGGCCGCAACATGGCGGGCGCACGCGCCCTTATGCGCGCCTCCGGTGTACCCGGCGCGGACATCGGCCGGAAGCCGATCATCGCCGTCGCGAACTCCTTCACCGAGTTCGTCCCCGGGCACACCCACCTCCAGCCGGTCGGCCGGATCGTCTCCGAGGCCATCACCGCCGCCGGCGGCATCGCCCGCGAGTTCAACACGATCGCCGTCGACGACGGCATCGCCATGGGCCACGGCGGCATGCTCTACAGCCTGCCCTCGCGCGACCTGATCGCGGACAGCGTGGAGTACATGGTCGAGGCGCACTGCGCCGACGCCCTGATCTGCATCTCCAACTGCGACAAGATCACCCCCGGCATGCTGATGGCGGCCCTGCGCCTGAACATCCCGACGGTCTTCGTCTCGGGCGGCCCGATGGAGGCCGGCCGCGCGGTCCTGGTGGACGGCTCGGTCCGCACGCTCGACCTGGTCGACGCGATGTCCGACGCCGTGAACCCGGCGATCTCGGACGAGGACATGCTCCGGATCGAGGAGAACGCCTGTCCCACCTGCGGCTCCTGTTCCGGCATGTTCACCGCCAACTCGATGAACTGCCTGACCGAGGCCATCGGCCTCTCCCTCCCCGGGAACGGCTCGCTGCTCGCCACCCACACCGCGCGCAAGGGGCTGTACGAGGACGCGGCCCGCACGGTCGTCGACATCACCCGCCGCTACTACGACGAGGACGACGCCTCCGTCCTGCCGCGCGCGATCGCGACCCGCGCCGCCTTCGAGAACGCCATGGCCCTCGACATCGCCATGGGCGGCTCGACCAACACGATCCTCCACCTGCTCGCCGCCGCCCAGGAGGCCGAGGTCGCCTACGGCCTGCCGGACATGGACGAGGTCTCGCGCCGGGTGCCCTGCCTGGCCAAGGTCGCCCCGAACGTCGCCAAGGACCGCACGTACTACATGGAGGACGTGCACCGGGCGGGCGGCATCCCCGCCATCCTCGGCGAGCTGTACCGCGCGGGCCTGCTCAACGAGGACGTGCACGCCGTCCACTCCCCCTCCGTCAAGGAGTGGCTGGAGACCTGGGACGTGCGCGGCGGCTCCCCGTCCGACGAGGCCACCGAGCTGTTCCACGCGGCCCCCGGCTGCGTCCGCTCCGCGACCGCCTTCTCCCAGTCCGAGCGCTGGGAGGCCCTCGACGTGGACGCGGCCGGCGGCTGCATCCGCGACGCCGCGCACGCGTACTCCAAGGACGGCGGCCTGGCCGTCCTGCACGGCAACCTCGCCGTGGACGGCTGCGTCGTGAAGACCGCCGGCGTCGACGAGTCCATCTGGACCTTCGAGGGCCCGGCCGTCGTCTGCGAGTCGCAGGACGAGGCCGTCCAGAAGATCCTCCTCAAGGAGGTCAAGGAGGGCGACGTCGTCGTCATCCGCTACGAGGGCCCCAAGGGCGGCCCCGGCATGCAGGAGATGCTCTACCCCACCTCGTACCTGAAGGGCCGCGGCCTGGGCAAGGCGTGCGCGCTGGTCACCGACGGGCGCTTCTCCGGCGGCACCTCGGGCCTCTCCATCGGCCACGCGTCCCCGGAGGCGGCCTCGGGCGGCACGATCGCGCTCGTCGAGGACGGCGACCGCATCCGCATCGACATCCCGAACCGCTCGATCGAGCTCCTGGTCGACGACGCCACCCTCGCGGCCCGCCGCGAGGCCCTGGGCGGCGTGTACGCGCCGAAGGACCGCGAGCGCAAGGTGTCGGCGGCGCTGCGGGCGTACGCGGCGATGGCGACGAGCGCCGACAAGGGCGCGGTCAGGGACGTGACGAAGCTGGGCTGACCCCGGCGGACAGCCACGACGAACAGGATGGAGGGGAGCGGACCCGTGGTCCGCTCCCCTCCGTCGTGTCCGGGCTTTCCCCCGCCGTGCTCGGGCGCCCGGCCCCCTTCCGCCGTACGCGGACGTCAGCCGCTCCCCTCCTGCCGTACGCGGACGTCAGCCGCCCACCCGGACGCCGGGCCGCGTCACCAGGACGCGGGATCGCGCGCGTCCACCGCGAACACCGAGCCGTCCGGCGCCGTCCCGAACACCCGGTCCCCGGCGACCAGCGGCGCGGGCACGAGGGTCGCGTACCCGAGGCGGCCGTTGCGCAGCCGCGGCCTGGTCTGGCCGACGACCGCCCCGCGCGCGGTGTCGACGGCCAGCAGCCGGCCGTCCTGGACGGAGAAGTAGAGCCGGTCGCCGGGGCCCAGGACCGGCGCGGAGACGTTGGCGGCGCCCGTCTCCAGGTCCCACACCACCCGGCCCTTCGGCGCGGCGGTGTCGAAGGCGGTGAGGTGCCCGTCGGCGTCGAGCAGATGGACGACGGCCCCGCGCACGGCGACGCCCCGGAGGTCCATCCGGTAGGGCAGCGCCACCGTGCGCACGGCGGCGTCCGCGCCCTCGCCGGGTCCCAGCAGGACCAGGGAGTCGACCAGCGAGGACTGGTAGAGGCGGGCCAGGACGAGCGTGCCGTCGCCGGTGCGGCCCAGCGGGTCGAGGTCGCCTTCCAGGTTCCGCTGCCAGACGGTCTCGCCGGTCGCGGGACGGACGGCCCCGACCCGGGTGTGCGAGCCGTCGAAGGAGGTCTCGGACACCGTGAGGAGACCGGACGGCCCGTCGTACGGCCCGGCGAGCGGCACCGTGAAGCCGGGCAGGCCGTGGCGCCACAGCTGCTCGCCGCTGCGGGCGTCGACCGCCCGGATGCCGCCGGTGCCGTCGGCCAGGACGACGGCGGAGCCGGCCGGCCGGTGGATCTCGGGCAGCTTCCCCCGCGCCGTCCAGCCGGGAGTCCCGTCCCCGGCCGCGTACGCCCGCAGGGGCCCCGTCGGAGTGGCCGAGCCGATCAGACCGTCCGCGAGGAGCACCGGCGCCCGGGGCGCCTCCTGCTCGACGGGCGCCGTCCGCGACCAGAGGATCCGCCCGGTCACCGGGTCGAGCCGGGCCAGACCGACGCCCCGGGCCGCGCAGTACAGCGCCCCCGGGCCGTGCACGCAGGCGGGCGCGGCGGAAGGACCGTGCTGCTGGAGCGCGGTGTGCCAGCCGGAGAAGGAGGTGGCCACCTCGGCCGGGCTCGTGGGCGTCTCGGGGGCGCGGTCGGCGGGGCGGCTGAGCGCCGCGTACAGACCGGTCGCGGTCAGCGCGAGCGCGGCGGCGACGGCGATCGTCGGGCGGGGCCGGATCCGCGCGAGGGACGGGATCCGCGGGCCGCGGCGGGGCGGGACCGGCGCGGCGGCCCGGACCGGCGTGTCCGCGTCCCACGCGGGCGTGGGGCCGTCGTCGGGCAGGGCGGGCCGCCGGCGCTGTGCCGGTATGAAGGCCTCCGCCGCGTACGAGGGCGGCAGCAGCGCCTGCATGATCTCGGCCGGGGTCGGCCGGTCGACGGGCTCCTTGGCGAGACAGCGGGCGACGAGCGGCGCCAGGTCCGCCGGCACGCCCGTGAGGTCCGGCTCGTCGTGGACGACCTGGTACGCCACGATGTACGGGCTGTCGGAGTCGAACGGGCCGTGCCCGGTCGCCGCGTGCACCAGCACGGAACCCAGGGCGAACACGTCCGCCGCCGGCCCGACCTCCCGGGGCCGCTGGAACTGCTCGGGCGCCATGAAGGGCGGCGAGCCGATCAGCTTGCCGGTCTCCGTGTGCAGATCGCTGTCGACCGGCCGGGAGATCCCGAAGTCGATGACCTTGGGCCCGGTGTCGGTCAGCAGGACGTTGCTGGGCTTGAGGTCCCGGTGGACGACCCCCGCCCGGTGGATGTCGCGCAGCGCCTCCGCGAGCCCGGCCGTCAGCCGGCGCAGCTCGGCCTGGGACAGCGGACCGTTCCGCTTCACCTGGTCGGCGAGCGTGGGCCCGGGCACGTAGAGGGTCGCCATCCAGGGGCGTACGGCATCGGGGTCGGCGTCGACGACCGGCGCGGTGAAGGCCCCGCTGACCCGGCGGGCGGCCGCGACCTCCTGGCGGAAACGCGCCCTGAACTCGGGGTCCTCCGCATACCGTGCGTGCACGACCTTGACCGCGAGCCGCAGCCCGGAGGCGGAGGCCGCGAGGTGCACGACGCCCATGCCGCCGGCGCCCAGACATGCCTGGAGGCGGTAGTCGCCCGCGTACTCGGGCTCCTCCGCTTCGCGGCCGGAACCGGTGCCGCGCAACGGTGGCATCGCCCACCCCCGTGTGAGTCCCCGTCACATCGCGCGCAGCCGCGCGACCCGACGGAGCCTAGTCGATGGCGTCCGGGAAGTCGGTGGGGCTTGCTAGCCTGCGCGTCGCGGAGAGTGAAACTCGGCGGAGCGCTTTTGCGCCAAGGGGGAGGACGCCATGACCACGCGCTACGAGGTCGCACCGGGATACCGGGTCAACGTGCGGTCGGGACCGGGCACCCAGTACCCGGTCGTCCGGTCGCTGGCACCGGGAGCCACCGTGGCGATCGCATGCCAGAAGTACGGCGAGTGGGTCTCCGGCCCGTACGGCACGACGAACATCTGGGACAACATCGCGGCGGGCGAGTACGTCTCCGACGCCTACGTCCACACGGGCAGCGACGGCATGGTCGCACCGCGCTGCGCCTGAGCCTCTTCACCGTCGCCCCTGGGATAATCGACCCTGTGAGCGACGCAGAGCAGACCCCGGCCCAGCACCACGACGGCACCGGCCCCCGGCCGGAGGAGATCCGCTTCTTCGGCACGACCTGGGTCGACCACGGCGGCGGCTACGCGCCGCGCCGCATCGGCCTCGCCGTCGGAGCCCTCGCCGCCGCCGTCGCGGGCTGCTTCGTGCTGCGCTTCGCCTACCAGGGCCTGCAGATCGCCGACGTCGGCGGCCTCGTCAACACGCTGGTCGTCCTCATGTTCGCGATCTGCAGCGCCATCGCCTTCGCCAAGACCTGGGAGGGCTTCGTCCGCCGCCCGGCCGACCCGGCCCGCGAGGAGTCCCTGCGCAGCCTGAAGGCGATCGGCTTCATCGGCTCCCTCCTCGCCTACGCCGCCCGCTGCCTCGTCGAGGCCCCCGGCGAGAAGCTGCGCCGCGCGGAGTACGAGACGGCCGTCGCCCAGTACGAGAAGCGCCGGTCCACCCGTACGGGCAACCCGGCGGCCCGCAAGAAGCCGAAGCGCAGGTAACCACCCACCGCCCCCTCCGCACGTCCGGATCCTTGACGCCCGGCACCCCCGGGCCCAGTATTCATCACATGATGAATAAACCGGCGGCCGAGGACCGCGGGACAGCCGCCACCGCAGCCGTCACCGCCCACCACCTCACCGCCACCCGAGGCGACCGCCCCGTCCTCCGCGGCCTCGACTTCACCGTCCCCGCCGGCCTCGTCACCGGCCTCCTCGGCCCCTCCGGCTGCGGCAAGACCACCCTCATGCGCGCCGTCACCGGCACCCAGGCCCACGTCACCGGCACCCTCCAGGTCCTCGGCCGCCCCGCAGGCGACCCCACCCTCCGCTCCCGCATCGGATACGTCACCCAGGCCCCCTCCGTCTACGACGACCTCACCGTCCGCCAGAACCTCGACTACTTCGCCGCCGTCCTGCTCCCCGGCCGGGCCCACCGCCACGACCGCCGCACCCACGTCGACCGCGCCCTCGGCGACGTCGACCTCACCGCCCACGCCGACGCCCTCGCCGGCCGGCTCTCCGGCGGCCAGCGCAGCCGCGTCTCCCTCGCCGTCGCCCTCCTCGGCACCCCCGAGCTCCTCGTCCTCGACGAACCCACGGTCGGCCTCGACCCCGTCCTCCGCCGCGACCTCTGGACGCTCTTCCACCGCATCGCAGCCGACCGGGGCACCACCCTGCTCATCTCCTCCCACGTCATGGACGAGGCCGAGCGCTGCCACCGCCTCCTCCTCATGCGCGAGGGCGAGATCCTCGCCGAGGACACCCCCGAAGCCCTCCGCCGCCGCACCGACACGGCCACCGTCGAAGAGGCCTTCCTCCACCTCGTCGACACGGCGAACCACCGAGCCGCCCACCAGGAGCCCCGCCCGTGAACGCGCACCGCACCCTCGCCACCGCCGCCCGCGTCCTGCGCCAACTCCGCCACGACCCGCGCTCGATCGCCCTGATGCTCCTCGTCCCCTGTCTGATGCTCTTCCTGCTCCGCTACGTCTTCGACGGAAGCCCACAGACCTTCGACAGCATCGGGGCCTCGCTCCTCGGCATCTTCCCGCTCATCACGATGTTCCTGGTGACCTCCATCGCCACCCTCAGGGAACGCACCTCGGGCACCCTCGAACGCCTCCTCGCCCTGCCCCTCGGCAGAGCCGAACTCATCACCGGCTACGCCCTCGCCTTCGGACTCGTCGCCGTCCTCCAGTCCGTCCTCGCCACCGCCCTCGCCGTCTGGTTCCTCGGCCTCGACGTCATCGGCTCCCCCTGGCTCCTCCTCCTGGTCGCCCTCCTCGACGCCCTCCTCGGCACCGCACTCGGCCTCTTCGTCTCCGCCTTCGCCGCGTCCGAGTTCCAGGCCGTCCAGTTCATGCCGGCCGTGATCTTCCCCCAGCTCCTGCTCTGCGGCCTCTTCACCCCGCGCGACCGCATGGCCCCCGCCCTCGAAGCGCTCTCCGACGCCCTGCCCATGTCGTACGCCGTCGACGGCATGAACCAGGTGCTCCGCCACCCCGACGTCACCGGCGACTTCGTCCGCGACACCCTCGTCGTCGCGGGCTGCGCCGTCCTCGTCCTCGGCCTCGGCGCCGCCACCCTCCGCCGCCGCACCGCCTGACCGCCCCTCGGACACCGCACGCACCCCGGACCCCACCGGTGAAAGGATGACCAAAAGGCCCCCTCCGGCGAGGTGAACAGACCCATGACCCAGACCGTCGCAGTCCTCGGCACCGGCAAGATCGGTGAAGCACTCCTCAGCGGCATGCTCCGCGCCGGCTGGCGCCCCGCGAACCTCCTGGTCACCGCCCGCCGCGCCGAACGCGCCGACGAGCTCCGCACCCGCTACGGCGTCGACACCGTCACCAACGCCGAGGCCGCCAAGCGCGCCGACATCCTCATCCTCGCCGTGAAGCCGCAGGACATGGGCCGCCTCCTCGACGAGCTCACCCCCCACGTCACCGCCGACCGCCTGGTCATCAGCGCGGCGGCGGGCATCCCCACCTCCTTCATCGAGGACCGCCTCACCCCCGGCACCCCCGTCGTCCGCGTCATGCCGAACACCCCCGTCCTCGTCGACGAGGGCATGTCCGTCATCTCCGCCGGCAGCCACGCCACCCCCGACCACCTCGCCCACACCGAGGAGATCTTCGGCGGCGTCGGCAAGACGCTCCGCGTCCCCGAGTCCCAGCAGGACGCCGCCACCGCCCTCTCCGGCTCCGGACCCGCGTACTTCTACTTCCTCGTCGAGGCCATGACCGACGCCGGCATCCTCCTCGGCCTGCCCCGCGCCCAGGCCCACGACCTCATCGTCCAGGCCGCCATCGGCGCCGCCGTGATGCTCCGCGACAGCGGCGAGCACCCCGTCAAGCTCCGCGAAGCCGTCACCTCCCCCGCCGGCACCACCATCAGCGCCATCCGCGAACTGGAGAACCACGGCGTGCGCGCCGCCCTGATCGCCGCCCTCGAAGCGGCCCGCGACCGCAGCCGCGAGCTCGCCTCCGGCAACGGCTGACCGACTACACCGCGGACGCGCCCTCCCGTACGCCCTCCAGCACGTCCGCCGTGGTCACGACCCGGGCGAACCGCCCCCCGTGCAGCGACACCGCCGTCGCCCGGGTCAGCTCCTCCGCCGTCCGCGTCCAGCCGAACGGCCCCGCGAGGTCGAAGGTGTGCATCGCGTCCAGCGCGAACAGCACCTCGTACCCCAGGTTCCCGCCCATCCGCGCGGTCGTCTCGTTGCACATGTTGGTCTGGATCCCCACGACCACGAACTGCCCGATCCCGGCACCCCGCAGCCACGCGTCCAGGTCCGGCTCCCCGTAGAAGGCCGAGTTCACCGACTTCACCACCAGCAGCTCGGGCCCCGCGCCCTTCCCCCGCCGCTCCTCGACGAAGTCCTTGAACGCGTTCCCCCCGGTCCCCGGCGCCAGCGGCGAACCCGCCTGCACGGAGTCGTGCCGCACGAGGACGACCGGCCGCCCCGTCCCCTGCCAGGCGTCGATCAGCGCCGCCATGTTCTCCTCGGCCCCGGGATTGTCCCGCCGCCCCCAGAACTCCTCCTCGAAGCCCTTCTGCACGTCGACGACCACCAGCGCTGCGTTCTCGTTGATCTCCATGCCCACGATCCTCCCGCCGGGAATGCCCCGTCCCCAGGGGGAGGAATGACAGCGACCGATGGTTAACTGCCAGCCGTGCCCCTGACACCCGCACCCCGCCCCCAGCGCATCGCCCTCGTCGCCTTCCCCGGCGTCCGCGCCTTCGACATCTCCGTCATCACCGAGGTCTGGGACAGCGACCGCACCCCCCGCGGGGTCCCGCCCTTCGAACTCCGCAGGACCGCCACCGACCCCCACACCCCCATCCCCCTCCGCGGCGGCCTCACCCTCACCCCCGACCGCCCGCTCACCTGGATCGACGACCTCACCCCCACCGACCTCGTCGTCGTCCCCGGCATCGAGGACCCCGACGCCGAGCTCCCCGCCCCCGTCCTCGACGCGCTCCGTCGCGCCCACACGGCCGGCACCCCGGTCGCCTCCCTCTGCGCGGGAGCCTTCGTCCTCGCCCGTGCCGGCCTCCTCGACGGCCGCCGCGCCGTCACCCACTGGCACCTGGCCCGCACCCTGGCCACCCGCCACCCGGCCGTCCGCGTCGAACCCGACGCCCTCTTCGTCGAGGACACGGGCATCTGGACCTCGGCCGGCACCGCCGCCGGCATCGACCTCTGCCTCCACCTCGTCCGCACGGCCCACGGAGCCGAAGCCGCCGCGACGGTCGCCCGCTCGATGGTCACCGCCCCCTTCCGTACGGGGACCCAGGCCCAGTTCATCGAGCACCCCACGCCCCGCGCCGACCGCGACGCCGACGCCCTCGCCGCCGTACGCGCCCACGCCCTGGCCCACCTCGCCGAACCCCACACCGTCGCGAGCCTGGCCGCGTGCGCCGGCATGTCCCCCCGCTCCTTCGCCCGCCACTTCCAGGCGACGACGGGGACCACTCCGCTCCACTGGCTCATCACCCAGCGGGTCGCCGCCGCCCAGAAGCTCCTCGAACGCACCGACCACCCGCTCCCCGAGGTGGCCCGCCGCGCGGGCTTCGGCAGCGAGGTCACCATGCGCCAGCACTTCGCCTCCCACCTGGGCACCAGCCCCCGCGACTACCGCCACGCCTTCCGCCACCCGGCGAGCGGAGGGCCCACCGACCAGGGTTGACACGGAACCCCGCCATCCGTAATGTTCTCCGAGTTGTCCGACGTGAGCACCGACTCCGGTCGGCCCCGGACAGCCATTCCGCAAGATCCACAGAAGCTGACGATGCTTTGTCGCGCCGTCGTGCTTTCCGTGCGTTTTTGCGAAATGAGGAATCCGCGTTCGAAGGTCTGAGCGCAAGCCGCCCGATTAGCGTCGGGGGCAGGGAATCCGCTAAAGTCTCACTCGTCGGAACGGCCCAACAGCCGGAAAGACAAATCCCGCTGACTGGGAATCAGACGCCGAAAGGATCTGATAGAGTCGGAAACGAAGGAAGCGCCCGGAGGGCCTGGAAACAGGAACGAAGGAAGCGTCCGCACCTTGAGAACTCAACAGCGTGCCAA
>NZ_JBIARV010000005.1:605605-1157556 GCF_042890295.1 Streptomyces sp. NPDC002232 | reverse complement strand
AACGCCCGGTTACATTCCGAACCCGGAAGCTAAGCCTTTCAGCGCCGATGGTACTGCAGGGGGGACCCTGTGGGAGAGTAGGACACCGCCGAACACCTGCCCTTTTAGCTCAGTCGGTAGAGCGTCTCCATGGTAAGGAGAAGGTCAACGGTTCGATTCCGTTAAAGGGCTCCGAAAAAGAAAAAGGCCCCCGCCTCTTGGCGGGGGCCTTTTTCGTTTTACCGGTGTGTGCTGGAGCGGGTGAGACCCAAAAGCCGGCGCCTCCCTCGCGAGGAGGGAGGCGCCGATGTGACTTCAGCCGAGTTCCGGCTCCCTGAGGCGCATCGCCAGGATGGCCATGTCGTCGGAGGCGGGAGCCTGGGCGAAGCGCTCGACCGCCCTGAGCACGCGGGAGGCGACCGCGCCGGCCGTCAGGCCCGTACACGTCTTGAGGACCTCGGCCAGACCGTCGTCGCCCAGCATGCGCGTGCCCTCGCGGCGCTCCGTCACGCCGTCCGTGACGCAGAGCAGGACGTCGCCCGGGTCGAGCGTGACCGTCTGCTCGTACAGCTCCAGATCCTCCATGACACCGAGGAGCGGCTGCGGTTCGGCCGCCGGCTCCACCGTGCCGTCCGGGCGGAGGCGCAGCGGGAGGGGGTGGCCGGCGCAGACGACCTTGAGGATCGCCGAGCCGTCCGGCTGCGGGCGCATCTCGCCGTACAGCAGGGTGAGGAAGCGGCTCCGGGCGCCCTCGTCGAGGATCGCCGCGTTCAGCCGCTCCAGGACGGCCGGGCCGCCGAAGCCCTCGCGGGCCAGCAGGCGCAGCGCGTGGCGGGCCAGGCCCGTGACGGCCGCCGCCTCGGGGCCCGTGCCGCACACGTCGCCGATCGCGAATCCGTACACGTCGTCCCTGATGGGGAAGACGTCGTAGAAGTCGCCTCCCACCTCGTTGCCCTCGCCCGCCGCGCGGTAGATGACGTCGACCTCGACGCCCGGGATCGTGGGGAGGCCGGGCGGGAGGAGGCTGCGCTGGAGGGACTGGCTGATCGCCACGCGCTCCGAGTAGAGGCGGGCGTTGTCCAGGGCCAGGGCGGCCCGGCGGGACAGGTCCTCGGCGAGCTCCAGGATCTCCTGGCGGAAGTGGTCCTCCGAGGGCCTGCCGAGGGTCAGCATGCCGATGACCCGGTTGCGGGCGACCAGCGGCAGGACGACCGTCTCCCCGGCGACCGCGGTCGCCGTCGCCAGCGTGGTGTCGATGCCGGAGGAGAGCGGGCTCGTCGGGTGGTCGAGGGCGCGGACCGAAGCGGTCAGCGCGGCGCGGTGCGCGGCGTCGCCCGGTGCGGTCCACACGCGGGCGCCGAGGGTCGCCACCGGGTCGGGCGGGGCGATGGAGGAGAGCAGTTCCTTCAGGCCGTCGATGCGGTCCTCGTCCTCGTGGAGCACGAAGGAGAGGTACGGGTCGGAGGCCTGGTCGGCGATCGTGTAGACCGCGCACCAGGTGGCCAGGGTGGGGACCGTCATCTGGGCCATGAGGGCCAGGGTCTGATCGCGGTCGAGGGTGCCGGCCAGGAGGTCGGAGGCCTCGACGAGGAAGCTGAGAGAGCCGCGGCGGAGCCGTTCGAGTTCGCCGAGGCGGGCCGATTCGACGGCCAGGGCGATGCGGTCGGCGGCGAACTGGAGGCGCAGGGCCTCCTCGTTCGAGTAGCGGTTCGCGGACTCGGCGGCCACTCCGAGGGAGCCGGTGAGACGGCCCTCGACCTTGAGCGGGACGGTGACGACCGAGCGCATCCCGGTGCCTTCGAGGAGGGGGACGGCGCCGGGGACGGCGGCCAGGTCCTCGTGGACGGCGGGCATGCGGGCGGAGCCGTAGCGGCTGGCGCCGGTCTCCACGGGCACGCGGGCGAAGCGCTGGCGGGCGGCCGGGAGCCCGGTGGTGGCCCGTACCTCGAGCTCCGTCTCGTCGTCGGTGGCGAGGAGGAGGAAGGCGGCGTCGCCGTCGAGCATGTCGCGAGCGCGCTCGACCGTGCGCTGGAGGAGGCCGTCGAGGTCGTCGGGGGCGGGGGAGCCGATGAAGACCTCGAAGGGGTCGGCGGCGCGGCTCTCGGCGCCCGGCTCGGCGACGGGGCGCTGGGGGGTCTGGAGGACGGCGCGCTCGTGCTCCCGCACCAGGAGGCAGACCGTGGAGGGCTCGCCCTGGGCGTCGCGGACGCGCAGGTGGGAGGCGTACACGGGGATCACGCGGCCGTCGGCGCAGCGGATGCCGTAGCTGCCCTCCCAGCGGGAGAGGCGGAGGGCCTCGGCGAGGCCGGTGCCGATGCCGGGGGTGTGGGGCCAGGCGGCGAGGTCGCCGAGGGGTTTGCCGGTGACCTGCTCGGTGCCGTATCCGAAAAGTTCCTCCGCGTCCTCGTTCCAGGAGGTGATCGCGCCGCTCCGGTCGATCTGGGCGACGGCGACGCGGACGCGGGTCTCGGCGACCGGGAGGAGGGCGTCGGGGACGACCGGGCCGGCGGAGCGCGTGCCGACGGGGCGCTGGGGGAGGTTCAGGTGGAACCAGACGTGCTTGCGCGTGGGGGAGTAGTCGACGCCCCAGCGGTGGGCGAGGGCCGCGCAGAGCAGCAGGCCGCGGCCGTTCTCGCGGTCCGGGCTGCCGAGCGAGCGGCCGCCCTGGACGGGGATCTCGCGCTCGGGGTAACGGTCGGAGACCTCGATGCGGACGCTGTCGTCGGAGCGGAGGCAGAGGACCTCGGCGGCGGTGCCGGCGTGGATGACGGCGTTGGTGACGAGCTCGCTGGTGAGGACGACGGCGTCGTCGACGAGCTCGGGGTGTCCCCAGCCCTGGAGGGTGTCTCTGACGAAGGCGCGGGCGGCCGCGACGGACCGCCCGACGGGCTCGAAGCTGGCAGTCGCCCGCGCGGTGATCACAGCACTCCTCGTACGCGTCTCGACGCCCGGCTCTGCCATGCTCGGTCTGTCCCTCCCGCTGCCCGGTGGTCGTGCGCACGCCACGCCGCCCCCGCCGGGCGGACCGGGGCGGTTGGACAGCCGGATGCCAGGTTACTTACCTTCGCTGTCCGAGCGGATGCCGGTCACCGTTGATTCCGTCCCTCGGGGGTAGGGACGCCGTGGGAAGCTGCCGAACTGTTATCGCCTGGTTCGGTCACGGTGAAACACTGGGCAGGCTGACGACGAGAGTCGGAGCGGAACGGTCGACCCCTTTCGGGAGGGACACGGTGGAGTCTGGCACGGCGGCGCGGCGCGGCGGAGGCACTGGCACGCGCGCGAGGGGCGGACGTTCCCGTGGGGGGACGGTCCAGGTGGACGCGGCGGCGCTGGAGCGGTTGCTGGCCGCGCTGGTCTCGATGCGCGACGGGAACCTTCGTAAGCGGCTCACGGTTTCCGGCGACGGGGTCATGGCGGAGATCTCCGCCGTGTTCAACGAGGTCGCCGACCGGCAGATGCACGTGACGGGGGAGCTGTCCCGGGTGCGGCGGGTGGTCGGCCGTGAGGGCAAGCTGTCCGAGCGGCTGGAGACGGGTCCCGGCGAGGGGGCGTGGGCGGCGGCGATCGAGGCCGCGAACGCGCTCGTCGACGATCTGGCGCGGCCGGTGTCCGAGGTGGGGCGGGTCCTGTCGGCGGTGGCCGAGGGTGATCTGGACCAGCGGATGGACCTTCGTTCGGAGGGTGCGGACGGCACCGTGCGGCCGTTGCGCGGGGAGTTCCTGAAGGTCGCGCGTACGGCCAACAACCTGGTCGACCAGCTGTCGGTGTTCGCCTCCGAGGTGACGAGGGTCGCCGTCGAGGTGGGTACGGACGGCAAGCTGGGCGGGCAGGCGCAGGTGCGCGGGGTGTCCGGTTCCTGGAAGGACCTCACGGACTCCGTCAACACCATGGCGAACCGGCTGACCGCCCAGGTGCGGGACATCGCGCTGGTGACGACGGCGGTCGCCGACGGCGATCTGTCGCAGAAGGTCACGGCGAACGTCGCCGGCGAGATGCTGGAGCTGAAGAACACCGTCAACCGGATGGTGGACCAGCTGTCGTCGTTCTCCTCCGAGGTGACCCGTGTCGCGCGCGAGGTGGGCACGGAGGGTGAGCTCGGCGGTCAGGCCGAGGTGGCCGGGGTCGCCGGTGTGTGGAAGGACCTCACGGACTCCGTCAACACGATGGCGGGCAATCTCACCAATCAGGTGCGGGGCATCGCCGAGGTGACGACGGCGGTCGCCAACGGTGACCTGTCGCAGAAGGTACGGGTCTCCGCGCGCGGAGAGATCGCCCAGCTCGCCGACACGATCAACCAGATGACCGAGACGCTGCGGACGTTCGCCGACGAGGTGACCCGGGTGTCGGGCGAGGTCGGCGCGCAGGGTCTGCTCGGCGGGCAGGCGCAGGTGCCGGGGGCGGCGGGGACGTGGAAGGACCTCACGGACTCCGTCAACACGGTCTTCCGGAACATCACCACGCAGGTGCGGGACATCGCGCAGGTGACGACTGCGGTGGCCAACGGCGATCTGTCGCAGAAGGTCACGGTGGACGTGGCCGGCGAGATGCTGGAGCTGAAGAACACCGTCAACACGATGGTGGACCAGCTCTCCGCGTTCGGTTCCGAGGTGACCCGGGTGGCCCGGGAGGTCGGCGTCGAGGGTCTGCTCGGCGGTCAGGCCGAGGTGCCCGGCGCGGCGGGGACGTGGAAGGACCTCACCGACTCGGTGAACACGGCCTTCCGGAACCTGACCGGTCAGGTGCGGGACATCGCGCAGGTGACGACTGCGGTGGCCAACGGCGATCTGTCGCAGAAGGTCACCGTCGACGTGGCCGGCGAGATGCTGGAGCTGAAGAACACCGTCAACACGATGGTGTCGCAGCTGTCGTCGTTCGCGGACCAGGTGACCAGGATGGCCCGGGACGTGGGCACCGAGGGCCGCCTCGGCGGTCAGGCGCGGGTCGACGGGGTGTCGGGGCGCTGGCGGGAGCTCACGGACTCCGTGAACTTCATGGCCGGGAACCTGACGTCGCAGGTGCGGCAGATCGCGCAGGTGACGACCGCGGTGGCGCGGGGTGACCTGTCGCAGAAGATCGACGTGGACGCGCGCGGCGAGATCCTGGAGCTGAAGAACACCATCAACACGATGGTCGACCAGCTGTCCGCGTTCGCGGACCAGGTGACCCGGGTGGCCCGCGAGGTGGGTACGGACGGCCGGCTCGGCGGTCAGGCGCAGGTGCCGGGTGTGGCCGGTGTGTGGCGTGATCTGACCGATTCGGTGAACGGCATGGCCGGCAACCTGACCACCCAGGTCCGCAACATCGCCCAGGTCGCCACGGCGGTGGCGCGGGGCGACCTGTCGCAGAAGATCGACGTGGACGCGCGCGGCGAGATCCTGGAGCTGAAGAACACCCTCAACACGATGGTGGACCAGCTCTCGAACTTCGCGGAGCAGGTGACCCGGGTGGCCCGCGAGGTGGGCACCGAGGGCATGCTGGGCGGCCAGGCCGAGGTGCAGGGGGTCTCCGGCACCTGGAAGGACCTGACCCAGTCGGTGAACTTCATGGCGAACAACCTCACCATCCAGGTGCGGAACATCGCCGAGGTCACCACGGCGGTCGCCACGGGCGACCTGTCGAAGAAGATCACGGTCGACGCCAAGGGCGAGATCCTCGAACTGGTCACGACCGTCAACACCATGGTCGACCAGCTGTCGAACTTCGCCGACGAGGTCACGCGCGTGGCCCGTGAGGTGGGCACGGAGGGCATCCTCGGCGGTCAGGCACGCGTGCGCGGGGTCACCGGCACGTGGAAGGACCTCAGCGACAACGTGAACCTGATGGCCAACAACCTGACCAGCCAGGTGCGCAACATCTCGCGGGTCTCCGCGGCCGTCGCCAACGGCGACCTGACGAAGAAGGTCACCGTCGAGGCGCGCGGCGAGGTCGCCGAGCTCGCCGACACCGTCAACACGATGGTGACGACGCTGTCGTCGTTCGCCGACGAGGTGACCCGGGTCGCCCGTGAGGTCGGCACGGACGGCATCCTGGGCGGCCAGGCGCGGGTGCCGGGGGTGTCCGGCACCTGGCGGGACCTCACGGACTCGGTGAACGGCATGGCCGACAACCTCACCGGTCAGGTGCGCCAGATCGCCGCCGTCACCACGGCCATCGCCAAGGGCGACCTCACCAAGAAGATCGACATCGACGCGCGCGGTGAGATCCAGGAGCTGAAGAGCACCATCAACACGATGGTCGACCAGCTGTCGAACTTCGCCGAGGAGGTCACCCGGGTCGCCCGCGAGGTGGGCACGGACGGGCAGCTGGGCGGTCAGGCCCGGGTCCGTGACGTGGACGGGACCTGGCGCGACCTGACGGAGTCCGTGAACGAGATGGCCGGGAACCTGACCCGTCAGGTGCGGGCGATCGCGGCCGTCGCCACGGCGGTCACCCGCGGCGACCTCAACCTGAAGATCGACGGTGTCGACGCGGCGGGCGAGATCCAGGCCCTCCAGGAGAACATCAACACCATGATCGCCAACCTGCGCGACACGACCCTCGCCAACGAGGAGCAGGACTGGCTCAAGGGCAACCTGGCCCGCATCTCCGGACTCATGCAGGGCCGGCGGGACCTGGACGACGTGGCCTCGCTCATCATGAGCGAGCTGACCCCGGTGGTCTCGGCGCAGCACGGCGCCTTCTTCGTGGCCATGCCGACGGGCTCCGCGCACAGCGACGCCGAACTCGTCGGCGAGGGCGACGGCGCGTACGAGCTGCGGATGCGGGGGAGTTACGGATACTCCGCCGGGTCGATGCCGACCTCGTTCCGCCCGGGCGAGACCCTCATCGGGACGGCCGCGGAGGAGAAGCGGACCATCCAGGTCAACGTGCCGCCGGGCTATCTGAAGATCTCGTCCGGGCTGGGCGAGGCCGCGCCCGCGCACGTGATCGTGCTGCCGGTGCTCTTCGAGGGGAAGGTCCTCGGTGTGATCGAGCTGGCGTCCTTCCAGCCCTTCACGCAGATCCAGCGCGACTTCCTCAACCAGCTCGCCGAGCTGATCGCGACCACGGTCAACACCATCAGCGTCAACACCAAGACCGAGGTGCTGCTCCAGCAGTCGCAGGAGCTCACCGAGCAGCTCAAGGAGCGGTCGGCCGAGCTGGAGCACCGGCAGAAGGAGCTCCAGGGCTCCAACCTGGAGCTGGAGGAGAAGGCCGAGCTCCTCGCCCGGCAGAACCGCGACATCGAGGTGAAGAACACCGAGATCGAGGAGGCCCGGCAGGTCCTGGAGGAGCGGGCCGAACAGCTCGCCGTCTCCATGCGGTACAAGTCCGAGTTCCTGGCGAACATGTCGCACGAGCTGCGCACGCCGCTCAACTCGCTGCTGATCCTGGCCAAGTTGCTCGCGGACAACGCGGAGACGAACCTGACGCCGAAGCAGGTCGAGTTCGCCGAGACCATCCACGGTGCCGGGTCGGACCTGCTCCAACTGATCAACGACATCCTCGACCTGTCGAAGGTCGAGGCGGGCAAGATGGACGTCTCGCCGACCCGTATCGCCCTCGTCCAGCTCGTCGACTACGTGGAGGCGACGTTCCGGCCGCTCACGGCGGAGAAGGGCCTCGACTTCTCGGTGCGGGTCTCTCCCGAGCTGCCGGCCACCCTGCACACCGACGAGCAGCGGCTGCTCCAGGTGCTGCGCAACCTGCTGTCCAACGCGGTGAAGTTCACCGACACGGGCGCGGTGGAGCTGGTGATCCGGCCGGCCGGCGCGGACGTACCGCAGTCGATCCGCGAGCAGCTCCTGGAGGCCGGTTCGCTGCGCGACGCGGACGCCGACCTCATCGCCTTCTCGGTCACCGACACCGGGATCGGGATCGCGGCGAGCAAGATGCGGGTCATCTTCGAGGCCTTCAAGCAGGCCGACGGGACGACGAGCCGGAAGTACGGCGGCACGGGTCTGGGGCTCTCGATCAGCCGGGAGATCGCGCGGCTGCTGGGCGGCGAGATCTTCGCGGCGAGCGAGCCCGGCCGGGGGTCGACCTTCACGCTCTATCTGCCGCTGAGCCCGACGGAGCTGCCTTCGGGCGGCTACGGGCAGGGCGCACAGGAGGCCGAGGACCCGCAGCAGGGGGCCGAGGAGGGCACCGCCGGTGCCGGTCTCGCCTTCCCGCACTTCCCGCCGGCGCCCGTGCGGACGGAGGCGCGGTCCGGGGCCGGGGCGCTCTTCCGGCACCGGCGGAAGGCCGCGGCTGAGGCGACCGGGGCGCGGGGCGCGGTCTCCGGGGAGTCCGGTGCGCAGACGGCGGACCGGGAGGAGCCGGAGGCGGAGCCGCGCCGCACGTTCGCCTTCTCCGGGGAGAAGGTGCTGATCGTCGACGACGACATCCGCAACGTCTTCGCGCTCACCAGCGTCCTGGAGCAGCACGGGCTCGCGGTGCTGTACGCCGAGAACGGGCGGGAGGGCATCGAGGTCCTGGAACAGCACGACGACGTGACGGTCGTGCTGATGGACATCATGATGCCGGAGATGGACGGGTACGCGACGACGACCGCGATCCGGCGGATGCCGCAGTTCGCCGGGCTGCCGATCATCGCGCTGACGGCGAAGGCGATGAAGGGGGACCGGGAGAAGGCGATCGAGTCCGGTGCCTCGGACTACGTGACGAAGCCGGTCGACCCTGATCACCTGCTGTCCGTGATGGAGCAGTGGATGCGGGGGCAGTGACTCCGCGCCGGGGGTCCGCGCCGGGCCAGGCGCGGACCCCCGGGCCCGGCGGGCGCCCGCGGGACCGTCGGCAGGCGTCCCCCGGGCACGGCGGGCGTCCGCCGGGCCCGTCGGCGGGCGTCCGTGGATCCCCGGGCTCCGCTGCCGCCCGTCGGCGGACTGTCGCCAGGAGCGTGTGAGAGGCCTGGATACGGGGAACCTTCTGGTCTCCCACCGCGTTTGTCGGTACGTGCACAGTGACATCGCGGTGACAGGGTGTGGCGACGGGCGGGGTGCGGCTACGATGACCGGCACAAGCACGGACGGCGCTAGGGAGTCGTCTTCTGGGGCGGCGCCCGGTGCTTCCCCCGGTCCGGGGGACCGGAGAGAGCCGTCGCCGGGACGAGGAGGACGGGGCATGGTGCAGAAGGCCAAGATCCTCCTGGTCGATGACCGGCCGGAGAATCTGCTGGCGCTGGAGGCCATTCTCTCCGCGCTCGATCAGACGCTGGTGCGGGCATCGTCCGGGGAGGAAGCGCTCAAGGCGCTGTTGACGGACGACTTCGCGGTCATCCTGCTCGACGTGCAGATGCCGGGCATGGACGGTTTCGAGACCGCCGCGCACATCAAGCGGCGGGAGCGGACCCGGGACATCCCGATCATCTTCCTCACCGCCATCAATCACGGCCCCCACCACACCTTCCGGGGGTACGCGGCCGGGGCGGTCGACTACATCTCGAAGCCCTTCGACCCGTGGGTGCTGCGCGCCAAGGTCTCCGTCTTCGTCGAGCTCTACATGAAGAACTGCAAGCTGCGCGAGCAGGCCGCCCTGCTGCGGCTCCAGTTGGAGGGCGGCGGCGAGGCCGGCCACGGCAAGGAGTCCGCGGGACTGCTCGCCGAGCTCTCCGCGCGGCTCGCGGCCGTCGAGGAGCAGGCCGAGGCCCTGTCGAAGCAGCTCGACGACGACTCCGCCGACGCGGCCGCCGTCGCCACCGCCGCGCACCTGGAGCGCAAGCTCACCGGGCTGCGGCGGGCGCTCGACGCGCTGGAGCCGGGGACGGGCGCCGCGCCGTCGCTGCCCGCCCAGAGCTGACGTACCGTCACCGCCCGTTCCGGACGGCGGGGATCACCCCCCGTCCGTCCGGGGGCGCCGTGATGCGGCGTCAGCATCGTGCCCCGGCACGGCCGACACGAACGGGTGAGGCGGACAGGCGGTCTCCACACCGGTAACCTCGGCATCATGGCTTCACGTACGTCCGGCAAGGGTTCCCAGGGCACGGCGAACACCGCAAAGCCGCGCGCCGGCCGGACGACGGGCGCCGCGAAGAAAGCGGCGCCCGCGAAGTCGCCCGCCAAGCCGCCCGCGAAGAAGGCGCCGGCCAGGAAGCCCGCGCCCGCCAAGCGGGCCCCCGCGCGGAAGACCGCCGCGAAGAAGGCCCCGCCCCGCCCCGCCCCGTCCCCGACGGGGGGCGTCTACCGGCTCGCGCGCGGCGCCTGGCTCGGTCTCGCGCACGCGATCGGCGCGATGTTCCGGGGCATAGGGCGCGGCGCCAAGGGGCTCGATCCCGCCCACCGCAAGGACGGCCTCGCGCTGCTCCTCCTCGGGCTCGCGCTGATCGTCGCCGCCGGCACCTGGTCCCACCTGAGCGGCCCGGTCGGCGACCTCGTCGAGATGCTGGTGACCGGGTCCTTCGGCCGGCTCGACCTGCTCGTGCCGCTGCTCCTGGGCGCGATCGGCATCCGGCTGATCCTGTATCCGGAGCGGCCCGAGGCCAACGGCCGGATCAGCATCGGCCTCTCCGCCCTCGTCATCGGCGTCCTCGGCCAGGTGCACATCGCCTGCGGCTCACCGGGGCGCGGCGACGGCAGCGCCGCCATGCAGGACGCCGGCGGGCTCATCGGCTGGGCCGCCTCCCAGCCCCTCGTCTTCATGATGGGTGAGGTCCTCGCCGTCCCGATGCTGGTGCTGCTGACCGTCTTCGGGCTGCTCGTGGTCACCGCCACCCCGGTCAACGCGATCCCGCAGCGGCTGCGTCTGCTCGGCGCGAGGCTGGGCATCGTCGAGCTTCCGTACGACCCGGCCGAGGAGGAGGGCCGGGCGGGCCGCCCCGACCCCGAGGCCTACGACGAGGACTGGGACCCGCGGCCCCGGCCCGCGCGGCCCGCCCGGCGGCGCGCGACCGGCCCGGCGGAGCCGTACGACGTGGACCGGGCCGAGGCGGAGATGCTGGAGCGGCGCGGCCGCCCGGCCCGCGGGGCCTCCGCGCGCCAGGGCGCCGACCCCGGTCTCGACCCGGTGGACGTCGCCGCCGCGGCGGCCGCGGCGCTCGACGGGGCCGTGCTGAACGGCATGCCGCCCTCGCCGATCGTCGCCGACCTCACCAAGGACGTCACCGCCGAGCGGAACGCGGCCGTGGCCGCGTCCGGCGCGCCCGCCCCGGCCGAGAAGGCCGCCCCCGTGCCGCCTGCCCGCGGGGGAGACCGCGCCGGTGGCGGCGTACCGGACCTGACGAAGCCGGCGCCCGAGCCGGCCGACCTGCCGCCCCGCGCCGAGCAGCTCCAGCTCGCCGGCGACATCACGTACTCCCTGCCCTCGCTCGACCTCCTGGAGCGCGGCGGGCCCGGCAAGACGCGCAGCGCCGCCAACGACGCGGTCGTCGACGCGCTCTCCAACGTCTTCACCGAGTTCAAGGTCGACGCGGCCGTCACCGGCTTCACGCGCGGTCCGACGGTCACGCGGTACGAGGTCGAGCTCGGACCGGCCGTGAAGGTCGAGAAGATCACGGCCCTGACGAAGAACATCGCCTACGCCGTGGCCTCGCCCGACGTGCGGATCATCTCGCCGATCCCCGGCAAGTCCGCGGTCGGCATCGAGATCCCGAACAGCGACCGCGAGATGGTCAACCTCGGGGACGTGCTGCGGCTCGCGGACGCGGCCGGCGACGAGCACCCGATGCTCGTCGCGCTCGGCAAGGACGTCGAGGGCGGCTACGTGATGGCCAACCTGGCGAAGATGCCGCACGTCCTGGTCGCCGGTGCCACCGGCTCCGGAAAGTCCTCGTGCATCAACTGCCTCATCACGTCGGTCATGATAAGAGCGACCCCCGAGGACGTCCGGATGGTGCTCGTCGACCCCAAGCGGGTCGAGCTCACCGCCTACGAGGGCATCCCGCACCTGATCACCCCGATCATCACCAACCCCAAGAAGGCCGCCGAGGCGCTCCAGTGGGTCGTGCGCGAGATGGACCTGCGCTACGACGACCTCGCCGCCTTCGGCTACCGGCACATCGACGACTTCAACCAGGCGATCCGGGACGGCAAGATCAAACTGCCCGAGGGCAGCGAGCGCGAGCTCAACCCGTACCCGTACCTCCTCGTGATCGTCGACGAGCTCGCCGACCTGATGATGGTCGCGCCCCGCGACGTCGAGGACTCGATCGTCCGGATCACCCAGCTGGCCCGCGCCGCCGGCATCCACCTGGTGCTCGCCACCCAGCGGCCGTCCGTGGACGTCGTCACCGGCCTGATCAAGGCGAACGTGCCCTCGCGCCTCGCCTTCGCCACCTCGTCGCTCGCCGACAGCCGCGTCATCCTCGACCAGCCCGGCGCCGAGAAGCTGATCGGCAAGGGCGACGGCCTGTTCCTGCCGATGGGCGCCAACAAGCCGGTCCGCATGCAGGGCGCCTTCGTCACCGAGGACGAGGTCGCGGCGATCGTGCGGCACTGCAAGGACCAGATGACGCCGGTCTTCCGGGACGACGTCACCGTCGGGACCAAGCAGAAGAAGGAGATCGACGAGGACATCGGCGACGACCTCGACCTGCTGTGCCAGGCGGCCGAGCTGGTCGTCTCGACCCAGTTCGGCTCCACCTCGATGCTCCAGCGGAAGCTGCGCGTCGGCTTCGCGAAGGCGGGCCGCCTGATGGACCTCATGGAGTCGCGGAACATCGTCGGGCCGAGCGAGGGCTCCAAGGCGCGCGACGTCCTCGTGAAGCCGGACGAGCTGGACGGGGTCCTCGCGGTGATCCGGGGCGAGTCGGGAGCGTAGCGGCGGGCGGGCCGGGTACCCGGTTCGAGACCTGGCCGAGACTCACTCGTAAGGGAAGGGTGGGCAACCGTTTCCCCTGGCCGTACGTCAAGTTGGAGGGAGGGACAGAAGGATGTCCCAGCCTCATGGCGTACAAACAGCACCCGCCCGGTTGCCCCACCCTTTCGTACCACCCATAGACTGAACGTCCAGCAGGTGGCTACACGCTCGAAAGGCGCTCTCGTGTCCATCGGCAACTCCCCCGAAGACGACCGGACCTTCCCGGCAGACGACCGGGACCCGATCGGTCGTGCCCTCCAGCAGGCCCGGATCGCCTCCGGTCTCACCGTCGAAGAGGTCAGTGCCTCCACCCGTGTCCGGATTCCGATCGTGCACGCGATCGAGGAGGACGACTTCTCGCGCTGCGGCGGCGACGTCTACGCCCGCGGCCACATCCGTACCCTCGCGCGCGCCGTCGGCCTCGATCCGGCTCCGCTGATCGAGCAGTACGACGCCGAGCACGGTGGCCGTCCCGCGCCCACCCCCGCCGCCCCGCTCTTCGAGGCGGAACGCATCCGCCCCGAGCCGCGCAGGCCCAACTGGACCGCCGCGATGGTCGCGGCCATCGTCGCCGTCGTCGGCTTCGTCGGCTTCACGATGTTCAACGGGAACGAGGCCCCCAAGGGGTCCGCCGTCGCCGACGGCGGACCGGCCCCCGCCCCGGACAAGGCGACCTCGGCCGCCAAGCCGAAGCCCTCCAAGCCCGCGCCCAAGCCCACCGAGAGCGCGATCGCCGCGGTCCCGCAGGACAAGGTCACGATCAAGCTCTCCGCGATCGACGACAAGAGCTGGATCTCCGCCAAGGCGCACGACGGCAAGCTCCTCTTCGACGGGCTCCTCCTCAAGGGCGAGTCCAAGACCTTCCAGGACGACGAGCGCGTCGACCTGGTCCTCGGCAACGCCGGCGCCATCGAGCTCTACGTGAACGGCAAGAAGCTCGACGACAAGTTCGAATCCGGCCAGGTCGAGCGGCTCAGCTACACCAAGGGCGACCCCGAGGCCGGCTGAGCCCCGCGGCGGGACGGGCCCCGAGGCCCGGCGAGACCCGCGGTGACACGGGCCCCGAGGCCCGCGATGTGACCTCTGTCGCGCAGGTGAACCCTGCGCGACGGGGGAACGGCCGGGACGAAGTAGTCTTGAGTCCATGCCCGAACGCCGTACCGTCGCCCTTGTCACTCTTGGCTGCGCCCGTAACGAGGTGGACTCGGAGGAGCTCGCAGGCCGCTTGGCAGCGGACGGCTGGGAGCTCGTCGAGAACGCCGAGGAAGCGGACGTCGCCGTCGTCAACACCTGCGGATTCGTCGAAGCCGCCAAGAAGGACTCCGTCGACGCCCTCCTCGAAGCCAATGATCTGAAGGACCACGGCAAGACCCAGGCCGTCGTCGCCGTCGGCTGCATGGCCGAGCGGTACGGCAAGGAGCTCGCCGAGGCCCTCCCGGAGGCCGACGGCGTCCTGGGCTTCGACGACTACGCCGACATCTCCAACCGCCTCCAGACCATCCTCAACGGCGGCAGTGTCGAGGCCCACACCCCGCGTGACCGGCGCAAGCTGCTGCCGCTGTCGCCCGTGGAGCGCCAAGAGGCCGCCGCGGCCGTGGCCCTGCCGGGACACGGCGCCGTGGAAGCCCCCGCGAACGTGCCGAGCGACCTGCCCGACGGCCTCGCGCCCGCCTCCGGCCCGCGCGCGCCGCTCCGCCGCCGCCTGGACGCCAGCCCCGTCGCCTCCGTGAAGCTCGCCTCCGGCTGCGACCGCCGCTGCTCCTTCTGCGCCATCCCCTCCTTCCGCGGCTCCTTCGTCTCCCGCCGTCCCTCGGACGTGCTGAACGAGACGCGCTGGCTCGCCGAGCAGGGCGTGAAGGAGGTCATGCTGGTCTCCGAGAACAACACCTCGTACGGCAAGGACCTCGGCGACATCCGGCTCCTGGAGAGCCTGCTGCCCGAGCTGGCCTCCGTCGACGGCATCGAGCGCGTCCGCGTCAGCTACCTCCAGCCCGCCGAGATGCGCCCCGGCCTGATCGACGTCCTCACGTCGACCGACAAGGTCGTGCCCTACTTCGACCTGTCCTTCCAGCACAGCGCCCCGGACGTGCTGCGGGCCATGCGCCGCTTCGGCGACACCGACCGCTTCCTGGAGCTCCTGGAGACCATCCGCTCCAAGGCCCCCACCGCCGGCGCCCGGTCCAACTTCATCGTCGGCTTCCCCGGCGAGACCGAGGCGGACTTCGCCGAGCTGGAACGCTTCATCACCCACGCGCGCCTCGACGCCATCGGCGTCTTCGGCTACTCCGACGAGGACGGCACCGAAGCCGCCTCGTACGAGAACAAGCTCGACCAGGACGTCGTCGACGAGCGCCTCGCCCACCTCTCCCGGCTCGCCGAGGAGCTCACCGCGCAGCGCGCGGAGGAGCGGATCGGAGAGACCCTGGAGGTACTCGTCGAGTCCGAGTCGGACGACGAGGACGAGAAGGGCGGCTGGATCGGCCGCGCGGCCCACCAGGCCCCCGAGACCGACGGACAGGTGCTGCTGCTCACCACGGACGGTGGCGCGGGCTCCAGCCTGGCCCCGGGCCGTATGGTCAGTGCGAAGGTCGTCGGCACGGAAGGCGTCGACCTCGTGGCCGAGTGTCTTTTCGAGGAGGCGGGCAGATGACCGGAGTCCCGGCATCCGCGACGGGCGGGACCGGAAGGCCGGCGCCCCGCGGCAAGCTGGGCGCGGCGGCCGTCAACCAGGCCAGCCTGTGGAACATCGCGAACATCCTCACGATGATCCGGCTCGTCCTCGTGCCGGGCTTCGTGGTGCTCCTGCTCCAGGACGGCGGACACGACCCCGTGTGGCGCGCCTGGGCGTGGGCGGCGTTCGCGGTGGCCATGATCACGGACGTCTTCGACGGGCACCTCGCCCGCACCTACAACCTGGTCACCGACTTCGGGAAGATCGCCGACCCCATCGCCGACAAGGCGATCATGGCGGCCGGACTCGTCTCGCTGTCCTCGCTCGGCGACCTGCCCTGGTGGGTGACCGGGGTCATCCTCGCCCGCGAGCTGGGCATCACCCTGATGCGGTTCTGGGTCATCCGGCACGGAATCATCCCCGCCAGCCGCGGCGGCAAGATGAAGACGCTCGCCCAGGGCACCGCCGTGGGCATGTACGTCCTCATGCTCACCGGCGCCCTGGCCACCTTCCGCTGGTGGGTGATGGCGGTCGCGGTCGTCCTGACGGTCGTGACCGGTCTGGACTACGTCCGGCAGGCCGTCGTCCTGCGGCGCCAGGGGATGGCGGCGGAGCGCGAAACCGCCCGGCCGGAGACGGCGACGCGATGACCGAGGCCGCCCGGGTGCTGGCGCTGCTCGCGGAGCGTGACCAGACGCTCGCCGCCGCCGAGTCGCTCACGGGCGGACTGGTGGCCGCCGAGCTCACCGGAGTGCCCGGAGCCTCGGTGTCCTTCCTGGGGTCGGTCACGGCCTACGCCACGGCCCTCAAGCGCGATCTCCTCGGCGTCGACGGAGCCCTGCTCACGGAGCGCGGAGCGGTCGATCCCGAGGTCGCGCTGCAGATGGCGGCCGGTGTGCGGGACCGGCTGGGCGCCGACTGGGGGATCTCGACGACCGGCGTCGCGGGGCCCGCCCCGCAGGACGGCCAGCCCGTCGGAACGGTCTACGTGGCCCTCGCCGGGCCGGCCGCGACGAGCGCCCGCGCCGGGAAAGTGGTGTCGTTGAGGTTGAACGGCGACCGTGCGGAAATCCGTAGAGAGAGCGTACGGAGCGTGCTGGAACTGCTCCGTGAGGAACTCTCGGGAAATGCGCGGGCACAGGATACGGAACACAACGGGGGGAATTGATGTTTGCAGCCCTGAGTGAACACGACATCGCTCCCCGCACGGCCGCCGCGCGAGGCGGTACGGTGGTGCGTGAAGGATGCGGCTACGCGGTCCGAGGAGGGAGCCACCGATGATTCTGCTCCGTCGCCTGCTGGGTGACGTGCTGCGTCGGCAGCGCCAGCGCCAGGGCCGTACTCTGCGCGAAGTCTCCTCGTCGGCCCGAGTCTCGCTCGGCTATCTCTCCGAGGTGGAGCGGGGGCAGAAGGAGGCTTCCTCCGAGCTGCTCTCCGCGATCTGCGACGCGCTGGACGTACGGATGTCCGAGCTCATGCGCGAAGTGAGCGACGAGCTGTCGCTGGCCGAACTGGCCGAGTCGGCAGCGGCGAGCGAACCGGTGCCGACGCCGGTACGCCCGAGGCTCAATTCGGTGTCGGTGACGTCGGTGGCCGGTGTGCCCACCGGGCGGGTGACCATCAAGGCCCCCGCCGAAGCGGTGGACGTCGTCGCTGCCTGAACCGAAACACGGGACGAAGCCCCGGCCGGTGCCTCTTCATGGGGGCCGGCCGGGGCTTTGTTCGTGTGTGGGGGGCTTCCTTGCCGGTCTTTGCGCGTGCCGGTGGGGAGGCGGGCCGTTCCGCTGGAGATGCCGGGTTCCGGGGTGCCGTGCCATGGTGGGAGGGACGTAAGACTGGGCCGTGTGCGCCGGTCCTGCCCCCGGTGCGCCCTCCCGCAGGGTGATCCTGCCGGTCTAGCGTCGACCGCAGGAGGCGGCCATGATACGGCGACGGGTTCCGCTGGTGACGCTCGCGTTGCTCGCGTGCGGCCTCGCGGCCGGAGGGCTCTGGTGGTGGGCGGTCCTGCGGCTGCTGCTCGTGCCCGCGGAGACCGGGACGGTCGAGGGTGCGGTGGCCGCGGGCGGCTGGGGGCTGAGCCTGCTCCCCGTGCACGTGGCGGCCTCGACGGCGCGCAGACGCCCGGCCCCCGGCTCCGTACGGTCCGGGGCGCTCGCGGCGCCGGGGCTTCCGGGCGGGGCCGTCCGGCGGGTCACCAGGGCATCGCGACGCCGCCGTTGGGGCGGAGGATCTGGCCGGTCGTGAAGGCGGACGCGTCGGAGGCCAGGTGCAGCACCGCGTGGGCGATGTCCTCGGCCTCGCCGACCCGCCGCAACGGCGAGTGGCGCACCATCGCCGCCTCGGCCTGCTCCTGGGCCGCCGGCTCGTGGCGGTCCGTCATCGGGGTGCGGATCCAGCCCGGGGCGATCGCGTTGACGCGGATGCCGTGCGGGCCCGCCTCCGTGGCCAGGGTCTTCGTCAGCTGGACGACGGCCGCCTTGGTGACGCTGTAGCAGAGCAGGCCCGGGCTCGCGGTGTCCATCGCGCCCGAGGCCATCGTCACGATGGACCCGGGGACGCCGGAGTCGATCATCGAACGGGCCGCCTCCTGGCAGGCGTGCAGCACCCCCTTGAAGTTCACGGCGAGGACGCGGTCGAGGTCCTCGTCCCGGGTCTCCAGGACCGTGCTCGTGTGCATGATGCCCGCGATGGCGGCCATCACGTGGAGCGGGCCGGCGGCGCGGACGGCCGCCGCGAGGGCGGGCCGGTCGGTGACGTCCAGGACGTGGGTGCGGGCGGTGCCGCCCTCGCGGGCGATGAGGGCGGCGGTCTCCGCGAGCCCCGCCTCGTCGCGGTCGGCGCAGTGGACGGTGGCACCGGCCCGGGCGAGGAGGGCCGCGGAGGCGCGGCCGATGCCGCTCGCGGCTCCGGTGACGAACGCGGTGCGGCCGGTCAGGTCGTACGCCGGGAGGGTCCTCGTCGTCGTCATGTCCGGACCGTACGACCAGATCTGACGGGTCGTCAATTGTCGTGGAGGGTTCCGTCCGGGCCCCGCTGGCAGCCCGGGCACCAGTACGTGACCCGGTCGCCGAGCTCCGCCTTGCGGATCGCGGTGCCGCAGCGCAGGCAGGGGCGGCCCTCGCGGCCGTAGACGTGGAGCGGGGTCCCCGGGCGCCGCGTGGTCGTGGTGCGGCGGTCCGGGCGCTCCTTGTTCGCGTCGAGCAGCCGGTGGGCCGTGGCGACCAGACGGGCCGGGACGTCCGGGGCGAGCTCGCCGACCGGGAGCCAGGGGGTCACGGCGGCCAGGAACGCCAGCTCGGACTTGTACACGTTGCCGATGCCGGCCAGGTTCCGCTGGTCGAGGAGGGCGGTGCCGAGGGGGCGGTCGGGGTCGGCGACGAGCCGTCGCACGGCCTCGTCGGGATCCCAGTCCGGGCCCAGCAGGTCCGGGCCCAGGTGGCCCACGGCCCCCGCCTCCTCGGCCGTGCGGATCAGCTCCAGGACGGGGAGGCGGTAGCCGTACGCGGTGGACTCGGCGTTCCCGAGGATCGCGCGGATCTGGTGCTCGGGGCCGCCGCGCGGGCGCTCCCCGGTGGCGTACACCCGCCAGGCGCCGTCCATCCGCAGGTGCGAGTGGAGGGTGAGCCCGCCCTCGATCCGGGCGAGCAGGTGCTTGCCGCGCGGGGTGACGTCGAGGACGGTGCGGCCGGTGAGGTCGGCGGTCGCGAAGCGGGGGACGCGGAGGTCCGCGCGGGTGAGGACGCGGCCGGCGAGCGCGGCGTGCAGACGCCGCGCGGCCTGCCAGATGGTGTCTCCTTCGGGCACGGCTCCATTGTGCGGCTCGGGGGGCGGGGGTGGGGGCGGTGCGGGCGGTGCGGGGCGTGGCGCCTGGGGTGCGGGGCTTGCCGCCTGCGCCCGGCGTGCGGGCGCGCCGCCCGCGCCCGTGTGGGCCGGCGCCCGGCCCGTTGTGGGCTCGCGCCCCGCCGTTGCGGGCGGCGCCCCCGCCGGGCCCGTTGTGGGCAGGCGTTCCGCAAGGGGCGGAACGGGTGGGCACAACGGACCAGCGCCCTGCCGGTGCCAGAGGCTCCTGCGCCCGGACCCGCACCACCCGGGTGCCGTCACAGGTGGTGCGGGCCCAGGCGCAGAACGCGGAGGCGCCGCGAGAGGGCGCCGTCCCGTGTGCCCACCCGTCCCGCCCCAGCGGGACGATTGCCCACACGGGGCGTGGGCGGCGGGCTCCTATGGGCAGCAGGCCCCGCCCGCACGGGGCGTGGGCGACGGGCCATCCAGGCGCGGGCGCGGGCCTCACAGGCAGCCGTGGGCGACGGCCCCGCGCGGGGAGGGCCCACGCGGGCACAGGCACGTACGGGGCCAGCGGGCGCCGGCCCACGACGGGCACGGGCACCGGTCATACGGGCGTAGGCACCGGCCCGCCCAGGCACCGGCCCGGGTCACGCGCGGAGGCGGAGGCCTCGGGGGGTGGCCAGGAAGCCGGCCGTTTCCAGGGCGCGGGCCAGGGGCGACGTCAGGGACGCCGCACCGTTGACCCGCTCCACCGTCACCGTCCCCAGCGTCCCCGCCCTCGCCGACGCCGCCAGCGCCTCCGCCGCCGCCCGCAGCGCCGGGTCGTCCGGGTCCGACGGCCAGGACAGGAGCGTCTTGCCGCCCCGCTCCATGTAGAGCGTGAGCTCGCCGTCGACCAGGACCACCATCGAGCCCGCCTTCCGGCCCGGCTTGTGACCCGCGCCCGTCGGGGGCTCGGGCCAGGGCAGGGCCGCACCGTACGCGTTCGCGGGATCCGCCGCGGCGAGGACGAGCGCGCGGGGGCCCGCCGCCGCGTCGACGCCCCGGTCGCGGGCCGTCGCGGCGGCCCGCAGCCGGTCCACCGCCCCGTCCATCGCGAACTGCGCCGCGCCGAGCCCCTCCACGACATAGCCGCGCCGCGCCTGGCCGCTGTCCTCGAAGGCGGCCAGGATCCGGTACGTGGCGGAGAAACCGCCCTCCACGCCCTCGGCGGCCACCGCGCCCCGGGTGACCACGCCGTGCCGGTCGAGGAGGGTGCGGGCGAGGGCGTGCGCCCGGTGCGTCGGCTCCGGCTCGGGGGGAGGCAGCAGGGACCAGCGGCCGGAGACCGTCGGCGGACCCGTGCGCGAGACCGGCCGGGAGGCCGCCGTCAGCGTGCCGTACCGGCCGCGCGGGACCGTGCGCCGCGCGCGGTGCGCCGTGGAGCCCGCCGTGCGGCCCGAACCGAGGAGCGCGCGCAGCGGGGCCAGGGTGTCGTTGGTGAGCCGGCCCGACCAGGCCAGGTCCCACAGGGCGTCGGCCAGCTGCGGATCGGTGGCGTCCGGGTGCGTGGTGGCCCGGATCTGGTCGGCGATCTGCCGGAAGAACAGGCCGTACCCGCCGGAGAGGGCCGTCAGGACCGACTCGTGCAGGGCGGACAGCTCCAGGGGGTGCGCCGGCGGCAGGAGCAGCGGGGCCGCCTCCGCCAGGTAGAGGGAGACCCAGCCGTCCTTGCCCGGCAGCGAGCCCGCGCCCGCCCAGACGACCTCGCCGGTCGTCGTCAGCTCGTCCAGGAGCGCGGGGGAGTAGTCCCGCACCCGGGACGGAAGGATCAGCTTCTCCAGGGCCGATGCGGGGACCGGCGCCCCCTGGAGCTGCTCGACGGCGCGCGCGAGCCCGTCGATCCCGCGCAGACCGCCGCTCCCCACGTGCTGCCACTGCGGCAGGAAGGTGGCGAGGGCCGCCGGAGGCACCGGCTCCAGCTCGTGGCGCAGGGCCGCCAGGGAGCGGCGCCGCAGACGGCGCAGGACGGTCGCGTCGCACCATTCCTGGCCGATGCCCGAGGGGTGGAACTCGCCCTGGACGGCCCTGCCCGAGGCCGCGAGGCGCTGGAGCCCGCCGTCCGTGACGGCCGCGCCGAGGCCGAAGCGGGCGGCGGCCTGCGAGGAGGTGAACGGGCCGTGCGTGCGCGCGTACCGCGCGAGGAGGTCGCCCAGCGGGTCCTTGACCGGTTCGGTGAAGGCCTCGGGGACGCCGACGGGCAGGGCCGTCCCCAGGGCGTCCCGGAGACGCCCCGCGTCCTCGATGGCGGCCCAGTGGTCCCGGCCGCCGATCCGCACCCGGATCGCGCGGCGGGCCGCCGAGAGCTCGGGCGCCCAGCCGGGCTCGGCGCCCCGCTCGGCCAGCTCCGCGTCCGTCAGCGGCCCCAGCACCCGCAGCAGGTCGGCGACGCCCTCCACGTCCTTGATCCGGCGGTCCTCCGTCAGCCACTGGAGCTCCCGCTCCAGCTCCGTCAGCACCTCCGGGTCGAGCAGCTCGCGCAGCTCGGCCTGGCCGAGGAGCTCGGCGAGCAGCCGGGAGTCCAGCGAGAGGGCGGCGGCCCGCCGCTCCGCGAGCGGGGAGTCGCCCTCGTACAGGAACTGCGCCACGTAGCCGAAGAGCAGCGAGCGGGCGAAGGGCGAGGGCTCCGGGGTGGTGACCTCGACCAGCCGGACCCGGCGGGCTTCGATGTCCCCCATGAGCTCCGTCAGGCCGGGGAGGTCGAAGACGTCCTGGAGGCACTCGCGGACGGCCTCCAGCACGATCGGGAACGAGCCGAACTCGCTCGCCACCTGGAGGAGCTGGGCCGCCCGCTGCCGCTGCTGCCACAGCGGGGTGCGCTTGCCCGGGTTCCGCTTCGGCAGCAGCAGCGCGCGGGCGGCGCACTCGCGGAAGCGGGAGGCGAACAGCGCCGAGCCGCCCACCTGGTCGGTGACGATCTGCCCGATCTCGCCCCGGTCGAAGAGGGCGTCCGCCGCACCCACGGGAGCCTTGTCCGCGTCGTACGCCGTGTCCAGGTGCCGGCTCGGGTCGACCGGCTCGTGGTCGAGCAGGTCCAGGCCCATGTCCAGGCCCATCAGGTCGGCGTCCGGCAGGCGCAGCACGATGCCGTCGTCCGCGTGCATCACCTGCGCGTCCATGCCGTACCGCTCGGCCAGCCGCGCGCCGAGCGCCAGTGCCCACGGGGCGTGCACCTGCGCCCCGAACGGGGAGTGGATGACGACGCGCCAGTCCCCGAGCTCGTCGCGGAAGCGCTCGACCAGGATCGTCCGGTCGTCCGGGACGTGGCCGCAGGCCTCGCGCTGCTCCTTGAGGTACGCGAGGACGTTCTCCGCGGCCCAGGCGTCCAGGCCCGCGGTGAGCAGCCGCAGGCGGGCGTCCTCGTCCCCGAGGGCGCCGACCTCGCGGAGGAACGCGCCCACCGCACGACCCAGTTCCAGCGGACGGCCCAGCTGGTCGCCCTTCCAGAACGGCAGCCGCCCCGGCACGCCGGGCGCGGGGGAGACGAGCACCCGGTCCCGGGTGATGTCCTCGATCCGCCAGGAGGTGGTGCCGAGCGTGAAGACGTCACCGACCCGCGACTCGTACACCATCTCCTCGTCGAGCTCGCCGACCCGGCCCCCGCCCTTCTTGGGGTCGGAGCCCGCCAGGAAGACGCCGAACAGACCCCGGTCGGGGATCGTGCCGCCCGAGGTCACGGCGAGCCGCTGGGCGCCCGGCCGTCCCGTGACCGTCCCGGCGACCCGGTCCCAGACCACGCGCGGGCGCAGCTCGGCGAAGGCGTCCGAGGGGTAGCGTCCGGCCAGCATGTCCAGGACGCCGGTGAACGCCGACTCCGGCAGCGACGAGAAGGGGGCCGAGCGGCGCACCACGGCCAGCAGGTCGTCCACCTGCCAGGTGTCGAGCGCGACCATCGCGACCAGCTGCTGCGCGAGGACGTCCAGCGGATTGGCGGGGATCCGCATCGACTCGATCGCGCCGGAGCGCATCCGCTCGGTGACCACGGCCGCCTGCACCAGGTCGCCCCGGTACTTGGGGAAGACCACGCCCGTGGAGACGGCGCCCACCTGGTGGCCCGCGCGCCCCACGCGCTGGAGGCCGGAGGCCACCGACGGCGGCGACTCGACCTGCACCACCAGGTCGACCGCGCCCATGTCGATGCCGAGCTCCAGACTGGACGTGGCCACCACGGCGGGCAGCCGGCCGGCCTTCAGGTCCTCCTCCACCTGGGCGCGCTGTTCCTTCGAGACGGAACCGTGGTGGGCGCGCGCGAGCAGCGCCGGGGCGCCCTGCGCCGCCCCCGACTGGGCCATGACCTGGGCCGGAGGAGTGCCCTCCGGGAGCGGCTCGCCGGTCGCCCGCTCGTACGCGATCTCGTTGAGCCGGTTGCACAGGCGCTCGGCGAGCCGGCGGGAGTTCGCGAAGACGATCGTCGAGCGGTGAGACTGCACCAGGTCGGCGATCCGCTCCTCGACGTGCGGCCAGATCGAGGGCTTGTCCCCGCCGTCCTTCCCCTCGGAGGCGGGCGAGCCGCCGAGCTCGCCCATGTCCTCGACGGGGACGACGACGGACAGGTCGAACTCCTTGCCCGACGGGGGCTGCACGATCTCCACGGCCCGCCCCGGCGACAGGTAGCGGGCCACCTCGTCGACCGGGCGGACCGTGGCCGACAGGCCGATCCGGCGCGCCGGGCGGGGCAGCAACTCGTCGAGCCGCTCCAGGGAGAGGGCCAGGTGTGCGCCCCGCTTCGTGCCCGCGACCGCGTGGACCTCGTCCAGGATGACCGTCTCCACGCCCGACAGGGCCTCGCGCGTGGCGGAGGTCAGCATCAGGAACAGGGACTCGGGCGTGGTGATCAGGATGTCCGGCGGCCGCGTCGCGAGCGCCCGCCGCTCGGCCGGCGGGGTGTCCCCGGACCGGATCCCGACCCGGACGTCAGGCTCGGGCAGACCGAGCCGGACCGACTCCTGGCGGATGCCGGTCAGTGGCGAGCGGAGGTTCCGCTCGACGTCCACGGCGAGGGCCTTCAGCGGCGACACGTACAGCACGCGGCAGCGCTTCTTCGCCTCGGCGGGCGGGGGCGAGGCCGCGAGCCGGTCCAGGGAGGCGAGGAAGGCCGCCAGGGTCTTGCCCGAGCCGGTGGGCGCGACGACGAGCACGTCGGAGCCCGCGCCGATGGCCTGCCAGGCGCCTTCCTGCGCGGCTGTGGGCGCGGTGAAGGCCCCGGTGAACCAACCACGGGTCGCCGGGGAGAACGATGCGAGCGCGGACCTGACCATGCCCCCCATCGTGCACCCGGGCACTGACAACCGTCCGGACCTGGGCGGTCCCGATCGTCGCGGGGCGCGGACGGAGCGCAGAATGGGGGAATGGCGACGGGCGCGACGAGGGGCGGAGCGGGCGGGGAGCGGGCCCGGTACTGGCAGTACGCCGAGCTGCCCGGGGTCGACCTGCTGCACGCCCACTACGTCCGCAAGGCCTTCGCCCGGCACACCCACGAGAGCTTCGTCTTCGCCGCGATCACCGAGGGCGTCGAGGCCTTCCACTACCGCGACGAACTCGTCCAGGCGGGTCCCGGACAGATCGCGCTGGTCAACCCGGACACCCCGCACACCGGTCACGCGGGCGTGCCCGAGGGCTGGACCTACCGGACGATCTACCCGGACGCGGAGATCGTCCGGTCGATCGCCGCCGACACGTTCGCCCTGCGCGGCGAGGCCGGCTTCACCTCGCCCGTCGTCGACGACCCGTACGCCGCCCGGCTCGTCGTCGGCGTCCACCGGGCCGCCGAGGAGGGCAACGCGCTCGCCGCGGACAGCCTGCTGCGCCTGGTCACCGCGCGGATGCTGCGCAGCCACGGCGGTCTCGTCACCCCGCTCCCGCCCCGCTCGGCCGGGGCCAGGAACGCGGCACGCGCGCGCGAGGTGCTGGAAGCGGGGATGGCCGGGCCGCCGACCCTGGAGCGGCTCGCCGCCGACCTCGGCACCAGCCCGTTCGCGCTGCTCCGGGCCTTCCGCGAGGCGTACGGGATGCCTCCGCACACCTGGCTCACCGACGCGCGCGTACGGCGGGCCCGCAGGCTCCTCGACACCGGCACGCCGCCGGCGGAGGCGGCCGCCGCCGTCGGCTTCACCGACCAGTCGCACCTCAGCCGGCACTTCACCCGCAGCGTCGGGGTGCCGCCGGGCGCCTACCAGCGCGCGCGTGGCGCGGCCCGGGAGGCACCGGGTCCCGGTGGTGCGAAACCGTAGGCACTGGCTCCGGGTGGCGCGAGACCGTAGGCACCGGCCCCGGGTGGCGCGAGACCGGAGGCACGGGCTCCCGGTGGTCGCAGGACCGGAAGCTTCGGCCCCAGGTGGCGCAAGAACGTACAAGACCTGACCGGAAACGGCCCCGTACCGTCTCCGATGTGGCAGAACAGACAGCACCTCCCGTCATACGCGACGGCACCCCGGTCAAACCCGACGCGGCGGTCGTCCGCGACGCGCTCGGCGTCGGCATCGCCGTCGGGCTCTCCGGCTTCGCCTTCGGCGTGACCTCCGCGGGCTCCGGCCTCAGCCTCCTCCAGACCTGTGTCCTCAGCCTGCTCGTCTTCACCGGCGCCTCGCAGTTCGCCCTGGTCGGAGCGCTCGCCGCGGGCGGCAACCCCTTCACCGCCGCCGCCGGCGCCTTCTTCCTGGGCACCCGAAACGCCTTCTACGGACTGCGGCTCTCCCAGCTCCTGGCCGTACCGAAGTCCGTCCGGCCCCTCGCCGCGCACTGGGTGATCGACGAGACCACGGCCGTCTCCCTCGCCCAGCCGTCCCGCCGCGCCGCCCGGATCGGCTTCACCGTCACCGGCCTCACCCTGTACGTCCTGTGGAACCTGACCACCTTCCTCGGCGCGCTCGGGGCCGAGGCCGTCGGCGACACCGCGGCCTGGGGACTCGACGCCGCGGGCCCCGCCGTCTTCCTGGCCCTGCTGGCCCCGATGCTGAAGTCCACGACCGAGCGCGCCACCGCCGGGATCGCCGTCCTGCTGGGCCTCGGGCTGCTGCCCGTCCTGCCCGCCGGTGTCCCGGTCCTCGCCGCCGCCCTCGCCGCGCCCGCCGTGCTCTGGGCCCAGGGCCGGCGCACGGCCCGCACCGGAGGAGAGAAGGACCCCCGATGAACGTCTGGATCGCGATCGCCCTCACCGCGGGCGGCTGCTACCTCGTCAAGCTGATCGGCCTGCTCGTGCCCGCCGGAGCGCTGGAACGCCCGCTGGTCCAGCGCCTCGCCGCGCTGCTCCCCGTCGCCCTGCTCGCCGCGCTGACGGCGCAGCAGACCTTCAGCACCGGCGGTGACCTCGTCGTGGACGCGCGGGCCGCCGGGCTCGCGGCGGCCGCCGTCGCGCTGATCCTGCGCGCCCCGTTCCTGGTCGTGGTGGGCGCGGCCGTCGCCGTCACGGCGGGGGTGCGGGCCCTCGGGTGGTGACGGCGGGACGCGTGCGGGGCCGGTGACGGCGTCCGGCGCTCGGCCCCGCCCCGTCAGTCGATCGGGCGGCCGTGCGCGCGCAGGGTGCGCAGGGCCTCGACGGTGACGATCGGGCGCCATTCCAGGTCCGAGCCGGGCGCCCACGCCCGCCACCGGATCGGCCAGCCGCCGTCCTCCCGCTGGTCGGCCTGGAGCCGGTCGAGCGAGCGCGCCATCTCCTCCTCCGTGAACCAGCGCCCGGCCAGGGAGTCCGGCACGCGCGCGTAGTCGTGCGGGTAGTGGTACTCGCCGGGCGCGTAGCCGTCCGCGAGCGGGTGGTCCTCCGGCCGGTCCGGATCGAGGACGGCGAGGCCCTGCTCGCGGACGAGCCGGCCGAGCCGGTCCGCCGCGGCCTCGGCGCGCGGGCGGTCGGGGGCCGAGTCCAGGAAGGCGACGGCGGCCTGGACCTCGTACGGATGGGACTTCTCCAGCGACTCCACGGCCGACCAGCAGAACTCGGTGGCCCGGAACAGCCACGCGTGCCACACCTGGTTGCGGTGCAGCACGCCGACCACCGGGCCGGTCGAGAGCAGCGCGCTCGGCGGGGAGTCGACGACCGGGACGAAGGGCGCCGAGGGGTAGCGGCGCTGGGACGGGTGGATCGCGGGGAGCGCCCCGTCGTGGGTGGAGACCTCGGTGAGGTAGCGGCAGATCCGCTCCACGCGCAGTCCGCCGCAGCGGCCGATGGAGTCCAGGATCCGCAGTCCGTGCGCGGTGTGCAGGGGCTGGCTGACCGGGCCGCGCAGATCCGGTTCGAGCGCGTGTCCGTAGCCGCCGTCCTCGTTGAGGTACGCCATGAGGGCCGTCTCGACCCGGTCCGGGCCGCCGCGCAGGAAGTGGTAGGCGAACCGGTGCTGTTCGAGGACGCGGGCCGTCAGCCAGATGAAGTGCTCGGCGCGTGCCAAGGGAGTCGAGGGCGGGGAGGGGAGCGGGTTTTCGGCCATGCTCCGACGGTAGGGCGGAAAAGCGCGGTGACAAGGTCTGCGGAGCGGGCTGCACTCTTGGGAGCGGGATACTGGGGTCATGCGGTTGACGATTTTCTGGGAACGGATGGCCGACCACTTCGGTGCGTCCTACGCCGAGTCCTTCGCTCGCGACCATGTGATGGCGGAGCTCGGGGGCCGGACGGTGCGCGAGGCGCTGGACGCGGGCTGGGAGGCGAAGGACGTGTGGCGGGCCGTCTGCGCGGCCGTCGACGTCCCGGCCGACAAGCGGTGACCCGACGGCGGACCGTGGGCTGACCGGAGGGGATGTGCGGGGTCCGGGAGGGAATGTCCGTGCGGTGCGCGAGACTGGCGGGGTGGCCCCGACTGACGACACCGACCAGACCGAACCGAACGGCGTGCCCGACCCGGCAGGCGTGACGGCCTCCCCGGCCCCTGCTCACGCCCCGGCCCAGGACTCGGCTCCCGCGCCGACCGAGAGTCACGCCCCGGCGCAGGCTCCGGCGCCGGCTCACGCCCCTGTGGCGGCGGCGCAGGCCGCAGCACAGACCCCGGCCCCGAGAACGGCGGCCGACGGCCCGACGACTCCGGCCGCCGCCGTGTCGGACCCGGGGCCCGGACCGGCGGCGGGGGCCGCGCGGATGCCGCGCTGGCTGCCCCGCGCGCTCGTGCTCGCCCTCGCGCTCTACGCCGTCTTCCAGCTGGGGAACTGGGCCTTCCACCAGGTCATCGGCCTCCTCGTCAACATACTGCTGGCCTTCTTCCTCGCCCTCGCCATCGAGCCGGCGGTCGGACGCATGGCGGCGCGCGGCATGCGGCGCGGCCTCGCCACCTTCCTCGTTTTCTTCGCCGTGACGGTCTTCGGCGTCGGCTTCGTCGTCCTCCTCGGGTCGATGCTGGCCGGCCAGATCGTCGACATGGTCGAGAACTTCCCGAAGTACCTCGACTTGCTGATCAACTGGATCAACCAGAACTTCCACACGGACCTGTCGCGCGTCGAGGTCCAGGACAGCGTCCTGAGCTCGGACTGGCTCCAGAAGTACGTGCAGAACAGCGCGTCCGGAGTCCTCGACGTCTCCGCCACGGTCCTCGGCGGGCTCTTCAGACTCCTCACGATCTTCCTGTTCGCCTTCTACTTCGCGGCGGACGGGCCCCGGCTGCGGCGCGCGCTCTGCTCCGTCCTGCCGCCCGCCCGCCAGACCGAGGTCCTGCGGGCCTGGGAGATCGCCGTCGACAAGACCGGCGGCTACCTCTACTCGCGCGGTCTGATGGCGCTCATCTCGGGCGTCGCGCACTTCGTGGTCTTCGAGATCCTGGGCGTGCCCTACGCCCCGGCCCTCGCGGTGTGGGTCGGCCTGGTCTCGCAGTTCATCCCGACCATCGGCACCTACCTGGCCGGCGCGCTGCCCATGCTGATCGCCTTCACGGTCAACCCCTGGTACGCGCTGTGGGTCCTCGGCTTCGTCGTGATCTACCAGCAGTTCGAGAACTACGTGCTCCAGCCCAAGCTCACCTCGAAGACCGTCGACATCCACCCGGCGGTCGCCTTCGGCTCGGTCATCGCGGGCACGGCGCTGCTCGGCGCCGTCGGGGCGCTGATCGCCATCCCGGCCGTCGCCACCCTCCAGGCCTTCCTCGGCGCGTACGTGAAGCGGTACGACGTGACGGACGACCCGCGCGTCCACGGCCACCGCAGGTACGGCGAGGCGGTCGTCGCCCGGTTGCAGAAGGCCCTGCACCACAAGAAGGAGCCCTCGCAGGGGGAGACCTGATCCCGCAGGGCCACCCGGAGCCTCCGACGAGCCGGTGGGCCCTCTCGTACGGGACGCCCGTGCGACGCGGTGAGGCGCGGCGCCGTGTCATTGCTGGCCGAGTTGCTTAGTAAAAAAAGTGACTATGCTGGCCGTGGCGGGCGCGTGGTGCGCCGATGGTCGAGGAAGGCGGAGGCCCATGTCGGACGGCACGTTTCTGCGGTACGTCGCCCTGGGGGACAGCCAGACGGAGGGGGTCGGTGACGGTGACGACACCGTCGGGCTCCGCGGCTGGGCGGACCGCCTCGCCGAGTCGCTCGCCCGCGCGCAGCCCGGCGTGCGCTACGCCAACCTGGCCGTGCGCGGCCGTCTCGCCGGGCAGGTCCGGGCCGAGCAGCTCGGCCCCGCCCTCGCCCTCCGGCCGGACTTCGCCACGGTCGTCGCCGGCGTCAACGACGCCCTCCGGCCCCGCTTCGACGCGGACGCGACGGCCGGACACCTGGAGGCGATGTTCGCCGCGCTGACCGGTCAGGGCGCCCGCGTCGCCACGCTCACCTTCCCCGACGTCAGTCGCATCACCCCGCTCGCCCGCCCGCTCGGCCCCCGGATCGAGGCCCTCAACGAGCGCATCCGCGTCGTCTCGCGCCGGCACGGCGTCCTGGTCGTCGAAGCGTCCGCACACCCCGTCGTCACCGACCCCCGGCTGTGGAGCCCCGACCGGCTCCACGCCGGACCCGTCGGTCACGCGCGCATCGCCGCCGCCGTCGCCCACGCGCTCGCGCTGCCCGGCTCCGACGACTCCTGGACCCACCCCCTGCCCCCGCGGGCTCGCCCCACCGGCCTGGGGACGGTGACCGCCGAACTCCGCTGGGCCGGCACCTTCCTCGGGCCCTGGCTCGGCCGGCGGCTGCGCGGACGCTCCTCCGGCGACGAGCGGCGCGCCAAGCGGCCGGAACTGCTGCCGGTGACCGCCCTTCCCCAGTAGGTTCATGGCGCCGACGGACACAGTGGGAAGGGCGCGGTCGTGATCGAGACCGAACTGGAGCTGGACGACGGGCGCGTGCTGCACGTCTACGACACCGGAGGCGGCGGCACCGGACCGACCGTCTTCTGGCAGCACGGAACGCCGAACATCGGCACGCCCCCGGGGCCGCTCCTCCCGCACTCCGCCCGCCTCGGGATCCGCTGGGTGTCGTACGACCGCCCCGGATACGGCGGATCCACTCCCCGCCCCGGCCGGGACGTCGCCTCGGCGGCCGAGGACGTGCGGGCCGTCGCCGACGCGCTCGGGATCGGCCGGTTCACCGTCATGGGGCACTCCGGCGGCGGCCCGCACGCCCTGGCGTGCGGCGCCCTTCTGCCGGACCGGGTACGGGCCGTGGTCGCGGTGGCCTCATTGGCCCCCTTCGGTGCCGAAGGGCTCGACTGGTTCGCCGGCATGACGCCCTCCGGGGCCGCGGGCCTGCGCGCCGCCGCCGAGGGGCGCGCGGCGAAGGAGGCGCACGAGGCGGACGCCGCGTACGACCCGCAGATGTTCACGCCCGCCGACCACGCCGCGCTGGCCGGGGAGTGGTCCTGGTTCGACGACGTCGTCGAACCCGCCGTGGAGGGCGGGCCGGGCGGGCTGATCGACGACGACCTCGCGTACGTCGCCCCGTGGGGCTGCGACCCGGCCCGGATCGCAGCGCCGGTCCTGCTGCTGCACGGCGGCGAGGACCGCATCGTGCCGAGCGCGCACGGCCGGTGGCTGGCGGGCCGCTGTCCCGGCGCCGAGCTGCGGCTCACCCCGGCCGACGGGCACATCTCCGTCCTCGACGGCGGCCCCGCGGCCCTGGACTGGCTCGCCGACCGCGCCGTGTGACGGCGGGTGGAGCGCGGGGCCCCGTCAGGACCCGGCGGCGATGACGCGGAAGTCGTGGCCCTCGGGGTCGGACATGGGCGTGACGGTGGCACGATCGGCGTTGATCTCGGTGCCGTCGGTGCCGTCGGTGCCGTCGGTGGCGAGTTCGGTGGCGAGTTCGGTGGCGCCGAGGGCCCGCAGTCGTGCCGTCTCCGCCTCCTGATCGTCGCCGGGGCGGCAGAGCAGGCCGAGGAGGACGCGGTCCGGCACGGTCTTCGTGTCGGGGGTGCGGAAGAATTCGAGGTACGGGCCGACCTCTTCGGCGGATCGCAGCACCGCGTGGTCGTCGGCCACCTCGCGCAGCGTCCAGTCCAGTGCCCCGTCCCAGAACCGGGCCATGGCGCGCGGGTCCGCGCAGTCGACGACCACCGCGGCGATCGGGCCGGTGTCCCGGTAGACCTCCCGGGGCTCCAGCACGCACAGCACGTTGCCCTCCGGATCGGCGAGGACGGTCCACGGCACATCGCCCTGGCCGATGTCGACGGGCGTCGCGCCCAGGTCTTCGAGGCGCGCGACCAGCTCCGCCTGATGGGCGGCGGAGGTGGTCGCGAGATCGAGGTGAACCCGGTTCTTGACCGCGGGCCGGGGTCCGGGGGCGGAGACGACCTCGACCCCGAGGCCGAGCGGGTCCGGCGGGCCGAGGGCCTCCGCCCAGAAGCGGCGGACCGCCGCGGGGGCGAGGGCCTCGATGGTCAGGAGGACGGGTCGAAGCGGCATGCGGGCCCCAGGTGGGAGGTCACGAGTAGTACGCGACGTAGGAGGCGGACCGCTCGGCCGGCGAGAACTCGTCGAACTGCCCGGCCGCCTCGTAGTGGAGCAACCGCTTCAGCGCCGCCTGGCTCTCCTCCGCGGGATGCCCCGAGAGGTACGCCTTGGTCTCCTCCAGACCGGCGGCGCACAGGAGCTCCATGTCGAGGGAGCAGTCCGCGTCCCAGCTGGCCGTCTTCGCGCTCCAGATCAGCAGGACGTCATCGGGACGGGCGGCGAGGAACAACTGGACGCAGCACAGTTTCATCAGGATCGTGTCGCCGTGGCCCTGGCTCTCGCGCTCCATCCGGATCTGCTCGGCCAGAAGCGCGCGCACCTCGTCGAGACCACGCTCGTCCGGCCACAGGCCATGACGTGCCAGCCACGCGTCCTCGTCGTCCACTCGTTCTCCTTGCCCGCGCCCGCTCTGCCTGCGATGACACGAACCTATGCGTGGTCGGAATCCCGGCGGCCATCGGGGAGGGCCGTCGGCGGGAGACCTACTTCACCGTGTCCGCGAGCCAGTCGAACACGACCTCGTTGTAGTACTGCGGCGCCATCGGCGAGCAGTGCAGCTGCGCGCCCTGCGCGCGGGTCATGTCGATCAGGTCCTTCTGGCCGCCGATGAGGTCGTACAGCTGGCGCGCCTGGCCGGGGAAGAACTGGTCGTCCTCGAAGTTGACCACCAGGGCGGGCACCTTGATGCCCGGCGCGACCTTGGTGATGTCGAGGTCGACCAGGACCCGGGCGGGGGTGTAGAAGTCGGTGAACATCTTCTTCTGACGGGCCGCCCGCATCACCGCCGCGTCGTAGGGCTCGAAGCGCTTGCTGAGGGTGAACCGGTCCGCGGGCGGCAGTTCCGGAACGACCTCCTTGTTCCAGATCTGGTTCGTCTCCTCCTTCGACGGCGTGAGGATCTTGCGGATCTCGGCCGGGAAGGCGTTCCAGGGGGCGACGCACCCCGGGGAGGCGATGACGGCGGCCAGCCGGGTCTCGAAGGCGGCGGCGCGCGGCGCCAGGTTTCCGCCGAGGCTGAGGCCGGAGAGCGCGATCCGCCGCGGATCGACGTCGTCGCGCGCGATCAGCCAGTCGACCAGGGGGGTCACGACGGTCTCCCAGCGGGTGCTCATCGCGACTCCCTCCACGAAGAGCATCTGTCCCTGGCCGGGCCCGTCGTAGACGAGGGCGTTCCAGCCGCGCTCCAGGGCCGCGGCGACGCCGTAGGTCCACATGTCGACGTTCTGGCCGTCGCTCCCGTTGGTCAGGATGATCGTCGGGCGGCGGGTGGTCGTCGTGTCGGGCCGGAAGAACCACAGCGGCATCTGCTGGCCCGCGAAGCGGATCGCGGCCGTCTCGGCGGCCGGGGTGCAGAGCGAGGCGAAGGTGTCCCAGGAGTCGCGGCCCTTCTGGTAGACCTCCTGCTCGTCGCCGGGGGAGTCCGAGCCCAGGACGAAGTAGAGGGCCTGCTCGTAGTAGGCGCTGGAGCGCAGCGAGCGGAAGCGGCGGGTCTGCGCCTTGGCCTCGCCGCCCGCCTCCCCGGCCTGCGACGCCAGGCGCGCCCCCCAGTCGGCGAAGGTCTTGGTGTACGTCTGGTTGCTCAGGCCGCTGTCGTTGACGGTGTTGACGGCGGTGAGGACCTCGCCGACGTCCGTCGAGTTCTGCCCGGCCCCGCCGAGAGCGAAGAGCGCCTGGAAGTTGAAGTCCGGATTCGGCAGGAGCTCCATCACCCCGGGGGCCCCGGGGGTCGCGGTGCCGGCGCTCGCGGAGCCGGACGGCGAGGCGGTCGCCGCGGCGGGCCCGCCGGTCTGTTCCGTGCCGGACGCGGAGCATCCCGCCGCACCGGCCAGGGCGAGCGCCCCGATCCCGGTCAGGGCCGTACGGCGGGTCGGACGCGGGGACGCGGACGCCCTGGGACCAGTCACGGGAACCACCTTGCAGACGGGGAATCCTGCTCCGAGGCAGACCTGACCGACGCTAGGACCGGCGGTGGCCCCCCACCACCCGGGCTGCTGCGAACGGACCTGCTCCGCACGCACGCGCTCCAGGTCCGCTGCCACAGGACACGGTTCCGCGCGCTCCCCGGAGACCGCGTGGTGCGCTTGACACTAAAATCGAACATCCATTCTCATGGAAGCCCGACCCTTGGAATCACGGGCTTGTCGCCGAGTTGTCCACAGGTCGGAGGGGACGTCGGGGCCCATTGTCAGTGGCAGGGGTTAGCGTCTTTCACATGAAGCGATCGACTCAAGCAAACCGGGTGGAACCCATGGCAGGAACCGACCGCGAGAAGGCGCTCGACGCCGCGCTCGCACAGATTGAACGCCAATTCGGCAAGGGCGCCGTGATGCGCATGGGCGACCGCACCCAGGAGCCGATCGAGGTGATCTCCACCGGATCGACCGCCCTCGACATCGCCCTCGGCGTCGGCGGTCTGCCGCGTGGCCGTGTCGTGGAGATCTACGGACCGGAGTCCTCCGGTAAGACGACCCTGACGCTGCACGCCGTGGCCAACGCCCAGAAGGCCGGCGGCCAGGTCGCCTTCGTGGACGCCGAGCACGCCCTCGACCCCGAGTACGCCAAGAAGCTCGGCGTCGACATCGACAACCTCATCCTGTCCCAGCCTGACAACGGTGAGCAGGCCCTCGAGATCGTCGACATGCTGGTCCGCTCCGGCGCCCTCGACCTGATCGTCATCGACTCCGTCGCCGCGCTCGTCCCGCGCGCGGAGATCGAGGGCGAGATGGGCGACTCGCACGTCGGCCTCCAGGCCCGTCTGATGAGCCAGGCCCTCCGGAAGATCACCAGCGCGCTCAACCAGTCCAAGACCACCGCGATCTTCATCAACCAGCTCCGCGAGAAGATCGGCGTGATGTTCGGCTCGCCGGAGACCACGACCGGTGGCCGCGCCCTGAAGTTCTACGCCTCGGTGCGCCTCGACATCCGCCGTATCGAGACCCTCAAGGACGGCACGGACGCGGTCGGCAACCGCACCCGCGTCAAGGTCGTCAAGAACAAGGTCGCGCCGCCGTTCAAGCAGGCCGAGTTCGACATCCTCTACGGCCAGGGCATCAGCCGCGAGGGCGGTCTGATCGACATGGGCGTGGAGCACGGCTTCGTCCGCAAGGCCGGCGCCTGGTACACGTACGAGGGCGACCAGCTCGGCCAGGGCAAGGAGAACGCCCGCAACTTCCTGAAGGACAACCCCGACCTCGCCGACGAGATCGAGAAGAAGATCAAGGAGAAGCTGGGCGTCGGCGTCCGGCCCGAGGCCGCGAAGGCCGAGACGGCGACGGACGCGGCGGGCGCCGCGGACGGGGCCGGCACGGACGACGCCGCCAAGAGCGTCCCGGCACCCGCGAGCAAGACCGCGAAGGCGACCAAGGCCACCGCGGTCAAGAGCTGAACCGGTGACCGGGCGCACCGAATGGCCGGGTGACAGCTCCGACTCGTCGAGGGCCGAGAAGGAGCTGTCACCCCAGGATCCGGCCGAGCGGGCGCGCGCGATCTGCCTGCGCCTGCTCACCGGAAGCCCCCGCACGCGCAAGCAGCTCGCCGACGCGCTGCGCAAGCGGGAGATCCCCGACGAGGTGGCGGAGGAGGTCCTCTCCCGGTTCGAGGACGTCGGTCTCATCGACGACGCCGCCTTCGCGGGGGCCTGGGTCGAGTCCCGCCATCACGGCCGGGGGCTCGCCCGCCGGGCACTCGCCAGGGAACTGCGCACCAAGGGAGTCGAGCCGACCCTGATCCAGGAGGCGGTGGAGCAGCTCGACTCCGAGCGGGAAGAGGCGACGGCGCGCGAGCTCGTGGACCGCAAGCTGCGCGCCACCCGCGGCCTCGACCGCGACCGGCGCCTGAGACGGCTCGCGGGGATGCTGGCCCGCAAGGGGTATCCCGAGGGCATGGCCCTCCGCGTCGTCCGCCAGGCTCTGGAGGCCGAGGGCGAGGACACGGACGGGCTGGACGAGTCCTTCTGACGCGGGGGGACAGAAGGACTCGTCCGCGGCGACGGTGTGGACGATGCGCCGGCCACCTGAGTCGCCGGCCGTTCATGGGGGCGGGGTCGGACGGGGCGGTCGGGCCTGGACGGGGCGGTCGGGCCCGGAGGGGCGCCGAGGGCGTCGGGCGGGTTGCGGAGTGGCGTCCGCTGGAGCGGGAGCGACCTCGCGGGGGTGGGGGAGCCGTGGGGCCCGCGCGTGTTTGCCGGTGTCGCTGGTGTCGTGTCTGTCGTGGGCCGGAGCGGGCCGGAGTGGGGCCGGGGCGGGTCTGGCGGGTGCGTCGCGGGACGGAGTCCGGTGTGCGCCGGAGGGGGCGCCAGCGGGCCCGGTGGGTGCGCCGGGGTGGGGCGGGCCCGGGGCCGGGGTCAGACGAGGGCGGTCACCAGCAGGGTGAAGGCGGCGATGATGATGCCGACGCGGGCGTAGTGGTAGCGCTCCCAGCGGTTCATCTGCTCCTTCCAGTCGGCGGGCCGGTTCTCCGGTGTCCAGGTCTTGCCGCGGTTGTTGATCGGGACGAGCAGCAGGATCGACATGATCACGCTGACGATGAGCAGCGCCCCGGCGGTGACCACCAGTCCGGCGCCGCCGTGGTCCCATCCGGCGATGGCCCAGACCACGACGAGGACGAGCGAGCCGATGTACCAGAAGGGCATCACGGCCCCCAGCATCCGACCCCCGTGGGAGTGGGCCTGCTGATTGCTGTCGTCGGGGAGGGCGTTGAAGATCGGGTTCATGACAAAGGCGACGGAGAACTCCACCCCCACCATGAGACCGACGGCCACGGTGGTGATGACTTCGAGCGTGCTGGGCATGACGTCCCCCTTGGGATCTAGCGCTGCTAGCTGACGTGAGCAACGCTAGCGCTACTGCCGCTTGAATGTCTAGCGGTGCTAGAATTCGAGTCATGTCGGTACAGGAACGCAAGCAGCGTGAACGGGCGGAGCGCGAGCGCCTCATCGTGGCGACGGCCCGTGAACTCGCCGAGCAGCAGGGCTGGGACGCCGTCACCACCCGTCGGCTCGCCGAGCGCATCGAGTACAGCCAGCCCGTCCTCTACAGCCACTTCCGAGGCAAACGCGAGATCATCGGCGCCGTCGCCCTGGAGGGCGCCGCCGAGATGGCCGCGGCGGTACGGGCCGCGGCCGCCGCCGCGGACGGCCCCCGCGGTCGGGCGGAGGCGCTCGCCCGGGCCTACCTCGACTTCGCCGAGCGCCATCCGGCGGTCTACGACGCGTTGTTCCAGCTCGACGGCGGCCTGCCGTACGCGCGGGAGGACACGCCGGAGCCGCTGAAGGACGCCTTCGCGGCGCTGATGGAGAGCCTGGGCGAGGTGGCGGGGGACGGCGTCGCCCCGGGGCTGTTCACCGAGGTGTTCTGGGCGTCCCTGCACGGCCTGGCGACCCTGACCCGGGCGGGGCGGCTCCTGCCGGAGGAGGCCGCGCGGCGGGTGCAGCTGTTGGTGGACCGGCTGGCTGTGGTCTGACGCGGAGTCCTGGCGGGGCCTTGGGCGGGCCCTCGGGGTTCCGGTCGGGTCGGGTCGTGCCGGGCCTTCTCGTGCCGGTCACGTGCGGGGCCCCGCACGTGACCGGGCCCTTCTCGCGTCGGCCGTGTGCCGCCCCCGCGTTCGGCCGACCGCCAGGACGGGCCGGGAGCGGGGTGGCGGCCGTCGCCGGCGCCTTCGCCCGCTCGGCTCCGGGCCTCGACGTGCCTGCGGGCCGGGCCCCGAAGGCACTCTTCGGGGCCCGGCCCGCAGATCGGATGTGCCTATGGACCAGGGGTCGGAGGGGGACCTGCGACGGCTGGTGCCGCAGGCGGCCCCCGTAAAGTGCCGTCAGGCGTCAGGTGCGGGTGGTCGGGAGCAGGACCGGGAGGCCGGCGGCCTTCCAGGCCTGGAAGCCCCCGACGACGTCCGTCGCCCGGTGCAGGCCCAGGCGGCGCAGGGACTCGGCCGCGAGGGAGGAGGCGTAGCCCTCGTTGCAGAGGACCACCACCCGCAGGTCGTGGCTGTCCGCCTCCGCCGCGCGGTGGCTCCCGAGCGGGTCGAGCCGCCACTCCAGCTCGTTGCGCTCCACGATCAGGGCACCCGGGATCAGGCCGTCCCGTTCCCGCAGGGCCGCGTAGCGGGTGTCCACGAGAAGCGCGTCACCCGCCTCGTACGCCTCGTACGCGTCCCGGGGCTCGATCCGGTCGAGGCCCGACCTGACCCGCTCCAGGAGTTCGTCGATGCCCACCCGTTCCTCGCTCACTGCCAGTCCTCCGGACGCTCGACCTGCTCCAGGCGCAGCACCGCGCCGGTCCGGCTGAACCGCCGGATCAGCGGGAGCGGCGGATAGTAGGCGTGCACCGACACCGCGTGGGTGTCCGCGGACTCGTTGAGCACCTCGTGCACGTGGTGGCGGCCGAAGGCGCGGCCGGTGCCCTCCGAGAGGCGCCGGGAGCGGTCCAGGCCGTCGGCCAGTTCCAGGGTCTTCCAGCCGCTCGCCGGCAGGCGGACCGCGAGCGCGTTCTCGGTGAGCGAGCCGCGGGCGGTCGCGAAGGCGCCCAGCGACTCGGCGTGGTCGTGCCAGCCGGTGCCGGTGCCCGGCGGCCAGCCGATGAGCCAGGCCTCACTGCCGCCGGGGCCTTCGAGCCGTACCCAGGTACGGCCCTCGGGGTCGAGGGGCAGGGAGTCGACCAGTGCCTGGTCGGCGGCCGTGCGCCGCACGAAGTCGAGGAGTTCCGCCGAGGTCGGGGCGGAGGCGGAGGCCGGTGAGGAGGCGACGGGGGAGGGGGAGAGGGCAGGGGGCAGGGGGATTGCGTGCTGCGGCACGGGTGACCGTCCTGAGGTTCGCGGAAGCGCGCGCGACGGCACACGGCACACGGACGTGCGTCAGTGGCGGGGCGCGCGGGGAAAGGGGCGAGTTCAGCAGGACGGGCGACACACGCAGCCCGCATAGCGGAGGAGGTCCATGTGGACCCTCCGCCACAGGCGCACATCGGTGTCGGTCACGCTCCGGAGTACACCATGCGCGCCGAACGGAATCAATGCATGTCCGCCGTGCGGTCGCTCCCCACGGACACCTCGGAGCCCTGCTCGGTGTCCTCGTCCGCCGGGTCCTCCTCGGTGGCCGAGCCGCCGCGGGTCGCGTCGGCCGCCGCGTACAGCTCCTCCGGGCGGACGCCGGAGAAGGCGGCGACGAGGTGCCCGTCGGGCCGGACGAGCAGGACACTGTGGGCCGGAGCGCCCGGATAGGCCTCCGTCACCAGGACCTCGGCCTTCACCGGGAGGGCGTCGACGGCCTCTTCGAGCTTGGGCATCACCCCCGCCGTGCGCCAGTGGCGCCGGTCCCACACCCCGGTGCCGGGTGCGACGAGGAGGACCAGGAGGCGGCCCAGGCCGAGCCGGTCCCGGAGCCGTACCGTCGTGCCGTCCGGGGCGGTCACGCGGACGTCCTCGACCGGGGCGCCCGCCGGGGTGCCCACGGGGGTCCGGCCCTCGGTGCGCGGAGGTGCGAGGGGCGAGTGGGGGTACGCCGGGGGCGCGCCGAGCGGGCCGCGCCCCACGTGGCCGTCGGTCAGCAGGGCGTCGTGGCCGCGCGCGGCCCCCGGGAGGTACGTCCGCAGGCCCCCGCCGCCCCGCAGCACCGGCAGCGACTGGTCCGCCGCGCGCAGCCGGGTGGCGACGGCCGTCCGCCGCTCGCTCTGGTAGCTGTCGAGCAGCCGCTCCGAGCCGTCGCCGCCCTGGTGCCAGGCGTGGGCGAGCTTCCAGGCGAGGTTGTCCACGTCCCGCAGGCCCTCGTCGAGGGCCTGGGTGCCGACCGCGCCGAGCAGGTGGGCCGCGTCCCCGGCGAGCAGGACCCGGTCCACCCGCCAGCGGCGGGCGAGCCGGTGGTGCAGGGTGTGGACGCCGGTGTCGATGAGCTCGTACGGGGGTGTCACACCGTCGCACCAGCCGGCCAGGGTCTCGCGGATCCGCGCGACCAGGGCGTCCGGGGTGACCAGGTCGCCGCGCGGCGGCAGCAGCCAGTCGATCCGCCACACGCCGTCGGGCAGCGGGCGCGCGGTGATCTCCTCGGCCGCGCCGCGCCACGGCGGCTGACGGTGCAACAGGGCCTCTCCGGGCCAGGGGAGTTCGGTGCGGAGCGCCGCGACCGCGTGGCGTTCCACCGCCGTGCGGCCGGGGAAGCGGATCCCCAGCAGCTTGCGCACCGTCGAGCGGGCCCCGTCGCAGCCGACGAGATGGCTGCCGCGCCACCAGGTGCCCGCCGGGCCCCGGGTGTGGGCGACGACCCCGTCGCGGTCCTGCTCGATGGTGTCGAGCCGGGACTCGGTGACCAGCCGGATCAGCTTCTGCCGCGCGATCGCGTCGCGCAGTCCACGGGCCAGGGCGTGCTGGGGGATGTGCAGGGGGGCCGCCGGGGAGGCGGGCGCGTCGGGGTCCTCGGACCACTCCTCGGTGCCGCCGAGACCCAGGTCGAGGGTGAGCCGGCGCACCTCCTGGCGGCGGCGCATCCCGCGCCAGCCGATCCAGCGGACGCCTTCGTCGCGGAGGGTCGTGCAGCCGAGGCGCTCGACCATGGCGGCCATGTCGGCGCGCAGGACGACGCTCCGGGCCGGGCGGGACTCCTCCTTGCCGGACCCCTCGTCGAGGACGACGCTGGGCACGCCCTGAGCGGCGAGCGCGAGGGAGAGCGCGAGGCCGACCGGCCCCGCGCCCACGATGATCACCGGGTCCACGGCGCGGCTCCTGAAGGCCGGACGGTCATGAGGGCAGCACAGCTGAGTGTGGCACGAGCCCGGTGGTTGATCACAGACCGTATGCAACCCACTGAGGGTGCTTGCGTCAAGCGACGGGGTGGGCGCGGTGCGGCCGACCTGAAGTCGGTGCCGCTCCGGCCCACCCCGGTTGTCCTACGGACCCTCGCGGATCAGGCGCCGCTGGTGGCTTCCGACTTCGCGTCGGGGGCTCCGGCCTGGGCCGGGAGGGTCACCGAGGGGGTCTTCTTGCCGCGCCGCAGACGGGCTTCCAGACGGCTCGCGAAGGTGGTGAGGGCGAAGTTGATGATGATGTAGATCAGCGCGATGACCACGAGGGTGGCGATCGTGTTCGCGCCGTAGTTGGCCGTGATCTGCCGGTTCTGGCTGAGCAGCTCCTCGAAGCCGAGCAGGGCGCCGCCGAGCGCGGTGTCCTTGACGATGACGACGAGCTGGCCGACCAGGGCGGGCAGCATGACGGTGACGGCCTGCGGCAGCAGGACGTACAGCATGGTCTGGCCCTTGCGCATGCCGAGCGCGACGGCTGCGTCGCCCTGGCCCCGGGGCAGCGAGAGCACGCCGGACCGGACGACCTCGGCGATCACCGAGGCGTTGTAGAGCACCAGGCCGGTGACGACCGCGTACAGCGGGCGGAAGTCGGAACTGACCGTCGTGAATTCGCGGTAGAGGGCGCTCGCGAACACCATCAGGAGCAGGACGGGGATGGCGCGGAAGAACTCCACGATCACGCCGACGGGAATCCGGACCCAGCGGTGGTCCGAGAGCCGGCCGATGCCGAGGGCCGCGCCGAGCGGCAGCGCGATCACGATGGAGAGGGCGGCGGCCTTGAGGGTCTCGCCGAGACCGGGCAGCAGGTACGTGGTCCAGACGTTCGCGTCGGTGACGAACGGGCTCCACTTGTCCGCGTCCAGCTGGTGCTTGTCGTCCAGCGCGCCCAGCACCCACCAGGCCACCAGGGCGAGGACCGCCAGGAAGACGATCGTGTAGACGACGTTGCGCCGCTTCGCGCGCGGGCCGGGGGTGTCGTACAGGAGGGAGCTCATCGCTTCACCGCCAGTCGCTTGGCCGCCCAGCCGAGGAACAGGCCGGTGGGGAGGGTGAGGACGATGAAGCCGAAGGCGAAGATCGCGAAGACGGTGAAGAGCGCGTCGGTCTCGTTCTCCATCATCGTCTTCATCAGGAGCGAGGCCTCGGCGGCGCCGATCGCGGCCGCCACGGTCGTGTTCTTGGTGAGGGCGATCAGGACGTTGGCGAGCGGGGTCACCGCCGCGCGGAAGGCCTGCGGCAGGACCACCAGGCGGAGGACCTGGGTGAAGCTCAGGCCCAGTGCCCGGGCGGCCTCGGCCTGGCCCGAAGGGACGGTGTTGATGCCCGAGCGCAGCGCCTCGCAGACGAAGGTGCCGGTGTAGGCGACGAGGCCGAGAACGGCGAGCCGGAAGCCGATGTCCTCGGACCGGTCCGCGCCGAGCGAGACGCGGAGGGTCTGGTTCAGGCCCAGCAGGCAGCCGACGAGGACGACGGTCAGCGGCGTGTTCCGGACGATGTTCACGTACACGGTGGCGAAGCCCCGCATCAGCGGGACCGGGCTGACCCGCATCGCGACCAGGGCCGTGCCCCAGATCAGCGAGCCGATCGCCGAGTAGAGGGCGAGCTGAGCCGTCACCCAGAAGGCGCCGAGCAGGTCGTACTGCCCGGAATCAAGAAAGTCGAACACGATGCCCCGCGCTCTCCCCTGGTGGTCGGTCGGTGTGGAAGCCGCCGTGTGGACGGCGGCCGGTGCCGGTGCGACGGCCGCCGCCCATGTGCGGGGCGGCCGTCACAGCAGAGGCGGGGTGGGTCAGTTCTGGACCTTCGGCGCGGGCTCGTACTTGTAGCCCGAGGGGCCGAAGTTCTGCTTGACGAGCTTCTCCCAGGTGCCGTCGGAGACCATCTTCTCCAGCGCCTTGTTGATCTTGCCGCGCAGCTCGTCGTCGCCCTTCTTCAGGCCGATGCCGTAGTTCTCGTCGCTCATCTTCAGGCCGACGAGCTTGAACTTGCCCTGGAGCTCCTTCTGCGAGGCGTAACCCGCGAGGATCGAGGCGTCCGTGGTCAGGGCGTCGACGGCCTTGTTCTCCAGGCCGGTGAGGCACTCGGAGTAGCCGCCGAGCTGCTGGAGGTCGGCCTTCGGGGCGAGCTTCTCCTTGACGTTCTGCGCGGAGGTCGAGCCGGTGACCGAACAGAGCTTCTTGGAGTTGAGGTCCTCGACCTTGGTGATCGTGTTGTCGTCGGCGCGGACGAGGAGGTCCTGGTGGGTCAGGAAGTACGGACCCGCGAAGTCGACCTCCTTCTTGCGCTTGTCGTTGATCGAGTAGCTCGCGACGACGAACTTCACGTCACCGTTCTTGATCAGGTTCTCGCGCTCGGCCGAGGGCGCCTGCTTGAAGTTGATCTTGTCCTCGGCGTAACCGAGCTCCTTGGCCACGTACTTCGCGACATCGACGTCGAAGCCGGCGTAGGTGCCGTCCGGGGTCTTCAGGCCGAGGCCCGGCTGGTCGAACTTGATGCCGATGTTGATCTTGTCGCCGTTGCTGCCCGAGTCGGAGCCGCTGCCGCAGGCGGTGGCGGTGAGGGCGAGGACGACGGCGGCCGCGGCGGCGGCGGAGACGTTGCGAAGCTTCATGGAGGAAAGTCCCTTGAGTAGGCGTGAGTTGGGAAGACTAGGTCGTCAACTCGCTCAGTGGTGAAGGATTTTGGAGAGGAAGTCCTTGGCCCGGTCGCTGCGCGGGTTGCTGAAGAACTCCTCGGGGGTCGCCTGCTCGACGATCTTTCCGTCGGCCATGAAGACGACGCGGTTGGCGGCGGAGCGGGCGAAGCCCATCTCGTGGGTGACGACCACCATCGTCATGCCGTCCCGGGCCAGTTGCTGCATGACCTCCAGGACCTCGTTGATCATCTCGGGGTCCAGGGCCGAGGTCGGCTCGTCGAAGAGCATGACCTTCGGGTCCATCGCGAGCGCGCGGGCGATCGCCACGCGCTGCTGCTGGCCGCCGGAGAGCTGGGCGGGGTACTTGTCCGCCTGGGTGCCGACCCCGACCCGGTCGAGCAGGGACCGCGCCTTGGTCTCGGCGGCCTTCTTCTCCGTCTTGCGGACCTTGACCTGGCCCAGCATCACGTTCTCGAGCACCGTCTTGTGCGCGAAGAGGTTGAAGGACTGGAAGACCATGCCGACGTCGGAACGCAGCCTGGCGAGCTCCTTGCCCTCCTGCGGCAGCGGCTTGCCGTCGATGGTGATGGTGCCGGAGTCGACGCTCTCCAGCCGGTTGATCGTGCGGCACAGCGTCGACTTGCCGGACCCGGAGGGTCCGATGACGACCACGACCTCGCCGCGGGTGATCGTCAGATCGATGTCCTGGAGGACATGCAGTGCGCCGAAGTGCTTGTTCACGTCGGACAGTACGACCAGGTCGTCCGCCGCACGCGGGGTGTCCTCGGGCCCCCTGGGCACGGACTTGGACACTGACTCTCCGCTCATCGGCCTCTTGCTCCGTCCTCCTCGGTTGGGGAGGAGACTAGAGACCCGATGTGATGAGCGTCATCACATCTGAGCGGAACTTGAGGATAACGATACGGCCGCGACCGGACACAGCGGGTGAAGTCGGCCCCCGTCGCCGTACCGGGTCCATAACGGAAACGGTCGCGTCCCAGGGGGACACTTGACTGTGACACCCGTGTTCGGTGTTCATGCCCTGGTACCACCTGGTACACAGAGACCCGCTACGAGCCGCCGCCGGCGGGCGATCATCACGGAGGAGGCACGCATGCGACTGCTGCTCGTCGAGGACGACGACCACGTCGCCGCCGCCCTCTCCGCGATCCTCGCGAAGCACGGCTTCACGGTCACGCACGCCCGCAACGGCGAGGAGGCCCTCCAGGCCGTCCTCCCCACGGCCCAGGGCGAGCGGCCCTCGTACGGAGTGATCCTGCTCGACCTCGGGCTGCCCGACCAGGACGGCTACCAGGTCTGCGGCCGCATCCGGAAGCTCACCACCACCCCGGTGATCATGGTGACCGCGCGCGGCGACGTGCGCTCCCGGATCCACGGGCTCAACCTCGGCGCCGACGACTACGTCGTCAAGCCCTACGACCCCGGTGAGCTCCTGGCCCGCATCCACGCCGTCAGCCGGCGCCGCGCCGGCGCCGAGGAGACCCCCGGGAGCACGGAGGGCGCCGACGGCACCCTGCTGCGGCTCGGCTCCGTCACCATCGAGCTGCCCACCCGCCGGGTCAGCGTCGACGGCGACAGCGTCCCGCTCACCCGCAAGGAGTTCGACCTCCTCGCCCTCCTCGCCCAGCGGCCCGGCGTCGTCTTCCGCCGCGAGCAGATCATCAGCGAGGTCTGGCAGACCAGTTGGGAAGGGACCGGACGCACCCTGGAGGTGCACGTCGCCTCCCTGCGCTCCAAGCTGCGGATGCCCGCCCTGATCGAGACCGTACGGGGCGTCGGCTACCGCCTGGTCGCCCCCGCCGCGTAACCCCGGACGGCTCCTGACGTGCGCACCCGACTGCTCCCGCTGCTCATCGTGCTGATGGCCGGCGTCCTCCTCGCCCTCGGCTTCCCGCTCGCGGCCAGTCTGGCCGCGTCCGAGCAGCAGCGGGTCGTCGTCGACCGGCTCGACGACGCCGCGCGCTTCGCGGCCCTCGCCCAGTTCGTCAGCGAGAGCAACCCCGGCAACGACGAGCGGCAGGCCACCCTCAGCGGCGAACTCGCCAGCTACCACGACGTGTACGACATCCGCGCCGGGATCTTCTTCCGCGACAACCGCTCCATGGCCGCCGCCCCCGAGGACTGGGTCGTCCCGTACGACGGAGAGGGCAGGCGCGCCTTCAACGAGGCGCTGCTCGGGCGCCGCAGCCACGACCCGCCGCAGGTCTGGCCCTGGCAGCCCGACGCGCGGCTCACCATCGCCTCCCCGGTCGTCCGCGACGGGGACGTCGTCGCCGTCGTCGTCACCGACTCGCCCACCGGGCAGCTCCGCTCCCGCATCCTGCGCGGCTGGCTGCTGATCTTCGCCGGCGAGGCGGCGGCGATGCTGCTCGCGGTCGGCGCGGCCTTCCGGCTCACCGGCTGGGTGCTGCGGCCGGTCCGCGTCCTGGACGCCGTCACCCACGACATCGCCACCGGGCGGATGAACTCCCGCGTCGCCGCCACCGGCGGACCGCCCGAGCTGCGGCGCCTCGCCAGCTCGTTCAACGAGATGGCCGACAATGTCGAGGAGGCGCTCGAACAGCAGCGGGCCTTCGTCGCCGACGCCTCCCACCAGCTGCGCAATCCGCTGGCCGCGCTGCTCCTGCGGATCGAGCTGCTCGCCCTGGAGCTGCCCGAGGGCAACGAGGAGATCGCCTCCGTACGGACCGAGGGCAAGCGCCTCGCCCGGGTGCTCGACGACCTCCTCGACCTGGCGCTCGCCGAGCACACGGCTGCCGAGCTGCGGCTGACCGACGTCGGCGCGCTCACCGCCGAGCGGGTCGCGTCCTGGCGCCCGGTCGCCGACGACAAGGGCGTCACGCTGACCGAGCGGTGCGGGGCGGTCACCGCCTGGGCCGACCCGGTGGCCCTCTCCAGCGCACTCGACGCGGTGATCGACAACGCGCTGAAGTTCACCCCCGCCGGCGAGGAGGTCACGGTCACGGTCGTCCCCGACCGGTCGACCGTCGCCGTCGCCGTCGCCGACCACGGGCCCGGACTCACCGAGGAGGAGCTCGGCCGGATCGGCGACCGCTTCTGGCGCTCGGGCCGCCACCAGAACGTCAAGGGCTCGGGGCTCGGCCTCTCCATCGCGCGCGTGCTGCTCACGGCGGGCGGCGGAGGCGTGACCTTCGCCCCGAACGAGCCGCACGGCCTCCGGGTGACCCTCACGGTCCCGCGCCACGCACCGACGGAGCGGGACGGGGCCGCCTGAGGGCGGAGCGGGAACGGGGGCTCTGGCGGTCGGCGCGGAACCCCCGGGGCCTCCGACGGCCGGAGCAGCGAGACCTCAGCCGGCAGCCGGGCCGGGAGGGAAGCCAGGCGTCCGGCGGCAGACGGGTCCGCCGCATCGGTCCGTCACGGCTTCACCGAGCGGTGGTACGGGTCAGGGTTTGACCGAGCGGTAGTAGCGCCGGGCGCCGTCGTGGAGGGGCAGGGGGTCGGTGTAGACGGCGGTGCGCAGGTCGACCAGCTGGGCCGGGTGGACCTGGCGGCCGATCCCGTCCCGGCTCCCGATCACCGTACGGGTGAAGCCCTCCACCAGGTCCGGGTCGGCGTCCACCGTGGTGACCAGCACGTTCGCCACCGCCAGGGTCTCGATCTGCCGACCGTCCTGGGCCTTCGCGTACGCGTCCGGCGGGATCACCGCCGAACGGTAGTGCCGGGTCGACTCGCCGACGTCGTGCAGCCGGTCGACGAGGGGTGCCTCCAGCGGGATCAGCCGGATCGGGAAGTCGGTGGACAGCGTCTGCACCGCCTCGGTGGGCAGTCCGCCCGACCAGAAGAAGGCGTCGAGCTTCCCCTTCTTCAGGAGCCCGGGCATCGTGTCGATGCCCGCCGAGACCGGCACGACGTCCCGGTCCGGGGTCAGGCCGGCCGCCGCGAGGACCCGGTCGGCGATCAGCCGGACGCCGGAGCCGTCCTGGCCGACGCCGACCCGCAGGCCGCGCAGGTCCTGGACCGTCTGCGCCGAGGAGCCCTTGCGCACGACGAGCTGGACGTAGTCGTCGTAGAGCCGCGCGCAGCCGCGCAGCCGCTCGAAGCCGGGCCTGCGATCGCGCTGGTACTGGGCCACCGCGTCGGCCGTCGCGACCGTGAAGTCGGCCTGGCCCGTCGCCACCCGGGCCAGGTTCTGCTGCGAGCCCTCGCTGTCCTTGAGCGTTATCGACACCTCGGGCAGGTCCTGCGCCAAGGCGTTCTTGAGCAGCTCGCCGTACTTCTGGTAGACGCCGGTGGGCACCCCCGTACTGAACGTGATCGCACCGCTCGGGACGGGGGAGCCGAAAGGAATCAGCCACCAGGCCAGCACCCCGCACAGCGCGAGCAGCGCGGCCGAGGCCGCCAGGACACGGCGGCGGGCGGCACGGGAGAGCGAGGCGAGCATGCACCCGATCCTGCCAGCTCCCCGCCGTCCCTGGCCAGGCTCGGCGGGGCGGGGGTGTGTCAGCACGTCCCCGGCCCGGCCCCTCACGGCGGCTCCGCGTGCGCTCCGCCGAAGCGGTGAGCGAGGTCGTCGGCGCGCGTCGGGCCGTGTGTCGCGGCGGGGCGCCGGGGTCCCGGCGGCTAGCGTCGGGACACGCTCGGTGATCTTGAGGACAGTCCCCTGTCCGCCCCTGGCGTCCCCTTCCGAGCGACCCGCGTCACCTCTGTCCCGGAGGAGGTCCCCCACACCCGAACCGAAGGCGTCGGCTCGCCGCGGCCGTCCCCGCCGCCGCTCTCGGCCTGCCCCCGCCCGCCACGCCGGCCGCCCCGCCTCACCCCGCCACGGCGGTGAGGCGGCGCACCACCTCGTCCCGGCCCAGGGCGCGGGCCACGGCGGTCAGGTCCGGGCTGCGGGGCGCGCCGGTGAGCGCCACCCGGGCCACGTTCGCGACGGCCCGCGGCGGCCCCGCCCAGCGCGCCGGGTCCCGGCGCCAGGCGGCCGTGTCCGGGGCGAAGCCGTGGCGCACGGCGATCTCCCCGAGCCGCGCGAACCAGGCGTCGGGGGAGAGGGCGGCGAAGTCGGCCGCGATCCGCCGCACCAGGTCCGGGTCGAGGCCGCCGTACCGGTCGTCGCCCGGCGCCGGGGCCGGCCCGAACAGCTCCGCGAAGAAGAAGCCGTACCGGTCGCGGAAGCACGACCAGCGCTCCAGGTCCTTGCGGGCGGGCGCGTCCCCGGGACGGCCCGTCGCCACCGCCGCCAGGGCGACGTCCCGGTGGCGGACGAGGACCGACGCCAGCTCCGGGTCGTACTCCTCCGCCCAGGCGAGGAGCTGCGCGTACAGCTCCTCCGGGGTGAGGGACGCGATGAACTCCCGGCTGAGCGAGTGGAGTTTGGGCAGGTCGAGCAGGGGCCCCGAGGGGCGCATCCCGTCGAGCCGGACGTCGGCGGCGAGCGCCTCGGCGGTGGGGACGTCCATGAGCCGGATGTTGGCGAGGCCCCGCAGATAGTGCTGGACGGCGGCCGGCGGATAGCCGGCGGACAGGTAGTAGTCCACCGACGCCTCCGGGTCCTTGCGCTTGCTGAGCTTGCGCCGCGACGGGCCCTCCGCCTTCATCAGCGGGGCGAGGTGCGCGTACGCGGGCGGCTCGAAGCCCAGCGCCGTGTGCAGCTGGAGATGGACCGGGGTCGACGACAGCCACTCCTCGCCGCGCACCACGAGCGTCACCCGCATCAGGTGGTCGTCCACGACGTGCGCGAAGTGGTAGGTGGGCAGCGGCAGTTCCTCGTGGGACGACTTGAGGAGGACGATGTCGTTGCCGTTGTCCTGCATGGTGACCGAGGCCCGGATGCGGTCCGCGAACCGGACCCGGCCGGGGAACTCGTACGGGCAGCGGAACCGCACCACGTAGGGCTCGCCCGCCGCGAGGCGGCGCGCCGCCTCCTCCGGCGCGAGGGTCCGGCAGGGCGCCCAGCGCCCGTAGTAGCCCAGCGGCGAACGGCCCGCGCGCTGCTCCTCGGCGCTCCGGGCGAGCAGCTCCCGGCCGCAGAAGCAGGGGTACGCGCGGTCGCGGCGCAGCAGGTCCCGCACATGGGCGAGGTAGATCTCCCGGCGCTCCGACTGGAGGTACGGCCCCCAGGCCCCGTCGCCTGCGACACCACCCTCGTCCGGGGCGAGCCCGAAGGCCCCGAGCAGCCGCGAGAACTCCTCGGCCGCGCCCGCCACCTGCCGGGACCGGTCGGTGTCCTCCACGCGCAGCAGGTGCGTGCCGCCCGACTGGCGGGCCAGCGCCCGCGCCACGGCCGCCGTGTAGAGGCCGCCGATGTGCAGGTGTCCGGTGGGGCTCGGGGCGAAGCGCGTGACCTCGGCGCCGTCCGGCAGGGCGCGCGGTCCGAACCGCCGCTCCCATTCGGCCGGTTCCGGGAGATCGGGCGGGAACATCGCGTTGATGACGGACAGGTCGAGCACGGTGGACTCCCTCCTGGGGTTCCTGGAGAGATCACCGTAGGCCGGTGACCGGCCGATCCGGCGGGTGCGGGGGCGCGAGGCTGCGGAAGTCCGAACCCTCTTCGGCGTTGTGGGCTGCGAGAGGCATGCCCGGTCAGTAGCGTCCCGAGGACCGTTCCGTACGACGACCACAAGGGGGTGCGATGGGCGGCACGCGCGCGGTGGGACTGCTCGCACTGGGTTCCTTCGCCATGGGGACCGACGCCTACGCGATGGCCGGGCTGCTCCCGGACATCGGCGCCGACCTGGACGTCTCCGTCTCCCTCGCGGGCCAGTCCGTCACCGCCTTCACCCTCTGCTACGCCCTGGCCGCTCCGCTCTTCTCGGCCGTCCTCGCCCGCTGGGGCACCCGCACGGTCCTCGTCACCGCCCTGGTCGTCTTCGTCCTCGCCAACGCCGGTACGGCCCTGGCCGGTTCGTACGCCGAACTGCTCGGCACCCGGGCCCTCGCCGGAGCCGGAGCGGGCCTCTTCACCCCGGCCGCGGCGACCGCCGCCGTCGCGCTCGTCCCGCCCGAGCGGCGCGGGCGGGCCCTCGGCCTGGTCCTCGGCGGGATGAGCGCGGGAACCGTGCTCGGCGTGCCCCTCGGGCTGCTCGTCGCGGCCGGCTCCGGCTGGCGGTCGGCCCTGTGGCTGATCACCGCGCTCGGCCTCGCCGCGCTGACCGGTGTCGCGACGGCCCTGCCGCCCGTGCGCGGAGCCGCCGCGCCCTCGCTGAAGGCCCGGCTCGGCGCCCTCGCGCGCCCCCGGGTCGCCGTCGTCGTCGCCGTCACCTTCACCCAGACCGTCGCCAGCCTCGGGCTCTACACCTACCTCGAACCGGTGCTGCACCGCGTCGCCGACGTGGACAGCGCCGTGCCGTACCTCTGGGTCTGGGGCATCGGCGGAGTCTGCGGCAGCTTCCTCGCCGGGACCCTCGTCGACCGGACCGGACGGCCCGCCCGGCTCTCCGTCACCCTCCTCGGGATCCTCGGCCTCGCCCTGGCGCTGCTGCCGTGGACCGGCGCCGTCCCCGGCCTCGTCCTGCTGCCCCTCCTCGTCTGGGGCGCGGTCGGCTGGGCCTTCGTCGTCCCGCAGCAGCACCGGCTCCTCGCCGGCGACGGGTCCGGCGGCAGCGCGGGCGCCGCCGCCGTCGGCCTCAACAGCTCCGCCACCTACCTCGGCGGCGCCGTCGGCTCCGCGCTCGGCGGCCTCGCCCTCGCCCACGGGCTCGACGCCCGTCTGCTCCCGCTCCTCGCCGCCGGGGTCGCGCTCGCGGGAGTCCTCTTCCACCTCACCGTGGCCCGGGGGGTCGTCCGGCGCGACGCCCGCACCACGGACCCTGCCCACGGGGCCGGAGCCGCCGGCGCGACCGCGGCCGAGGCCCCCGAAAGGAACGCCTCATGAAATTCGGCGTCAATCTGCCCAACTACGGGCCCGAAGCCACTCCCGACGCCCTCGCCGACTGGGCGCTGCGGGTCGAGGCGATGGGCTACGACTACGCCATGGTCTCCGACCACGTGGCGCTCACCCCGGACGTCCAGCACCTCTTCCCGGCCCCGTTCTACGACCCCTTCGCGACCCTCGCCTGGCTCGCCGGGGTCACCAGGACCGTCGGGCTCGGCACGACCGTGACGATCCTCCCGTACCGGCATCCCGTGCACACCGCCCGCGTCGCCGCCAACATCGACCGGTTCAGCAACGGGCGTCTGGTGTTCGGCGCGGCGGCGGGCTGGGCGGCCCGGGAGTTCGCCGTCCTCGGCGTGCCGTACCGCAAGCGCGGCGCCATCAGCGACGAGTACCTCGCGGCGATCAAGGCCTGCTGGGCCGACGAGGTCGCCTCCTTCGACGGCGCCCACGTCTCCTTCCGCGAGGTCCACACCGGGCCGCTGCCCGTGCAGCGGCCCGGCCCGCCCGTCTGGGTCGGCGGCCACAGCTACGGGGCGCTGCGCCGCGCCGTCCGCCTCGGCGACGCCTGGCACCCCACCTCCGTCTCCGGCGACTGGCTCCTCGGCGTGGGCCTCCCCACGCTCCGCCAGGTCGCCGAGGAGCAGGAGCGCCCGGTGCCCGACCTCGTCCCCCGGATCAAGCTGCGGGTCACGCCCCGGCCGCTGGGCCCCGGCCGGCTGCTCGGCGAGGGCACCCAGGCGCAGATCGCCGACGACCTCGGGCTGCTCCAGGACCTGGGGGCGAGCGCCGTCGTCCTCGACCCCACCTACCCGGGCGACCGGCGCGAGGCGGGACGCACCGCGCGCGACCTGGACGTCCTGGAGACACTGGTCAAGGAGGTCATCGACGTGGACGCGGGCTGCGTACGATGACGAGAATCTGACACCGGGCCGTACGGAGAGGGGGAGGGAGTGCGGGACGTGACCGATCTGGACCTGCGGAAGCTGCGCGTGCTCAGGGAGCTCAGCGAACGCGGCACCGTCAGCGCGGCCGCCCGCGCCCTCCACCTCACCCCACAGGCCGTGTCCCAGCAGATCAGCGCCCTGGGACGGGAGTTGGGCGTCCAGCTCACCGAACCCTCCGGCCGCCGGCTGCGTCTGACGGGCGCGGCGCGAATCGTGCTCCGGCACGCCGACGCCGTGTTCACCCAGGTCGAGCAGATGCGCGCGGAGCTCGCCGCCCACGAGAGCGGCGAGCGCGGCGAGGTGGCCGTGGCGGGCTTCTCCACCACCCTCTCGGCGCTGATCCTGCCCGCCGTGGCCCGGCTGCGGGAGACCCGGCCGCTGTTGCGGACCTCGCTCGCCGAGGTCGACCCGCCGGAGAGCTTCTCCCTGCTGCACCGGGGGGAGACGGACGTCGTCATCTCCGCGGACACCACGCACCGCCCGGGCCCGGCGGCCGACGACGGGCGCCCCGACGCCCGGTTCCACCGGGTCGCGCTCTGCGACGACCCCTTCGACATCGCCCTGCCCGAGGGCCACCGGCTCCTCGACAGCCCCCGGCTGCTCCTCGCCGACCTCGCCGAGGAGACCTGGATCTTCGCGACGACCGGCATGTGTCACGACATCGGCGTCGCCGCCTGTACGGCCGCCGGGTTCACCCCGCAGGCCTCCCACGCCATCGGCGACTGGGACGCCACGCTCGCGGCGGTGCGGCTCGGCCTCGGGGTCGCGCTCGTCCCGCGGATGGCCAAGCCGGCGCCGCGGCCCGAGGTGACGATCCGCGCGTTCAGCGAGCAGGCCCCGTCCCGGACGGTCTTCGCGGCCGTACGGGAGGGCAGCCAGACCTCCCCGGAGATCGCCGCCGTCCTGGACGCGCTCCGCACGGTGGCCAGGGCGGCCGTCGCCGCCTGACCAGGCGGAACACGATTCGCCACGGCTCGTGGACGGTACCGTCCACGAGCCGTTGCTGGACCGGCCGGGCCGCCGCTGCGAGGCTCGTTCCGTACCGCGGACCACTTCGCGCGTCCCCTTCCTCGCCTCTCGTCTTGCCCCGTACTCCCCCCTCTTCTCCCCATGCCTTCTCCTGGAGCAGGAACACCCATGTCCAAAGCCACGTACACGCGGCTGGCCGCGCTGAGCCTCATCTGGGGCTCCGTCTTCCTGTGGATCAAGATCGCCGGATACGGCTTCTCCCCGGTGCAGATGGTGCTCATCCGGCTCGCCCTCGGCGCCGTCGTCATCCTCGCCATCGGCTACGCCAAGGGGCTCCGACTGCCCAAGGAGCGCGCCACCTGGGGCCATCTGACGGTGGCGGCGCTGCTCGGCAACGCCATCCCCTGGACCCTGTACGCCGAGGGCGAGATCGCCGGCTCCAGCAGCGTCGCCGCCGTGGTCAACGGCAGCGCGCCGATCTGGACCCTGGCCGCCGCGCTCCTCCTCGGCCAGGAGAAGCGCGTCTCGGGCTACAAGGCCGGCGGCGTGCTCCTCGGCCTCGGCGGCACCGCGCTCATCGCCTCCCCCTGGAACTCGGCCTCGGCGGGCACCGGTTGGAGCATCCTCTGCTTCGTCCTCGGCTCGATCAGCTTCGGCGCCAGCTTCGCCTACATGGGCAAGTTCCTGGTGGGCAAGGGCATCCCGCCGCTGATGCTGGCCGGCGGTCAGCTCAGCGTGGCGACCGTGCTGCTCCTCGCGGCCTTCCCGTTCCTCGGCCTCCAGGCCGTGACCTGGCGCGCCGACTCGGTGATCGCGGTCCTCGTCCTGGGCGTGGTGTGCACCGGCTTCGCCGCCCTCCTCAACTTCGAGCTGATCATCAAGGACGGGCCCACCGTGGCCTCGACCGTCACCTATCTGATGACCGCGGTGGCCGTGGTGCTCGGCGCCGTCGTGCTGCGCGAGCCGCTCGGCTGGACCGTGTGGCTGGGCGCGGTGGCCGTGCTCGCCGCCACCGGTCTGCTCCGCCGCAAGCCCCGCCCGGCGGCGGAACCCGCGGATTCCCCGGCCGGAGCGGCGTCGGAACCGGCCGCGGAGCCCTCGGCCGAAGCGGCCGCCGCACCGGCTTCCGGGCCGGCGCCCGTACCGGCTCCGGCGGCGGACCGGACGTAACGGAGTCGAATTTCGGCAGTGCAAGGCGAAACCCGGCCGTTTTCCGGCGGCCGGGCGCAAGCCGTTCCCGTACGACCGTGACCCATGAAATGCCGGGCCGCCGTCCGCAACATTGTGTTCATTCAATGGGCGGGTGGTGGATGGTAGCGTCGCAAGTGGAAACACCCGGCCTTAATGGGGGAGTCGCACGTGGCTTTTGTGGTCGAACTCGTTTTCCGTGGCAATGAGACGGACCGGCTGAGTTTCGGAGAGGCGCACCGGACCTACTGGAAGAAAATGGCCGCGCGCGGCATCCTGCTCGGCGGCGGTCCCTGGCGGGACGGCTCCGGGGAGTTCCTGGTCTGTGAGGCCCCCGACCGCCGCACCCTCTTACGGGTGCTGTACGCCGACCCCTACGCGCAGGCGCAGGTCATCGGCGAGCTGCGGGTCCGGGAATGGAACGCCGTCATGGGGCACGTGGTGCTCGCCGGCCTGGAGCGGTCCACCGGCGGGGCCGGGACCCACGAGCGAATACGCGGGGGCGTGCCCGCCCCCGCCCTGCCGCCCGCACCGCCGCGCGCCCGTGAGGAGCTGACCGCCCACGAGCGGCGCATCGCCACGATGATGCTCGACGGCCTGACCAACAAGCAGATCGCCGAGTCCTTCACGGTCTCCACCCGGGCCGTGGAGCTGCACATCACCCGGATCTACCGGAAGCTCGACATCCGCAGGCGCGCCCAACTGGCCGCTGCCATCGACCGGTTCGAAGCCGCCCTGGCCTGCTGATCCGCACCTCCGCACGCACACACCGATGATGGGAGTCACCATGCCGCTGGTCGAGATAACCGTTCCCGAGGGCACCCTCTCCGAGGCCGCCGCGGAGGTCCTGCAACAGCGGGTCGCCGACTCCGTGCTGACGGCCATGGAGCTGCCCGGCACCGAGTTCTTCGCCGCCGCCACCTGGGTCTACGTCCGCGAGGCCGCCAAGGGCCTCGCCACCACCGGCGCCGGCCGGCCCCCCGGCGTGCTGGTCGTCGTCACGCCCCTGGAGGGCTTCCTCACCCCCGAGCGCAACGAGGCGCTCTCCGCCGAGGTCACCCGGCACGTCCACGAGGCCACCGGTCCCGACACCGTCGTCTGGCTCGTCGTGAACGAGATCCCCGAGGGGAACTGGGCCGTGAACGGCGCCCTCACCCGCCGCGCGAAGATCGACGAACTCGTCGCCGAGGCCGCCGCCGGCCACTGAATTCGGCATTCCTCCCGGCCCCGGCGCCGCACCGTATTCACGGTGCGGCGCCGTTCGCATTTCCCGGACCGGACGTCCGGGAAAGGGGTGCGGATTCCCGTATCGATGTGCGGTTCGCGCCACCCGTACGGTGATGTCAATGGCACCGACGGATGGGAGAGACTCACTCATGGCTCTGCAATCGGCGCCGCGACTCGGTGTGGTGGTTCCGTCCGGGAACGCCGCCGCCGAACCCGAGATCGGCAGCCTCGTAAGCCCCGCATTCAATGTCCACACCTCGCGATTCCCGGTGCTTCCCGGAAAAGACCTGCGCGGTCGTCTCGAGAAGTACAACGACGTGCTCCCCGAAGTGCTGGGGAATTTCGGCGGACTGCGCCTCGACGCGGCCGTCGTCTCCTGCACCGGATCGCACTACCTGCTCACCCCCGAAGGCGACCGCGCGCTCTGCGCGGAGCTCTCCGAGAGCGTCGGCGCGCCCGTCCGGTCCGCCGCCCTCGCCATCCTCGACACCGCGCGTGCCGTGGGCGCCGAGAGCCTGGTCCTCGTCTCGCCGTACGAGCCGTGGCTCACCGAACTCTCGCACGCCTACTGGGAGTCGGCCGGGCTGAAGGTCGACCGGATCGTCAAGATCCGGGCCGGCGCGCGCTTCTCCCCGTACGACGTCACCACCGACGAGCTCGTCGCCCAGGTCAGGGAGGCCGACCTCCCCGAGGACGCGACCCTGCTCTTCACCGGCACCGGCATGTTCACCTTCGACGCCCTCGCCGAGCTCGGCCGGGACAACGAGCGCACCCTCCTCACCTCCAACCTGGCCAGCGCCTGGTGGGCCCGGGACACCCTCGGACTCCCGGCCGAAGGACCCGACGCGCACCCGCTGCTCCGCCGCCTCGCGGAGCGCTCCGCCGCCGTGGCCGTGTCGTGAGCGGCCATCCAGCGGCGCGCGGCACGGTCGCCGTCGCCGGCGCCGGGCCGGTCGGCCTGACCGCCGCGCTCGTCCTCGCCCGCGCCGGCATCCCGGTGACCCTCCTGGAGGCCAGGAGCGAACTGGCCACCGAGTCCCGCGCCTCCACCTTCCACCCCGCGACCCTCGACCTGCTCGACGAACTCGGCGTCGCGGCCGCCCTGCGCGGCCAGGGCCGCACCGTCGACCGCGTCCAGTGGCGCGACCTGGACGGCGGTGTGCACGCCGAACTGGACTACGCCCTGCTCGCCGGGCACACCGGCCACCCGTACCGGCTGCACGTCGAACAGGCCCGGCTCACCCCGCTGCTGCTCGACGCGCTGACCGCGACCGGCCTCGCCGACGTCCGCTTCGGGGCCACCGTCACCGGAGCCGAACAGACCGGCACCGGGGTCCGGCTGCGCACCGAGGACGCGGCGGGACGGGCGACCGTCACCCACCACCCGTACGTCCTGGCGGCCGACGGCAGCCGCAGCAGGCTCCGCGACCTCGCCGGACTGCCCGGCACCGCCGAGGAGTACCCGGACTACGCGCTCCGCGTGGTCACCGACACCCCCCTGGACGAACTGGTCCCCGGACTCGCCGCGCTGACGTACGTCCGCGACCCGCGGGGCTCGGTCAGCCTGCTCGGGATGCCCGACCACTGGCGGCTCATCTTCCGGATCGGCCGCGGGACCCCCCGCGACGAGGTGCTCGCGCCGGAGGCCGTACGGGCCCGGGTCGACGGGTCCCTGCCGGGCGGCGCCGGACGGGCCGTACGCGTCACCGACGCGCACACCTACCGGCTCGCGCGGTTCCTGCTGCCGCGCTACCGGCACGGCCGGGTCCTGTTCGCCGGGGACGCGGCCCACCTCACCTCCACCGCCGGTGGCCTGAACATGAACTGCGGCCTCCACGACGCCGTGGAGACCGCCCGGGCGCTCGCCACCGTCCTGCGGACGGACCCGGCGGACGAGACCCCCCTCGACACGGCCCTCGGCCGCCGCCGCTCCGTCGTCGAGACCGCGGTCCTCCCGCGCAGCGAGGCCCGCACGGCGGGCCTGGACAGCCCGGCCGAACTCGCCGCCCGGATCGACGGCCTGCGGCGCACCGCCGCGGACCCCCGCGCGGCCACCGACTACCTGCTCCAAGCCTCACTTCTCGACGTCGCACCACGACCCCTGAAAGGTGACGCACATGCGGATCTGGTTTCACAAGCACACCGTTGAGGGACGCCTGCCGCTGCTCGACCAGTGGTACCGCGAACACCTCGACGCGATCGCCGCTCCCGGCACCACCGTCGACATCAAGACCCTGCCCGCCGACACGTACCCCGACCGCACCCCCTTCGGGCTGGTCGGCCACCACTCCGCCCAGGTGCTCTTCAGCCGCCACTTCTCCGAGTCCGCGCTCGTCGCGGAGCGGGAGGGCTACGACGCCTGGGTGATCGCCGCCGGCCAGGACCCCGGCCTGCGCGACGCCCGCCACCTCGCCTCCATCCCCACCCTCGGCTACGGCGAGACGGCCTTCTTCCTCTCGGCCCTCACCGGCCAGCGCTTCGGCGTCCTCGGCTTCATGCCGCCCCTGGAGGAGCCCATCCGGGCCAACATCCGCCAGTACCGCCTGGAGTCCTCGCTGAGCTCCTACGAAGTCGTGCCCGGCGGCTGGGACTCCGTCCACCGCTCCCTGGAGGGCGACTTCGACGAGTTCGTCGAGATCTACTCGGCCGCCGCCCTGCGCGCCGCCAAGGCCGGCGCCGAGGTCATCATCCCCGCCGAGGGCATCCCCAACGAGATCCTCTGGCACCTCGGCATCCACGAACTCCACGGCCTGCCCGTGATCGACCCCGCCGGACTCGCCGTCAAGCTCGCGGAGACCCTCGTCCAGCTGGGCGAACTGAAGCTCTTCCAGCGCAGCGGCCACGGCTACTGGTTCAGCCGCCCCGACGAGCCCGTCGCCAAGCACCTGGAGCAGGTCTTCCTCGGCTCGGCCCTCTAACCGGGCCGGACAGGCCCAGGAGATGCCGTGTCCGCAGGACCCCCCGTGTCCCCGGCGCCCCGCGCCGGACACCGCGCCCCGCGCCCGTACCCCCACCGTCACGCACCGCACGCCGTCACGCCTTCGAGGGAGTCACGCCCATGACGTACGACGCCTACGGCCGCAACACCGCGGCCACCGACCCGGCCGCCCCCTACTACCGCCCGCGCCGGCTCCGCCGCACCCCCGCCCTGCGCCGCTTCGCCGCCGAGACCCGCGTCGGCCCCGCCAACCTCGTCCAGCCCCTCTTCCTCCGCGAGGGCCTCACCGAACCGCGTGAGATCCCCTCCATGCCGGGCGTCTTCCAGCACACCCGCGACACCCTCCGCAAGGCGGCCGCCGAAGCCGTCGCCAACGGGGTCGGCGGACTCATCCTCTTCGGCATCCCCGAGCACAAGGACCCCACCGGCACCGGTGCCGTCGACCCCGACGGGATCCTCCAGGTCGCCCTGCGCGACGTGGCCGCCGAGGTCGGCGACTCCACCGTGATCATCGGCGACATCAACCTCGACGAGTACACCGACCACGGCCACACCGGAGTCCTCGACGCCAACGGCGACGTCGACAACGACGCCAGCATCGAGCTCTACGCCCAGGCCGCCGTCGTCCAGGCCGACGCCGGCGCCCAGATCGTCGCCCCCAGCGGCATGATGGACGGCCAGGTCCGCCGCATCCGCGAGGCCCTCGACCGGGCCGGACACCAGTCCGTCGCCATCCTCGGCTACTCCGCCAAGTACGCCTCGCACTTCTACGGCCCCTTCCGCGACGCCGTCGAGTCCACCCTGCGCGGCGACCGCAAGGGCTACCAGCAGTTCCCCGGCAACATCCGCGAATCCCTCCTGGAGGTCTCGCTGGACGTCGCCGAGGGCGCCGACCTCGTCATGGTCAAGCCCGCCCTCGCCTACCTCGACATCGTCCGGCTCATCGCCGACCACGTGCAGGTGCCCGTCTCCGCCTACCAGGTCTCCGGCGAGTACTCCATGGTCGAGGCCGCCGCCGCCAAGGGCTGGATCGACCGCGACCAGGTCGTCCGCGAGAGCCTCGCCTCCATCCACCGCGCGGGCGCCACCCAGATCATCACCTACTGGGCCTCCGAGTTCGCCCAGACCCTGGACCGGTGACCCGGTGACCTCGTCCTCCACCATGCTGGTCCTCGGCATCAGCCACGCCAGCGCCCCGCTCGACCTCCTGGAGAGACTCGCCGGCACCGACCGGCCCGCCGAGGACCTCGTCTCCGACGTGACCTCCGTCGACGGCATCGACGCCGCCGTCGTCGTCTCCACCTGCAACCGCCTGGAGATCTACGCCGAGACCCGCGGCACCACCTCCGAAGCCGCCGAACTCGGCGACCTGGGCGAGCTGTTCGCCCAGCACACCGGCGTCGACCGGGCCGAGATCGCCCCGCACCTCTACAGCCACCACGCCGACGGAGCCGTACGCCACCTCTTCGCCGTGGCCTCCGGACTCGAATCGGTCGTCGTCGGCGAGGACCAGATCCTCGGCCAGGTGAAACTCGGCCTCGAACGGTCCCAGCGGCTCGACCGCACCGGCCGGGTCCTCGCCAAGGCCGTCCAGACCGCCCTCCGGGTCGGCAAGCGGGCCCGGAACGAGACCGGACTCAACGAGGCCGGCCGCTCCCTCGCCACCGCCGGGCTCGGCTTCTTCGAGCGCCGCGTCGGCTCCCTGCACGGCAAGACGGCCCTCGTCATCGGCGCCGGAGCCTTCGCCGGCGTCGTCGTCGCCGCCCTGCGCCGCTCCGGCCTCGACCGGGTGCACGTCGCCAACCGCACCCCGGAGAAGGCCCAGCGGCTCGCCGAGACCACCGGGGGAGTGGGGTACGACCTCACGGACCTGCCCCGACTGCTCACCGAGGTCGACGTCGTCGTCGGGGCCACCGCCGCCACCGGCCACCTCGTCACCGCACAGGACGTCGAGGAGGCCCTCGCCGCCCGCGACGGCCGCGAACTCTTCCTCCTCGACCTGTCGCTGCCGCACAACATCGCCCCCACGGCGGCGGACCTGCCCGGCGTCACCTTCGTCGACCTGCGCCGCATCGCCGAGGAGGGCCAGGAGGACGAGATCTCCGCCGCCAGCGTCCAGGCCGCGCACGAGCTCATCGACGCCGAGGTCGAGCAGTTCCGCACCGGTCTCCGGCTCGCCGGAGCCAAGCCCGTCCTCACCGCCCTGCGCACCGCCGCCACCGAGGCCGCCGAAGCCGAGCTCGACCGGCTCGTCCGCCGCCTCGACGGGCTCGACGGCGCCGCACGGCAGGAGATCGGCCGCAGCGTCCGGCGCATCGTCGACAAGGCCCTGCACCAGCCCACCGTCCTGGTGCGCGAGCTGGCGGCCGACCCGGACGGCGCCCGCCACATCGCCGCCTTCACCCGCCTCTTCGCCGCCGCCGAGTCCACCGACGGCGCCGACCGGACGAACGACCCGAACGAGAAGAAGATCGAGGCCATCGCATGAGTGACATCTCGGCCCTCTGGGAAGCCGAATCCATCGCCGTCATCGGCGCCAGCGAGCGCCCCGGCGCCCTGGGCCGCAAGCCGCTCGACTACCTGCTCCGGTACGGCTACAAGGGCCGCATCCTGCCGGTCAACCCGCGCTCCCCGGAGATCCTCGGCGTCCCCGCGTACCCCAGCGTCAAGGACGCCCCCGGCCCGGTGGACCTCGCCCTGATCATGGTCTCCGCCGAACGCGTCCCGGGCGCCGTCGACGACTGCGTCGCCGCCGGCGTCAAGCTCGCCGTCATCGCCTCCTCCGGCTTCGCCGAGACCGGCGAGGAGGGCGCCCGCCTCCAGGCCGAGGTCGTCGCCAAGGCCCGCGCCGGCGGCCTGCGGATCATCGGCCCCAACTGCATCGGGGCCGTCGCCTACGAGAACCGGGTCCTCGCCACCTTCAGCCCGCTCTTCGGCGCCGAGTCCGTGCCCTTCGAGCCCGGCACCCTCGCCTTCGTCAGCCAGAGCGGCGCCCTCGGCTTCGGCGCCGCCAGCCTCGCCCTGGAACGGGGCCTGCGCCCCGGCTGGGTCGTCAGCACCGGCAACGACGCCGACGTCACCGCCCTGGAAGTCCTCCGCGAACTGGCCGGCGTCCCCGAGGTCACGGGCCTCCTCGGCTACCTGGAGGACACCCCCGACATCGGGACCCTCCGCGAGCTCGCCGGCTCCGGCAAGCCCGTCGCCCTCCTCAAGTCCGGCCGTACGGAGGCGGGCGGCCGCGCCGCCGCCTCGCACACCGGCGCCCTCGCCACCGACGACCGCGTCCTCGACGCCGCACTGCGCGGCCTCGGCATCGTCCGCGTCGACGACATCGACGAACTCCTCGACGTGGCCCGGGTCTTCGAGTCCGAGCGGCGCCCCACCGGCAACCGCGTCGCCGTCGTCACCACCTCCGGCGGCTCCGGCATCCTCGCCGCCGACGCCGTCGAGGCCCACGGCCTGGAGCTCAGCGCCCTCGAACCGCGCAGCAAGGAGGCGCTCGCCGAGATCGTCCCCGCCTTCGGCGCCATCGACAACCCCGTCGACATCACCGCCACCGTCCTCAGCGACCCGTCCCTCTTCGACCGCTCCCTCGACGTCCTGATCGCCGACGAGACCGTCGACATCATCGTCGCCGCCTTCTGCGTGATGGCCGGACCGGACGTCGAGAAGGCCGTCAACGCCCTCTCCCGGGCCGCCGTGAAGGGCGGCAAGCCCATCCTCGTCGCCCGCACCGGAGCCGACTTCCTCGCCCCCGAGGCCCCGCGCGACCTGCGCGAGGCCGGCCTCCCCGAGTACCCCACGCCGGCCCGCGCCCTGCGCGCCGCCGCCGCCCTCTGGGAGGTCAGCCGCCCCCGCACGCTGCCCGGGGCCCCGCGCCCCGGCGCCGCCCCCGGCCCGGGCGCCGACGCCACCGAGCCGCAGCTGAAGGCGCTCCTCGCCGAGGCCGGGATCGCCGTGCCCCAGGGCCGCGTCGCCACCGGCCCCGAGGACGCGGCGGCGGCCGTCACCGAGGTCGGCGGCACCGCCGTCCTCAAGGCCGTCGTCCCCGGCCTGCTGCACAAGACGGAGGCCGGCGGCGTCGAGATCGGCGTCACCGCCGACACCGCGCCCGAGGCCTACGCCCGGCTCGCCGCCCTCGGCGGCCAGGTGCTCGTCGAGGAACTCGTCGGCGAGGGGGTCGAGCTGATCGTCGGCGTCCACTCCACCGACCTCGGCCCGGTCCTCACCGCCGGTCTCGGCGGCATCTTCACCGAGGTCCTCGACGACGTCGGCCACCGGCTCCTGCCGCTCGCCCCCGGCGAGGGCGCCGAGCTCCTCGCCGGACTGCGCGGCGCGAAGATACTCGCCGGCACCCGCGGCCGGGACGCCGTGGACGTCGAGGCCGCCGCCGCACTCCTCCACAAGGTCGGCGACCTCGTCCAGGACTGGCCGGCCGGCTTCGCCCTCGACCTCAACCCGGTCCGGGTCCTCACGAAGGGCGCCGTCGTCCTGGACGCCGCCCTGAGCCACGACACCTCCGAGGAGGCCGGCCGATGAGCGGCACGGAGACGAACAGCAAGGCCCTCTTCGAGCGCGCCCGCAAGGTCACCCCCGGCGGCGTCAACTCACCGGTCCGCGCCTTCGGCGCCGTCGGCGGCACCCCCCGCTTCATCGCCTCCGCCGAGGGCCCGTACCTCATCGACAGCGACGGCAACGAGTACGTCGACCTCATCTGCTCCTGGGGCCCGATGATCCTCGGCCACCGCCACCCGGCCGTCGTCGAGGCCGTCACCACGGCCCTGGAGCGCGGCACCTCCTTCGGCGCGCCCTCCACCGGAGAGGTCGAACTCGCCGAGGAGATCGTCGACCGGGTCGCGCCCGTCGAGCAGGTCCGCCTGGTCAGCTCCGGCACCGAGGCGACGATGTCCGCGATCCGGCTCGCGCGCGGCTTCACCGGACGCAGCAAGATCGTGAAGTTCGCGGGCTGCTACCACGGCCACGTGGACGCCCTCCTCGCCTCGGCCGGTTCCGGGCTCGCCACCTTCGCGCTCCCCGACACCCCGGGCGTCACCGGCGCCCAGGCGAGCGACACGATCGTGCTGCCGTACAACGACCTGCCCGCCGTCGAGAAGGTCTTCGCGGAGATCGGCGACGAGATCGCCGCCGTCATCACCGAGGCGGCCCCCGGCAACATGGGCGCCGTCCCGCCGCTGCCCGGCTTCAACGCCGGCCTCAAGGAGATCACCGCCCGCCACGGCGCGCTCTTCATCTCCGACGAGGTCATGACCGGCTTCCGCGCCAGCCGCTCCGGCTGGTACGGCCGGGACGGCGTCGCCCCCGACCTGCTGACCTTCGGCAAGGTCATGGGCGGCGGCTTCCCGGCGGCGGCCTTCGGCGGACGCGCGGACGTCATGGCCCACCTCGCCCCGGCGGGCCCCGTCTACCAGGCGGGCACCCTCTCCGGGAACCCGGTGGCCACCGCCGCCGGCCTCGCCACCCTGCGGCACAGCACGCCCGAGGTGTACGCACGCCTCGACCACGTCTCGGCCACCATCGGCGCCGAGGTCTCCGCGGCCCTCGCCAAGGAGGGCGTCGCGCACCGGCTCCAGTACTCCGGCACCATGTTCTCGGTCTTCTTCGGCGAGGACGAGGTGGTGGACTTCGACGGGGTCCGCGCCACGGAGGCGTACCGCTACACGCCGTTCTTCCACGAGCTGCTGCGGCAGGGCGTCTATCTGCCGCCCTCGCCCTTCGAGGCCTGGTTCATCTCGGCCTCGCACGACGACCGGGCCGTGAGCCGGGTGGTCGAGGCGCTCCCGTCCGCGGCGGCGGCCGCGGCGGCCGCGAAGAGCTGAACCGTACGAAGGGAAGAGCCCCCGTGGAATCCACGGGGGCTCTTCCCTTTCCGGTCGGGAGCGTCGGACGGCCTGCGGTCGAACCGCTACCGGCCGGAACCGTCGGACGGCTTCCGGTCGGGAGCGTCGGGCGGCTTCCGGTCGGGACCGTCGGGCGGCTTCCGATCCGGACTGTCAGGCGCTTTCCGGTCCGGTCCGTCAGCCGGCGAGGTCGATCCGCACGTCGACATTTCCCCGGATCGCCTTCGAGTACGGGCAGCGGCCGTGGGCGGCGTCGGCCAGCCGACGGGCCTCGGCGGCGTCGAGACCGGGCAGGTCGACGGTGAGGACCACCGACAGGTGGAAGCCGCTCTCCTCCTTGTGCAGCGACACCTCGGCGGTCACGGTGTCGTCCGCGAGCGCGGTCCTGGACTCGCGCGCGGAGACCCGCAGCGCGCTGTGGAAGCACGCCGCGTAGCCCGCGGCGAAGAGCTGCTCGGGGTTGGTCGCGGTGCCGGAGCCGCCGACGGCCTTGGGGCTCGACAGCGGCAGGTCGAGGAGCCCGTCGGAGGAGCGCACGGCGCCGTTGCGCCCGTCCCCGGTGGAGCCGACCTCGGCGGTGTAGACGACGGCCATGTCATGCCTTTCGCAAGCGGAGAAAGGGAATTCCCCCAGTCTCCGGGCCCCCCGAATTCCCGGCGCTACGGATCTCCGCAGTCTTTTCCGGAGCCCCGCCGAATAGCGTCGGAAGCATCACCGATCCAGGAATTCGAAGGAGTTGGCAGCCATGGCCGGACCGCTGACCGGAGTACGCGTACTGGAATTCGCGGGATCGGCGCCCACCGCGTTCGTCGGCACCGTCCTGTCCGGTCTGGGCGCCGACGTCGTCCGCGTCGACCGGGCGCCCGCCGGCGCACCCGACCCCGGCGCGGAGCGGCCCGCGGAGAACCCGCTCTCCCGGGGCCGCCGTTCGGTCGCCCTGGACCTCAAGAGCCCCGACGGCATCGAGCGGGCGCTGCGGCTCGCCGAGCACGCCGACCTCCTCGTCGAGGGCTTCCGGCCCGGCGTCGCCGACCGCCTCGGCATCGGCCCCGAAGCGGCCCTCGCCCGCAACCCGCGCCTGGTGTACGGGCGGCTCAGCGGCTGGGGAGGGCAGGGCGAGTGGGCCGGGCGCGCCGCCCACGACCTCGCGGTCCTCGCGCTGACCGGCGCCCTCGACACCGACCCCGCCACCGGCGCGCCGGTGCCGCCCCCGACCGCGTACCTCTCCAGCTTCGCCGGCGGTGCCAACGCCCATGTCCACGGACTGCTCGCCGCACTCCACGAGCGGGAGCGCTCCGGCCGGGGCCAGGTCGTCGACACCGCGCTCGCCGACGGCGCCGCCCTCATCGCGACCCTGATCCACCAGTGGCGCGCGGTCCCCGGCAACCACACCGTCACCGACGCCCCCCACTACACCTTCTACGCGGCCGCCGACGGCCTCCACCTCGCCGTCGCCGCCATCGAACCCCGCCTCTACCAGAACCTCCTGGAGCAGCTCGGGCTCGGCGACGAGGACGGCCTGCCCGACCGCGCCGACCCGGCCGGCTGGCCCGCGCTCCGCGACCTGATCGCCGCCCGGTTCGCGAGCCGCGACCGCGCGCACTGGGTCAAGGCCTTCGACGCCGTGGACGCCGGAGTGGCCCCGGTCCTCACCGCCGCCGAGGCGGCCGAGCACCACCAGCTGGCCGCGCGCGGCGCCTTCGTGGCCGTCGGCGACAGCCTCCAGCCGGCTCCCGCCTCCCGCTTCGACCGCACCCCGGCCGGTGCCCCGGGCCGCGCCCCGCTGCCCGGCGAGCACACCGACGAGGTGCTCGCCGAGTGGGCTCAGGCCTCCAGGTAGCGCAGCACGGCCAGGATCCGGCGGCTGTAGCCGTCGGTCCGGCGCAGCTCCAGCTTGTCGAAGACGGCGTTGAGGTACTTCTCCACCGCGCTCAGGGAGAGGTGCAGCTGCCGCGCGATGGCCGCGTTCGTGTACCCCTGGGCCAGCACCTCCAGCACCTCCCGCTCGCGCGGGGTGAGCCGGGCCAGGGGATCGGCGTGGGCGCTGCGCACCACGAGCTGGTGCACGACCTGCGGGTCGATCGCCGCCCCGCCCGCGTGGATCCGCTCCAGCGCGTCGAGGAACTCCTCGACCTGGGCCACCCGGTCCTTGAGGAGGTAGCCGACCCGTTCCGCCCCGGCGGCGAGCAGCCGGGCCGCGTAGCTGCGCTCGACGTACTGGGAGAGCACCAGCACCCCCGTCTCCGGCAGCCGCTCGCGGATCTCCACGGCGGCCCGCAGCCCCTCGTCGGTGTGGGTCGGCGGCATCCGGATATCGGCGACCACGACGTCCGGGCGGCGCGCCGCCACCCCGGCGACCAGGCCCTCCGCGTCGCCGAACGAGGCGAGCACCTCGTGGCCCTCCTCGACGAGGAGCCGCACCAGGCCCTCCCGCAGCAGGGTCGAGTCCTCGGCCAGGATCACGCGCACGGCAGCTCCGCGACAAGAGTGGTGGGTCCCCCGAGGGGGCTTTCGACGTGCAGGGTCCCGTCCAGCGCGGAGACCCGGCTGCGCAGCCCGGTGAGCCCGCTGCCCGCCGGGTCCGCGCCGCCCCGGCCGTCGTCCTCGACCCGGACGGTGAGCAGCGGACCGAGGCGCGTCACGCGCACCTGGACGGCGGAGGCGGCGGAGTGCTTGGCGGCGTTCGTGACGGCCTCCGAGACCACGAAGTACGCGGCGGCCTCGACCGCGGGCGGCAGCGGCGCGTCCCCCGCCTCGAAGCGGACCCGCAGCGGGATCCCGCAGCGCTGCGCCACCCCGCCGAGCGCCTCTTCGAGCCCGAGGCTGTCCAGGGCGGCGGGATAGACCCGCCAGGCCACGTCCCGCAGCTCGGCGAGCACGTCCTGGGCCTCCGCGTGCGCCTGCCGCAGCAGCGCGTCGGCCTGCTCCGGGTCGCGCGCGCGGCCCCGGCGCGCCCGGCCGAGCAGCATGGCCAGGGCCACCAGCCGCTGCTGGACGCCGTCGTGCAGGTCGCGCTCGATCCGCCGCCGCTCGGTGTCCACGGCGGTGAGCACGGCGGCCCGGCTGAGGGCGAGCTCGTCGATGCGGCGGCGCAGCAGCTCCTGCTCGGACGGGCCGAAGCACGCGCGCGCGAGACGGGCGTCGAGCGCGCTCAGCGCGTACAGGCCCTGGACGTCGAGGAAGAGCAGGACCCCGCCGAGCAGGAGCTGGGTGAGGAGCTCGGTCCAGCCGAGCGAGCCCCGGACGAGACCCCGGACGAGCAGGACGGCCAGGACCTCGCCGAGGACCAGGAGCCCCAGGACGAGTCCGGACACCAGGCCAGTGCCGACGCGGGCGGCGAGGTACCGCAGGAGACGCCGGTCGGGGACCTCGTACGGGCCGGGGAAACGGTCGCCGAAGAAGACCGAGCGCCGCCGCCGCTCCAGGGCCACGAGCCGCCGGGCCCCGGCCATCAGGGTCCGCCGCGCGCGGGGCCGGGTGCGGGGCCAGAGCAGGAAGGGGCCGAGCGGGATTCCGGCGAGCAGGAGGAACAGGGCGCCGAGGAGGGCGCTCAGGCAGCCGAGCAGGACGCCGGCGAGCCGACGGCCCGCCCCCACCTCGTCCTCGTCCGCGCGCACGCTCCCCGAGCCTACGTGCGGCCCCGTCCCCGGACAAGATCGTGCGTACGCCGCGGGGGCCCGCCCCCCGCTCACCGGGTCCTGCGGTGCTGGGCGCGGCCCCGGTCCTGCCCCGCGCCGTGCCTGCGGTCCTGCCCGGCATCGCGCTCGCGCCCCTGGTTCTGCCCGGCATCGCCCTCGCGTCCCCGGTGCTGACCGGCATCGCGCTCGCGCCCCTGGTTCTGCCCGGCACCGTGCCCGGGTCCCCGGTGCTGCCCGGCGCGGCGCCCGCGCCCGCGTCCCCGGAACCGCACCGCGAGGAACGCGGCGAGCGCCACGACCACCAGCACCAGGACGATCTTCGACAGGACGCCCACGTACCCCTCGACCAGGTCCCAGCGGTCCCCGAGCCAGTAGCCGGCCAGCACCAGCACGCTGTTCCAGAGGAGGCTGCCGACCGTCGTGAGGGCGACGAAGACGTGCAGCGGCATCCGCTCGACGCCCGCCGGGACCGAGATGAGACTCCGGAAGATGGGCACCATCCGCCCCAGGAACACCGCCTTGGTGCCGTGCCGGGCGAACCACCGCTCGGTGCGCTCCAGGTCGGAGACCTTCACCAGCGGCAGCCGGGCCCAGAGCGCGTGCATCCGCTGCCGTCCGAAGAGCGCGCCGATCCAGTACAGCGCCACCGCACCGACCACCGAGCCCAGCGTCGTCCAGAAGAGCGCGGACCCCAGGCTGAGGACCCCCTGCCCGGCGGCGAAGCCGGTCAGCGGCAGGATCACCTCGCTCGGCAGCGGCGGGAAGAGGTTCTCCAGCGCGATGGCGAGCCCGGCACCGGGCCCGCCCATCGTGTCGAGGAGTCCGGCGGCCCACCCGGCGAACCCGTCGGCGGGCTCCCCGGCCAGGGCGAGGGGCAGGGTCGGGGGAGGGAGGGGCACGGCGGGTCTCCAGGGGGCGAGTGGCTTCCCGGGGACGCTCGCCCCGGCACCCTCCACGCTAGGAATCCCCGCTCCGTCCCGGTACGAGGCTTCCCACCCGGCCCCCCTGCGGGAAACCGCAGGGCCCGGTGGCCGGGCCCGGCTCCCGCGCGGGACGGGGGGCTCTCCCGGACCGCCTACCCTTGGACGCATGACGAGCAGCAGCGACCGGAGCACCGCAGTGAGCGTTGACGGCACCAAGACCTACGAGATCCGCACCTACGGGTGCCAGATGAACGTCCACGACTCCGAGCGGCTCTCCGGTCTGCTGGAAGAGGCGGGTTACGTCCGGGCCCCCAAGGGCGCGGACGGCGACGCCGACGTCGTCGTCTTCAACACCTGCGCCGTCCGCGAGAACGCCGACAACAAGCTCTACGGCAACCTCGGCCGGCTCGCCCCCATGAAGACCATCCGCCCCGGCATGCAGATCGCCGTCGGCGGCTGCCTCGCCCAGAAGGACCGCGACACCATCGTCAAGAAGGCCCCCTGGGTCGACGTGGTCTTCGGCACCCACAACATCGGCAAGCTGCCCGTCCTCCTGGAGCGCGCCCGCGTGCAGGAGGAGGCGCAGATCGAGATCGCCGAGTCCCTGGAGGCCTTCCCCTCCACGCTGCCGACCCGCCGCGAGTCCGCGTACGCCGCCTGGGTGTCGATCTCCGTCGGCTGCAACAACACCTGCACCTTCTGCATCGTCCCGGCCCTGCGCGGCAAGGAGGAGGACCGCCGGCCCGGCGACATCCTCGCCGAGATCGAGGCGCTGGTCGCCGAGGGCGTCTCCGAGATCACGCTGCTCGGCCAGAACGTCAACGCGTACGGCTCCGACCTGGGCGACCGCGAGGCCTTCAGCAAGCTGCTGCGCGCCTGCGGCCAGATCGAGGGCCTGGAGCGCGTCCGCTTCACCTCCCCGCACCCGCGCGACTTCACGGACGACGTCATCGCGGCCATGGCCGAGACGCCGAACGTCATGCCGCAGCTCCACATGCCGCTCCAGTCCGGCTCCGACACGATCCTCCGGGCGATGCGCCGCTCCTACCGGCAGGAGCGGTTCCTCGGGATCATCGAGAAGGTCCGCGCGGCCATCCCGCACGCGGCCATCTCCACCGACATCATCGTGGGCTTCCCCGGCGAGACCGAGGAGGACTTCGAGCAGACGATGCACACCGTCCGCGAGGCCCGCTTCGCGAACGCCTTCACCTTCCAGTACTCCAAGCGCCCCGGGACCCCGGCGGCCGACATGGAGGGGCAGATCCCCAAGGAGGTCGTCCAGGACCGCTACATGCGCCTGGTGGCCCTCCAGGAGGAGATCTCCTGGGAGGAGAACAAGAAGCAGGTCGGCCGCACCCTCGAGGTCATGGTCGCCGAGGGCGAGGGCCGCAAGGACGGCGCCACCGACCGCCTCTCGGGCCGCGCCCCCGACAACCGGCTCGTCCACTTCACGAAGCCGGACGAGGACGTCCGCCCCGGTGACGTCGTCACCGTCGAGATCACCTACGCCGCCCCGCACCACCTGCTCGCGGAGGGCCCGGTGTCGGCGGTCCGCCGGACGCGCGCGGGCGACGCGTGGGAGCGGCGCACGTCCGCCCCGAAGCCGACGGGCGTCCTCCTGGGCCTCCCCCAGATCGGCGCCCCGGCCCCCCTCCCGGCCACGACCCCGGCCTGCGGCGCCCACTGAGGGGCCCGAGCCCACCGTCGGGGGTCCACGCCGCCGCGACGCCCGGCCTGCGGGCCCCCGCGGAGCCCCCGCGCCGGGCCTCACGCGACGCCCTTGCGTCGGGCCTCACGCGACGCTTCCGCGCCGGGCCGCCCGCGGGGGCCCGCGCCTTCGGCGGCGCGGCGCCCCGCCACCCGCGCGTGCCCGCGCCCGCTTCGGACGGCGCGGGCCCACCCGCGCCCGTGTGGGGCCGCGCCCGCGCACGGGGTGGGCCCGCGTCTTCGACCGGGCCTTCGCCGGCTGCCCGTGTGGGCAATCGTCCCGCTGGGGCGGGACGGGTGGGCACACGGGACGGCGCGCTGAGCGGCGCCTCCGCGTTCTGTGCCTGGGCCCGCACCACGTGTGACGGCCTGCTTCCGGTGCGGGTTCAGGCGCGGGAGCCTCTGGCGCCGGCAGGGCGCCGTTCCGTTGTGCCCACCCGTTCCGCCCCAGCGGAACGCATGCCCACAACGGGGCCCGAGGGGCGCGCCGCCCACAACGGGGCCCGAGGGGGCGCCGCCCGCGGTGCAACGGCGGGGGCACCGCCCACAGCGGGACCTGCGGGCGCGCCGCCCACAAAGAGACCGACGGGCGCGCCGAACGCGGCGCATCGGCGGGTGCGGACCCACGACCGGCGGGGCCCAGACGCAGGGCGGGGCCCGTGCCGCCCCGCACAGTAGGCTGCCGATCATGCTTGTCGCCGCAGCCGTCACCCCCTGCCCGCCCCTCCTCCTCCCCGACGTCGCGACCGGCGCCGCCCCCGAGCTGGACGCCGCACGGGCGGCCTGCGCCGACGCCGTCGGGCTGCTCGCCGCCGCCCGCCCCGACCGGCTGTACGTGGTCGGACCCGCCGGCGAGGGCGCCCAGGGCGTCCACCCGGCCGGAGCCAGGGGCTCGTTCGCCGGATTCGGCGTCGACCTCGACGTACGCCTGGGAGAGGGACCGGACGGCGGCCGTCCGCTGCCGGCCTCCCTCGCCGTGGGCGCCTGGCTCCTGACCCGCGCCGACTGGGCCGGCGCTCCGGTCGAGGGCCTGGCCGTGGCCGGGTCGACGGCGGCGGACGACTGCGCCGCGACCGGCCGTGACCTCGCCGCCTCGGCCGAGCGCGTCGCCCTCCTGGTCCTCGGCGACGGCAGCGCCTGCCGGACCGTCAAGGCGCCGGGCTACCTGGACGAGCGGGCCGCGGGCTTCGACGCGGAGGCCGCCCGGGCCCTCGGAACCGCCGACACGGCCGCGCTGCTCGCGCTGGACGCCGGTCTCGCGACGGAGCTGCGGGCGGCCGGACGGGCCCCCTGGCAGGTCCTCGCCGGCGCCGCCGAGGGCGCGGGCCTCGACGGCCGCCTGCTCTTCGAGGACGCCCCCTACGGGGTGGGGTACTTCGTGGCGGCCTGGTCCTGAGGAGCCCCCGGCACGGGCACGGAAACGGCGAACGGCCGCGGAGCGTCACGCTCCGCGGCCGTCCGCCGTGCGGAGGGGCCGGTCAGGCGGCCGGCGGCGGCGTCGCGCCACCGCTGTCGGGCGTGCCGTCGTCCTTGTGACCGATCCGGTCGATGGCGTCCTTCGCCTTGCCCGTACCGGACTGGATCTTGTCGCTGTACTTGCCCTTGGTCTTCTCGTCGACCACCTGCGCGGCCTTGTCCAGACCCTGGTCGATCTTCTCGCCGTGCTGCTGCGCGAGATCGGCGACCTTGTCCTTGGCCGGGGCGAGCTTGGCCTTCAGCGAATCCAGGAGACCCATGGGGCACCTTCCCTCCGCGGACCCCGGGGGTCCGTGTTCCGTGTCGTGCGTTCCGTGTCCTGCCCCCAGGACTCCGGGGGCCCAGGGCGTGTGGCCCTAGCGGCGGGCGCCGTCGCCCGCCTCGTTGTCGGCGGCGGCCTCGGCCGACTGCTGCTTCGGGATCTCCACGACCTCGGCGGCCGCGACGCTCCCTCCGGCGGTCACCTCGACCGTTCCGACGTCCTCCGTACCGTCCGCGCCGTCCTCCACCGTGGTCCCGGGGGCCTCCGCCGTGGCGTCCGCTCCGGCTTCGGCCCCGGTCCCCTCGGCGCGGGTGCCGACCCCGTCGTCCCGCGCGTCGTCGTCCCGCTTCTTACGGCGAAACATTGCAAAAACGCCCATATTCACTCCATAGCGTACTCGGATGGGAGGGTTCCGTGATGATCGGCGGCCGGAATCCGCGGTGATCGACGCCCGGAACCTCGCAACAGGCAACGAAGCCGGAGAAGGCCCGTCACGTCGCTCGTTCGGGGACCGGGCCCGGGGGCTGCGAGACTGGGACGGTGAGAAGCGCAGCTCCCGCCCCGCGGGTCATCGCCGTCGTCGGCCCCACGGCAGCCGGAAAGTCCGATCTGGGTGTATTCCTGGCGCAGCAGCTCGGCGGCGAGGTCGTCAACGCCGACTCGATGCAGCTCTACCGGGGGATGGACATCGGGACGGCCAAGCTGACCCCGGAGGAACGCGGCGGCGTCCCGCACCACCTGCTGGACATCTGGGACGTCACCGAGGCCGCCAGCGTCGCCGAGTACCAGCGCCTCGCCCGCGCCGAGATCGACCGGCTGCTCGCCGAGGGCCGCACCCCGGTCCTCGTCGGCGGCTCCGGCCTGTACGTCCGGGGGGCCGTCGACGCCCTCGAGTTCCCCGGCACCGACCCCGCCGTGCGGGCCCGCCTGGAGGCCGAACTGGAGGAGCGCGGCTCCGGTGTCCTGCACGCCCGGCTCGCCGTGGCCGACCCCGAGGCCGCGCGCGCGATCCTCCCCAGCAACGGCCGTCGCATCGTCCGGGCGCTCGAGGTGATCGAGATCACCGGCAAGCCCTTCACCGCCAACCTCCCGGGTCACGACTCCGTCTACGACACCGTCCAGATCGGCGTCGACGTCGCCCGGCCCGAGCTCGACGAGCGGATCACCACGCGCGTGGACCGGATGTGGGAGGCCGGGCTCGTCGACGAGGTGCGCGCCCTGGAGGCGCGGGGGCTGCGCGAGGGCCGCACGGCCGCCCGCGCCCTCGGCTACCAGCAGGTGCTCGCCGCGCTCGCGGGCGAGTGCACCGAGGACGAGGCGCGCGCCGAGACCGTGCGGGCCACGAAGCGCTTCGCCCGCCGCCAGGACTCGTGGTTCCGCCGCGACCCGCGCGTGCACTGGCTCAGCGGAGCCGCCGATCACCGCGGGGAACTCCCGCGAGAGGCGCTGTCGTTGGTCGAACGAGCGGTTACAGCCTGATCACGTGATGGCATCGGGACGCACTGCCCGTCATTTCGGCGGTCATGAGCGTGCCATCATCGAGCATCGATCGACCAAGTGGAGTCCGAGTGGGGAGGGCGCGTGGCGATGGAGGCCGGCCCTCGCGACAGAGAACAGCACGAGGCGGCCCTGGGTGACCCGACGGCGGATCCGTCGGGCGACACACCGGGCCATCCGACGGACGACGTCCCCGTCGGCGCCCCGGGGCTGGCCACGGACGGTCCCGACGACGCCGTGGGCACCGCCGTCGAGGTCGACGCCGACGAGGTCGAGGTCGAGCTCCGCCCCCAGCGCCGGCTGCGGATCTGGCAGCTCGCCCCGATCGTGGGCCTGGCGGCCGTCGGCTCGCTGATGTTCGCCTTCCCGCTGGCCTTCGGTTCCGGTGACGGCGGCGCGGTCGTCGCCATGCTCGGACTGCTCATCAGCTCCTGCGCGGCGGGCTGGGGCATGATGGCCGCCCGCAAGGTCGGCTACACCTGGCCGGGACTGCCGCCGCGCGGCTCGGGCGAGCGCCCGAACTGGCGCGTCCTCGCGCTCTACCTCTCGACGATCGCCGCCCTGGTCGCCCTCGCGGTCTGGCGCGTCGCCCGCCTGCGCTGAGCCACCCGCGCCCGGGAGGAAGCCCGGGCCCGACGAAGCACGCGCCCGGGAGGAAGCCCGGGCCCGACGAAGCACGCGCCCGGGACGAAGCCCGGGCCCGACGAAGCCCGGGCCCGACGAAGCCCGCACCCGGACGAGAGCCCCGACACCGTACGCGGCGCGAACCCACCCCGCCCGCGGAGGCACGGCGCGAACCCACCCCGTGCCCTCGGACGCGCGGGGCGCACGCCTCACCGGCCCCCGGCCTCGACGCCGTACCCCTGTCCCGCCCTGCGGCCTGCCCAGCCCACCCTGCCCCCGCCCCGCGCGCGGCCGAGTCCCCGCTCCCCTACGGAGGCCCCTCGGCCCGGGGGAGCTCGGCGCGGGCCTCGGCGGGGGAGGGGCGGGGTGGGTGGGGCTCGGTGGGCGGGGAGCGGGTGTTCGTGTCGTGGACCGAGCGGGCGGCTCGTCGGACCCGCCCCGTACAGTTGATCGTGTGACCAGCACGCAGACCTCGCCGCTCCCCTTCCTCAAGGGCCACGGCACCGAGAACGACTTCGTGATCGTCCCCGACGCGGAGAACGCCGTCGACCTGCCGCCCGCCGTCGTGGCGCGGCTCTGCGACCGGCGGGCCGGCATCGGCGGCGACGGGCTGCTGCACGTCGTGCGCAGCGCCGCCCACCCCGAGGCGCGGCACCTGGCCGACGAGGCCGAGTGGTTCATGGACTACCGCAACGCCGACGGCTCGGTCGCCGAGATGTGCGGGAACGGCGTCCGGGTCTTCGCCCGGTACCTGGAGCACGCGGGCCACGTCACCGCCGGCGAGGTCGCCGTCGCCACCCGGGGCGGCGTCAAGCACGTCCACCTGGACAAGGACGGCTCCGTCACGGTCGCCATGGGCCGCGCGGTGCTCCCCGAGGCCGGCGTCACCGTCACCGTCGACGGCCGCAGCTGGCCCGCGCGCAACGTGAACATGGGCAACCCCCACGCGGTCGCCTTCGTCGAGGACCTCGACCACGCCGGGAGCCTCTTCACCGAGCCGCCCTACGCGCCCGCCTCGGTCTACCCGGACGGCGTCAACATCGAGTTCGTCGCCGACCGCGGCCCCCGTCACGTCGCCATGCGCGTCCACGAGCGCGGCGCCGCCGAGACCCGCTCCTGCGGCACCGGCGCGTGCGCCGTCGCCGTCGCCGCCGCCCGCCGGGACGGCGCCGACCCCGCCGAGAGCGGCACCCCCGTCACGTACACCGTCGACGTGCTCGGCGGGACCCTGGTCATCACCGAGCACCCCGACGGCCGCATCGACATGACCGGCCCCGCCGTCATCGTCGCCGAGGGCATGGTCGACCCGGCGTGGCTGGGACAGGACACCGGAACGCCGTGATCACACCATCCGTGATCACGTCACCCGCGATCACACCCGCCGTGATCACGCACGTCGTGATCACCCGAGCGGTGATCACGCGCGACGGAATCGAAACTGTCAACGACTGATCTGTCGCTCGAATGGGTGATCCGATTCACGCTGAGCGAGAGCATGACTGCGCCACGTGGTGGGGTCGGTAGCATCAAGCACCGGCCCCCCGGGCACGCCTGGCCCGCCCACCGCCGGTCGACGTTGCCGGAGGTGCCCCATGAGCGCAGAGGCCACCAACCCCGTGAGTGCGGCCGAGGCCGCCACCACCGACGTGGCCGTCCGCAGACGCGGACGCGCCCGGATCGACCTGCGCCGCCTCGGCCGCGCCGCCCTGCTCGGCGCCACCGCCGGACCGGCGCCCCGTGACCGGCTGCCCGACGCCATCGGCCACGTGGCCGAGGCGCACCGCGCCCAGCACCCCGAGGCCGACCTCGGAGTGCTCGGCCGGGCGTACGTCCTCGCCGAGTCCTCGCACCGCGGCCAGTTCCGCAAGAGCGGCGAGGCGTACATCACCCACCCCCTCGCGGTCACCCTCATCCTCGCCGAACTCGGCGCGGAGACCACCACCCTGACCGCCTCCCTCCTCCACGACACCGTCGAGGACACCGAGGTGACGCTCGATCAGGTGCGCCGCGAGTTCGGCGACGAGGTCGCCTACCTCGTCGACGGGGTCACCAAGGTCGAGAAGATCGACTACGGCGCCGCCGCCGAGCCCGAGACCTTCCGCAAGATGCTCGTCGCCACCGGCAGCGACGTCCGGGTCATGTCGATCAAGCTCGCCGATCGCCTGCACAACATGCGCACCCTCGGCGTGATGCGCCCCGAGAAACAGGCGCGCATCGCCAAGGTCACCCGGGACGTCCTCATCCCGCTCGCCGAACGGCTCGGCGTCCAGGCTCTCAAGACCGAGCTGGAGGACCTCGTCTTCTCGATCCTCCACCCCGAGGAGTACGAGACCACCCGCGCGCTCGTCGCGGACCACCCCGACGCCGCACCCGCGCTCGACGCCGTCGCCGAACAGGTCGCCGCCGTCCTGCGCGAGGCGGACATCGGCGCCGAGGTCCACGTCCGCCCCCGGCACTTCGTCTCCGTCCACCGGGCCCGGCTCAAGCGCGGCGAGCTGCGCGGCTGCGACTTCGGACGGCTCCTCGTCCTCGTCGCCGAGGACGCCGACTGCTACGCGGTCCTCGGCGAGCTCCACACCTGTTTCACCCCGGTGATCTCCGAGTTCAAGGACTTCATCGCGGCCCCCAAGTTCAACCTGTACCAGTCCCTGCACACGGCGGTCGCCGCCCCCGACGGCGCCGTCGCCGAGGTCCTCATCCGCACCCACCGCATGCACAAGGTCGCCGAGGCCGGAGTCGTCGCCCTCGGCAACCCGCACGTCGGCCAGGACCAGGACACCGCCGCCCCCGGGACCGACGACGGCGAGCGCGTCGACCCCACCCGCCCCGGCTGGCTCTCCCGGCTCCTCGACTGGCAGCAGGCCGCGCCCGACCCCGACACCTTCTGGAGCTCCCTCCGCGCCGACCTCGCCGAGGACGACGAGATCACGGTCTTCCGCGCCGACGGCAGCGCCCCCGGCACGATCAGCCTGCCCGCCGGGGCCAGCTGCGTCGACGCCGCGTACGCGCAGCACGGCGAGGCCGCCCACGCCTGCCTCGGCGCCCGCGTCAACGGCCGCCTCGCCCCGCTGAGCACGGTCCTCGGCGACGGGGACACCGTCCAGCTGCTCCTCGCCCACGACGCCGTGTCCGGGCCGTCCCCGGAGTGGCTGGACCACGCCCGCACCCCCGCCGCGCGGATCGCGATCACCGGCTGGCTCCGCGCCCACCCCGAGAGCGCCGCGCCGCCCGCCGCCCCCCGGGACCCCCGGCCCCCGGTCAGTGCCCCCGCCGAGCGGCGCGCCGGCGCGGAGCTGCACGCCGAGCCCCTCGACGGCGAGCCGCCCGCCGCAGCCCGCCCGGCGGGCTGCTGCACCCCCGTACCGCCCGACGAGATCACCGGCTTCCGGGTGCGCGGCGGATCCGTGACCGTCCACCGCGCGCGCTGCTCGGCCGTCGACGCCATGCGCGGTCTCGGCCGCGAACCCGTCACCGTCCGCTGGGGCGACACCCCCCAGGGCCGGGTCACCCTGGTCGCCGAGTCCTTCGGCCGGCCGGGACTGCTCGCCGACCTCACCGAGGCCATCGCCGGCTTCGGGGCCGCGGTCGTCTCGGCGAACGTCGAACCGCCCAGCGAGCAGCGGGTCCGCCACACGTACACCCTCCACCTCCCCGACGCGGCGGCCCTGGGCGCCCTCATGCGGGCCATGCGGGACGTGCCGGGCGTGTACGACGTCAGCCGTGCCCGGCACTCGGGCGGCCTGGGCTGACGGCTGCCGCTCGGGCGGCTCGGGCTGGCGTCTGAGACTCGGGCGGCTTGGGCTGGCGTCCGGCACTTGGGCGGCTTGGGCTGGCGTCCGGCACTTGGGTGGGCCTGGGCTGATGCCCGCCACTCGGGCGGCTTGGGCTGACACCTGCCACTCGGGCGGCATGGGCTGACGGCGCTCCTCCGAGCGCCCCGGGCGCGCCCCGGCACCGCCCCGCCCGCGCCCCTGCCCGCCCCCCTCCGCCCGGGCAGCGCCTCGTCCGTGGTCGCCACTCGCGCGGACCGGGCCGACGACCCCCTTCGGGTGTCCGGCGCGCGCGCCGCCCCGGCGTGTGGCGGCGGCCCTGGTAGCCGTAGGGCCATTCCTCCGGAAAGGCCTGGCCCATGCCGCTCGTCCGAACCCCCCTGCCCCGCGCGCGGTGGCTCCGCTCCGCCGTCCTGGTCGCCGCCTCGGCCGGACTCGTCGCCGCCGCGCTGCCCGCCCCGGCGCCGCTCGGCATCGGGGACCCGCTCTTCCCGCATCTCGGCAACCCCGGCTACGACGTCCTCGCGTACACGCTCGACCTCACCTATCCGGGCGTCAACACGAAGCCCCTCGCCGCGGTGACCCGGATCGACGCCCGCGCCACCCAGGACCTGGAGCGGCTCAACCTCGACTTCACGCACGGCACGGTCTCCTCCGTCACCGTCGACGGCCTGCCCGCCGCGTACGCCACGAGCGGCGAGGACCTGGTCGTCACCCCGGTCGCCGCCATCGACGCGGGGGAGGAGGTCAGGATCACCGTCACCCACACCAGCGACCCCACCGGCCCCGCCGACACCGGCGGCTGGGTCCGCACCGGCGACGGGCTCGCCATGGCCAACCAGGCCGACGCCGCCCACCGGGTCTTCCCCTCCAACGACCACCCCGCCGACAAGGCCTGGTTCACCTTCCGGGTCACCGCCCCCAGCGACCTCACCGTGGTCGCCAACGGGCTCCCCGGGGGCCGCGTCGACCACGGCCCCACCACCACCTGGACGTACCGCAGCCGCCATCCCATGGCCACCGAGCTCGCCCAGGTCTCCATCGGCCGCTCCACCGTCGTCCACCGCGCCGGCCCCCACGGACTGCCCGTCCGGGACGTGGTCGCCACCGCCGACCGGCAGCGCATGGAGCCCTGGCTCCGCCGCACCCCCGGCCACCTGGAGTGGATGGAGCGGCAGGTCGGGCCGTACCCCTTCGAGACGTACGGCGTGCTGATCGCCGACGCGGACACCGGCTTCGAGCTGGAGACCCAGACCCTCTCCCTCTTCGAGCGCGGCCTCTTCACCGAGCCCGCCTACCCCGAGTGGTACGTCGACTCCGTCATGGTCCACGAGCTGGCCCACCAGTGGTTCGGCGACAGCGTCTCGCCCCGCACCTGGTCCGACCTGTGGCTCAACGAGGGACACGCCAGCTGGTACGAGGCGCTGTACGCCGAGGAGACCGCCGGCAAGTCCCTGGAGCGCCGCATGAAGGCCGCCTACGCCGCCTCCGACGGCTGGCGCGCCGACGGCGGCCCGCCCGCCGCCCCGGAGCCCCCCTCGCCGGGCCACAAGATCAGCCTCTTCCGGCCCGTCGTCTACGACGGCAGCTCCCTCGTCCTGTACGCGCTCCGCCAGGAGATCGGCACCGACGCCTTCCGCCGCCTGGAGCGCCGCTGGGTCGCCGAGCACCGGGACGGGACCGCCACCACCGCCGACTTCATCGCCCTCGCCGGCCGGGTGGCGGGCCGGGACCTCACCGCCTTCTTCCACGGCTGGCTGTACGAGGCGAAGACCCCGGCCATGCCCGGCCACCCGGACTGGCGCAGCCGCCCCGCCGCGGCCGCGAGGACCGCGCCGAAACCCGGGTGACGGGCCCCGCGGGGCCGTGTCACCATCTTCTGGTCGGCGACGCGGCCGCCACCGGGAACGCTCCGGGACCGCGGACGTGCCGCGACCGGGAATCTTCCGGTGCCCGCGGACGTTGTCACCGGCACAGACGGACATCACCTCTTCGACGTAAGGATCCAATGACCTCCTCTTCTTCCCCTTCCCAGGACGAGCAGAGCTTCGCGGAGACGAGCCGTACCGAGAGCCTTCGGGCCGATGCCCTGATGGAAGAGGACGTCGCCTGGAGCCACGAGATCGACGGAGAGCGGGACGGCGACCAGTTCGACCGCTCCGAGCGCGCGGCCCTGCGCCGCGTCGTGGGCCTCTCCACCGAGCTCGAGGACGTCACCGAGGTCGAGTACCGCCAGCTGCGCCTGGAGCGCGTCGTGCTGGTCGGTGTCTGGACCTCCGGGACCGTCCAGGACGCGGAGAACTCCCTCGCGGAGCTCGCGGCCCTCGCCGAGACGGCGGGCGCCCTCGTGCTCGACGGCGTGATCCAGCGCCGTGACAAGCCGGACCCGGCGACCTTCATCGGCTCCGGCAAGGCGCGCGAGCTGCGCGACATCGTGGTCGAGACCGGCGCCGACACCGTCGTCTGCGACGGCGAGCTCAGCCCCGGCCAGCTCATCGCCCTCGAAGACGTCGTCAAGGTGAAGGTGGTCGACCGGACCGCCCTCATCCTCGACATCTTCGCCCAGCACGCCAAGTCCCGAGAGGGCAAGGCGCAGGTCGCGCTCGCGCAGATGCAGTACATGCTGCCGCGACTGCGCGGCTGGGGTCAGTCGCTCTCCCGTCAGATGGGTGGCGGCGGCGGTGGCGGCATGGCCACCCGTGGTCCCGGTGAGACCAAGATCGAGACCGACCGGCGCCGCATCCGCGAGAAGATGGCGAAGATGCGCCGGGAGATCGCGGAGATGAAGACCGGCCGCGACATCAAGCGGCAGGAGCGCCGCCGGAACAAGGTCCCGTCGGTCGCCATCGCCGGATACACCAACGCCGGCAAGTCCTCCCTGCTGAACCGGCTCACCGGCGCGGGCGTCCTCGTGGAGAACGCGCTGTTCGCCACCCTCGACCCGACCGTACGCCGGGCCGAGACGCCCACCGGCCGGATCTACACCCTGGCCGACACCGTCGGCTTCGTGCGGCACCTGCCCCACCACCTGGTCGAGGCGTTCCGCTCCACCATGGAGGAGGTCGCCGAGTCCGACCTCATCCTGCACGTGGTGGACGGCTCGCACCCGGCCCCGGAGGAGCAGCTCGCTGCCGTGCGCGAGGTCTTCCGTGACGTCGGCGCGGTGAACGTGCCGGAGATCGTCGTCGTCAACAAGGCGGACGCGGCCGACCCGCTGGTGCTCCAGCGCCTGCTGCGGATGGAGAAGCACTCCATCGTCGTCTCGGCCCGGTCGGGCCAGGGCATCGACGAGCTCCTCGCGCTCATCGACTCCGAGCTGCCGCGCCCGGAGGTCGAGCTGGAGGTCCTCGTGCCGTACACGCAGGGCGGCCTCGTCTCGCGGGTGCACGCCGAGGGCGAGGTGGAGTCCGAGGAGCACACCCCGGAGGGCACCCTGCTCAAGGCCCGGGTCCACGAGGAGCTGGCGGCACTGCTCGCGCCGTACGTTCCGGCCGCGCACTGATCCACGGCTGTACGACCGAAGGGCGCTGCCCCCTCCCCTGACAGGGAGGGGGCAGCGCCCTTCGGTGTGGTCGGTCCGGTCAGCACCCTCGGGCGCCGCCCGGACCCGCGCGTTGCTCCTGGCGCCCGGTCTTGTGCCGTGCGCCCTGTACCGGGTGCCTCATGCCGGGTGCCTCGTGCCCCGCTCGGGCTCCCGGGGGCCGTGCTCCCGGGTCAGCGCGCGAACTTCTTGCTGACCATCTCGTGCACGGCCTTGCCGCCGCGTCCCAGCGTCGGTCCGGCGAGCCAGCCGTTGCTCCCGGCCGGGCCGATCGAGGTGTTCGACACCAGCGCCGTCGTGCCGTTCGGCAGGACGCGGAACCAGCCGCCGCCCGAGGAACCGGCGGTCATCGTGCAGCCGATCCGGTACATCGTCGGCGTGGCCGGGGCCGTGGTGAGCCGCGTCGGCCGGTCGAGGCACTTGTGCATGATCACGCCGTTGTACGGCGCCGCCCCCGGGTAACCCCAGGCGCCCATCGTCCTGGCCTGCGCGGCCGTCGGCGCGGAGAAGTCGACCGGAAGGGCCGCGCCGACGGTCTCCTCCAGGGACTTCCCGCCGCGCTCCGGCTGCACGTGCAGCACGGCGTAGTCGTACGGCCAGGCCTGGTTGGTGCCGCCCCGGTTGATCCACTCGCCCGAGGTCACGGCCCAGTCGGCCCAGAACTGGCCGTAGGGGTACACCTCGTGCGGCTGCGCGTTCCGCAGCGCCGCGGGGGACTTGCCCAGGTCGTTGAAGGCCGGGACGAAGGTGATGTTGCGGTACCAGCCGCCCCTCTTGCCCGCGTGGACGCAGTGGCCGGCCGTCCAGACCAGGTTCGACTTCCCGGGACGGCGCGGGTCCTTCACGATCGTGCCGGAGCAGGCCATCGAGCCCTCGGGCGCGTCGAAGAAGATCTTGCCGACCGGGGCCGCGTTGCGGTGGTACGGCGTCTTCTCGCGCTGGGCCTTGACCGGCCGGGGCGTCGGGTCGGTGCCGCCGGAGCCGGCCTGCGCGGTGATCGTCTGGTCCGGGCTCTTCGCCGACTGCATGCGCGCGGGGTCCCAGAGGCCCTCGATCACCGGGTTGACGAAGTCCTGGGCCTCACGGAGCCAGGTGTCGCGGTCCCAGTTCTTCCACTCGCCGTTCTTCCACTTGTCCAGGTCGACGCCGTGCTTCTTGAGCTTGTCGGCGAGGTCCTTGGTGAGGTCGGTGCCGGCGTCGCCGCCGTCGCCCGCCGCTGTGGAGCTGCTCGCTCCGGCGGACGGCTTGGCGTCGGCCGCCGGGGTCTCGGTGGGGCCGCAGGCCGTGGTGGTCAGCGCGAGCGCGGTGACCAGGCCGAGGGCGGCGGGTATGAGTCGTACGGAACGCATGGATGAATTCCCCGTTGGTATTGCCATGGACGTGTCATGAGCGGGTGCACAGTATGCCGGTCGTGACCGGCAGGAGGAGGCGGGACCGGCGGCCCCGCCTCCGTGCGATGCCGTGCCTACTGGCCGGCGTACTTCTTGCTGACCGCGTCGTAGACGGCCTTGGCCTCCGGGCCGAAGCGCGGGCCCGCGAGCCAGCCGGCCGTCGACGGGCCGATCGAGGTGTTCGACACCAGGGCCGGCCGACCGTCGGCGCCCTGGGCGACCCAGCCGCCACCGGACGAACCGCCGGTCATCGTGCAGCCGATCCGGTACATCGTCGGCTGCTCGGCCTTGAGGGACAGCCGGCCCGGCTTGTCCTGGCACTGGAAGGCCTTCTGGCCGTCGAACGGCGGAGCCGCCGGGTAGCCGGTCGCCGTCATCTTCGAGACCTTCGGCACGGCGGGGGCGTTGAAGTTCACCGGGAGCGCCGAACCGACCGTCTCCTCCAGCGACTTGCCCGAGGAACCCTTCTCCGGGGTCACCTTGATGACCGCGAAGTCGTAGGGAGCGCCGGCACCGCCGGTGGACGCGCCCTGGGAGATCCACTGGTCGGAGGTCTTGACCCAGTCCGCCCACCACACGCCGTACGGCGCGATCTGCTCCCGCGTCGCCTTCTCCAGCTGCGCGGTCTCCATCGCGGCGTCGTTGTAGGAGGGGACGAAGGCGATGTTGCGGTACCAGCCGCCCTGCTTGCCCTTGTGCACGCAGTGCCCGGCCGTCCAGACCAGGTTCGACTTGCCCGGGTGCGCCGGGTCCTGCACGACCGTGGCCGAGCAGACCATGGAGCCCTCGGGGCTGTCGAAGAAGACCTTGCCGGACTCGGGCGCGTTGTCGTGGTACTTGGCCGCGACGGCGGTGGCCTTCACGGGCTCCGGCGTCGGGTCGGTGACACCCTCGTCACCCGAGATGTCCTCCTCCTCGACCGGCTTGTCGGGCCGCTCGGCCTCGCGCATCCGGTCCGGGTCCCAGAGGTCCTGGATGATCGGGTTGACGAAGTCCTTCGCCTCGCGCAGCCACTTGTCGCGGTCCCAGTTCCTCCACTCGCCGTTCCGCCACCTGTCGACGTCGATCCCGTGTTCCTTCAGACGGTCCTTCAGGTCCGCCGGAATCTGGATCTTGCCCGGGTCCATGCTGACGGGCGCGGAGGGCTTGTCCCCGCCCGCGTTCTCCTCGCTCGGACCGCAGCCGGTGACGGTGAGCGTCAGCGCCGCGACGGCGGAAGCCGCCATCAGCAACGGACGAATCGATCGCATCTCGTGATCCCCCTGGGACTACGTCTACTTGTACTGCTTCTGCTGGTGCGTCGGCCTGCCGGGACGCACGGCGGCCGGGCCCTCGCGGACACGACCGACGGCCCCCACTATGCCGGTGCCGGAGGGGACGGTACGCGCCCCGTCCACGGTTCCGGGCATCGATCAGCCGTTGCCGTGCCGTGATCCGGGACACGCCAACTTCCCGCCCTCGGCCCGTGATCCCCGGCAGTTCCCGTCGTTGGTACGTGCGGGGGACACAACGAAGGCGTTCCGGCCGGTCCTCGACACGGCCCCACGACGCCCCGATGTGCAACGCAACCGTTACAGCGGGAGGACACCGAGCCGTGGCCGTGACCGAACCAGTTCCGGCCGTCCCACCGGCCGCGCGCACGCAGACCCGGCCGGACCGACGAGGGCATGCGGGCGGCGACCACGAGGGAATCCTGCGCCGGCAGGCCCAGCGCGAGTCCGCCGCGCGCACCTACGCCCGCTCCCTGCCGATCGTCCCCGTGCGGGCCCGGGGGCTGACCATCGAGGGCGCCGACGGCCGCCGCTACCTGGACTGTCTGTCCGGTGCGGGGACGCTCGCCCTCGGCCACAACCACCCCGTGGTGCTCGAAGCCGTCCGCAAGGTCCTCGACTCGGGGGCGCCCCTCCACGTCCTCGACCTCGCCACCCCCCTCAAGGACGCCTTCACCACCGAGCTGTTCGCCACCCTCCCCGGGACGCTGGCGGACGACGCCCGCATCCAGTTCTGCGGACCGGCCGGCACGGACGCGGTCGAGGCGGCCCTCAAGCTCGTCCGGACGGCCACCGGCCGGAGCGGACTGCTCGCCTTCACCGGCGCCTACCACGGCATGACGGCCGGGGCCCTCGCCGCGTCCGGAGGGGCGACGGACGTCCGGGTGACCCGGCTGCCCTACCCCCAGCAGTACCGCTGCCCCTTCGGCGTGGGCGGGGAGCGCGGCGCCGAACTGGCCGCCCGCTGGACCGAGAGCCTCCTCGACGACCCCAAGAGCGGCGTCACCACCCCCGCCGGAATGATCGTCGAGGCCGTCCAGGGCGAGGGCGGGGTCATCCCCGCCCCCGACGACTGGATGCGCCGGATGCGCCGGATCACCGCCGACCGCTCCGTCCCCCTGATCGTCGACGAGGTCCAGACCGGCGTCGGCCGCACCGGAACCTTCTGGGCCGTCGAGCACAGCGGCGTCGTCCCCGACGTGATGGTCCTCTCGAAGGCCATCGGCGGCTCCCTCCCGCTCGCGGTCATCGTCTACCGGCCGGAGCTCGACGCCTGGGAGCCCGGTGCCCACGCCGGAACGTTCCGCGGGAACCAGCTCGCCATGGCCGCCGGAACGGCCACCCTGGCGTACGTCCGGGAGAACAAGCTCGCCGAGCGGGCCGGCACCCTCGGCGCCCGCGTCCTCGGACAGCTCCGGGGCCTCGCCGCCGACCACCCCTGCGTCGGCGACGTGCGCGGCCGGGGGCTGATGATCGGTGTCGAGCTCGTCGACCCCGAGGCGGCCGGACCGGACGACACCGTCCCGCCGCCCGCCTCCGCCCTGGCCCTCGCCGTCCAGCGGGAGTGCCTCGCCCGGGGACTCATCGTCGAACTCGGCGGCCGCCACTCCGCGGTGGTCCGGCTCCTGCCCCCGCTCACCCTCACCGACGAGCAGGCCACCGCCGTCCTGGACCGCTTCGCCGACGCCCTGGCCGCGGCCGAACGGGCCCACACCCCCCACCCGCCCGCCTCCCACCGGGCCACGGCCCCCCGCAACGCCTCCGGACCGTCCCACTGACCCCGGACCGCCCCGGCCCCACCCCCAAGGAAGCCCCCGTGAACGCCACCCCCACCAGTCCGACCCCCACGACCGAACAGCCCCACTCCGGACACCCCCACCCCGGACACCCCCACACCCCCGCCCCCCACCACGCGGAGCCCCCGCACGGGGACACGCTCCGCCCGAAGCCCCTCCACCTCGAACGACGGCACACCCAGGCCCCCGCCCGCCCGGGAACCCTCCGGCCCGAGGAGCACGGCACGACACCGCTCGGCACCGACCCCTTCGGGCCGATCCCCTTCGAACCGACACCCTTCGAGCCGACGTCGTTCGAGCAGGCACCGTCCGACCCGGCGTCGGCCGAGCGGACGCCGTTCGACCCGGCGTCGGCCGAGCAGGCACCGTCCGACCCGGCGTCGTTCGCGCACGCGCCGTTCGAGCACGCGCCGCTCGGCGCCGTGGAGTCCGGAGCGGGTCCGTTCGCCACCGTGGAGCCGGGAGCGGGTCCGTTCGGCCCCGAGGCGCCCGGTGCCGATCCGTTCGGCCCCGTCGAACCGACCGTCCCGCACCAGCACACCGGGCCGCACCAGCCCCGGCCCCAGCGCCCGGCCGGCACCCCCGACCCGCTGGACGACCCCGACCCGCAGCGTGCCGCCGACGCTGCCGCCGTCGAGAACCTCCTCCGCTGCTGGGTCCGGGAGACGAACCTCCCGGCCCCCGGATCCACCACCCTGCGCATCCCCCTCGACGCCAGCGGCACCGCCCTCCTCGTCCCCGTCCGCCACTGGTCGCCCACCGGCTGGCACCGCTTCGGCGCCCCCGCCCTCGAAGGACTCCCGGCCTCGGCGCCGGCCGCCGACGCCGTCACGGTGGCCGCCCTGCTCAGCCGGGAGAGCGGCCGCTCCGAGGGCACCGATCTCGTCGGCCGCGTCGCCGACTCCGCCCGCCGCACCGCCGAGTTCCTGGCCGAGCGCCGCCGCCGGCCCGAACCGCGCCCGGACGCCGACCTCTTCCTCGCCGCCGAGCAGTCCCTGCTGCTCGGCCATCCGCTCCACCCCACCCCCAAGAGCCGCGAGGGCCTCTCCGAGGCCGAGGCCCGGCTCTACTCACCCGAACTCCACGGCTCCTTCCCCCTCCACTGGTTCGCCGTCGACCGCACCCTCCTCGCCTCCGACTCCGCCTGGACCGAACAGGGCCGGCCCGTCACCGCCGAGCAACTCGCCTCCGGCCTCGCCGAGGGACTCACCCTCCCGACCGGCACCGCACCCCTGCCCGTCCACCCCTGGCAGGCCCGCGAACTCCTGCACCGCCCCGACATCAGGGCCCTCGCGGACGCGGGCCTCCTCCACGACCTCGGCCTCCACGGCAGCCCCTGGCACCCCACCTCCTCGGTCCGCACCGTGCACCGCCCCGGCGCCCGGGCGATGCTCAAGCTCTCGCTCGGCCTGCGCATCACCAACTCCCGCCGAGAGAACCTCCGCAAGGAACTCCACCGCGGCGTCGAGGTCCACCGGCTGCTCCGTACCGGCCTCGTCGACGAGTGGCAGGCCGCCCACCCCGGGTTCGACATCGTCCGCGACCCCGCGTGGCTCGCCGTCGACGCCCCGGACGGCACCCCCGTCCCCGGGCTCGACGTCATGGTCCGCCACAACCCCTTCGGCCCCGGCGACGACGCCGTCTGCATCGCCTCCCTCACCGCGCCCCGCCCCTGGCCCGGAGCCACCACGATGCGCTCCCGGCTGGGCGACATCGTCGGACGGCTCTCCGACTGCACCGGCCGCCCCATGACGGCCGTCTCCGCCGAATGGTTCCTCCGCTACCTCGACCAGGTCGTCCGCCCCGTCCTCTGGCTCGACGGCCACGCCGGCATCGCCCTGGAGGCCCACCAGCAGAACACCCTGGTCCTCCTGGACCCGGACGGCTGGCCGGTCGGCGGCCGCTACCGCGACAACCAGGGCTACTACTTCCGCGAGTCCCACCGCGGCGAGCTGGAGAGCCGCCTCCCCGGCATCGGCGACGACAGCGACACCTTCGTCTCCGACCAGGTCACCGACGAACGCTTCGCCTACTACCTCGGCATCAACAACGTCCTCGGTCTGATCGGCGCCTTCGGCGCCCAGCACCTCGCCGACGAACGCGTCCTGCTCGCCGCCTTCCGTAGCTTCCTCACCTCCGCCACCAGCCTGGGCTCGCCCCTTCCGCACCGGCTCCTGGAAGCGTCCACCCTGCGCAGCAAGGCGAATCTCCTCACCCGTCTGCACGGCCTGGACGAACTCGTCGGGCCCGTCGACACCCAGTCCGTCTACGTCACGGTCACCAACCCCCTCCGTTCCTGAACCGGCCGGAGCACCGTGCCCCGACCACACCGCCGAGAGGAGAGCGACACCGTGTCACCCACCCGCCCACCGGTCGACCCGCCCGGGGACGACACCCTGGACCTGAGGGTCGACGACCTCGTCGCCCTCCTCGACGGCGACCTGCTGGACGCCGTCGCCGCCTGGAGTCCCACCGGGACCGCCGTCGGCTCCTTCCGCCTCGTACCCGTGCGACTCGGACGGGATCTGCCGCTGATCACCCGATGGATGAACGATCCCGCCGTCTCCGCCTTCTGGGAGCTCGCGGGACCGGACACCGTCACCGCCGAGCACGTCCGCGCCCAGCTCGAAGGCGACGGCCGGAGCGTCCCCTGCCTCGGCGTCCTCGACGGCACGCCCATGAGCTACTTCGAGATCTACCGGGCCGACCTCGACCCGCTCGCCCGGTACTACCCGGCGCTCCCGCACGACACGGGCATCCATCTGCTGATCGGCGACACCGGCCACCGGGGCCGGGGCGTCGGCACCACGCTTCTGCGTGCCGTCGCCGATCTCGTCCTCGACCACCGTCCCCGCTGCACCCGTGTCCTCGCCGAACCCGACATCCGCAACACCCCCTCCGTCTCCGCGTTCCTCAGCGGCGGCTTCCGCTACGCGGCGGAAGTCGACCTCCCCGAGAAGAAGGCCGCGCTCATGATCCGTGACCGCGCCCTACGCCACGTCCTGTGAATCCCTCCGACTGACCTGTACCGCTCGACCCACAGCGGTTACCACCCCTAGGAGTCCTCGTGTCGACGTCCCCTGCACCTCACGACTCCGCACCACCCACCCCGCTCGCCCCCACACCCGGCACTGCCCCCTCCACACCCCCCGGGCCACCCGCACCGCGCGTGCCCACGACGTCCCCCGCGCCCACAGCGTCCCCTGTGCCTACGACGCCTCCCGTGCCCGCGACACCCCCCGTGCTTACGACGTCCTCTGTGCCCACGGCGTCCCCCAGTTCCACGGAAGCCCCGGAATTGTCGGCACGGCCCGAGCTGCCGACACCACCCGAGCTGCTGGCACCTCCTGAGCTGTCGGCACCGCCCGAGCTGAACGCCGAGGCCTGGTCCCGGGCCTCCGCCCGGATCCTCGCCAAAGCCCTCTCCGAGTTCGCCTACGAGGAGATCGTCGAACCCGTCCCCGCGCCCGGTGCCGAGCCCGACCGCCACGCCCTCCGGCTCGACGACGGGACCACGCTCACCTTCCGTGCCCGCCGCGGCGCCTACGGCAGCTGGCACGTCACCGCGGGCTCGGTCACCCACGAGGGCCGCCCCTTCACCGACCCCTTCGACTTCCTGGTCCGCGCCCGCCGACTCCTCCGGCTCGACGGCGCCACCCTCGGCCACCTCATCCGCGAGCTCTCCACCACCCTCGCCGCCGACACCCGCCTCGACCACACCGCCCTTCCCGCAGCCCGCCTGGCCGAGCTCTCCTACGCGGAACTCGAAGGCCACCAGACCGGCCACCCGTGGCTCGTCCTCAACAAGGGCCGCATCGGCTTCTCCGCCACCGACGCCGCCCGCTGGGCCCCCGAGGCCCGGCGCGCGACCCGGCTGCCCTGGATCGCCGTCAGCAAGCGCCTCGCGGCCTACCGGGGCGTGGCCGGCCTCGACAGCCCCGACCTGCTGTACGCCCGTGAGCTCGACCCCGCGGTGCACTCCTCCTTCCGCGCCGCGCTGGCCGCCCGCGGCCACGCGCCCGACGACTACCTCCTGCTGCCGGTCCACCCCTGGCAGTGGGACGAGGTCCTGCTGCCGCTCTACGCCCCGGCCATCGCCGCCGGGACCGTCGTCCCGCTCCCCGCCGACGAGGACCTCCGGCTGCCGCAGCAGTCCGTCCGCACCTTCCTGAACACCAGCCGCCCCGACCGGCACACCGTCAAACTGCCGCTCTCCGTGCTCAACACTCTCGTCTGGCGGGGGCTGCCGACCGAGCGGACGCTCGCGGCTCCGGCCGTGACCGCCTGGGTCCAGGGCCTGCGCGAAGCCGATCCGTTCCTGCGGGACGAGTGCGGGGTGATCCTCCTCGGCGAGGTCGCCTCCGTCACCGTCGAGCACCCCCTCTACGACCGGCTGCCCGAAGTCCCCTACCAGTACAAGGAACTTCTCGGCGCGATCTGGCGGGAACCGCTGCGGCTGCCCCCCGGCGAGCGAGCCCGCACCCTCGCCTCCCTCCTCCACACCGACCCGGACGGACGGGCCTTCGTCGCCGAACTGGTCGAGCGCTCCGGGCTCGCCCCCACCGCCTGGCTCCAGCGCTTGTTCATCGCCCTGCTCCCCCCGCTGCTGCATTTCCTCTACCGCTACGGCACCGTCTTCTCGCCCCACGGGGAGAACGCCATCGTCGTGTACGACGGCGACGACGTCCCGGTCCGGCTGGCGATCAAGGACTTCGTCGACGATGTGAACATCAGTGCCCAGCCCCTCCCCGAACACGCCACCCTCCCGGATGACGTCCGTGACGTCCTGTTGACGGAAGAGCCCGGATTCCTGATCCAGTTCATCCACTCGGGGCTCTTCGTCGGCGTCTTCCGCTACCTGGCGCCGCTCTGCGAGGAGCAACTCGGCGTGCCCGAGGAGGACTTCTGGGGACTGGTCCGGGCGGAGATCCTCCGGCACCAGGCGCGCTTCCCCGAGCTGAAGGATCGCTTCGAGCTCTTCGACCTCCTCACCCCGCGGATCGCGCGCCTCTGTCTCAACCGCAACCGTCTGCACCTGGACGGCTACCGGGACCGGCCCGAGCGGCCGCACGCGGCCGTCCACGGGACGGTTCCCAATCCGCTCGCGTGAGGTGCTCGTGTGACCCGGCTGTCAGTGCCGCCCCGTAGGGTGGAAGCGCTATGACGAAGCCATCCCTCCCCGACCTCCTCCACGCCGCCGTCTCCGCCGTCGGCGGCACGGAGCGGCCCGGCCAGGTCACCATGGCCGAGGCCGTGGCCGAGGCCATCGACGACAACTCCCACCTCCTCGTCCAGGCCGGCACCGGCACGGGCAAGTCGCTCGGCTACCTGGTGCCGGCGCTGGCCCAGGGCGAGCGGGTGGTGGTGGCCACGGCCACCCTGGCGCTGCAGCGCCAGCTCGTCGAGCGCGACCTTCCCCGGACGGTCGACGCGCTGCACCCGCAGCTGCGCCGCCGCCCGCAGTTCGCGATGCTCAAGGGCCGGTCGAACTACCTCTGCCTGCACCGGCTGCACGAAGGCGTCCCGCAGGACGAGGAGGACGGCCTCTTCGACGCCTTCGAGGCCGCGGCTCCCACGAGCAAGCTCGGCCAGGACCTGCTGCGGCTCCGCGACTGGTCGGACGAGACGGAGAGCGGCGACCGGGACGACCTGACGCCGGGCGTCTCCGACAAGGCCTGGGCCCAGGTCTCGGTCTCCTCCCGCGAGTGTCTGGGCGCCAGCAAGTGCGCCTACGGACCGGAGTGCTTCGCCGAAGCGGCCCGCGAGCGCGCCAAGCTCGCGGACGTCGTCGTCACCAACCACGCCCTGCTCGCCATCGACGCGATCGAGGGCGCCCCGGTGCTCCCGCAGCACGAGGTGCTGATCGTCGACGAGGCCCACGAGCTGGTCTCCCGGGTCACCGGCGTCGCCACCGGCGAGCTCACGCCGGGCCAGGTCAACCGCGCCGTACGGCGGGCCGCGAAGCTCGTGGACGAGAAGACGGCCGACCAGCTGCAGACCGCCGCGGAGGGCTTCGAGCGGGTCATGGAGCTGGCGCTGCCGGGCCGTCTGGAGGAGATCCCGGAAGACCTCGCGTACGCGCTGATGGCCCTGCGGGACGCGGCCCGCGCGGTGATCACGGCCCTGGGCAACACCCGGGACCGCGCCGTGCAGGACGAGGACGCGGTGCGCAAGCAGGCCATGGCCTCGGTGGAGAGCGTGCACGGGGTGGCGGAGCGGATCACGCACGGTTCCGAGTACGACGTCGTCTGGTACGAGCGCCACGACCGCTTCGGGGCCTCGCTCCGGGTCGCCCCGATGTCCGTCTCGGGCCTGCTCCGCGAGAAGCTCTTCACGGAGCGGTCCGTGGTGCTCGCCTCGGCCACGCTCAAGCTGGGCGGCGACTTCAACGGCGTCGGGGCCTCGCTCGGGCTGGCCCCCGAGGGCACCAAGGGCGACGACCTGCCGGTCTGGAAGGGCATCGACGTCGGCTCGCCGTTCGACTACCCGAAGCAGGGCATCCTCTACGTCGCCAAGCACCTCGCGCGCCCGGCGCGCGACGGCGAGCGGGGGGACATGCTCGACGAGCTTACCGAACTGATGCAGGCGGCCGGCGGCCGGACCCTCGGCCTCTTCTCCTCCATGAGGGCCGCCCAGCAGGCGGCGGAGGAGCTGCGGTCCCGGATCCCCGAGCTGCCGATCCTGCTCCAGGGCGAGGACACCCTGGGCGAGTTGATCAAGAACTTCGCGGCCGACCCGAAGACCTGTCTCTTCGGCACGCTGTCGCTCTGGCAGGGCGTGGACGTCCCGGGGCCCAGCTGTCAGCTGGTCGTCATGGACAAGATCCCGTTCCCGCGCCCGGACGACCCGCTGATGAGCGCACGGCAGAAGGCCGTGGAGGAGGCCGGGGGGAACGGCTTCATGGCCGTCGCGGCGACCCACGCGGCCCTGCTGATGGCCCAGGGAGCCGGCCGGCTGGTGCGGGCGACGGGTGACCGGGGCGTGGTGGCGGTCCTCGATCCCCGGCTGGCCACCGCCCGCTACGGCAGCTATCTGAAGGCCTCGCTGCCGGACTTCTGGTACACCACGGACCGCAACCAGGTGCGGAAGTCGCTCGCGGCCATCGACGCCGCCTCGAAGAAGGCCGACGCCTAGCGGGTGTCGCGTCGATCGAGCCGGGCTCGTCGACACGGCACCCCATGAGCGCCGGGGACGTGTCCGACGTGAGGGGTCCACACCCCGCCCACGTCAGGACACGGCAGGGCCCCGGGACCGGCGCAGAGGGTCCCGGGGCCCGGTCAGAGCCGGCGGGGAGCGTCAGACCCGCCGGAGCACCGCCACGACCTTGCCGAGGATCGTGGCCTCGTCGCCGGGGATGGGCTGGTAGGCCGCGTTGTGCGGGAGCAGCCAGACGTGGCCGTCCTCGCGCTTGAAGCGCTTGACCGTGGCCTCGCCGTCGAGCATCGCCGCGACGATGTCGCCGTTCTCCGCGACCGGCTGACGCCGGACGGTGACCCAGTCGCCGTCACAGATGGCGGCCTCGATCATCGAGTCGCCGACGACCTTGAGGACGAACAGCTCGCCGTCGCCGACCAGCTGGCGGGGGAGGGGGAAGACGTCCTCGACGGACTCCTCGGCCAGGATGGGGCCACCGGCCGCGATGCGGCCGACCAGCGGGACGTACGACGCGGCCGGCTTGCCGGTGGTGTCGGTCGGCTGGGTGCTGGGCTGGTCGGAGCCGCGGACCTCGTAGGCGCGGGGGCGGTGCGGGTCGCGGCGCAGGAAGCCCTTGCGCTCCAGCGCCATGAGCTGGTGCGCCACCGAGGAGGTGCTGGAGAGTCCGACCGCCTGCCCGATCTCCCGCATCGACGGCGGGTAGCCGCGCCGCTGGACCGAGTCGCGGATGACTTCGATGACCCTGCGCTGCCGGTCCGTGAGTCCGGAGCTGTCGGCGCGGATGCCTGGAGGTCGCCCGGGGAGGGCGCGGGCGGGTCGCCCGGGCTCCTCACCGTTCATGCTTGCGTCATTCATGGCGTGCACCGGCTCGAGTCGGCCCTGGGAGCGGTCCTGGGCGGTGATGGTGGCACTGTCTGCGGTGGTGGTCACGTCGTCGGCCCCTCTCGAATGGTCTCCCTGGCTGGCACAACGGTAGTGGCTTTCGAAAGGTTGCGCCAAACACACGTTCGAGTGAAAATTCGCAGATTGCCTTACGTGCGTATGTGCGGGGGTGTATGAGCACGCTTGCTCCACCGCCCTGAAACAGCCGTTGCGGTAGCCTTCGCCGCTGGGCCGCGGGCCATCGCGCGCCGTCCCAGTGTCGCACCCGGTGGCGTGGATCCGCGGGAGCGCCGGGGCTGCGACACGCTGACGGCCCCGAAGCGGCCGCAACCCAAGATCTAGTGGTTGGATGGCATCGGCCACCTAGGGGTAGTGGTCCCCGGTCTGCCGGGGTCGCGCGCATCGCCTATGCTGGTGGTCGCTTCGCAGGGCCTTGACGGGCCGGTGAGGCTCGTCAGTCGTGCCGTGAGAAGGGTCGAAACCAATGCACTGCCCCTTCTGCAGGCACCCCGACAGCCGCGTCGTCGACAGTCGCACCACCGACGACGGGACGTCGATCCGGCGTCGTCGCCAGTGCCCCGACTGCTCCCGTCGTTTCACGACGGTGGAGACCTGCTCGCTCATGGTGGTGAAGCGCTCCGGCGTCACCGAGCCCTTCAGCCGCAACAAGGTCATCTCCGGCGTGCGCAAGGCGTGCCAGGGGCGACCGGTCACCGAGGACGCCCTCGCCAAGCTCGGCCAGCGGGTCGAGGAGGCGGTGCGCGCCACCGGCAGTGCCGAGCTGACCACCCACGACGTGGGCCTGGCCATCCTCGGCCCCCTGCAGGAGCTCGACCTCGTCGCGTACCTGCGCTTCGCGTCCGTGTACAAGGCCTTCGACAGCCTCGAAGACTTCGAGGCCGCCATCGCGGAACTCCGCGTGCGGCCTCCCGCTGAGAACGACGGGACCGGTGCGACCCCAGCGGTCCCCGTTCCCGCCACCGCCGCCGACTGATCGGCGGGCCGGGCCCGGGCGGGCCCGGCGACCGGCCGCCGCGCGGCCCTGCAGACGTGCCCCGGGTGACCCCTGTGGTCCCTGTGGCAGCAGTACAGAAGTGCGTACAGAAGACGGTGCCCTGGGACTATCTGGGCGCCAAAGTGTGTTTTGCCCGTATATGGGAGGCGGCATGACAGAGACGGCGAGCGGCCCGGCACGTGGTTCCCGCACCAAGGGAGCCAAGTCGGCGAGCAAGGGCCTGCGTATCGAGCGCATCCACACCACCCCCGGCGTGCATCCGTACGACGAGGTGGCGTGGGAGCGCCGTGACGTCGTCATGACCAACTGGCGCGACGGCTCGATCAACTTCGAGCAGCGTGGCGTCGAGTTCCCCGACTTCTGGTCGGTGAACGCGGTCAACATCGTCACCAGCAAGTACTTCCGCGGGGCCGTCGGCACCCCGCAGCGCGAGACCGGTCTCAAGCAGCTCATCGACCGGATCGTGAAGACGTACACGAAGGCCGGCGAGGACTACGGCTACTTCGCCTCGCCCGCCGATGCCGAGATCTTCGAGCACGAGCTGGCCTACGCCCTCCTGCACCAGATCTTCAGCTTCAACTCGCCGGTCTGGTTCAACGTCGGCACCCCGCAGCCCCAGCAGGTCTCCGCCTGCTTCATCCTGTCCGTCGACGACTCCATGGAGTCCATCCTCGACTGGTACAAGGAAGAGGGCATGATCTTCAAGGGCGGCTCCGGCGCCGGCCTGAACCTCTCCCGCATCCGCTCCTCCAAGGAGCTCCTCTCCTCCGGCGGCAACGCCTCCGGCCCGGTCTCCTTCATGCGCGGCGCCGACGCCTCCGCGGGAACGATCAAGTCGGGCGGCGCCACCCGCCGCGCGGCCAAGATGGTCATTCTCGACGTCGACCACCCCGACATCGAGGACTTCATCCAGACCAAGGTCAAGGAGGAGGAGAAGATCCGCGCCCTGCGCGACGCGGGCTTCGACATGGACCTGGGCGGCGACGACATCACGTCCGTCCAGTACCAGAACGCCAACAACTCCGTCCGCGTGAACGACACCTTCATGAAGGCCGTCGAGGCCGGCGGGAAGTTCGGCCTCACCTCGCGGATGACCGGCGAGGTCATCGAGGAGGTCGACGCCAAGTCGCTCTTCCGTAAGATGGCCGAGGCCGCGTGGGCCTGCGCCGACCCGGGCATCCAGTACGACGACACGATCAACCACTGGCACACCTGCCCCGAGTCCGGCCGCATCAACGGCTCGAACCCGTGCAGCGAGTACATGCACCTGGACAACACGTCCTGCAACCTCGCCTCGCTGAACCTGATGAAGTTCCTCAAGGACGACGGCAAGGGCAACCAGTCCTTCGACGTCGAGCGCTTCGCCAAGGTCGTCGAGCTCGTCATCACCGCGATGGACATCTCCATCTGCTTCGCCGACTTCCCCACCCAGAAGATCGGCGAGAACACCCGCGCCTTCCGCCAGCTCGGCATCGGCTACGCCAACCTCGGCGCCCTGCTGATGGCGACCGGCCACGCGTACGACTCCGACGGCGGCCGCGCCCTCGCCGGCGCGATCACCTCGCTGATGACCGGCACCTCGTACAAGCGCTCCGCCGAGCTCGCCGCGGTCGTCGGCGCGTACGACGGTTACGCCCTCAACGCCGAGCCGCACCAGCGCGTCATGCAGCAGCACGCCGACGAGAACACCAAGGCCGTCCGCGTCGACGACCTGGACTCGCCGATCTGGGCCGCCGCCACGGAGGCCTGGCAGGACGTGATCCGCCTCGGCGCCAAGAACGGCTTCCGCAACGCCCAGGCCTCGGTCATCGCCCCCACCGGCACCATCGGTCTCGCGATGTCCTGCGACACCACCGGCCTCGAGCCCGACCTCGCCCTGGTCAAGTTCAAGAAGCTCGTCGGCGGCGGCTCGATGCAGATCGTCAACGGCACTGTCCCGCAGGCCCTGCGCCGCCTGGGCTACCAGGAGGAGCAGATCGAGGCGATCGTCGCCCACATCGCCGAGCACGGCAATGTGATCGACGCCCCCGCCCTGAAGACCGAGCACTACGAGGTCTTCGACTGCGCCATGGGCGAGCGCTCCATCTCCGCGATGGGCCACGTCCGCATGATGGCCGCCATCCAGCCGTGGATCTCGGGCGCCCTCTCCAAGACCGTCAACCTGCCGGAGACGGCCACGGTCGAGGACGTCGAGGAGGTCTACTTCGAGGCCTGGAAGATGGGCGTCAAGGCGCTCGCGATCTACCGCGACAACTGCAAGGTCGGCCAGCCGCTCTCCGCCAAGAAGAAGGAGGACGAGAAGGCCGAGGTCACCGCGAAGTCCGAGGCGACGATCCGCGAGGCCGTCGAGAAGATCGTCGAGTACCGTCCGGTCCGCAAGCGTCTGCCCAAGGGCCGCCCGGGGATCACCACCTCCTTCACCGTCGGTGGCGCCGAGGGCTACATGACCGCCAACTCCTACCCGGACGACGGTCTCGGCGAGGTCTTCCTGAAGATGTCGAAGCAGGGTTCGACCCTCGCGGGCATGATGGACGCCTTCTCCATCGCCGTCTCCGTCGGTCTCCAGTACGGCGTCCCGCTGGAGACGTACGTCTCGAAGTTCACCAACATGCGCTTCGAGCCGGCCGGCATGACGGACGACCCGGACGTGCGGATGGCGCAGTCGATCGTCGACTACATCTTCCGCCGCCTGGCGCTCGACTTCCTGCCCTTCGAGACCCGCTCCGCCCTCGGCATCCACTCGGCCGAGGAGCGCCAGCGCCACCTCGACACCGGCTCGTACGAGCAGCCCGAGGACGTCGACGTCGATGTCGAGTCCCTGGCCCAGTCCGCGCCCCGCACCCAGGAGCTGAAGGCCGTCGCGGTCCCGGCTCCGAAGGTCGAGGTCCCGGCCCCGAAGCAGGCCCACACCTCGGCGGAGCTCGTCGAGATGCAGCTCGGCATCAGCGCCGACGCCCCGCTCTGCTTCTCCTGCGGCACGAAGATGCAGCGGGCCGGCTCCTGCTACATCTGCGAGGGCTGCGGCTCGACCAGCGGCTGCAGCTGACGCCGGCCGGTGCGCCGCGCGGCAGGGGCCGCTGAGCGCACCGGACCACCCGTGAGGGGGCGCCGACCACCGGTCGGCGCCCCTTTCGCGTGGCGCGGTGGGATCAGGACGGCGCGGAGCCCAGGAGCGCGCCGAAGGTCTGCGGATCGGCGTCGAAGCCGCGGCTGATCGAGCGGTACGTCCAGCCGTCCGTCCCGTCGCGGGTGAACTCCACGACCGTGGCCGAGAGCGCCCCGAGGACGTCCGCGAAGTCGTGGGTCAGCAGATCCGTGTAGCCCTCGCGGACCCGTATGCCCGTGTTCACGACGTCGCCGAAGGTCAGCCGCCCACCGCCCTGCTGGATGGCCACGCCCACGACCACGCGCGCGTACCGCGCGTCCAGCCGGTCCAGCTCCAGGGTCATGGCCTCGTCGTAGCCGAATCCCTGCCCCGTGCGGCTGTCGCGGTGCAGCGTGATCGTGCCGTCCGGGGAGCGGCTGCCGAAGTGCACGAGATGGGCCGGAGCGCCGTACGGATCGCCGGTGGGGAACACCCCGGCGACCAGATCCAGGTCGTGCGCCGGGGCGCCGGCCGGGGCGGGGTCCCACTTGAGCGTGACCTCGACGCGTCCCACCCCTTTGTTGAGTCCGCTCATGGTGCTTCCCCTCTCCGCGCGCCCCCGCGCGCCTCGCCTCGTACCGTCCGGCCGCCCGTTCAAAAGCCCTTGGTCGTGGGCCTGTTGCTCATGGTGTCATGTGCCTGTGACAGAGGACCCGGTGCTGGAGGGGGAGAGCGGTTTGTGGAGTGGTGAGGAGCTGGATCTCGACGCATATCTGGCTCGAATCGGATACGACACCCGGCGGGACGGGGACGTGGCCGCCGATCTGCGGACCCTGACGGCCCTTCACCGGGCGCATGTCGCGGCGGTCCCGTTCGAGAACCTGGACGTCGCCCTCGGGCGGAACATTCCCCTGGACCTGAAGAGCCTGCAAGCGAAGCTCGTCGACCGGCGCCGGGGCGGGTACTGCTACGAGCAGAACTCCCTCTTCGCCGCGGTCCTCGAACGGATCGGCTTCCAGGTGGCCGGGCGCGGCGCCCGCAACCGCTCACGCGGCGCGGCCCTGCCGCCGATCACGCACGCGCTCCTCGTCGTCACCGTCGAGGGCGAGGAGTGGCTCGCCGACGTCGGATTCGGCTGGCAGGGCCCGCTGGAGCCCGTGCCGCTGCGAGACGGCGCGCGCGTGGACCAGAGCGGGTGGACGTTCGGGATCACCGTCGAGGACGAGGGCATCCACGTGCTGCGCTCGCTGCGGCCGGAGGGCTGGACCGATCTGTACGCGTTCTCGCCGCAGAGCCTCTACCCGGGGGACTTCCTCGTCATGAACCACTACAGCTCCAGTCATCCGCTCTCCCGCTTCCTCGGCCAGGTCGTGGTGCAGCGGCCCGGTGCGGACGTGCGCGCGTCCCTGCTGCGCCGGAGACTGTCCACCCTGCATGTGGACGGCACCACCGGGGAACGGAGCGTCGGCGTGCCCGAGTTGTCCGAATCGCTATGGGTCGAGTTCGGTATCGAACTGGATGACGAGGAGCGCGCGGGCCTTGAGCGCGTGCACGCGGCGGGAGCCTGAAGGGGTCTGCCGGGGCGCTCTTCCGCCCCGTACGATGGCGCGGTGCTGGTCAAGTGGATTCGCTGCACCGTGGTGGACCGTCGAGGGTTCGAGCGGGGACAGCGGAAATGGGCGGGGCTGCTCGGTGAGCCGGGATTCCGGGGCCAGGGCGGCGGGTGGAGCCGGGGTCGGCCGGATGTCGCCCACATCTTCGCGTTCTGGGAGAGCCGGGCCTTCTACGACTCGTTCATGGCGCGGTCGCACGACCGTCTGGCCGCGTCCCAGGTGGGCACGTTCAAGGACGTCCAGGTCAAGCTGTTCGACCACCGCTTCGACGTGAAGACGGGCTTCGAGCCGAGGTTCGCCGACGCCGACGTGGCAAGGGTCGCGCACTGCCGCGTCCACGAGGACCGGGCCGAGCACTTCGCGCTCATGCAGGAGAAGGTGTGGAACCCGGCCATGGCCGGGTCCCCCGGAATGCTGCGCGGTCTCTTCGGCGAGGCCCCCGGCAGCGAGTTCCTGGTCCTGTCGATGTGGCAGTCGACCGCCGAGCACGGAAAGTACCGGGCCGAGCGCGTGGAGCGGCTCGGACTGCGGGCGCGTACCGCATCCGACGTGGCGGCCCTGAACGGGGACGTGGTGCGGCTCGAACCGGCCTGGACGGTCTGAGCCCGCCGGCCCCGCACGGCCGGACCTCCCCCGGACGGCGTCCGCGCACCACCTTGGCTGAGCCTGCGCGGGAGCGGCGATCTAGGGTCGAGGTATGGCACGACCGCGGCGCATCGTCCTCGTACGGCACGGAGAGTCCGAGGGCAATGCAGATGACACGGTGTACGAGCGCGAGCCCGACCATGCCCTGAGACTGACCGAGACCGGCTGGCGCCAGGCGGAGGAGACGGGGGAGCGGCTGCGGGACCTCTTCGGGGAGGAGCCGGTCAGCGTCTACGTCTCGCCGTACCGCCGCACCCATCAGACCCTCCGGGCCTTCCGGCTCCCCACGGAGCAGGTCAGGGTGCGGGAGGAACCGCGGCTGCGGGAGCAGGACTGGGGCAACTGGCAGGAACGCGAGGACGTACGGCTGCAGAAGGCCTACCGGGACGCGTACGGCCACTTCTTCTACCGCTTCGCCCAGGGCGAGTCCGGTGCGGACGTGTACGACCGCGTCGGCGCCTTCCTGGAGAGCCTCTACCGCAGCTTCGAGGCGCCCGACCACCCGCCCAACGTCCTCCTCGTCACCCACGGGCTCACCATGCGGCTGTTCTGCATGCGCTGGTTCCACTGGACGGTCGCGGACTTCGAGTCGCTGTCGAATCCCGGCAACGCCGAGACCCGCTCGCTGCTGCTCGGGGCGGACGGCAGGTACCGGCTTGACCGGCCGTTCGAACGCTGGCGCACCCCGGAACCGTACGGCCCCACCGGATAGAGTGGCAGACCGATGACCGCTGACTCCGCACCCGACCGGCGCTTCGACCGCGCCCTGGCCAGCCTGCGCGGGCTGTCCGTGGGAGACGCCCTGGGCTCCCAGTTCTTCGTACCCGCCCACTACCCCCTGCTGAAGCGGCGCGAGCTGCCCGCCGGGCCCTGGCAGTGGACCGACGACACCGAGATGGCCTGCTCCGTCCTGGCCGTCCTCGTCCACCACGACCGGATCGACCAGGACGCCCTGGCCCTGTCCTTCGCCCATCACCACGACTTCGACCGGGGCTACGGCCCTGCGGTCAACCGGATGCTCCGGCTCATCCGGGAGGGTGGCGACTGGCGGGAGCTGGCCGCCGCGCTCTTCAAGGGCCAGGGGTCCTGGGGCAACGGCGCCGCGATGCGGATCGCCCCGCTGGGCGCCTGGTACGCCGACGATCCCGAGCAGGCGACGCACCAGGCCGAGATCTCCGCATACACGACGCACCAGCACCGCGAGGCCGTCGTGGGCGCCATGGCCGTCGCCGCCGCGGCCGCGCTGGCCGCCGATCCCGCCGGACCGCCGACGCCCGAGGCGCTCCTCGACGGCGTCATCGCCCTGGTCCCGCGCAGCGCGGTCGGAGCGGGACTGCGCAGGGCCCGGGACATGCTCGACTACGGCGACGCGAGCACGGTCGCTGCGGTGCTCGGCAGCGGACGCCGCACGAGCGCGCACGACACGGTTCCCTTCGCGCTGTGGTCGGCCGCGCGCGGGCTCGGTGATTTCGAGCGGGTGTTCTGGACGACCGCGCAGGTCGGCGGCGACGTCGACACGACGTGCGCCATCGCGGGCGGTGTGGTCGCCTCCGCGACGGCCGGCGCGCCGCCGGAGGACTGGCTGCGGCAGACCGAGGAGCTTCCGGGGTGGGTCCCGGACGGCGCGGTGTGACGCCGGGAGCGCGTCCCCGGTTGCGGGGACGCGCTCGTGGCCCCTGGACCCCCGTGCGGGATCCAGGGGCGGCTGATGTGGATCGGGAGTGGGGCGCGCTCTCAGGCCACCGGGCCGGCGGCTTCGGCGCGGCCGCTCTGTGCGTCGCGTGGGGCGGTGGGCTGCTTTGTACGTCGCGGGGGGCAGTGCGGCTCTCAGGCCATCGGTCCGGCTGCCTCGGCGCGGCCGCTCAGCGACTCCAGGTCGCTCTTGCGGACCCGGATCACCAGGACGGCCGTGACCAGCGCGATCAGCACCATCCCGACGGCGGCCGTGAAGGCCGAGGAGATGCCGGACGTCAGCACCTCGTGGCCCCAGGGCGCGGGCAGCTCCTTCGTCTTCAGCGCCTGGGCCTGCTGCTCGGGCGTGGAGTGGGCGAGGAAGTCCGGCAGCTGCTTCTCGCCCTCCTCGCGGCTGGCCGTGCCGAAGACGGTGACCAGGATGGAGAGGCCCAGCGAGCCGCCGACCTGCTGGGTCGCGTTGAGCAGCCCCGACGCGGCGCCCGCCTCGTGCTGGGCGACCCCGGAGACGGCGGTGAGCGTGAGCGTCACGAAGTTGAGGCCCATGCCGACGCCGAAGACGACCATCGGCCCGAGCACCCCGCCGAGGTAGCTGCTGTCCGAGGAGATGAACGTCAGCCAGAAGAGGCCGGTGCCGGTGAGCGTCGCTCCGGTCACCATGAACGGCTTGGGGCCGAGTACCGGCAGCAGCCGCTGGGCGAGCCCGGCGCCGACGCCGATCGCGACGGTCACCGGGAGGAAGGCGAGTCCCGCCTCGACCGGCGTGTAGCCCAGGACGTTCTGCACCCACAGCACGATGAAGAAGAACATGCCGAACATCGCGGCCGACAGGCTGAGCATGATGACGTACGTGCCCGAGCGGTTGCGGTCCGCGAACATGCGCAGCGGTGTGATCGGCTCCCTGGCCCGCGACTCGACGACGGCGAACGCGACGAGGAGGATCACCGCCGAGGCGAACGAGCCGATGGTCAGGCTGTCCTTCCAGCCCTCCTCGGACGCCCGGATGAAGCCGTAGACCAGCGCGGCCATGCCCAGCGTCGACGTCGCGGCGCCCGCGATGTCGAACCGGCCCGGGTGGCGCTCGGACTCCGCGATGTAGCGCGGGGCGAGGAAGGCGATCAGCAGGCCGATCGGCACGTTGACGAAGAAGACCCAGCGCCAGTCCAGCCACTCCGTGAGCGCGCCGCCGGCGAGCAGACCGATCGCGCCGCCGCCGGCGGACACCGCCGCGAACACGCCGAACGCCCGGTTGCGCTCCGGCCCTTCGGGGAACGTCGTGGTGATCAGCGCGAGCGAGGTGGGTGACGCGATCGCGCCACCCACGCCTTGCAGGGCGCGTGCCGCGAGCAGCTGCCAGGGCTCCTGGGCGAAGCCGCCGAGCAGCGAGGCGAACGTGAAGAGCAGGATTCCGGCCATGAACACCCGGCGGCGGCCCAGGATGTCGCCGGCGCGGCCGCCGAGGAGCAGCAGGCCGCCGAAGGTGAGCGTGTAGGCGCTGAGCACCCACGACAGGTCGGTGGTCGAGAAGGAGAGCGCGTCCTGGATGTGCGGCAGTGCGATGTTCACGATGGTGGCGTCGAGGACGACCATCAGCTGGCAGGCGGCGATGACGGTCAAGGCGATGCCCGGCCGACCTGCGGCGCGAGCTGGCTCGTCCTTGGTCTGTGTGTCCACCGGAGAAGTTGTCACTATGGATCCCCCACGGAAGAATTAGTGAACGCACCCGTTCACTGTGCGCCACGGTAGTGAGTCCCCCTCAGTGAACGCAACCGTTCACTGTGCGCTGCCGAAAAATCGAATCGCGTCAACGGAGAGATCCTGATGGTTACTTCGCACCCCACGGCCGCCGCCCGGCCGGAGGGAGTCGCGCTGCGGCGTCGCGGCCCCGTGCTCGAGCGGGCGATCCTGGAGGCCGCGCTCGACCAGCTCAGCAGTGTCGGCTGGGGCGGTCTCACCATGGAGGGTGTCGCGGTCGCCGCGCAGACCGGCAAAGCCGCGGTGTACCGGCGGTGGCCGAGGAAGGAAGACCTCGTCGCGGACGCGCTCCAGGCCGGGCTGCCGAAGCTCGACGAGGCACCGGACACCGGTCGCGTGCGGGAGGACCTGTACGAGCTGTGTCTCCGGGTCCGGGAGGTGATGTACTCCAAGCCCGGCTTCGCACTCCGTTCGGTGCTTCACGAATGCGACGCGGGGTCGGCTGCTCGCTTCCACGGACTGATCGAGACGGGCGTGGTCGAACCCTCCAAGAAGCTCTTCCGGGATGTGTTGCGACGCGGAATCTCCAGGGGAGAGGTTCGTCGTGACGCGATCGACGATCTCGTGCTCGATGTCATCCCCGCGATGATGATGTACCGATCCAAGGTGTGCGGAAGCGAATGGCCGGACAGTGAAATCGCCGATGTGATCGACCGGATCATGGTGCCGCTGGTGCGCGCCTGAGGCGGCAGGGGCAGCGGACGTTCGGGGGTACGGGGTACGGGGCGCGGGTGTGGGGCGCAGGTGGCGGGGGCGCGGGGTGCGGTCTGCATCAGTGGCGGGAAGGGCCTTCGGGGGCGGCCGCGCCGGTCGTTGCGCCGGCCTTCGAGGATGCTGATGCCGGTCATTGCAACGGCCTTCGGGTGGTGGCCGCACACGCCTTCGGACGGCTGGGGTGAATCCGGGTATCGCGGGTGGCGTCAGGCGGCGTAACCTGTCTGGCGCCATGCCGTACGAACCTCCCACCCACACCGTCGAGCGGTCGCTCCGAGCCACCACCGGCGCCAAGATCGTCGCCGGGGTCGACGAGGTCGGACGCGGCGCCTGGGCCGGCCCCGTCACCGTGTGCGCGGCCGTCACCGGCCTGCGGCGCCCCCCGGAGGGGCTCACCGACTCGAAACTGATCACCCCCAAGCGCCGCACCGCGCTCGCCGCCGAGCTGGAGGGGTGGGTCACCGCGTACGCGCTCGGCGACGCCTCCCCGCAGGAGATCGACGACCTCGGAATGACGGCGGCGCTGCGGCTCGCGGCGATCCGGGCCCTCGAAGGGCTACCCGTGCGACCCGACGCGGTGATCCTCGACGGCAAGCACGACTACCTCGGCAGCCCCTGGCGGGTCCGCACGGTGATCAAGGGCGACCAGTCCTGCATAGCCGTCGCCGCCGCGTCCGTCATCGCGAAGGTCCGGCGCGACGCCCTCATGGCCGAGCTGGAGGCCGAGAGCGGTGCCTGCGCCGCGTACGCCTTCGGTGCCAACGCGGGCTACCCTTCGCCGGTCCACAAGGCGGCGCTCGAGGAGCTGGGACCCACCCCGTACCACCGACTCTCCTGGTCGTACCTGGACGCGCTGCCCCAATGGCGTCACCTCAAGAAAGCCCGCCTCTCCGCCGAGGCGGCCGCGCTGGAGAGCGGGGGCCAACTCGGCTTCGACTTCTGAACTTCCGGTCGCGGAGGGCCCGTCGAGGGCCGCCCACGCGGCCGGGGCGCACCTGTGTGCCCACCCGCCGGTGCCTCGCGCAGCGGCGTTTGATAGACATCCATTCATGCCTCTCATCCCCGAGGAGCCTCAGATTCACGAGAGCGCCCAGGGTCCCCGCGCCACCGCGTCGACCCCCCGTCCCGTACCCGGCCCGCGTTCCGCGGCCTCTCCGCGCCCAGGACGCCCCGTTCCCGGTCCGGCCCGGCCGGCTGCGCCGGCGCCGCGCCCCGGTGCCGGGCAGTCTCCGGCCCAGCACCCGGAGAATCGTTCCGACCAGCGATCGACCCCGCAGCTCCAGCTGATCCCGGCCCCCGTCGACGGTGCGCTCGACGCCGCCGAGGAGGCCCTGGACCTGCTCCTGGACAGCGGGCGCGCGCCCGGCGAGATCCTGGTGCTCACCACCGGCGACCCGCACCCGTGGGCGGCTCACGAGCTGTCCTTCGGTGAGGTCGCCTACTGGGCCCAGCAGGACACCGGTGACGATGTGTTCTTCGCAGACGCCTCCGCCGTGGAGCGGGCCACCGCCCGCCCCGTGGTGATCGTCGCCGTCAACGGCGGCGACGAGGAGACGGCGGCGCGTACCCTGCCGTCCGCGATGGCCCGCGCGGGCACGCTGCTCGTCGTCTGCGGCGACCCGCAGCGCATCACGGAGCTCCTCGGAGCCGGCGCCGCCGTCTGACCGACCGCTCCTCCGCCGGGACCCCTTGGGGGACCGGCGGAGGTCGTTGCGTCGCGCGCCAAGCCCTACGCGCCAGGTCCTACACGTCAGGCCTCTGCGCGGTCGGCGCCGCTGTGTCGACCCCTGCGCCGGGCCAGGCTTCCGTCCCAACGTTTCAGACCGGGCTGCCGTCCCGGCGGCGCCTCAGGCCCCGCGCGGTCAGCGTGCGGCGGCCCGGCGCAGGGGTTCGGCCGCGCCGCTCGCGGTTCTCGGCGCGAGTACGGCGAGTTCGGCCGGTCCTTCCCCCAGCGGCAGGGGGCGAGAGTCGGAGCTCGGTCGGCGGCCGCCGCGGCCCTCGCCGAGCACCTGCCAGCCCCCGCCGGTCAGCGTGATGTACGCGCCGCAGCGGAGCCCGTGCAGCGTGCAGGTGTCCCGGAGCCCCCACATCCAGGCCCCGTCCTCCTCCGTCCAGCGTTCGTCGCCCTCGCGGCAGTACAGCAGGACCGCGGTCCGCACGGGCGTGCGTCTCCGGAGGTCGTGCGGAATGACCCGCCGCAGATGCGCGAGCAGCGCGTTGCGGAACTCCCAGCCGTCCGGCGGGACGGGGCGGCGGACGAACGAGGCGCTGGCGGCGAGCCGCTCCTCGTGGTCCAGGACGGCGAGGACCGCAGTCGAGGGCGTGGGCGCGTGGCGTGAGTGGAGGCCGCTGACGACCTCACGCGGGTTGCTCAGCAGCGGAATCCCCGCCGCGGCCCACTCGGACGGTTCGAGCATCCGAGCGAGGCGGCTGGCGGACTCGGACGGCGATCTGAGCGAGGCGGCTGTGGGCGGAGCGAATCCGAGGGTCACGGTCCTCCCTTCGGATACGCGCCCGCTCGGCGGGCAAGGTCGGGTGAGGGCGCACCACAGCACAGTCCTTCCGGACCGCTGACGGGCCGTGCGGGGCGGTTTCCCAATTCTTGCGGGCCCGTGCGCGGGCGGCAACGAGCAATTGAGGCCGCTGACTGGATTGAGTCGGTATGCCACTCATATCCCTGCCCAGTTGCCCATTGTTCACTCCCCGTTCTCCCTCCTGTCTCACCCCTGGACGGCGAGCACCAGCGGAAACACTCCTTCCGCTCCGGCCCGGCGCAGCAGCCGTGCCGCCACCGCCAGGGTCCAGCCGGTGTCCGAGAGATCGTCCACGAGGAGCACCGGTCCGCCCGCGTCCGCCAGCCGCCCGGCCAGTTCCGGAGGGACCGTCAGCGTGCGCTGGAGGCCGACGACCCGCTGGGCGCTGTTGGTCCGCGACAGCCGGAGCTCCTCCGCCTCCGGCGCGTACTCCACCGTCCCCAGGAGGGGCATCCTGCCGATTTCGGCGATGCGCTGCCCGAGCGAACCCACCAGCCGAGGCCTTCCGTGCGAGGCGACGGTGACCACGCCGGCGGGCCGCGACGGTGCGTCAGGTGCCCCCGAGGCCCAACCCCCGGGACCCTTGGCCCAGTCCGCGAGCACGTGCACCACGGCCTGCACGACATCGTCCGGCACGGGCCCGTCCGCCGTGCCGTCCGCCAGGAGCGGCCGCAGCCGGTTGCCCCAACCGATGTCGGAGAGCCGCCCCAGGGCCCTGCCGCCGAACGACTGCTCCCCGGGCGGAATGCGGCCCTTCAGATCGACCCCGACCGCGGCGAGCCCGGTGGGCCACATCTTCCGGGGCTCGACCTCCACGCCGGGCCGGCCCAGCTCGCCCTTGGCGGCGTCCAGCGCGGCGACGGACACCTTCGGGTCGAACCGGTTCCCCGCGCAGTTGTCGCAGCGACCGCACGGAGCGGCCTCCTCGTCGTCCAACTGCCGCCGCAGGAACTCCATTCGGCAGCCGGTCGACGCCGCGTAGTCGCGCATCGCCTGCTGCTCGGCCGCCCGCTGCCGGGCCACCCAGGCGTACCGCTCGGTGTCGTACACCCAGGGCTGTCCGGTGCTCTCCCAGCCGCCCTTGACCCGCCGCACCGCGCCGTCGACGTCCAGGACCTTGAGCATCGTCTCCAGGCGGGTCCTGCGGAGCTCCACCAGAGGCTCCAGGGCGGGCAGGGACAGGGGCCGCCCCGCCTGCGCGAGCACGTCGATCGTGCGGCGCACCTGCTCCTCGGGCGGAAAGGCCACCGAGGCGAAGTAGCGCCAGATCGCCTCGTCCTCCTGGCCCGGAAGCAGCAGCACCTCCGCGTGCTCCACCCCTCGCCCGGCGCGGCCGACCTGCTGGTAGTACGCGATGGGGGAGGAGGGCGACCCGAGGTGCACCACGAAGCCCAGGTCCGGCTTGTCGAAGCCCATGCCGAGGGCCGAGGTCGCGACGAGCGCCTTGACCCGGTTGGCCTGCAGGTCGTCCTCCGCCTGCTGCCGGTCCGCGTTCTCCGTGCGGCCGGTGTACGAGGAGACGGTGTGCCCGCACTGGCGCAGATAGGCGGTGACCTCGTCGGCCGCGGCGACCGTCAGGGTGTAGATGATGCCGGAGCCGGGCAGCTCGCCGAGGTGGTCGGCGAGCCAGGCCAGACGGTGTGCCGCGTCCGGGAGCCTGACCACCCCCAGGCTCAGGCTCTCCCGGTCGAGGGGCCCGCGCAGGACGAGGGCGTCCGTGCCCGCGCCGGTGCCGAGCTGCTCGGCCACGTCCGCGGTCACCCGGGCGTTCGCCGTCGCCGTGGTGGCCAGCACCGGCACGCCGGACGGCAGGTCGGCCAGCATCGTCCGCAGCCTGCGGTAGTCGGGCCGGAAATCGTGTCCCCAGTCCGAGATGCAGTGCGCCTCGTCGACCACCAGCAGGCCGGTGGCCGCGGCCAGCCGGGGGAGGACCTGGTCGCGGAAGTCGGGATTGTTGAGCCGCTCCGGACTGACCAGGAGTACGTCCACCTCGCCGGCGGCGACCTCTTCCTGGACGGTGTCCCACTCCTCGGTGTTCGACGAGTTGATCGTCCGGGCGCGGATGCCCGCCCGCGCCGCCGCCTCCACCTGGTTGCGCATCAGCGCGAGCAGGGGGGAGACGATCACGGTCGGACCGCTGCCGCGCTCACGGAGCAGGGAGGTCGCCACGAAGTACACGGCGGACTTGCCCCACCCGGTCCGCTGCACCACCAGCGCCCGGCGCCGGTCGGCGACCAGTGCCTCGATGGCCCGCCACTGGTCCTCGCGCAGTCTGGCCCTGCCCGTCGGGTCGGAGACGAGACGGGCGAGCACGGCGTCGGCGGCGGTTCGGAGGGCGGCGCGGTCTTCCTGCGGGGCTGCTTGGGTCATGCCCCCATGCAACCCGATGCCTCGGACATCGCGCGAATGAGACATCGAACCTGTGGACAACTCGGCAGGACGACGGAAGCCGCGATCCGGGAGTTATCCACAGGGGTTTCGGATTTCGGGAGATCACGAGACCGTCCTGACCATGAACGCGAATCACCACGAATCCAATGGCCCCGCCCGCACCCAGCAGATCACGCTGCGCGGCCCCGCGGAGCTGGCCGACGCCCTGCCGTTCGTGCTGGGCTTCCACCCCACGGACTCCGTCGTCCTGGTCGCCCTCCACGGCGAGCACGGCCGCTTCGGGGGCCGGGTCAGGCTCGGGATCCCGCGCTCGCCCCGGGAGTGGGCGTCCACCGCGGACCATCTCGCCGAGTGCCTCGTCGAGGGAGGTGCCCGGTCCGGCGCCCGGCCGGACGGCATCGTCGTCTTCCTCTGCCAGGACCCCGCCCCCGGTGAGACGGGCCGCAGGGTGATGGAGCGGCTGCGGCCCTTCGCCCAGCGGCTGCGAACCGCCTGCGGCGCCCTCGACATCCCCGTCTACGAGGCCCTCTGCATCACCGACGGGCTCTACTTCTCGTACTGCTGCCCCGACCAGCGCTGCTGCCCGCCCGACGGCACCCCTCTCGCGCTCAACGGCACCTCGGTCATGGCGGCGGCGGCCACCTACGCGGGAGTGCAGGTCCGGGGCACCCAGCGGGACATGGAGGCCCGGCTCAAGCCGCGCGGCGGGCCGAGGGACGAGGAGCAGCGGGCCTCCCTCGACGCGGCCGCCGCAGCGATCGTCCCCCGCATCGTGGAAGGCGCCGAGGATCAGGGGCGCCAAGAGGTGCGCGAGGCGACCCTGGGGCTCGCCCGCGAGATCCTGCGTCGCTTCGCCGGCCCCGGGCGCCGGGGCCCGGAGGGGCCGGGGGCCGCCGGCGGCCGGGTCGCCCCGGCCGCTCCTGTGCGCATTTCGGGCCAGGTGCGGTCCGTCCGCCCGGGGCGGCCCGCCGCTTCGACGGCATCGGGCGACGCCGCGGACGACGCACTGGTCACCACCGAGGAAGCGGCCGCTCTCGTGCTCGGTCTCCAGGACCGGGTCACCCGGGACCGCGCCGCCGAATGGATGGAGGGCTGGGAGGGGACCGCCGCCCTTCGACTGTGGCGCGTTCTCGCCAGGCGCTGCGTCCCGCCCTACCAGGAGCACGCCGCCGCGCCCCTGACCCTCGCGGGCTGGACGGCCTGGTCCATGGGCGACGAGCCGACCGCCCGGGTCGCCCTCGGCCTCGCCCTCGACGCCGACCCCGAATACGTCTTCGCCCGACTGTTGCACCAGGCGTGCAACGAAGGGCTCGACCCCGAATCGCTCCGCTCCTGCCTGAGGGACGAGCGGGACGCCCGCCAGCCCGCGGACGGGCAGGCTCCGCCGTCCTCCCGCCGGATCCGGATGCGGGCGGGTCGCCGCCCGGGAACCGCGTCCTCGCTCAGGAGGCCGGAGCAGCGGACCGGCAAGAACGACCGCCGGACGACGGCGGGAGTCCGCCCCGGCAACCCCGCGAAGGGACGACCCGGGAGCGGGGCCCCGAGGCCCGGCGGGCCGCGCGGGTCCAGGAGTGGCCGATGACGACCGTGACCCGGCCGCCCGCCGACGCGTTCAGCTCTCTGGCGGAGTCGTACGAACCGTCCCGCCGACGCCCCGCCGGCCGACCGGTTCGCACAGAGAGCAGCCCGTACCCGCCATGGCTCCCAGCCCCGTCCCGGCCCCCGGCCGCCCCACCGTCCAGCCGCCCGGACCCGCCTCCGGACACACGTCCGGCGCCGGCATCTCGTTCCCACGCGCCCCCCGCCCCCCGGAGCTCCCCTCGGTGCACGGAGCACTCCTCTGCGTGGCCCTGCCCGCCCTCGCGATCTGCGCCGAGCACGGTCAGCTCACCGGGGAGGGGGCCGAAGGGGTGTACGACGCGGGGCGGCGCCTCCTGTCCCGCTGCGTCCTGCGGATCGCCGGCCGCGAACCCGTCGCGCTCCAGGGCCGCATGGCGGGTGCCGACCGGGCGGTGTTCCTCGGCGCCCTCCGCGTCCCCGGGGACTCCGGGCCGGACCCCGCCCTCACGGTCGAGCGCACGCGGAGCGCCGACGGGACCGAGCGGATCACCCTGCGCAGCGCCGCGGCACGGCCCCTCCGGATCCCGGTGGAAGTCGCTCTGGGCACGGATCTCGCGGACCTGGGCGCCGTGGCGTCGGGGCGCACAGGCCCCGAGCTCGCCGCCAGCGTCCACGGCACGGGACTGCGGTGGACCGGCGACGACGGCCGGTCCACCGCCGTCACGGCCGACCCACCGCCCATGGACTCCCTGGCAGTGGCGGGAGTGCTCCGCTGGGAGGCGGAGCTGGCGCCCGGAGCGGCGTTCACGATTCGGCTGCGGGTCCGCGGCGAGTCGGCGGGCCGCACCTCCCCCTCCACCGGAGCGGGCTCCGGGCGGCCCGGCGGTCACCTCCTCGCCGAAGCCTGCGCCGAGGGCGACGACCCTCGGCCGGGGGACCTGCTCCGCGCCTCGGTCGAGGACCTGCGGGCCCTGCTCCAGCGCGACCCCGCTCGCCCGGCGGACGTCCACTTCGCGGCCGGTGTCCCCTGGCGCTGCGGACCGGTCACCGCCGAGGCGCTCTGGGCGGCCCGCATGGCCCTGCCTCTCGGCACCCGGCTCGCCACCACCACCCTGCGGGCCCTCGGACGCACCCAACTCTCCGGTGACGGCCCCGACTCCGGACGCCTCCAGGGGCCCCTCAGGGACGCCGGTCCGCACCTTCCGCCGCGCTGCACCGGCATCGAGGCCACCCTCGCGTTCCCCGCTGTCCTCGCCGAGGCGCGTCGCTGGGGGCTCCCGGCAGCGGACCTGGAGGAGCTCCTGCCCGTCGCGGAGCGCTGCCTCGACTGGCTCCGACGTACGGCCGACCGGGACGGCCTCGTCCCGGACCCGGGGCCCGCCGGCCCCTGGCGGGCCGAGACCCAGGCCCACGCGCACCGTGCCGCCCTGCTCGGCGCCGACCTCCTCGACGGCTGCGGGCGACCCGGCGGAGGCGCCCTGCGCGAGGCGGCGGGGTCCCTGCGGGAGCGGTTCCGGCGTGACTTCTGGCTCGACGACCCGGGGGGCGGACGTCCCGCCGTGGCCCGCGCCCCGGACGGCCGGACCTGGCCGCACCTCGGCGGCTGGGCGGCGCATCTGCTCGACACCGGGCTGCTGGGCGGCGGACGGTACGCGGCGGGCCTCCTGGACCGGACGCAGACCGAACAGGTGGCGAGGCTGCTCGGCACCCCGGCGCTCGACTCCGGCTGGGGCCTGCGCGGCCTCGGCACCAAGGAACCGGGCCACAACCCCTTCGGCCACCGGTCCGGCGCGGTCCGGGTGCACGAGACCGCGGTCGCCGTCTCCGGTCTCGCCGCAGCGGGCCACGAGAAGGAGGCCGCCTCCCTCCTCCGGGGGCTGCTCGACGCGGCGGCGGCCTTCGGCCACCGGCTCCCCGAGATGTACGCGGGCGAGCAGCGGACGACGGGCGGACGTCCGGTGCCCCACCCGGCGGCGTGCCGCCCGGCGGCCGTCGCGGCCGCCGGAGCCGTCCACGCGCTGCTCGCCCTCGCGGGCGTCAGACCCGACGCGCCCGGCCGGTCCGTGGCGGTGCACCCGCTGGCCTCCGCCCCGCTCGGCGCCATCAGGCTCTCCGGGCTCGTGGTCGCCGGCGAACCGTTCGCCGTGCGGGTCGGCAGGCTGGGTCTCGGTATGGTCGAGGAGGCCGCCGAGGGCCTTCAACTGGGGGTGTGACGGGATGCCGGGCGCAGAGACGAGAGAAGCCTCGCGGCGCGGTGAGGAAGTCGCGGCCGATGCTTCCGCGGGGCGTGTTTATCGTCAGGAAGACGACTATGATCGCGGCATGCCTCCCTACGACCCGTCGGCCTTCCCTCCCTTCGCCGTGACCGTCGATCTGGTCGTGCTCACCGTGCGGCGCCACGCACTGTGCACCCTGGTCGTACGGCGAGGAGAGACGCCGTACCAGGGGCGTTGGGCGCTGCCCGGCGGATTCGTGCGGGAGGACGAGGACCTCGGTACCGCGGCCGCGCGTGAACTGGTCGAGGAGACGGGCCTCTGCGCGCACGACCCCGCCGCCCCGCCGCCCGTGCCGACCAACGGCGCGCACCTGGAGCAGCTGGCGACGTACGGAGCACCCGACCGCGACCCGCGCATGAGGGTCGTGAGCGTCGCCCATCTGGCGCTGGCACCCGACCTTCCCGCGCCGCGCGCGGGCGGCGACGCGAACAGCGCCCGCTGGGCCCCGGTCGAGGAGCTCCTGGGCGAGGACGCGACCGCCAAGGCCGGGGACGGGCCGGGGGCACTCGCCTTCGACCACGCGCGGATCCTCACGGACGGCGTGGAGCGCGCCCGCTCCAAGATCGAGTACTCGTCCCTCGCCACGGCCTTCTGCCCGCCGGAGTTCACGGTCGGAGAGCTGCGGCGCGTCTACGAGGCCGTCTGGGGCGTCTCCCTCGACCCGAGGAACTTCCACCGCAAGGTGACCGGCACGCCCGGCTTCCTGGTGCCCGCCGGAGGAACCACGACCCGTCAGGGAGGGCGCCCCGCGCAGCTCTTCCGGGCTGGTGGGGCCACCCTTCTCAACCCGCCGATGCTGCGCCCGGAGGTCTGAGAGGCGGGCGCATCCGCCGCCCCAGACTGGCAACATTACGCGGAAAGTCCGAAATGTAGCGTTATCTTGCTGCGGAAGCGCCGCCCTTCCGCGGAGCGGTGTCATCGACCGCGAGAGAAGCGATGCTCCAGGCAATCGGACTGACCAGTACTCCCCGCCGCGACCGCCCGCCCGCCGTGGACGATCTGACCTTCGAGGCGCGGCCGGGGACCGTGACCGCTCTGCTCGGCCCGCGCGGAGCCGGCAAGACCACCGCTCTCCGGCTCATGCTCGAACTCGAGCCGGGCCGTGGGATCACCTACTTCCGCGGGCGGCCGCTGCACCGCATCGCCCACCCCCCGCGCGAGGTCGGCGTGCTCCTCGGGGACGTGCCCGGGCACCCCTCCCGCACGCTCCGGGGCCAGCTTCGGATGCTCTCCGCGGCCTCCGGAGTGCCCGCCGCGCGCGCCGACGAACTGGTCCGGACCGTGGGCCTCGCCGGTCTGGAGCGCCGACGCATCGGCACCCTGCCGATCGGCGCGGACCGTCGACTCGGGCTCGCGTCGGCCCTGTTGGGCACCCCCCACACCCTGCTGCTCGACGAACCGGCCGCGGGTCTCTCCGTACCCGAGAGGACCTGGCTGTACGAGCGGCTGCGGGCGCACGCCGCCGAGGGCGGAACCGTGCTGTACACCACGGCGGACCCCAAGGACGCGGCCCGCAACGCCGACCGCGTCGTCACGCTCGGCGGCGGGCGGCTCGTCGCCGACCAGGACGCCGTCGAATTCGCCCGTACCCGTCTGCGTCCCAGGGTCGTCGTCCGCACCCCCCACGCGGCACGGCTCGCCGCGGTCGTGACGCAGGAGGCCAGGGCCGCACGTCGCCCGGTCGAGGTGGTCGCCGAGGACGGCAGCCGGCTGTCCGTCTACGGCAGCGACTGCGCGTCCGTCGGCGACACGGCGTTCCGACACGGCGTCCCCGTCCACCGGCTCGCCGAGGAGCGAGGGGGCGACGGGGACGTCGACGGCCGAGGCCGCGCCGGGGGAGCGGGAGTCCGGCGGACGGCGGCGGGCGGCGGACCCGGGGCCGATGTAGCCCCTGCGGCAGTCGGGAAGGGCCCCGCACGGGCATCCGGAGCTGCGGGGGAGGTCGCGCGTCCCGGACGACGTGTCGCGTTCTCGGGCTCCGGACGGCGCGCTGAGGCTTTCGGCTCCGGGCGAGGTGCCGCGCGGCGGCCGGCACGCTCGCCCCTGCGGCCGCTGAGGTACGAGCTCCACCGGCTCCTGGGGGTGCCCTCCACGCCGCTCGTCGTGGCCGCCGTCCTGCTGGTCTCGCTGACGCTCGCCCTGCTCCTGGGTCGCAGCGGCCGCGCCGACCTGCCCGCGGTCCTGACCGGCTGGCCCGCGCTCTCCCCGCTGCCGCCCGCGGCTCTCGGTGCCGGGCTGATCGGCGCCTTCTCCTTCGGGGAGGAGTACCGCTATCCCGCGCTCACCACGGGGCGGGGGGCCGTACCCCGCAGGCCGGGCCTGCTGTTCGCGAAGCTCGCCGTGGCCGCCTGTGTCGCCCTGGCGCTCGGGGTGCTCGTCGTGACGGTGGACCTTGAGGTCCTGCGCCTCGTCCATGGCGGTGAGTTGATCCCCGTACCGAGGAACTGGCCCGATCTCTTTGCGAGTTGGCTGGGTCTGGTCGTCGGGTGCGCGTGGGCCGGGGTGCTCGGCGCCGGAGTGTTCAGGGCCGCGGCCGCCGGAGTTGCGGCCGTGCTGGCGGTGCCGGTCGCCTTCGTTCCTGTGTTGCAGAAGGTGCTGACGGGGCCGACGGTGCGTTCGGCCGCCGGACTTCCGGCGAGGCTGCGCGAGTTCGCGGGACCGCAGTGGTCCCCGGCCGTCGACCGGTGGCTGGCGGGAGCCCTGAAGGTGGTCGGCCAGCCTTCGGGGGTGGCCCTCTCGCTCACGTTGACAGGGCTGTTGTGCGCCTACGTGTTCACCGGCCTTCGCCGGAAAGCCCGTTGGTGATCACCTTCGGACCAGAACATTCCGCTTTGCCGTCAACTCCCTCGAATTACGCACCTTATGTCCGATTAATCGTCAATTGTGTAGGGGGTGCCGATCACCCTTTCGTGTGCTTTTCACCAAAGACCTCAAGGGCCACGGAAGCAACGCCGACAAAGGATGCGTGAGTACCCTTGCGCACACCATGATGACCGCCGCCCGCTCCGTCGACTCCGGCCTCGGCGCCCCGGGCGATCTCGACCGCTACCCCTACGCGGAGGCGCCCGCCGCCGGCCGCGTGGGTCCGCCCTCCTGGGAGGGGGTGGACACCGACCTCGGCCGCGTCGGCCGCCGGACCGCCGGCAACAGGGGCCGCGGGCTGCACGGGCAGCTCGTCCAGCAGCTCGGTCAGATGATCGTGTCCGGAGACCTGGGGGCCGACCGTCCGCTCGTCCCCGAGGAGATCGGTCAGCGCTTCGAGGTGTCGCGCACCGTCGTGCGCGAGTCGCTGCGTGTGCTGGAGGCGAAGGGGCTGGTCAGCGCCCGCCCGAACGTCGGGACGCGGGTCAGGCCCGTCAGCGACTGGAACCTCCTCGACCCCGACATCATCGAATGGCGCGCGTTCGGCCCGCAGCGCGACGACCAGCGCCGGGAGCTGAACGAGATGCGGTGGACCATCGAGCCCCTCGCCGCCCGCCTCGCCGCCGGGCACGGCCGCGAGGACGTGCAGCAGCGTCTCGCCGACATGGTCGAGATCATGGGGCACGCGTTCGCCCAGGGTGACGGGATCACCTTCTCCCGTGCCGACACCGAGTTCCACTCCCTCCTCATCCAGCTGGCCGGGAACCGCATGCTGGAGCACCTCTCCGGCATCGTCGGCGCCGCCCTCCAGGTCTCCGGGGGCCCCGCCACCGGCTGTGACCGCCCGAGCGAGGCCTGCCTCTCCCACCACGCCCGGATCGTGGACGCACTCGCCGCCGGGGACGCGCACGGCGCCGAGAGTGCCATGCGCCAGCTGCTCACGGTTCACCCCGAGGTGGAGCGTGTCGTTCCCGCCCCTCGCGAACACTGACCCGCGAGCCGTGGCCGGGAACGCGGAGGCGCACGCTTCGCGTGCCGCCGGGTCCGGGCGCCACCCGAGGGGCCGACAGGCTCTCCCCGGGTGACGCCCGGGTTCTGGCGGCACAATGTGTGGTGATCGGCCTCTCTGGCCGTTTCGTCGCAAATGAGGTGTGACTCGGGCCACGAAGATTGGGCGTAACACTCCTCCGAGCCGTGCGATGACCTAAGAGGTGACAGCCGAGGAAGGAATACAGCAGCCCGTGGAGGCGCTGTGCAGTTCCCCGGTCAAGCCCGCGCCGTCGACACATTCCCCGTCGACGGTCGTCGGCTCCAGCCCGATCCAGGGCGGGGCCGGAAGCCGTTTCCATCGTTCCGAGAGGTTGTTCGTGTCGGCCAGCACATCCCGTACGCTCCCGCCGGAGATCGCCGAGTCCGAGTCTGTGATGGCGCTCATCGAGCGGGGAAAGGCTGATGGGCAGATCGCCGGCGATGACGTGCGTCGGGCCTTCGAAGCTGACCAGATTCCGCCAACCCAGTGGAAGAATGTTCTGCGCAGCCTCAATCAGATCCTCGAGGAAGAGGGTGTGACGCTGATGGTCAGTGCAGCGGAGTCGCCGAAGCGCGCCCGCAAGAGCGTCGCAGCGAAGAGCCCGGCCAAGCGCACCGCCACCAAGACCGTCACCGCCAGGACGACCGTGACGAAGACCACCGTCTCGGCCTCCGCGGCCCCGGCGGCCGAGGGCACCGACCCGGCCGACGAGGCCGGATCGGCCGCCAAGAAGGCGGCCGCGAAGAAGACCGTCGCGAAGAAGACGGTCGCGAAGAAGGCCGTCGCCAAGAAGACGGCGGCCAAGAAGACCACGTCCAAGAAGGACGACGAGCTCATTGAGGGCGAGGAGCTCCTCGAGGACGTGGCGCCCGGCAAGGGCGAGGAAGAGGAGACCGAGGGCGAGAGCAAGGGTTTCGTCCTGTCCGACGAGGACGAGGACGACGCTCCGGCCCAGCAGGTCGCCGTCGCCGGTGCCACCGCGGACCCGGTCAAGGACTACCTCAAGCAGATCGGCAAGGTCCCGCTGCTCAACGCCGAGCAGGAGGTCGAGCTCGCCAAGCGCATCGAGGCCGGCCTGTTCGCCGAGGACAAGCTCGCGAACTCCGACAAGCTCGCCCCGAAGCTCAAGCGCGAGCTGGAGATCATCGCCGAGGACGGCCGCCGCGCCAAGAACCACCTCCTGGAGGCCAACCTCCGTCTGGTGGTCTCGCTGGCCAAGCGCTACACCGGCCGCGGCATGCTCTTCCTGGACCTGATCCAGGAGGGCAACCTGGGTCTGATCCGCGCCGTCGAGAAGTTCGACTACACCAAGGGCTACAAGTTCTCCACGTACGCCACCTGGTGGATCCGTCAGGCGATCACCCGCGCCATGGCCGACCAGGCCCGCACCATCCGTATCCCGGTGCACATGGTCGAGGTCATCAACAAGCTCGCGCGCGTCCAGCGCCAGATGCTCCAGGACCTGGGCCGTGAGCCCACCCCGGAGGAGCTGGCCAAGGAGCTCGACATGACCCCCGAGAAGGTCATCGAGGTCCAGAAGTACGGCCGTGAGCCGATCTCCCTCCACACCCCGCTGGGTGAGGACGGCGACAGCGAGTTCGGCGACCTCATCGAGGACTCCGAGGCGGTCGTGCCGGCCGACGCGGTCAGCTTCACCCTGCTCCAGGAGCAGCTGCACTCCGTCCTCGACACGCTCTCCGAGCGTGAGGCGGGCGTCGTCTCCATGCGCTTCGGCCTCACCGACGGCCAGCCGAAGACGCTGGACGAGATCGGCAAGGTCTACGGCGTGACGCGAGAGCGGATCCGCCAGATCGAGTCGAAGACGATGTCGAAGCTGCGCCACCCGTCGCGCTCGCAGGTGCTGCGCGACTACCTCGACTGATCCGTACGAGGTACGCATCGGCACACGGAAGGGCCCGGTTCCCCGAAAGGGGGAGCCGGGCCCTCCGGCTGTGCGCGGGTGCATGTCGGCGCGTCGTGCTGGACGCTGGGTGAACCGACATCACCGGAGAGTCAGGAGGCTCCATGCGTGGTTCCCTCACCCGAGCATTGACGGGTGCTCTGGGCCTGATCACCGCAGCGGCGGGACAGCTCGCCACCGCCGGTCCCGTGGCCGCCGACAGCGTCGTGGTGGGTGGCCGGCCGACCCAGATCACGGACGCGCCGTGGGTCGTCGCCCTGTCCAGTCGTGACCGGTTCGGGGGTACGCGCGCGGGGCAGTTCTGCGGCGGTGTGGTCGTCGCGCCGACGAAGGTGCTCACGGCGGCCCACTGCCTGGGCCGTGAGGTGCTCGGCGGCGAGCCCTGGGAGGTCCGTGACTTCGCGGTCATCGCGGGCCGCGCGGCGCTCGGTGGGCAGGGCGGCCAGGAGGTACGGATCTCCGACACCTGGATCAACCCGGACTACGACCCGACGACCAACGCGGGCGATCTGGCCGTGCTGACGCTCGTGAGCGCGCTGCCGGAGTCGTACGCGATCGGCGTCGCCCGCTCGGGAGACGCCGCGTACGCGCCGGGAACGGCGGCGGACGTCTACGGCTGGGGCGACACCACGGGCAACGGCTCCTACGCCTCCGCGCTGCGGACGGCGCCCGTCCAGGTGTTGCCGGACACGGCGTGCGAGCGCGCGTATCCGGGCGGTTTCGGTGTCCGGTACCAGCGCGGGACGATGCTGTGCGCGGGGGACCCGCAGGGCGGGAAGGACGCGTGCCAGGGGGACAGCGGGGGGCCGCTGGTCGCCCAGGGGCGGCTCGTCGGGCTGGTGTCCTGGGGCAGCGGCTGCGGGCAGGCGGAGAACCCGGGCGTCTACACGCGGGTCTCCGAGGTGCTTCCGGCGGTCTTCTGAGCCGAGGGCGAGGCACCCGGCCACGGAACGGCCGGGTACGAGAACGGGCGGTCACCCCGCGAGGGAGTGACCGCCCGCCGTCCGATCTATGACCGGCCCTGGGCTCGTCGTGGATGGCGCGTCAGGCGTGGTCCTCGCCCTGCGTGCGGGCCGGCACGTCGGTCAGCCGGTCCGTCTCATCCTGTATCTCAACGGCGATCTTCTTGAGTTCCGGCTCGAACTTGCGTCCGTGGTGGGCGCAGAAGAGCAAGTCACCTCCGCTGGTCAGGACGACACGCAGGTAAGCCTGGGCGCCGCAGCGGTCGCAGCGGTCAGCGGCCGTCAGGGGGCTCGCGGGGGTCAGAACAGTAGTCACGTCGCCTCTTCTCTAGCTCGACGAGCTGTCGTACCAGGGTCAACATCCAACCAGGCCGAAAACGTTCCCGCTCGTGCCTTTTCCTTGAAACTTCTTCCCAAGGTGGCTGTCTGCTGCCGGTTGGCGGCGAATGAGCCGTATTGCGTAGCTCTACGGATTTCGCGTTGCTTGTGTCGGTTAGCCCTCCCGGCGGTTGCCGGTTGTTGATGAGGACGTGCCCGGAGCCTAAATGGTTCATGCCTGGAAGGGAACGTGATGTTCACGTCACCCCATCGAGGGATCGAACATCCATGCGACGCTGGACTAGCATGAGGAATCGGGGAGGGTGGCGTTACAACGGCTCTACCAGGCATCGGTACCCTCTGTGCGGTGACCGATGCCGGGCCTTACCCCACCGGGCCAGATTTCAAATTCAGCGAGGAGCGAACCGCGTGACCGCCGAGACGTCCGTGCCGTCCAGTGCGCTGCTGACCGCAGACCGTGACGGTTCCAACTACACCGCGCGGCACCTGCTCGTACTGGAAGGGCTCGAAGCGGTCCGCAAGCGCCCCGGTATGTACATCGGGTCCACCGACAGCCGCGGCCTGATGCACTGCATCTGGGAGATCATCGACAACTCGGTCGACGAGGCCCTCGGTGGCTACTGCGACCACATCGAGGTCATCCTCCACGACGACGGATCCGTCGAGGTCCGGGACAACGGCCGGGGCATCCCGGTCGACGTCGAGCCGAAGACCGGGCTCTCCGGCGTCGAGGTCGTCATGACCAAGCTGCACGCCGGCGGAAAGTTCGGCGGCGGTTCGTACGCGGCCTCCGGCGGCCTGCACGGCGTCGGCGCCTCTGTGGTGAACGCCCTGTCGGCCCGTCTCGACGTCGAGGTCGACCGGAACAGCGCGACGCACGCGATCTCCTTCCGTCGCGGTGTCCCCGGCATCTTCACAGAGCAGGGCCCCGACAGCCCCTTCGATCCGGCCAACGGCCTGATCAAGGGCAAGCGCGTCCCGAAGAACCGCACCGGCACCCGCGTCCGCTACTGGGCGGACCGGCAGATCTTCCTCAAGGACGCCAAGCTCTCCCTGGAGACGCTCCACCAGCGCGCCCGGCAGACCGCCTTCCTCGTCCCCGGTCTCACCATCGTCGTCCGCGACGAGCGGGACCTGGCCGGCGTCGGCAAGAGCGAGGAGACCTTCCGCTTCGACGGCGGCATCAGCGAGTTCTGCGAGTACCTCGCTCAGGACAAGGCCGTCTGCGACATCCAGCGCCTCACCGGACAGGGCACCTTCAAGGAGACCGTCCCCGTCCTCGACGAGCGCGGCCACATGACCCCGACCGAGGTCACCCGTGAACTCGCCGTCGACGTCGCCCTGCGCTGGGGTACGGGCTACGACTCCACGGTCAAGTCCTTCGTCAACATCATCGCCACCCCCAAGGGCGGCACCCACGTCTCCGGCTTCGAGCAGGCCATCACCAAGACGGTGAACGAGGTGCTGCGCTCGGCCAAGATGCTGCGCGTCGCCGAGGACGACATCGTCAAGGACGATGCCCTGGAGGGCCTCACGGCCGTCGTGACGGTCCGCCTCGCCGAGCCGCAGTTCGAAGGCCAGACCAAGGAGATCCTCGGTACCTCCGCCGCCCGCAGGATCGTGGCGAACGTGGTGGCCAAGGAGCTCAAGGCCTTCCTCACCTCCACCAAGCGGGACGCCAAGGCCCAGGCGCGCGCCGTCCTCGAGAAGGCCGTCGCGGCGGCGCGGACCCGGATCGCCGCCCGTCAGCACAAGGAGGCGCAGCGCAGGAAGACCGCGCTCGAGTCCTCCTCGCTGCCGGCCAAGCTCGCGGACTGCCGCAGCGACGACGTGGAGCGCAGCGAGCTCTTCATCGTCGAGGGTGACTCGGCCCTCGGTACGGCCAAGCTCGCCCGGAACAGCGAGTTCCAGGCGCTGCTGCCGATCCGCGGAAAGATCCTCAACGTCCAGAAGTCCTCCGTCTCGGACATGCTCAAGAACGCCGAGTGCGGGGCGATCATCCAGGTCATAGGAGCGGGCTCGGGCCGCACCTTCGACATCGACGCCGCCCGCTACGGCAAGATCGTCCTCCTGGTCGACGCCGACGTCGACGGCGCCCACATCCGGTGCCTGCTGCTGACGCTCTTCCAGCGGTACATGCGGCCCATGGTCGAGTCCGGCCGGGTCTTCGCCGCGGTTCCGCCGCTGCACCGGATCGAGCTGGTCCAGCCCAAGCGGGGCCAGGACAAGTACGTCTACACGTACTCGGACAACGAGCTGCGGCAGACCCTCCTGGAGTTCCAGCGCAAGGGGGTCCGCTACAAGGACTCCATCCAGCGCTACAAGGGTCTGGGCGAGATGGACGCCGACCAGCTCGCGGAGACCACCATGGACCCGCGTCACCGCACCCTGCGCCGGATCAACATCGGCGACCTGGACGCGGCCGAGCAGGTCTTCGACCTCCTCATGGGCAACGACGTGGCGCCCCGCAAGGAGTTCATCACCGGATCGGCGGCGACTCTCGACCGGTCACGCATCGACGCCTGACGGCCTCCACCCGTGGGTGGAGGCACTCGCTCCACCCACGGGCCGATCCCAGCGCCCGCGACTCTCCGTAACATCGAAGTGTCGGAGGGGGACGGACATGGACGGGATGCGCGGCCGAGGTCTCTCGGCATCGGGATCGGCAGGGGCACCGGGATCGGCGTCGGGGCCCGCATCGGGGACGAACGGGCGGGCAGGGGCGGCGAGCGCGGTGGCTCCCGGTCCGTCCTGGCTCTCCTGGCCGTCGCGGGAGGCGCTCACGCGGATCGGGGTGCCCCGGGGACGGATCGTCCTCGACTACACCATGATCGCGGGACTCAGCGTCCTGGTGGTGACCGGCTGCTACACCTCGGGGGCCTTCGGCGGCTGGTACGCGCCTCTGCCCCCGCTCGGCTTCGGGCTCTGCGTGTGGGTGGCCCTGTGGTATCACCACACCACCCTCGATCACCGTCTCGGGGCCTCGCTGGGGCTCCTCGTGGTGATCGCGCTGTGCGGCCTCGGGGCCTACGCGGCGGGGGCCCCGACGCCCGCGACCGTGATCTGGATCGTCGTCTCGGTCATGGCGATGGAGCGGCTGCCGCTTTCCGTGGGGCTGGCCGTCGTGGCCGTCCTCGTGGCCGGGTTCGTGGAGGCCGACGAGACCGGGCTCCTCGGCGCCGGTGTCACCACGGCGGCCGTGCTGCTCGCCGGCTACTCGCTCCGGCTGGACGCCGAGGCGCGCGGGGCCGGGTTCCAGCTGCTCGCGCAGGAACGGCTCGCCCGGGAGGCGGAGGCGGCCTCGGCGGCGCTCGCCGAGCGGGCCAGGATCGCCCGGGAGATACATGACGTGCTCGCGCACAGCCTCTCGGCCCAGATGGTCCACCTGGAGGTCGCGCGGCTCCAGATCGAGGCCGGGGCGGACAGCACGGAGATCCTCAAGCTGGTGACCTCGGCCAGGTCCATGGCCAGGGAGGGGCTCGCCGAGACCCGCCACGCGCTCTCGGCCCTGCGGGGGGACATGGCGCCGGTCGAGGACTATCTGCGGGAGCTGGCGCGGGAGGACCGCGCCGAGGTCGACGTCACCGGTCGCCGCCGGGATCTGCCCGCCGAGGCCTCGCAGGCGGTGCGACGGGTCGCGCAGGAGGCCCTCACCAATGTCCGCAAGCACGCCCCGGGTGCCCGGACGACGATCCTTCTCGCCTACGGGCCGGACGAGGTCTCCCTGGAGATACGCGACTCCGGGCCGCCCCGGACGGACGAGGGCACAGGCGGCGGCGCGGACCTCGGGTCGTCCGGTTCCGGATACGGGCTGCTGGGCATGAGGGAGCGGGCCGAGCTGCTCGGCGGCAGCCTGGACGCGGGTCCCGAGGGGCCGGGGTTCACCGTGCGGCTGCGGGTGCCGGCATGAGCGCCGCGGACCGCGACCGCGTCGCGCGGGTCGTCGTCGCCGACGACCAGGCCGTCGTGCGCGAGGGGATCGTGATGCTGCTCGGACTGCTCCCCGCCATCGAGGTCGTCGGGGCGGCCCGCGACGGGGAGGAAGCGGTCGCGCTCACCGCCGAGCTCGGTCCCGACGTCGTCCTGATGGATCTGCGGATGCCCCGCTGCGACGGCGTCGAGGCCACGCGAAGGATCCGCGAGCGGCATCCGGGGACGGAGGTCGTCGTGCTCACCACCTACGCCGACGACGACTCGCTGTTCCCGGCGCTGCGGGCCGGGGCCCGTGGATACCTCACCAAGGACGCCGGCGGGGAGGAGATCGAGCGGGCCGTGCGGGACGTGATCGACGGCCGGGCCGGTCTCTCACCCGCCGTGCAGCGGCGCCTCCTCGAGCGCCTGATGGATCGGGACGGCCCGGACGGCCCCGACGTCCAGGTCGCCCCGGATGACCGTGGGGGCCAGAGTGATCAGAGTGAACGGAGGGGTCAAAGTGACCGGCGTGACCCGAATGACAGGGGCGGTCGGAGTGACCGGGGCGTCGCGGGCGACGACGGTCTGACGGAGCGGGAGACGGAGGTGCTCGTGCTGGTCGCGGACGGCCTGTCCAACACGGAGATCGCGAAACGGCTGCGGATCTCCACGGCGACGGTGAAGACACACATCAACAATCTCTTCGCCAAGACCGGGGTACGGGACCGCGCGCAGGCCGTGCGGTACGCATATCAGCACGGTCTGGTCAGGCCACCTGGGAAAAGAGTCACCTGATGGGGTGAAGTGAGGGGGGAGAAGAGTCCGGGATCTTCCCGCTCTGTCCATCCTTGGGCACGCGGCCGGAACGGTTCGCTGACAAGGAGAGTTGGTCGGTGGAGCAGGTGGACAAGCAGAAGGGGCGTGACGCCGCGGCGATCGCGGTCGACGACCCCTGGTACGACGTGACGGTCTCCGGCGGGAGTGAGGAGCCGGCGGCCCGCGCGCCCGGCGGCAGCCACCCCGGTGACGGCCGCCCCGACACGGTGCCGCGGCAGCGGGTCCACAGTGCGGCGGAGATCTATCTGGAAGTCCAGCGAAGTCCCGCGTTCCAGGAAGTCCGCCGCCGCTACCGCCGGTTCGTCTTCCCCGCGACCCTGGCGTTCCTCCTCTGGTACCTCGCGTACGTGGTGGCGGCGACCGCCGCACCGGGGCTCATGGCCAGGCCGGTGGCCGGAGTGGTGAACGTGGCGATGGTCGCGGGACTCGGACAGTTCCTCACGACCTTTCTGCTGACCTGGGCCTACGCACGCCACGCGCGGCTGCGGAGGGATCGGGCCGCACTTGAACTGCGCTGGGACACACAGGAGATGACCCGAGGGGTGGCGCAGCGGTGACCGGAGACCACCAGACCCTGGCGCTCGTCCTCTTCAGTGTGTTCGTCGCCGTCACCCTGGGGATCACGACCTGGGTGAGCCGTCACCGGCAGGGTTCGGCGGAGGAGTTCTACGCCGGCGGACGGCTCTTCTCGCCGCTGGAGAACGGCTTCGCCATCGCCGGCGACTACATGTCCGCGGCCTCGTTCCTCGGCATCTCCGGGCTGATCGCGCTCTACGGCTACGACGGCATGCTGTACTCCGTCGGCTTCCTCGTCGCCTGGCTGGTCGTGCTCCTGCTGGTCGCCGAACTGGTGCGGAACTGTGGGCGGTTCACGCTGGCCGATGTCGTCGCCGCGCGGATGGCGGAGCGGCCGGTGCGGATCGCCGCGGGGACATCGTCGGTGGCCGTCTCCGTGCTGTACCTCGTGGCCCAGATGGTGGGGGCCGGGAGCCTTGTCGCGCTGCTGCTCGGGGGATCCAGCGAGGCGGCGCGCTCGTGGACGGTGATCGGCGTCGGAGCACTGATGGTGATCTACGTGTCGCTCGGCGGGATGCGGGCCACCACCTGGATCCAGATCGTCAAGGCGGTCCTGCTCATGGCGGGGACGATCGCGCTCACGGTCCTGGTCCTGCTGCGGTTCCACGGCGACGTGAACAGCCTGCTGTCCACCGCGGCCGAGCGCAGCGGGCACGGCCTGGGCTTCCTGTCGCCCGGGCTGCGCTACGGCGGGGACTGGACGGCCCGCCTCGACTTCATCAGCCTCGGCCTCGCCCTCGTCCTGGGCACCGCCGGACTGCCGCACATCCTGTCGCGCTTCTACACGGTGCCGACCGCCCGCGCCGCCCGCCGCTCCGTCGTCTGGTCCATCGGGCTCATCGGCAGCTTCTACCTGATGACCATCGTGCTCGGCTTCGGCGCGGCAGCGCTGATCGGCCCCGACGAGGTCCGCGCGTCCAACGCCTCCGGGAACACGGCGGTACCGCTGCTCGCCCTCGACCTCGGCGGCGGCGCGGGCTCCACCGGCGGCACGGTGCTCTTCGCGGTCGTCGCGGCCGTCGCCTTCGCGACCATCCTCGCTGTCGTCGCGGGAATCACCCTGGCCTCCTCCGCCTCTGTCGCCCACGACCTCTACAGCTCGCTGCGCCGCCGCCACGCGAAGCAGTACAGCGAGGTGGCCGTGGCCCGGGTCGCCGCCGCCGGGATCGGCGCGGCCGCCATCGGCCTGGGACTGCTCGCCCGCGACCTCAACGTGGCCTTCCTGGTGGGGCTCGCCTTCGCGGTCGCCGCCTCGGCCAATCTGCCGGTGCTGCTCTACTCGCTGTTCTGGCGGAAGTTCACCACTCGGGGCGCGGTGTGGTCGGTGTACGGCGGCCTGGTTCCCGCCGTGCTGCTCGTCCTCGTCTCCCCGGTCGTCTCCGGCAGTCCGGAATCGCTGTTCCCCGGTGTCGACTTCCATCTCTTCCCGTTGCAGAACCCGGGAGTGGTGTCCATCCCGCTCGGGTTCCTCGTCGGCTGGGTGGGCACGGTCACCTCGCCCGAGCCACCGGACGAGGCCCGGCACGCGGAGACCGAGGTGCGGGCCCTGACGGGCGCGGGAGCCGTCTGACCGCCCCGCGTACGGCCCGGCCCGCCCAGGCCGTCGGGCCCGGCCCGCCCGGGCCGCCGGGCCGTCGGGCCGGGCGGACGGTTGGCTCTCCGAGGCCGTCAAGCGGGAAGACGGTGAGCTCTCCCGGGCCGGGCGGACGGGGGCTCTCCCGGGCCCTCAGCCGGCGGGACGGTGAGCATTGCGGTTCCTCAGCCGGCCGACGGTGAGCTCGCCCATGCGTACCGGTGCTCGGGGCGGCCCGTCTCGCCGTACCGGAGGGAGAGCAGCACCCGGCCCGTACGCTCCAGGAGCTTCAGATAGCGCTGGGCTGTCTGGCGGCTGACGCCGGACCGCTCGGCGATCTCCTGCGCGGAGAGCGGGCCGTCGGCCGCGAGCAGCACCTGCCGTACCAGTTCGGCGGTGGTGGGGGAGTGCCCCTTGGGCAGATCGGGGGCGACGGCGCCCGCCGAAAGGACGCCGAAGATCCGGTCCACCTCGGCCTGTTCCGCCTCGCCGCCGCTCTCCAGAGTGCGGCGGAGCGTCGCGTACGCCTCCAGCTTGGCGCGCAGCCCGGCGAAGTTGAACGGCTTGACCAGGTACTGGAGCGCGCCGTGGCGCATCGCCGACTGCACCGTGGCGACGTCTCGGGCCGCGGTCACCATGATCACGTCGCACTGGTGGCCGCGCGCGCGGAGCTCCCGTACCGCCGCGAGGCCGTTCTCGTCGGGCAGGTAGTGGTCCAGCAGGATCAGGTCCACCGGGTGGTCGTCCAGGGCGGCGAGCGCCCCCGCGGTCGAGTGGGCGGTGGCGACGACCCGGAAGCCGGGGACCTTGGCGGCATAGGCGGCGTTGATCCGGGCCACCCGGATGTCGTCGTCGACCACGAGCACGTCGATCATCGCGTCGCCTCCTCGGCGGTCCCGGCGGTCCCAGCGGTCCTGGCGGTCCCGGCAGTGTTCGTGGGCGTCGCGGGTGGGTCCGGTGCGGGCTCCGGATCGGTCAGGGCGTCCGGGAGGACGACCGTGAACACGGCGCCGCCCCCGGGGCCGTCGGCGACCCCCGCGGTGCCGCCCCGGCGCTCGGCGAGCCGGCGCACCAGCGCGAGGCCAAGACCGCGCTTCCCGTGGGACGGCGGCGCCTTCGTCGTCCAGCCCTCGGTGAAGATCAGCTCGCGGCGGTCCTCGGGGACCCCCGGGCCGCTGTCCGACACCCGCAGCACCACCGTACGGTCCTCGGCGCGGAAGGAGGCCTCGACGAGGGCGCCGGGGGTGCCCGCGGCGGCGTCCACGGCGTTGTCGACCAGGTTGCCGACGACCGTGACCAGCTCGCGCGGGTCCACAAGCCGGTCCGGAAGGCGGGAGTCGGGCGCGAGCCGCAGGGAGACGCCGCGCTCGGCGGCGACGGTCGCCTTCCCCACCAGCAGCGCGGCGAGCAGCGGGTCGTGCACCTTCTCGGTGACCTGCTCGGCGGTGGCCCGGTGCACCCCGACGACCTCCGTGACGAACTCGACCGCCTCCTCGTGCATCTCCAGCTCAAGCAGGCCGAGGAGGGTGTGCAGGCGGTTGGCGTGTTCGTGGTCCTGGGCGCGGAGGGCGTCGATCAGGCCATGGGTGGAGTCGAGCTCGCGGCCGAGGCGCTCCAGCTCGGTGCGGTCGCGGAGGGTCGCCACGGCGCCGCCGTCGTCCGTGGGCATCCGGTTGGCGATCAGCACCCGGTGGCCCCGGACGGTCAGCAGGTCCTCGCCGGTGACCCGGCCGGTGAGGACGTCGGCCGTACGGCCCCCGCCGAGGACCTCGTCGAGCGGCCGGCCCGCCGCCTCGGGGCCGACGCCGAGGAGCCGCTGCGCCTCGTCGTTCATGAGCCGGACCGAGCCGTGGGGGTCCAGGGCCACGACACCCTCGCGGATGCCGTGGAGCATGGCCTCGCGCTCGGCGAGCAGCGCCGAGATGTCGGAGAAGGCCAGGTCGTGGGTCTGCCGCTGGAGCCGCCGGGAGATCAGGTACGCGGCGAGCGCACCGGCGGCCAGCGCACCGCCCGCGTAGGCGAGGAGGCCGGGGATGGCGGCGAGGAGCCGGTCGCGGACGCTGTCGTACTCGATGCCGACGGACACCGCGCCGACGATCCGCCCGTCGGCGTCCCGCAGCGGGGCCTTGCCGCGCGCGGAGCGGCCGAGCGTGCCGCTGTCGATCTCCATGACCTCGTTCCCGGCGAGGACGGCGCTCGGGTCCGTCGAGACGACCCGGCCGATCTGCGCGGGGTCGGTGTGCGACCAGCGCACCCCGCGGACGTCCATGACCACGACGTACTCGGCGCCCGTCGAGGTCCTGATCCGCTCGGCCTCCGCCTGCACGGGACCGCGCGCGGACGGGCGGCTGCCGGTGAGGTCCGCGGCCAGCCGGGGCGAGGCGGTGGTCCCGGCGATGGCCAGGGCGCGCCGCATGGCCTGGTCGTCGAGCTGGGCGCTCAGCGGGGCGAGGAAGAGGCCGGTGGCGAGGACGGTCACACCGGTCGCGATGGCCAGCTGCATCAGCAGGACCTGCGAGAACACCCGCTGCGGCCACCCGAACCGCCGACGGCGCGCGCGGGGGCGCGGCGGGCTGCTCTGTGCGGGGCTCATGCCCGAAAAGGTAGACGGCCGCGCGCCGTGACCGGAAACGGTGACGGACCGGCCGCCTATTCTGGGGGTTTCCCACCATGGGCCCCAAGGAACCGGAGGCACGTCCCGTGACCACGCAGCAGATCCCCGTCGTCGTCCTGACCGGGTTTCTCGGGGCGGGGAAGACCACGCTCCTCAACCACCTGCTGCGCACCGCCCGGGGCACCCGGATCGGGGTCATGGTCAACGACTTCGGGGACATCGGCATCGACGCGATGACCGTGGCCGGTCAGGTCGGCTCCACGGTCTCCCTCGGCAACGGCTGCCTGTGCTGCGCCGTCGACGCCGACGAGCTGGACACGTATCTGGAGGTCCTCACCCGGCCCGAGTCCCGGCTCGATGTGATCGTGATCGAGGCGAGCGGTCTCGCGGAGCCGGAGGAGCTGGTCCGCATGGTGCTGGCCAGCGAGAACGAGCGGGTCGTGTACGGCGGACTCGTCCAGGTCGTCGACGCGTCCGAGTTCGCCACCACCCGGCAGCGGCATCCGGGGACGGACCGGCACCTCTCGCTCGCCGATCTCGTCGTCGTCAACAAGGCGGACCGGGTGGCCGAGGCCGAGCTGCGGTCCGTACGGGAGATTGTGGCCGCGCTCGCCGGGCGGGCCGCCGTGGTCGAGGCCACGCACGGGCGCGTCGACCCCGAGCTGCTCTTCGACCGGGTCGTGCCGGAGGGCGAGATCGAGGGCCAGATGTCGATCGAGGACATCCTGTACGGCTCCGAGGACGAGGGGCACGCCCATCCGCACGCGACCTACGAGACCTTCTCCGTCACGGCCTCGACGCCGCTGCACCCGCGCCGGCTGATGGCGTTCCTCGACTCGCGCCCCGAGGGCCTCTACCGGATCAAGGGCTTCGTCGACCTCGGAGCCGCCGACCCGGCCAACCGCTACACCGTGCACGCGGTCGGCCGCTTCCTGCGCTTCTACCCCGAGCCCTGGCCCGCCGGTGAGGAGCGGCTCACCCAGCTCGTCCTGATCGGCTCCGGCGTGGACGCGGCCGGTCTGCGCAAGGAACTGGCCGCCTGCGAGCTGAACGGCCCGCAGGACGCCCCCGACGAGCACAGCATGTGGGGCGTCCTGCGGTACGTGCAGCGGTCCGAGGAGGAACCGGACGAGGCCTGAGGGAGTGCCGTCGGACTCGCGTCGGCGCCCGGAGGGCCGACGGAGTCCGACGACAGGGCCTCAGCTTGCCGGTCCCGCCAGCACCTCGACCGGCTGGGGCAGCGGGGTGCCCGAGCCGTCGCGGCGCGGGTCGGGGTCCGGGAGGGACACCGGGGCGCCGGTCTTCAGGGCCGCGCGGGCCGGAGTGGCGCCCGCCCAGGCCAGCAGCAGGACGTCCTCGCCCTTCAGGAAGCGCTGGCAGCGGACGCCGCCGGTCGCGCGCCCCTTGCGCGGGTACTGGTCGAACGGGGTCAGCTTCGCCGAGGTGCCCGTCGAGTCGTCCAGGGTGCCGGTGGAGCCCGCGACGGTGAAGACGACGGCCTCCGCGGCCGGGTCCACCGCGGTGAACGAGATCACCTCGGCCCCCGCGGTGAGCTTGATGCCCGCCATGCCGCCCGCCGGGCGGCCCTGGGGCCGTACCTGCGAGGCCTGGTAGCGCAGCAGCTGGGCGTCGGAGGTGATGAAGACCAGGTCCTCCTCGCCGGTCCGCAGCTCCCTTCCGCCGACGATGCGGTCACCGTCCTTGAGGGTGATGACCTCCAGCTCGTCCTTGTTCGCCGGATAGTCCGGCACCACGCGCTTGACCACGCCCTGAAGCGTGCCCAGGGCGAGGCCGGGGGAGGACTCGTCGAGCGTGGTCAGGCAGACGACCGTCTCGTCCCCCTCCAGGGAGAGGAACTCGGACAGCGGCGCGCCGCCCGCCAGGTTCGGCGCGGACGCGGTGTCCGGCAGCTGCGGCAGGTCGATCACGGCGATCCGCAGCAGCCGGCCGGACGAGGTCACCGCGCCGACGTCACCGCGCTGGGTGGCCGCCACCGCCGACACGATCACGTCGTGCCGGGCGCGCTTCGCGTCCGGATCGGCCGCGGGCAGCTCCGCCGTCGCCGTGCGGGCCAGGAGACCGGTCGAGGAGAGCAGCACGCGGCAGGGGTCGTCCGCGACCTCCAGGGACACGGCCGCGACGGGGGCGCCCGCCGACTCCAGCAGGACCGTGCGCCGGTCCGTGGCGAACTTCTTGGCGACGGCCGCCAGTTCCGCCGAGACCAACTTGCGCAGCTCCGCGTCGGAGTCGAGGATCCCGGTCAGCTCGTCGATCTCGCCGTTGAGCCGGTCGCGCTCGCTCTCCAGTTCAATGCGGTCGAACTTGGTGAGGCGGCGCAGCGGGGTGTCCAGAATGTACTGCGTCTGGATCTCGCTCAGCGAGAAGCGCTCCATCAGGCGCTCCTTGGCCTGGGCGGAGTTCTCGCTCTCCCGGATGAGCCGGATGACCTCGTCGATGTCGAGCAGCGCGACGAGGAGGCCCTCGACCAGGTGGAGCCGGTCGCGCTTCTTGGTGCGGCGGAACTCGGAGCGGCGCCGGACCACCTCGAAGCGGTGGTCGAGGTAGACCTCCAGGAGCTCCTTGAGGCCGAGGGTGAGGGGCTGCCCGTCGACCAGCGCCACGTTGTTGATGCCGAAGGACTCCTCCATCGGCGTCAGCTTGTAGAGCTGCTCCAGGACCGCCTCGGGCACGAAGCCGTTCTTGATCTCGATGACGAGACGCAGGCCGTGGCTGCGGTCGGTGAGGTCCTTGACGTCCGCGATGCCCTGGAGCTTCTTCGAGCCGACCAGGTCCTTGATCTTGGAGATGACCTTCTCGGGGCCGACCGTGAAGGGGAGCTCGGTCACGACGATGCCCTTGCGGCGGGCCGTCACGGTCTCCACGGTCGTGGTGGCGCGGATCTTGAAGGAGCCGCGGCCCGACTCGTACGCGTCCTTGATGCCGGAGAGGCCGACGATCCGGCCGCCGGTCGGCAGGTCGGGGCCCGGCACGAAGCGCATCAGCGTCTCGAGGTCGGCGTTCGGGTGCCGGATCAGGTGCCGGGCGGCCGCGACGACCTCGCCGAGGTTGTGCGGGGGCATGTTCGTCGCCATGCCGACCGCGATCCCGGACGCGCCGTTCACCAGCAGGTTCGGGTAGGCGGCGGGGAGCGCCACCGGCTCCTGCTCCTGGCCGTCGTAGTTCGGCGTGAAGTCGACCGTGTCCTCGTCGATGGACTCGGTCATGAGGAGCGCGGCCGGGGCCATCCGCGACTCGGTGTACCGCATGGCGGCCGGCGGGTCGTCGTTGCCCAGGGAGCCGAAGTTGCCGTGGCCGTCGACGAGGGGGAGCCGCATGGAGAAGGGCTGTGCCATGCGGACCATCGCGTCGTAGATCGACGCGTCGCCGTGCGGGTGGAGCTTGCCCATGACCTCGCCGACGACGCGGGCGCACTTGACGAAGCCGCGGTCGGGCCGGAGCCCCATCTCGCCCATCTGGTAGACGATGCGGCGCTGGACGGGCTTCATGCCGTCGCGGGCGTCGGGCAGGGCACGCGAGTAGATCACCGAGTACGCGTACTCGAGGAAGGAGCCCTGCATCTCGTCGACCACGTCGATGTCGAGGATCCTCTCCTCGTACGCGTCGTCCGGCGGCGGTGTCTTCGTGCTGCGGCGGGCCATCGCGGCTGCGGCTCCTTCACCAACAAGGTTGATCTGACGCGGACCATTGTGGACCGTGCCACCGACAACGCCGACCGCGACCCGGAAGAGGGACATCACGAAGCCCCGGGAACTTCGCCAGGTGTCGGCGCGCTTGCATACAGTGGCAGGACTTTTTCACATCGCGATCGAAGGGACGTACATGCCCATGGGTCACACGGCCACGGCCGAGGCCGGCTCCGGCGGCCTGACAGCGACCGAGCACCGGTTGGCGAACGGCCTGCGCGTGGTGCTCTCCGAGGACCACCTGACCCCGGTCGCCGCGGTCTGCCTCTGGTACGACGTCGGCTCGCGTCACGAGGTCAAGGGCCGGACGGGCCTCGCCCACCTCTTCGAGCACCTGATGTTCCAGGGCTCGCAGCAGGTCCACGGCAACGGCCACTTCGAGCTGGTGCAGGGCGCGGGCGGCTCGCTCAACGGCACGACGAGCTTCGAGCGCACCAACTACTTCGAGACCATGCCCACGCACCAGCTGGAGCTCGCGCTCTGGCTGGAGGCCGACCGCATGGGCTCGCTGCTCGCAGCACTGGACGAAGAGTCCATGGAGAACCAGCGGGACGTCGTCAAGAACGAGCGCCGCCAGCGCTACGACAACGTGCCGTACGGCACCGCCTTCGAGAAGCTGACCGCGCTCGCCTACCCCGAGGGCCACCCGTACCACCACACGCCGATCGGCTCCATGGCCGACCTGGACGCGGCGACCCTGGAGGACGCGCGGAACTTCTTCCGCACGTACTACGCCCCGAACAACGCCGTGCTGTCCGTCGTCGGCGACATCGACCCGGCGCAGACGCTGGCCTGGGTGGAGAAGTACTTCGGCTCCATCCCCGCCCACGACGGCAAGCCCGCGCCGCGCTCCGGCGAGCTGCCCGAGGTCATCGGCGAGCAGCTCCGCGAGGTCGTCGAGGAGGAGGTCCCGGCGCGCGCGCTGATGGCCGCCTACCGCCTCCCGCACGACGGCACGCGCGCGTGCGACGCCGCCGACCTGGCCCTGACGGTCCTGGGCGGCGGGGAGTCCTCCCGTCTGCACAACCGCCTGGTCCGCCGTGACCGCACGGCCGTCGCCGCCGGCTTCGGCCTGCTGCGGCTCGCCGGGGCTCCCTCGCTGGGCTGGCTGGACGTCAAGACCTCCGGGGGCGTCGAGGTCCCGCAGATCGAGACGGCCGTCGACGAGGAGCTCGCCCGGTTCGCCGCCGAGGGCCCCACGGCCGAGGAGATGGAGCGCGCGCAGGCCCAGTTGGAGCGGGAGTGGCTGGACCGGCTCGGCACCGTCGCCGGCCGCGCGGACGAACTGTGCCGGTTCGCCGTGCTGTTCGGCGACCCGCAGCTCGCCCTGACCGCCGTCGACCGCGTCCTGGACATCACCGCCGAGGAGGTGCGCGAGGCCGCCGCGGCCAAGCTGCGCCCCGACAACCGCGCGGTGCTCGTCTACGAGCCCCTGGCGACCGAGCAGAGCGACAGCGCCGACGGCGAAGACGACGAAGAGGGAGCGGACCAGTGACCGACGCCGCCGTGTCCTTGACGAGCATGGACTTCCACCCGCAGCCCCAGCCGGGCACCGCGAGGCCGTGGGCCTTCCCGGCCCCGGACCGCGGGAAGCTGGAGAACGGTCTGACCCTGCTCACCAGCCACCGCCCCGGCCAGCAGGTCGTCGCCGTGGAGATCTTCCTGCCCGCCCCGCTGGACGCCGAGCCGGCCGGTCTCGACGGTGTCGCCACCATCATGGCCCGCGCCCTGTCCGAGGGCACCGACCAGCACAGCGCCGAGGAGTTCGCGGCCGAGCTGGAGCGCTGCGGCGCCACGCTCGACGCGCACGCCGACCACCCGGGCGTACGGGTCTCCCTGGAGGTCCCGGCCTCCCGGCTGCCCAAGGCGCTCGGGCTGCTCTCCGAGGCCCTGATCGCCCCGGCGTTCCTGGAGACCGAGGTCGAGCGCCTGGTACGCAACCGCCTCGACGAGATCCCGCACGAGTCGGCCAATCCGGGCCGCCGCGCCGCCAAGCAGCTCTCGAAGGAGCTGTTCCCGGCCGAGTCCCGGATGTCCCGGCCGCGCCAGGGCACCGAGGAGACGGTGGCCGCGATCGACGCCGCCGCCGTCCGCGCCTTCTACGAGGCGTACGTCCGTCCCGGCACGGCCACCGCGGTGGTCGTCGGCGACCTGACCGGCGTCGACCTCGACAAGGTCCTCGCCGAGACGCTGGGCGCCTGGACCGGCGAGCTCGCCGAGCCGCTCCCGATGCCGCCGATCACCGCCGACGACACCGGACGGGTCGTCATCGTGGACCGCCCCGGCGCCGTGCAGACGCAGCTGCTCATCGGCCGGATCGGCGCCGACCGGCACGATCGCGTCTGGCCGGCCCAGGTCCTCGGCACGTACTGCCTCGGCGGCACCCTGACCTCGCGTCTGGACCGGGTCCTGCGCGAGGAGAAGGGCTACACGTACGGCGTGCGGGCCTTCGGCCAGGTGCTCCGCTCGGACGCCGGGGGGAACGGGGCCTCGATGCTCGCCATCAGCGGATCCTTCGACACCCCGAACACGGGCCCGGCACTTGAGGACCTGTTCACGGTGCTGCGCACGCTCGCGGCCGAGGGCCTGACCGACGCCGAGCGCGAGACGGCCGTGCAGAACCTGGTGGGCGTGGCGCCCCTCAAGTACGAGACGGCCGCGTCCGTCGCCGGGACGCTCGCCGACCAGGTGGAGCAGCACCTCCCGGACGACTACCAGGCGCAGTTGTACGCGCGCCTGGCCGAGACCGGCACGGTCGAGGCGACGGCCGCCGTGGTCAGCGCCTTCCCGGTCGACCGGCTCGTCACCGTGCTCGTCGGTGACGCGGCGGAGATCGCGGAGCCGGTGCGTGCGCTCGGCATCGGCGAAGTGACCGTCGTGACCGGCTGATTCCGGCCACCGCACGACCCTGCGAGGACCCCGACGGCACCGCCCGTCGGGGTCCTCCCCTTTGTCCGTATTGAGGCCAAGATGATCGTTTGACCTGTGGCATGTCTTACAAAAGGCTGGTCTGGTTGGTGATTGAAAGACGATCCGCATAGCGTCATGGCGGCTGTTCGTCAGTTGCACGTGCCGCACCCGCGGCATCGGACAGTCATCGCCGAGTCCCCGTCAGGCGCGAGCCTGGGGAGCCGGGGACCCACACGTAGTCCCTGGGGTGAATCGGGCGCCTTCGTCTCGACGGAGGGGCTCGTAGGAGACCTTCCTGCTCCGAACCCGTCAGCTAACCCGGTAGGCGAGAGGGAAGGAAAGGATCAGCCCCTACATGGCGTTCACCCGTGCCACCGGGAAGCATCGTGGTTCGAGCCGGATGGCACGCCGCAGCGTGGGCATCGCCGGCGTCGCGACACTCGCCACCACCGGCGTCATCGGAACCCTCGCCTCCCCGGCCCTCGCCGCGGACACGGACCACCGCTCCCTCGAGGACACCGGTCTCACCCAGGTGATCACCGAGGACTCCCTCGTGGACCGGATCAACGCCCAGGCCGCCGCCCAGGAGCAGGAGGCCGTCGAGGCCATCGCCCAGGCGAAGGCCAAGGCCGAGGCCAAGCGCAAGGCCGACGCCCGCGCCAAGGAGATCCGGCTGGAGCGCGAGCGCGCCGCCCGGGAGGCCGAGCGCCGCCGCCTCGCCTCCTTCCAGCTCCCCGTCGCCGGCTCGTACGTCTCCACCGGCTACAAGACCGGCGGCTCGCTCTGGTCCTCCGGCAGCCACTCCGGCGTCGACTTCCACGCCGCCTCCGGCACCCAGGTCGTCTCCGTCGGCTCCGGCACCGTCGTCGAGACCGGCTGGGGCGGCGCGTACGGCAACAACATCGTCATCCGGATGTACGACGGCACGTACACCCAGTACGGGCACCTCTCCTCCATCGGGGTCCACGTCGGCCAGTCCGTCGAGCCCGGCCAGCCGATCGCCCTCTCGGGTTCCACCGGCAACTCCACGGGCCCGCACCTCCACTTCGAGGCGCGCACGAGCCCCGACTACGGCTCGGACATCAACCCGGTCGCGTACCTCCGCGCCCGCGGCGTCAACGTCTGACCCGGACCGGGCCGTCGGCCCGGACCCCGCCGCGCACCGCGTCGCAAAAGCCCCGGCTCGTACTGAGCCGGGGCTTTTCGCTGACCAAAAAGAAGCCAAAGGCCGTCCTGGATTCCGCCGGGGCATCGGAATTTCCGGCGGGCTGCAATAGAGTCGCAGAACGGGCGCGGAAAAGGCGTCGATCGAATGGACTCACGCGGACCAAGGCGGAGGTCGGACATGCGCATTCCCGCGCACTCGGTATGCACGGCGATCCGGGACGACATCGTCTCCGGCGTGTTCGAGCGGGGCGCCCGGCTGACCGAGGAGCAGCTCGCCCGCCGGTACGGGGTCTCCCGGGTCCCGGTCCGCGAGGCGCTGCGCACCCTGGAGTCGGAGGGCTTCGTCGTCACCCGGCGCCACGCGGGCGCCCAGGTCGCCGAGCCGACCGAGCAGGAGGCGGCCGATCTGCTCGACATGCGGGCGCTGCTCGAACCGCTGGGCGCCGCGCGGGCCGCGCAGCGGCGCACCGAGGCCCATCTCAAGGTACTGCGCGGCCTGGTCAGGCTGGGGCAGGAGCGGGCCAGGCGCGGTCAGGGCGAGGACCTGCGCTCGCTCGGCGGCTGGTTCCACGAGACGCTGGCACAGGCGTCCGGGAGCCCGGCCCTGACGGCGCTGCTCACCCAGCTGCGGCACAAGATCGCCTGGACGTACGCGGTGGATCTGCCCGCCCTGCCGGCCGAGGCCTGGGCCGAGCACGGCGCGATCGTGGACGCGGTGGCCCGCGGCGACGCCGAGCGGGCCCGTTCGCTGACGGCGCTGCACGCGGAACGCTCCCTGTCGCTGCACCGGCTCAAAAGGCCCGAGCGCCGTGTGAGGGTTTCGCAACATGCCGTCAACACGGCGAGCTCCCGGAATTAACACGCGCGCCGTATACAAAGAGGAGTAATCGAGCCCGGTATTCGCCCCGGGTATTCGGTGCTGCCCGGAATCACGCCGGAATTGCGCCGGAACCACGCCGGAATCGCGTCGGAATCCTGCGGGAATCAGATCCGGCCGCTGCTCGGAATCGCGTCCGCGGACCGCGGTCGGGAATCCCGTCCGGTTCGCCGCCGGGAATCACATCAGGCCGCTGTCGGCAACGCGTCCGCCCCCCTCGGGAGTCTCATCCGGCCCGCCGCGGGCAGTCGCGTCCGGCCCGGCCGCGCGGAACGGATCGCGCGGACCGCTGCCCGCGCGTCCGGGCGCACCGCCGCGCGGGACCGAGGACGGGAGCCGCCCGGGACACGCGAACGGCCGTGCCCGCCCGAATGCGGGCGGCCACGGCCGTTCGTCGTGCGGGGGGACCGGGTCAGACGGTCTCGGGGAGCTCGTCCAGGCCCTCGGCGACCAGCTTCGCCAGGCGGTCGAGCGCGGCCTCGGCGCCGTCGGCCTCCGACGCGAGCACGATCTCCTCGCCGCCCTGCGCGCCCAGGCCGAGCACCGCGAGCATGGAGGCGGCGTTCACGGGGGTGCCGTCGGACTTGGCGATCGTCACCGGCACGCCGGAAGCCGTGGCGGCACGGACGAAGATGGACGCGGGGCGGGCGTGCAGGCCCTCGGCCCAGCCGACGTTGACGCGGCGCTCAGCCATGGTGTTGCCCTTCAAGTCTCAAGCGGGTTGTCTAGACCAGTCTCTCACGGGTCGCGCGGTGCTCGCGCCGCCCTTCGGCCCGGATCGGACCGCCCTTCGGCCCTTCCTGCCTGGCAACACCTTGCATCGCGCACCCCCGCCGCGCGACCGGTGCCGCACGCGTGTCGCGGCCGTAGGCTGACCCCATGCACAGCGCGTCGGAGCAGTCGGAAGCGGCGGAACCGCCGGCCCCGCCGGAGCATGCCTACCCCGATCACTGGGAGGCGGACGTCGTCCTCCGCGACGGCGGCACCGCCCGCGTCCGGCCCATCACCACCGACGACGCCGACCGCCTCGTGAGCTTCTACGAGCAGGTCTCGGACGAGTCGAAGTACTACCGCTTCTTCGCCCCCTACCCGCGCCTGTCCGCCAAGGACGTCCACCGCTTCACCCATCACGACTTCGTGGACCGGGTCGGCCTCGCGGCGACCGTCGGCGGCGAGTTCATCGCGACCGTGCGCTACGACCGGATCGACGCCCGGGGGCTGCCCGCCTCCGCGCCCGCCGACGAGGCCGAGGTCGCCTTCCTCGTCCAGGACGCGCACCAGGGGAGGGGCGTCGCCTCCGCCCTCCTCGAACACATCGCGGCCGTCGCCCGCGAGCGGGGCATCCGGCGCTTCGCCGCCGAGGTGCTCCCCGCCAACAGCAAGATGATCAAGGTGTTCACCGACGCGGGCTACACCCAGAAGCGCAGCTTCGAGGACGGCTCCGTCCGGCTCCACCTCGACCTCGAACCGACCGATCGCTCCCTCGCCGTCCAGCGCGCCCGCGAGCAGCGCGCCGAGGCGCGGTCCGTGCAGCGGCTCCTCACCCCCGGCTCGGTCGCCGTCGTGGGCGCCGGGCGCGCACCGGGCGGAGTCGGCCGGACGGTCCTGCGCAATCTGCTCGGGGCCGGTTTCACCGGACGGGTGTACGCGGTGAACGCGGCGCTCACCGAGGAGACCGAACTCGACGGCGTCCCCGCCCTTCCCTCCGTCGCCGCCATCGGCGCACCCGTCGACCTGGCCGTCGTCGCCGTCCCCGCCGAACGGGTGCCCGAAGCCGTCGCCGACTGCGGCGAGCACGGGGTGCGCGGCCTCGTCGTGCTCTCCGCCGGATACGCCGAGAGCGGCGCCGCCGGCCGCGAGCGCCAGCGCGCGCTCGTACGGCAGGCCCGCTCGTACGGCATGCGGATCATCGGCCCCAACGCCTTCGGGATCATCAACACCGCCGCCGACGTCCGGCTGAACGCCTCCCTCGCGCCGCAGATGCCCGCCGCCGGGCGCATCGGGCTCTTCACCCAGTCGGGCGCCATCGGGATCGCCCTCCTCGCCGGCCTGCACCGCCGGGGCGCCGGCCTCTCCTCCTTCATCTCGGCCGGCAACCGCGCCGACGTCTCCGGCAACGACTTCCTCCAGCACTGGTACGACGACCCCGGCACCGACGTCGTCCTCCTCTACCTGGAGTCGATCGGCAACCCCCGGAAGTTCACCCGGCTCGCCCGCCGCACCGCCGCCGTCAAGCCCGTCGTGGTCGTCAAGGGCGCCCGGCACAGCGGCAGCGCCCCGCCCGGCCACCGGGTGCCGGTCACCCGCATCCCGCACGCCACCGTCTCCGCGCTGCTCCGCCAGGCCGGGGTGATCCGCGTCGACACGGTCACGGAACTGGTCGACGCCGGGCTGCTCCTGGCGGCCCAGCCGCTGCCCGCCGGGCCCCGGGTCGCGATCCTCGGCAATTCGGAGTCGCTCGGCCTCCTCACGTACGACGCCTGCCTCACCGAGGGGCTGCGGCCGCTGCGGCCACTGGACCTGACGACGGCGGCGGTCCCGGCGGACTTCCGGGACGCGCTCGCCGCGGCCCTCGCCGACGAGACCTCCGACGCGGTCGTCGTCACCGCGATCCCCTGGGTCGGGGAGGACGGGGCCACCGAGTTCGGCGACGGCGAGGTGCTCGCGGCAGCCCTCCGCGAGGCCGTCGCCTCCGCCCCCGCACCGGCGAAGCCGGTCGTCGTCGTCCAGGTGGAGATGGGCGGCCTCGCGGAGGCCCTCGCGGTGGCGACGAGCACCCGGCCGACGGCGGAGCGCGGCGCCGTCACCCGGGAGAACCGTTCCGCCGACACGCCGAAGGACCCGACGGACCGCCCCCACCCGACCCCCGCCCCGACGACCGCGCCCGCACCACCGGCCCCCGCCCCCGCGCCGCAGGCTGCCGTCCCCGACGCGCAGGCCACCCTCCCCGCCTACCCCGCCGCCGAGCGGGCGGTGCGGGCGCTGGCCGAGGCCGTGCGGTACGGGCAGTGGCGGCGGCAGGCCGCCGAGCCCGGGCGGGTGCCCGAGTACGAGGACATCGACGAGGCCGGGGCCGCCGCGCTCATCAGGGACGTGCTCGCCGGCGACCACGTGGACGCCGGCGGCGTGACGCTGGACACCGAGCGGGCCGGGGCCCTCCTCGCGCGCTACGGCATCACCGCGCTGCCGACCCTCCCCGCCCCCACGCCGGACGCCGCCGTCGCGGCCGCCCGCCGGCTCGGCTACCCGGTCGCGCTCAAGACCACCGCACCCCACCTCCGGCACCGCCCCGACCTCGGCGGCGTCCGGCTCGACCTCGCCTCCGAGGGCCAGCTCCGCACGGCGTACGCCGAGATCACCGAGGTCCTCGGCAAGCCGGAGGAGCTCCAGCCGGTCGTCCAGGCGATGGTGCCCCGGGGCGTCGACACCGTCGTCCGTGCCGCGATCGACCCGGCCGTCGGCGCCGTCCTCTCCTTCGGCCTCTCGGGAGCGGCCTCCGAACTGCTCGGCGACACGGCCCACCGGCTGGTCCCGGCCACCGACCGGGACGCCGCCGAACTGATCCGCTCGCTGCGCACCGCCCCCCTGCTCTTCGGCTGGCGAGGCTCCGCCCCCGTCGACACCCCCGCCCTGGAGGAGCTCCTGCTCCGGGTCTCCCGTCTCGTCGACGACCACCCCGAGGTGGTCGCCGTCTCCCTGGAGCCGGTGGTGGTGGCACCCCGCGGACTGTCCGTCCTCGGCGCGACCGTCCGGCTGGCCCCGCCCGCGCCCCGCACCGACCTCGGTCCGCGGAGCCTGCCACGCTACTGACGGGCCTGAGGGGGCCCCTCGGCCCCGTAGGATGGAGTCCATGGCAAAGAGCGGTACGACGACCCAGGGGCTGCGCGCGGCGATCGAGCGCAGCGGCTACTACCCGGCCCTCGTGGCCGAGGCGGTGGAGGCCGCCGTCGGCGGCGAGGCCATCACGTCGTACGTGGTCCACCAGGAGACCACCTTCGACGCGAACGAGGTCCGGCGCCACGTCACCGTCCTCGTCCTGACGCCGCACCGCTTCATCGTCAGCCACACCGACGAGCAGGCCGCCGACACCAGCTCCCCGACCCCGTACGCCACGACGTCGACCGAGTCCGTGAAGCTCGACCGGATCTCGTCGGTCGTCGTCAGCCGTGTCGTCGCCAACCCCGAGTCCTACACGCCGGGCACGCTGCCCCGCGAGGTGGTCCTCACCATCGGCTGGGGCGCCGTCTCCCGCATCGACCTGGAGCCGGCCGCCTGCGGCGACCCGAACTGCGACGCCGACCACGGCTACACGGGCAACGCCACCGCCGACGACCTCAGCCTGCGCGTGAGCGACGCCGGGGACGGCCCGGACACCGTCCGGCAGACCCTCGCCTTCGCCCAGGCGCTCTCCGAAGCCACCGCGGCCACCGCCGCGCCCACCCGCTGATGGCGCAGCCCACCATGACGCACGGCTGGCCCGACGACCCGGTCCCGCTGGCACCGGAGACCGCTCCCGTGCCCGAGTACGCCACGGGCTCGCTCGGCGACCTGCTGCCGACGCTCGTGGCCGGCCAGGGCGTGCCCGGCTTCGACGCGCGGATCGCGGAGCTGGCCCCGGCCGACCGCAACTGCGTCTTCCTGATCGACGGGCTCGGCTGGGAGCAGATCAAGGCCCACCCGGACGAGGCCCCGTACCTGACCTCGCTGCTCGGCTCCTCACGCGGCGGCACGGGCCGTCCGGTCACCGCGGGCTTCCCCGCCACCACCGCGACCTCGCTCGCCTCCGTCGGCACCGGCCGCCACCCCGGGGCCCACGGACTGCCCGGCTACACCGTGCGCGATCCCGCGACCGGCGCCCTGATGAACCAGCTGCGCTGGAAGCCGTGGACCGCGCCGCACGTCTGGCAGCCGTACCCCACCGTCTTCCGGCTCGCGCACGAGGCGGGGGTCCACACCGCCCAGGTGTCGTCCCCGATCTTCGAGCAGACCCCGCTCACGAAGGTCGCGCTCAGCGGCGGAACGTTTCACGGGCGGCTCTCCGGCGAGGAGCGCATGGACTTCGCCGCGGAGCAGCTCGCCGGCGGCGACCGCTCGCTGGTCTACACGTACTACAGCGAGCTCGACGGCGCGGGCCACCGCTTCGGCATCGACTCCGACGCCTGGCGCGGCCAGCTGATGTTCGTCGACCGGCTCGTGCAGCGGCTCGCCGAGCAGCTGCCGCCCCGCGCGGCCCTGTACGTCACGGCCGACCACGGCATGGTCGACATCCCCTTCGACGAGCAGCACCGGATCGACTTCGACGAGGACTGGGAGCTGCGCGCCGGCGTCGCCCTCCTCGGCGGTGAGGGCCGCGCCCGTCACGTCTACGCCGTGCCCGGGGCGGCGGCGGACGTCCTCACCTGCTGGCGCGAGGTCGTCGGCGAGCAGTTCTGGGTGGCGAGCCGCGACGAGGCCATCGACCTCGGCTGGTTCGGGCCCGAGGTCGACGAGCGGGTGTACGGACGGATCGGCGACGTCGTCGCCGCGTCCCACGACGACGTGGCGATCACCGCGTCCGTCAACGAGCCCCACGAGTCCGCGATGGTCGGGATGCACGGGTCCATGACCCCGGCGGAGCAGCTGGTCCCGCTCCTCGAAGTCCGTTCCTGACCCCCGCTCCCGATCCCCGACCCCGAAAGGTCCCCGTTCCGTCATGCCCGAGCTGGTCTTCTTCTCCGGAACCATGGACTGCGGGAAGAGCACCCTGGCGCTCCAGATCGCCCACAACCGCGACGCGCGGGGGCTCCAGGGCGTGATCTTCACGCGTGACGACCGCGCGGGCGAGGGCAAGCTGTCCTCCCGGCTCGGCCTGGTGACGGACGCGGTCGAGGCGCCCCGGGACATGGACCTGTACGCGTACCTGGTCACGCAGCTCTCCCAGGGCGGCAAGGCCGACTACGTGATCGTGGACGAGGCGCAGTTCCTCGCGCCCGAGCAGATCGACCAGCTGGCCCGCATCGTCGACGACCTCAGCCTCGACGTCTTCGCCTTCGGCATCACGACCGACTTCCGCACGAAGCTGTTCCCGGGCTCGCAGCGGCTGATCGAGCTGGCGGACCGGCTCGAACAGCTCCAGGTCGAGGCCCTGTGCTGGTGCGGCGCCCGTGCCACCCACAACGCCCGTACGGTCGGCGGCGCGATGGTCGTCGAGGGCGAGCAGGTCGTCGTCGGGGACGTCAACCGCCCGGCCGAGGAGATCGGTTACGAGGTCCTCTGCCGCCGTCACCACCGCCGCCGCATGACCGCGGCCGCGGCTCGCGCGGGCGCCCTCTCCCCGGACGTCCTGCCCGTCGGCCGGGGCTGAGGAGCGGGCCACCCGCACGTCAGCGGCACCTGACGGCCGGTCGGCCACGAGGGAGGCCGGGTGTCGATCCGTGGGATGCCCCTCCGGGCTCCCCTCCGCCGTGTTATCAGTGAACGAGTGCTGACACGCGGGGCGCTGCCGTCCCCGCGGGACTTCTCGCGGGGGGCTGGTGCTTCATGGGCGACTCCGGGGTCCGGAACGTCATGACGGGAGGGACGTACCTCGGACCGGTGTTCCAGGCCCGGTCCGTGCACGTCACCCTCCAGGAGTCGGACCAGGCCGCCGACCGCGTGCCGGGGGCCGCCGATCCGTGGCTGCGCGCCGCGGCGGGCTCGTCGGTGTGGGACCACGTGCCGGCGACGCGGGACGTGGAGGCGGTCCGCGCGCACGCCTCGGCCGTCGTCCTCGCCCTGGCGGCGCTGCGCGACGAGGCCTCGGCGGTGCTGGGAGACGACCCCTGGCAGGACCCGGGCATGCCGGAGCGGTTCCTGGAGCGGGTGGAGTGGCTCCTCGGCGAGCCGGACCCGGACGCGCCGCTCGACCTCTACCCCGCCGAGGCCGCCCTGCTCGTCCTCGTCCCGTTCCTCCACCGCGTCGACTGGCTGAGGACGGCCGCCCGGTACGCGGCCGTCGGACCGTCGCGTCTGGAGCGCGTACCGGACGCGGGCGACGACCGGCTGTCGTACGAGGCCTTCACGGAGGAGAACGACCGGCTCGTCACCCGAGCGGCGCTGCGACCGGAGGCGACGGCCCCGATCGGATGGTGGCTGTTCCACCGCTGGACCCTGCGCCGCGGCTTCCACGCCGACCCCGCGGCCGTGCGCGAACTGCTCGCCCTCGTCTGCGAGCCGACGGGACCCCTGGGCGACATCCTCGGCGCCGGCCGCGTCGCCCGGTTGCTGCACGGCGTCCGGCGCGGCCCCGATGTCGCCCATGCCGAGTTCCTGGAGCAGCTGCGGTCGGACGACCGGGTCCGGTCCGCCGGCCCGCAGCGCGTGCGGGAACGCCGGCTCGTCCTCCTCACCGCGCTCGCGTACGGGACGTGCCTGGACATGGTGGCGCTGCCGGAGATCGTGGTCGAGCACCTCGGCATCCCGCACCCCGTCGACCTCGGCCTCCTCCTCGACACCCTCGAAGGGGCCACCTGGGGAGGGCAGGCGGCACTGCCCGTACTGCGGGCCGACTGCCATCACGAGGCCGTCATCGAAGGGCTGAGGGACCACACGGCCCGGGCGGACGAGATCCTGCACGCGGTCCACCGCGCCACGCGGGAGTGGATCACCCAGCCCATGCCGGCCCTGCCGACCCGGCTGTCCGCGGACGACGTACGGCCCGCGGACGGGGTCTTCGACGGCTGGGCGGCCTTCCGCCTGGACGAGCGCCGGGTCCGTGAACTCCTCATGGGCGTCCAGCTCTACAAGGACCGGGACCTCGCCGTGCGCGAGCTGTACCAGAACGCGCTCGACGCCTGCCGCTACCGCCGGGCCCGAACCGAGTACCTGAACCGGGCGGAGGGCCACGCCCATTCCTACGGGGGACGGATCACGTTCGAGCAGGGAGTCGACGAGACCGGCCGCGCCTACCTGGAATGCCGGGACGACGGCATCGGGATGGGCGACGCCGAACTGCGGGGGGTCTTCTCGCAGGCCGGCGCGCGGTTCGCCGAGCAGACCGACTTCAAGCTGGAGCGCGCCGCCTGGGAGGCCCTCGATCCGCCCGTCGAACTCTTCCCCAACAGCCGCTTCGGCATCGGGGTGCTGAGCTACTTCATGCTGGCCGACGAGCTGACCGTGACGACCTGCCGGATGGGCCTGAACGGCGCGCCCGGTCCCCTGCTCCAGGTCTCCGTCCACGGCCCGGGGCACCTCTTCCGCATCGCCCGCCTCGCCGAGCGCGGCGACCGGCCCGGCACGCGCGTACGCCTGTACCTGCGGGGCGCGACGGGGCCCGATGACGGCTGGTCCTGCGTCGACGTACTCGAACGACTGCTCGGCATCGCCGAGTTCGGCACCTCCGCCTCCCACGGGGCCCGGCACGCCGAGTGGCAGCCCGGCCGGCTGCCCCTCAGGAAAGCGCCCGACCGGGAGCGCTTCGGTCTCGACACCCACGGCGAACGGGTCCCCTGCCCGGACCCGGCGCCGGGCGTCTCGGTCACCTGGACCGAACACGGCGGCGGCCTGCTCGTGGACGGGCTCGTCGTGCAGTCCGCCGCCCAGGCGGGCGTCCTCTCCTCGGCTCCGTCGGGGCTCACCGGCGTCGTCGTCAACCTGTCCGGGGCACACGCCCCCGGACAGCTCTCCGCCGACCGCGCGCAGGTCCTCGACGACCTCGCGCCCTTCCTGCGGGACGTGCTGACCGGAGCGGCGGACGTCCTCGCCACCGGTGACCACGCCCTCCTGAACTTCACCTGGGTCTGCCGGATCGCCCGCCACAGCCCCCTCCTCGCCGACCTCCTGACCGAAGCGGCCGTACGGGCGGGGAAGCCGGTCGGATTCGGGCCGGAGTCGCTCGACCCCACGCGGACGGGCATCCTGCCCTCCGACGCCGACATGTTCCTGGAGCCCCCGGGACACGGGGAGGAGGAATGGTCCTCCTGGGACGTCCTGGGGAAGCCGCCCGAGCACATCCACCTGTGGCGACTCCTCGCGCACGGACCGCGCCGCATCCTGGAGGAGCTCTCCGAGTTCTGCCCCGAACTCCTCTCACCCGGGCCCGTGCTGCCCGCGGTGCCGTCCGACCTGCTGCTGCTCGCGAGCCCGAGCGACAACACCCAGTACTGGCACTGGAACGGCCCCTACGACGAGGAGGGGAAGTACACCCGGGCGATCGAGGAGTGGGGCCTCGACCCCCGGGCCGCGACCGACCGGGCGGCCCGGCTCGGCCTCCCGGCCGCCCGCCCCGAGGGCCTTCCGCCGGGCGCGCCGGGCGGCGGGGGCGTACCGACGGCGGCGGAGCTCGCCGACGGGGCCCTGGAGGGGGAGAGGACACCCGCGGAGGTCGCCGCGACGTGGCGGGCCGGCGGGGTCGACGTACCGGACGAGGTGGTCCTCCTGGCCCAGGGCTACTTGGAGGAACCCGAGTTCCTGCGCCGGTACGGCGACAGGGAGGCGTCGGGGTGGTTCGCCGCGGGGGAGACCGTGCCTCCCGGGCGCCTCGCACAGGCGAGCGCCGAGCTCGGCCTCACGGTCACCGAGGTGTGCGCACGCTACCGGAGGTTCGGCCTGCCGACGGACGAGCAGGGGCTGGCCGACCGGCCTGCGCCCGGGACCGAGGTCCTCCTGCGCGAGTTCTGCCAGGAGAAGGGCGCCTGGCTGACCCGGCCGTGCGTCCTGGCGCCCGAGCAGATCCTGCGGGCGGCCGACCACCTGGAGGTGGAGCCGTCCGAGGCCGAGCGGATCTACCGCGACCTGGGCTTCGTGGGGGCGCGTCCGCTGCCCCCCGACGCGACGGTCGACGATCTCGCCCTCTTCGGCGACGAGTGGATGTTCTACGACGACTGGTTCACCCCGCCGGGCCCCCTGCCCTACGGGCTGCTCCTCGAGGCGGTCGGTCCGCAGCGCCCGCTCGCGCACGTCGTCACCCGCTTCCGGGCGTACGGATTCGTCGTCCCGCTCCGTGCCCCCGACACCCTCGACGACCTCGACGCGATCCTCCTGAGCACGTCGGGTCCCTGCTCCTGGTGGGGCGTCGACACCGATGACCCCATGCCCTTCGCGCACGTCCTGGAGGCCGCACACACCACCTTCCGCAGGCCGGAGGAGCTCGCCGCGCGTCTGGTCTCCTACGGGGTGCCGTTGTCGTGCGACGGTCTTCCGGACGGGCTGACGTTCGACGCCTCCCGACGCCTCCTCAAGCGCGACGGGGTCGGAGGGGACGAGAAGTTCCTGACGAAAAACTCCGAGGTGTCCTTGCCAGATCTCCTCCAGCGCGCGCGAAACGTCGGTGCCCCGGTCGGGCGCGTGGTCGCCTGGCTGGACGAGCTGGGGATCCCGGTCCCCGACCTCGCCCTCATCCTGCGCCGGTCCCTCGACCGGGTGCCCAGGCCCTAGGCGACGTCAGGCCGGCCTAGCCGCCGCCCCGGCCTGACCGCCGGGACGGCGGCTAGGAGGCGGACGGCGGGGCGGTCCGGTGGACGGTGAGCGTCACGTGGGAGAAGTCCCGGCCCTGGAAGACCTCGCCGCTCTGCGTTCCGCCCCCGATGTGGTTGTGCGTGGTGCCGCCCGCGTCCGCCGCGCGCGCCTGCTGCCACCACTCGTCGAGGAGCCGCGCGAACGAGCTGTCCAGCGCCGCCCGTACGCCCAGCGCCGTCGCCAGGACCTGGGCGCGCGCGGGGTCGTTCGGGGCCTCCTCCAGCGCGACGAGTTCCGGCTCGCCCGAGCTCACGCCGACGGCGACGTCGTCGTCCGCTCCGCCCGCTCCCTCCGTGCCGTCCGCTCCCTCCGCACCGCCGCGCCGGAAGGGGCGCCGGACGAGTGCGGAGAGGCCCTGCCACGCGTGGCGGCCGGCCTCGCCGCCGACTCCTCCGGCCATGGCCGCGAGGGCGGCCGCTGTGATCGGGTCCATGCGCGCGCTCCCTGGGTCGTCTCCTGGGTCGTCTCAGCCTCAGCTTAGGCCGGAGCCCGGTCCACGTGTCGTCAGTTCGCCAGGGAGGAGCGGCTGTCGACGGATCACGCGTCCGGGAGCGGCTGCCTCAGGGCGTCCTTCAGGTCGTCGAGGGCGGCGGGGGCCACCGGCGCCGTACCCGTCAGGGTGCCGAGCAGTGCCTGGGCCAGGACGGTCGCCTCGCCGATCCGGGCGTCCTCGCGTTCGTCGCCCGTGACCTTTCCGACGACGGCGTCCCGTACCGCGTGCGAGATGGCCGGGTCCTGGAAGAGCTCCGGGAACGACAGCGCCGTCATGCAGACGCCCACGTTGGCGGAGAGGATCGACTGGCCCGCGAGTTCGGGGGCGGTGCGCAGGCATCCGGCGTCGCGGCAGCGCTCCACGGCCTTGAGGAGGATCGCCTGCGCCTCCTTGATGGCCTGCGGCTTGGCGTCGCCCGTGGGCGTGAACATCAGCCGGTAGAGGTGCGGGTTGCGCAGCGCGAACGCGACGTGGCTGTCCCAGGCCGTGCGCAGGTCCGCCACCGGATCGTCGGTGAGCGGGTTCCGCCGCTTCTCGGCGAGGAAGCGCTCGAAGCCGATGTCGGCCACCGCCGTCAGCAGTCCCTGCTTGTCGCCGAACTGGCGGTAGATCTCCGGGGCGCCGACCTTCGCCCGCTCGCAGATGGCCCGGGTCGAGATCGCCAGCGCGTCCTGGGTGGCGAGAAGTTCCCCGGTCGCTTCCAGGATGCGCTCGCGTGCCGTCGACATGCCTCTCACGATAACAGCGCTAACAGTCCTGACCTGGGAAACCGAAAGCGACGTTAGCGATGCTTACGCAATGTGTTAGCGTGTGAAACATCGTTCGCAACGCGAGAGCTGGTGTTCCCATGAACCGTTCGACGCTTCTCCGCCGACGCCTGGCCCCGGGCGCGGTCGTGGCCACGGCCGTGGCCCTCCTCGTCGGCTGCGGCGGCGGAACCGGCGAACCGTCTCCCCCCGCCCAGGCGTTCACCGCCACCCACGTCGGCGGGCCGACCACGATCCTGGAGATCGGCGGCCTGCGCCTCCTGCTCGATCCCACCTTCGACGCGCCGAAGAAGTACAGGAGCGGTCTGGAGAAGACCCGGGCCCCCGCGCTCGACGTCGAGCAGATCGGCAGGATCGACGCCGTCCTGCTCTCGCACGACCAGCACGACGACAACCTCGACGACACGGGCCGCGCCCTCCTGAAGGACGTGCCCGTCGTCCTCTCCACGCCCGGCGCGCGCCGGCGGCTCGGCGACCACGTCACCGCCCTGAGGAGCTGGGAGTCCCACCGGATCGCCACCGCCGGCGGCACGGTCGAGGTCACCGCCGTGCCCGCCCTGCACGGGCCCGACGGCGTGGACCGCGGCGCCGACGGCGAGGTCACTGGCTTCGTCCTCAGCGGCGACGGCGTCCCCACCACCTACATCTCCGGGGACAACGCCTCCGTGAAGGTCGCCGAGGAGGTCGGCGACCGGATCAGGAAGGACATCGGCCCCCTCGACACGGCCGTCCTCTTCGCCGGAGCCGCCCGCACCCCCGCGATCCTCGGCAACGCCCCCTTGACGCTCACCTCCGCGAACGCCGCCCGGGTGGCGAAGGCCCTCGACCCCCGCAAGGTGGTCGCCGTCCACACCGACGGCTGGAACATCTACTCCGAGGACATGCCGTCCCTGGTCGAGGCGTTCCGGGCGCAGGGCATCGACGACGAACTCGTCGACCTCGCGCCCGACGGCACCCCCAAGAGCCTCTCCTGACACCGACCGTCCCGACGGCACCCCCAAGAGCCTCTCCTGACACCGACCGTCCCGACAGCACCCCCAAGTCCCTCCCTACCGGACACCCGCCGCCCCTCAGACCCCCTGCCCTTCCGTCCCTCCGGACACCCGTCGAAAGGAACACCCCATGACCGCCTCCACCACCCTCCGCGACGTCATCGGCCTGCCCCAGGAGCTGCCCCGCCTCGGCGAGTCCGCGCTGATCATGATCGACTTCCAGAACACCTACCGCACCGGCGTCATGCGCCTCGACGGAGCCGAGCGGGCCCTCGCCGCCGGCGCCCGGCTCCTCGCCGCCGCCCGCGCGGCGGGCGCCCCCGTCGTCCACATCGTCAACGACGGCGGCGAGGGCACCCCGTACGACATCCGGGCCGAGATCGGCGCGATCAGCGACGAAGTCGCCCCGGTCGAGGGCGAGAAGGTCGTCGTCAAGCAGTTCCCCAACGCCTTCCACGCCACCGACCTGGAGGAGACCCTGAAGGACCTGGGCGTGACCGGCGACCTCGTCATCGCCGGCTTCATGACCCACATGTGCGTCCTCTTCACCGCCCAGGGCGCCTTCAACCTCGGCTACCGCCCGACCGTCGTCGCCGAGGCCACCGCGACCCGCCCCCTGGAGGCCCCGGACGGCAGCGTGCAGCCGTCGGAGGTCCTCCAGGCCGCGAGCCTCACCACCGTCCGGGACCTGTTCGGCACGGTGGCCCGCACGGTGGACGAGCTCGTCGCCCCCGCGCCCGTCGCCTGACGCCCGCGGCCGCCACCGAGGGCACCGGCACCCGGAGTTCACCCGGGGTGTGCCTGAAGAGCGCCTGCCGATCGGTTGCGGGTCGCCCGCCTCGGCGGTAATGGCGGTCGGCCCGTGACGACCCCTCCGGGCCGCTGCCCGCAGTGCGCCCCCTGGAGGATGTGTGCCACCCGCCGCCGAGGCCGTGTACGTCGAGGACCCCGAGCACGGGACCGTACGCGAGGAGCACGGCGGTGACCGGCGGCGGTTCGCGGCCCTGCGGGCCCCGGCCGCCGCCGCCCTGCTCACCGCCGCGCTGCTCTGCCTCGCCACCCGCCTCTCCCGCACGTACCCCTTCGGGCCGGTGACCCGGAACGTCGTCGACCTCGGCCAGCAGTACCTGCCGTACCACGCCTACTGGCGCTCCTTCCTGCTCGGCGAGACCCACGGGGACGCCTTCCTCAACTGGAACTCCGGCTTCGGGTCCAACTTCCTCGGCGACATCGGCACCTACCTGAGCAGCCCCTTCGACCTGCTCGTCGTCCTCTTCCCGGCGGACCGCGTCGAACTCGCGCTCTACGTCGTGACCGCGGCCAAGATCAGCGCCGCAGCGGCCGCCATGGCGTTCCTGCTCCTGCGACTGCGCCCCGGTCCCTGGCCGGTCGCGGCCGTCCTCGGCACCGCGTACGCCCTCTCCGGCTGGACCCTGAACTTCGGTGCCACCGTCCCGATGTGGCTCGACGGCCTCGTCGCCTTCCCCCTGCTCTGCCTGGTCGGCGAGTGGGCCCGCACCGGCCGCCGTCCCGTCCTCGGCCCCCTGGTCGTCGCCCTGGCCTGGATCGCCAACTTCTACACCGCGTACATGGCGACCCTCGGCGCGGCCGTCGTCCTCGCCGTCCGCCTCCTCACCGCCGAGGAGACCGCCGGAGCCCGGGAGCGCCTCGCCGGGGCCCTGCGCGCCGCCCGGAGCGTCCTCATCGGCATCGGGCTCGCCGCGCCCCTGGTCGTGGTCGTCTTCCTCGCCACGAAGGTCGCCGACCCGACGCCCGAGACCACCTTCGCGCCCGCGGCCTGGACCGATGTCCTCGCCCGCTTCCTGCCCGCGACCGCGAGCGTCGCCAGCCCCGCCCTCTACATCGGCACGCCCGCCCTGGCGCTGGCCCTGACCCTGCCCTTCAACCGCGCCGTCGCCCCCCGTGTCCGGGCGGGCTGGACGGCCGCGATCGTCCTGGTGACGCTCTCCCTCCAGTGGGAGCCCACCCATCTGCTGTGGCACGCGGGCGCGTCGCCGAACGGCATCCCGTACCGCCAGACCTTCGTCCTGTGCGGCCTCCTGCTCATCGGCGCCTGGTTCTCGGCCGCCCGGGGCGTCCCTGGGCCACCGGCGCTGCTCGCGGGCGGGGCGCTGCTCGGGGCCCTGGCGTGGGCCGCCCGGGGCAGCGTCGACATCGACCGGTGGACCTTCCCCGCGTCCGGCGCGGCCGCGCTCCTCGCGCTCACCGCCGTCCTCCTCGCCCTGGCGGCCGGCCGCCGGTCCACCGCGCGCGTGCTGCCCGTCCTCGCCGTGCTGCTCCTCGCCGGCGCCCAGGCCGGCGAGGTGGCCGTCACCGGGAAGCGGATCGAGGAGCAGCAGCGGAGCAAGGTCTCCTGGTCCCCCCGGGTCGGCCCCTGGCACACGACCGCCGCCGCCGAGGTGGCCCGCGCGGACGACTGGCCGCGCCACCGCACGGACCCCGGAGAGGTCCCCGGAGGCAACGACGTGCTGCTCGTCGGCGGGCAGGGCGCCGACTACTACAGCAGCCTCACCTCGGACGTCACGTCCCGCACCCTGTCCTCCCTCGGCTTCGGGTACTACGCGAAGGGCCGCCACCCGGTCACCCTCGACAACCCGGTCGCCGACGCCCTCTTCTCCATCGGCACCCGGCTGCGCTCGAAGCCCACGGAGCCGGTACGGCAGGACGCCCCGCCCCGCGCCACGGTCACCGTCACCACGACCCCCGTCCCGCCGCTGATCACCGTCCGCCCGCCGGGGCGCCCGGCCACGCACCCCGGCGACTCCGCGTTCGCACGGCAGGAACGCCTCCTGGGCGCCGACGTGTACGAGCTGCCCGCCCCGCGCCGCACCGGACGCACCCTCACCGCCGGCTGCCCCGCCGGCTCCCAGGTCTGGTTCTGGGCGCCCGAGTACCGGGGCACGGCGGCCCTCGCGGGGGAGCGGCCCGTGTCCTTCGACGGCAAGTCGCCCTCCGTGCGCGCCCCCATGCAGGCCCTCGGCACCGTCCCGGAATCCGGCGCGGTACGGATCGACCTCGGGCCCGAGGGCAAGCTGCGGCTGCCCCGGGAGCCGGTCGGCTGCCTGGTCCGGGCCCGGCTGGACTCCGCCGTGCGGGAGCTCACCGCCACCGGCGCCACGCGCGTGCGTGCCGACGGACACACCGTCACCGCCGAACTACCCCCGGGCAGCGAGGGCGTCGCGGTCCTCGCCGCCCCGCGCGTCTCCGGCTGGCGCTGCGCCGCCGGAGACGCGGACGCCCGCCCCGCGCGCGCGTACCAGGGCCTCGTCGCCGTTCCCCTCGACGGTCGGGCGACCACGGTCAGCTGCTCCTTCCGGCCGCCGGGGATCACGCTCGGCGGCGCGGTCGGCGGGGCGGCGCTCCTCGCGCTCGCGGCGACGGCCGTCCTGCACCGGCGACGGGCCCGCCGGTGACGGCGGTTCGCGCCGGAGACGACAAGAGTTCACCCGGAGTGCACGCGTGGATCGTTCCCCGGGAGAAGTCGGTCGTTACTGTGCCCGCCGTAACGGCGTTCCATTGTTCGAATCAGTGTGGGGATCCCGAGTGCCGAAACTGTCCGTCGTCGTACCGTTCCACAATGTCGGGGCCTACGCGCCCGACACCTTGCGCAGTCTGGCGAACAACGCGGATCCGGAATTCGAGTTCCTGCTGATCGACGACTGCTCGACGGACGACACCCCGGAGATCCTCGACCGCTGGCGCGACCGGCTGCCGAACGCCACCGTCATACGGCACGAGACGAACCAGGGCGTCGCCCAGGCACGCAACACCGGAATCGACGCGGCGCGCGGCGACTACCTCACGTTTCTCGACGGCGACGACTGGTACGCGCCCGGTCACCTGAGCGCCGCCGTGGCCGGGATCTCCCGCCTCGACTGCGACTTCGCCCGTACCGACCACGTCCTCTCGGAAGGACGCAAGCGGCAGATCCGCTATGCCCCGGCCAAGCGGCGCGACGCCGTGATGGACCCCCGGGACGGCATTTCTCCGGCCAGCATGGTCACGATGGTCGACTATCCCTTCGTTCCCTTCGGAATCTACAGCGGGCGCCTTTTCGAGAACGGGGAATCCCGTTTCGAGACCTCGCTGCGGACCGCCGAGGACCGGCTCTGGATCTGGCGGCTCCACCTCAAGGCGCGCACCTTCGCCGCGCTCTCCCTGCACGGGGTCTTCTACCGGCGGGGCGTCACCACCTCGCTCACCCAGATCACCGACAACCGGCAGCTGGACTTCATCCCCTCGTACGACCTGCTGCTCGACGACGTGTCGCGGGACCGGGAGGCGGACCGCTTCCTCCCGAAGGCGGTCCGCACGTACTGCGCGATGATCGCCTTCCACATGGCGAAGGGCGACACGTACGAACCCGCCGTCGCCGCGAAGCTGCGCGCCGACGTCCGCGACGCCCTGCACCGCATGCCGCGGGAGGTCCTCGACGAGACCCTCGCCACCATGGACACCCCCCGCAGCACCCTCCTCCGGAGCCTGCGCGACACCGGAAGGACCGCCTGACCCATGGCACCCGCCCCCGAGCCCGCCGCCGATCTGCCGGTCCAGATCTTCCAGGCTTCCACCCTGTACGGAGCGGCCACCCTCGCCGCCGCGCTCGACGCCGGACAGTTCGGCCCCCGCGGCTCCGCCCGCAGGCTCCTGCTCCTCTCGCACAACGCCGAGATCCCCGAGACCGCGCTGCGCCTGGAGACCATGACCGGGTACGGCCGGATCGCCGCCCGCTTCGACGGCACCCTCGACTGGAACGAGACGATCCGCCCGTACCACCCCGCCGCCTGGGCCCCCCGCCCCGAAGAGGCGCCGCTCTGGCAGCGCGTCCTGCGCACCGCCTGGGACCTGGGCACCGGTCCGGTCGAGCTGATCGTCGAATCCATCCAGGTCAACCCGGCCAAGGCGCTCGCCGGCACCTTCCCCGAGAGCACCGTGCACGTCTACGCCGACGGCCTCATGAGCTACGGCCCGACCCGCTCCGACCTCGCGCAGTCGATCGCCTGCCGCGTGCGCCGGGTCCTCCACCTCGACCTCGTGCCGGGGCTGCGGCCCCTCCTCCTCACCGAGTACGGGGTCGAGTCCGAGCTCGTGCCCGACGCCGCCTTCCGTGCCGTGCTCGCCGAGATCGCCGAGGACGCGGCCGGCGACCCGGAGATCGTCCGCGCCGCCTCGGCGGAGCCGACGGCGCTGCTCCTCGGCCAGTACCTCGCCGCCCTGTCCCTCCTCACCGCCGAGGAGGAGGAGGACCTGCACGTACGGATGCTGCGCGGGGCCGCCGCGGCCGGGCACCGCTCGATCGTCTTCAAGCCCCACCCGACCGCGCCCGCCCGCTACTCCCAGGCCCTGGACGAGGAGGCCGAGCGGAGCGGCGTACGCCTCACGGTCCTGGACGGACCCCTGCTCGCCGAGACCTTCTACGAGCGCTGCCGGCCGGAACTGGTCGTCGGCTGCTTCTCCACGGCGATGATCACCGCCGCGGTCTACTACGGCGTCCCCATCGCGCGCGTGGGCACGGAGGAGGTCCTCGCCCGGCTCACCCCCTTCGAGAACAGCAACCGCGTCCCGCTCACCGTCGTCGACCACCTGGTCGCGGACCTGGAGGGGGGCGAGGAACCCGCCCTGCCCGGTGTGGCACCGGCCTCGCTGACGCCGCTGGTCCGTGCCGTCGGCTACTGCATGCGCCACAAGGTCCATCCGGGGCTGCGCGCTGAGGCCGTCGCCTTCCTCGCGGAGCACCACGCCGAGCCCGGCACCGCGCACCACTTCACCGTCGAGCGCCTGACCGAGCTCGGACTGCCCGGCGGCGGCCCCGCCCCGACGGGCACGTCCCGGCTGCGCCGGAGCCTGGCACGGAGCCGACGGGCCTGAGCCGAGGGCGCCGGCACCGGAGGGCTCAGCGCTCGCTCACCGGAAGGCTGAGCACTCGTCGAAACACTCGGTGCTCAGCGCTCGCCGACACACCCGGCACTCACCGGAACGCTCAGCGCTCGCCCGACCGCACCAGGGTGAACACCGCGCCCTCCGGGTCCGCCACCAGGGCCAGCCGTCCCGCCGTGCCGTCGCGCGGCGGGCGGAGCACCCGGCCGCCGAGCTCCAGCACGAGGGCCGCCGCCGCGTCCGTGTCGGCGACCTCGAAGTACGTCATCCAGTGCGGGCCCCGGTCCCGGGGGAGCGCGTCGCCGACACCGTGCAGCGAGGCCACCGGGGCCCCCGCCACATGGAGCGTCGCGTAGTCGTGGTCCGCGGAGACGACCGGCTCCACCTCGTAGCCGAAGACCGACCGGTAGAACTTGCCGGTCGCGGACGTCTCGTACGTGAGGAGCTCGTTCCACACCGGTGTCCCCGGTGGCCCGGCGATCACCGTGCCGTGGTGCTCCTCCGCCTCCCAGACGCCGAAGACCGCGCCGACGGGGTCGGAGCAGAGGGCCATGCGGCCCGCCTCGCCCGCGTCCAGCGGGCCGACGGCGACGGTGCCGCCGCAGCCGCGGATGCGCTCGGCGGTCTCGTCGGCGTCGTCGGTGGCCAGATACGGGGTCCAGGCGATGCGCAGGTGCCGGTCCGGCGGCAGCTGGCCGATGCCCGCCACCTCCTTGCCGCCGAGCAGGGCGCGCACGTACGGGCCGAGCTGCTGGGGCCCGGGGACGAACTCCCAGCCGAAGAGCGCGTTGTAGAACTCCTGGGTGGCGTCAAGTCCGTGCACCATCAGGCTCACCCAGCAGGGTGTGCCGGGCGATCGCGGAGCCGCCTCGGTCATCGTCACTCTCTCCTCGGACCATCGTCGTGGCCGTTTCCCCGTCCGATGGTGCCACCGACGGCGTCGCCGCGCGTCCCGGCCGCACCGGTCGTGGCGCGATCCGTACGCGGGCCGCCGGGTCCGTCCCCGCGCGCGGCGCGGCTGCGCGAGGATGACCCCCATGAACCCCATCATCTCCGCAAGCGAACTGCTGAGCGAGTCGGCCGGGCCGAGGCCGCCGGTCCTCCTGGACGTCCGCTGGACGCTCGGGGGCCCGCCCGGGCGGCCCGCCTACGAGGCCGGCCACCTTCCCGGCGCGGTCTACGTCGACCTCGACGCGGACCTCGCGGGCCCGCCCGGGAGCGGCGGCCGCCACCCGCTGCCCGACCCGGAGGCCTTCGGCGCCGTGATGCGCCGGGCGGGCGTCTCGGCGGACGCGCCGGTCGTCGTCTACGACGGGGGGCTCGGCTGGGGCGCGGCCCGCGCCTGGTGGCTGCTCCGCTGGGCGGGCCACCCCGACGTGCGGGTCCTGGACGGGGGCCTCGCGGCCTGGACCGGCGAGGTCACGGAGAAGGTCCCCGCCCCCGAGCCGGGCGACTTCCGGCCGGAGCCGGGCGCACTCGGACTGCTCGATGCCGACGCGGCGGCGGCGTTCCCGGGTACGGGGCTGCTCCTGGACGCGCGGGCGGCCGAGCGCTACCGGGGGGACGTGGAGCCGATCGACCGGGTCGGCGGGCACATCCCGGGCGCGGTCTCGGCGCCGACGACGGAGAACGTCGACGCGGAGGGCCTCTTCCTGGCCGCCGACGTCCTGCGGGACCGCTTCACCGCCCTCGGCGCGGGCGAGGGGACGCCGGTGGCCGTCTACTGCGGCTCGGGCGTGTCGGGCGCCCACGAGGTGCTCGCCCTGGAGATCGCGGGCATCCCGGCGGGCCTCTACGCCGGTTCCTGGTCGGAGTGGTCCGCCGACCCGGCCCGGCCGGTCGCCACGGGCCCGGACCCGAGGTAACCACCCGGCCGGTACGCGGCACTGCGGTCCCGGAGAGGGTGACCTTCCGGCCGTACGGGAAGGGCCCGCGCCGTCCGACGGCGCGGGCCCTTCCCGTACACATACGTGCCTACGGCGGTCAGTCCTGCTTCTTCCTGCGGGTGCCGAAGACGATCTCGTCCCAGCTCGGCACGGCCGCGCGGCGGCCCGGGCGGACGCCGTCCGCCTCCGCCTGGCGGTCGGTGGCGCCGTGCAGCCGGTCCCGGTGGCCCGAGACCGCCCGGGGCATCAGGACGTCGGCGTACGCCGAACCCGCGCCCGCCGAGGCGGCCGGGGCCGGGGGCTCCTCCGCCTCCGGCTCGTCGGTCGGCTCGCCGTCCGGCTGCTCGGGCACCACCATGTCGCCGCGGAAGCTCGGCACGGCCTCCAGCAGGCTCGTCAGCGAATCCCGCTCGTCCTCCGGCTCGACGGGCGAGGGCGCCCGCTCCAGCTGGCGGTCGGACCGGTCGATCTGGCGGTCCAGGGCGCGGTCGAGCGGCCTGTCCCGGGGCAGCCGGGCGATACGCGGCACGAAGGGGAAGCTGGGCTCCGGGGCGGCGGCGATCGTGTCGTCGGTCTCGCCGATGAGGGCCCGCGCCTCGTCGTCCACGGCCTGGACGAGCCGCCTCGGCGGGTCGTACGTCCAGCTGGCGGTGTGGACCTCGCCCGCGACCCGGTAGACGAGCAGCACCTCCCAGGTGCCGTCGTCGCGCCGCCAGGAGTCCCACTGCACGGTGTCCTTCTCGGCGCCGCGCAGCAGCAGCCGCTCCTGCACCGCTTCGCCGAGCTGGGGCCCGCTGTTCTCCCCGGGCCTGCGCACCGGCGTCTTGCGGGCGCGCTCGGCCATGAAGGCGCGCTCCGCGAGCACGGGGCCCTCGAAGCGGCGCACGCGGTCGACGGGGATGCCGGCGAGCTGGGCGACCTCCTCGGCGGAGGCACCGGCCCTTATACGGGCCTGGATGTCGCGGGGGCGGAGGTGGCTCTCCACCTCGATCTCGATCTGGCCGAGGCGCGCGCGGTCGTTGCGCACGGCGGCGCGGAGCCGCTCGTCGATCGGAAGTGTGTACTCCGTGCTGTCAGCAGCCTTCAGCACCAGTCGTGTGCCGTCGTTGGAGACGGCCACGACACGCAGTTCGGGCATGGGGACCTCCCGGGTGGTGCCTGCCGACGTCACGTGCGTCGCTGCTTCCGCTAGTCGAGTGTGGCCTGCCCGGGTGCAGCCTGCCACTACCTTGCCGAGTTGCCCGGCGTGTCGGGCATGGACCCTGGGACGCCGTTATGGCACGGTTACCTGTTCACTACCCGGAGTGACTGGCTGTCACTCTCCGCAGTCGATTCCCGCGCGGTGCCGAGGCGCCGCCGGTTCGAGCGCCGTGTCCGGCCCCCTCCCCGTGTTCCCGGGCACCCGTCAGGGCGTCCGGTACCCAGGGTTCGTCAATGTACTCCATTCGGGCCACCTGGGTGGACCGGCGCGCCGCTCAACTTGTCGGGCGGTACGGGAGTTGAGTGTCCGTGATCTTCCCCCGTACGTGGCGCTCTTCACAGAAACACCAGAAACGGAACTAATCGCTTCTCCCGTATGTCCCTTCTGGGTGCAAGGCAAACGGATGGATCACCAGGGGTCGGAGATGCTGCACAGGCCGGAAACCGACAGGGACGAGCCGGAGGAGGCGACGAAGAGCGGGGGGAGAAGGATCGACCTGAGCGTGGCTCAGGTCTCCGGCAGCGCCCTGGCCGCGGTCATCGCCGCCAAACTCGCCTCGACCCTCGGCGTGTACGGCACGATCCTCGGCGCCGGTGTGATCAGCATCATCGCGACCTGCGGCGGACCGCTCTTCCAGCACCTCTTCCGGCGCACCGGCGAGCAGGTGCGCGACGCGACCGCGGCGTCCAGGCCGAAGGGTCGTCAGGTCCCGGTCCCGGCCGCTCCGCGGGACGACCGCACCCTCATGCTCGGTACGGTGCGGGGCCCGCTGCCCTCCGGCGAGCCGGCCGACGAGGAGTTCGGCGAGGCGACCACCCACGGCACGCGCGTGCGGGGCTGGAAGCGCCCGGCGATCGCCGCCGCGCTCGTCTTCGGCGTCACCATGGGCGGCATCACCGCCTACGAGCTGGTCTCCGGCCAGGACTTCAGCGGCAAGCAGGGCACCACCACCTTCGGCTCCGTCGTCCGCGGCGGGGACGCGGGCCGTGACACCCCCGAGCGGGACCGGGCGCCGGCCCCCGCCCCGTCCGGATCCGCCGACGGCACCGGACAACGGCGGGACGGCACCGCCACCCCCACGGAGGACCCCACGCCGAGTGGGGAGCCGGCCACCGGGACGCCGTCGACGGAGCCCACCCCCTCCGGGACCGGCACCGCGACCACACCCACACCCGCGCCGACGCCGACGGGCCCGACGACGGAACCGACCGCGCCGACCCAGGAGCCGACGACCGAGGCTCCGACGGAGGTCCCGTCGGTCCCGGCGCCGGCCGCGGGCGCGACCGAGGTCCCGGGCACGGGGGCCGAGTGAACTGCCGGTCGCGCCGCCGCCCGGCCGGCCGTCAGTCGCCCAGCACCCGTCGCAGGTAGTCGTTGGCGAAGAGCCGGTCCGGGTCGAGCCGGTCGCGCAGCGCCGTGAACTCGGCGAAGCGCGGATAGGCCTCGGACAGGTAGGCGGCGTCCCGGGTGTGCACCTTGCCCCAGTGGGGGCGGCCCCCGTGCGCCGTCATGATGCGCTCCACCGCGGTGAAGTACCCGTGGTGGGGCGTGCCCCGGTACAGGTGGACGGCGATGTAGGCGGTCTCCCGCCCCGAGGCCGTGGACAGCGCGATGTCGTCCGCCGGCGCCGTGCGCACCTCCACGGGGAAGCTCACCTTGAGCGGCGAGCGCTCGACCATCGCCTTGAGCTCGCGCAGCGCGGCGACCGCTTCCGCGCGCGGAAGCGCGTACTCCATCTCCAGGAAGCGGACCCGGCGCGGCGAGGTGAAGACCTTGTACGGGACGTCGGTGTACGTACGGGCCGACAGGGCCCGGCTGGAGACCTTCGCGAGCGACGGGATGACCGGCGGCACCGCGCGGCCCAGCGAGCAGGCGAGCTGGAAGACGCCGTTGGAGAGGAACTCGTCCTCGATCCAGCCGCTGATCCGTCCGGGCGGCGCGGCCGGGCCCGCGCTGCGGTTGTTGCGCTTGGTGTTGCAGTTGTCCGTGTGGGGGAACCAGTAGAACTCGAAGTGCTCGTTCTCCGCGTGCAGCGCGTCGAACTCCGAGGTGACCCGGTCGAAGGTCATCGGCTCCTCGCGCGCGGTGAGCAGGAAGACCGGCTCCACCGCGAAGGTGATCGCGGTGATCACGCCGAGCGCTCCCAGGCCGATCCGGGCGGCCGCGAAGACCTCCGGATTCTCCTTCGCCGAGCAGGTCAGCAGCTCGCCGGAGGCCGTCACCAGCTCCAGCTCGCGGATCTGGGCGGCGATGGAGGCCGACTCGCGGCCCGTGCCGTGGGTGCCGGTGGAGGTGGCGCCGGCGACGGTCTGCTCCATGATGTCGCCCATGTTCGTGAGCGACAGGCCCTCCCGGGCCAGCGCCACGTTGAGCCGCTTCAGCGGGGTGCCCGACTCGACCGTGACGGTCATCGCCTCGCGGTCGATCCGCCGGATCCCGGTCAGCAGGCCGGGACGGACGAGCACGCCGTCGGTGGCCGCGATCGAGGTGAACGAGTGGCCGGTGCCGACGGTCTTGACCCGCAGGCCGTCCTCGGCCGCCCGGCGCACCGCCTCGGCGAGCTCCTCGGCCGAGGCCGGACTCACCTCCCGCACCGGGCGGGAGGTCACGTTCCCCGCCCAGTTACGCCACGGGCTGCCCGCCGTCCTGGCGCTCCCCGACCCCGCTGTCCCCGCTGCTGTCGTCGTGCCCACGCTGCCCCTCCCGGTTCGGCACCGGCCTGCGCAGCCGGCGGTGTCCGAGGAGACCCACCACGGCCGCGAGCGCGCCCGAGACGACGGGCACCACGTACCCCGCCTCCGCCCCCGACGCGTCGACCACCCAGCCGGCGGCCGAGGAGCCGAGCGCCACGCCGATGGCGAGCCCGGTACCCGTCCAGGTCATGCCCTCGGTCAGCTTGGTGCGCGGTACGTGCGCTTCGACGAGGGCCATGGTGGTCACCATCGTCGGTGCGATGGACAGGCCCGCGACAAAGAGCGCCACGGCCAGCAACGGCAGGTTCCCGGCCAGTAGGAGGGGGATCATACTCACGGCCATCGCGCAGGTGCCCAGGAGCCACCGGCGGGACGGATCGCCCTTGAGGTGCAGCAGTCCGAAGACGGCACCGGCCAGGCCGGAGCCGAGCGCGTAGACGGCCAGGACCAGGCTCGCGGCGGCCTTGTGTCCCTCCTGCTCGGCGAAGGCCACGGTCACCACGTCGACCGAGCCGAAGATCGCGCCCGTCGCGACGAAGGCGAGGGTGAGCACCTGGAGGCCGGGGGAACGGAGGGCGGAGACGCCCCGGGTGCCCCGCTGGTGGGGGTGGGGGGCCGGTTCCGTGGCGCGCTGCGAGGTCAGCCAGAAGACGCCCACGGCCAGGAAGGCACCGGCGAAGAGCGGACCGGCCTCGGGGAACCAGGCGGTGGACAGGCCGATGGAGAGGATCGGGCCGAAGATGAAGCACGTCTCGTCGACGATCGACTCCCAGGAGTACGCCGTGTGCAGGCGCCGCTCCTCGCCCCGGTAGATCTCCGCCCAGCGGGCGCGGATCATCGCGCCGACGCTCGGCACGCAGCCGATCACGGCGGTGAAGACGAAGAGGGTCCAGTCCGGTGCCTTCTGCTGCACGCACAGCAGGAGCCCGGCGGCCGCGACCATGGAGACCAGCGTCACCGGCCGGAGCACCCTGCGCTGTCCGTGCCGGTCGACCAGGCGGGAGACCAGCGGGCCGAGGACCGCGGCGGAGGCCGCGAGCGTCGCCGAGAGCGCGCCGGCCAGCCCGTACCGGCCGGTGACCTGCGAAATCATGGTCACGATGCCGATGCCCATCATGGACAGCGGCATGCGGCCGAGGAACCCCGCGACGGAGAACGATGCGGTGCCGGGCGCCGCGAAGATCGCGCGGTAGGGACTGGGCAAGTGAGGTCCTTGGTCAAACGTGTAATTAATAGCTAAAGCCTACGGTGTTGAAGTCGATCGGTCATCCTCGTTTTTCGGACGAACGCGGGGACGCACGCTTGTGCGGACCGCCAGGCACGGAAGGGCCGCGCCCCGCGCGGCCGGAGGCGGGTGGGAGGATCGGTGCCATGTCCGATCAGCACGATCCCGCCCCGTACGACGCCCTGCTGCTGCTCTCCTTCGGCGGCCCCGAGGGCCCGGACGACGTGGTCCCGTTCCTGGAGAACGTGACCCGCGGCCGCGGCATCCCGAAGGAACGGCTCAAGGAAGTGGGGCAGCACTACTTCCTCTTCGGCGGCGTCTCCCCGATCAACGACCAGAACCGCGCGCTCCTCGACGCGCTGCGGAAGGACTTCGCGCAGGCCGGACTCGGCCTGCCGGTCTACTGGGGAAACCGGAACTGGGCGCCCTACCTCACCGACACCCTCCGCGAGATGGTCACCGACGGGCGGCGCCACATCGCCGTCCTCGCCACCAGCGCGTACGCCTCCTACTCCGGCTGCCGCCAGTACCGCGAGAACCTCGCCGACGCGCTCGCCACCCTGGAGGCGGAGGGGCTCCCGCTGCCCCGGGTCGACAAGCTCCGGCACTACTTCAACCACCCCGGCTTCGTCGAGCCGATGGTCGAGGGCGTCCTCGCCTCCCTCGCCGAGCTCGACCCCGCCGTACGGGACGGCGCCCACCTCGCCTTCACCACCCACTCCATCCCCGACTCCGCCGCCGACAGCTCGGGCCCGGTCACCGAGCACGGCGAGGGCGGGGCCTACGTCCGCCAGCACCTCGACGTGGCGCGGATTGTCGCCGACGCGGTCCGCGAGCGGACCGGGACCGACCACCCCTGGAAGCTCGTCTACCAGTCCCGCAGCGGCGCCCCCCACATCCCGTGGCTGGAGCCCGACATCTGCGACCACCTGGAGGAGCTGCACGGCGCCGGCGCGCCCGCCGCCGTCATGGTCCCGATCGGCTTCGTCTCCGACCACATGGAGGTCCTGTACGACCTCGACACGGAGGCCACCGCCAAGGCCGCCGAGCTCGGCCTGCCGGTCCGGCGCTCGGCGACCGTCGGGGCCGACCCGCGCTTCGCCGCGGCCGTCCGCGAGCTCGTCCTGGAGCGCGCCGCGCACGAGCGGGGGACCAGGGCCGAGCGGTGCGCCCTCGGCGCCCTCGGCCCCTCGCACGACCTCTGCCCGATCGGCTGCTGCCCGGCCAGGGCCGATCGGCCCGCCGCGGCCGGCGCCGACAGCCCGTACGCGTAAGGAGTCCGCGTGACCGACCTTCCCGACCCCCTGCTCACCGAACTGCTCGACCTGGCCCTGGAGGCCGCCCGGCGCGCCGGAGCGCTGCTGCGCGACGGACGGCCGGACGACCTCGCCGTGGCGAAGACCAAGTCGAGTCCCATCGACGTCGTCACCGAGATGGACATCGCCGCCGAGAAGCTGATCACCGGCTTCCTCGCCGAGCACCGCCCGCAGGACGGCTTCCTCGGCGAGGAGGGCGCGTCCAGCCCCGGCACCAGCGGGATCCGCTGGGTCATCGACCCGCTCGACGGCACGGTGAACTACCTCTACGGCCTGCCGACCTGGGCGGTCTCCATCGCCGCCGAACGCGACGGCGAGACCGTCGTCGGCGTGGTCGAGGCCCCGATGCGCGGCGAGACCTACCGGGCGGTCCTCGGCGGCGGCGCGTACGCGGGGGAGCGGCGGCTCGCCGTGCGCCCCTCGCCCCCGCTCGACCAGGCCCTCCTCGGCACCGGCTTCGGATACGTCCAGGCCCGCCGCGCGCACCAGGCGGAGGTGGCCCGGCGGGTCATCCCGCGCGTGCGCGACATCCGCCGCGGGGGCTCCGCCGCGATCGACCTGTGCGACGTCGCGGCGGGCCGCCTCGACGCCTACTACGAGCGCGGGCTCAACCCCTGGGACCTGGCGGCCGGCGCGCTCGTCGCCCGCGAGGCCGGCGGCCGCACGGGCGGCCGCCCCGGGGAGCCGGAGTCCGGGGAGCTGACCCTCGCGGCCTCTCCGGGCCTCTTCGGGCCCCTCCAGGAGCTCCTGGAGGACCTGGGGGCCTGGCACGACTAGGGCGGGGTCGTCGCACTCCCGTTGTCGCCCGCGGGGCAGACGGGAGTTTGACGACACGTCCTAGCGGGCCGGGAGACGGACGCACGGGGGCCCCGGTGCCAGGACGGCACCGGGGCCCCCGTGCGTACGGACGGCCTGCGGACCCGACGGTGCGGGTCGGAGACCGGGTACGGATCGAACGGGTGTCCGTGTCGGGCGGTGGGCCCGGGTGGACCGGTGGGACGGGTCAGACGCCCGGCGCGGCAACCTCCACGCCGTGCTCGGCGGCGAGCCGGTGGAGGTCTTCCAGCTCCGCCTGCTCCACCTCCGCCAGGTAGTCGTCGCCCGTCTCACGGGCCCGCGTGAGGTCCGTCTGCGTGGTCCTGATGCGGTGCAGCAGTCCTGCGGTGAAAGCGTCCATCGTGCGCCCCCTCCTCGTGGGTCCGGTGGCACGGGGGTGTGCCGAGGGTGGGTGGATCACACACTGCGAACTCTGGGGGACAGAGAGCGGTAGGTGGCGCGCCACATACAGGGCGTGATCACGGGGTGTGAAGTCGTCCTCCCCAGCCCCTTCCTCAGAGAAACCTCAACTGGCCCGAGAATCCGGTGAATTCTTCGCTCCGGCCCGCGCGCCCGTCGCGCGCCCCCCTCCCGCCCCCGGCCCCGCACCGCCGTCTTACAGCCGGTTTACGCGCGTACGGGGCAGGATGGACACGCACAGTCAGTGCGCAGATTTCAGCCGGTCCCCACCCCGGACAGCGGCTCAACGGGAAGGAAACGACGTGCGCGTACTCGTCGTCGAGGACGAGCAGCTGCTCGCCGATGCGGTGGCCACCGGACTGCGCCGGGAGGCCATGGCCGTCGACGTCGTGTACGACGGCGCCGCGGCCCTGGAGCGCGTCGGGGTCAACGACTACGACGTCGTCGTCCTGGACCGCGACCTCCCGCTCGTCCACGGGGACGACGTCTGCCGCAAGATCGTCGAGCTCGGCATGCCCACCCGCGTCCTGATGCTCACCGCTTCCGGCGACGTCAGCGACCGCGTCGAGGGCCTGGAGCTCGGGGCGGACGACTACCTTCCGAAGCCCTTCGCCTTCACCGAGCTCACCGCGCGCGTGCGGGCGCTCGGCCGCCGCACCACGGTCCCGCTCCCGCCCGTCCTGGAGCGCGCCGGCATCAAGCTCGACCCCAACCGCCGCGAGGTCTTCCGCGAGGGCAAGGAGGTCCAGCTCGCGCCGAAGGAGTTCGCGGTCCTGGAGGTCCTCATGCGCAGCGAGGGCGCCGTCGTCTCGGCCGAGCAGCTCCTGGAGAAGGCCTGGGACGAGAACACCGACCCCTTCACGAACGTCGTGCGCGTCACCGTCATGACCCTGCGCCGCAAGCTCGGCGAACCTCCGGTCATCGTCACGGTCCCCGGCTCCGGGTACCGGATCTGACCTGATGGCCACGACTCCCGCGCCCCACCCCCAAGCGCCTCCGAAACCCACCTGGGACCCCCGGGACCCCGTCCGGCCGCTGCTCCGGCCGACCATCCGGATACGGCTCACGCTGCTGTACGGCGGGATGTTCCTGATCGCCGGCATCCTGCTGCTGTCGATCATCTACCTCTTCACCGCCCAGGCACTCAGCGACAGCACCTCCCAGCTGCCCTTCAAGGTCGTCAACGGCACGGTCCAGCCCACCACCTCCGGGTGCCGGCTGCCCGAGTCGCCCACCGGCGACCAGCTCAACGACGCCGTCACGCTCTGTCTGCGGCACCAGAGCGACATCGCCCTGCACGACCTCCTGCGCAGGTCCCTCTTCGCCCTGCTGGGGCTGAGCATCATCGCCTTCGCCTTCGGCTACGCCATGGCGGGACGGGTGCTGTCCCCGCTCGGCCGGATCACCCGCACCGCGCGCCAGGTGGCCGGTTCCGACCTGACCCGGCGGATCGAGCTGGACGGACCGGACGACGAGCTCAAGGAGCTCGCCGACACGTTCGACGAGATGCTCGAACGGCTGGAACGGGCCTTCACGGCCCAGCAACGCTTCGTCGCGAACGCCTCCCACGAGCTACGGACCCCGCTCGCGATCAACCGCACCCTCCTGGAGGTCCACCTCTCGGACCCCGGGGCACCGGTGGAGCTCCAACAACTGGGCAAGACCCTGCTGGCGACCAACGAGCGCAGCGAGCAGCTCGTCGAGGGCCTGCTGCTGCTCGCCCGGAGCGACAACCAGATCATCGAGCGCAAACCCGTCGACCTGGCCGAGGTCGCCGAGCGGGGCGTCGACCAGGTGCACGCCGAGGCCGAGGCCAAGGGCGTGGAGATCCGCGGCGAGCGCGCGCCCGCCGTCGTCCAGGGCAACGGCGTGCTCCTCGAACGGATCGCGCTGAACCTGCTCCAGAACGCCGTGCGGTACAACGTGCCGAGCGAGCCGGGCCAGCGCGAACCGCTGCCGGAGAAGGGCGGTGGCGGGCGACGGGAGGGCGGCTGGGTGGAGGTCACCACCGAGACCAGGGACGGCCAGGCGGTCCTCGTCGTCTCGAACACGGGACCAGTGGTCCCCGCGTACGAGATCGACAACCTCTTCGAGCCCTTCCGGAGGCTCCGGCAGGAGCGGACCGGCAGCGACAAGGGGGTCGGCCTCGGCCTGTCGATCGCGCGTTCCGTGGCGCGTGCCCACGGCGGCCGTATCATCGCGGAGCCGCGCGAGGGCGGCGGACTCGTGATGCGCGTCACTCTGCCGATCTGACACACTGCACGAGCCGACCGGTTCCGTTCGCTTTGCGCGGAATTCCGGAGCCCCGATCCTGAGACGCTCATGTGTGATCGATCACAGGAAGAGGTGCCCGGCCCTCCACTCTCCGTGACCGAGAAATCCCTCGGAAAACCAGGAAAAGTCCGGGTTTCCGGGGCCCGGAATGACGGGAAGTACACGGGGTGGCGCCTGTGAGGGCCGCCCGGAGGACCGTGTACGGTCCGGTTCGCCACCCGAAGCCGATCACTCGCGAGAGTGCGCGACGGGTGTCGATTGAGTAACAGACCTTGATGTGAGGCAAAATCTCCGCCTCAGGTCGGGCACAAGTCCGACCTCTCACGCGTTACGTGCGCTGGAGACACCGCAACCACCCAGAGGGGGAGAGCGACATGGCAACGGATTACGACACCCCACGCAAGACCGACGACGACGTCGACTCGGACAGCCTTGAAGAACTGAAGGCCCGCCGGAACGACAAGTCGACCTCGACCGTCGACGTCGACGAGTTCGAGGCCGCCGAAGGCCTGGAGCTTCCCGGCGCCGACCTCTCGAACGAGGAGCTGGCCGTCCGGGTCCTGCCCAAGCAGGCCGACGAGTTCACGTGCATGAGCTGCTTCCTCGTGCACCACCGCAGCCAGCTGGCCCGGGAGAAGAACGGTCAGCCGATCTGCCGCGACTGCGACTGAGGTCGCTCGGCCGTGGCAGGCGACACACCGTCCCGGAAGCGGCGTCTGCGGCTCCCCAGGAGCCAGGAGACGCGCAAGGGCGGCACAGGCCCGGCAGAGGGCGCCCAGGAGGCACCTGAGGCCGAGCACGCCGCCTCCCTGCCCTCGCCCGACGCACGTGACGACGACGAGCGAGGCCTCCCGGCCTCGCTCGAAGCGGTCATGGAGGTCGCCGAGGCGGATCCGGCGCGCCCCGGGCAGGGCGACGCGGCGGTCCGTGAGGAGCAGGGCGACACGTCGCCCGGAGCACCACAGGGCGGACGCCTCGGCGCCGTCCGGCGGCTCGCCGATCCCGCGCGGACCCGGCTCGACCGCCTCAGGATCGACTCCGACCGGATCGAGGCCGTCCGGCGCGGGGTCACGCAGGGCGTGCGGCGCGGCGGAGACAGCGCCAAGGCCGGCCTCGGTCATCTGGCCGACCGGCTGATCGACCTCGCCCCGCGGATCCCCGTCCGCGACCTGGCGACCCTGCGCAGACAGTTCCCCGGTCTCGGCCCCGAGGAGCTCGCCGACAAACTCGTCGCCGGCGCGGCGAACGCGAGCTCGACCGTGGGCGCGAGCGTCGGCGCGGCGGCCATGCTGCCCGTACCCCCGGCCCTGCCGGCCGAGCTGGCGGCCGAGATCACCGGCGTCGCCGCCGTGGAACTCAAACTCATCGCCGAGCTGCACGAGGTCTACGGCCTCCGGCCCCCCGGCCGGCTCACCCAGCGCTCGGCGGCCTACCTGACCTCCTGGTCCGAGGAGCGGGGCATCGACCCCGCCCGGCCCACCACCGTCAACGCGGCCCTCGGCGGGCAGCTCAAGCGCGAACTGCGCCAGCAGATCATGAAACGCATGGTCCGCAACCTGCCGAACCTCATGCCCTTCATGGTGGGAGCCGCCGTCGGCGCCGTCATGAACCGCCGCGACACCAAGAGACTGGCCGGGCACATCCGCAAGGACCTCCGCGCCCGGCAGGTCCCCTGGGACTCCCTCACGGAGCTGCCCCCGCTGGAGCAGCCCGAGAACCCGAAGGAAATCGGCTTCTAGATCGATCGGCTTCTCGACGGGGCCCGCGCGCCTTTCGGGCTGATGGGCCCCGCGCCTTTCGGGCTGACGGGCCCCGCGCCGCTCGGGCCGGTCGGCTCCCGCGCGCCCCGGGCCGGCGCGCCCCTGGCGGCCGACCGCCCGAGAGCCCCGGCCGTCCGCCGGGGCCCGGGCCGCCGCAGCCGTCAGGCGCGCTCCGCCTCCAGGGCCGCGACCAGCGCCTCGGGGTCACGGCTGGACAGGTAGACGTACGGCGTCGGGTCCGCCGGGTCGGTCACCACGACCCGTACCGCCCCCGGCACGTAGCTGCGCATCAGCATGAAGGCGCGCGGGTCCGCCTTGTGGGTGCGCCAGGCGCGCGCCTCCTCCGCGTCGAGCACCTCGGCCGCCCCGAGCGCCGTGACCGGGATCCGGGCGTCGCCCGCCACCAGCGAGCCGGCCACCACCCGGATCCGCGCGGAGCCGTACGAGGAGACCGCCACACCGGCGAGGACCGCCGCCACGAGCAGGCCGCCCAGCGTCGGGACGGTGCCCAGCGGGAACATGATCAGGCCGCCGGAGAGCGCGAGCAGGGCCACGATCGCCCACCACGAGCCGGGAGCCTTCAGCCGCTCGTCGAAGCGCGGCGGGGCGGAGGGCGCGGGGGAGGGTGCCGGAGACGGTGCGGAAGGCTGCATGCGTCCAAGCTTGGCACGGCGCGACCTGCGCCCATCCGCGCGGGTAAGGTCTGCGCCTGTGACTGCAACATCTGCCGCCCTCACCCCGCCGGCCGACGCCATACCGCCGGTACGCCACCCCGACGCGCCCGCCCCCGGCGAGCTGCTCGGCGCGCACTACGAGTACTGCTTCGGGTGCGGCGGCGGGCAGCCCCACGGCCTCCACCTGGAAGCGCGCGCGGGCGAGGGCGTGACCGTCACCGCCGAGTTCACGGTGACCCCCGACCACCAGGGGGCCCCCGGCCTGGCGCACGGCGGCGTGCTCGCCACCGCGCTGGACGAGACCCTCGGCTCCCTGAACTGGCTGCTGCGGGTCATCGCCGTGACCGGACGTCTGGAGACCGACTTCGTGCGGCCCGTCCCGGTCGGCACCGTGCTCCACCTGGAGGCCGCCGTCACCGCCGTGCACGGCCGCAAGCTCTACTCGACCGCCGTCGGCCGGATCGGCGGGCCCGAGGGCCCCGTCGCGGTCCGGGCCGACGCCCTCTTCGTCGAGGTCAAGGTCGACCACTTCATCGACAACGGCCGCCCGGAGGAGATCCAGGCCGCCATGTCCGACCCCGACCAGGTCCGGCGCGCCCGCGCCTTCGAGGTGAACCCCTGATGCGCAACCCTGTCGACGTACTGATCCGGCGCGTGGACCCGGAGGTGCCGATCCCGGCCTACGGGCACCCCGGCGACGCCGGAGCCGACCTCGTGACCACCGAGGCCGCCGTCCTGGCGCCCGGCGAGCGCGCCGTCCTGCCCACCGGGGTCTCCATCGCCCTGCCGGACGGGTACGCGGCCTTCGTGCACCCGCGCTCCGGTCTCGCGGCCCGCTGCGGAGTGGCGCTCGTGAATGCCCCGGGGACGGTGGATGCCGGGTACCGTGGAGAGATCAAGGTGATCGTGGTCAATCTCGACCCGCGCGAGGACGTGCGGTTCGAGCGATTCGACCGGATTGCCCAACTTGTCGTCCAGCAGGTCGAGAAGGTCCGCTTCCACGAGGTGGCGGAGCTTCCCGGTTCGGCGCGGGCCGAGGGGGGCTTCGGGTCCACCGGCGGTCATGCCGCCGTGGACGGCACGACGGGTGGGAATCGATACGCTTCGGTCGTATCCGACCGGGAAGGACAGTGACGTGTTCGGACGTCGCAAGAAGAGCGGTGCCGCCGAGGACGCGGCGGGCGAGGCCGAGCAGGTCGTCGACGCGGTGGAGGACGAGGACGGCGCCGAGGCGCCGCGCCGCGTGAACCTTCCTCCCGCGCCCCGGCCCGACGGGCCCTGGGACATCTCCGAGGTCGCCAAGCCCGACGAGGGCCGCGTGGACCTCGGCGGGATCTTCGTGCCCGGAGTCGAGGGCATGGAGCTGCGCGTGGAGGTGGCGGGCGACGCGATCGTCGCGGCCACCGTCGTCCTGCGCGACAGCGCCGTACAGCTGCAGGCCTTCGCCGCCCCCAAGAACGAGGGCATCTGGGGCGAGGTCCGCGACGAGATCGCCACCGGCATCGTCCAGCAGGGCGGTGTCATCGACGAGGTCGAGGGCCCGCTCGGCTGGGAGCTGCGGGCGCAGGTCCCGGTGCAGCTGCCGGACGGCAACCGCGGCGTGCAGCTGGTCCGCTTCGTGGGCGTCGACGGACCCCGCTGGTTCCTGCGCGGAGTGATCTCGGGGCAGGGCGCGGTCCAGCCCGAGGCCGCCGGCCTCCTGGAGCAGATCGTCCGGGACACCGTGATCGTCCGCGGTGACGGCCCGATGGCCCCCCGCGACCCGATCGTCCTCAAGCTGCCGAACGACGCGCAGATGGTGCCGGACGGCGTGCAGCAGGAGGAGCAGGAGAACTCCCGCTTCTCCGGCGGCATGGGCCAGCTCCAGCGCGGTCCGGAGATCTCCGAGATCCGCTGAACCGCCGGGCCCCGGGCCCGCCACACCCGCCGGACCGCCCGCGCGGCCCGGTGTGGAGCAGACACGGCCGGTGGGCCGCTTCCTGTACCTCGCGTACGGGAAGCGGCCCACCGGCCGTTCGTCGTCCACCGGCCCGCTTCTTCGTCGTCCACAGGTCCGCGCCCCGGCCCTGGCCCTCGGCCCCGGCCGCGGACCATACTGACGGGCGCACCGGTTCGAAGAGGGGGAGCACAGGGTGAGTGAGAGCAGCACCGGGTCCGCGACGGCCGTCGTCGAGGACCCGTCCGGCATGCCGATGGTCCGCGTCGAGGGCCTCCGTCGTTCGTACGGCACGGGCGAGGCCGCCGTCCACGCCCTGCGCGGCGTCTCCTTCGACATCCCGCGCGGCGAGCTCGTCGCGCTCAAGGGCCGCTCCGGCTCCGGCAAGACGACCCTGCTCAACCTCGTCGGCGGGCTCGACACCGCCGACGGCGGCCGGATCGTCATCGACGGCACCGACCTCTCCACGCTCGGTGAGAACGGGCTGCTGGAGCTGCGCCGCGACCGGATCGGCTTCATCTTCCAATCCTTCGGACTGCTCCCGATCCTCTCCGCCGCCGAGAACGTCGGCGTGCCCCTGCGGCTGCGCAAGGAGGACCCCAGGGCGCGCGAGGAGCGGGTCGCCCTGATGCTCGGCCTCGTGGGCCTCGCCGACCACGCGAACCAGCGGCCGGGCGAGCTCTCCGGAGGCCAGCAGCAGCGCGTCGCCATCGCCCGCGCCCTCGCCAACAAGCCGGCCCTGCTGATAGCCGACGAGCCGACGGGCCAGCTCGACGCGGAGACCGGGCTCGCCGTCATGCAGCTGCTGCGCGCCGTGGTGCGCAGCGAGGGCTGCACCGCGCTGGTCGCCACCCACGACCCCCAGCTCCTCGGCCTGGCCGACCGGGTGCTGGAGCTCAGCGACGGCGAGATCATCGAGCACTGAGCGCACCGCCGTTGCGGGGTGCGGGGGCCGGCGTCGCCCCGCGCACCCCGCGCCGTGCCCCGCCGTACCCCCCGGTCACGCCTCCGTCGGCGGCGCGGACATCACCTCGCGGACCTCGATCGGCATGCGGAGCGGTGCGCCGCCGGGTCCGGGCGCCGCGGAGACCTCGGCCGCGATCTCCAGGGCCCGCTGCCGCGTGGGGACCTCGACGATCCACCAGCCCGCCAGGAACTCCTTCGTCTCCGCGAAGGGCCCGTCGGTCACCAGCGGCGCACCGTCCGCGCCCGCCCGGACGATCACAGCATGTACTGCATGAAGTGCTCCTCGCACGTGCCGCGCGGCGGCCCGGTGGCCGCCGTCACCCGGTGGTCGGAGCCGGGTCCGCGTTCTCGACACGGGTCCGCCATCAGGATCACGTCAATACCGCACCGGCCCCTCTCCCCGCGTGCGGAATGTCCGATTGGCTGGACGTATGGTCGAGCCATGGGACGCGGCAAGCTTCGGATCTACCTCGGCGCTGCGCCGGGCGTCGGCAAGACCTACGCGATGCTCTCCGAGGGCCACCGCAGGGTCGAGCGCGGCACGGACTGCGTGGTGGCCTTCGTGGAGCACCACGGCCGCCCGCGCACCGAGGTCATGCTGCACGGCCTGGAGCAGGTCCCGCGCCGCACCCTGGAGTACCGGGGGACGACCTTCCCCGAGATGGACATCGACGCCGTCCTCGCCCGGCGCCCCTCGGTCGCCCTCGTCGACGAGCTCGCCCACACGAACGTGCCGGGCTCCCGGAACCCCAAGCGGTGGCAGGACGTCGCCGAACTCCTCGCCGCCGGCATCGACGTCGTGTCGACCGTCAACATCCAGCACCTGGAGTCCCTCGGCGACGTCGTCGAGGCGATCACCGGCGTGCGCCAGCGGGAGACCGTCCCCGACGAGGTGGTGCGCAGGGCCGACCAGATCGAGCTGGTCGACATGTCCCCGGAGGCCCTGCGCCGCCGGATGGCCCACGGCAACGTCTACACCTCGGACAAGGTCGACGCGGCCCTCTCCAACTACTTCCGCCCCGGCAACCTCACCGCCCTGCGCGAGCTGGCGCTGCTGTGGACCGCCGACCGGGTCGACGAGTACCTCCGGCAGTACCGGGGCGAGCACAACATCCGCTCCACCTGGCAGGCCCGCGAGCGCATCGTCGTCGGCCTGACCGGAGGACCCGAGGGCCGCACCCTCATACGGCGCGCCACCCGGCTCGCCGAGAAGGGCGCGGGCGGCGAGGTCCTCGCCGTCTACATCGCCCGCAGCGACGGACTCACCGCGGCCTCCCCGAAGGAGCTCGCCGTCCAGCGGACCCTCGTCGAGGACCTCGGCGGAACATTCCACCACGTCATCGGCGACGACATCCCCTCCGCACTCCTGGAATTCGCCCGGGGCGTCAACGCCACCCAGATCGTCCTCGGCTCCAGCCGCCGCCGCACCTGGCAGTACGTCTTCGGCCCCGGCGTGGGACAGACCGTGGCCCGCGACTCCGGGCCCGACCTCGACGTCCACATCGTCACCCATGGCGAGGTCGCCAAGGGCCGGGGCCTGCCGGTCGCCCGAGGAGCTCGCCTCGGCCGCTCCCGCATCATCGGCGGCTGGCTCGTCGGGGTCGCCGGCCCGCTGGCCCTCGCCCTGCTCCTCACGCACGTCGACGCCGACCTCGGCCTCGCCAACGACATGCTGCTCTTCCTCGCCCTGACGGTCGCCGCCGCGCTCCTCGGCGGCTTCCTGCCCGCGCTGGCCTCGGCCGCCGTCGGCTCCTTCCTCCTCAACTGGTTCTTCACCCCGCCGCTCCACCGGCTGACCGTCGCCGACCCGCTGAACATCGTCGCCATCGCCGTCTTCTTCGGCGTCGCGATGTCCGTCGCCTCCGTGGTGGACCTGGCCGCCCGCCGCACCCACCAGGCCGCCCGCCTGCGCGCCGAGTCCGAGGTGCTGTCCTACCTCGCGGGCAGCGTCCTGCGCGGCGAGACGAGCCTCGACGCCCTCCTGGAGCGGGTCCGCGAGACCTTCTCCATGGAGTCGGTGGCCCTCCTGGAGCGTGCCGACGGGGTCCAGCCGTGGACACGGGCCGCCAGCGTCGGGCCCCACCCGGTGGCCCGCCCCGAGGACGCGGACGTGGACATGCCCGTCGGCGACCACCTGGCCCTCGCCCTGACCGGCCGGGTGCTGCCCGCCGAGGACCGGCGGGTGCTCGGCGCCTTCGCCGCTCAGGCCGCCGTCGTCCTCGACCGGCAGCGGCTCGTCGGCGAGGCCGAGGAGGCCCGGAAGCTCGCCGAGGGCAACAAGATCCGCACCTCCCTGCTCGCCGCCGTCAGCCACGACCTGCGGACGCCGCTCGCGAGCATCAAGGCCTCCGTCACCTCCCTGCGCTCCGACGACGTCGAATGGTCCGAGGAGGACCGCGCCGAACTCCTGGAGGGCATCGAGGCCGGCGCCGACCGCCTCGACCACCTCGTGGGCAACCTCCTCGACATGTCCCGACTCCAGACGGGCACGGTCACCCCGCTGATCCGTACCGTCGACCTCGACGAGGTCGTCCCCATGGCCCTCGGGGGAGTGCCGGACGGCAGCGCCGAGCTCGACATCCCGGAGACCCTGCCGATGGTCGAGGTCGACAAGGGCCTCCTGGAGCGGGCCGTCGCCAACATCGTGGAGAACGCCGTGAAGTACAGCCCCGAGGGCGAGCCCGTCGCCGTCGCGGCCAGTGCCCTGGGGGACCGCGTCGAGCTGCGGGTCGTGGACCGCGGCCCCGGCGTCCCCGACGAGGCCAAGGACGGCATCTTCGAGCCCTTCCAGCGCTTCGGCGACGCCCCGCGCGGCTCCGGCGTCGGCCTCGGCCTCGCGGTCGCCCGGGGCTTCGTCGAGGCCATGGGCGGCACCCTCGGCGCCGAGGACACCCCCGGCGGTGGCCTCACCATGGTGCTCACCCTGCGGGCCGCGCCGGGCGGGCCCGCCGTCCCCGCCACCGACCTCCCGGCCCACGCCGTGACCTGACGGCCATGGTCGCGATCGCGACCATGGCCGTGCCCGTTTCCGTATCCGCACCCGTATCCGTTACGCGTACGGGCATCCTTACCCCGACACAACGAAGAAGGTAGGCCCCCTCCATGACCCGGGTCCTCGTGGTCGACGACGAGCCGCAGATCGTCCGCGCCCTGGTGATCAACCTGAAGGCGCGGAAGTACGAGGTCGACGCCGCGCCCGACGGCGCCACCGCGCTCCGGCTCGCCGCCGACCGCCACCCCGACGTCGTCGTCCTCGACCTCGGACTGCCCGACATGGACGGCGTCGAGGTCATCAAGGGCCTGCGCGGCTGGACGCGGGTGCCGATCCTGGTGCTGTCCGCCCGGCAGACCTCCGACGAGAAGGTCGAGGCGCTCGACGCGGGCGCCGACGACTACGTCACCAAGCCCTTCGGCATGGACGAGCTGCTCGCCCGGCTGCGCGCGGCCGTGCGCCGGGCCGAGCCGGTCGGCGGCGCCGAGGACGGCGTCGTCGTGGTCGAGACCGAGGACTTCACCGTCGACCTCGCGGCGAAGAAGGTGCACCGCGACGGGCGGGACGTCCGGCTCACCCCCACCGAGTGGCACCTCCTGGAGGTCCTCGTCCGCAACAGCGGCCGGCTCGTCAGCCAGAAGCAGCTCCTCCAGGAGGTCTGGGGCCCCTCCTACGGCACCGAGACCAACTACCTCCGGGTCTACATGGCGCAGCTCCGCCGCAAGCTGGAGACAGACCCCTCCCACCCGCGCCACTTCGTCACCGAACCGGGCATGGGCTACCGCTTCGAACACTGAGACGGGAGCCGTGCGGACGGGGGCTCCGGGGCCGCCTCCGGTGACACCGGTGGCCGGTACGCTTTGTGTATGAGTGCAGCACCGCGTACAGAGAAGCCGGCCGGAAGGTTCCGCCGGATGCTCGACCGGCTCTCCACCTCCCCCGAGGAGCTGGAGTCGGAGGAGCTCCAGGAGGACGCCGAGGCCACGGGGTGCACGCGCATCTGCGACTGCTCCGACCGCCAGATAGTCAAGGTGACTGGTACCTTGCGCACGGTCACTCTGCGTCCCCGGGCCGGTGTGCCCGCGCTGGAGGCCGAACTGTTCGACGGCACGGCACCGCTCGACGTCGTCTGGCTCGGCCGGCGCTCCATCGTGGGCATCGAGCCGGGCCGCAAGCTGATCGCCTCCGGCCGCATCTCCATGAGCCACGGCCGGCGGGTCCTCTTCAACCCCAAATACGAGCTCCGACCGCTCGGACAGGAGTAGCCGGTGACGTCCCTCGACAAGCCGACCGCGGACGGGTCGACCACGGACCGGTCGACCCCCGACCAGGACGCCCAGGCGGACAAGGCGGTGACCGAGGCCGCGCTCTTCGAGGCCTTCGGCGGCGTGCGGGGCATGATCGAGACGGTCGTGCCCGGCCTGCTGTTCGTCACGATCTTCACGATCAACAAGAACCTCCAGGTGTCGGCGATCGCCGCGCTCGCGGTCTCGCTCGTCCTGGTGGCCGTCCGGCTGGTCCGGCGGGACACCGTCAAGCACGCCTTCAGCGGCGTCTTCGGCGTCGCCTTCGGCGTCGTCTTCGCGATGATGACGGGCAACGCCAAGGACTTCTACCTGCCGGGCATGCTCTACACCCTGGGCCTCGCCCTGGCGTACATCATCACCGCGCTCGCCGGAGTGCCCCTGATCGGCCTGATCCTGGGGCCGGTCTTCAAGGAGAACCTCTCCTGGCGCACCCGCAACCCGGGCCGCAAGAAGGCCTACACCAAGGCCAGCTGGGCCTGGGGCCTGATCCTGCTCGGCAAGTGCGCCATCCTCTTCCCGATGTACTGGTGGGCCGACACCACCAAGTTCGGCTGGGTGCTCGTCGCCCTGAAGATCCCGCCGTTCCTGCTCTCGGTCTACCTCACCTGGGTGTTCCTCGCGAAGGCCCCGCCGCCGATCGACGTCTTCGCCGAGATGGAGGCCGAGGAGCGCGCCGAGAAGGAGCGCAAGGCGGCCGAGGCGGGGCGGCACCGCCGGGAGGCGTAGGAGAGCGGGGGCGGCACCCTCTGTAGGTGCGCCACTGTGGCCCGGTACCGCCCGGAGGCCTGAGAAGCGGTACGGGGAAGGGCCCGGACCTGACGACCAGGTCCGGGCCCTTCCCCGTACGCACCTCGGAGCCCAGGACTACTCGGTGGGCTCCCGGCGGACCTGCAGAAGGTCCTCCAGCTGCTCCTCGCGGGCCTGCGCGGCCACGAACAGCAGCTCGTCGCCGGCCTCCAGGGTCTCCTCGGGGCTCGGCGTCAGCACCCGCGAACCGCGGATGATCGTCACCAGCGAGGTGTCCTGCGGCCAGGCGACCTCGCCCACCTGCGTACCGGCCACCGCCGACTCCGGCGGAAGCGTCAGCTCCACCAGGTTCGCGTCGCCGTGGCTGAAGCGCAGCAGCCGGACCAGGTCGCCGACGCTCACCGCCTCCTCGACCAGGGCCGACATCAGACGCGGCGTCGAGACGGCCACGTCCACGCCCCAGGCCTCGTTGAACAGCCACTCGTTCTTCGGGTTGTTCACCCGGGCGACCACGCGCGGCACGCCGTACTCGGTCTTCGCGAGCAGCGAGACGACCAGGTTGACCTTGTCGTCACCGGTCGCCGCGATCACCACGTTGCAGCGCTGCAACGCCGCCTCGTCCAGCGAGGTGATCTCGCAGGCGTCGGCGAGCAGCCACTCCGCCTGCGGCACCCGCTCCACCGAGATCGCGGTCGGCGCCTTGTCGACCAGCAGGACCTCGTGCCCGTTCTCCAGGAGCTCGCCCGCGATGGACCGGCCCACCGCACCCGCGCCCGCAATAGCGACACGCATCAGTGACCGCCCTCCTCGGGACCCTCGGCGAAGGCCGCCTCGACCTTCGCGATCTCGTCCGTACGCATCATCACGTGCACCAGGTCGCCTTCCTGGAGCACCGTCTGCGAGGTCGGCAGAATCGCTTCGCCCAGTCGGGTGAGGAAGGCGACGCGGACGCCGGTCTCCTCCTGGAGCAGGCTCACCTTGTGGCCGATCCACGCGGGAGAGGTGTGCACCTCGGCGAGCTGCACACCGCCGCTCGGGTCACGCCACAGCGGCTCGGCGCCCGAGGGGAGCAGCCGGCGGAGCATCTGGTCGGCGGTCCAGCGGACCGTCGCGACCGTGGGGATCCCGAGGCGCTGGTAGACCTCGGCGCGCCGCGGGTCGTAGATCCGCGCCGCCACGTTCTCGATGCCGAACATCTCGCGCGCGACCCGCGCCGCGATGATGTTGGAGTTGTCGCCGCTGCTCACCGCGGCGAAGGCACCGGCCTCCTCGATCCCGGCCTCGCGCAGCGTGTCCTGGTCGAAGCCCACGCCCGTGACCCGGCGCCCGCCGAAGCCCGATCCCAGGCGGCGGAAAGCCGTCGGGTCCTGGTCCACGACCGCGACGGTGTGCCCCTGCTGTTCGAGGGTCTGCGCGAGAGCGGCTCCCACTCGCCCGCAGCCCATGATGACGATGTGCACGTCCCCTTACCCCGCACTCCTGATCGCCCTGCTGACCTGCGAAAACACCCTGCTCACAACTTTCCTCGCCCGATCGGCCCGGGCCGTGGCGGACGACGCCCCGACGGGTCGCCCGGTCCGAGCTTAAGCGGCAACGCTGGCGGGGACCGCATCCGAGGTGGTACTGAGGGAGATTCGGTGCGGATCGGGGGTGCCGGTGCGCGTGGCTCTTTTCGAACGCTTACGATCCTCTCCGTGTCCAAACTGACCGACGTGCCCAAACGGATCCTGATCGGGCGGGCCCTGCGCAGCGACAAGCTGGGAGAGACCCTTCTCTCGAAGCGGATCGCCCTCCCCGTCTTCGCCTCCGACCCGCTGTCCTCGGTGGCGTACGCCCCTGGCGAGGTGCTGCTCGTTCTCTCCGTCGCCGGCCTGTCGGCCTACCACTTCAGCCCGTGGATCGCGCTCGCGGTCGTCGTCCTGATGTTCACGGTGGTCGCCTCGTACCGGCAGAACGTGCACGCGTACCCGAGCGGCGGCGGTGACTACGAGGTCGCCACCACCAACCTCGGGCCGAAGGCCGGACTGACCGTCGCGAGCGCCCTGCTCGTCGACTACGTCCTGACCGTCGCCGTGTCGATCTCCTCGGGCATCGAGAACCTCGGTTCCGCCGTCCCCTTCGTCGTCGAGCACAAGGTGGCCTCGGCCGTCGCCGTCATCGTGCTGCTCACGGTGATGAACCTGCGCGGGGTCAAGGAGTCGGGCACGCTCTTCGCGATCCCGACGTACGTCTTCGTCGCGGGCGTCTTCCTCATGATCCTCTGGGGCGCCTACCGCGGGATCGTCCTGGACGAGACCATGCGGGCACCCACCGCCGACTTCGAGATCAAGGCCGAGCACCAGGGCCTGGCCGGCTTCGCGCTGGTCTTCCTGCTGCTGCGCGCCTTCTCCTCCGGCTGTGCCGCCCTCACCGGCGTCGAGGCCATCTCCAACGGTGTCCCCGCCTTCCGCAAGCCGAAGTCGAAGAACGCCGCCACCACGCTGGCCCTCATGGGCGGCCTGGCCGTCACCATGTTCTGCGGCATCATCTTCCTGGCCATGTCCACCGACGTGCGGATGGCCGAGAAGCCCGCCACGGACCTGCTGCACAACGGCGTCCCGGTCGGCGAGGGCTACGTCCAGGACCCGGTCATCTCGCAGGTCGCGGCCGCCGTCTTCGGCGACGGAACGTTCTTCTTCATCGTCCTCGCCGCCGCCACCGCGCTCGTCCTCTTCCTGGCCGCGAACACCGCGTACAACGGCTTCCCGCTCCTCGGCTCGATCCTCGCCCAGGACCGTTACCTGCCGCGCCAGCTGCACACCCGCGGCGACCGCCTCGCGTTCTCCAACGGCATCGTGCTGCTCGCGGGCGCCGCGGCCCTCCTCGTGGTGATCTACGGGGCCGACTCCACCCGGCTCATCCAGCTGTACATCGTCGGCGTCTTCGTCTCCTTCACCCTGAGCCAGATCGGCATGGTCCGGCACTGGAACCGGCACCTGACGACGGAGCGGGACCCCGCCAAGCGTCGCCACATGATCCGCTCCCGCGCGATCAACACCTTCGGCGCCTTCTTCACCGGCCTCGTCCTGGTCGTCGTCCTCGCCACCAAGTTCACCCACGGCGCCTGGGTCGCGCTGCTCGGCATGGTGATCTTCTACGGCACGATGACCGCGATCCGCCGGCACTACGACTCCGTCGCCGCGGAGATCGCCGCCGCCGAGGAGCGCCCCGACGAGTACGTGCGCCCCTCCCGGGTCCGCTCCATCGTCCTCGTCTCCAAGCTGCACAAGCCCACCCTCCGGGCCCTCGCGTACGCCAAACTCATGCACGCGAACGAGCTGGAGGCGCTGACCGTCAACGTCGACCCGGTCGAGACGAAGGCACTCAAGGAGGAGTGGGAGCGGCGCGGCATCAACGTACCGCTCAAGATCCTCGACTCGCCCTACCGCGAGATCACCCGGCCGGTGATCGAGCATGTGAAGAGCCTCCGCCGCGAGAGCCCGCGCGACGCCGTCTCCGTCTACATCCCGGAGTACGTCGTCGGCCACTGGTACGAGCACCTGCTGCACAACCAGAGCGCCCTGCGGCTCAAGGGCCGGCTCCTCTTCACCCCCGGCGTCATGGTCACCTCGGTCCCGTACCAGCTCCAGTCCTCCGAGGCCGCCAAGAAGCGGGCCAGGAAGCGCCAGGAGTGGAACGCGCCGGGCTCGGTCCGCCGCGGTCCGGTGGAGAAGCGCCAGAAGGAACCCACCGCGAAGAACAACTGAGAAACAACAACTAGACTGGTGGGCTGCCGTACGGACCGACGTCCGCGGGCGGCCCACCTTTCTTCTTCCTCCTGGAGTCCCCGGTCATGCAGAACACCCCTGTTACGTCGCTGGTCGGGGCGGAGTACGAGGTCGAGGTCGGCCCGGTCGCCCACGGCGGCCACTGCATCGCCCGTACGGACGCCGGCCGGGTCCTCTTCGTCCGGCACGCGCTGCCCGGCGAGCGGGTCGTCGCCCGCGTCACCGAGGGCGAGGAGACCTCCCGCTTCCTGCGCGCGGACGCGGTCACGATCCTCGACCCGTCCAAGGACCGCGTCGAGGCCCCCTGCCCCTTCGCCGGCCCCGGCCGGTGCGGCGGCTGCGACTGGCAGCACGCCAAGCCGGGCGCCCAGCGCCGACTGAAGGGCGAGGTCCTCGCCGAACAGCTCCAGCGGCTGGCCGGGCTCACCCCGGAGGAGGCCGGCTGGGACGGCACCGTCATGCCCGCCGAGGGCGACAAGCTGCCCGCGGGCGAGGTCCCGAAGTGGCGCACCCGCGTCCAGTACGCCGTCGACGCCGAGGGCCACGCGGGCCTGCGCAAGCACCGCTCCCACGAGGTCGAGGTCGTCGACCACTGCATGATCGCGGCGGAGGGCGTCTCGGAGCTGGGCATCGAGAAGCGCGACTGGGAGGGCATGGCCGCCGTCGAGGCCATCGCCGCCTCGGGCTCGCACGACCGCCAGGTCATCCTCACCCCCCGCCCGGGCGCCCGGCTGCCCCTGGTCGAGCTGGACAAGCCCGTCTCGGTCATGCGCGTCGAGGAGAAGGACGGCGGCGTCCACCGCGTCCACGGCCGCGCCTTCGTCCGCGAGCGGGCCGACGAGCGCACCTACCGCGTCGGCAGCGGCGGCTTCTGGCAGGTCCACCCGAAGGCCGCGCAGACCCTGATGCTGGCGGTCATGCAGGGCCTCACCCCGCGCAAGGGCGAGACGGCCCTGGACCTCTACTGCGGCGTCGGCCTCTTCGCGGGAGCCCTCGCCGACCGGGTCGGCGACCAGGGCGCGGTCCTCGGCATCGAGTCGGGCAAGCGCGCGGTGGAGGACGCCCGCCACAACCTGGCCGGCTTCCCGCGCGTCCGCATCGAGCAGGGCAAGGTGGAGGCGGTCCTCCCGCGCACCGGGATCACCGAGGTCGACCTCATCGTCCTGGACCCGCCCCGCGCCGGCGCGGGCAAGCAGACGGTCCACCACCTGGCGGGCCTGGGCGCCCGCCGCATCGCCTACGTGGCCTGCGACCCGGCAGCCCTGGCCCGAGACCTGGCGTACTTCGCGGAGCGCGGCTACAAGGTGCGCACGCTGAGGGCGTTCGACCTTTTCCCGATGACGCATCATGTGGAGTGCGTGGCGATCCTGGAGCCGGTGAAGAAGGACGCCTGACGCCTGACCTGGGGTTTTGCGGGTGTGCGGGATGTGCCTCACAGAGCTCCGGCAACTGGAGATCTAGAGAGCGCCGCCGAACGCCCGCTCCACCTCGTCGAGTCGCTCCGTCCACCAGTGGAGGAGAGCCTCGTCGGCGATGAACAGGTCGTCGCAGGAGTGGTCACCCCGGTCGTAGTGGAACTCGAGCTGCCAGAAGTCGGTCATCCGCTTCCACCACAGACGGCGTGCGGCGTCGAGAAGGGCGTCCGGCTCCAACGGGACCACTGACCGGTAGCCGCTCACGAAGGCCGCCACTCGCTTCAGGTCGAAGACGCCCTCCACCCCGAACTGCACCTGCGCCGTACGGACGACCTCCTCGGCGTACGGGCGGATGCCCAGCCGGTCCCAGTCCAGGACGTGTCAGCTCGCTTTCGGCCCGGGGGAGGTTCCCTCAGCCAGATGATGCTTGTCGACGACGTCCCCGAGGCCGAACTCCTTGATCAGCTCCGCAAGATCATCGGAGGGTATGCGGTGCCTTCTCGCCGCATGCGCGTTAGTCACCTCGGCGACGATACGTGAGCTGGGCATGGGGGTGCACAAGGATCACCAGGCGGCACCGGACACCCCTGGTCTGGCGGACGCTTGTACTCAGACGCCGTGCCCGTCGTGCAGGTGGTAGGTGGCTTCTCCGGCCCTGTCCCGTCCGCGGATGCCGACGGCTAGGGTCTGGATCGTGTGACCGCAGGGGAGCGCGTCGACGAGGGGGCAAAGCCATGAACGATCGGTCGGAGAAGCCGTTCCTGTACGTCGTCGTCTGCGCCGCCGGCATCGCGGGCGAGGCACACCGGCTGATCACCGCCGCGCAGGAGCAGGGCTGGGGCGTCGGTGTCGTAGCCACACCCCAGGGTCTCGGCTTCCTCGACACCGAGGCGATCGAGGCCCAGACCGGCTACCCGATCCGCTCGGCCTGGCGCAGCCCCGGCGACCCGCGCCCCCTCCCGCCCGCCGACGCCATCGCCGTCGCGCCCGCCACGTTCAACACGATCAACAAGTGGGCCGCCGGCACTGCCGACACCCTGGCGCTGGGCATCCTGTGCGAGGCGTACGGGATGGGCATCCCGACGGTCGTCCTGCCGTACGTGAACGCAGCTATGGCCACGCACCCGGCGTACAACAGGAGCCTGGACCAGCTGCGGGAGATGGGTGTGCTGGTCGGGTCGTACCAGCCGCACCGGCCGAAGGCCGGCGGGGGAGCGGACCCCTTCCGGTGGGAGGAGGCATTGGAGCTGTTGGAAGGCACGATCGATTGAACGCGATCCGGCCCAGGGAGGGCTTGGCGGGTCGGCAGGCAGAGCGGTGCCATCAATCTGGACGTGGCACGGGACGCCGGATCCTTTGGAGCCTTACCGACGCACCCTGGCGGGCGTTTCAGCTTCCCCAGGAGTGCGGCGGACTCGCCGGGGCCATCTACGACGGGACGTATCCGTGACATACAACCTCCTTACCGTCGGCGCCGTCAGCCCCGAGAGCATGGGCGTCGCACTTGCCGGAAGCCTGGGTATCGCGGTCGGTGATGTGGACGTGGCCGATCCCGACGGCGACCCCGACCTCCGGAACTGGGATGCGCCCGTCTCGTGCGAACACCGCGCGGTCCACGGTGACATCGCGTGGTCGCTGAACATCTACGTCCAGGGCGAAGCGGCTGATCAGCCGCTCGAGTCCGAGCTCGCCGCGGCGTTTGCGAAGGCGGCCACGACGACCGTCCTGTACCCCGCAGCCGAAGCAATCCCGAGTGCCTATGGGGCAGTGACGCCGGACGGCCTTCTCACGCGTGCCCGGCTCGAACTCTCCGACGACGAGCCTCCTCTCTACGAGGTCACCGCCGTCGAGGCGCCGGTGCCGCAGCTGCCCCGGGCGATCGTGACGAGGTTCGCCGAGATCGTGCGGGAACAAAAGCCGGACACTCCTGTGGCCGAGGCCTTTGCGGCATCGGTGGAACAGGTGCGGGAAGCAGCCTCGGGCCTGGCGCGGCTTGCCTGGGACGACGACACGGGCAGTCCCGTCTGGTCCGCCAAGGACAACCTGATCGTATGGGAGCGAGTCATCCGGCAGCTGGAATCCGGGTGGGCACCATCGGGGTGGTATCCGGCCGACCTCTATCGAGAACGGTTGGAAGCCCGCGACGAGCTCGCCGGCATCGGTGCCCGGCTGCCTCGTGAGGTCACCGAGCTGCTCGACGAAGCTCTGGAGGAACTGGACAGCCGGTTTGCTGTGGCAACAGCTGAAGACCCGTCGGGAAGCCTGCGCAGGGAGCTGACCGGGGCGACCGAACAGACCTCCGTCGGATGGTGGTGGCAGCGCCGCCCGGATCCCACGCCGTGGGGGCAGGCCTGACCTCGTGCAGGTCGATCTGACCTTGCCTTCACGGCAACGGTGCAGGCCCGGTGCGCGACGGGAAACGCGCTCCGGGCGTGCCGCCGCAGACCGGGAGCGGTCAGCGAATCCTTACGGTGGCGCAGGTGAACGTCCTGTCCCGCTGCTGGCGCCAGTCGGTCCTGCCTCAACGCGCGTGACGCACGTTTGACGTGCGGCCGGTCCGGCTTTTGACGGGTCGTCATGGGTGAGGGGTGACCGCCGAGTGGAGCCTTCAGCTGAGTGACCGTAGGCACCTTGAGGTGGCTGGGGTGCTGGCTGCCGAGCTGTTGGCTGCCACTGCCCCATCCTCTTCTCGGTAGTGACGTTCCGTGATGCCAGTTGGGGTGTCCGCTGCGTGTTGTGTCAGGGGGGCATATGGCTCCAGTGCCCGAGAAAGGGCCTGAGATCCTCGGCTCGTGGTTCGGGGATGTCGGGCAGCCGGGGCATGTGTTCAGCGTGTCGAGGCGCTCCACACGGGCTGCTGCCCAGTCGAGCCACGCTTTGGCTTCGTTCCCGGCCTGGGGGCATGGCCCTGACCCTGGCGCGTGTGGCGCTCACGTAATCCGTCAGTCGGATGGCGTGGCGCCGTGCCGCTTCCTGCGCCTCGAGGTGCCTGGCCGGGCCCGCATCACCGCCGGCACAACTGCCCGCCCCCTCCAGCGGCTCCTCTGACGCAGCCGGCGGCACCTGTGCTTGGCCCAGGAAGAGGGCACTCGCCGTGCCCGCCGCCCCGGTCCGTCCAGTCGCGCGGGGCGGGAATCCTCACCGGCTCGAGACCGAGGTCCTGCTGACTGCCCACGTGATCGGGGCGTCGCAGGAGTCCCGGCGCGGTCGGCGCCTCTGCCCCGGTGTACGCGTGCGGTCCGATCACGAACGGCAGAAAGGTTTGAAGGCGACCCGAGTGCGTATACGGCGTGTTGACGCGGACTTTATACCAGCAGCTAGGAGACGTTCATGGGCATCATCGCGTGGATTCTGATCGGCCTCATCGCCGGTTTCATCGCCAAGGCCATCATGCCGGGCAAGGACCCCGGTGGTGTCATCATCACGATCCTGATCGGCATCGCCGGCGGCCTGCTGGGCGGCTTCCTCGGCAAGGTCATCTTCGGCGTCAACTCCATCGACGGCTTCTTCGACGTCTCCACCTGGATCGCGGCCATCGTCGGCTCCGTCATCCTCCTTGCGATCTACCGCGTCGTCACCGGCAACCGACGACACGCCTGACGGCTCCCCCCCCACCCCAGACGAAACGGCTCCTCCCTCTTCCCGGGGTGGAGCCGTTCGCCGTGTCCCGGCCTTCTCCTCCCCGAGCATGAAGGGGACCGGATCCCCCCTGGGCAGCACTCCGGACGTGCCTGGTGAGGTAACGGTGATCGTTCGCGCCCGCAGGCCCTCGTCTCCGAGCGCAGCCTGCCCGGCCGTTCGTCCGTATCCTGTCTGCCCCCAGGCGCGAGACCGGGAGCGCAACCGCCGCAGAGCCGTACGCTTCGGTTGTGCCCGATGCTTCCCGTACTTCCAGTCCCCCCGATCCGCCGGCAGCCGACGCGGTCACCCGAATCGTTCTGCGCCCCGTCGCCAGTCCTCTTCCTCTGGGCTTCTTCGCCCTGGGGATGGGCAGTGCGGTGCTGTCCACGCTCCAGCTCGGCTGGGTCCCCCTGGCGCAGAGCGAGGTGCTGCTGCTCCTGATACTGATCTTCGTCGTGCCGCTTCAGTTCATCGCCGGGATCTTCGCCTTCCTCGCCCGCGACGCCGGGGCGGGCACCGCTCTGCTGCTCCTCGGCGCCTCCTGGGCCGGCACCAGCGTGACGTCCCTCGATTCCCCGCCCGGGCAGCCGGTCGCTGCCCAGGCGGTCTTCCTCCTGGCGCTCGTGCCCTTCGTCCTCGCTCTTGCCGGGGCCGCCGTCAAGTCCAAGCCCCTGTTCGCCGTACTGCTCACCCTCACCGCCGTACGGTTCTGCCTGACGGGTCTGTACGAGGCGGGTGCGGGCGAGGTCTGGCAGTCGGCCGCCGGATGGGCCGGCCTGGGCATCGGAACATTCGCCCTCTACGGCGGGCTCGCCCTGCTCGTGGAGGACGGAGAACAACGCACCGTCCTGCCGCTCTTCCGGCGCGGCGCCGCCCGCAGGTCCATCGAAGGAGACCTGCGGGAGCAGTTCACCGCCGCGCAGCAGGAGGCGGGAGTACGCCACCAACTGTGATCCCTTCCGGATGGGGGCGGAGGAACGAGTCGGCCGTGGCTCTGTGCGTGATGCGGCCGGCGCACCCCACTCCGGGGGCCCGCCGGGGGCGTGGGCGGCAAGGCGGGGCGGCGGGGTGCCGGGAAGAGGATTTCGCGAAGCGAAGGGTGGGTGTGACCGGGATCCGCCGTTGGCACCGGCCTCCAGGCCGCAGAGCCGAGAGGGCGGCCGAGACCCACGCGAAGCCGGCGGTGGCCGACCGTCGCACGCTCCTGACCACGAGCGCGACCTTCACCCTCTCGGGAGTCGACCGCAAGGGGGCGCCCCGGGCGGACGGCTCGCACGGGGCGCCTCGTGGTGCGGATGCGTCGGTCCTCAGCGGGATACGCCGAGCGGGCGCAGCGCCGCCCCCGCCTTGCGGCCCGCGGCCTCGACCGGGCGGCGGACGGCGTCGACCGGATGCCGGTGATCGAGGGCGTGACGGGAACGGTAGGCGAGCGAGGGCTTGCCGTGCGTATCGGCGGCGGCGATGAGCAGGCCGCCCAGGGCCGAGAGGTCCGCCAGGAAGAGGGCACGCCGGCGCGCCCGCTCTTCGGGATCCTCCACGGTCCAGAAGGCGTGCTCGGAGAGGGAGACCGGGACGAGCGTCGCGGCGAGCGTGGCCGCCGCGAGCCGCGGGGCCCGGCCCGCCGCGAGCAGCAAGGCCGCACCGGCTTGAACGGCGCCGCCGGCCCGGATCAGCGTCACCGGGTCCGCCGCGAGCGCCGGGATCCGTTTCCCGAGGGCGTGGACGACGGGTTGGGCGAGTCGCGCGGCGGCCTCCGGACGGCGCGCGGTGTGCAGTCCGCCGACGACGAGAGGGGCAGCGAGCAGGGGACGGGCGAGCTTTCGAAGAACAGCCATGCTCAGCGGCTGCCCAGCCTGCGAGTTTCCATCCGACCCTTCTCCGCACACCTGCCCCGGGCCGGGTGACCCACGCCGGACGCCGGGGCCGTATCGACGGTGAGCCGTGGCGTACCCCGGGTGAGCGCCCTCGGCGACGCATACTGGCAGAAATCGCTCGGGAGCCCGCCGCGCAGAGCCGGTCTCCTCATGAGCCCTCTGTCGCGAGGTGCGTGTATGGCCACCTTCCTTCTGGTCCATGGAGCCATGCACGGCGGATGGTGCTGGCGGAAGGTGCGCGACGTCCTGACGGCGCGTGGGCACCGGGTCTTCACCCCGAGTCTCACCGGGCAGGGGGAGCGCAGCAGTCAACTGTCGCCGTCGGTCGGGGTGTCCACCCATGTGGACGACCTGGCGGATCTGCTCTGGTACGAGGACCTCCAGGACGTCCACCTGGTCCTGCACAGCTACTCCGGGATCCTGGCGGGTCCGGTCGCGGAGCGTGCGCGAGGGCGTCTGAGCAGCGTGGTGTGGCTCGGCGGGTTCGTGGTGGGTCCGGGGCAGTGCCTCCTGGACGTGGAACCCCCCGAGGTCGCCCGCCGCTACCGCGAGCGGGTGACCGAGGCCGGCGACGGCTGGTACCTGCCGGCCGATCCCGCCTTCCTGTCGCAGTGGGGCGTTCACGACGAAGAACTCCGCGCCTGGGCGGGCCCCCGGCTCACGGCCTTCCCGTTCCGCTGCCAGACCGACCCCGTGCGGTTCGACCCCGCGCCTCTCGCCGCCCTTCCGAGGTTCTACGTACGGCACACCAGCCCTTCGTTGCCGAGTCTGGACCTCTCCGCCGCGACGGCGCTCGCCCAGGGATGCGCGGTGCGGACGCTCGCCACCGGCCACGACATGATGCTGGAGGCCCCGGACGCCACGGCCCGCCTCCTGCTGGACACCGCGCGCCAGGTCACGTAGTTCCGGTCAGGTGCCCCGCCAGCTCGCGCGTCAGCGTCTCGTGTTGCTGGACCAGGTAGAAGTGGCCGCCCGGCATGACCCGGGACCGGAAGCCGTGGGGGGCGACGTCCGCCCAGGCGTCCATGTCCCGTACCGCGACGTTCGGGTCCGTGTCGCCGATCCAGGTGTGGACCGGGCAGCCGACCGGGGTGGCGGGCCGGGGGCCGTACGTGCCCACGATGGTGAAGTCCGCCCGGACCGGGGGCAGCACGAGCTGGCGGATGTCCGGGTCGTCCAGCAGCGCCGTGTCGGTTCCGCCGAGCTTGCGCAGTTCGGCGACCAGCTCGTCGTCCCCCCTCCGGTGCAGGTCGCGCGGGGTCACCCGGTGCGGGGCCTTGCGGCTGGAGACGTGGAGGGCGGCGGGCGTGACGCGGTGCCGCTCCTCCAGGCGCAGCGTCACCTCGTACGCCAGGGACGCCCCCATGCTGTGGCCGAAGAGCGTCAGGGGTACGTCCGCGAACGGCAGCAGCGCCGCCGTGACCCGGTCGGCGAGCACGTCCATCCGCTCGACGCACGGCTCGTTGAACCGCTCCTGCCGTCCGGGGTACTGCGCCACCAGGACCTCCGTGGCGCCGTCGAAGGCGCTGCCCCAGGCGTGGAAGAAGCTCGCGCTGCCGCCCGCGTGCGGCAGGACCACCAGCCGGCGCCGGGGCGCGGGCGTCGTCGAGTGCCTGCGGAACCAGGTCGTGCCATCCGTGCCGGTCGTCATGCGTGCGTACACCTCGTCCTCGGGTTCGTGGAGTCCCAGTGTCCCCGTAGGGCCCGGTGGCCGGACGCGGTGGGGTCCGGGACCCGGTGCGCCCGGGAGCGGCGGCCGGACAGGCGTCGGCCCCCACGAACATCAGGGTTCGTGGGGGCCGATGCGCGTTTCTAGTCCTGGGCTGGCGATTTCAGGCCGAAAGACATGCCGGACTTTACAGCTGCGATCGAAGCCGATCGATAATGCCCTGGACGGGTAACGTCGGAATCACTCGGTGCTCTTGAGCGCACCGCTCACGTTGACGACCTCGTGGCACTCCCGCGCCTGCTGTCCCGTCGCGGGCGTACCGGGCTTCGTGCAGGTCACGTCGATGGTCACGGTGTCCTTCGCGCCGATCCTGATGGGAGTCACCCAGTGATAGTCCTGGTTGCGGAACGTCTCCAGCGCGATCGTCGTGATCTTACGGTCGCCGAAGGTGATCGTCATCACCCCCTCGTCGCCCTGGAAGTTCGCGACAACGATGTCCGTGATCCCGAACACGGTCTTCTCGGGGACCGTGTACGTCCCGGTCTTGGACTGTCCGGCGCCCGACTTCAGGTCGATGGTGGCCGAGCTCTGCCGGCCCCCGCCGGTCGCGGTGCCGTCGTCCGTGCCGGTCGAACCGTCGCCCCCGCCGCCCGGTCCACCGCCCGTTCCCGGCTTCTGGCTGCTGCCGCCGGACGGCCGGCCCGGGCCGGGGGACGATCCGTCCGAGCCGCTCTCCGAGGGGATCGGGCGGGGCTGCACCGCCTGGGTGGCCGCCTCCTCGGCGGCGCTGCGCACCGCCGGCCGGACCAGCGTGAACCAGGCGATCAGCAGCGCGATCAGCGCCGCGAGCAGCAGGAGCAGCCACTTGGGGAAGATCGGTATCTGGACGAACTCCGCGTCCAGCGTCGGCCCCGCGTGGGGCTCCTCCGCAAGGTCCTCGGTCCGCGCCGGCTCGCCGGTCTCGCGGGAGTCCACGGTGAACGGCCAGACCACGGGGTCGCCGAACCACACCGGGCCCGCGGTGCGGACCCGAAGCCGGAGCTCCTTCGACTCGCCCGGCTCCAGGGCCGGTTCCGCCGGCGTGAAGGCGAACCGGAGCTCCTCGCCCGCCTGTCCGGGGGTGAAGCCCACCCGTACCGGGGTGTTGCCCTGGTTGCGGACGGCCAGCAGATAGCGGCCCCGGAGCCAGCCGCGGCGGCGGCGCGGCGACAGCTCGGTCCGCAGCTCGTGGAACGCGCCGACGCGTACCACGGTCTCGAGGACCTTGACGGACTCGGGCTGCTCGGTCGGGAGGATCCGTACGCCGAGGGGCAGCTCGCCGGCGCGTATCTCGGGCGAGCGCGGCGGGGCCAGACGGAGCGTCACCGTCTCGGACGTGCCGGGATAGAGGGAGAGCCGCTCGGGCTCCACGGTGGTCCATTCGGCACCGTCACCGACGACCTTCAGGTCGTACGCCTCGACGATGTCACTGTCGTTGCGGACGGTCAGGGTGGTGGTGGCGATGTCACCCGGCGTCACGGACACGGCCGGGATGTCGAGGCCGGGCGCACCGGGACCGGAGGAGGCTGCGGAAGGCGTCACCCGCCCCACCGTAGGAGACCTGACAGATCCGTACGAGGCACGCGAGGGCAATGTCCGGGCAGCGCGGCTGCCCGGCAAGCACAAGTCAACTCTCCGGTAACAATGGATTTCTAGTCTGGAGAGCCGTCTTCGGCACACGGCCGTCCCATGGTCGGCTCGTGTCGTGTCCGCCTTCCCCCCACCGACTGAGGAAAACAGGTATCCGATGCTCCGCACCGAGGAGAAGAGGCCGGTCGCGACCGGCAGTACGGCAGATGACGCCGCCCGGGGTCACCCGGACCCCCACGCCTCCGGCTTCGGCCGCCCGCCCCGCGTCACCGTGGCGGTCTACGCCGCCGACCCCGTGCTGCGGGTCGGTGTCGTCCAGCAGCTGCGCCAGCGCCCCGAGACCGAACTCGTCGACGGCGCGGACGTGGAGAACGCCCAGGTCTCCCTGGTCGTCGTCGACGCCCTCGACGACGACGTGACCGCCCTGCTGACCCGGCTACGCCGCAACGGCGCCACCCGCGCGGGACTCGTGATCGGCACCCTCGGCGTCGGCGCCCTCCAGCGCGTCGTCGAGTGCGGCGTGTCGGCGGTGCTGCGCCGCTCCGAGGCCGACCAGGACCAGCTCGTCCAACTGGTCCTGGCGGTGGCCAACGGCGAGGGCGTACTCCCGGGCGACCTGCTCGGCGAATTACTGGGACACGTCGGCAGCATGCGCCGCGCGGCCCTCGACCCCGGCGCCCTGCCCCTCTCGACCCTCACCAGCCGGGAGGCGGAGATGCTGCGCCTGGTCTCGGAGGGCCTGGACACCGCGGCGATCGCCCGCAAGACCTCGTACTCCGAGCGGACCGTGAAGAACGTCCTGCACGAGATCACCACCCGACTCCAACTGCGCAACCGCGCCCACGCCGTGGGCTACGCGCTCCGCAACGGCCTGATATGACCGCCCCGTCCGGCGCCCGGCCCGGGCCGTCTCTTCCGGATCCTGCCTGACCCGCGTCGCCCGGCACCGCACCTCGCCGCGTCGTCGAGGCACCCGGGTACGTCCAGTACGCGGGTACCTCTCCGCCTTGCGACGCACGGCACCGGACGACGCGGGCTCGACCGGCAAGATCCGAAAGAGCCGGCCCGACGGCCGGCGCGACGGCCCGGGGGAAGGCGGCGCTGCCCCAAAGTGCATCCCGCCCTTCCCCCGGCTGCGGCCCCCGGGCCCTCCCGCCGCGCGCGCCGCCGGCGCACGATGACGGGGGGCACCTCCCGGTGCCGCACCGGACGGAGAAGGGCACCGTGATGAAGACCGCTGGCCCCGGTGGACGGCACCGCCGGGGGAGACCCGCCTCGGCGCTCCTGCTGCTCGTCCCCCTGCTGGGCGCGACGGGCCTGGCCGGGCCGGACGACACCCGGACCGTGGCGGCCGCGGCGGACGCCGCGGAGCCCACCCGCATCGCCTACGCGGGCACCGGCCACCGCAGCCTCGGCGAGCCGGCCTCCACCACCTCCAGCACCCCGCTGTTCGGTACGGGACCGACCCACTACGACACCGACCCGTCCGCCCTCGGTGACCAGCTCGTCTTCGCGAGCCGCCGGGACGAGAAGCACCCGCAGATCTATCTGCGGCGCGCCGACGGCGGGGTCCTGCGGCTCACCAGCGGCCTGGACGCGGCCCATCCCCGGCTCACCCCGGACGGGCGGTCGGTGCTCTTCGACGCCGCCGACCCGGCCGCCGGCTCCCAGCGCGACCTGTGGCTGGTACGCACCGACGGCACCGGTCTGACCCGGCTGACGGACACGCCCGCCAGCGAGGAGGACCCGGCGGTCTCTCCCGACGGCGCCCGGATCGCGTACTCCAGCGACGCCGACCCCCTGGCCGGGCGGCAGATCTACGTCCGCGACCTCGCGGGCGGCCTCCCCACCCGCCTCACCGACCCGGCCCGCGGCACCGCCTCCGAGCCCGCCTGGAACCCCGTCGACGACGACGTGAACCGCGCGTGGATCGCGTACACGTCGACCACGACCGAGGACGGGCGGACCAGGCAGCGGCTGCGGATCACCGACGGCACCACCGACGAGACGCTGTTCACCGGCGCGTACGCGAACTGGCAGGGCCACGGGGCGGCCTGGCTGCCCGACGGGGACACCATCGTCTTCCTCAGCCCCGAGACCACCTGCACGTGCAGGACCCCCTACGACCACGTCTTCCGGTCCCTCGTGCACTCCGGCCAGGAACCCGCCCTGTTGCTCGACGAGGACCGCGACGTCCTGTCGCCCACCTGGATCGGCCCCGCCCAGGGCGGCCACCCGGTCGTGGAGCGCAGCTCGGCGGCGACCGCGCACACGGCGACCCTCCAGGACATCCGCGCGGACGGCTCCGACCCGCGCGACCTGGAGCGGAAGATCCTGCGCGAGGACCCCCAGGCCGACACCAACACCGACCCCGCCAAGGACCCGCTCTTCCAGCCCGCGGCGCCGTTCGACCCGTGGACCGAGCGGCAGAACTACACCCCCGACGGGCGCCGCATCGTCCTCACCCGCTTCGAGGGCCCCGACGAGGCCAGGATCGAGCGGATCTGGACGGCCGACGCCGACGGCACGAACGAGGCGCCGATGCCCCTCGACGGGCGGGGCGCGCGGGACTGGGACACCGACCCGACGTTCTCCCCGGACGGCACGCGCCTGGCCTTCACCCGCACCTCGCCCGGCGGGGTCGGCGAGGCCGCCGGAGAGAGCCGCATCCTCCTCGCCGAGGTCGCCACCGGCCGGATCACCGGCGAGATCGTGCCGCCGGCCGGTGAGCTCCGCGGCCGGGACGCCCAGCCGACCTGGTCCTCCGACGGCACCACCCTGGCCTTCACCCGCGTCGCGCAGATCGACGGGGGCGGCGGCAACAAGCACGTGTGGACCGCGTCCGTGGCCGACCCGACCCAGCAGCGCGACCTGAGCGCGACGCACTGCCCGCGCGACTGCGACGTCATCGACGACAGCCCCGCCTTCTCGCCCGACGGACGCTCCCTCGCCTTCAACCGCAAGAACGGCGGCGGGCGGATCGACGAGCGCAACGGCCTCCTCCTGACCACCCTGTCCGGCGACTCCTGCCAGGTCCTGCTGCCCACCGCCGCCCGCGGCCAGGACGGCGCCTGCGACCGGGAACTGCCGGACACCACGCTCAGCGGACCGCACCAGCCGCGCGACGCCGCCTGGACCGCCGACGGCAAGAGCCTGGTCTTCAGCTCGCGGGCCACGGCCGCGGTCAACAGCCCGGAGAAGCTGAACGTCCTGGACGTCGGCTCCGGCGACGTCACCCCGCTCACCGCCGAACTCGCCGGACGCCAGAAGGAACCCACCGTCCAGCAGTCCGTGGACCTCGCCGTGGAGGCACCCGGCACGACGCCGGACGTCACCGTCGGCGGATCCGGCACGGTCACCGTCCAGGTGATCAACCACGGCCCCGCCGCCTCTCCCGGGACCCGGCTCACCGTCGTCCCGCCGGCCGGGGTGCGGGTCACCGGGATCGAGTGGCCCGGCGGCACCTGCGACGCCGCCTCCCTCCAGTGCGACCTGGGCGTCGTCGAGCCCGGCGCCCAGGTCCCCGTGGACGTCACGCTCACCGGCGTCACCGCCGGCGACGCGCCCGTCGACTGGTCGGTCACCGGCGCGGTCCTCGACCCGCAGCCCGGCGACAACGAGGGCCGGAGCGTGATCCCCGTACGCGAGGCACCCCCGACGCCGACCCCCACACCCACCCCGACCCCCACGCCCACCCCGACGCCGACCCCCACGCCGACCCCGACCCGGACCCCGACGCCCACCCCGACTCCGACCGTGCCCCCGCAGCCCCCCGCGCCGAAGGCCGGACCCGGGGTGCGGATCACCGTCCAGCCCGAACCGGGCTACGTCGGCGGACGCGTCGTCGTCACGTACAGCGTCCGCAACGGCCGCAACGCGCTGGCCACCGGACTCCGGCTCAGGATCGGACTGCCCTCAGGGGTGCCCCACGGCGGACTCCCGCCGGGCTGCGACCCGAACGGCGCGTGCGCGCTGCCCGACCTCACCCCGGGCACGACCGCCGTCCTGCGGGTCGTCCTCAGCCCGAAGAAGGCGATGACCGGCCGCGTCACCGCCGTCCTCACCACCACCGGCACGGACGCCGACCGGAGCGACAACACCGCCCGGAAGCGGCTGCGCGTCCTCCAGCCGCGCATCGTCGCCGTGCCCGCGATCGGCAAGCCCGGATTCGTCACCTCCGTGCGCGGCGTGGACTTCCCGCCCGGCGTCCCGGTCAGCTTCCGCTGGAACCCGGGCATCACCGCCGCCGCCTCGCCGACCTTCCCGAAGGCCGACGGCACGTTCATCGGACAGCTGCTCATCCTCGCCAAGGACCAGACCGGGCCGCGCGTCATCACGGCCTCGGGCCCCGGATTCTCCCCGGTGAAGACCGACTTCCTGGTCGTCAGCGGCACCATCCAGCCGCCGGACGGGGTGACCCGCCGGTGATCCACGAGGTCGACGAGGGCCTCAGGCGGCTGCTCAACGGCAGCGGCCTGGAGGCCTCGGGCATCGACGTCACCTTCGACGCCCCCACCCGCGACTGGTCGGCGCGCCGCAGCGCCCCCACCGTCTGCGTGTTCCTGTACGACATCCGCGAGGACGCCCTGCGGCGCGGCTCCGGGACGGGCGAGGTGTACGACGAGGACGGCCACCTCGTGGCGCGCCGCTCACCGCCGCGCTGGTTCCAGCTCACCTACCTGGTGACCGCGTGGGCCAACCGCCCGCAGGACGAGCACCGGCTGCTGTCCCAGGTGCTCGCCACCCTTGTCGCACAGGACGCGCTCCCCGCGCCGCTGCTCACCGGCTCGCTCGCCGAACTCGGCCTGACCGTCGCCCTGGAGGCCGCCGGACCGGTCATGGACGCGCCGGCCGCGGCCGACGTGTGGTCGGCGCTCGGCGGGGAGATGAAGGCGTCCCTCGGGCTACGGGTGTGGGCCCCGCTCGCCGGGGTGGCCAAGGCCGCCGCACCCCCCGTCACCGAAGGACTCGTCGTCCGCTCGGCCGCCGCCCGCGACGGCGCCGCCGAGGAGGGGGACCAGGGCCGCAGGCTGCGCTACACCGAGGCCACCGACCCCGGCCGCGACGGCTTCACCGGCCCCCGCGCCCGCCCGCCCGCCCCGGCCCGGCGGCGACGCAGGGGGGACCGGCAGCCGTGACGTACACCGTCGAACCCCTGACCGTCGGGGGGCCCGGCACGGAGCGGCCCGGCCCCCCGGACGCCCTGTGGACCCGGCTCGCCGCCGTCGAGACGCGCGTACGGGAGGCCGTGGCCGCCCGCCGCGCCGTCGACCCCGACCCCGACGACCCCTACCGGGGCCAGTACCTCGCCCCGGACGCCGCCGCGCGGATCCTGGACGAGCCGGGCGGCCTCGGCCTGCCGAGCGCGGAGCCCTGGCGGCCGCCCGCCGGGTCCCTCCTCGACGTCCTCGCGGAGCGCTTCGGCCTGACCCCGCTCGACCTGGACCTGCTCCTCGTCGCCACCGCCCCGGACCTCGACGCCCGGTTCGAGCGGCTCTACGGCTATCTCAACGACGACCTGACGCGCCGTCGGCCCACCGTCGGTCTCGCCCTGGAGCTGTGCGGACTCGGCGGCGCCTCGCCCGCCCGGTTCCGGCTCGCCCCCGGCGCGCCGCTGATCGACCACGGCCTCCTGGAGGTCACCGAACCGGAACGGCCGCCGCTGTCCCGCGTCCTGGCCGTGCCCGACCGGGTCACCGCCCACCTCCTCGGCGACGGCCGGCCCGACCCCCGCCTCACCCGGGTGCTCGACGAGGTCCGCGCCGATCCGACCGCCGAGGCGCCGGAGGTCCGCCGCGCCGCCTCCGCCGCCACCACCGGCGTCGGACTCGTCCATCTGCGCGGCCGGGGCGGCGACGCCGAGGGACTGGCCGCCGCCGCGCTCGCCGAGGCCGGGCTCGGCACGCTCGTCCTGGACGCGACGGCGCTCGCCCGGCGCCCCGCCGACGTGCCCGCGCTCGCCCGGGTGCTCGCCCGCGAGGCCCGGCTGACCGGCTCCGGCGTCGTCCTCGGACCGCTGACCGCGCTGCCCGGCGAACCCGCCGAACGGGAGCGGGTCCTCGCGTCGCTGTGCGCCGCGCTGCGCGGCCTCCCGCTCCTCACCCACGGCACGATCGGCTGGGACCCCGCCTGGTCGGCCGACACTCCGGTCGTCCTGGACATCGGGCCGCCCTCCCCGGAACGGCTGGCCGCCCGCTGGCGCCACGCCCTCGACCGGGCCGCCGGCGACGGGGGCGCGGCGCCCGGCGACGTCGGGGCGCTCGCCCGTGCCGTCGCCGCGCACCGCCTGGACTCCGGGCAACTGCGCCGGGCCGCCGACGCGGCCGTGCGGACCGCCACCCTGGACGGCCGCCCGGTGGGCCCCGACGACCTGCGGACCGCCGTGCGGGCCCAGAACGGCGCGGGACTCGACCGGCTCGCCCGCCGGGTGGAGCCGGCCGTCGGCTGGGACGACCTGGTGCTGCCGCCGACCACCCACCGCCGGCTGCGGGAACTCGCGCTGCGCGCCCGCCACCGCGAGCAGGTGCTCGGGCAGTGGGGGATGCGGCCCGGCGGCGGCCGGGGGCGCGGGGTCGTCGCCCTGTTCGCCGGCGGGTCCGGCACCGGCAAGACCATGTCCGCCGAGGTCGTCGCCGCCGACCTCGGCATGGACCTCTACGTGGTGGACCTGTCCACGGTCGTCGACAAGTACATCGGGGAGACCGAGAAGAACCTGGAGCGGATCTTCACCGGCGCCTCGGCGGTCAACGCCGTCCTGCTCTTCGACGAGGCCGACGCCATCTTCGGCAAGCGCTCCGAGGTCAAGGACGCGCACGACCGGCACGCCAACATCGAGTCGGCGTACCTGCTCCAGCGCATGGAGTCCTTCGACGGGATCGCGGTGCTGACCACCAACCTGCGGGCCAACCTCGACGAGGCGTTCACCCGGCGCCTCGACGTCGTGGCGGACTTCCCGGTGCCGGACGCGGAGCACCGCCTGGCGCTGTGGGAGCGGTGCCTGGGCACCCGGCTGCCCCGGAGCGAGGACCTGGACCTCGCCTTCTGCGCGGACCGCTTCGAACTGGCCGGCGGCTCGATCCGCGCCTGCGCGGTCACCGCGGCCTACCTCGCCGCCGAGTCCGAGGGGCCGCTCACCATGGGACAGGTGGTCACCGCGGTGGCCCAGGAGTACCGCAAGCTCGGACGGCTCGTCCTGGAGGGCGAGTTCGGACCGTACCTGGCGGAGGCCTTGGGAGCCTGAGGGAGCGATCCGACCTGAGGGAGGTATCCGACGCGAGGGGGCCCGGTCCGCGGACCGGGCCCCCTCGGCGCGTCACATCTCCATCATCTCGGCCTGGTGCACGCCCTGGCCGCCCGCGGCGGGCGCCGCCGTGGGGTCGTTCGCCGCCGCCATGATCGCCGCGCGGGCCTCCGGCGGGACCGACATCAGGTTGGCCTTGCGCGCCTCGTCGGTGATCTCCTGGAACATGCGCGCCAGCTGACCGGGCTGGGTGGCGCGCGTGGTCAGCCAGCGCATCTCGACCGGGGCGCCCTTCTGGCCGCCGATGTGCGGCACGATCGCGGCGTTGGGCGCGTCGGCCTCCGGCAGGGCCTTGCCCGGCGCGATCACCGGGAAGTCCTCCCTGCCGTGGAGGAGGCTGTCCAGCATCTGCGCGGTGTTCACGACCCCGGTGGCACCGTGGCCGTACGCCGGTTCGGCCGGGTTCGGCCGGTTGGCCGGGTACCGCGCCAGCAACGCCTGCCAGTGCGCGACACCGGTCTCCGGGATCTGGCCGTGCAGCCAGGACGCGAGCTCCTGGACGACGTCCTGTCCGACCACCTTCTCGCGCAGCGTGTCCGTGGTCGCTGCCGGACGGATGCGGCCCAGGCTGGCCAGCTTCAGCAGGAACGGCACGGCGTTCTTCGTGGAGGCCGTGGGCCCGCGCACACCCGCCTCGACCATGGCCGAGCCGATCGCGTACGACAGGCCGAGGGCCAGGGTGCCGGTCAGGGCCTCCTGGTCGCCGACGTTCAGTCCGGGGATCAGGCGCGGCACGACCTCGGAACGCAGGCGCGGCACCGCGTTTCTGACCGCGGCGGCGGCGTCGCGCCAGCCGTCGGCGATGTGCTCCTTGCCGGCGGTCCGACGCGAATCGTGGCTGACCTGGGCCTGGTATTCGTAGAGCGACGGCAGTCCGGACGGCAGGACGCCGAGGGTGGCCTGGATGTACATCTCGGCCTTGACCTCGGCCTGGAAGTCCGCGACCGCCTGCCTGACCTCGGGCGTTTCGAACAGCTCAGGGCCCAGCCACTGCTTCAGGGCGTCCAGCGGGGTACCGGTCCAGGCGGTGGGCGAGCCCGGCACCGGGAAGAGGTTGCGGTCCGGCACCTGCTGGAAGATCGCGTTCACATGCGCGTCGATCCGGTCGGCGACCTGCCGGATCGCGACGTCGGAGCCCCCCGCCATCTCGTCGAACGGCGCCGTGACGTACTCCAGGTTGCTCATCGACGCGTCGGGCTGTCCGGTCGCCACCGGCCGCCCGCCGTCGCCGGGCAGCCCGCAGAGCAGCGCGTACAGCGCCCGGGCCTTGCGCCCGACCGAGTTGTGGTCGGTGAGGATCGTCAGGTTCTGCTCGCTCATCACCGTGGTCCCGTAGGTGAAGCCGCCGTGGAAGAACCCGCCGATGTCCGTTCCGGCCGACCGGCCGCCGACGGTGTTCAGATTCGTCGGATCGTGCCGGGCGAAGCTCGGCACGCTCAGCTCCACCTCGAAGCCGACCAGACGCTGCACGGAGTCCGGATCGGCCGCGCGCTGCGCCGTGCCGTGCCCGGGACGGCCGTGGTCGTGCCCGTCGCCCGCGTGGTGCCCGGAGCCGTGATCCTCGACGGCGCGGGCCACCGGCACCGGCCCGGAGAGCACCCGCCGGGCGTTGCTCTCCGCCTCCCGCTCGAAGCGGTCGCCGGGGTCGCTGATCCGCAGCCCGTCCCCCGGTCGGTGCCGGACACCGGGCCCTGGCGCTGCTGGACGACATGGGTCAGCTCATGGGCCAGGGTGTGCTTGTCCCGGCCGCCCTCGCCGAGGACGACATGGCTGCCCGAGGTGTACGCGCGCGCCCCGATGGCCCGGGCCGAGCGGGCCGCCGCGGCCCCGGTGTGCAGCCGCACGCCGGAGAAGTCCGTGCCGAAGCGGGACTCCATCTCCGAGCGCACCGGACCGGCCAGCGGCCGGCCCGCCGAACCCAGCACCTCCCGCACCCCGGTGTCCTGCTGCGCCGGGGCCGGCGCGGCGCTCGCCCGGCGGGCGATCATGCCGCTCACCGCGGCGTTGCCCGCGCTGCCCTGGGCCGCCCGCAGCACGTCGGCCGTGAGCGGGGGCGGGACGGCGGCGCCGGTCCCCGGGCTCTCCTGCCGGGGCCCGGACCGGTCGCGGGCCGGCCGGGGCTCCCCGGCCCGATCGGTGCGCGGCCTGGAAGTCTGCACAGCTGCCTCCTCGTCGGCGCCCGTCGTCCGACGCTTCAGCACACCGCCCGTCCGGCGGCGCGTCCAGGGACGAACGGGCAGCGCCCGGGCAGTCCCCGGTGATGTCCGGGCGGCCCTCGCGGACCGCCCGTTGAGGCAGAAGCGCTGCCCCCGGACAGGTCTCCCGGTCCCTGCCGGTCCGGCCGCGGGCCGAACAGACTCGACCTGGACACAGGTCATCGCGAGGCCGCAAGAACGTGAAGGAGCGAGCATGCCGACGTACCTCACCCCGGGCGTCTACGTGGAGGAGGTGCAGTCCGGTGCCAGGCCGATCGAAGGGGTCGGCACGGCCGTCGCCGCTTTCGTGGGCTTCGCCGAGAAGGGGCCGTTCCACACACCGACCCTGGTCACCGGCTGGGACCAGTACACCCAGACCTTCGGTGGCTTCACCGAGGGCACCTACCTCGCCCACGCGCTCTACGGGTACTTCTCCAACGGCGGCGGCGCCGCGTACGTCGTACGCATCGGCGGCTCGGCCGAGTCCGGCGCCCGGACCACCGGCACCGGCCGGCCCGAGCGCGAGACCGCGGCCGCGCGCCCGGTGGAGCTCGGCGGCTTCCTCATCGCGGCCAAGCCGGGCGTGACCGGCGTCTCCGTCGAGGTCGCCGACCCCGAGGGCGAGAACCCGCCGGAGGACCGCTTCCGGCTGCTGGTCCGCCGCGGCGACCAGGTCGGCGAGACCTACGACGCCTCCGCCCGCAAGAACGTCAAGGGCTACCTGGTCACCCAGGCCCGCGCCTCCGAGCTGATCGAGGTCACCGAGCAGCGCGGCGCCCCCCAGACCCGGCCCGGCACCCAGACCCTGGCAATCCCCGACGCGCCCGGCGTCCCCGCCGCCCCGGCCGCCGCCGACGTGGCCCGCATCGACCCCGCCGAGTACGTCGGCGACGCGGCGGCCCGCACCGGCTTCGGCGGCCTGGAGACCATCGACGAGATCACCATGGTCGCGGTCCCCGACCTGATGGGCGCCTACGAGCGGGGCGACATCGACGCCGAGGGCGTGCGCACCGTCCAGCTCGCCGTCATCTCGCACTGCGAGCAGATGGGCGACCGCGTCGCCGTCCTCGACACCCCGCCCGGCCTCAACGCCCAGCAGGTGCGCAACTGGCGCATGGACGAGGCCGGTTACGACTCGCGGTACGCCACCCTCTACTACCCCTGGGTGCGGGTCTTCGACCCGGCCCTCGGGCGCAACACCACCGTCCCGCCGAGCGGTCACATCGCCGGCGTGTGGGCGCGCAGCGACGCCGAGCGCGGCGTGCACAAGGCCCCCGCCAACGAGGTGATCCGAGGCGCGGTCGACCTGGACATCCGCCTCAGCAAGGGCGAGCAGGACCTGCTGAACCCGATCGGCGTCAACTGCGTCCGGGCCTTCCCCGGCCGCGGCATCCGGATCTGGGGCGCCCGCACGCTCTCCTCCGACCCGGCCTGGCGCTACCTGAACGTGCGCCGCCTCTTCAACTACCTGGAGGAGTCGATCCTCCTGGGCACGCAGTGGGTCGTCTTCGAGCCCAACGACGACCGGCTGTGGTCCAGCATCCGGCGCAACGTCACCGCGTTCCTCATGGAGGAGTGGCGCCGGGGCGCGCTGTTCGGCCGGACCGCCGACGAGGCGTTCTACGTGAAGTGCGACCGCGACAACAACCCGCAGGAGTCCATCGACCAGGGCCGCGTGGTCTGTGAGATCGGCGTCTCGCCGGTCAAGCCGGCCGAGTTCGTGGTCTTCCGACTGGCCCAGTTCTCCGACACCACCAGCCTCATCGACGAGTGACCCGCGGGTCCCGGTCGCACACGCAAGGAAAGGTTGACAGACAGACATGGCAACGGGCGATGCACTCTCCACCCACGTCTTCGGCGTGCAGCTCGGCGGATACCTCGTGGAGTCCATCCAGGAGATCAGCGGCTTCACCGTCGAAGAGGACGTCGTAGAGGTCAAGCAGGTCACCGCCGAGGGCAAGCAGATCATCCGCAAGCAGCCGGGCGCCCGGCAGGCCGGCGAGATCACGATCACCCGCGGACTCGACCAGAGCAGCGAGTTCACCAAGTGGATCAAGGAGACCCTGAACAACGGGGCCGTCAACTCCGCTCGGCAGAACCTGACCATCGAGATCAAGGACACCGAGGGCAACACGGTGCGCCGCATCCAGCTCATGCAGGGCTGGGCGTCCAAGTGGGAGGGCCCGTCGCTGAAGGCGGGCGAGTCCTCCCCGGCCACCGAGTCCGTCACGATCGTGTTCGAGGAGATCGTCGTCGAATGAGGCGTCGCACCGTGACGGCGGGCAACCTGGAGGAGATCCTCCAGCTGACGGAGCCCGACCGGGCGCCGGAGCAGCAGGCCGCGCCCCCCGCCCCCGCCCCGCAGCCCCCGCCGCGCCAGGAGGCCGGCGGGCTGCGCACGGAGTTCGAGTTCGAGCTCCCGCGCGGTTACGTGGACGAGGCGGGCACGGTGCACCGGCACGGCGCCATGCGCCTGGCCACCGCCCGCGACGAACTGCGGCCCCAGATCGACCTGCGGGTCAAGGAGAACCCTGCCTATCTGAGCGTGGTCCTGCTGAGCCAGGTGATCACCCGGCTCGGCGGCATCACCGACGTGCACGCCGGGATCGTCGAGCGGATGTACGCCACCGACGTGGCGTTCCTCCAGGACTTCTACCGCCGCGTCAACAGCGAGGGCCACACCCGCGCCGCGGTCACCTGCCCGCACTGCGAGGGCGGCTTCGAGGTCGACCTCTCGGGTGGGCGCCTGGGGGAATCGTGACGTACGCCCTTCCCCGCCTCCGGGAGGAGATCGCGTACATCGCCTACCACTTCCACTGGCAGCGCGAGGAGATCCTCGACCTCACCCACGGCGAACGGCAGCAGTGGGTGGCCGAGATCGCCCGCATCAACACCCGCATGAACGAAGGCTGAGCACATGGCATGGCGGGACAGGCTGCGCCGCGGCGGCGCGGCCGGCCGCACGGGCGCCGGGCCGGGCACCTCGGCCGGCTCCGGCGGTCCCGGCGCGTCCGGGGGTGCCGGCGGTCCCGGCGCGTCCGGTCCGGGGGCGTCCGGTTCGGGTCCGGCCGTCGGCTCCGGTGCGTCCGGCGGCGTCCCGGATCCCTCCGCCGTGCCCGGCGACTGGGACGGCGGCTGGCGGCGTGCCGCACCGCCGCTCCTGACCCTCTCCCGCGCGCCCCTGGGCGTGAGCGACGGTCTCGCCTTCCGCTCCGGCCTCGCCGCCTGGCAGAACCCGTCCTTCGACAGCGGCATGGGCCACGCCCTGCTGCCCACCGCCCCGACCGGGCTGGTGCACGGGGCGACCCGCCCGGCCACGCCCCGCGCCACCGACTCCGGCGGGGGGCCGCTGCTGCTGCGCGCGGTCCGCGCGGACGGGGCTCCCGAGCCCCTGCCCGCCCCGGACTCCGGCACGGCGGCCCGTCCGTCGTCCGGTGGGCGCGGCACGGCGGCCTCCTCGTCGTCCGGTACGCGCGGCACCGCCGTTCCCTCCGGCGGCCGGAGCGCGGCCGGTCGTCCGCCGAGCCGCGACCTGCCCGTCACGACGTCCCCGGCGGTGCTCTCCGCACCGGAGCCGGCCGCCGTCCAACGGGCCGTCTCCGCCGACGGGGGCGGCACCTCGGCCACGGCCCCTGTCCCGCTGGTCCGACGGGTCGCGGTGGTCCCCGTGGCCCCGCGCACCCGCGAGGCGTCCGCGCCCCGGCCCGCGACGGGCCCGGCACGGACGACCGCGACGGAGACGGGCGCGGCGCGCGAGAGTGCGCCCCGGGGGCGGAGCGAGGTCCGGGGGAGAGGCGAGGTCCGGGGGAGCACGGCACGGGAGGGCGCCGCGTCGAGCGGGTCGCGGGTCACGCCCGGCGGCCGACCGGAGCCCTCAACTCCGTCCTTCGCGCCCGGCGGTGGCCGACCGGAGTCCTCGTCCCCTCCCGTCGTCCGGCCCCGCCCGGTCGGGGCCCGGCTGACGGTCGCCCGCCGTGTGCCGGGGAGCGCCCGCCCGGTGCCCGCGCTCCGGCCCGCCGCCCCGGCGGCACCCCGCCAGGACGGTACGGCGGCGGCCACGGACGCCCCGCCCGCGACCGCATCCGAGCGTGCCGAACCGACCGCACCCGACCGTGCCGAACCGACCGCGACCACGGCCCCCGACCCGGCCGCGTCGAGCCCCGCCGTCCAGCGCGCCGCCGCCCGGACGGTCCTGGGCGCCCCCCTGACCGAACTGCCGCCGACCGCGAGCACCACCCCGGCGACCGGCACCCCTGCCCCCGCGCCGGGCGGCGGAGGAACACCGGGGCCGGGGCTCCCCATCGTCCAGCGACAGACCGAGGGCGCCACCCCGAACCCGTCCGGCGCCTCCGCCTCCGACCCGGTGTCCCCGGGCCGTTCGGGCGCGCGGGCGCGCGGCGGCCTGGGAGCACCCCTGTCCGCGATGCCGCCCAGCGCGACCCCGCCCGCCGGTTCCCCGGCTCCCGGCGCGCGCCCCGGCCGCCCGGCGCCCGGCCCCGGTGTCCAGCGCGCCCCGGCCTCACCCGCCGGGGAACGACCCGCGCCCCGCCCGGACGCCTCCGCACCCGAGGCGCCGCTGCTGGGGGCCACCGACGTGCAGCGCCGCATCACGGACCACCCGGTGCCCCCGGGCGCCGAGCGCGCGGACCGCACGCCGGGCGGCGCCCCCGTCGTGCGTACCCCGGGCTCCGCCGCACCGTCCTCCGGGAGCGCTCCGCACCCCGCCGCGAGCCGCGAGGCCGTACGACCGCACACGGCCCCCGGCGGCTCCGGCTCCACCGCGCCCGCTCCGGTCGTCGTGGCCCGCGCCGTGTCCGGACCGGGTACGAACACCCCGGGCGCGGCGCCCGGATCCGGCGCCGACCGGTCGGGAACGGCCGGACCGTCGCCCACCCCAGGACCCGCGAACACCACCGGATCGAAGCCGACGACCGGATCGAACCCGACCACCGGATCGAAGTCGACCACCGCATCGAAGCCGACCACCGGGCGTCAGGCGGGTCCCGGGTCGAAGCCGGGCACCGCCGCGCGGGCGGCCGCCGGACCGTCGGGGACCGTCCGGGCCTCCGACACCCCCGGGACCGGCCCGCGCCCCACCTCCGGCTCCTCGCCCCGGGCCGGGCGCCCGGCGTTCGCCCCGTACCTCGGGAGCCCGGCGAACGGGACCGTCCCGGTGGCGCGGCGTACCCTCGCGCTGCTCCCGGCCCGCCCCCTCACGCTCAGCACCGGAGCCGCCGAGGGCCTGGCCCCGGCCGCCGCGTCCCGCGCGGTCAGCGGCCCTCCCGTGGTGGCGGCGCGCTGGAACACGGCGCGAGACGCCCCGGGCGGGCCCGCCCCCGTGTCGCCCCCCGGCGGCGCCGGTGCCTCGGCGCCCGTACAGCGGGCCACGTCGGCATCCGTACCGGGAGTCCCGGCGTCCCCCGTACAGCGAGCCGCGTCGGCGCCCGCACGGGGAGCCGGAGCCGAGCGGGCCGCGTCGGCGCCCGTACGGGGAGCCGGAGCCGCGTCCGTACAGCGAGCCGCGTCACCCTCCCAGAGCTTCCCGGCGTCCGGGGCCGTACCGCCCCTGTCCACCAGCCGGCACGCGCCGGGGCCCTTCGCCGCCCCCGCCGTCCAGCGCGCCGCCACCGCCCCCTGGTCATCGCACACCGGCGGGGCACGGGTCCCGGTCGTCACGCCCGCGCCTCCGGGCGCAGGCGCGTCCGGCACCCCGGCCCGCTCCCTCCCGGTCGCACCTCCGCAGGCTCCTCCCGTGGCGCACGGCCCGTCCGCTCCGGGGACGTCCGCGCCCGGCGCGCCCGTCCCTGTGGTGCGGCCCCGCAGCGTGCCCGCGGCGGCCCCCTCGTCGGGTGGCGGCGCCGCGCCCCGGATCCAGCGCGCCGTACCGGACACCGGCAGGAGCGCACCCGCCGCCCCGGCCGTCCCGGTGAAGGAGGTCCCCGCGCGCGGGAAGCAGGCGTCGTCCTCCGCACCGGACGCCGCCGCCCGGAGCACGGGCCGGAACACCGGGCGCGACGCCGAACCGGCGCAGGACCCCGGTCTCGACCTGGACGACCTCGCGCGACGGCTGCTCGACCCGATGGCCCGCCTGCTGCGCACCGAACTGCGGCGCGGCCGGGAGCGCTCGGGCCGCCCCTTCGACGGACGCCGCTGAGCGCACGGCACGGAACGGATGACGGATCAATGACGGACAACATCTTCGCGAGCAGCGTGTTCTTCCGGCTCGCGATCGGCGGCAACGACCTGGGCGCCTTCCACACCTGCTCCGGCATGGGCGCCGAGGTGGAGATGGAGAGCTACGCGGAGGGCGGCAACAACGGCTTCACCTGGCAGCTGCCCGGCCGCGTGAGCTGGTCGAACATCACCCTGACCCGGCCGGTCACCGCCGACACGGCGAAGATCGCCCGCTGGCTCGACGAGACGCTGAAGCGCGTGGAGCCCAAGGACGGCGAGATCGTCGCCCTCCGGCCCGACCTGAGCCGGATCATCAGCTGGCAGGTCTTCGGGATCGTCCCGGTGCGCTGGCAGGGCCCGTCCTTCGACCCCAGCAGTTCGCAGGCGGCGGTGGAGACCCTGGAGATCGCCCACGAGGGACTCCGCCCCTCCTGACGTCCCCCCCGCCGCGCGTCCCCGCCCGCCCCCCACCCGCCCGTTCCCCGGAAAGGATCCCCGTCATGTCCCCAGCGTCCCGAGCCAGTCGGGCCAGGGCCCAGCTCACGCTGAAGGAGCCTCCGGCGTCCGTCGGCGCCAAGCCCGGCGGGACGCTGGCACGGCTGAACCTCCAGTTCAACCCCTCCACCCTGGAACTGAGCAAGACCACCGAGTGGCGGCGCTCCCCGTCCCGGATGGCGGAGGAGTCCTCCCTGCCCGAGTTCGTCGGCAGCGGCCCGCGCCAGCTCAGCCTCGAAGTGTTCCTGGACGCCACCGCCACCCACGACAACTCCGTGGAGCAGGCGGTGGAGAAGCTGATGAAGGCGTGCGTGCCGACCAAGGCCAGCCTGGGGCGCAAGAAGCCCGCCAGCCCCTGGGTCCGGTTCGAGTGGGGCAGCGCGCGCACCACGTCGTTCGACGGCGTGCTCTCCAACCTGTCCGTCTCGTACACGCTGTTCGACGTGGACGGAAAGCCGCTGCGCGCCACCTGCCGCCTGTCCATCGAGGAGGCGAGCGTCGGCCCCGCCGGACAGAACCCGACGTCCGGCTCGCGCACCGGACGCAGCACGCACGTCGTCGTGGCCGGCGACAGCCTGGCCCTGCTGGCCTGGCGGGAGTACGGCGACGCGACGGCCTGGCGGGTCATCGCGGAGGCCAACGACATCGACGACCCGATGGCGCTCGTGCCCGGCACCGAACTCGTCGTACCGGCGCTGACCGACGCGGGCGACGAGGAGGAGCGGTGAGCGGCTCCGAGCGCGAGGGCCGGTCGTTCGCCGCGGACCCGATCGTCGAGACGCCCGGCGAGCTGCCGCCGGTCTGGGCGGCCCAGCTGGTGAGCTGCGTGATCGACGAGAACGTGGGGCTGCCGGACGCGGCCGTGCTCACCTACCGCGACCCCGACCACGAGTTCCTGCGCAAGACCGGCATCACCATCGGCACCCCGCTCCGCGTCTCCGTGGTCACGGTGACCGGGCAGACCCGTGAGCGGCTGTTCGACGGCGAGGTGACGGCCCTGGAGGCGGACCGGGACCGCACCGGTTCGTTCACCGTCCTCCGCGCCTACTCCAAGGCGCACCGGCTCCAGCGCGGCCGGAAGGTGGTGGCGTACCGGAACATGACGGCGGCGGCCATCGTCCGCAAGGTGGCCGCCGGGGCCGGCCTGGCCTGCGGCAAGGTCGAGGCCGCGCCCGTCACCTACCAGCAGCTGTCCCAGGCCAACGTCTCCGACTGGGAGTTCCTCCAGTACCTGGCCGCCGAGAGCGGCGCGCTGGTGCGCGTCGACGACAAGGGACTGCTCCAGTTCACCAAGCCCGTCAAGGCCTCCGGGGCGCCCTCGCCGACCACCTCGGCCGTCCGCGATCCGCTGGTCCTGGAGTACGGGCGCAACCTGCTCGCCCTGCGGGCCTCCCTGTCGACGGCGGACGGGGCGCAGCAGGTGGAGGTGCGCGGCTGGGACGTCACCACCAAGCGGCCGCTGGTGGCCAAGCAGCCCTCGGTCGACAGCGACACCGTCGTGCCGGGCCTGAGCCCGGCGCTCGCCGCCCGGTTCGGCAAGGCGTCGAAGATCACCGTCACCGACACCCCGTACCGCACCCAGGCCGAGACGAAGGCGGTCGCGGACGCGGTCGCCGGGCAGGTGAGCGCCGGTTTCGGCGAGCTGGAGGCGCTGGTCGAGGGCAATCCGCTGCTGCGCGCGGGCAAGCCCGTGGCGCTCGGGAACGTCGGAGGGGCGTTCTCCGGCAAGTACACGGCCACCGCCGTGCAGCACGTCCTCGAACCGAACGGCGGCTACCGCACGACGGTGTGGGTGAGCGCCAGCCCCGACCGCTCCCTGACCGGCCTGGTCACCGGCGCCAACGCGCCGTCCCGGGGGCCGCGCATGCCCGGCCTGGCGATCGGCGTGGTGACGGACGTCCGCGAGACCGGCGGCGCAGAGAGCGGCTCGGTGCGGCTGCGGTTCCCCTGGCTGGACGACACCTACGTCACCGACTGGGTCCGTACGGTGCAGTGGGGCGGCAAGGGCGGCGGCGGAGTGGTGAGCCCCGAGGTCAACGACGAGGTCCTCGTCGGCTTCGAACAGGGCCTGCTCGACAGCCCGTACGTCATCGGCGGGCTCTACAACGGCGTGGACAAGCCCTCGCCGCACGACGTGCCCCTGATCGACAAGACCACCGGCAAGGTCAACCGCCGATCCCTGGTGTCCCGTTCAGGCCACCGGGTGGAGCTGCTCGACGCGCGGGCGCCGGGCCGCTCCGGAGTGCGGCTGATGTCCGCCGACGAGCGCCTGGAGGTCTTCCTCGACGACCGGCGGGACCGCATCGAGCTGACCGTGTACCAGGGGAGGGGCCGGCAGGTGCTGAGCTCCGTCGTCCTCGACAAGAAGGGCATCACCGTGGACGCGGGACACGGCGACGTGAACGTGTCGGGCCGGAACGTCGCCATCAACGGCCGGGTCGGCGTGAAGATCGGCGGCCGCACGGTGGACGTCTCCGGCGCCACCGGCGTCACCGTCGACGGCGGCCTGCTCGCCACCCTCAAGGCCAAGCTCATCCGCATCAACTGACCCTCCGCTGAACGCTCGTGAAAGGAGCTCCGCATGCCCGCCGCCGCCCGTACCGGCGACCCCACCAACCACGGCGGGGTCATCGCCACCCCGCCGCCCGCCGTCGCGAGGGCGGTGGCGACCGTGCTCATCGGCGGCCGTCCCGCCGCCGTCACCGGCAGCCTGCACACCTGCGTGGTGCCGCCGCACGCCGCCACCGGACCGGCCAACGTGATCCTGCCGAACCCGGCCGGGCTCGCCGGCGGGCAGGTCCTCATCGGCGGCCTCCCGGCCGCCCGCGCCCGCGACAAGACGGCCTGCGGCGCGATGATCCTCACCGGGGCGCCCAACGTGCTGATCGGGGGCGTGTGATGGCGGGCTCCGAGCGGGCTGACCTGCGGCTTGGGATGACCGGCGCCGAGCGGCGGCCGGACCGCGACGCCGTGCACGTCTCCCCGGCGGGCACGGGGCGCGCCGCCGCGCACCGCTCCCCGGAGGGCGGCCGATGAGCGAGCGGTTCATCGGCCGGGGCTGGGGATTCCCCCTGCGCGTCGGGCCGACCGGCGGCATCGCCCTCGTCGAACGGGAGCGGGAGATCGAGGAGGCCATCCGCCTGGTCCTCGGCACCGCGCCCGGCGAGCGCCCCATGCGCCCCGAGTTCGGCTGCGGCATCCACGAGTACGTCTTCGCCCCCGGCGACGGCGCCACCGCGGGCCGCGTCGCGCGGCAGGTGCGGGAGGCGCTGGAACGATGGGAGCCGCGGATCACCGTGGACGACGTGGTCGTCGCCTTCGACGCGGTCGAGGACGGCACCCTCTACATCGACGTGCACTACACCCTGCGTTCCACCAACGACCGGCGCAACCTGGTCTTTCCCTTCTACACGATCCCCTCCGAGGAGGGGGCCGAGGAAGCGGGCGCTGACTGATGGCCCTGCCCTCCCCGAACCTGGACGACCGCCGGTTCCAGCAGCTCGTCGACGAGGCGAAGCGGTACGTGCAGCAGCGTGCCCCGGAGTGGACCGACCACAACGTGTCCGACCCGGGCGTCACCCTGATCGAGACGTTCGCCTATCTGGTGGACCAGGTGCTGTACCGGCTCAACCGGGTGCCGGACAAGAACTACCACGCCTTCCTCGACCTGCTCGGCATCCGGCTGTTCCCGCCGACGGCCGCGGCCGCCGACGTCGACTTCTGGCTGTCCGCCCCGCAGCCCGACACCGTCACGCTGCCGCCCGGCACCGAGGTCACCACCGCGGGCGGCGAGACCGACGACGCCGTGGTCTTCGCCACCACCGGCGAACTGCGCATCCTGCCCAGCGAGCTGACGCGCCTGGTGACCGCGTGGCGGAGCGGCGAGCAGCACGACAGGACCGGCATGCTCGCCGACGGCCTCGACATCCCCTGCTTCCAGTCCACGCCGGAACCCGGCGACGCGCTGCTCTTCGGGCTGCCCACGGCCGTGCCCCGCTGCATCGTCGCCGTACGCCTCGACAGCCGCGTCGAGGGCGTCGGCGTCGACCCGCGCCAGCCCCCGCTCGTCTGGGAGGCGTGGAACGGCGGCGGCTGGGAGGCCTGCGAGACCGGCGACGACACCACCGGCGGCCTCAACCGGCCCGGCGAGGTCGTCGTGCACGTGCCCGCCGGACACGTCGCGTCCGTGATCGGCGGGACCCGGGCCGGCTGGCTGCGCTGCCGGGTCACCGAGCCGGAACCGGGCCAGCCGTTCTACTCCGAGTCCCCGACGGTCCGCGAGGCGGAGGTCTTCACCGTCGGCGGCACCATCTCCGCCGAGCACGCCGAGACGGTCACCGACGTGCCGCTCGGCACCTCCGAGGGCGTCGCGGGACAGACCTTCCGGCTCGGCCGGCCGCCCGTCCTGCTCGACGCCGGACCGCCCGAGGTGGAGGTGTCCTCCGAGGAGGGCTGGCAGTCCTGGGAGGTCGTCGAGCACTTCGGCCGGTCCCGTCCCGCCGACCGGCACGTCCGGGTGGACGCCACCACCGGCGAGTTCGCGTTCCCCCCGGCCCTGCGGGAGCCGGACGGCACCCTGCGGCAGTGCGGCGCCGTCCCGCCCAAGGGCGAGCGGATCCGGGTCGCCCGCTACCGCACCGGCGGAGGCCCCGCGGGCAACGTCGCCCGCGGCGCGATCTCCGTCCTGCTCAGCTCCGTCCCGTACGTCGCCCGGGTCGGCAACCGGGAGGCGGCGCGCGGCGGGGTCGCGGGCGAGAGCGTGCACAACGCCCGGCTGCGCGCCCCCGAGGCGCTGCGCATGCAGGACCGCGCGGTGACCGCCGAGGACTACGAGATCATCAGCCGCCAGGCCGCGCCCTCGGTGCGCCGGGTGCGCTGCCTGCCGGCCGCCGACACGGCGGGCGCGGTCCGGGTCCTGGTGGTGCCGGACGCCGTCGCCGACGAGGGCGACGACCGGCTCCGCTTCGAGCAGCTCATCCCCGGCGAGCAGGTCCTCTCGGCGATCACCGCGAGTCTCGACGAACGGCGCCTGATCGGCACCCGCCTCGTGGTGGAGCCGCCGGTCTACCAGGGCGTCACCGTCGTCGCCCGCCTGTCCGCCGCCCCGGGCGACACGGACGCGGTCCGCACCGCCGCCCTGGACGCGCTCTTCCGCCACTTCAACCCGCTGACCGGCGGCCCGGACGGCACCGGATGGCCGTTCGGACGGCCCGTCCAGTACGGCGAGGTCTTCGGCGTCCTCCAGCGCGCCACGGGCGACGCGCTGGTCGAGGAGATCCGGCTCTTCCCGGCCGACCCGGTCACCGGCCGGCGCGGCGCCCCCGCCGACCGCATCGACGTCGGTCCCGGCTCCCTGGTCTTCTCCTACCAGCACCAGGTGGTCGTGACCCCCCGTGAAGCGGAGGCACGATGAGCCGCGCCGCGATCCCCGGGCTGCCCAGCCGGCACCCCATCGGGGAGCAACTGCCCGCCCTCTACGCCGACGACGACCTCGCGCAGCGCCTCACCGCCGGTCTCGACACGGTCCTCGCCCCGGTCTTCTCCACCCTCGACAACCTGCCCTCCTACCTCGATCCCCGGCTGGCGCCGCCGGACTTCCTGGTGTGGCTGGCGTCCTGGGTCGGCGCCGCCGACGACCCGCGCCGGCCCCTGGAGCTGCGCCGCGAGACCGTGGCGCGCGCGGTGGAGCTGCACCGGTGGCGCGGTACGAAGCGGGGACTGGCCGAGGCCCTGCGGCTGGCCCTGGACGTGCGCACCGAGATCGTCGGCGACGGCGGCGCGGTCTGGTCGGCCACCGCCGGCTCCGACCTCCCGCCGGAACCCGACGCCGAACTGCTCGTACGGGTCGTCCCCGAGGGCGCGCGGGCCGGGCGGGTGGACGTGGACCGGGTCCACGAGGTCGTACGGGCGATGTGCCCGGTCCACGTGGCGTTCCGGGTGGAGGTCCTCACCGGCCCGCCCGCCGAGGAAGGGAACTGACACATGCGCGCGTGTCCGGCGTGCGGGGCCGCCAACGACCCCGCCGACGACTTCTGCGGCAACTGCGGCGCGTACCTGGGCTGGTCGAACGAGCCCGCGCGCCCCACGACGAGGGGCGGTACGGAACCGGACGCGAGGAGCTCGTCCGGGGGAGCGGGCGAAGCCGATGCCGCCCCGCCCCGGGAGGGCGCGCCCGCGCCGACGGGTGCGGCCCGCACCCGCGAGCCGGGAGGGGCCGACGCGGGCCCGGCCGTCCGCGGCGGCACCCCGGCGCCCGCGGCGACTCCAGGCGCACCGCCTGCCGCACCGGACGGCCGGACCCCGGACCGCGCGACCCCGGCCGGGACGCGCGAGAGGCCCGGCGCCGAGGGGGAGGACGGCACTCGGGGGGCGGCCACCGCGTCGACGAGCACCCCGACACCGCCTGCCTCCGCACCGGACACCGCAGCTCCGGACCTCCCCACTCCGCACGCCCCGACTCCGCACCTACCGGCTCCACACATCCCGACTCCTGACATCCCGGAGCCGGAGACTCCGGCGTCCGTCACCGAGTCGGCCCGTGCGCGGGTGGTCAGGACCCGGGAGGCGCTCACCCAGGCGGCCCGGAACCGGATCGCCCGGGCGAGGGCGGCCCAGACCCCGGACGACGGAACCCCGGACGCCCCCGCCCAGGACGCTCCGTCGTCCGGCACCGAGGACCCCGTACGCCCCACCGGCCCGGCTGCGACACCTGGCCCGGCTCCGACACCCGCCCCGGCGCCTGCGTCCGAGGCGGCTCCCGCGTCCGGCCCGGCTCGCACGCCGGACCCTGCCCCGGCGGCCGACCCTGCACCGGCGCCCGAAACCGCCCCGGCACCCGACCCGGGCACGCGACCCGGCCCGGACGCGGGTTCCGCTCCGGCGGCGGCCCCCCGTCGGCCGAGCGCTCCCGCCGTGCCGCCCCGGCGCCCCTCCTCCTCGACCGGCCCGCGCACGCCCGCAGGCCCCGCGCCCGCCGGCGACCCGATCCTGCCCGTGCTCCCGGCGAAGGCGGTCGCGCCGCGTCCGGTCGTGCGTCCGGCGGCGGTGGAGGACGAGGGGAGCGGGCTCGCGTGCCCGGCGTGCGGGGCGGCCAACCGGCCGGACCGGCGGTTCTGCCGGCGCTGCGCGGCGGAGTTGCGACCCGCGCCGAAGGCGGCGCCGTTGCCGTGGTGGCGTACCGTGTGGCCGTTCCGGCGCCGGGCGCGGGCGGGTTCGGGGAAGGGCACGCGCTTCGTGGTGATCCTCCTGGCCGTGCTCGCGCTGTGCGCCGGCGGGTTCTTCCTGATGCCGGCCGGCCGGGCCCTGATCGAGGACACCCGGGACAAGCTGGGCAAGGCCACGGCCATCACGCCCGCGAGGACCGAGGGGAGCGGCGAGCTTCCCGGGCACCCCGTGACGAACACCACGGACGGCATCAACAACAAGTACTGGGCGGCCCCCGGAGCGGGCGCCACGGTGACGTACACCTTCCGCAAGCCGTTCCGGATGGTCGACGTGATCATCACCAACGGCGCGTCCAAGTCCCCGGAGGCGTACGCCCGTCAGGGACGCGCCCTCCAGATGGACATGGAGGTGACGGCGGCGGACGGCACGCGCCAGGTCAAGGAACTCACCCTGAGCGACAAGGCGGGCCCGCAGACGATCCAGACCGGGATCAGCGACGTGAAGACGGTCCGGCTGACGCTCCGTTCCCCCGCCGGCCTGGCCCCGGGAACCCATCTCGCCCTGGCGGAGGTGGAGTTCTTCCAGAGAAGCTGAGCCGACGTCGCAGCGTCCGTTCGTACGCGTCGGGGATCGCGGCGACGGCCACCGCGGGTGAGGGGGCGTCTGTCCGGGACCCGACGCCTGGTGGTGCGGAAGGCGCGTCACGTGGAGCGTGTCGCGATCCCGGAGCCGGTGAAGGAGGACGTCTGAGCCGTGGGACGGTCGGGTAGGGGCCGTAGGAGGTCCGGCCCCGACCGTCCTGGGGGCTCAGTGCGAGGGGATCGGCGAGCGCAGCTTCTCGCGGGTCTCGGGGTCCGTCGAGTAGATGATCGTGCCGATCATGCCCCGGGTCAGCAGCACCTTGTAGGTGTTGCGGACCAGGCGGTCGACGTCCTCGTCCGGGGTGGCCTTGCTGAAGGACGGGTCCTTGGACGCCGTGCGGTCCACGACCCAGCGGTCGGTCCGCCAGACGAGGTCCGGGCCCATGATGACTCCGGACCAGTCGTACTCGAAGCCCTGCGCGGTGTAGACGCAGCCGACCTGGCCGAAGCCCGCAGGGTCGGTCGCCCACAGCGGTGCCGGTGGGGCCCCGAGCAGGGAGCGGTCCCCGGCCAGGTTCCACGGCTTCGTCCAGTCGCCGATGACCACGTCGGCCGGCAGCTCCGTCATGTTCGGCGTGATCTTCGTGGTCCATTTCCAGCAGTAGCCGGCGGAGAGCCGGGCCTCGTAGTCCTCCGCGCGCCGCGCGGCGAGGAAGGCCTCCAGCTCCTGGGGGCTGTCGGCCGTGTGCAACCGCACCTTGCCGTCGGGTTCCCACTCCAGGGGCCCGTCGCCCTCCAGCCCCAGGAGACCCGTCACCCAGCGCAGGTACCCGTCACTGCCACCGCACCGGAACTGGCTGTCCAGCTCCACCACGGTGCACTCCAGCCCCTGCTCGGCCGCCGCCTCGCGGATCTCCTCCACCGTGCCCATCTCGCCCGGCCGGACCACCTGGTGCTGGTCCAGCAGGAAGACCGGCACCCGGGCGGCGTCGATCAGCTCCGCCACCTGTGGCCGGCCGGTGCGCAGGGCGGCCCTCGTGTAGCGATTCGCGGAGGTCTTCCTGAGCCGGTGGGCCTCGTCGCAGACGAGGACGTCCAGGTCGTTGGGCTCGGCCTCCATGAAGCTGTTGAAGTAGCGGAACAGCTTCTGGACCTCGGGCTTGCGGGCTCCCGCGACCTTGCGCATCGTCTTCGTGAACGACTGCGAACCGGTGGCGTGGAGGGCGGGCACTCCACGCCGGTAGAGGTCGCCGAGCAGGGACAGAGCGATCACGCTCTTGCCGGAGCCCGGACCGCCCGCCACCACGACCACCTGCTTGTGGTGGGACCTCCGGGCCTTCCTCACCGCGGACATCACCGTCTCGTAGGCGAGTCGTTGTTCACCCAGGAGCACGAACTGCTCCCGGTTGCGGACCTCCTCGGCCGCCACGGCCATCAGCTGCTTGGACGGTCGCACCTTGCCTTGGAGCAGGACGTCGGCAGCGTCGCTGCCGGGCTTCGGCGCCAGTACCGAGCGTAGATACTCCATGAAGGCGCCGCGCTGCTCACCCGTGAACATCCTGCCCCGGCGGTCCTCGGCGACGCCTCGCAGTCCCGCCACGCCGAACTCGGTGGCGTTGTGCAGGTACGCCACGCCGGTGATCGACTCCGGAGTCCGCTCCAGTGCCCCGTTGAACGACACCAGGTAGTCGCAGTAGCCGCGTACCTGTTCGATCGGGTTGAGGACGGGCTCCGGATACGCCTCGACGCGGCAGCGCAGAGGGTCGTCGTCCTCCGGCTCGGCATTGCTCCACTGCTTCAGTTCGACCACGACGTACGACGGTCCGCCGGTCGCCGGGTGGACGCCGGCGAGTATCACGTCCGCGCGCTTGCTCGTCAGCGGCAGGCTGTACTCCAGCAGCATCTCCACCTCGCCGAGGCCGGCCTCGACCAGGGTGTTGGTCAGCGCTGGGATGCTGCGTTCCCAGGAACGGACCTCTGCGGGGTGCGGGCGCTGGCGGTGCTTGTGCAGGAAGTTCTCGCTCAGCAGCTCTGCCAGCCGTCCTTCGACAGCGGTGCGGGTGGCCAACGACGCAGCGGACTCACGGAACAGCAAGAGAGCGCCCCCAGGCAGCACGAAGTAGCTCGTGCGGGTGGGGGCATGTCCTTCAGTTCCACGGGAGTGGAGCGGAAGCCCGGCGGGCCGCTGAGATGGTCAGCACAATCCTAGAACAGGGGAGGAGGCCCTTCCCTGGGCGGTCCGGTGTCAGAGGGTGGGGCTGGGGCGGTGTCGGCCGGGAACGGTACTGTCCCGGCCGAGGGCGGCGTGGATGCCTGCTTCGGAGCCGTGGTCGCCACCGCGGTCCGCAAGCCGGTGAAGTCGGTCTGCGTGGGGGCGAGGCGGAGGAGGCCGGCCAGGGCGAGGGACTTCTGTGTCGGGCAGCGCTCGTTCAGGATCTCGGTCGGCAGGACGTAGAAGGTCCACTGGTCCAGGTCCAGGGGGTTGAGCGTCTGCTTGTCCTGGTGGTGCAGGAGGCAGAAGACGTAGACGTCCGAGGAGCGCCGTGCCTCCGGTGACGAGCTCCCCGTGCGGGCGTCCCACGCCCTGGCCGGGGCGATGCCGAACGTGGGCCGAGACGGCCGGGACTGGGCCCACGACTGCAGGTAGGCCGTCGATTTCACCTCGATGCGCCACCCCTCGGCCGTACGGACGTCGACGGCGTCCCACTCGGTGCGGGTCCCGGCGGCCGCGCCCAGTGCCGTGGCCACCAGATACTCGGCCAGGATGCCGCGCATGGTGTTGCTCGCCAGGTCCGAGCAAGCCCAGCTCCAGAAGTCGCTCAGTCCGGCCAGGCGTTCGCCCCGGGACTCGATCGGCTCACCTCCGCCGCGGCGTGACACGGCCAGCTTGTCGAGGGGAGAGTTCACACGGTCCTCCGGTCCTCCGGCCGGCGCCGGTGTTCGGGGGTCTTAGGATGATGCTGCAATATCACAGCACGGCCCAGGGGGACCCATGGACGAACTGGTCGAATTCAAGACGGACAGCGGCGCCTCGGTCATGGTCGCCGTCGCCGAGGAGACTCGTGGCGCACGGCCGGTCTCCCGCGGGGACGGCGTACTGCGCCAGGCGGGACAGACCTTCGACGGCGCCCTGGAGAGCATCCACACCGCGGCCGAGTCGGCCCTGCGCGTCTTCCGGGACGGTCAGCTCAAGCCCGACGCCGTCGAGATCGAGTTCGGCGTGAAGCTCACCGCCGAGGCGGGGGCGGTGATCGCGAAGACGTCCATGGAGGGACACCTCGTGGTGAAGCTGAGCTGGACGCCTACTTCCGGGGCGACTCCGGCGGGCTGATGCGCTCCAAGTCCTGGCAGGTCCGGGTCTCCGCCCGCGGTGTCGGCTCCGGCTTCCTGGTGACGGAACGGCATGTGGTGACCTGCGCGCACGTCGTGGACGGCGCGGAGCACGTAGAGGTGACGTTCGCCCAGCACCCGGACCTCGGTCCGGTCCGCGCGACCGTGGCCACCGTGGGTGAGTGGAGCCGCGACGGCGACGGCCGGGGCGACGTCGCGGTGCTGGAGCTGGAACGAGCGGTGGGGGTGAGCCCGGCGCGTTTCGCCTCCCCCCACACGCCGCTCGGGCATCGGACGGCCCGGCTGACGGCGTATGGCTTCCCCCTCGGGTACGACGAGGGGATCCTCGGCGAGTTCCGGAGCACCAGCGACCAGCTGATCGCGGGGGAGTGGCTCCAACTGGAGGCGTGGACGGGCCACGGAGCATCCCTGGAGGAGGGATTCAGCGGTGCGGCGGTCGTCCGGGAGGACACGGGTGAGGTCGTGGGCATGGTGACCGCCCGGTACGCGGAGGGCGGCGGCGGGCGCATGCTTCCCGCCCAGGCGCTCGTCCGCCGGTGGTCCGGCGGGGCTGGCCTGGTGCCCGCGCCCGACCACCGGCCCGACACGGTGGTCGCGCTGCGTGATCTCGTCCTGCGGTGCGCCGACGAGCGCACCCCGGAAGCGGTGTACCGGAGCGTCATGGAGCCGCTGTACTCGCTGCCGCCGCTGCCGCCCGCCGGAGGCTTCCTCTCCCTGTGGGACGTGGCCTGGTTCCTCCTGACGGAGGTCGAGCCCGCCCCGGGCAGCGCGCCGTGGGCGGACTTCGCGGCGCACCTCGCGGACCGCTCGCGGGACCCGGCCGTCCGGCGGGAGCTGCTCGCCTGGGCCGCGGACCACGGTGTGCGGCCCGCCCCCCGGGCCGCACTCGACCGCCCCGACGACCACGCCGACCGGGAGCCGCTGGGACCAGATGAGGCGATGTGGTCCCCGATCCTCGTCGAGATCGAACGCAGCGGCTCCGACCGCGACACGTACCTCGTCTCGGTCCATGCCGTCCGGGACGGGCGGGCACGGCTCGTGGCCGGCGCCACCCTGCCCGGGCGGGATGTCCAGGAGTACGTGAGGAAGCACCTCGACCTCGCCTTCGCGCACATCGACCGGGCGGAGGGCGACGAGCTCATCGCGTTCGCGCTCCCGGGAGACTGGCTCGGCGAACCCGTCGACGAATGGCGCACCAGCGAGGACGACGCCGTCCCGCTCGGCTGCTCGTCGCCGGTCGTGGTGATGGACCTGGGCCGCCGCCGCGCCTCCAGGCTCCAGTTCAGGCTCCGGAAGGCCTGGCAGGCCCTCGACCGACGCCGGGAAGGAGCCTGGCAGCGGGTCGAATGCGACAGCAACCAGGATCCCGCCAAGCTCACCGTCCGGCTCCAGTGGCTCGAGACCACGGCCGTGGGGTACGGGTCGCCCCTCTCCACCGAGCGGTCGCGCGGCCTGCTGCGGGCGGGACTGAACGCGGCGGCGCCCGTCGTCGTCTGGTCGCGGGCCGGCTGCTCCGGGCGGCACGACGAGGGCGCCACGGCCGGGCACTCCTGCACCGGCGCCCGCTTCCTCGACGCTCTGGAGGAGCAGCTCGCGTCCGTACCCCTGGCCGAGCTCCCGCGCCGTGTGCACGCCTTGCGGAGGGAGGCGTTCCTGGCGGACGGGCACTGGGCCGCCGGTCTGACCCTGGTCTGGGAGGACCCCCGGTGCTTCCCGCAGACGCACGTCCCCTCTCGATCCCCGATCCTCTGAATCACCTCGTACGGTCTGGAGAACCTGATGTCCCAGTGGCCTGTGTACACCGGCACGGACGAGCCGCACGACGGTGTGTCCCGCCTGCCCGACCCTCCTCCCTGGCGGGCCTTCGACGGCGGACCGAAGCTGCCCTCGCCGTCGTGGGAGGGCGACGCGGTCCCGCTCGACCGGAAGCACCGGGCGGACACCTACCGGGCGACGCGCGAGAGCGTCGACCTGGTGAACGCGGCCCTGGTCCTGCGGAGGCCGCTGCTCATCACGGGCCCGCCCGGCAGCGGCAAGTCGTCGCTGCCCTACGCCGTGGCGAGGGAGCTGCGCCTGGGGCCCGTACTGCGCTGGAACATCACCAGCCGCAGCACGCTCCAGGACGGCCTCTACCAGTACGATCCGATGGCCCGCCTCTACGCCGCCAGCCGGGGCGGGGTCCGCACGCCACCGGCGGAGACCGGCGGCGACCCCGCGGGCGGCGCCGTCGAGGACCACCTGCGGCTCGGCCCGCTGGGGACCGCGCTCCTTCCGTACGGGCGTCCCCGCGTCCTGCTCATCGACGAGATCGACAAGAGCGACCTCGACCTGCCGAACGATCTGCTCAACGTGCTGGAGGAGGGCCAATACGAGATCCCAGAGCTGGTCCGAGCCGCCGAACACACGCCCACCGCCCGGCTGATGGCCGCCGGCGGCGAGGGCCCGGTCGCGGTCGAGCGGGGCCTCGTGCGCTGCCGCGCGTTCCCGTTCATCGTGCTGACCAGCAACGGCGAGCGGGAGTTTCCCCCCGCCTTCTTGCGCCGGTGCGTTCCCCTGCACCTCAGCCGGCCCGATCCGCGTCACCTGGAAGCGATCGTGCGGGCACACCTGGGAGACCTGGACGGGGAGACGACACAACTGATCGCCACGTTCCTGGAGCGCCGCAGCACGGGCGAGCTGGCCACCGACCAGCTCCTCAACGCCATCTACCTGTCGAGGGTTTCCGGTCTGACGGCCGAGTCCCGCGAGGCCCTGGCCGCCTCCCTCATGACCCATCTCGGCCCGACCACGGAGTTCCATGACTTCTGACCCGGGCCGACCGACGTCCCCGACCGAACTCGGACATCTCCTCGATGTCCTGCATCGGGCCGGGGGACGCGACGCCACCGCGACGGAGCTCGCCGAGCTGGTCTGGCTGGCCCGGCACAGTGGCATGCCCGCGCCGAACGCTCGTCCGGGTCCGCCGCGACCGGAGCCGGACGAACCGGATCCGCAGGACGCGGAGTCCGCGTCCGACCGGGCGCCCGAACTGGCCCCGGCCCCGGAGCCGCAGGGCGGCGGAGCGGACGCCCTGCTGTCGCCGCGGTCCGAAGCCGGCTCCCCGGAGGAGGAGGGTCGATACAGCTCGCTCCTGGCGCCGCTGCCTCCCGTGCTGGCGCATCCGCTCCCGCTCCAGCGTGCCCTGAGGCCACTCCGGCGGCAGGTGCCCTCGCACCTGAACCAAGAATTGGACGAGCGGAGCACCGCGTACCGCATCGCCCGTGAGGGCGCGCTGCCAGGGACCTGGCTCCCCGTGCTCCGGGCGAAGCCCGAGCGCTGGCTGACGCTCTACCTCGTGTACGACGCGGGGCCGACGATGCCCGTCTGGCGCCCCCTGTGGCGGGAGCTCCACCGGGTCTTCGGGCAGACGGGCGCGTTCCGAGGGATCAGGCTGCTGGCCCTCACCGAGGACGGCCGTCTCCGGGAGTCCCCCGGTGGCCGCCCGGCCGCCCTCCCTCCGCGCGACGGCCGTGCCGTCGCGCTCGTCCTCAGCGACTGCAGCGGCCCCCACTGGTACGCGGGCCACGAGGCGACGACCCGCTGGTACGGCGTCCTGGGGCGCTGGGCGCGCACGATGCCGACGGCCGTTGTCCAGCCCCTCCCGGAACGGCTCTGGCGCCGCACCGCGCTCCCCGGCACGGCGGGGCTGCTGAGGGCGAGGGGACCGGCCGCGGCCAACTCGGCCCTCCGCTTCACCCCGTACGAGCCGCCGCCGGAGGACCACGCGGGGCTGCCCCTGCCGCTCCTGGAACCCTCCGCCCGCTGGTTCGCGCACTGGGCGGAACTCGTGGCCGGATCCACGGGGACGGAGGTCCCCGGAGTGGCCGCGATGCTGCCCGACCGACCTTCGGCGCCGCCGCTCGAACGCGATGAGGAGGCGGCCGTGTCCCGCGCGCCCGAGGAACTCGTCCTCGACTTCCGCGCCCACGCCTCCCCGCAGGCCCTTCGCCTCGCGGCGCACCTGGCCGCGGGGGAACCAACCCTGCCCGTGATGCGGTTGGTCCAGGCCGCTACGGAGGCGCGGCCGGAGCCGCAGCACCTGGCCGAGGTCGTCCTCAGTGGTCTGCTCACGACGGCCCCCGGAGCGGCGGCCTCCTCGGGCCACTACGCCTTCCGTCCGGGCGTGCGGGAGGTACTGTCCCGCGCTCTGCCCCGCTCGACCGCCGCGCGGATCGGGGCCGTCATCCAGAAGTACGCCGGGGTCGCAGCAGGGGAGTTCCCGGTCGTGGCACCGGGCGAAGACGGTGGCGAGGACAGCGACGAGACCGAAGGTGTGAAGGGGCGTCCTGAGGGACCGCCCGTCGCGGTGGTGACCCAGGAGACGGTGGAGCGGCTGGGCGGCCGTCCGGGCCGCGGCACGGTCGAGGACACACCGGACGTGGCTGTCGACGGATCCGGTTCCCTCGTCGACGGCCGCTACCGGCTGGCCGGACGGCGCCACGCCGGGCCGGTCTCCGACCTCTGGCGCGCGACGGACGAGGTCCGCGACCGGGAGGTGACGCTCAAGCTCTTCCACGCGCGGGTCGCGGACGGCGCCGGACGGGGCGCCTTCCTCGGCGACGCGGCGCGGCTGGCGGAGACCGACGTCCGAGGGCTCGCGCGCGTCACCGGGTGCGGGTTCCACCGCAACCGTCCCTACGTGGTGACGGACCCCGTCGACGGAGAGCCCTTCGCGGACCTGCTCGACCGCGTCGACGGGACCCTGCCGTGGGAGTCGGTCCGGGCGATCGGCGGACAGCTCCTCGAGACGCTCGACGCCCTGCACCGGAACGGACTGCCGCATCTGGATCTCGACGCGGCGACCCTGGTGCGGCGGGGCGACGGCCGGGTGTTCCTCACCGATCCCGGTCTGGGCGTCCACGGCTTGCAGGCCTACTCCGGCGGCGTGTACGGCCGGTGGACGGACGATCTGCCCGACTCCCCGCCGGAGTACCGGTCCCCGGAGCAGCTCTTCGGCGGGCAAGCCGACCACCGCGCCGACCTGTACGCGCTCGGCTGCCTCTTCCACGCGCTCGCCACCGGAACCCCTCCCGCACCGGGTCAGCGGGCCCTGCGCAACGCGTGGGCGCACGGAGGACGGCATCCAGGGCCGGAGTTCCGCTCCGTCTACCCGCGCGAGTTCGACGCGCTCGTCACCGACCTGCTCGCCGTCCGGCCCGAGGACCGGCCGGCCCAGGTGCACGCGGTGAGGGCGAGGCTCATGAGCGTCCCGGCGGAGGACCGGGAACTGACCGAGGTCGCCGCGGCCGTGCTGGCCCTCGATCCCGACGGCAGCCGCATGGGAAGGGTCCTGAGGGAGACCATCGACACCCTCCTCGACGGCGAGCGGACCGGGCGGTACGACTGGGCGCAGCTCCTCAAGACGGAGAAGACGCACCTCGGGACCCTGGTGGAGATCGCCGTCCAACGGGAGTTCGGGTTCGCCGACGGGGTCGACATGGACTACCGGATCGCGGGCGTGGACGTCGACTGCAGGTACGCCCAGCGCTTCGGAGGCTGGATGATCCCGCCCGAGGCCGAGGGACACCTGTGCCTGCTGCTCTGGGCGGACGACGCCCAGAGCCGCTGGAGCGTCGGTCTGGTGCGCGCCGTCAGGGGCCGGCTCAGCGTCGGTTCGAACCGCGACGGGAAGTTCACGGTCGGGCTCGACCGCCGGGACGAGATCTTCTGGCTCTGGCGCGACGCGGACCTCCCGGAGAACATCCTCCTGCACATGCCCGACGAGGACCGTGCCGCGATCTTCGCGCACACGTCCGGCCAGCGTCGTCTCGACGAGCTGTTCCGGCGGGTCCGGGGGCGTCGGATCGGCCGGAACACGGTCCGCACCGTCGCCCAGCAGAAGGACTACATGAAGCGGGTCCGCGGGAACGGCGGCTCCCGCTCCACGCTCCGGCCCCACGGGATCGTCATCCTCGGCGACCAGCGGCCACACCAGGAGATCGCCCGCGCACTCGGGCTGCCCGTCCCCCGGCACGGGGAGTTCGTCAGCGCCCGGCTGGTGCGGGCCGTTCCCGGCGACGGCCGGCCCGTCGCGGAGTTCGACGGGGCCCTGTGGTCGGTGGCGACCCCGGACGAGCCCGCGGTCACGGCGCCGGAACTCCCCTCCAGGCTCTGACGGGTGGGCGGCGAGGGCGCCGCCGCCCCTGCCCGGCTACGGCTCGATCAGGCCCACGCGGATCGCGTACCGCGTGAGTTCCAGGCGGTCGCGCATGCCGAGCTTCTGGAGGAGGTTCGCCCGGTGGCGCTCGACCGTCTTCGGGCTGATGACCAGGAGGTCCCCGATCTCCTTGGAGCTGTGGCCCTCGGCGACGAGCTTCAGGATCTCCTCCTCGCGCTCCGTCACGGCCCGGTCCGGCAGCGGCCGGCCCTGCTCCGCGCGGTCGAGGTACGTGCGGATCAGGGCCTTCTCGGCGCCGGGGCAGATGAACGGCTCGTCCCGTACGGCCGCCCGGCACGCCTCCACCAGGTCCCGGTCGGCCACGGACTTCAGGACGTAGCCGCTCGCCCCCGCCTTCAGCGCCTCGAAGAAGTACTGCTCGTTGTCGTACATCGTGAGGATCAGGATCCTCAGCTCGGGCCGGAGACGGCTCAGTTCGCGGGCCGCCTGGAGGCCGGTGCGCCGGGGCATGGAGATGTCGAGGACGGCCAGGTCGATGTCCGTGGAGCGCGCCAGCGCCACGGCCTCCGCGCCGTCCGCCGCCTCCGCGACCACCGTGAGGTCCGGTTCCGCGTCCAGGATGAGCCGCACCCCGCCGCGTACCAGCGCGTGGTCGTCGGCGAGGAGGATGCGGGTCGGGTTCGGCCCGGAGCCCTGTTTGGTGTCCTCTTCCGCGTCCTGGCGGGCGGTCGGGCTGCTCATGGTGTCGTCCTCGTGTCCAGGCGGACCTCCGTCCCGCCGTCCGGGCCGGCGCCGACCGTCAGTTCCGCGCCGATCAGCAGCGCCCGCTCCCGCATCCCGCGCAGGCCCGCGCCCTCGGGCGCGGTGCCGATGCCCCGGCCGTCGTCCCGTACCAGCAGGCCCACGCCGCCGCGCGGCAGGGCCCTCAGCAGCAGCTCGACCCGGGTGGCGTCCGCGTGCCGCGCCGTGTTCGTCAGGCCCTCCTGAGCGACCCGGTAGAGCACGAGCTCCGTCTCCGGGCCCAGGGCCGGCAGACCCCCGTCGATGCGGGGCCGCACGGTCAGCCCGCCCGTCGAGAACTCGGAGGCCAGCGACCTGAGCGCGCTGTGCAGCCCCAGCTCCTCCAGCACGCCCGGCCGCAGCCGGCGCGCGATGCGGCGGATCTCGTCCAGCCCCGCCCGGGTGGTCTCCTGCGCCTGGTGGAGCTCCGGCCGGAGCCCGTCGGGGGCGTGGTCGGCGGCGTGCTTCAGCTGGAGGAGCACCGCGGTGAGGGTCTGGCCGACCTCGTCGTGCAGTTCCCGCGCGATCCGCCGCCGCTCCGCCTCCTGTGCGGACAGCACGCGCGCGGTGCTCGCGGCCCGCTCGGCCTCCAGGCGGTCCAGCATCGTGTTGAAGGTACGGGTCAGGTCGGCGAGCTCGCCGTGCCCCGTCACCGCCGCGCGCCGCCCCGGCCGCAGCAGGTCCGCGGTGCGCATCGCCCGGGTCAGCCGCTGGAGGGGCGCCAGGCCGACGCGGAGGAGGACGGCGTTGGCGATGAGCAGGACGAGCAGGCCGGCCAGGAGGACGACCGCCTCGCCGAGCAGGACCGGCGTGGAGACCGTGACGGGCCCGAACAGCAGCAGCACGGCGACGACCAGGACCGAGGCGTTGAGCAGGAAGAGGCGCCAGTACAGCGACACGACCGTCCTCTCCTCCTGCTCGCCCACGACCCGATCCAAGGCCTCTGACCTGCGGCGGGACCCATGTCCCCGCCTCATCCTGACCAGTGTGCCAGGGTCCTGTCCATCCGTGCCGACACCCATGTTCCGAGGCTCCGGGCGGATGACACGATGCCCCGACACCACCCACCACGACACCCAGGGAGGGACGGGCCCGTGCCTGCTCCGCGGATGAGAACGACACCCCTGCCCGGCATCGGCGTCCAGTACGACTTCACCACGCGGGAGCACCGTCAGCTCTCGGTCATCGCCCACCGCGACGGAACCCGCACCGTGAACGTCTACCGGGCCGACGACCCCGACGCCTGCGCCCAGTCCCTGCACCTCACGGAGACGGAGACCGCCTCGCTGATCGACGCGCTGATGCCGGCCCACCACAGCCCCAACGTCCTGCACACCACGGACCTGGGCCTGGTCGCCGAGCGGATCGAGCTCTCCGCCCACTCGTACTGGAACGGCCGTGTGCTCGGCGAGACGCGGATGCGCACCGAGGCCGGCGCGTCCATCGTCGCCGTGCTGCGCCGCTCCGGGGCGATACCGTCCCCGACGCCCGCCTTCCGGCTGGCCGGCGGTGACACGCTCATCGTCATCGGCACCCGCGAGGGCGTCGACGCGGCCGCCGCGATCCTCGGTCAGGAGTGAGGGGCGTGCACTCCGCGGTCTTCCTGATCGAATTCGGCGCCATCATCCTCGGTCTCGGTCTGCTCGGGCGGTTCGCCGGCCGCTTCCGCTTCTCCCCGATCCCGCTCTACCTCCTCGCCGGGCTCGCCTTCGGCAAGGGCGGCCTGCTGCCGCTCGGCGCGAGCGAGGAGTTCGTCGCCATCGGCGCCGAGATCGGGGTGATCCTCCTGCTGCTCATGCTCGGCCTGGAGTACACCGCGAGCGATCTCGTCTCCAACCTCAAGACCCAGTACCCGGCCGGGCTCGTCGACTTCGCGCTCAACGCCCTGCCCGGCGCGGCCGCCGCGCTGCTCCTCGGCTGGGGACCGGTGGCCGCCGTCGTCCTGGCGGGCGTCACCTGGATCTCCTCGTCCGGGGTCATCGCCAAGGTGCTCGGCGACCTCGGACGGCTGGGCAACCGCGAGACGCCGGTCATCCTCAGCATCCTGGTCCTCGAAGACCTGGCGATGGCCGTCTACCTGCCGATCATCACGGCCCTCCTCGCCGGAGTCGGCCTCGCCGCGGGCAGCGCGACGCTCGCGATCGCGCTGGGCGTGGCCGGGGCGGTGCTGTTCGTCGCCGTCCGCTACGGGCGCCTGATCTCCCGCTTCGTCTCCAGCGACGACCCGGAGAAGCTGCTCCTCGTGGTCCTGGGCCTGACCCTGCTGGTCGCCGGTGTCGCCCAGCAGCTCCAGGTGTCCGCTGCCGTCGGGGCGTTCCTCGTCGGCATCGCGCTCTCCGGCGAGGTCGCCGAGGGCGCCCACGCCCTGCTGAGCCCGCTCCGCGACCTGTTCGCCGCGGTCTTCTTCGTCTTCTTCGGCCTGCACACCGACCCGTCCAGCATTCCGCCGGTCATCCTCCCGGCGCTCGCGCTGGCCGTCGTCACCGCGCTGACCAAGGTCGCCACCGGGTACTGGGCGGCGCGCCGCGCCGGGATCGGAGTGAAGGGGCGGTGGCGTGCGGGCGGCACGCTGGTGGCGCGCGGCGAGTTCTCGATCGTCATCGCCGGGCTCGCCGTGTCCGCCGGGGTGCAGCCGCAGATGGGCCCGTTCGCCACCGCGTACGTCCTCATCCTGGTCGTCGTCGGCCCGCTCACGGCCCGCTTCACCGAGCCGGTCGCGGCGGCGGTGACCCGGTGGCGGGGCGGGGGAGGGGAGCGGCCCGGGACGGACGCTCCGCCGACCGCACGGAAGTCCCCGGTCGCTCTCGAGGACCCGATCGCTCCCGGGGACCCGATCGCTCTGGAGGACCCGTCCGCCGCTCCCGCTGCGTACGACACGCCGTACGACGGTCTGGCCCCCCGCGGCGAACCGTCGCGCAGCGACTGACCGCCCCGGCGCCCGGAGCGGCCGACCGTCCGGGGCGCCTGTAGCCACCGACCGCCCGGGCGCCCGTACCGGCCGACCGGTCCGGGCGTACGGACCGGCTGACCATCCCGTACGTACGCACCGACCGGCCGCCCCTGCCGACCGGCCGCCCCGCGCCCGTCCCCTCTAGAGGTCGAACTCGTGGGGCGGCAGGTCGAGCGTGAAGCACGCCTCGCGGACCACGGCCTGCTCGGTCTTGTCGAAGTCGCCGTCGGCGCCGCCGATGACGATGCCGATCTGGACGACGGCACGGGCCTCGGCCGGCTTCTTCTTCGCCTTGGCGATCTCCTGGAGGACGCTCACCTTGCCGAAGTCGAAGTCGGCGGTGAGCTTGTCCAGGTTGGCGTCGAAGCGGCGCTGGAGGTCGATCGCGTCGAAGTTCTGAAGCACCTCGTTGCTCGCGATGAGCTCGGCGACCCGGCGGCGCTCGGCGGGGTCGATCGTGCCGTCGGCGGCGGCGACCAGCGCGCACATGGCCATGCTCGCGTCGCGGAAGGCGCCGCTCTTCAGGTCGTTCTTCTTCGCCACCAGCTGGGTCTGCATCGTCGATGCGGATTCCTTGATGCGGTCCCACAGGGCCATGAGTGCTCCAGTCGTCGCTCGTTCCGGCCGGCTGCCCGGCCAGATGCTTCTACGGACTTGTAGAACGTAGCAGCGGCGCCCGGGGTTCCCGGTGTACGGCGGATGTCGCTCCGGTGCGCCCCGGGCGGAGCGGATCCCGTCTCACCCCAGCAGTTGGAGCGAGCCCCACAGGGCCACCGTCGAGGCGACCAGGGCGGCCGGGACCGTGAGCAGGCCGAGGCGGGTGAACTCGCCGAGGGCGACGGGGTGGTCGTGGTCGTGGGCGATGCGGCGCCAGAGCAGGGTGGCGAGCGAGCCGGCGTACGTGAGGTTGGGGCCGATGTTCACCCCGATCAGCACCGCGAGCACCGCGCCCGCTCCCGAGGGCGCCGCCAGCGGCACCAGGGCCAGGGTCGCGGGCAGGTTGTTGATCAGGTTGGCCAGGACCGCGGCGAGCGCGGCGATGCCGAGCAGCGCCGGGAGCGAGGTGCCGTCCGGGAGCACATGGGCGAGCGCGCTGCCGAGCCCCTGGTCCACGACGGCGCGCACGACCACGCCGAGCGCCAGGACGAACGCGAGGAAGGGCAGCGCCGCCGAGTGGACCAGCGCGCGCGGCGTGGTGCGGCGGTGGACCAGGGCGCGCACGGCCAGGGTCGCGGCGCCCGCCGCGGCCGCCCACGCCGGGTCCACGCCGGTCGCCGAGGCGACGCCGAAGCCGACGAGCGTCGCGGCCACGGTGCAGAGCGCGAACAGCGGGAGCTCGACGGGCTCCGGCGGCTCGACGGGTTCGGCCGGGGCGGCGAGGTCGCGGGCGAAGAAGCGGCGGAAGATCCCGTACTCCACCGCGATGGCGGTCAGCCAGGGGAGGAGCATCAGGAGCGCGAACCGGGTGAAGCCCAGCCCGGTGGCGGTGAAGGCGAGCAGATTGGTGAGGTTCGAGACGGGCAGCAGCAGCGAGGCCGTGTTGGACAGGTGGGCGCTCGCGTAGGCGTGCGGCCCGGGTCTGGCCCCCATGCGGGCGGCGGTCGCGAAGACGACCGGGGTCAGCAGGACGACCGTCGCGTCGAGGCTCAGGGCGGCGGTGATCAGCGAGGCGAGGCCGAAGACGGCGCCGAGCAGCCGGGTGGGGCGCTGCCGGGCCCAGCGGGCCATCCAGGTGCCGCAGGCGTGGAAGAGCCCCTCGTCGTCGCAGAGCTTGGCGAGGACGAGGACCGCGGCGAGGAAGCCGATCACCGGCCCGAGGCGCTCGGCCTCCTCGCGCACGGCCTGGGGCGTGACCGCGCCCACGGCCAGGACGACTCCTGCGGCGGGGACGGCGAAGGCCGCCTCGGGCAGGCGGAAGGGGCGGGCGACGGCACCCGCGAGGACCACGGCCAGGGCGAGCACGGAGACGGCGGTGACGAGCATGCGTTCGATCATCCGGGACGGCCGGGGCCGATCTTCCCCGGGGTGGGTCGCAGTCGCCCGAATGGCCTGATCGCGTGTCAGAACTGAGCGCGTCCGGGACTCTTGTGCGCCCCGCCCCCATCAATAAAATGTCACACACCACACAAGGGAGTCCTTCATGGTCCACGCGCACGTCCCCGCGCATCCCGCGCCCCGCACCCACCCCTGGCACGGGATCATGGTCGCCACCGCACTCCCCTTCCGCGAGGACGGCACCGTCGACCACGACGCCTACGCGCGGCACGTGGCCCGGCTCGTCGCCGAGGGCTGCGACGGCGTCGTCCCGAACGGCTCCCTCGGCGAGTACCAGACCCTCACGGACCAGGAGCGCGCCCAGGTCGTCCGCACCGCCGTCGACGCGGCCGGGGACGGGGCCAGGGTGATGCCGGGCGTCTCCGCGTACGGCAGCGGCGAGGCCCGCCGCTGGGCCGAGCAGGCCGCCGAGGCGGGCGCGGGGTCCGTCCTGCTCCTGCCGCCCAACGCCTATCGGGCCGACGAGCGGTCCGTCCGCGCCCACTACGCCGAGGTCGCCCGGGCGGGCCTGCCCGTCGTCGCGTACAACAACCCCTTCGACACCAAGGTCGACCTCACCCCCGGCCTCCTCGCCCGGCTGTACGCCGACGGCAGCGTCGTCGCCGTCAAGGAGTTCAGCGGCGACGTCCGCCGCTCCTACGAGCTCGCCGAGCTCGCCCCCGGACTCGACCTGCTCGTCGGCGCCGACGACGTCCTCCTCGAACTCGCCGTCGCCGGCGCGGTCGGCTGGATCGCCGGCTTCCCGAACGCGCTCCCGCGCGCCTGCGCCACCCTCTACCGGGCCGCCGTCGCCGGCGACCTCGCCGCCGCGCTGCCGCTCTACCGGTCCCTGCACCCGCTCTTCCGCTGGGACTCCAGGACCGAGTTCGTCCAGGCGATCAAGCTCTCCATGGACCTCGCCGGCCACACCGGGGGAGCCACCCGGCCGCCCCGCCTCCCGCTGACGCCCGAGCAGGAGGCCGTCGTGCGCGCCGCCACCGAGAAGGCCCTCGCCGAGGGCCTCGCGTAGCGCCCGCCACCCACCCACCCGAAGGGGATCCCATGCGCACCCGCCACGTCTACCACGCGGTGGACTCCCACACCGAAGGCATGCCCACCCGCGTCATCACCGGCGGCCTCGGGATCATCCCCGGCGCCACCATGGCCGAGCGGCGGCTCCACTTCGCCGAGCACCTCGACCACGTCCGCACCCTCCTCATGTACGAACCGCGCGGCCACGCGGCGATGAGCGGCGCCGTCCTCCAGCCGCCCACCCGCCCCGACGCCGACTACGGCGTCCTCTACATCGAGGTGTCCGGACTGCTGCCGATGTGCGGCCACGGCACGATCGGCGTCGCCACCGTCCTCGTCGAGACCGGCATGGTGCCGGTCGTCGAACCGGTCACCACCGTCCGCCTCGACACCCCCGCCGGACTCGTCACCGTCGACGTCCGGGTCGAGGACGGCCGCGCCCGCTCCGTCACCCTCACCAACGTGCCCGCCTTCTCCGTCGGGCTCGACCTCACGGTGGACGTGCCCGGGTACGGCACCGTCACCTACGACCTCGCGTACGGCGGCAACTTCTACGCCTTCGTCGACCTCGACTCCCTGGGCCTGCCCTTCGACCGCGCCCACAAGGACGAGCTGCTCGCCGCCGGGCTCGCCGTCATGGCCGCCGTCGACGCCGGACCCGACCGGCCCGTCCACCCCGAGAACCCGGCCTTCGCCGGGGTCAAGCACGTCTACCTCGCCGCCCCCGGCTCCGACGCGACCCGCTCCCGCCACGCCATGGCCATCCACCCCGGCTGGTTCGACCGCTCGCCGTGCGGCACCGGCACCAGCGCCCGCCTGGCCCAGTTGCACGCGCGCGGACTGCTCGCCCCGCACACCGACTTCGTCAACGAGTCCTTCATCGGCACCGAGTTCACCGGCCGGATCGTCGGCGAGACGACCGTCGGCGGCCGCCCGGCCGTCGTCCCGACCGTCACGGGACGCGCCTGGATCACCGGCACGGCCCAGTACTTCCTCGACCCCGACGACCCGTTCCCCGCGGGATTCCTGCTCTGAGCCCCAGCGGAGAACGCCCTGTCGTCCCTCTGAGCTCCCACGGGACCGACCGGCGGCGAAACGTGACATTGTACGATGCTCCCCCGTGACTTCTCGGAGGACGCACGATGGGTGACCTGAAGCAGTACGGCCTCGTCAGGGCGCAGGAACGTCTGCGCGACCAGGTCGGCCACGCCCTTCGCGCCGCCCTGATCGCCGGGGAGCTGCGGCCCGGACAGGTCTACTCCGCCCCCGGGCTCGCCGCCGACCTCGGCGTCTCCGCGACCCCGGTCCGCGAGGCCATGCTCGACCTGGCCCGGGAGGGCCTGGTCGAGCCCGTCCGCAACAAGGGCTTCCGCATCACCGAGGTCAGCGAGCGGGACCTCGACCAGTACACCGAGCTCCGCACGCTCATCGAGGTCCCCACCGTCGGCCGGGTCACCCGCCGGGCCACCCGGGAGCAGCTGGAGGAGCTGCGCCCGGTCGCCGAGGAGATCGTCTCCCGCGCCCGCGAGCACGACCTCATCGGCTATCTGGAGGCGGACCGCCGCTTCCACCTCGCGCTGCTCGCCCTCTCCGGGAACGAGCGGCTCGTCGAGACCGTCGGCGACCTGCGCAAGCGCTCCCGGCTCTACGGTCTGACCGGCCTCGACGAGGCCGGCAAGCTCGTCTCCTCCGCCGAGGAGCACGTCGAGCTCCTCGACCTGATGATCGCCGGGGACGCCGAGGGCGCCGAGGCCTGCATGACCCGTCACCTCGGCCACGTCCGCTCCCTGTGGGCGGACGCGGAGTCGGACCGGGCCTGATCAGACCCGGTCCGTCCCCACGCCGTCCGGCGGGACGATCGCCCGCTTGAGGACCTTCCCCGTCGGCCCCTTCGGCAGGGCGTCCGTGAGCCAGATCCGGCGCGGGTACTTGTACGGGGCGAGCCGCTCCCGCACGTGCGCGCGCAGCTCGGCCGGGGAGACCTCGCGGCCGGGCCGCGGCACCACCGCCGCGGCCACCTCCTGCCCGTGCACCGGGTGCGGGACGCCGAGGACGGCGGCCTCCGCCACGTCCGGGTGGAGGTGCAGGACGTCCTCCACCTCCCTCGGGTACACGTTGAACCCGCCCCGGATCACGACGTCCTTGACGCGGTCGACCACCCGGAAGTCGCCGGACGCGTCCCGGGTCCCGAGGTCGCCGGTGTGCAGCCAGCCGTCCCGTACCGCCTCTGCGGTGGCCTCGGGGCGGCGCCAGTACCCCTTCATCACGTTGTGGCCCCGGATGACGAGCTCACCGACCTCCCCGTCGGGGACCTCCTTGCCGTCCCGGTCCACCACCCGCATCTCCACGCCCTCGACGGGGATGCCGATGGTGCCGGGGGAGCGCGGCCGGTCGATCCGGTTCACGCAGGCGAGCGGGGACGACTCGGACAGGCCGTACCCCTCCAGGACCGCGCAGCCGAAGCCGGACTCGAAGCCGGCCAGCACCGCCACCGGCAGCGGCGAACCCCCGCACAGGCCGACCCGCAGCGAGGAGACGTCGTGCCGCGCCCGGTCCGGATGCCGCAGCAGCAGCCCGTACATGGTGGGCACGCCGAGGAGGACCGTGACCCGGTCCCGCGCGACGAGCGTCAGCGCGTCCCCCGGGTCGAAGCGGGCCATGAGGGTCAGACAGGCGCCGACGGACACCGCGCAGTTGAGGCCCATCACCTGCCCGAAGGAGTGGAAGAGCGGCAGCCCGCCGAAGACCACGTCGGACGGCCCGAGCCCGAGGACCCGGACGCCCTCGTCGACGTTGCGCCGGATGTTGCGGTGGGTGAGCTCGGCGCCCTTCGGGGACCCGGTGGTGCCGGAGGTGTAGAGCACGACCGCCGTGTCCAGCGGGGAGCGGGGCGCCTCCGGTACGCGCGCGTGCCCCGCCCGCGGCCCCGCGAAGGCGTCCGGTCCCACGGCGAGGTGCGGGGTGCCCGCGAGCCGGGCGCCCTCGACGGCCTCCCCGCCGTCCCCGAGCGGTGCGACGAGCAGCGCCGCCTCCGCGTCCGCCAGACAGTGCCGGACCTCCCCGGCGCGCAGCAGCGGGTTGAGCGGGACGACGATCGCACCGGCCCGCAGCACGCCGTAGTAGAGCACCGCGAACAGCGTGCCGTTCGGCAGCGAGAGCGCCACCCGGTCGCCCGGCACGATCCCGCGCGCGTGCAGCAGCGCGGCGGCCCGGTCGGCGAGCTCGTCGAGCGCGCGGTACGTCAGCGCGTCGGGACCGCACCGCAGCGCGGTCCGTCCCGGACGCTCGGCCGCGCTCCGGGCGAGCAGCGCGGGAACGGTGCCGTCGTCGAAGCTCATCAGGGGTGCTCCTTCGGGGCCGTGCGATGCGGGGGCGGTACGGGGCGGGGGACGACGACGGCGGTCAGCAGCAGGCCCTCCCGGACGAGCCAGCGCCCGTCCAGCACGCGCGGGAAGGGGTGCGGCCCCACCGGTGCGGGCGGAGGCGGGGCGACCAGCAGCCGCGCCCGGAACCGGCCGGCGGCACGGAGACGACCGGCACGCGCGCGTGCGGGGCGCGGTGGGTGCCCGTCCGGGGCGGTGTCCGGGGCGCTGCTCAGGGGGTTCGCGGCATCCCGGTCGCGGTCCGCCGCGTGGGGCATCCCGTCCGGGGCGGTGTCCGTCCCGGGCCACCACGACACCTCGGCGTCCTCGAAGCCCAGCCAGGCGCCGCCGTACCCGCTCCAGGCCTTGTACACGGACTCCTTGGCGCTGAACAGCAGCCGGTCCCACGCGAGGTCGGGCCGCCCGGCCGCCGCCGTGCGCAGCCAGGCCTCCTCCGGTCCGAACGCCACCGCCCCGCGCACCCCGGGCGGCAGGGGCGCGTGCGGCTCCGCGTCGATGCCGAGGGCCAGCAGGCGGCCGGCCGGCGCCACCGCGGCGGCCCGGTACCCCGCGCAGTGCGTGATGCTGCCGACGGTCCGCGCGGGCCACGCGGGCGCCCCGCGCCGCCCCCGCAGCAGCGGGCCCGGCGCGGCCCCCAGGGCGGCGAGGGCCCGGTGGGCGCAGACGCGCGCCGCCGCGAACTCCCGGCGCCTGCCGGGCACGGCACGCGCCATCAGGGCCTCCTCCTCGGGATACGGGCAGGGCCCGTCGGGCTCGCCGGTCCCCTCCGCCCAGCGCACCCCGTCCGGCAGCAGCGAGCCGAGCAGCACGTCCTCCTCGCCCCGGTCCCTCACGCCCGGGCACCCGACGGCGTGCCGCCCCGCCGCCCGTCCACGCCCTCCGGCGCGGGGAACTCCGCCCACGCCGCGATCCGTTCGACCAGGCCCGCGTTGTGCCGGATCCAGCGGAAGTGGTCGAGCGGCCGGCCTCCGGCGTCCGACGCCCGGTAGGTCCAGCGCCGGACGGCGGCCCGGGGGAGCTTCGCGCACAGGTGGTCCACGGCCCGCGCCGGAGCCAGCGCGTCCCCCTCGACGTCCACGGCGAGCACGGGCAGATCGACGCCCCGCAGCGCCTCCTCGTAGTCGGCGACGGCGCCCCCGGCCCCGTACCGCCCCGTCCTCATCTGGCGCGCCCAGTCCCGCATGACGCCGACGGACTCGCGCCCGCCGAAACCGAACCGGTGCCCCGGCCAGTACCCGAGCAGCTCCGCGCCCGCCACGCACAGCAGGCTCCGGACCAGCCACTTCGCGCCCGGTCGTGGATCCGCCCCCGTGCCCAGCGCGCGCCACCAGGCGGAACCGCTCGCCACCAGGACGACCCCCGCGAGACGCGGCCGGACCAGTCCGCAGTGCACCAGCCCGAGCTGGCCGCCGAGACTGTGCCCGAGCAGCAGCGGGGGCACCCCGGGGAACGCGCGCTCCACGGCGTCGAGGACCGCGCCGATGTCGTGCTCGACGAGCTCCCGGTAGCCGAAGCGCACCCCGCGCGCGGGGACCGGGGTGCTCTCCCCGTGACCCCGCAGGTCCGTCGTCACCACGGTCGCGCCCCGCCGGTGCAGCGCCCGGACCAGCGGCGTGTAGTGGCGGGCGGCCGTCCCCATCGCGGGGAGCACGACCACGACCGGCGCGGCGGGCTCCGGGCGGGCGTGGACGCGGACCACCAGCGTGGCGCCGTCCGGGGCGGTGAGCTCGGCGAGCACGGGGAACGGGGAGGTCCTCATCGGCGCCCCGGGGCTCCGGGGTCCCCGTCCGGCAGCTGCCAGCCGATCACCCCCGCGCCCCACGTCACTCCCGCGCCGAACCCGGCCACCCCGAGCAGGCCCGCCGGGCCCAGGCGCCCCTCCCGCCAGGCCTGGTGGAGGGCGAGGGGGATGGACGCGGAGGAGGTGTTGGCGACCCGGTCCACGTTCAGGTAGAGCCGCTCCGGCGGGACCCCGAGCTCCTTGCCCACGGCCCGCACGATGCGCGCGTTGGCCTGGTGGGCGACGAACAGGTCGACGTCCTCGGCCGTCAGCTCCCGCCGCGCGAGGACGTCCCGGGCGGCCTCGCTCATCCGCTCCACGGCCTGGACGAAGATCTCGGGCCCGTCCATCCGGAGCTTCCGGTCGTACCGGTCGGCGTGGAGCAGCGGGATCAGGTCCCCGTCCGAGCCGAGGCGGAAGGCCGGCTCGACGGAGGGACCCGGTTCCACGTCCGCCACCACCACCGCCCCGGCGCCGTCGCCGAGCAGCACCGCCGTCGACCGGTCCTGGTGATCGGTGATCCGGGTCAGCGCCTCGGCGCCGCAGACCAGCACCGTGTGGGCCCGGCCCGACTCGATCAGGGCCACGGCGTGGTCCAGGGCGTACACGAACCCGGCACAGGCGGCGTGCAGATCGAACGCGGCGGCGCGGTCCGCCCCCAGCCGGGCGGCGACCTCGACCGCGAGCCCCGGGGTCGTCCGGTCGGGGGTCGTGGTCGCCACGACGACGTGCCCCACCTCGCGCGCGGTGCGCCCGGACTGGGCCAGCGCGATCCGGGAGGCGGCCAGCGCGAGATCGGCCAGGTGACCGTCCTCGGGCAGGAAGTGGCGCTGCCGGATGCCGGTCCGCTTCACGATCCACTCGTCGGAGGAGCCGATGGCGGCGAAGTGGCTGTTGGGCACGGCCCGCTCGGGCAGCGCGGAACCGACACCGACGATCGCCGCGGTCATCAGAGGGTCTCCTTCGAGGTGGGGGACGGTCCTGCGGGGGGCGTAGTCGTGGCGGGTGGGACGTCGGGGCCCGCGCTCGTGGGGGACGGTCCGGCGGGGGTCGCGTTCGTGGCGGGTGGGACGCCCGGGCCCGTGTTCGTACGGGTCGCTCCTGCGGGGCCCGCCGCCGTGCGGGCCGGGGCCCCCGGGCCCGGGGGCTCGCCGAGCGCGCCGGCCCCCATGCGGACCGCGTGCATCCCGCCGTCCGCGTGCACGATCTCCCCGGTGACCGTCGCCGCCAGGTCCGAGAGCAGGAAGAGCACCGGACCGACCAGCCGGGCCGGGTCGGCGCGGTTCCAGCCGAGCGGCGCCTCCTGCTCCCAGCGCTCGGCGATCCGGTCGAAGGTGCTGACCGCCCGCCCCGCCACGGTCTCGACCGGCCCGGCGGCGACCAGGTTGACGCGGATCCCGGAGCGCCCGAGGTAGAGCGCGAGATAGCGGCAGACCGCGCCCAGCGTGGCCTTGCCGACGCCCATCCAGTCGTAACCCGGCCAGGCCCCCGACGAGTCGAAGTCGAGCCCGACGACGCTGCCCCGGGCCGCCCCCGCGCCTCCGCCCTCGCGCAGCAGCGGGGCGAGCGCGGTCGTCAGCGAGTGCAGCGAGAACGCCGCCGTGCGCAGCGCCAGGGACGCGCTCTCGACGGGAGTGGTGAGGAAGTTGCCGCTGAGCGCGGACTGCGGCGCGGCGGCGATCGCGTGCAGGACGCCGTCGACGGCTCCCCAGCGGAGCTCCAGCTCCTTCGTCAGCGCGTCGATGTCCTCGGGGCGCGTCACGTCGAGTTCCAGGACGTCGGCGGGGTACGGCAGGCCGGAGGCCGCCGCCTCGGTGATCCGCCGGGACCGCCCGAAGCCCGTGAGCAGCACCTCCGCGCCCGCCTCCTGGAGCGCCCGCGCCGTGTGCCAGGCGATCGAGTCGTCGTTGAGGACACCGGTCACCAGATAGCGGCGCCCCGAGAAGCCGAGCAGGTCGGGAAGGCCGTCGGGGCCGCGGGACGCGCGCATCAGGACCGCCCTTCCACGGCCAGGACGAGCGCCGCGTTGTGTCCGCCGAAACCGAAGGAGGTGGAGAGCCCGAGCAGTTCGCCCGTCCTCGCGCGCGGGGAGAGCTTCCTCGCCGTGCGGACCAGGTCGAGCGGACCGAGGGCCGGGTCCGGACGGCGCAGCCCCGCCGTCGGCGGCGCGACGCCGTGCCGCAGCGCCTGGAGCGTGGCGACGGCCTCGACCGCGCCCGCCGCCCCGAAGAGGTGCCCGAGGGCGCCCTTGCCGGAGGACAGCGGCAGCCCCGCGAGGACGTCGGCCCCGAGGGCCTGCCGCAGGGCCTCGCACTCCAGACGGTCGTTGAGGGCGGTGCCGGTCCCGTGGGCGTTCACGTACGCCAGCTCCCCGGGCTCCGCCGAGGCCTCCCGCAGGGCCAGCGCCACCGCCCGCCCCGCGGGCCCGCCGGTGGGGTCGGGCGCGGTCACGTGATGGGCGTCGGAGGTCGCCCCGTACCCCCGTACGGCTCCGAGGACCTCGGCCCCGCGCCGGGCGGCACCGGCCGCCGTCTCCAGGACGAGGATCCCGGCGCCCTCGCCGATGACGAAGCCGTCCCGGTCCCGGTCGAAGGGGCGGGAGGAACCGGTGGGGGAGAGGGCGCCGGCGTTCCCGAAGGCCGCGGCCACCAGGTCCGACGAGGCGGCCTCCGCCCCGCCCACCACGACGGCGTCGGCCGCGCCGGCGGCCAGCAGCCGCATCCCCGTGCCCACGGCCTGCGCACCGCTGCTGCACGCCGACGCGACACAGAGGCTCTCGCCGCGGAAACCGTGCCGCATGGAGAGGTGGGCGGCCGCCGCGTTGGCCATCATCTGGGGGATCATCAGCGGCGACACGAAGCCCGCGCCCTCCCTTCCGTACACCTCCCGCTGCGCCTCGAAGGAGCCCGTGCCGCCGAGGCCGCAGCCGATGACGCACGCGACCCGGTCGGACGGCCAGGGCGACGGATCCCCGTCGCGCTTCCCGGCCCGCGTCAGGGCCTCCTCCGCCGCCACCAGCGCGAGCTGCGTGAACCGGTCGGTGCGGCGCACCAGGTGCCGCGGCAGATGGTCGGAGGCGGTGAAGTCCGCGGGCCGGACCGCCGGATGGGCGGGAGGCGGACCCGGTGGCGCCGAGTCCCCGGCGACGGCGCGCTCGTGGAGCACCCCGGCGCCGACACCGAGCGGGGTGACCGCGCCGAAACCGGTGACGACGACGTCCCGGCCCCGCGGTCGCGGATCACTCAACTCCGGCCTTCTCGCAGCACAGTTCGAGGATCTGCCCGACGGTGTCGATGCCGTCGAAGTCCTTCGTGCGGACCGGCACGCCGAGGTCCCGCTTGACGGACTGCGCGAGCTCAACCATGTCGAGCGAGTCGATCTCCAGGTCGTCGAGGGCGGCCCCGGGCAGGACGTCGGCGGCGTCGACGCCGAGCTCGACGAGGGCGTCGGTGAGGAACCGCTCGATGGTGGCGCGGTCCAGGGTCTCGGACATGACTCTCCCGTGCGGTGTGCGGACGGCCGGATGGACGGACGGTCTCGGTCAGGTGGCGGACCGGGAGGCGTGGTACGGCGACCAGTGCCACTGGCGCCAGTAGCTCTCCGCGATGTCCACCCACTCCTCCAGGCGCGCGGCGCTGTCCAGGAAGCGGGAGGCGCTCACCACCAGCCAGCTGTAGACGGCCTGGCTGTCGCGGCAGCCGCCGCACTCCCCGGACGTGCAGCAGAACTGCAACGTCTCGTAGTCGGCGCCCCAGGCGGCGAAGCCCGGGATCACCGGGTTGCCGTTGGCCACCCGCTCCTCGTGGTCCGGATGGTCGACGCTGAGGCTGGGGCAGACGTCGTATCCGAAGCGCGCCCCCCAGTGCGAGGTGCCGGTGATCAGGCTGCGGATGAAGTACGGATGGCTGACGACGGCCTCCGGGTACGCCTCCTTGACCCGCAGGGCCTCGTCCAGGACGCGCCGCTCGTTCGCGATCCGGATCGGGTGGTCCGAGCCGTGCTCGCTGTAGAAGTTGAAGGTGACGATGTTGCCGTTCTCGGCGATCCTGCGCACGGTCGGTTCGAGGTACGGCAGCCCGTCCTCGGAGAGCGCGAAGATGAACAGGACCCTCGGGTCGTCCCGGTAGTGCGACAGCGCCGTGTCGAACAGACCGGTGAACTTCGATCCGTTGACGCGGATGGCCCGCAGGTCGTCGTCGAGCGGCCCGCCGCCGAAGATGCTGACCGCCACCGCGATGTGCTCGAACCCCTGCATGGGCATCGGGCGCAGGCCGTTGGTGGAGATGGTGATGTACGGCAGCTCCTCGACGAAGGTCTCCACCCGGCGCAGCACCAGGGTCGGCTCACCGCCGATCAGGGTGGCCTGGTTGACGCCCTCGTCCCGCAGCCGGCGGGCGAAGGAACGGATCCTGTCCAGGTCGGAGAGCTCGCGCACGGCGGTGTCGAAGCCGCCCTCGAAGTACCAGCAGCCCTTGCAGCGGATGTTGCAGGTGTTGGTGAGGTGGACCTCGCAGGACCGCACCTCCCGGCCGAGACGGCGCAGCCGGTGCAGGCGCTCGGCGAGATCGGGACGTTCCGCCAGGAGGGCGGCGGTGCGCTCCTTGGCCTCGCGGCGGCCGAGCGGGCGCGGGGTGATGGTGAGGGGGGTGGCCATGGGCGTGCGGACTCCTCGGTCGGACTGCTGCTCGGTGTCTCTCGCGTGCGGGTGCGCCGTGCTCCTCGTACCGCGGCCCGTCGTGCGCCGGGGGCTCCGGTCTACTCCGGGACCTTCAGGCCGAGGTGTTCGATGCGCGGGGTGACCTTCGCCCGCCAGATGTCGCGGGCCTCGCCGTTGGTGGTCTGCCGCAGCCCGTAGCGGACCGCGAGCTTCGACCGCTCCGAACGCGCGCTTCCGAAGATCCGGTTGAATCCCGGCCACAACCGGTCCAGACCCCGCTGGAGTTCCTCGCGGCCCTCCTCGGTGCGGGCGAGATTCCGGCAGACCCGCGCGCCGTGCGCGATGTGCACCTTCTCGTCGAGAATGATCGTGCGCACCGCCTCGGCCCACGGTTTGTAACTGCTCTGCGCGAATTCCGAGATCATCACCATCGCGGTCTCCTCGCCGATGTACGAGAAGATTCCGCGCTCCGCCCAGGTGGTGCAGGTGTGGAACTCGTGGCCGGCGAAGAGATCACGGTCGGCGAGCCGCTGCTGTTCCATGTAGCCGGTGTCCACGCCGATGTCGGCGAGGATCCTTTTGCCGATCTTGTAGTGGTCGTACTCCTCGACCGCGCGTTCGGCGCAGACCTGGCGTTCCTCGGCGTTCGGCGCCAGCGGCAGGAACACCTGGATGTAGTCGTCGGCGCCCGACAGTTCGCCCTCGGTGTTGACGATCATTCCCCGGACGGCGATCTCCCGGTAGTCCTCGGGCATGGCGAGGAATTCCTCGGGAGTGCGGACGACGACGACCTCGTCGACGGGAACGGAAGATGCCATGGTGATCCACTCGCCTCGCTCGTTCGACTTCGACCCGAAAGCCCGCCGGCCGTGCGGCGGATACCGCGTTCCTCGCGGTGTCGGCGCGGACGCACGCTATCCACGCCGCAGCGCGTCCATCAATGAGTCCAGCGACCGGAATGGCCGATTTCCCCGAGTCGTCCGCGACGCGGGAAGAACCACGCCGATGAGCGACGGCGGCGCGTCGGACAGGGCGAGGAAAGATCACCCCGGCCCTCCTCTCCGGGGGCGACCAGCGAGAAAAGCAGGGGGAGCGCATTCCTCCGAATTTCTCTCCGGCGGCTGGATTACCACGACCCGCAGAGTGGCCGGATCGGAACGGCGGGAATCCCCACGCGCCCCCGGAACACCCCTCTCCGCGCGTTCCCGAGAGGGTCAACTCGGCCACGCCCGGCGGGAATCGAACGACCTGGACACCGCCTCCAATCTCTATATGCTGGCGCCATGCTTTCTGCCGCCTCCGCGCCCACGAACGCCACCTCCTCCGCGCCCGTGCCGGCCACCGCCTCCCGGCTGGCCGACATCGGTTCCTCGCCGGTACGGGAGATCCTGGCGCTCACCGCTCGGCCCGAGGTGATCTCGTTCGCCGGAGGCCTGCCCGCTCCCGAGCTGTTCGACATCGACGGGATCCGCGCCGCGTACGACCGCGTCCTGGCGGAGAACCCCCAGCACGCCCTCCAGTACTCGACGACCGAGGGCGACCCGGAGCTGCGGACCGCCGTCGCCGCCCGGCTCAGCGCGCGCGGACTGCCCACGGACGCCGACGACCTGCTCGTCACCACGGGCTCGCAGCAGGCGCTCACGCTCCTCACCACGGCCCTCGTCGAGCCGGGCAGCGTGGTCCTCGTCGAGGACCCCTGCTACCTCGCCGCCCTCCAGACCTTCGGCTTCGCGGGCGCCCGCGTCGTGCCCGTGCCCACCGACGACCAGGGCCTCATCCCGGAGGCCCTGGAGGAGATCGCGGTCCGCGAGAAGGCCACGCTGCTCTACATCGTCCCCACCTTCCAGAACCCCACCGGCCGCACCCTCCCCGCCGAGCGCCGTCACGCCGTCGCCGAGGCCGCCGCGCGGCACGGCTTCTGGATCATCGAGGACGACCCGTACGGCGAACTGCGCTACGACGGCGAGCGCGTCCCCGCCATCGCCGCCGACCCCGCGGCGGCCGACCGCACCGTCCTGCTCGGCTCCTTCTCCAAGGTGATGGCCCCCGGCCTCCGGCTCGGCTACCTGCGCGCGCCCGCCGGACTCCGCCGCGCCTGCGTCATCGCCAAGCAGGCCGCGGACCTGCACACCTCGACGATCGACCAGGCCGCCGCCGCCCGCTACCTGCGCGACAGCGACCTCGACGCGCACGTCGCGGTGATGCGCTCCGCCTACCAGGAGCGCCGGGACGCGATGCTGGAGGGCCTGCCGGCGGCGCTGCCCGAGGGCTCCCGGTGGAACAGGCCGGAGGGCGGCATGTTCATCTGGGCGACCCTCCCCGCCGGGTACGACGCCACGGCCCTGCTCCAGACCGCCGTCGGCCACGAGGTGGCGTACGTGCCGGGGGCGCCCTTCTTCTGCGGCGAGCCCGACCCCGGCGCGATGCGGCTGTCCTTCACGACGCACTCGGCCGAGGAGATCGGGGAGGGGCTCCGCCGACTGGCGAAGAGCTTCGTCCGATGAGGGAGGCGGGGGGCGCGGCACGGCGGGCGAACGAGGCACGGCCGGGCTCGGCTGTGCCTCCCGCTCCCACCGTCGTCCTCGGGTCTGCTTCTGCCGAGGTCCTGAGGGCCGGAGACGGGCTCGCTCCCGTCGTGGCCCAGGGGCCCGATCCGGCGGCCGTCACCCTGTCGGCGGACGAGCTCAACGCGCTCGTACAGAAGCAGTTCCCCGACTACGCGGCCTGCCGCGTCACCGACGCGAGCGGGACGGACCTCGTCATGGAGGCGGACGGGGCACGGCTCCGCACCCGCCCCGGCGGCACGATCTCCGGCCCCGAACAGGCCGGGCTCGTCGACCTCGCCGCCTTCCTCCTGATCAACGCCCGGCTCGGTCGCCCCACCCCCATGGCGCTCACCACCTCACTCCAGATCAGCTACCTCAACCGCCCCCGGCCCGGACTGCTCCGCACGCACGCGCGCATGGCCAAGTTCGGCCGGCGCCTCTGCGTCGTCCTCGCCGAACTCAGCGACGAGGCGGGCGATCTGGCGGCCTCCGCGACGGTGACGTACTCCGTGCCGCCCCCGGACGCGCGCCGCGCCGCCGGATGACACCGGACCGCGCGCCGACCACCTCCCCGGCATCACCTCGTGTCGTTGTTGGGCCGAACGGGTGAGGAGCGGGAGGATGGACCCATGAGTAGGTACGAGAGGTACGACGTCACCGACGAGCAGTGGGAGGGTCTCGCGCAGGTCCTGCCCCTGCGCGGCCGTGACGAATGGCCGTCCAGAGTCGACCACCGCCCGATCCCCGAGCCGTACGAATCCGCCGAGCAGCGCCGCATGGTCGTGCTCCGCGTGCAGGTCTTCGCCGACGCCCGCGAGGTCGCCGAGTACCTGACCGCCCAGATCCCGGTGCTCCTCGATCTGACGAGCGCCGACACCGAGGTCGCCAAGCGCATCCTCGACTTCAGCAGCGGCGTCGTCTTCGGCCTCGGCAGCGGGATGCACCGCGTCGACCGGAACGTCTTCCTGCTGGCCCCGGCCGGCACGGAGGTGGAGGGCGCGGAGAGCGAGGACGAGGAAGGCCTGGTGGACGGCCGGGGCGCCGGCGTCCCCCGATCGTAGGAAGACCATCTCGCCGTAACGGTTCGCCAGGGAATGATCTGCGTACGGTCCGGGCATGGACCTCACCGGCGGCTCCACGCTCGCCCGCACGTCAGACGCCCCCTCTTCCGACGTCGTTCCTTCCTCAGTGCACCGTTCTCCCGTACCTCCGATCCACCCTTCCCCGGACGGCTCGTCGCCCGACGGTTCTTCTCCTGACGGTTCTTCCCTCGACGACTCGTCCGCCGAAGGCTCGTCCGCCGACGGCTCTTCCTCTGTCGGTTCCGGTGCTTCCTCGGCGGGTTCGCCCCTGGCGGATTCGGCCGCCGTCGTGTCCGTTCCCTCCGTTTCCTCTGCTTCCTCCGTTCCCTCCGGAGCCGCTGTCCCCGCTCCCCGTGCGTCCTTGGTCTCCGGACTTCGGGGATCCGGGTCCCGTACCTCCGTCCCCGAGGCGCGGGGCCCGGTCGCGGGAGAGGGCCGGGTCGGCGGGGCGGGGCGGGGTGGCACGGAGCGACGAGTCGCCACGGGCGGCCGGGTCGCCGTCGGCGGCGGGGGCGCGTCGCGCGTCGCCCGGCCCGCCGTGACCGAGCTGCGGCTGTCCGCCTTCGCGGGACACCGCTCGGCCGTGCACGCGCTCGGCCCGGTCACCGTCTTCGCCGGGCCCAGCGGCAGCGGCAAGTCCACCGCGCTGCGGGCGTACGAGGCCCTGGCCCGGCTCGGTGCGGGCGACCCGCTCGACGAGGTGTTCCCCGACGCCGCCGACTGCGTCCCCGAGCGCGCCCGCCCCGACGCCCAGGGCCGGCGCGGCTTCCGGATCGGGTGCACGGTCGACGGACCCGAGGGACCCGTCCACCTCGACGTCGCGGTCCAGGCCGAGCCCCGGCTCCGGATCGTGGGCGAGCGGCTCACCGGCCGGGACGGCCGCACCCTGCTCGCCACCGCCCTCCGCGACCCCGGCCGGAGCGCCGTCCAGGCCGAGTGGCACACGGCGGGAGCCACCCCCGTCACCCGGGCCCCGTTCCCGGACGACCTGCTCGGTACGGCCCTGCTTCCGCTGCGGGTCGCCGGCAAGACCCGGGGACAGCTGGAGGTCCTGGCCGCCGCCGAGCAGGTGGTCGTGGGGCTGCGCTCCGCCTTCGCGTGCGACCCCAGGCCCGAGCGGATGCGGGCCCCCGTGCCGCCGGGCGAGGGCCGGCTGCGGCGCGGCTGCGGCAACCTCGCCGAGGTCCTCCACCGCACCCACACGGACTGCCCTCGTCGGCACCACCGCCTCGCGGCCGTCGCCGGAGCGGGTTGCGCGGGCCCGGTGACGGGTCTCGGCGTACAGGAGCTTCCGGAGGGCACCCTGCGCGCGGTCCTGGAGCGAGGCGCGCGCCCCGCCACCCCGCTGGGCCGCCTCGGTGACGGCGAACTCCGCTATCTGGCCCTCGCGCTCACCCTGCTCACCGGCCCCGGCGTCCTGGAGATGGACCGGATCGCCGAGGTGCCGGACGCCATGCAGAGCCTGACGGTGCTCGCCGACGGCCTGGACCGGGGGCTCGACGGACGCCAGCTGGGCGAACTGCTCCGACTGGCTGCGGACATCGCCGCCGACGGGCACGTCCGGGTGGCGGCCACGCTCGGCGAGCGGTCGGCGGGGGAGGCACGGCGGACGCCCGGGGTGACGGTGGTAGACCTGGGGGTGTGACGGACAACAACGACGTGGCGGGGCTTCAGCGCAGGCTGGTCGAGTTCGCGGCGGCCCGCGACTGGCAGCCCTACCACACGCCGAAGAACCTGGCAGCGGCGCTCAGCGTGGAGGCGGCCGAACTCCTGGAGATCTTCCAGTGGCTGACGCCCGAGCAAGCGGAGCGGGTGATGGAGGATCCGGAGAAGGCGCACCGGGTCGCCGACGAGGTGGCGGACGTGCTCGCCTACCTGCTCCAGTTCTGTCAGGCGGTCGGGGTCGATCCGCTCGCGGCCCTCGCCGCCAAGATCGACCGGAACGAACTCCGCTTCCCCGCCCGGAGGAGAGGCGGAGGCGCCGACGGCGTGGGGGGCGCGGAGGGGGCCGCCGGCGGAGCCGCGGAGGGGGTTCCGAGCGAAGATCGTCACTCTTCGGAGTGATCAACTTTTCCCCTTTCCGCTTCCTGTCCACAGATTTCCGAATTCCTCTGGTGTTGAGGCTCAGGCGGCCTCACTCTGGGTAATGGAGTGAGTGGGCAGTAAGTCGTACGAACGGGGGCGGCGTTGATGGAAGCGGAACGACTCATCACGCTTGGCCGGCACGCGTTGGCGGAGAGCGGGACAGCACAGGACATCGTGGCGGAGGCCTGGCAGGCGCAGGCGCTCGCCCAGGCGATAGGAAGGCACCTCGCGCTCTGCGGGCCCATGGAGCTGCGCGGTGAGGCACGGGGGCTGAGCGAGATCGGGGAGTACCCGACCTGGGGATCGGCTGGGCCGCGCGCGGCCCAGCTGACCGAAGTGGCGGATCCGTGGGGAGCGTTGACCGAGCTGGGGGAGCTGCTGGGAGAGGTGGGGATCGCGCTGGTGGGGGTGGCCTGTGCCACGGACGAGGAGGGGCTCTACTGGCAGTGCATCGAGGCCATCGATGCCGCCGACGAGTCGAGCGACCGGGTGCGCGGGATGCTGCGACGGCTCGCCGTGCGCGACGGTGAGCGCGCCCGCCCGCCCGACCCCGCCCGAGGAGGAGCGGGCCCGGGCCGGAGCCCGACGTGGTGAGCGCGGTCAGGCGCGGGGCGAGGGGAGACGGGGCGCGGGAGGACGGGGCGGCGCGGAGCCGATCGGTAGGGACTCTTGCTGAGGCCGGGGCCGGGGCCGGGGCCGGGGCCGGTGCAGGTGCCGGTGGCTGTAGCGGTGGCGGTGGCGGTGCCAGTGCCGGTGGCTGTGGCGGTGCCTGGGCCGTCGTGCCGACGCTGCTACGGGTGCTGGATGCGCTCCTCCGGGCTCTCCGGCTTCGGCCCCGCCTCCCGAGCCGGCCCCGCCTCCCGCCCCGGCTCCTGGTCCCGCACCCTGGGCGGGGTGTGGTGGTCCGGGATGGACTGGAGGTCGGCGTCCAGCTGGGAGAGGTCGGCGGAGAGCGCCGCCATCAGCTCCTCCATCTGCTGGAGCAGACCCTGGGGGGCGCCGGCGCCCTTCTGCTCGGGCACGGACCGCGGCACCGGCTGTTCGGGTACGGCCCGCTCCGGCGCGGCTTCCTGGGACATGGCGGCCTCCTCGGCCCCGGCACCGCCGCCGAGGGCGGGGCCGTGAGGGAGACGCACCGGCAGCGGCCGCCGGCGCGCGGGCCGGGCGGTCCGGCTCCGCCCGAGCCAACGACGATGCCCCTCCCCGGTCACTGGCCGGTGGAGACGCGGCCCGCCTGGGGGCCGGATGTTCACCCGACCGAGCCGGTGCGGACCGGGCGCTGACGGCGAGGTTGACGGGCACCCGACGGTGCAGGATGGAGGTATGGATCTTCGCATCTTCACGGAACCCCAGCAGGGGGCCGACTACGACACCCTCCTCGCGGTGGCCCGGGCCACCGAGGAGCTCGGATTCGACGCCTTCTTCCGATCCGACCACTACCTCAGCATGGGATCCGCCGACGGGCTGCCCGGACCCACGGACGCCTGGATCACCCTGGCCGGCCTGGCGCGGGAGACGAAGCGGATCCGGCTCGGCACCCTGATGACGGCAGGGACGTTCCGGCTCCCCGGCGTCCTCGCCATCCAGGTCGCCCAGGTCGACCGGATGTCCGGCGGCCGGGTCGAACTGGGTCTTGGAGCGGGCTGGTTCGAGCAGGAGCACAAGGCCTACGGCATCCCCTTCCCGAAGGAGCGGTTCGGCCGTCTGGAGGAGCAGCTGGCGATCGTCACCGGCCTGTGGGCGACGGAGGTCGGGAAGACGTTCAGCTACGACGGGGAGTACTACCGGCTCGCCGACTCGCCCGCGCTGCCGAAGCCGGCCCAGGCCAAGGTCCCGGTGCTGATCGGCGGGCACGGCGCGAGCCGGACGCCGCGCCTCGCCGCGCGGTACGCGGACGAGTTCAACATCCCGTTCGCCTCGGTCGAGGACAGCGAGCGGCAGTTCGGCCGGGTCCGGGCCGCCGCCGAGGCGGCCGGGCGGCCCGCCGGTGACCTGGTGTACTCCAACGCGCTGGTGGTCTGCGTCGGCAAGGACGACGCCGAGGTCGCCCGGCGGGCCGCCGCCATCGGCCGGGACGTGGACGAGCTCAGGGCGAACGGGCTCGCGGGCACGCCCGCCGAGGTCGTCGACAAGCTCGGGCGGTACGCGGCGATCGGCTCCTCCCGGGTCTACCTCCAGATCCTGGACCTGGAGGACCTCGACCACCTGGAGCTGATCTCCGCCCGGGTCCAGTCGCAGCTGGCGTGAGCGGAGCGCGGCGATGAGACCGGAACGAACGCTCGCCGAGGCCCTCGGGGCGGGGGTGCTCGTCTTCGACGGCGGCCTGTCCAACCAGCTGGAGGCGCAGGGCTGCGACCTCTCGGACGCGCTCTGGTCCGCGCGGCTCCTCGCCGACGGGCCCGAGCAGATCGAGGCGGCCCACACGGCCTACGTGCGGGCCGGGGCCCGGGTGCTGATCACGTCCAGCTATCAGGCCACGTTCGAGGGCTTCGCCCGGCGGGGCGCGGGCCGTGAGGAGGCCGCGCGGCTGCTCGCCCGGAGCGTGGAGCTCGCCAGGTCGGCGGGGGAGGCCGTGGGAGAGGAGGTGTGGGTCGCCGCGTCCGTCGGACCGTACGGGGCGATGCTCGCCGACGGCAGCGAGTACCGGGGACGGTACGGGCTGACCGTGGGCGCTCTCGAGCGGTTCCACCGGCCCCGGATCGAGGTGCTCGCGGCGGCCGGGCCGGACGTTCTGGCCCTGGAGACGGTGCCGGACGCGGACGAGGCGGCGGCGCTGCTGCGGGCGGTCGAGGGGTGCGGGGTGCCGGTGTGGCTCTCGTACACCGTCGAGGGCGGCCGGACCCGGGCCGGGCAGGACCTCGCGGAGGCCTTCGCGGTCGCCGCGGGGAACGACCAGGTCGTGGCCGTCGGGGTGAACTGCTGCGACCCCGCGGAGGCGGGGGACGCCGTGGAGCTCGCCGTGGCCGTCACCGGGAAGCCGGCCGTGGTCTACCCCAACAGCGGGGAGCGGTGGGACGCCCGCGCGCGGGGCTGGAGCGGGGACATGGCCTTCGACCCGGAGCGGGCCCTCGCCTGGGCCGGGGCGGGCGCCCGGCTGGTCGGCGGCTGCTGCCGCGTCGGGCCGGAGACCATCGGCGCGCTCGCCGGCACCCTGGCGGCGGAGAGGGGGGACGGCACCGGCTGAGGGAGGCGCGCCCCGGCCCGGCGGCACGGAAAATGCCTGGTGGGGAGGGGAGGGGCGAACCATACTCGAAGACGTGTTCCTGACGATCAGTACGACCGGCAACCCGGAGCGACCCGCGACCGATCTCGGCTTCCTGCTGCACAAGCATCCCGAGCGGGCGCAGACGTTCCCGACCTCGCACGGCACGGCGCACGTCCTCTATCCCGAGGCGAGCGCCGAGCGGTGCACCGCGGCACTCCTCCTGGAGGTGGACCCCGTGGCGCTGGTGCGCCGCGGCAAGGGCAAGGGCCGGGGCGGCGCCCCGGACTCGGCGCTCGCGCAGTACGTGAACGACCGTCCCTACGCGGCGTCCTCGCTGCTCGCGGTCGCGCTCGCCAAGGTCTTCAAGACGGCGCTGCACGGCGAGTGCAAGGCGATGCCCGAGCGGGCGGCCGCGCCGCTGCCGCTGCGCGTCGAGGTCCCCGCGCTCCCCGCCCGGGGCGGCGCGGAGCTGGTGCGCGCGCTGTTCGGGCCGCTGGGCTGGGCCACCGTGGAGGCCGAACCGGTGCCGCTGGACCGGGAGTTCCCCGCGTGGGGCGACTCGCGGTACGTGCGACTGGTCCTGGAGGGCGAACTGCGGCTCGCGGACGCCCTCAACCACCTGTACGTCCTGCTGCCCGTCCTCGACGACGCCAAGCACTACTGGGTCGCGCCCGACGAGGTCGACAAGCTGCTGCGCGCCGGTGACGGCTGGCTGGCCGGCCACCCCGAGCGGAAGCTGATCACCGCCCGCTACCTCTCGCGTCGCCGGGGCCTGGCCCGCGAGGCGACGGAGCGGCTCGAACTGGTGCGGCTCGCCGAGGCCGAGGGCCTCGACGTGGAGGACGTCGACAACGCCGTCGACGAGACCACCGACACGGAGGAGCGTCCCGTGCCGCTCGCCGAGCGGCGGCGCGAGGCGATCCTCGGCGCCCTCACGGCGGCCGGCGCGAGCCGGGTGCTCGACCTGGGCTGCGGACAGGGCCAGTTGGTGCAGGCCCTGCTCAAGGACCCGCGCTTCACGGAGATCGTCGGCGTCGACGTCTCCGCGCGGGCCCTGGGCATCGCCGCGCGCCGGCTGCGCCTCGACCGGATGGGGGAGCGGCAGGCCGCGCGGGTGAAGCTGACGCAGGGTTCCCTCGCGTACACCGACAAGCGGCTGGCCGGCTACGACGCCGCCGTGCTCAGCGAGGTGATCGAGCACCTGGACCTGCCGAGGCTGCCGGCGCTGGAGTTCGCGGTGTTCGGCTCGGCCCGGCCCGGCACGGTCGTCGTGACCACGCCGAACGTCGAGTACAACGTCCTCTGGGAGACGCTCCCGGCCGGGCACGTCCGGCACGGCGACCACCGTTTCGAATGGACCCGGAAGGAGTTCCGGGACTGGGCGGCGGGGATCGCGGGCCAGTACGGCTACGCAGTCGGGTTCGCCCCCGTGGGACCGGACGACCCGGAGGTCGGCCCCCCGACGCAGATGGCCGTCTTCCGTCGTACGGACAGCCGTGACGCAGGCCATTCCGGCAACGGCACCGGCACCGGCACCGGCACGGGCAACGGCAACGGCACCGGCACGGGCACCAGCAATGGCACCGGCACGGGCACCGACCACCGCACCGACCACCTGACCCCCGACACCACCGACACCACCGACCACCGCACCCACGACACCACCGACCACGCCACCGACCACCGTTCCGACGGGTCCTCGAAGGAGGCAGCCGCATGACCCGCACCCTGCCCGTCACCGATCTGTCCCTCGTGGTGCTGGTCGGTGCCACCGGTTCCGGCAAGTCGACCTTCGCCCGGCGCCACTTCAGGCCGACCGAGGTCCTGTCCTCCGACTTCTGCCGGGGGCTCGTCGCCGACGACGAGAACGACCAGTCCGCGAGCCGGGACGCCTTCGACGTCCTGCACCACATCGCGGGCAAGCGCCTCGCGGCCGGACGGCTCACCGTCGTCGACGCCACGAACGTGCAGCCGGAGGCCCGGCGTCAGCTCGTCCAGCTGGCCAGGGCCCACGACGTGCTGCCGATCGCGATCGTCCTCGACCTGCCCGAGGAGGTGTGCCGCACCCGGAACGCCGCGCGGCCCGACCGGGCGGACCTGCCCCCGCACGTCATCCCGCGGCACCGGCGCGAGCTGCGCCGTTCGCTGCGCGGACTGGAGCGCGAGGGCTTCCGCAAGGTGCACGTGCTGCGCTCGGTGGAGGAGGTCGAGGAGGCCGAGGTCGTCCTGGAGCGCCGCTTCAACGACCTGCGGCACCTCACCGGGCCGTTCGACGTCATCGGCGACATCCACGGCTGCCGCTCCGAGCTGGAGACCCTGCTCGCGAAGCTCGGCTACGTCGACGGACACCACCCCGAGGGGCGGACGGCCGTCTTCGTCGGCGATCTCGTCGACCGGGGTCCGGACTCGCCGGGCGTCCTGCGCCGCGTCATGGCGATGGTCGCGGCCGGCGACGCCCTGTGCGTCCCCGGCAACCACGAGAACAAGCTCGGCCGGTGGCTCAAGGGACGGAAGGTCCAGGAGACGCACGGACTCGCCGAGACCATCGAGCAGCTGGGGCGCGAGAGCGAGGAGTTCCGGGCGGAGGTCGGACGGTTCATCGAGGGACTCGTCAGCCACTACGTGCTCGACGGCGGGAACCTCGTGGTCTGTCACGCCGGTCTGCCGGAGAAGTACCACGGCCGCACCTCCGGGCGGGTCCGCTCGCACGCGCTGTACGGGGACACCACGGGTGAGACCGACGAGTTCGGGCTTCCGGTGCGCTACCCGTGGGCGGAGGAGTACCGGGGCCGGGCCACCGTCGTCTACGGGCACACCCCCGTGCCGAACACCTCCTGGATCAACAACACGCTCTGCCTCGACACCGGGGCCGTCTTCGGCGGGAAGATGACCGCGCTGCGCTGGCCGGAGCGCGAGCTCGTCGACGTGCCCGCGGAGCGGGTCTGGTACGAGCCGGCGCGGCCCCTCGCCACCGAGGCGCCCGGCGGGCACCAGGGACGCCCCCTGGACCTGGCCGACGTGCACGGACGGCGGATCGTGGAGACCCGTCACCTCGGGAACGTCGCCGTGCGCGAGGAGAACGCCGCGGCGGCCCTGGAGGTCATGAGCCGCTTCGCCGTCGACCCCAGGCTGCTCGCCTACCTGCCGCCCACCATGGCGCCCACGGCCACCTCCCGTGAGGAGGGCTACCTGGAGCACCCGGCCGAGGCCTTCGCCCAGTACCGGGCGGACGGTGTCGAGCGGGTCGTGTGCGAGGAGAAGCACATGGGCTCCCGGGCCGTGGCCCTCGTCTGCCGCGACGAGGAGGTGGCCCGCGAGCGCTTCGGCGTCGGCGGGGTGACGGGCGCGCTGCACACCCGTACCGGACGGCCCTTCTTCGACGACCGCGAGGTCACCGAGGAGGTCCTCGGCCGGCTGCGGACCGCGATCGGCGCCGCCGGGCTCTGGGAGGAGCTCGACACGGACTGGCTGCTGCTCGACGGCGAGCTGATGCCGTGGTCGCTCAAGTCGGCGGGCCTGCTCCGCGCGCAATACGCGGCGGTCGGCGCGGCCTCCGGAGCCGTCCTGCCCGGGGCGATCGACGCCCTGGAGCGGGCGGTGGGGCGCGGGGTCGAGGGGATCGACGGGCTGCTCGCCCGGCAGCGGGACCGGGCCGTGGACGCCGAGGCCTTCACCGAGGCGTACCGCAGGTACTGCTGGCCCACCGAGGGCCTGGAGGGGGTGCGCTTCGCGCCGTTCCAGCTGCTCGCGGCGCGCGGCCGCTCGCTCGCGGACGTGCCGCACGACGCCCAGCTGGCCTGGCTCGACCGGCTCGTCGAGCACGACCCGACCGGGCTCCTCCAGGTCACCCGCAGGCTCGTCGTCGACACCGGCGACGAGGCCTCGGTCCGCGCGGGCACCGACTGGTGGCTGGAGCTGACCGGGGCGGGCGGCGAGGGCATGGTCGTCAAGCCGCTGGCGGCGCTCGTCCGCGACGGCAGCGGACGGCTCGGGCAGCCCGGCGTGAAGGTGCGCGGGCGGGAGTACCTGCGGATCATCTACGGCCCCGAGTACACCCGCCCGGAGAACCTGGAGCGGCTGCGGCAGCGGTTCCTCGGCCACAAGCGGTCCCTCGCGCTGCGGGAGTACGCGCTCGGTCTGGAGGCGCTCGACCGGCTCGCGACGGGGGAACCGCTCTGGCGGGTCCACGAGGCCGTCTTCGCGGTCCTCGCCCTGGAGTCGGAGCCGGTCGACCCGCGCCTCTGAGGCCCGGCGCCGCCGAGGCCCGGCGCCGTCCCGGTGTCGCCGAGGCCCGGTGTCGCCGGGATGCCGGCGACACCGGGCGGAAGCGCGCAGTCCGGTGGGGGCGCGCGCGAAGGCACGACGAAGACTTCGCGCGCGCCCCCACCGATCACCGGCGCACCGCTCTCCGATCACGGGCCGATCGCCCCTCGATCACCTGCGGATCGCTCCCCGACCATCGGCCCGTCGCTCCCCATCCCGCCCACATAGGCTCCCCGATCACATGTGGATCGTTCCGCGATCACGTGCGGATCGCTCCGCGATCATCCGCGCATCGCTCCCACGGGGGGCGCAGGGGTGCCGCAGGCGGCGCTTCCCTGCGCCCCCCGTGCTCGTTGACGCGTTTCTTCCGCACCCTCTAGCGTTCTTCACCCCATGACGTGACGCAGCGTCAATAGTGTGGCGTAGCACGCCACATGAGGTGGGAACACACACGCGAATACGCCGGGCGGCCACCGGTGGACGGTCTTCCCAGGAAGGCCCGCGGGACGGTACGGGGGGTGAGCGGCGATGAGTCTCTTCGGCCAGGACCGCTCCTTCCTCCACGCCCTGCCCGCGGCCGACCGGCGGTCGCTCCTCGCCGAAGGCGCCCGGCGCGTCTACGCACCCGGGGAGGTGATGATCCGCGAGCGCGACACCAGCGCCTACGTCCTGGCGCTCCTCTCCGGCTGGTCCGTCGTCTCCGTCGGCACCGAGCGCGGATCGCGGCTCATCCTCGCCCTGCGCGGCGCGGGCGAGGTCGTCGGGGACCTCGCTGCCGTCGACCGGGGCCCGCGCAGCGCCAGCGTCACCGCCCTCGGCACGGTCGAGGCCGTCGCCGTCTCCGGCGACCGGTTCCGGCGCTTCCTCGCCGCCCGGCCGCACGCCACCGCGCTGATCATGCGCCAGCTCGCGACCCGGCTGCGCAGCGCCGACGTCGAACGCCGCGCGCTCGCCTCCGAGACCGTCCTCCAGCGCCTCGCCGCCCGGCTCGTCGAGCTGGCCGAGCGCGCCGGACGACGGTCCGACGGCGGGACCGTACTGGACCTCCCGCTGCCCCAGCACGACCTGGCGGCGGCCATCGGAGCCACCCGGGAGGCCGTGGCGAAGGCGTTGCGCCTGCTGCGGGAACAGGACGTCGTCCGCACCGCGAACCGCACCGTCGTCGTCCTCGACATGCCGGTCCTGGTGCTGCTCGCGCAGGGGCGCGCGCGCCCCGGCGGAAACCCGGCGGACGAATCTCCGCCGGGTGTGTAAACGGCTACATCGCAGGCCGCGCCGCGCGGCCAGTCTGGAACGCGCACCACCACGGCACCACACACAGGGAGTCCGAGAGTGAGCAGTCCGGGAGTGAACGGGGTAGCGGGCGGGATCCACCGGTTCGTCGTCTTCGGCGACATCTGCGGCTCCGGGACCCTCGACATGGCCGAGAAGGAGCTCCACCGGGCCGGGATGTACGCCGCGTTCGACGAGGCGTACGGTTCCGTCGGCGTCGAGCCCGGCACCTTCCACCAGGAGGACCGGGGAGACGGCATCCTGGCCGCCCTGCGCCCCGACGTGCCGCCGACGCTGATGGTCGGACGGTGGATCGACACCCTCTACGAGAGCCTGCGCGCCCACAACAGGGGCCGGAGCCGCCGCCTGCGGCTGCGGATCGGCATGAACGCCGGGCTCGTCGCGCAGGACGCCCACGGCCTCGTCGGACGGGCGGTGGACCTCGCCGCCCGGCTCTGCGACAGCGCGCCGGCCAAGCGCATCATGACGGAGAGCCCGGAGACCGACCTGCTGGTCGTGGTCTCCGACTGGCTGTACGGGAACGTGGTCGCCGAGGGCGGGCGGTACGTCGAGCCGGCCCACTACCGGCCCGCCCGCATCCGGTCCAAGGAGACCGACGAGACCGCGTGGTTCCACGTACCGCGCAGCCCCGCCCCGCCGCTGACCGGGACGGACACGCAGCCGCCGGCGCGCGAGGGGGAGCGGACTCCGGCCGGGGGTCCACGGACCGGCGTTGGGCCGTCGCGGGGGGACGGCCCAACGCCCCGGACCAAGGGCGGGAACCGTACGTACCACGTCGGGGGAGACCTGCTCGACGTCCACGGCAACACGATCCACGGGAACTTCACCGGCATACAGAAGGGCTCCGGCGCGGAGGCGGGTGAACAGCGGTGAGCGACCCGGACGAGCCGTCGGGCAACGACTCCCCGGACTCGGGCCACGACCGCGACGACCGGGGGGACCGGGGCGACGGCGGCCGGGGCGGCGAGCGGGGGGACGGGCACGACCGGAGCGGCGAGCGGGGCGATCGCGGCGACCGTGGAAACCGCTCCGACCGCGACCGCGACGGCGAGCGGGCCGACGGCGCCGGCGACCAGCCGCGCGAGCCCAGCGTCTTCGCCGCCGCCGACCGGGGCCCCCTCGGCGGCGAGAGCGACACCGGCGGCGCCGCCACCGCGCTGCGGGCCGTCCGCACCTGGGCGGGCGGCGCGGCCGACCGCCTGACCACCATCCACGGCGACGGCACGGTCTTCGAGGGCAACCAGATCTTCGCCCTGTACGGCTCCGACCGCTCCCTCTTCGTCCAGGGCCCCGTCCCGCCCGAGACGCTCGACCACCTGGGCCGGGTGTACTGCGCGACCGCGGGATACGCCCGGATGCGCGACCGGCTCCGCGACCACCGGGTCCTCGTCCTGTGCGGCGAACCCGGCAGCGGCCGCAAGGCCACCGCGCTCGCCCTCCTCGACGAGCTCACCGGCGGCAAGGTCTTCCGCCTCGACCCCCGTCACGGCGTCGACGAGATCACCGAGGACGCCCTCCAGGAGAGCGGCGGCCATCTCCTGGAGCTGCTCACGGAGGACGTCCGCACCGAGAGCGAGCCCCGCCCCGCCCGCTCCGGCCGGGGCGAGCACACGAGTGTCGCCCGCCGCCCCGCCACCCGCCTCTCCGAGCTGCACCTCGACCGCTTCGGCGAACTCCTGCGCGGCCGGGAGGCGTACGGGATCGTCCTCGTCGAGAACGGGGAGCTCGCCGACCGGCTGCTGCGCGGACGGTACGGGATGTACTGCCCGCCCCCGCCGGCCGACGAGGTCCTCCACCGCCACCTCTGGCACCGGCTGCGCGCCGAGCCCGACGAGGCCCTCGGCTCCGCACGCGCGCGGGCCCGGCGACCCGACGTCGTCCGGGCCCTCGGCCTTGAGGAGCTGCGGCCCCGCGAGGCCGCCCGGCTCGCCGACCACCTGGCCCGGCACTGGCGCGGCGAGATGACCGACGCGGAACTCCTCGTCGAATGCACCAGCTTCGTCCGCTCGCAGGCCCGCGAGTGGTTCGCCGGCGCCGACCGGCCCGGCGCGCTCCCCGAGGCGCTGCCGGTCCTGAACGCCGGCGCGTTCCGCGTCGCCGTCGCCGTCTTCGACGGCTCCGCCTACAGCCTCGCCGCCGAGGCCGCCGAGCTCCTCGCCTGGGAACTCGCCGTCACGCTCGACCCCGACCACGCCCCGGGGCGGCGCCTGTTCGGCACCCACGCCGAACACCGGCCCGTGCAGGCCAGGGCCGTCCTGGAGGACGGCGAGCTGGACCTCGGCCCCGCCAAGGTGCCGGTGCGCGCCGTCCGCTTCCAGGGCGAGGCGCTGGCCGGAGCCGTCCTCGGCGAGATCTGGCACGGCTACCACAACGTCCGCGGCCCGGTCGCCCGGTGGCTGCGCGCCCTGTGCGACGACGCCCGCCCCGAGGTGTGGGTGCGGGCCTCCGTCGCCGCCGGGGTGCTCTGCTCCTGGGACTGGATCCACGGCTTCCGCGAGCTGGTCGTGCCGCTGGCCGTGACGGACGAGCCCCGGGCCCGGATGGCCGCCGCCACCGCGCTCGCCGAGGCCGCCCGGGACCCGCGGGTCCGGCCCGCCGTCGCCGCCGTGCTCAAGGACTGGGCCGGTTCGGGCGAGGACACCCTCGTCCGGACGGCGCTGCTCGCCCACGGATACGTCCTGGCGGCGGGGAGCGTCCCCGGTTCGCTCGACGCCCTGGCCCGGGTCGTCAGGACCCGCGAGGCGAGCGACATCGACGTGCTCGTGCCCGCCTCCTTCAGCGTGGCGCGGCTGCTCGCCTCGGGCGAACCGGAACCCGTCGTGAGCCGCCTCCACGGGTGGCTCGACGACGGCCGGGTCAACCTCGCCAACCTGGTGCACCTCGCCGTCATCCGGGCGCTCAGCACCCGGACCACCCATCTGTGGGGGCTGCGCGAGGTGCCCGAGCTCGACGAGCACGCGGCCCGCCCCCTGCTCGTCGCGCTCCTCGCCACCCGGCCCGCCCTCGCCCCCGAACTGGCCCGGCTGCTGCGGCACACGCTCGCCACGGCCCGCTCCGGAGAGGCCGCCCTGGAAGCGCTCGGCGGCATGCTCCGGCGCGCCGCGAAGGACCCCGGGGCGCTCGCGCACGTCCGCGCCTTCCTGCCGCGCCTCGCGGTGGACCGCCGCGACCGCGACCGGCTGAGGGGATTGCTCAACGAACTGGTCCGGGACCGTGACCGGCCCCTGGACAGGAGCGCGGCGCGCCGGATGTGGGACGCCGTGACGGAAGGAGCGAACCGATGACCGGGCCCGAGCAGGACAGGAACGCGCGGCCGGACGAGCGGGACCGGGACGAGCGGCGCAGGTACCAGGACCGCGACGGGCGGGAGCGGCAGCGATACGAAGACCGGGAGCCCCGGGACGACCGTGACGACCGGGACCGGCCCCGGTACCAGGACCGGGACGGGCGCGAGCGTCAGCGGTACGAAGACCGGGACGGACGCCGGCCGTACGAGCGGCAGAACGGGGGACAGCACCCCGGCACCCGCGACCCGGACGACGACCCCGATGCCGACCTCGACCGCGAGGACGAGCAGGAGCGGCAGCGCGGCCGGGTGCGGCCGCACGCGGCGGCCACCGGCGGCTCCCGCGCCCCCGGACGCCCGCGCGGCCCCCTCGTCGGCGAGTACGCGCCCCCGTACCGCCGCCGGAGCGGCAAGATCGCCGCCGTGCTCCTCTACCGCAACGGCGGCCACCGGGTGATCTGGCCGGACCGCACGGAGGACGTCAACAAGCCGATGTTCGCCTCTCCGTACACCGTCTTCGAGGTGCGGCTCGGGCGCAACGTCACCGAGTTCCGCCTCCAGCTGCCCGCCGCCGGGGACGGCGTCTTCTTCGACGCCGTCGCCAAGGTGCAGTGGGTGGTGACCGACCCGCACCTGGTCGTCCAGGAACAGGTCGAGGACGTCGCCGAGCTGCTCCACGACGAGCTGCTCGACGCGCTGCGCAGGATCTCCCGGCGCTATCGGATCACCGACGCGCACCGTGCCGACGAGGCCGTCCGCGAGGAACTCGCCGCCGGGCGCCTCGGCTTCGGCAGGGACATCGGCCTGCGGACCCGGGTCCTCGTCTTCATCGACCTCGACGACTCCGTCAGGGCCGAGGTCTCCCGGCGGGACATCGTCAGCGTCACCATGGAGGCCGACGACCGCGTCGCCCAGGCACGCCGGGCCAGCGAGGCCGCGAACCGCGCCCTGGTCGCCGAGCGCGCCCGCGAGCTGGAGGCCCTCTTCCGGCGCGGCGACCTCGCCCAGATCGCGCACCACATGGCGATGCACCCCGACAAGCAGTGGGAGATCCGCACCCAGCTCCAGCAGGAACGGCGCGAGGGCCAGGACGACTACCTGCGCGTCTTCAGCCGCCTCCTGGACACCGGCGTCCTGGAACGCCACGACATCGGCGAGCAGATGTACCAGGTGCTCATGTACCTGCGGTCCCAGACCGGCAGCGTCCTCGGCGGCATCACCGACCGGGTCCTCAACCCCTCGGGCGACACCCCCCGGCGACGCCGCGCCCTGGAGGAGGCGTCCCCGGAGCCGAGCGACCCGGACTGGGACGAGGACCGCCGGGGCGTCCGCGACGAGCCCCGGGCCGAGAACCGTCGGGGCGCCCGCGACGAGCCCTGGGACGAGGAGGAGCACGGCGAGGCCGCCCACGACCCCCGGGTCTACGAACCGACCCGCGTCGAGTCGGGCTCCGAGCGCGAGCGGTCCCGGGGCCGTCGCGACGACGGGTTCGACGACGGCCGCGACCGGTACGAGCCGGACGCGTACGAGCGGAACGACCGGTACGACCGCGACGACCCGTACGACCGCACGGGCCGCGACCGGCCCCGCAGGTCTCCGGGGCCCGCCCGCTCCGCCCGGCCCAGCTCCGACTTCGACGACTGGGACGACGAATGAGCGCCCAGGACCCGGCCCCGCCCCCCGCGCCGCCCCCGCCCGGCCGGACGCCGACGCCCGCCCCCGTACCGACGCCCTCGCCCCCGCCCGGCCGAACGCCGACGCCCGCCCCCGTACCGACCCCCTCGCCTCCCCCCGGCCCGACGGCGGCGCCCGCCCCCGTGCCGTCCGAGGAGCTGAGGTTCATGGCCGAGCGGCTCCTCGCCACCGTCCGTGAGGACATCGGGCGAGCCGACACCAAGGCGGCGATCCTGCTCTCCGGAGCCCTCGCCTTCCTCGCGGTCGTGTTCTCCGGGGGCCGTCTCCCCGTGCCCTCGACCGCCGTGGGACCGGCGTTCCTGCTCGCGGCGGGCGCGCTGTGGACGGCCGGGGTCCTGATGCTCGTCTCGGTGGTCCTGCCGCGCACCCGGATCGGCGCGGACCGCACCCTCCTGCGCGAGCTGACGGCCGGCCCGTCCGCGTCCGCGCTGCGGGAACGGCTCGGCGCGTCCGGCACGGACGCCACCGACTGGCTCCTCGAACAGGCCGGCGTGCACGGGCTCGTGCTCGCGGCGAAGTACCGGTGGCTGCGCCTGGGCGTGTTCGCGCTCGTGCTCGGCGCCCTCCTGGCCCTCTTCAGCGAACTGTGGTGAGAGACAAGATGAAGTGGACCGACAGGGCGCGCGCCCTGCTCCTCGCCGGGCTGCTCCTCGGGCTCACCGGCCCGCTCGGCACGCCCGCCGCCGCCGGCGTCCCCGCGGCCGGGGCGCGGCACCCGGCCCGTACCGCGGCCGACCCGGCCGAGGGCCCCGACCCGCTCGACTTCGCCGTCGTCGTCGACCAGTCGAAGAGCCTCGACGACAAGGACCTGGCACGGGAGACGGAAGCCGCCGCACTGCTCAGCCAGGGCGAGATATCGGAGCGCTCCCGGGCCACGATCATCGGCTTCGGCAGCTCCGAGAAGCCCGGCCAGTCGCCCGTGAACGAGGTCTGCCCGCTCACCGTCGCCGACGCGGCGGGCCGCGAGCGGCTCAGCACCTGCGTCCAGCAGCTGGCCCACCGCGACCGCACGGGACCCGGCACCGACTTCCCGGCCGCCGTCCGGCAGGCCGTCACGCGCCTCACCGAGGGCGGGACCAGGACCCCGGCCGTGCCCAAGGTCGTCTTCCTGCTCACCGACGGCAGGCTGGACGTCGCCGACAGCCCCGAGTACGGCACCGACCGGGACATCCGCCAGGCCAACGGCGCCCGCCGGCTCACCGAGGAACTCGCCCGCGCCCGGGCCGCCGGCGTCCAGATCTGGCCGCTCGGCTTCGGCGGCGAGATCGACCGCTCGGCGCTCACCGCGATGGCCGAGGGCGGCTACCGGGGCGCCTGCTCCGACGTCCCCGGCTCCGTCCCCCGCATGCGGGTGGTCGGCACCTCCGCCGAGATCGACAAGGCGCTCCAGGAGACCTTCGCCGCCGCCCGCTGCGCCCGGATCGCCCAGGGAACCGTCGGGAAGCCCCCCGCCGACCTGTCCGTGACCATCCCGCCCATCGCCACCGACGGCTCCCTGACCGTCGCCAAGCACGACCCCAAGGTGCGGGTCACCTACTACGACCCGGCGGGCCGCAAGGTGCCCGTACAGGGCGAGTTCGACGGCTCGACCTTCGAGGTCAGCGGCCAGGACGGACCGGTCGAGGCGCTGCGCGTGAAGGACCCGCTGCCCGGGCGCTGGCGCGTGCACATCGAGGCGCCCGAGGGCCACGGAGACCGCGAGGTCGCCGTCCGGGCCATCTGGCAGGGCCGCCTCCGCTCCGACGTCACCCTCGACCCGGCGTCCCCGCGCGCCGGCGAGAAGGTCACCGTGCAGGTGCGGATGCAGACCCGGCGCGGAGTCGTCATCACCGACCCGGGACAGCTGGCCGGCCTCGCGGCCTCGGCCGAGGTCGCCGGCGCGGGCTTCCGGCCCTTCACGTTCAAGCTCGCCGACGACGGCCGGGCGCCCGACGCGAAGGCCGGGGACGTCCGCTTCACCGGCACGTTCACCGTGCCCGCCGGGGCCACCGGCGACCTGGAACTCGTCACGCGCATGGCCGCGCCCGGCATCACCTCCGACCGGCGTCCCGTGCACGCCCGGAGCGGCCCGGACGTGCCCAAGGTGACGGCGGGGCTCGTCGTCGAGCGCGTCACCGTGCACCCCGGCGGCACCGTCGACGGCACCCTCGACGTCACCAACAACGACTCCGTCCCGCACACCCTGCGCTTCGCCCTCCAGGACCAGGCGCCCGGCACGGAGCTCACCGTCGCCCCGACACCGGTCACCGCGCCCGCGGGCGGCAGCACCCACATCCCCTTCACCGTGCGCCTCGCGCCCGGCACGCCCCTGGGCGAGCTGGGCGGCAAGGTCGCGGTCGTGGACGGCGGCGACGGCGACACGGTCCTCGACACCGCGTTCCTCGACGTCCTCGTCGTGGCGCCGCCCACCTGGTGGGACCGCTGGTGGAAGGCCGTCACCGGCGGCGCCGCCGTCGTCCTCGTCCTCGCCGTCCTCACCGCGATCCGGCTCGTCGCCCGGCGCCGCCGGCGCGACCTCACCGGGGTCACGCTCGAACTCCGCGACGACGGACGGTCCCTGTACACGCTGACCGTCCGCAGGGGACAGAGCGAGGGCGGGACCTTCGCCTTCGCCGTCGACGAGCCCTACGGCGGGGCCCCGACGCTCCGCGGCGTCCGCGGCTCCGCCGCCCACGCGCTGCGCCGCACCGGCTCCGGCCAGCTCCTGCTCCGCCCCCGGGGCGGCAGCCAGGTGCCGGTGCGGGTGGGCGAACCGATCGGTCTGGGCGAGCACGAACTCGTCGTGGGCGGCGGCCGCACGCCCTCCCCGCGGAGCCGCGACCTCCCGTGGTCCCGCCGCCCCGGCGCGCGCCCCGGCCCGGCCGCCGACACCGGCACCTGGGGGCGGCGCACCCGGGGACGCGACGGGCGCGGCAGGGACACCGGAAGGGGTACGGCCCCGGGCACGGGACCCGACACCGGCCCCGCCACCGGGCCGACCGGCGGCTCCGACCCCTACGACGGCAACTTCTGAACGGGCACCGAGGAGAGACGCCATGAAGATCTACCAGCCCATGCTCTTCGTCGGGCTCGGCGGCACCGGGGGAAAGATCGGCAGCGAACTCGAGCGGCAGCTGCGCCGGGAGCTGTGCGGACCCGACGGCACCGACCTCGTCGACGGCGGCAGCCGACTGCCCTTCCAGCTGCCCGACTGCCTCCAGTTCGTGTACGCCGACTTCAGCGAGGGCGAGCTGCTCGGCTACCCCCAGTTCCGGGCCAAGGGCGCCGAGGGCGCCGCCTACAGCCGTACCTCCCGGATGGTCCGCGACCTGCTGCCCACCGACTTCGACTCCTCGCCCGAGGTCGCCCGCATGCTGCGGGTCTCCCTCCACGAGGAGACCCGGCACTGGCTGCCGCCCCAGGCCCGGCAGCCGCGCGTCGCCCCCCTCAACAGCGGCGCCGGACAGCTCCCGACCGTCGGACGCGCCGCGCTCTTCGCGACCGTGCGCTCCGGCCTCGAACCGGTCCTGCGCCAGCTCCGCGAGGCGATCGGCGCCATCGGGCAGGCGGCCGGCGACCTCCGCCGGGTCGGCGGCGGCCACATCCGGGGCTGCGACGTCTTCGTCGCCTTCTCCGTCGCGGGCGGCACCGGCGCCGGCATCTTCTACGACTTCATCCACCTCATCGGGCACGAGTTCCGCAACGCCAAGGTGCCCGGCGTGAAGATCTACCCGCTCGTGGTGATGCCCTCCGCCTTCCCGCCCGAGGCGGGCGGCGGCCGCGAGGCCGAACTCAACGCGGCCCGCGCGCTCGTGGACCTCTCCCGGCTCGTCGACGACCAGAACGTGCCCGACGCCCTCGACACCGTCGGCGACGTCGAGGAGCGCGGCCGGCTCAGCGTCACCTACCCCGGCGACGGGGTCGTCGCCCTGCGCCCCGCCACCATGCAGACCGCCTTCCTCTTCTCCAAGCCGTCCGTCATCGGCGCCGAGGACCTCCGCCGCTCCATCACCGCCATGGTGATGTCGCTGATCGGCACCGAACTCGGCGAGGACAGCAACGCGGTGAACCGCGCCGAGGACGACTACCAGTCCTTCGCCGCCAGCTTCATCAACAAGGCCGTGGAGCGCTCCACCCCCGCCCGCACCGGCATCGGCTACCGGGGCATGTCCACCAGCCTCGCCGCCTCCCTCACCGTGCCCATCGACGACCTCGCCGAGATCGTCGCCGCCCGGCTCCTCGCCCAGGCCGTCCGCGGCATGTCCGAACGCGCCCGGCGGCCCGCCCGGGACGGCCAGGACATGGTCCGGGACCTCTTCACCCGCTCCGGCATCGGCCGCCTGTGGAGCCGCGAGGCCCCCGACGTGCCGCTGCCCCAGCAACTGCCCCGGGGCAGCCGGGACATCACCCAGGAACTCCGCCACCGGCTCAACGACATGGAGGACTCCCTCCAGCGCCTCGACGTCCACCTCGCCCGCGAGATCCCCCGCCTCACCGAGGACTTCAAGCCGGGCACCGGAGCCCGCGAACTCCTCGGCCTCATCGGACCGTTCCAGCTGGAGACCGTCCTCGCCGGGCTGCCCGCCCACACCGACCGGGTGGCCAGGGAGGGCTTCCTGGGAATGCTCGACAACCGGCGCAACGACCCCGAACGGCCCCCGAACGTCCAGACCTCCGCCCCCAACATCCCCCACATCCGGCGCAGCGTCGGCGGAGTCGTACCGGCCCGGTGGACCGACCCCGACGTCCAGGACACGCTCGCCGCACAGCAGGCCTGGTACCAGTGGCGGGCCCGGGTCCTGTGGCACCGAGGCTGGCAGGCCGGAGAGAACCAGTGGCGGCGCTCCATCAACCGCGTCGCCGCCGAGGTCGCCGAACTCGTCAAGGTGCTCCGCGCGCACGAGCAGGACGAGGCCAAGTCCTTCGCCGACAGCCGCCGCGAGCTCTACCGCGACGACCGCGCCGGCATCGCCTACCTGCTGCCCCCGCAGAACTCCCTGCGGGTCTTCTACGACGACGTCGTCGACCGCCTCGCCCAGACCGAGGGGCTCCCCGAGGCCACCGACGCCGCCGCCCTCCTCGACCGGCTGGTCACGCCCGACGACTGGCGGCGCGCCCTGGACGCGGTCCGCCGCTCGCCCGGGGCGGCCGTGAAGGAGATCAAGCAGGTCGTCGAGCGGCGGGTCAAGCGCCTCTTCGGCGAGGCCAACGACGACGTCTTCGCGCGCCCCCTGCTGCCCTCCATGGAGCTGCTGCTGCGGGCCGCCGCGGGCGACGAGTCCGCCGAGTCGAAGGTCGACCCGCGCTGGCTCGACCAGTTCCGCTCCCGGCTCGCCGGACTCCTCCCGGTGGGCTTCATCCCGGACGGCAGCGGCCCGCTCAAGATCCTCATCGTCCACCCGGCGACCGAGTCCGACGGCCGCGCCGCCGACTTCCTCGCGCAGGAACTCAACCTGCCCTCGCGGGTGTTCCCCGAGTGCCGGGCCGTCGACACCGACTCCATCACCGTCGTCTTCTTCCGCAGCGGCATGAACCTCACCGACATCTCCGAGGTCCGCAGCGTCCTCAGCCTCTGGTCCGAGGCCCGCGACTCCGGCGGCGAGGGCGACTTCCTGCACTGGCGCCAGCGGCTCGGCCACCAGGACGACTGGCTGGTCTCCACCGAGCAGGACCGGCAGCGCATCCTCCACCGGCTGCTCTGCGCCATGTGGAACGGCCACATCGCCGCCGAGGGCCCCGCCGGCTCCCCCCACCTCGTCCGGATCCGCCTCCAGGACGGCGAGTCCGCGACCATGACGCTGCGCCTGGAGGGCTTCGACGGGTCGCTGTCCAGCTGGGCGGGGCTGCTGCGGGCCTACGAACGCTGGGCGCTGCTCGACGAGGGCCAGATCATCGAGCAGTTCTGCGAACGGCTGATGCGCGCGCTGCCCAAGGGCCTCGCCCAGGTCCCCGCGCCCCCGTCGCCGCTCTTCACCCACTTCGTCGAGAACGTCGCCCCCCGCCAGCTCGCCCTGATCGACGAGGTCGCCGCCGAGTACGGCGCGGCGGACGGCGAATGGCTCGCGCCGCTCAGGCACTTCTGGGAGGTCACCTACCCGGGCGCCCTCGACATGCACTTCCCGAGCGCCGCCCGCCCGACCCGAGCGAGCCTCCGCGCCCTCTACGACCGCCACGCCCCGCGCCAGGACCGGACGCCGGGAGGCGGCGGCGCGCAGGGACGGCCCCGGGGCCAGGAGCGGGGCCCCGTACCCCGGGCCCGCCGCGAACCCGGACCGCGCACCGGGTACGACGAGGGCACGCGGTACGAGGAGGACGCGCGGTACGAGGAGGGGACGCGGTACGAGGGGGGCACGCGGTACGAGAACGGCGGGGGCCCGTACGACGGCCGGTACGAAGAGGACGGGCGGCGGAACCCGTACTCCGAGGACAGGTCCCGGAGCGCGTACTCCGACGACAGTCCCCGGACCCCGTACTCCGACGACAGCCCCCGGACCTCGTACGACGACCGCCCCGCACGGGACGACGGGGTTCGGCGCGATCCCGGCCGACCGTCACACGCGAACCGGCCCTCCTCCTCGGCGCCGTCCGCCTACGAGGGCGACTGGGAGCTGGATCCCGAGCCGGACTTCGGGCCCGACGACCCGTCCGACCCGTACCGGGACCGCGGGTCCGACGACGCGCCGCACCGCCGCGACCGGGCCGGTGAGGCGGAATGAGCCCACAGGCCCTTCCCGTCCTGCCCGAGCGACCGCTGCCGGGCCACGCCGTCTGCATCGACCTGCGGGAGTCGCCGGACGCGCACCGCGACCCGGACGCCGACGTCCGCGCCGCCCTGGACGTCCCGCAGCCCGGCGGCGAGCGGCGCTTCCTCGTCGTCGACGAGGCCGACCGGCTGGTGTCCCACCAGCTGCTCTACGAGCGCCTCTCCTCCTACGGGCCCGCGCACGTCGTCTGCCTGGCGGTCGGAGCGCGCGGCCGGCGGACCCTGAGCCGCTCCCTCACGCTCCGCCCGCCCGCCGCCGGCGTCCTGTGGCTCTTCGACTCCACGGAGGACGGCGTCCCGGGCGAGGCCGTGCTGCGCCCGCTCGTCGACGTCCTGTCGACGCCCGAGGTCTTCGACTCCGTCCTGCGCGCGCTGGGCGAGGTGGTGCACGGCGTCGCCGTGCCCGCCGTCCGGGTCCTGGAGCACGACCTCACCGAGGAGGCCAGGGCGCGCGCCTGGCGGCAGGCCGTGGAGGGCCTGGCGGGACCCGACGTCCCGGTCGGGAGCGTCTCCGCCGACCAGGTGCCGGGGGCGCTCGCCCTGCTCCTCGACGAGGGCGTCCCGCGCTCCCTGTCGGGGCACCGGTGGCTGCCCCCGCACGGGCGGGCCGGAGCGGGTCTCGCCGCGTGCGAGGAGGCGGTCGGCGAGGCCGTCGACGGCTACCAGCGGGTGCGGGGCCCGGCCGGTCTGCTCACCCGGGCGGGCCGGGACGTCGATCTGCCCGCGGACATCGAGCGGGTGACGGTGGAGCTGGAGCGGTTCCGGTCGGCCGTCGCGGACGCCTTCGGCGCGGCGGGCGGCACCCGGCTCACCCCCGAGCACCGGGGGATGCTGCGCGACCGGGGGATCGAACTGCCGGAACTGCCCCGGGAGATCTCCCGCGCCGGGATCGTACCGGCGCTGCGCGACCTCACCCACGACCTGATCGGCAAGGGGCTGCCGCTGCGGTCGGTCTCGGCGCGCCTGTCCGCGCTGTCCGCCCGCACCGCGCCCGTCGGCAGCGCGGCGCGGCTCGCCCGGCTCGACGCGATCTGCGGGCCCGAGCGGCTGCGGAGGCTCGCCACCCGCCACCCCTTCACCGCCGGCGGCTCCCGTCCGGTGGCCTTCGCCGTGACGGGACTCCTGGCGCTGCTCGCGGGCCTCTGGCCACTGCTCGGCTGGGTCCTCGGTCCGGCCACCGGCGTCCTCGCCGCCGGGCTCGCCCATCTGATGCTGCGGTGCAGGCCCAACCGCTCGCCCGACGGGCGGATCGACGGCGGCGGGGCGACGGGCGCCGCGCCCCGGCTCTTCGGCGGGCTGCTCGGCGGGCTCGCCGGGGCGGGCCTCGGCCAGTTCCTGGGCCTGCCCGTGGGGGCGGGCGCGGCAGCGGCGGCCGTGTCCGTGACGGGCGTCGTCCTGCTCGCGCTGCGCGACTGGAGCCGGGCCGTCGACGACTGGTGGGCGCTCGCCGACCCCGAGGAGGCCTGGCGGATCCTGGGGGAGATCCAGGACCTGGTGGTCACGACCGCCGTGCACGACTGGCTCTTCGCCGAGGTGCGGCAGCACTGCTCGGCCGGGGCCGGCGCCGTGGCCGGGCTGCTCCGGGGCCTCGCGGACACCGCCGACGGGCACGGGCGGCCGGGGGCGGCGCGGAAGGCGGAGCGCCCGGAGCCCGGGCCGCCGCCGGCGGCGGAGACCGGTGCGTCGTCCTGGAGCTGGGAGGACTGGAGGGACGACGAGGACGATCCGGGCGACTGGGGCGGCGGCGCCGACACCTGGGGCGACGGACCGGACGCCTGGGCGGACGGCGCGGGGGACGACCCCTGGCCCGGCACCGGCGGGACACCCCCGGCGCCCGAGGCCGCCGGGTACGCGCCGCCCACGGCTCCGTCGTCCGCCGACGGGCCGCCGCCCGCTCCCGCGCCCGGCTGGCTGGAGCGGCGGTACGGGGACGGGGGCCCCGCGCTGGTCGACACCCTCGTCGGCGACCTGGTCGCCGGCACCGTCATGATCCTCGACCGCTGCTGGGCGGGCATCGAACGCGAGCCCGGCGCCCTCGCCGGGGCCGGCCACGAGCGGCGCCTCACGGAGCTCCTCGACGAGACCCGGCTCCGGCTGGAGCGGGACGTGGCCGCCTCGCCGCCGCCCCGCCACGAAGGGCTCGCCGACCCCGAGATGCTCACCTCCCTCGCGGCCCTCACCGACCGCTCCGTCCGGCCCGACGCGGCCCGCCTCACCGGCGTCGCCGCGGACGCCGTCGCCCGGCTGCTGCTCGCGGAGGACGACTCCGCCCGCACGGTCGCGCTGTGCGGCCCCGAGCACCTGCGGCTGCTCTCCCACGATCCGCTCGCCGCCCGGCAGGTCCGGTTCGTGCCCGAGGCCATGCGGCGCGGGGCCGCCGGCGACGACATCTGGCGGGGCACCCCCGAGGACGTGGTGTGGACCGGGGCGGGACGGCACGCCGGCATCCTCCGTCTCGTACCGCTGCGCACGGACGTCGTGCACACCGTCCGCGCCGAGGAGGCGGGAGAAGAGTGAGCGACCCGAACCACCCGGAAGGCCCCGGCCCCCAGGGCGACCCGAACCACCCGGACCCGCCGGAATTCCACGGAGATCCGGGCGATCCGGCGGATCCGCACCGGCCGGGCGAACCGGCCCGGCCGATCGGACCGGACCACCCCGATCACCTGCGCGAGCCGGTGCCGCCGTCCCATCCGTACTACCAGGAGCTGGAGTTCCTCACGCACCGGGAGGACCCGGTCCGCTTCGCCGTCCGCTACGGGGAGGACCACCGGGTCCCGGGCCGCCCCGGCGTGCTCGCGCGCCGGGCGACCCTGGGGGAGGGCCTCCCCGTCGTGCAGTACCGGCTGGCGACGTCCGCGCAGGGCGACCCGCGCGCGTACGGCCACCTGGAGCGGGAGGTGGAGGCCGCCGTCGCCCTCGAACGGCGTTACGGAGGGGCGAAGTTCGGCGCGGTCTTCGCCCGTGTCGTCGGCTTCGACCTCACCGCCGCCGAGCCCTTCGTGCTCTACCGCCCGCCGTCGGGCCGCCCGCTGTCCGAGTGGGCGGGCCGCCTCGGCGCCCAGGACCAGGAGCGCGTCACCGGTCAACTCACGATGGCCGTACGGCTCCTGGCCGAGGCCGGTCTCGTGCACCGGGTCATCACGCCCGACACCGTACGGTGGGACGGAGCCCGGGTCCGGCTCTGCGAACCGTACGCGACCCTGCGCGCCGGGGAACTCCGCGAGCCCTTCGGCGGCGCCCCCTGGGCCTCGCCCGAACAGCGTGCCGGGCAGGGTGTGGCCGACCCGCGCGACGACCTCTGGTCCGTCGCCGAGCTCGCCTACCACCTGGTCGCCGGACGCCCCGACCGGGGCGACGGACCCCCCGCCGACCTGGCCGACTACCGGCGGCTCGCCGCCCTCGGGCAGAGCGGGCTCTTCGCCGCCCGCGCGGCCGACCGGCCGCACCCGGCCGCCCTCATGCGGCTCCTGCACGTCCCGGACCCGCTCGCCGCGGGCGTCGGGGCGGCCGCCGACCCGCTCGACCGCTGGCGCACCGTCTACGACCAGCAGGTCGCCAGGAAGCGCGCGGCCTCCGCTGGCGTCCCGCCCGGTGCGGGACCCCACGCGGAGGCGGAGCGGCCGCCCGCGCCCGCCCCGCGGCCGACGCGCCTGCGTGACCGGATCTTCGGCGGCGGGGGCGACACCTTCCGCCCCGCCCCGCCCGTGCCTCCCGAGCCGGTGCCGCTCCCGCCCCCGCGGAGCCGGATGTGCCCGCACTGCCTGCTCCCCGTCGAGTACGACGAGAGGCTCCTCGTCACCATCGACACCAAGGGCAACCGCATCCCGCTCGACCTCAGCGCCGAACGCCGCCCCGGCCACGTCGCGGACGCCCTGCGCAAGGCCTACCACCTGTGCCCGCACACCGTGGACGGCGACGAGGAGCACGAGCTGCCCGTCCCTTACCTCACCAACGGCGAACCGCTCTCCGTCGCCCTCGTCGGCAGCTCCTCCGTCGGCAAGACCCACCTCCTCGCCGCCATGCTCGGCGAGGTCGAACTCGGCGGCCTCGAACCGTACGGACTCAAGTGCCGTCCGCTCAACCCCGAGGCGCACCGCACCTATCTGCGGGAACGGGTCCAGAGCCTCAAGGAGGGGCGGCAGCTGGGCCGCACCGGGCAGCAGACCTTCGCGCGCTTCGCCGACGGGCTGCTCGTCCAGGCGGGCGCCGCCCAGCCCCGTCCCGTCGTCTTCTTCGACCTCGCGGGCGAGGACCTCGCGCAGGACGGCGAGGTCGGCCGCTTCCTCATGGGCGTCGACGCCTTCGTCTTCGTCGTGGACCCGCTGCGCGCCCTGGGGCTGCCGGGTCTCGACCCGGTGCGCGAACAGAGCGGACTGCGCCGGCGCGACCTCGGCGACGAGGCCTTCAGCACGGTGCTCAACCGCATCCCCCGGCAGCACGGCGGACTGATCGCCGCGCCCGCCGCGCTCGCCGTCAACAAGAGCGACCTGGTCCGCTTCGAGCCGGTCGTCGACCGCTGGCTCGGCCGCGCGCTGCCCGGCCGCCACGACCCCGCCGCGCTCCGGGACGAGAGCAGGGACGCGTACGCCTTCCTCGCCCATCACGCCGGCGCCGCCTGGCTCAAGCCCTTCGACGACTGCGCCGACTGCACCCTGCACTTCGTCGCAGCGACCGGCGGGCAGGCGCGCGGCGACCGATTCCCGCACGGGGCCCGGCCGCGCCGGGTCCTCGGACCACTGCTGTCGCTCTTCGCCCTGTGCGGGCTGCTGCCCGGAGCGGAACCTACGGAGGGGATCGTCCGATGACACGGACGGAGAACGAGGCCGACCAGATCGTCTTCCGCTGGGACAGCGAGAACCTCACCGGCAGCACCGGCTTCGGGCCCGTCGCCTGGTCCGGGCCCCGCGACGAGGCGGAGAACCTCTTCCGGGTCTCCGGCCCGGTCCTGCGGGCCAGCGGGGACGAGACCCGGCCGGCCCTGATACGGCTCCAGCAGCGCGCCGGAGTGATGCTGATCCGGCGCCTCCCCTTCACGGACGCCGACGGCGGCACGTCCGTGCTCTGCCACGCCCTCGTGGGCTCGCCCGCCCTCCTCGACCCCGCCGTCTGCCTCGGGCTCCACGCCTGGACCTGGGAGGGGGCCGCCGTCGCGGACCTCGCCGGGGCGCGCGGCCGCCTCCCCGTGGTGCCGGAGGAGGTCCTGGTCCCGGCGACGGGCCGGGGGCAGGGGGAGCTCGACGGGGCCCTGGCCCGGGTGCCGGAGGAACTCATCGGTGCCGTGGCCGAGTTGCTCCGCCATCCCGACGACCGGTTCACCATCCTGGACAAGCGCGGTGACACCGCCTGCCCGGTGCTGTGGGGCCTGCACAGCATGTTCGGTGCGCTCATCGACCGGCGCTGGACCTTCGCCACCCACGACACCCTGGAACTGCCGGCGCTCCGCTTCGCGTTCGTCGGCCGCTGGTCCGGCGCCGCGAGCCGGAACACCGAGCGCCACCGCGTCGACCCGCGCGAGCGGTGCGGCGACCGCGCGGAGGACGTCGCGGACCGGCTCGTACGGCACCACCTGCGGGGGATCGCCGAGGCGGACGGGGACGAGTACGCGGTCGGCCGCGCGCTCCACGCCGCCGCGTCCGCGCGCCGGGGCACGCTCCTGGAGACGGCGTCCCGAGCGGCGGACGCCCTCGCCACGACCCCCCGCCCGGCCACGCCCCCGCGCCCGCGCGCGGAAGTGCCCCCGCGTCCCGAAGCGCCCCCTGTCCGCCCGAACCGCCCTTCCCGGGCCCCGCAGGTCTCCCAGACCCCCCAGGCCTCCCACCCACCCCGGCCAGTCTCGGAGCAGGGGCAGCGGGATGTCCGGGAGCCCCGGGACGCCTGGGACCTCCGGCACAACCCGGATACGCGGGACCCCCGGGACCCCCGCGACCCCCGAGACCCGGTCCACGGGGACACCCCGGACCCCTGGTACGACGAGACGGCGGACCCCCGGTACCGGGAGGCCCCGGACCCCTGGTTCGAGGAGGTCCCGGACGACCGGGCAGGAGCCCCGAGGGACCTCGACCGCCGACGGGACGACCCCGCCCCCTGGTACGACGAGCCGTCCGCCGCCGGAAGGCCGACCACCCCGAGGCCCGTACCCGCCCCCGCGCCCCGGAGCGGGCCCGCCCCCGCGCCCGCGCCCCGGACCGAGCCGGAATCCGCCCCCGTACCGCCCCCCACGCCCCGGACCGAGCCGGAATCCGTCCCCGTATCCGCCCCCGCCACCCACACCGAGCCCGCCCCCGAGACCGCCCCCGCGCCCCCGCCCGTACCCCCCGCTCCCGAGGTCCCGCCCAGCGCGCCCCTCGCGGAGGTCCACCCCCGGCCCGTGCTGCCGTCGGTCGGGCCGCAGTGGACCGGGCCGGGCAAGGGCGCGCGGCGGGTGCGGGTGCGCCGGGAGCGGGAGGCCGAGACCTCGCTGGTGCACAAGCTGCCGGACGTGCGCAGTGTGGAGGAGGCCCGGGAGCTCGTCAGGCGGGCCGGCAGCCGCGAGCTGCTGGACGCGCTGCGCAAGCCCCAGGCGTACGCCGTCGTCACCGTCCTCCTGGGGGAGATCGCCGGGCGCCTGCCGTCCTGGGACCATCCGCTGCGCCGGGAGCTCTGCGACGTGGCCATCGACCGCGAGCTGTGGGCCGTCGTCCCGCCCACCGCGCGGGACGACCCCTCCGAACCGGCCGCCGAGCAGCGCGCGGCGAACTCGGCCGAGCTGCACCGCTGGGTGGTCCGCCCGCTGCTCGGCGGCGGCGACGCCCCGGTCGGACGGTTCGCCGAGCTGCTGTCGCGACTGCGGACGAGCCCGGATCCGTCGGCGCGGGAGGCCTTCTGGCTGATCGTCGAGGGGGAGCGCCCGGGGCTGCCGGAATCGGTCTGGCGCACGCTCCTGAAGGAGGCCTACGGCCTGTCGCGGAGCGCGCGCCGCCCGGGGCCCCAGGGACCGGCGCCCGCGCCCCCGGACGACTTCGGCACCGGGTACACCCGCCGGTTCCTGAGCCGCGTCGGACTGCTGCTCGGGGGACTCGTGGCCCTGATCGTCCTGATCGCCGTGGTCCAAGGGCTCACCTGAGGACGGCGGGGGCCGGACGACCCCTGTCGAAAGGCGGGCCAGGACCGCCCGGCTCCGTCAGGATGGGCGCATGGGATTCCATGTCGACTCCGAGACCGGGCGGCTGCGCCGCGTCATCCTGCACCGGCCCGATCTGGAGCTGAAGCGGCTCACCCCGACGAACAAGGACGCCCTCCTCTTCGACGACGTGCTGTGGGTGCGGCGGGCCCGGCAGGAGCACGACGGCTTCGCCGACGTGCTGCGCGACCGGGGGGTGGCGGTGCACCTCTTCGGGGACCTGCTGCGCGAGTCCCTGGAGGTGCCGTCGGCCCGCGCGCTGGTCCTGGACCGGGTCTTCGACGAGAAGGAGTACGGGCCGCTCGCCACCGACCACCTGCGCGCGGCGTTCGACTCGCTGGACGCCGCCGCGCTCGTCGAGGCGCTGGTCGGCGGGATGACGAAGCGGGAGTTCCTGGCTGCGCACCGGGAGCCGACCTCGGTCCGCTTCCACGCCATGGACCTGGACGACTTCCTGCTGGGTCCGCTGCCGAACCACCTCTTCACCCGGGACACCTCGGCCTGGATCTACGACGGCGTCTCCATCAACGCGATGCGCTGGCCGGCCCGGCAGCGGGAGACGGTGCACTTCGAGGCGATCTACAAGCACCATCCGCTGTTCACGGGGACGGAGGCGGGGCCCTTCCACCACTGGTCGGAGGGGCAGGGGGACTATCCGTCGACGATCGAGGGCGGGGACGTCCTCGTCATCGGCAACGGCGCCGTGCTGATCGGGATGAGCGAGCGGACCACGCCGCAGGCGGTGGAGATGCTGGCCCGGGGGATGTTCGCGGCCGGTTCGGCGCGCACGATCGTGGCCCTGGACATGCCGAAGCGGCGGGCGTTCATGCACCTGGACACGGTGATGACGATGGTCGACCAGGACGTGTTCACGCAGTACGCGGGGCTCGGCATGCTCCGCTCGTACACGATCGAGCCGGGTGACGCGGGCCAGTCCCTGCGGGTGACCGACCATCCGCCGGAGCGGATGCACAGCGCGATCGCGGCGGCGCTCGGGCTCCAGGAGATTCGGGTGCTCACGGCGACCCAGGACGTGCACGCGGCCGAGCGCGAGCAGTGGGACGACGGGTGCAACGTGCTGGCGGTGGAGCCGGGGGTGGTCGTCGCGTACGAGCGGAACGTCACGACGAACACGCATCTGCGGAAGCAGGGGATCGAGGTGATCGAGATCCCCGGCAGCGAACTGGGCCGGGGGAGGGGCGGGCCGCGCTGCATGAGCTGCCCGGTGGAGCGGGACGCCGCCTGAGGACGGTCCGGAAGTCGCGACCCCGGGGGGCTGTATAGAAATGTTGAAGGGCGTATACACTTCCAAAGTCCGATCGTCGGAGTTCCGCCGTCGCCCCCCGACCCGTCACCACAGGAGCGCGTCCCATGGCCACAGACCTCATCGGCCGCCACTTCCTCAAGGAGCTGGACTTCACCGCCGAGGAGTTCCGCGGCCTGATCGCGCTCGCCGCCGAACTCAAGACCGCCAAGAAGGCCGGCACCGAGGTCCAGCGGCTCCGCGGCCGGAACATCGCCCTGATCTTCGAGAAGACCTCGACGCGCACCCGCTGCGCCTTCGAGGTGGCCGCCGCCGACCAGGGCGCCTCCACCACGTACCTGGACCCCGCGAGCTCCCAGATCGGCCACAAGGAGTCGGTCAAGGACACCGCCCGTGTCCTCGGCCGGATGTTCGACGGCATCGAGTACCGGGGCGACAGCCAGGCCGCCGTCGAGGAGCTCGCCGCCTTCGCGGGCGTGCCCGTCTTCAACGGGCTGACGGACGACTGGCACCCCACCCAGATGCTGGCCGACGTGCTCACCATGACCGAGCACACGGACAAGCCGCTCGACGCGATCACCTTCGCCTACCTCGGCGACGCCCGCTTCAACATGGGCAACTCCTACCTGGTCACCGGCGCCCTGCTCGGCATGGACGTCCGGATCGTCGCGCCCAAGGCCTACTGGCCGGCCGAGGAGGTCGTCACGGCGGCCCGCGCGCTCGCCGGGACCAGCGGCGCCACGGTCACCCTCACCGAGGACGTGTCCGAGGGCGTCCGGGGCGCCGACTTCGTCGTCACCGACGTGTGGGTCTCCATGGGCGAGCCCAAGGAGGTCTGGGACGAGCGGATCGCCGCTCTCTCCCCCTACTCCGTGACGATGAACGTGCTGCGCGCCACCGGGAACCCGGACGTCAAGTTCCTGCACTGCCTGCCCGCCTTCCACGACCTGGGCACGGCCGTCGGCCGGGACATCCACGCCCGCCACGGCCTGGCCGAACTGGAGGTCTCGGACGAGGTCTTCGAGTCGGCGCACTCGGTCGTCTTCGACGAGGCCGAGAACCGGATGCACACGATCAAGGCGGTGCTGGTCGCCACGATGGCGGGCGGCGCGTCCGCCTAGGCGTTGCCGGTACGCGGTGCGGTCCGCGACCGCGCGCGTACAGGCTCGCACCGGGCTCTGGTGTGATCCCGAGTGCAGGCTCCGCGACCGTGCAGGCCCCCCGCCCCCGCCGCCCGTCAGCTGTCCGGGTGCCGTCTCTGGGGCGGTATCCGGGGGAGGGTGAACCAGACCGCCTTGCCGTCCGTGGTGGGGCGGTGGCCGCAGTCGCTGCTGAGCGCGCGGACCAGGAGCAGGCCCCGGCCGTGCTCCTGCCAGGGGTCGACCTCGGCGTCCGGGGCGGGGCAGGGGAGGCCGCCGGGGCCCGCGGGCCGGGAGTCGTGGACCTCGATCCGGCAGCCGTCGGGCGCCGCGAGCAGCGCGACGACCAGCTCGATGGGGCCCGCGCCCGCCGTGTGCTCCACGGCGTTGGCGACGAGCTCGGCGGTGAGCAGCTCCGCCGTGTCGCGGTCGGGGAGTGCGGTGCCCCCGGCGTCGAGGTCGGTGAAGGCGTTGCGGATCAGGGCGCGGGCGATCGGCACGGCGGCGGTGGTGTGGGGCAGGCGGATGCGCCAGGACTCGGCGGGGCCGGTCGCTTCGGTTCCGGGGCCGGAGAGCGCGGGTCCTGCGGCCGCGGGTCCGGTGTCATCGGGCATCGGGGTCGGGCTCCGTTCGCGTGGGGCGGGTGGGGTGGGGGCATCCCGAGACGTCCTGGTTTCGACCTTACGAGGCGCAAAATCCTTTTCCCAGGGCACCCCCGCCCTGACCGAGGGGACCTCGGTCATCGGGGGTCCGGGACCTTGTGGGGGTCCGGGCGTACTCCCTCTATCGCGTACTCGTGACGACGGTCACAGGGGAGTGATACCCTCCATCCGGAGGAAGGAGGCCCCTCGAATGAGCCCCTTTACCGGCTCCGCGCCCCGCACGTCACGCTGGCAGCACCTGCGCCTGGAGATCGACCAGGGCGTCGCCACCGTCACCCTCGCCCGCCCGGCCAAACTCAACGCCCTCACCTTCGGCGCCTACGCCGATCTGCGCGACCTCCTCGCCGAGCTCTCCCGCGAGCGCGCCGTCCGCGCCCTCGTCCTCGGCGGCGAAGGACGCGGCTTCTGCTCGGGCGGTGACGTCGACGAGATCATCGGCGCCACCCTCGCCCTCGACACCGCCCGGCTCCTCGACTTCAACCGGATGACCGGCCAGGTCGTCCGCGCCCTGCGCGAATGCCCCTTCCCCGTCGTCGCCGCCCTCCACGGCGTCGCCGCCGGCGCCGGGGCCGTCCTCGCGCTCGCCGCCGACTTCCGGATCGCCGACCCCACCACCCGCTTCTCCTTCCTCTTCACCCGGGTCGGCCTCTCCGGCGGCGACATGGGCGCCGCCTATCTGCTGCCCCGGGTCGTCGGACTCGGCCACGCCACCCGGCTCCTCATGCTCGGCGAGCCCGTCCACGCCGCCGAGGCCGAGCGCATCGGCCTCCTCAGCGAACTCACCGAGGAGGGCGCGTCGGGGGAGCGGGCCGCCGCCCTCGCCCGCCGCCTCGCCGACGGGCCCGCCCTCGCCCTCGCCCAGACCAAGGCCCTGCTCACCGCCGAGCTCGACATGCCCCTCGCCGCCGCCGTCGAACTCGACGCGGCCACCCAGGCGCTGCTGATGAACGGCGAGGACTACGCCGAGTTCCACGCCGCCTTCACCGAGAAGCGCGCCCCGAAATGGCGGGGCCGCTGATGCCCCCGGGCCCGGCGCGCGGGGTCCGGCCGCCCGGGGAAGCGGCGGGCACCGGCCCCCGGAGCGTCGCCGTCGTCGGCGGCGGCCCCGGCGGCCTCTACGCCGCCGCGCTGCTGAAGCGGCAGGACCCGGCCCGCGAGGTCACCGTCTGGGAGCGGAGCGCGCCCTCCGACACCTTCGGCTTCGGCGTCGTGCTCTCCGACGAGACCCTCGGCGGCATCCGCGACGCCGACCCCGTCGTGTACGAGGAGCTCCGCCGCGAGATGGTCCGCTGGGACGACATCGATGTCGTCCACCGGGGCCACCGCACCACCTCCACCGGCCACGGCTTCGCCGCCCTCGGCCGCCGCCGGCTCCTGGAGATCCTGCACGCCCGCTGCACCGGACTCGGCGTACGGCTCCGCTTCCGCGCCGAGGCCCCGCCCGCCGCCGTCCTCGCCGCCGCCCACGACCTGGTCGTGGCCGCCGACGGCGTCCACAGCCCCACCCGCGACACCCACGCCGCGCACTTCCGCCCCCGGATCAGCACCCACCGCTGCCGCTACATCTGGCTCGCCGCCGACTTCCCCTTCGAGGCCTTCCGCTTCGAGATCGCCGAGACCGAACACGGCGTGATGCAGCTGCACGCCTACCCCTTCTCCGCGGACTCCTCCACCGTCATCGTCGAGATGCGCGAGGAGGTCTGGCGGGCCGCCGGCTTCCACGAACTCGACGAGACCGAGTCCACCGCCCGCTGCGCCAAGATCTTCGCCGAGGCGCTCGGCGGCCGCGAACTCCGCTCGAACCACTCCTCCTGGACCGCCTTCCGCACCGTCGCCAACGCGCGCTGGTCCCACGGCAACACCGTCCTCATCGGCGACGCCGCCCACACCGCGCACTTCTCCATCGGCTCCGGCACGAAGCTGGCCGTCGAGGACGCCGTCGCCCTCGCCGACGCCGTCGCCGCCCACCCCGCCCTCGACGAGGCCCTCACCGCGTACGAGACCGAGCGCCGCCCCGTCGTCGAGTCCACCCAGCGCGCCGCCGCCGCCAGCCTGCGCTGGTTCGAGGAGCTCGCCGGGCACGTCGACCGGCCGCCCCGCCGCTTCGCCTTCGACCTGATCACCCGCAGCCGCCGCGTCACCCACGCCAACCTGAGGCTGCGCGACCCCGCCTTCACCGCCGCCGTCGAGGCGGACTTCGGCTGCCCGCCCGGCACCCCGCCGATGTTCACCCCCTTCCGGCTGCGCGGACTGACCCTGCGCAACAGGGTCGTCGTCTCCCCCATGGACCTGTACGTCGCCGAGGACGGCGTCCCCGGCGACTTCCACCTCGTCCACCTCGGCTCCCGCGCCCTCGGCGGCGCCGGACTCGTCATGACCGAGATGGTCTGCGTCAGCCCCGAGGGCCGCATCACCCCCGGCTGCACCGGCCTCTGGACCGACGATCAGGCCGCCGCCTGGACCCGGATCGCCGACTTCGTGCACACCTCGGCCCCCGGCACCGCGCTCGGCGTCCAGCTCGGCCACTCCGGCCGCAAGGGCTCCACCCGCCGCATGTGGGACGGCATCGACCAGCCGCTCCCCGAGGGCAACTGGCCGCTCGTCGCCGCCTCGCCCCTCCCGTACCGAAGTGGCGTCAACCAGATACCCGAGGCCCTCGACCGGGCCGGACTCACCGCCGTACGGAAGGAGTTCACCGCCGCCGCCCACCGCGCCGCCCGCAGCGGCTTCGACCTGCTCGAACTCCACTGCGCCCACGGCTACCTCCTCTCCGGCTTCCTCTCCCCGCTCACCAACCACCGCACCGACGCCTACGGCGGCGACCTCGCGGCCCGGCTGCGCTACCCCCTCGAAGTCTTCGACGCGGTCCGCGAGGCCTGGCCCGCCGACCGGCCCATGACCGTCCGCATCTCCGCCACCGACTGGGCCGAGGGCGGCACGACCGCCGGGGACGCCGTGACCATCTCCCGCGCCTTCGCCGACCACGGCGCCGACGCCATCGACGTCTCCACCGGCCAGGTCGTCCCCGACGAGGAACCCGCCTACGGCCGCTCGTACCAGACCCCCTACGCCGACCGCATCCGCAACGAGCTCGGGATCCCGGTGATCGCCGTCGGCGCCATCTCCTCCTGGGACGACGTCAACTCCCTGCTCCTCGCGGGCCGCGCCGACCTCTGCGCCCTCGCCCGCCCGCACCTCTACGACCCGCACTGGACCCTGCACGCGGCGGCCGAGCAGGAGTACCAGGGGCCGGCCGCGCCCTGGCCCGCCCCGTACCGCGCCGGCAGCCGCCGCCCGCCCACCGGCCGCCGCGACTGACACGCACGCGGAGGCCGTGGACGCTCGCGCATCCCGTGGACGCTCGCGTATGTCCGTGCGACGCGGAACCATGTCTCCCGCACCCCCACCTGCTCTTGAATGAGGGCATGACAGAGAACAGGGGCGGGACGAAGGGCGCCGGGTTGGTCCTCGGCGCGGCGACGGTGGCGACGGGACTGCTCGCGGGGGTGTGGTTCGCGTACGTCTGCTCGGTGATGCCGGCGCTGGCGCGCAGCGACGACCGGGTCTACGTCGAGGTGATGCGCGACATCAACGACGTGATCCAGAACCCGGTGTTCTTCGCCGCGTTCTTCGGCGCGCCGATCCTCGCGGCGGTCGCCGCCTGGCAGCACCGGGCGGGCCGGGCGCGCCTGTGGGCCCTCGCCGGGTTCGTCCTCGGCCTGGCCGTCCTCGTCGTCACCTCGGCGGTGAACGTCCCCCTCAACGACGCCCTCGCGGCGGCGAAGGACCCCGCCGCCGCCCGGGCCGCGTTCGAGGGCCCGTGGGTGGCGTGGAACACCGTCCGCGCCGTCCTGGGCACGGCGAGCCTGGTCTGCCTGGTCGGCGCCCTGGCCGTACGGAACCGGCCCGGGACCCGGGCGGCCTAGGGCGTGTCGTCACACGCCCGTCTGCCCCGCGACGCCTGGCACGCGCTCTCGCCGCACCGGGCGAAAGCCGAGTACGTCCAGTACGCGTGCTTCCACCCGGCGCACCGAGAGCACGCACCAGACGCCGCAGGGCCGCCCTCCGGGCGACGACGGGAGTGTGACGACACGCCCTAGTCTCCCGCGAGCAACGGGCCGACGTACTCCGCGCCCCGGTCCCGCAGCAGCTCGTGCAGGGCCGCGAAGACCTCCGAGGAGCGGCGGCCCGGCCAGTCGTCCGGCAGGAGCTCCGCCGGGAGCACCGGATCCGCGTAGGGGAGCCGGCGCCAGGAGTCCAGGGCGAGGAGGTAGTCCCGGTAGGCGTCCTCGGCGCCCGCCGGGGCCGTCCGCCAGGCCCGCAGGACCGGCTCGTGGGCGGCGAGGAACTCCTCGTGGAGCCGGGCGATCGCCGGCAGGTCCCACCAGCGGGCCACCGCCCCGGCCGTCGCCGTGTAGCCCAGGTGCTCGCCCCGGAAGAGGTCCACGTACGCGGAGAGCTCCAGGCGCTCCAGGGTGTTCCGGGTCTCCTCGTACAGCCGGGCCGGCGCGATCCAGACGCCCGGCGCCGCCGTGCCGAAGCCGAGCCGGGCCAGCCGGGACCGCAGCAGGTGCCGCTTGTGGCGCTCCGCCTCGGGCACCGAGAAGACGGCCAGGACCCAGCCCTCGGCGAGCTTCGGCTCCGTACGGGCGTAGATGCGGCGGTCGCCGTCGTCCAGGAGCCGCAGGGCGTCCGCCGAGAGGGCGTACCCGGCGGCGCCGGCCGGGGTCCGGCCCGGCAGCAGCAGCCCGCGCCGCTTCAGCCGCGACACCGAGGAACGCACCGAGGGCGCGTCCACGCCGAGGACGCCGAGCAGCCGGACGAGCGCGGCCACCGGCACCGGCGACTCGTCGGGCGCACGGCCGTACGCGCCGTAGAGGGAGACGATCAGGGATCGGGGAGTGTGCTGCTCGGCCACGTGATCACTTTAGGCGGTGGCCCGGGTGTCCTGTCGGGCCGTCCGGTCCCGCAGCGGCCTTCCGGTCCCGCCGGGGCCTCCCGTCCCGCCGGGTCCAGGCCGGGGCCTCCCGTCCCGCCGGGTCCAGGCCGGGGCCTCCCGTCCCCTCCCGCCGGGTCACGCCGGGGCTCCCGGTGCCGGGGCCCGCAGCCGGAAGCGCTGGAGCTTGCCCGTCGCGGTCCGGGGCAGCGCGTCGAGGAAGACGATCTCCCGGGGCGACTTGTACGGGGCGATGCGGGCGCGGACGAAGGCCCGCAGCGCGGCGGCGGTGCCCGCGTCGCGCGGCACCCCGTCCCGTACCACCGTGTACGCCACGACGACCTGGCCGCGCAGCTCGTCCGGGCGGCCCACGACCGCCGTCTCGACCACGTCGGGATGGTCCAGGAGCACCTCCTCGACCTGCGGCCCCGCGATGTTGTACCCGGCCGAGATGATCATGTCGTCGGCCCGGGAGACGTAGCGGAACCAGCCGTCCGGTTCCCGGACGTACGTGTCGCCCGTGACGTTCCAGCCGTTCCGCACGTACTCCTGCTGGCGGGGGTCGGCCAGATAGCGGCAGCCCACCGGGCCGCGCACGGCGAGCAGCCCCTCCTCGCCGTCCGGGACGCCGTTCCCCTCGCGGTCGACGATCCTGGCCTGCCAGCCGGGCACCGGACGCCCCGTGGTGCCGGGGCGGATGTCGCCGTCGGCGGCGGAGATGAAGATGTGCAGCAGCTCGGTGGCCCCGATGCCGTTGATCAGACGCAGTCCGGTCCGGGCGTACCAGGCCGTCCAGGTCGCCTCCGGCAGGTTCTCCCCGGCCGAGACGCAGCGGCGCAGCGAGGCCACCTCGGGGGCGGTGCCCTGGGAGAGCTCGTCGAGCATGACCCGGTACGCGGTCGGGGCGGTGAAGAGCACCGACACCCGGTGCCGCTCGATCGCCGCGAGCAGCTGCTTCGGGCCCGCCTGTTCCAGGAGGACCGCGCTCGCCCCGGCCCGCAGGGGGAAGACGACGAGCCCGCCCAGGCCGAAGGTGAAGGCGAGCGGCGGGGAGCCGGCGAAGACGTCGTCGGGCAGCGGGCGCAGGACGTGCGCGGAGAAGGTGTCGGCGACGGCCAGGACGTCCCGGTGGAAGTGGACGCAGCCCTTGGGGTGCCCGGTCGTGCCCGAGGTGAAGGCGATCAGGGCCACGTCGTCGGCGGCCGTCTCCACCGCCTCGTACCGGCCGGGCCGGTGCTCGGCGAGGGCCAGCAGGTCGTCCGGGGAGTCCCCGCCGAAGGGGGTGATCCGGAGCCCGGGTATCCGGGCCGCGACGAGCTCGTCGAGCACGTGGGCGTCGCACAGGGCGTGGCTGCACCGCGCCGCCCCGGCCATGACGGCGAGCTCGGGGGCGCGCTGCTGGGCCAGGACGGTGACGGCGACGCCGCCGGCCTTCATCACGGCGAGCCAGCAGGCGGCGAGCCAGGGAGTGGTGGGGCCGCGCAGGAGGACCCGGTTGCCGGGCCGCACCCGCAGGTCGGTGGTGAGGACGTGGGCGATCCGGTCCACCCGGTCGCGGAGCTCCCCGTAGCTCCAGATCCCGCCCTCGCCGTCGTGGAAGGCGGGCCGGTCGGCGCCGAACCGCTCCAGGGTGCGGTCGAGGAGTTCGGCGCCGCAGTTGAGCCGGTCGGGGTAGTCGAGCTCGGGGAGGTCGAAGACGAGCCGGGGCCACCGGTCGGGCGGCGGCAGTCCGTCACGGGAGAACGTGTCGAGGTGGGCCGAGGGCGTCAGCTCCATGAGTCCGTCCCCCTGTCGTGGTGGGGTCGTCCGTCGCCCGACGAGCGTATCGTGTTGGTGACGGCAGTCAACGGTTCGCGACAAGGGTGCCCACGGGCGCCCGGAGCACGGCGGCGCGCGACGCGGGGACCGGGACGCCCGACGGCGCCGGACCGACGGCCCCGGACGGCCCCGGGCCCAGAGCGGCGGGCGCCGGCGCAGTCAGCGCGCCGGACGGCACAGGGACCGCGTCGACCGGCGCGCGGACCGCGCCGGCCGGCACAGGGACGAAGACGCCCGGGGGCGTCGGAGAGGGCCCACATGCCCGCATTCTCGCTCGATCCGGCACAGACCACCTGGTGCGAGGAGCTCGGCGTGCTCGCCGCCGAACGGCTGAAACCCCTCGCCGACCGGGGCGAACCCGGCCGGGTCAACCGGCCCCTCGTCGCCGCCCTCGGCGACCTCGGACTCCTCGCCCGCCTCTTCGGCGCCGGCGCCCTCGACCTCTGCCTGCTGCGCGAGTCCCTCGCCCGCACCTGCACCGAGGCCGAGACCGCCCTCGCCCTCCAGGGCCTCGGCACCCACCCCGTCGCCGCCTTCGGCACCCCCGCCCAGCGCGCCCGCTGGCTCCCCGAGGCCACCGCCGGACGCGCCGTCGCCGCCTTCGCCCTCTCCGAACCGGACGCCGGCTCCGACGCCGCCGCCCTCGCCCTGGACGCCGTCCCCGACGGCCGGGGCGGCTGGCACCTGCACGGCGAGAAGCGCTGGATCTCCAACGCGCCCGAGGCCGACTTCGCCACCGTCTTCGCCCGCACCACCCGGGGCGTCGGAGCGCGCGGCGTCACCGCCTTCCTCGTCCCCGCCGACCGCCCGGGCCTGGGCGGGGAGCACCTCGACATGCTCGCCCCGCACGCCCTCGGCACCCTCACCTTCGACGGCGTCCCCGTCGGCCCCGACGACCTCCTCGGGGAGCCCGACCAGGGCTTCCGGGTCGCCATGAACACCCTCAACCTCTTCCGCCCCAGCGTCGGCGCCTTCGCCGTCGGTATGGCCCAGGCCGCCCTGGACGCCGCCCTCGCCCACACCGCCGCCCGCCCCGCCTTCGGCGGCGTCCTCGCCGACCTCCAGGCCGTCTCGCACCGCGTCGCCGAGATGGCCACCCGCACCGAGGCGGCCCGCCTCCTCGTGTACGCGGCGGCCGTCGCGTACGACGAGGGCGACCCGGACGTCCCCCGGCGCTCCGCGATGGCGAAGCTCCTCGCCACGGAGACCGCCCAGTACGTGGTCGACGCCGCCGTCCAGCTGCACGGCGCCCTCGCGCTCCAGCGCGGCCACCTCCTGGAACACCTCTACCGCGAGGTCCGCGCGCCCCGGATCTACGAGGGCGCGACGGAGGTGCAGCGCACGATCATCGCGAAGGAGCTGTACGCGAAGGCACGGCGATCCACGAAGGAGCCGTCCGCCGGGGAACGGCCGGTGAAGGGGCCGTCTGCCGAGGAACAGCCGGTGAAGGAGCCGTCCGCCGGGGAACAGCCGGTGAAGGGGCCGTCCGCCGAGGTGCCGCACGCGGACGCGCGGCACGCCGTGACGAAGGAGCCGACCGCATGAGCCTGCACCGGCACAACCCCGCCGAACTCTCCCCGCCCACCGGCTTCTCGCACGCCGTCACCGCCACCGGCACCCGCCTGGTGTTCCTCGCCGGGCAGACCGCCCTCGACAGCGAGGGCAAGGTCGTGGGGGAGGGCCTCACCGAGCAGTTCACCACCGCCCTCGGGAACCTGCTCACCGCCCTGCGCCACGCCGGCGGCGCCCCCGCCGACCTGGCCCGCGTCACGGTCTACACCACCGATGTCGCCGGGTACCGGGAGCACGCCCACGAACTGGGCCGGATCTGGCGACGGTTGGCGGGGCGGGACTATCCGGCGATGGCCGTCATCGGCGTCGTACGGCTCTGGGACGAGCAGGCCCTGGTGGAACTGGACGGTTTCGCGGCCCTGGACTGAGAGGTCCTTGATCAACTGGTCGGCCCTGGGGGCCGGGCTTAGTGTCGAAAGGTGGACTGACCGGCCCACGGCTCACTCACCAGGCGAGGCACGAGGGCGCCCAATGAGTACACCCAAGCCGACGACACCGGCACAGACGGCCGCTCCCAGGAAGGGTGGTGACGGCAAGGGCATCGCCCTTTTCGTGATCGCCTCCTGTCAGCTGATGGTCGTCCTCGACATCACGATCGTGAACATCGCGCTCCCACACATCCAGAGCGCGCTGGACTTCTCCACGACCAGCCTGTCCTGGGTCGTCAACGCCTACACCCTCACCTTCGGCGGCCTGCTGCTCCTCGGCGGTCGCACCGGTGACATCCTGGGCCGGCGACGCGTCTTCATCTTCGGCGTGCTGCTCTTCGGACTCGCCTCGCTCTTCTGCGGACTGGCGCAGAGCGAGTGGCAACTCCTCGCGGCGCGGTCGCTCCAGGGCGTCGGCGGCGCCATCGCCTCGCCGACCTCGCTCTCCCTGATCACCACCACGTTCGACGAAGGACCCGAACGCAACCGGGCCTTCGGCGTCTTCGCGGGCGTCTCGGCCGGCGGCGGCGCGATCGGCCTGGTGGCCGGAGGCATGCTCGTCGAATGGCTCGACTGGCGCTGGATCTTCTTCGTGAACGTGCCGATCGCCGTGCTGATCGCGGTGCTCACACCCCGGCACGTCAAGGAGTCCGAGCGGCACCCCGGTCACTTCGACCTCGCGGGCGCGCTGACGTCGACGCTCGGCATGGTGGCGCTGGTCTACGGCTTCATCCGGGCCGCGCAGGAGGGCTGGAGCGATCCCTACACCATCGGCTCGTTCGTCGCCGCGGTCGTCCTCCTGGCCGCGTTCATCTTCATCGAACGGCGCTCCCGGCAACCCATCACGCCGCTGCACATGTTCGCCGACCGCAACCGCTCGGGCACCTACGTGATCATGCTCTGTCTGGCGGCCGCGATCTTCGGGATGTTCTTCTTCCTCACCCTGTTCGTGCAGCAGGTACTGGGATTCAGCCCCCTGATGACGGGTCTCGCCTTCCTGCCGGTGAGCGCGATCATCGCGGTCGGCGCGGGCATCACGTCCAACCTGCTGCCCAGATTCGGCCCGAAACCCTTCATGGTGACGGGGTCGATCCTCACCGCGATCGGCCTGTCCTGGCTGACGCTGACCGATGTGAGCTCCACCTACGCGGGCAGCATCCTCGGACCGATCCTCATCTTCGGCATGGGCATGGGCCTGATGTTCGTCTCGCTGACCATCATGGCGCTGTCGAACGTCGAGCCACAGGAGTCCGGCGCCGCGTCCGGCCTGCTCAACGCGATGCAGCAGGTGGGCGGTTCGCTCGGCCTCTCGATCCTGGTGACCGTCTTCGGCACGGCCAGCCGGAACGAGGCGGACACGCAGGTGCCCGCCTTCCTGTCGCAGGCCGGCCCGCTGGAGAAGGCCCAGTTCGCCAAGACGGGCCAGCTGCCGCCGCCGTGGGGCGACCAGGTCCTCGCCTCGGGCGTCTCGGCGGGCTTCGTCACGGCGGCGGTCTTCGCCGTCGTCGGCGCCCTGGTCGCCCTGTTCGTGATCCAGGTCCGCCAGTCCGACATCGACCGCCTCAAGGGCGGCGGCGTGATGCCCGGAGCCGGCTGACCCCGCGCTACGAGGCGGGCGTCGGCGTCGGCTCGGGACGCAGCCGGGCGTACGGCTGATCGGGGCAGGGGGCGTCGGGCGGGGCCAGCTTGAGGTAGACGGTCCCGTACTGCGGGTTCTCGATCTCCTGGCCGGGCTCGGGGTCCTGGAAGCAGACCTTCCAGGGGTCGGCGACCCCGGGCAGCTCCACGTCGGAGTACGCGCTCTCCGGCTCGACCTTCCTGAACCCGACGGGCTTCAGGGCCTCCCCGGCCCGCGCGAAGGTCATCCCGGTGACGGCGGGCATCCTCGGCCACGGGATCTTCTCACCGTCGGCGACGGGGCAAGGCGCCTCGGCGCGCACGACGCCGAGGTCGAGCGAAGGCCGTCCGCCGTTCCGCTGCCCCGCCGAAGTCTGGAAGCACACCTTCCAGCTGCTCGCGTCCCACTGCGCGGCGTCCTGGTCGGAGGCGTCGTGCGACACGACGTCGAACCCGGCGGCGGAGGCGACCCCCTTCGCCTCCGTGAGGCTCTTCCCCACGAGCACGGGAGGCCCGGTGGGCGAGGGCGACGCGGAGGGCGTGACGGCGGGGGCGGACCGCGGCGCCCGCGCGTCCTCCGGCACCGTCGGCTTCGCCTCCGACGAGCCCCCGCGCAGCACGAGCAGAAGGGTCCAGACGACGGCGAGCACGGTGGCGATCACCTTCCGCGGCCGGCTCCAGGGACTCACCCAGGCGAGCCCGATCCCCACGGGCGGCAGCACGACCAACGCCCCGACCACCACCCCGGGATGCCGCCACCAGGGCCGCGAGACCGGCAGAGGAGGCAGCGGGGGCGGCGGCGGGGCGTAACGGTACGAGTCCACGCGGGGATCGTAGACACCCTGGGGACCCCGCCACCCCGACTTCCCCGGATCGGCACCACGACGCCCGCCCCCGGAGGTCGGATCCGGGGACGGGCGTGGGACGTTGCGGGACCTGCGACGACGGCTCAGATGTCCCGGAAGATCTCGATCTGCGCCCCGATCGAGTTCAGCCGCTCCGCCAGGTCCTCGTAGCCCCGGTTGATGACGTACACGTTCCGGAGGACCGAGGTGCCCTCCGCCGCCATCATCGCCAGGAGGACGACCACGGCCGGGCGCAGGGCCGGCGGGCACATCATCTCGGCGGCGCGCCAGCGGGTCGGGCCCTCCACCAGGACGCGGTGGGGGTCGAGGAGCTGGAGGCGGCCGCCGAGGCGGTTGAGGTCGGTGAGGTAGATCGCGCGGTTGTCGTAGACCCAGTCGTGGATGAGCGTCTTGCCCTGCGCCGTCGCCGCGATCGCCGCGAAGAAGGGGACGTTGTCGATGTTCAGGCCCGGGAACGGCATCGGGTGGATCTTGTCGATCGGCGCCTCCAGCTTGGAGGGGCGGACCGTCAGGTCGACCAGGCGGGTGCGGCCGTTGTCCGCGGCGTACTCCGCCGAGCGGTCGTGGTCGAGGCCCATCTCCTCCAGGACCGCGAGCTCGATCTCCATGAACTCGATCGGGACCCGGCGGATCGTCAGCTCCGACTCCGTCACCACCGCGGCCGCGACCAGGCTCATCGCCTCGACCGGGTCCTCGGAGGGGGAGTAGTCGACGTCCACGTCGATCTGCGGCACGCCGTGCACGGTCAGGGTGGTGGTGCCGATGCCGTCGACCCGGACGCCGAGCGCCTCCAGGAAGAAGCACAGGTCCTGGACCATGTAGTTGGAGGAGGCGTTGCGGATGACGGTCGCGCCGTCGTGGCGGGCGGCCGCGAGGAGGGCGTTCTCCGTCACGGTGTCGCCGCGTTCGGTCAGGACGATCGGGCGGTCGGGGGAGACCGAGCGCTCGACCTGGGCGTGGTAGATGCCCTCGGTGGCCGTGACCTCCAGGCCGAAGCGGCGCAGCGCGATCATGTGCGGCTCGATCGTGCGCGTACCGAGGTCGCAGCCGCCGGCGTACGGCAGCTTGAAGCGGTCCATGCGGTGCAGCAGCGGGCCGAGGAACATGATGATGGAGCGGGTCCGGATCGCCGCCTCGGCGTCGATGGACTCCATGTCGAGCTCGGCCGGCGGCACGATCTCCAGGTCCACGCCGTCGTTGATCCAGCGGGTGCGGACGCCGATGGAGCCCAGCACCTCCAGGAGCCGGAAGACCTCCTCGATGCGGGCGACCCGGCGCAGGACCGTGCGGCCCTTGTTGAGCAGCGAGGCGCAGAGCAGCGCGACACAGGCGTTCTTGCTCGTCTTGACGTCGATCGCGCCGGAGAGGCGTCGGCGGCCGACGACCCGGAGGTGCATCGGGCCGGCGTAGCCGAGGGAGACGATCTCGCTGTCGAGGGCCTCGCCGATCCGGGCGATCATCTCAAGGCTGATGTTCTGGTTGCCGCGCTCGATCCGGTTGACGGCGCTCTGGCTCGTGGCCAGTGCTTCGGCGAGCTGCGTCTGCGTCCAGCCACGGTGCTGACGGGCGTCACGGATGAGCTTGCCGATGCGTACGAGGTAGTCGTCTGCCATGCGCCTCACGTTATCTCAGATATGAGATGTGACGCGTCATCGGGGTAGGCCATCAGGGTGATGCGTCACCGAGCGCGGTCGGGTGGCGCGGTTCGTACAGGGGGAGTTCGGTGCCGCTCGGCAGCCGGACGGCGGCAAGCAGGCCCCAGCGCTCCTCGGTGATGGCCCGTGAGATCGTGACGCCCTTCTTGTCCAGGCTTGTCAGCGTCTGGGTGAGGTCGTCGCACATGAGGTACACCTCGGACCGCGGCTCGTGCGTCGTCGGGTGCACCGCGATCTCGGCGGGGGGCAGCTTGAAGATGAGCCAGCCCTGCCCGGCGTCCACGTGCTCGAAGCCGACGACGTCCTTGAGGAAGGCCCGGTCGGCCTCCGCGTCCCGGGAGTAGAGGATCACATGCGCGCCGCTGAACATGGCTCGATCGTCCGCCGGGGGGTCCGGCGCGGCAATCGGTGGGCATCCGTTCGGGGCGGTGCGGGGCGGGTAGGGGGTGAGTGCGGAGGGGGCGTGTGGGGTGCGGATCGCGTGATCCGTGCCATGCCAGGCATGACCGAGCGGCGGTGATGTACTAGAGTTATCTCGACATCGAGATATCTGCCGAGGCGCACCGCTGCCGCCAGCCGGTAAGGGTTACCTAACTTAGCCTTACCTTAGCGGATCCGCGACGTGTACGTGGCGGCAGGATGTGGTGAAACGCGCACATATATGAAGGAGACTGTCGTGTCGGCGAACAGCTTCGACGCCCGCAGCACGCTGCGCGTGGGCGACGAGTCGTACGAGATCTTCAAGCTGGACAAGGTCGAGGGCTCCGCGCGCCTCCCTTACAGCCTGAAGGTCCTCCTGGAGAACCTGCTCCGCACCGAGGACGGCGCGAACATCACCGCCGACCACATCCGGGCCCTCGGCAACTGGGACTCGCAGGCTCAGCCGAGCCAGGAGATCCAGTTCACGCCCGCCCGCGTGATCATGCAGGACTTCACCGGCGTGCCCTGCGTCGTCGACCTCGCCACCATGCGCGAGGCCGTCGCCGCGCTCGGCGGCGACCCGGCGAAGATCAACCCGCTGTCCCCGGCCGAGATGGTCATCGACCACTCCGTCATCGCCGACAAGTTCGGCACCCACGACGCCTTCGCGCAGAACGTCGAGCTGGAGTACGGCCGCAACAAGGAGCGCTACCAGTTCCTGCGCTGGGGCCAGACCGCGTTCGACGACTTCAAGGTCGTCCCGCCGGGCACCGGCATCGTCCACCAGGTGAACATCGAGCACCTGGCCCGCACGGTCATGGTCCGCAACGGCCAGGCGTACCCCGACACCCTCGTCGGCACCGACTCGCACACCACCATGGTCAACGGCCTCGGCGTGCTCGGCTGGGGCGTCGGCGGCATCGAGGCCGAGGCCGCGATGCTCGGCCAGCCGGTCTCCATGCTCATCCCGCGCGTCGTCGGCTTCAAGCTGACCGGCGAGCTCCCGGCCGGCACCACCGCCACCGACCTGGTCCTCACGATCACCGAGATGCTGCGCAAGCACGGCGTCGTCGGCAAGTTCGTCGAGTTCTACGGTGAGGGCGTCGCCGCCACCTCCCTCGCGAACCGCGCCACCATCGGCAACATGTCGCCGGAGTTCGGCTCCACCGCCGCGGTCTTCCCGATCGACGGCGAGACCCTGAACTACCTCAAGCTCACCGGCCGCTCCGAGCAGCAGGTCGCGCTCGTCGAGGCGTACGCCAAGGAGCAGGGCCTCTGGCTCGACCCGGCCGCCGAGCCCGACTTCTCCGAGAAGCTGGAGCTCGACCTCTCCACGGTCGTCCCGTCCATCGCCGGCCCGAAGCGCCCGCAGGACCGCATCGTCCTCGCGAACGCCGCCGCGCAGTTCGCCCAGGACGTGCGCAACTACGTCTCGAACGACGACGAGGCGGGCAAGGAGTCCTTCCCGGCCTCCGACGCCCCGGCCGTCAGCAACGGCGTCCCGTCGAACCCGGTCGAGGTGACCGCCCCCGACGGCACCACCTACACGATCGACCACGGCGCCGTCACCGTCGCCGCGATCACCTCCTGCACCAACACGTCGAACCCGTACGTGATGGTCGCCGCCGCGCTCGTCGCGAAGAAGGCCGTCGAGAAGGGCCTGACCCGCAAGCCGTGGGTCAAGACCACCCTCGCCCCGGGCTCGAAGGTCGTCACCGACTACTTCGACAAGGCGGGCCTCACCCCGTACCTCGACAAGGTCGGCTTCAACCTCGTCGGCTACGGCTGCACCACCTGCATCGGCAACTCCGGCCCGCTGCCGGAGGAGGTCTCCAAGGCCGTCAACGAGCACGACCTGGCCGTGACCTCGGTGCTCTCGGGCAACCGCAACTTCGAGGGTCGCATCAACCCCGACGTCAAGATGAACTACCTGGCCTCCCCGCCGCTGGTCGTCGCGTACGCCATCGCGGGCTCCATGAAGGTGGACATCACCAAGGACGCCCTCGGCGTCGACCAGGACGGCAAGCCCGTCCACCTGGCCGACATCTGGCCGTCGGAGGCCGAGGTCAACGACGTCGTCGCCAACGCCATCGGCGAGGACATGTTCAACAAGTCCTACCAGGACGTCTTCGCGGGCGACGCCCAGTGGCAGGCGCTGGAGATCCCGACCGGCAACACCTTCGAGTGGGACGCCGAGTCCACCTACGTCCGGAAGCCCCCGTACTTCGAGGGCATGACGATGGAGACCTCCCCGGTCACCGACATCACCGGCGCCCGCGTCCTGGCCAAGCTGGGCGACTCGGTCACCACCGACCACATCTCCCCGGCCGGCGCCATCAAGGCCGACACCCCGGCCGGCAAGTACCTCACCGAGCACGGTGTGGAGCGTCGTGACTTCAACTCCTACGGCTCGCGCCGAGGCAACCACGAGGTCATGATCCGCGGCACCTTCGCCAACATCCGCCTGCGCAACCAGATCGCGCCGGGCACCGAGGGCGGCTTCACCCGCGACTTCACCGTCGAGGACGGCCCGGTGTCGTTCATCTACGACGCCTCGCAGAACTACCAGGCCGCCGGCACCCCGCTGGTCATCCTGGGCGGCAAGGAGTACGGCTCCGGCTCGTCCCGCGACTGGGCCGCCAAGGGCACCGCGCTCCTCGGCGTCAAGGCCGTCATCACCGAGTCGTACGAGCGCATCCACCGCTCGAACCTCATCGGCATGGGCGTCCTCCCGCTCCAGTTCCCGGCCGGCCAGTCGGCCGACTCGCTCGGTCTGACCGGCGAGGAGACCTTCTCCATCGCGGGCGTCACGGAGCTGAACGAGGGCACCACCCCGAGCACGGTCAAGGTCACCACCGACACCGGTGTCGAGTTCGACGCGGTCGTCCGCATCGACACCCCCGGCGAGGCGGACTACTACCGCAACGGCGGCATCATGCAGTACGTGCTGCGCAACCTGATCCGCGGCTGACGGACCGGTTGAACGGAAAGGGCCCCGCTCCTCGGAAGAGGAGCGGGGCCCTCGCGTTCGTCACGCGCCCTTCAGGATGACGGGAGGCCGGATCAGAACAGGATGCGGTACGTGTTCCAGCCGCTGGTGCCGATGACGGCGCGCGGCTTGAACGGGGCGGCGGCGTTGCCGGTGCCCGAGTAGCGGTACAGCTTGCCGGCCGAGTCGCGCGCGATCAGGTCGGCGCGGCCGTCCCAGTCGAGGTCGCCGATGCCGAGGATGTTGTTGTAGCTGTTCCAGCCGCCGCCGATCTTGGTGCGGCCGGTGAACGGCGCCTTGTAGTCGCCCGTGCCCTTGTAGAGCCACAGGATGCCGGAGGCGTCGCGGGCCACGATGTCGGCCTTGCCGTCACCGCTCAGGTCGCCGACACCGGCGATCTGGCTGTAGGCGTTCCAGCCGCCGCCGACCCGGTAGCGGGTGGTGAGCTTGCCGTTGTCGTAGCCCAGGTACAGGTACAGGACGCCGGAGCTGTCGCGGGCGAGGAGATCCGCCGCCGCGCCGCCACCGAGCGTGCCCGGCGAGAGGATCTTGTTGTAGATGTTCCAGCCGCCACCGATGGTGGTGAACTCGTTGGAGGCCGACTCGCCCGCGGCGTAGCCGAGGGTGCCGTTGGTGTAGAGGATCCAGGCGTCGTCGGCCACACCGTCGTGGTCGTTGTCGGCCTGCTGGGCGGCCTTGACGTTGGTCCAGGTGCTGTTGGCGTACTCGCGGGCCTCGAAGCCACCGGAGCCGTTCGGCTGGTAGTAGTAGAGGGTGGAGCCGGACACGCCCTGCAGGAAGCGGAGCTCGGCGTCGGCCGCGGCGGCGGTGGCGTTCGCGGCGGAGGCGGAGGCGGCGGGCGCGACGGCCGGCTTGATCGCCTTGGCGGCGGTCTGCGGCGCGTCCGCGGCGACCGCGGCCGTCGTGGTGCCGACGAGGGCGGCCGTGATCGCGGCGACCGTGACACGGGACAGGACGCCCGTGCGGTTCAGGCCAGAAGAGTTGGCCACGTAGTACTCCAGGTCCGTGTGGAATTGGCAGGTCCCGCCGCGCGCTCGTGCCGAAGACGGCAGGGGCGGCGGGATCTCTATGATCCCGGATCCTTCTCACGAGATCTTCACCGGGCAACTGGTTTGTGACACAACTGTTTCGATGTCGATCAAATGTCCCTTTTGCGGCTTCCCTTCCGGGGGCTCTCGTGCGCCTCCGCGTCACGCCCGCGGGATGGGGTCGCCATGACGTCCTGTCAAGGGTGTTGCGTGGCGAATGGTTGGACGAAACGCCGCAGATCCCACGTGCTTATCCCGGAGGTCTCAACTCGGGAAAGATGGTCGTGCAAACCTGGTTTCGATCTTGCTCCCGCGAAGGGAAGTGGACTATACCTGTCGGCGTCCAGCCAGTCGGAGCAATGCGACGACGGCCCGACGCGTGCACGACCCGGCTGCAAATGACCGCGGTGGCGGGGCCCTTCGCCTGTGGCGAGCGAGAAACGGGCGACCGGTACACCGCCTGAGTCCTGAATGAAGGCGAGGACTTGAGCATGGGATCCACCTCCGCACACAACGGTGAGGGCCTCGGCCGTCGCGATCTGATCAAGCGTTCCGCCGCTATCGGTCTGATCTCCGTGCCGACGATGAGCTTCCTGTCCGCCTGCGCGAGCAGCGGTGACAGCGGCAATGAGAAGGTCGAAAAGGGCACCAAGTCCGACAAGAACCCGCTCGGGGTGAATGAGTCGGCCCCGATGGAGTTCGTCCTCTTCGACGGCGGATTCGGACAGCAGTACGCCAAGGACGCCATCAAGGTGTACGAGACGAATTACCCCAAGGCGGCCGTCAAGTTCACCCCGACCCAGAAGATCACCACCACGCTCCAGCCGCGCTTCAACGGCGGCACCCCGCCGGACCTCATCGACAACTCCGGCGCCGAGCAGATGGACATGGGCGTCCTCGTCGGCCAGAAGCAGCTGGCGGACCTCACTCCGCTCCTCGACGCGCCGTCGATCGACGACCCGAGCAAGAAGGTCCGCGACACCCTGCGCCCCGGCATCGTCGAGATGGGCCAGTTCGAGGGCGACCCGGTGTGGATCATGTACTACGCGTACACGGTCTACGGCGTCTGGTACTCGCAGAAGCTGCTCGACTCCCTGGACGCCAAGTACCCGGAGACCTGGGACGAGATGCTGGCCGTCTGCGAGAAGGCCAAGAAGAAGGGCATCGCGGGCTGGACGTACGCCGGCAAGTACCCGTACTACGTCCCCTTCTCGCTCTACCCGATGATCGGCAAGGTCGGCGGCCGCGAGGTCCTCGACGCCATCGACAACCTGGAGCCGAAGGCCTGGGAGCACCCCGCGGTCAAGACGTGTTTCGAGGCGTACTACGAGCTGGTCCGGAAGGGCTACATCCTCAAGGGCACCCCCGGCCTCGACCACATCCAGTCGCAGACCGCCTGGACCGAGGGCAAGGCGCTGTTCATCCCGAACGGCTCCTGGGTCGAGAACGAGGCGGCGAAGACCATGCCGGCCGACTTCAACCTGGCCGTGTCGGCGCCGACCGGCATCGACTCCTCCGACAAGATGCCCTTCGGCACCATCTGGGCCTCCGGCGGTGAGCCCTTCATCGTCCCGGCGAAGGCGAAGAACCCCGAGGGCGGTCTGGAGCAGCTGCGCATCATGCTCAGCGAGGCCTCCTCCAAGAACTTCACCCAGTCCGTGAAGTCCCTGACGGCCTTCAACGGCGGCACCGACGGCATCGAGCTGACCCCGGGCCTCAAGTCCGGTGTCGCGGCCCTGGAGAAGGCCGGCCAGAACGTCGTCAACCCGCGCCTCCAGGACTGGTACGTCGCCCTCCAGAAGGAGAAGATCGGCGTCGCCGGCCTCGGCGAGATGATGGCCGGCCGCGCGACCCCGGCCGAGACGATCAAGAAGATCCAGAAGTACGCCGACGAGGCCGCCAAGGACTCGAGCATCAAGCACTACAAGCACTGACGCACTGCGCCGGGGCCCCTTCCCGCCGACCGGGAGCGGGCCCCGGCTCCTTCGCGCGCGGCACCAGCGGCGCGCTTGGCGCGGGAAAGATCGGGGTCGGTAGGAATGCAACACGGCAAGTACCGTTTCATCGTGGGGTTCCTCGTGGCCCCCCTCGCGCTCTATGCGCTGTTCGTGATCTGGCCGTTCATCCAGGCCATCTACTACTCGTTCACGGACTGGACCGGGCTGAGTCCCGAATTCGGCATGGTCGGATTCGACAACTACAGCCGAATGCTGGACGACGAGATCTTCTGGAAATCGCTCCAGCACAGTCTGATCTTCGCGCTGGTGCTCCCGCTGGTGACCGTCGGGATGGCACTTTTCTTCGCCTTCATGCTGAATGTCGGCGGTCGGAGCCGCAAGGGTGCGGCGATCTCGGGTGTGCGGGGCTCCTCGTTCTACAAGATCGTCTATTTCTTCCCGCAGGTGCTGTCGATCGCGATCGTCGCGCTGCTCTTCCAGTTCGCCTACAACCCGAACAGCGGAGCCATCAATTCCGTATTGAAGGGCGTCGGCCTCGGAAGCATCCAGCCGGACTGGCTCGGCGATCCGGACCTCGCCCTCATCTGCGTGATGGCGGTCCTCGTCTGGTCCACGGTCGGTTTCTTCGTCGTCCTCTTCTCGGCCGGCATGGCGTCCATTCCGAGGGACTTCTACGAGGCGGCCCTGCTCGACGGCGCGAACCGCTTCACCACCTTCTTCAGGATCACCATGCCGCTGCTCTGGGACACCGTGCAGTCGGGCTGGATCTACATGGGCATCCTCGCGCTCGGCGCGGAGTCCTTCGCCGTCGTGCAGATCATGACCGTCGGCCCCAACGGCGGCGGGCCGGACTTCTCCACCATCGTCCTTCCGCTGTACGTGTACCAGAAGGCGTTCCGGGACGGTCAGGCCGCCTACGCAACGACCATCGGTGTCGCGCTCCTCGTCGTCACGCTCGCCTTCGCGGCCGTCGTGATGAAGCTGGGCCGGCGCGAGCGGCTGGAGTTCTGATGAAGACGACCGACACTGCCACCACCGGCGTCGGGGCCCCCGACTCCCCGGCCGGTCCCGGCCCCGCCGTCACGAAGACGTCGGCGTCCGCCCCGCGCAGGACCGCCAAGGCCGAGGGCGCGACCCTCAACGTCTTCTCGCACGGCGTCCTGATCATCTGGGCGATCATGGTCGTCATGCCGCTGCTGTGGGCGGTCATGACCTCCTTCAAGACCGACAAGGCGATCTTCACCTCGCCGTGGGCGCTGCCCGACAAGCTGCACTTCGAGAACTGGTCGCGCGCCTGGACCGAGGCGCACATGAGCGACTACTTCCTGAACACCCTCCTGGTGGTCGGCGGCTCGCTCCTCGGCACGCTCCTCCTCGGCTCGATGGCGGCCTACGTCCTGGCCCGCTTCGACTTCCCGGGCAACCGCTTCATCTACTTCCTCTTCATCGGAGGGATGAGCTTCCCGATCATCCTGGCGCTGGTGCCGCTCTTCTACGTCCTTCAGAACATGGCCCTGCTCAACACCCTGCACGGCCTGATCCTGGTCTACATCGCGTACTCGCTGCCGTTCACCGTCTTCTTCCTCACGGCCTTCTTCCGCACCCTGCCGACCTCGGTGGCGGAAGCGGCCTTCGTGGACGGCGCCTCGCACACCCGGACCTTCTTCCAGGTGATGCTGCCGATGGCCAAGCCCGGTCTCATCAGCGTCGGCATCTTCAACTTCCTCGGCCAGTGGAACCAGTACCTGCTGCCGACCGTGCTCAACACCGAGCCGGAGAACAAGGTGCTCTCGCAGGGCCTCGTCCAGCTCGCCGTCAGCCAGGGTTACAAGGGCGACTGGTCCGGCCTCTTCGCCGGCCTCGTGATGGCGATGCTCCCGGTCCTCGCCGCGTACATCATCTTCCAGCGGCAGGTGGTGGCCGGACTGACCGCCGGCGCCGTGAAGTAGCCCGCCGCCCGCACTCCCGGGGCCCCCGGCGCACCCGCGCCGGGGGCCCCGGCGCGTCGTGTGACACTCAGCTCCGACACTCAAGGTCTTGACGGGGACCAAGCCGAAAGCGTCCCCTTAGAGTTCACATGTTGGAGAAAACGGTGGGAGTGAGAGAGTCGATGGAGACTCCGGGGTCGCAGACGTCTCTGCACAGGGCCAATCTCGAACGGGTCGTCCGGGCTGTGCGAATGGCCGGATCGCTGACCCAGGCGGAGATCGCCCGGGCGACCGGGCTCTCCGCCGCCACGGTCTCCAACATCGTGCGGGAGTTGAAGGACGGCGGCACCGTCGAGGTCACCCCCACCTCCGCGGGCGGCCGCCGGGCCCGCAGCGTCTCGCTCTCCGGCGACGCCGGCATCGTGATCGGCGTGGACTTCGGTCACACGCACCTGCGGGTCGCCGTCGGCAACCTCGCCCACCAGGTGCTCGCCGAGGAGGCCGAGCCGCTCGACGTGGACGCCTCCTCCGCGGAGGGCTTCGACCGGGCCGAGCGGCTGGTCAAACGGCTGATCCGGGCCACCGGCATCGGCCCCGACAAGGTGATCGGCGTCGGCCTCGGCGTGCCGGGCCCGATCGACGTCTCCTCCGGGACCCTCGGCTCGACGTCGATCCTGCCGGGGTGGAGCGGGATCAACCCCGCGGAGGAGCTCTCCGGACGGCTCGGCGTCCCCGTGCACGTCGACAACGACGCCAACCTCGGCGCGCTCGGCGAGCTGGTCTGGGGCAGCGGCCGGGGCGTCAAGGACCTGGCCTACATCAAGGTGGCCAGCGGCGTCGGTGCCGGGCTCGTCATCGACGGGCGGGTCTACCGGGGGCCCGGCGGCACCGCGGGCGAGATCGGGCACATCACCCTGGACGAGTCGGGGCCGGTCTGCCGCTGCGGCAACCGCGGCTGCCTGGAGACCTTCACCGCCGCGCGGTACGTGCTGCCGCTGCTCCAGCCGAGCCACGGCCCCGACCTGACCATGGAACGGGTCGTCCAGCTGGCCCGCGAGGGGGATCCCGGCTGCCGCCGGGTGGTCGCCGACGTCGGGCGGCACATCGGCAGCGGCGTCGCCAACCTCTGCAACCTCCTCAACCCGAGCCGGGTGGTGCTCGGCGGCGACCTCGCCGAGGCCGGGGAGCTGGTCCTCGCGCCCATCAGGGACTCGGTCTCGCGGTACGCGATCCCCAGCGCCGCCCGCCAGCTCTCGCTGGCCCAGGGGGCCCTGGGAGGGCGCGCCGAGGTGCTCGGCGCGCTCGCCCTCGTACTGAGCGAAATGGGCGATTCGACCCTGTTGGAGAGCGCTCTGCCCGCGGCGGCGCCGACCTCACGTCTTGCCTTCACTTAGATAACGAACACCGTCGTTGTCATCTCGTTAAGAATTTACTTCTTGACGGCAACGTTGCAGCCGAGTTGACTTCGTGCCACCTCGGCCGCAACGTCGCGGCCTCGTCAGGGAGGCAACCCACATGAACGCAGTGACGCGTCGCGCCGTCATAGCCACGGCCGCGGTCTCGATGGCACTCTCGCTCGCCGCCTGCGGCCAGGCCGGCGGCGACGACAGCGGTGACAAGGGCAGCTCGACCAAGATCGGCCTGCTCCTTCCGGAGAACAAGACCTCGCGCTACGAGGCGCTGGACAAGCCGCAGTTCGAGAAGGCCGTCAAGGCCGCCTGCTCCGACTGCGAGATCGTCTACAACAACGCGGTCTCCGACGTCGTGAAGCAGAAGCAGCAGTTCGACCAGCTGATCGCCGACGGCGTCAAGGTCATCGCGCTCGACCCGGTCGACGCCGCCAAGGCCGAGGGCTGGGTCAAGGACGCGAAGGCCAAGGGCGTCAAGGTCGTCGCGTACGACCGTGCCGTCCCCGGTGCCGACGCCTACGTCAGCCACGACAACAACAAGGTCGGCGAGCTCCAGGGCCAGGCCCTGCTGACCGCGCTCGGCGGCAAGGCCGCCTCGGCGAACGTCGTGATGATCAACGGCGACGAGAAGGACCCGAACGCCGCGCTGTTCAAGAAGGGCGCCCACACCGCGCTCGACGGCAAGGTCGGCAAGATCGCCTACGAGGCCTCCGGCGAGTGGGACCCGAAGGTCGCGGGCGAGAAGATGTCCGCCGCGATCTCCTCGGTCGGCAAGGACAAGATCGGCGCGGTCTACTCCGCGAACGACGGCATGGCCGGCGGCATCATCACCTCCCTCGAGAACGCCGGCGTCAAGGGCATCCCGGTGGGCGGCCAGGACGCCGAGGTCGCGGGCATCCAGCGGATCATCGCGGGCACCCAGACCTTCACGATCTACAAGTCGCCGCTCCAGCTGGCCCCCGAGGCCGCCAAGTTCGCGGTGAACCTGCTCAAGGGCAAGGACCTCGGTGCCCAGGGCGCGACCGACGGCGTGCCCTCCACGCTCTTCGCCCCGGTCGTGGTCGACAAGACCAACATCCAGACCACGGTCGTCAAGGACGGCATCTACAAGGCCGCGGACCTCTGCACCGCGGACCTCGCCGCCAAGTGCACCGCGCTGGGCATCAAGTAACCCAGGCCCCACCTCGCGGGACCCGCACGGTCCCGCGCCACGGATCCCGGCCCCGGCCGCGCCCGTCAGAGGCGCCGCCGCCCGCGTACAGAGGGTGAAGACCCCCGGTAACAAGGGCGGCGCACGGCCCCGGATCCGTCCCCCCAGCCCGTCCGGCCCCCGGCCGACCCAGACCCCGCTGTCGGTCCGGGGGCCGGACGAGCCCAGCCCCCCTCGAAACTTCGGCGCCGCACCCGGCGCGACATGCCGTCGACCCCTCCCCGGGCGGCGAAGGAGTTGGTTCACGTGTCCCAGACGCCCGTGCTGGCGTTGCGCGGGATCTTCAAGCGGTTCGGAGCGGTTCAGGTCCTCTCCGGTGTCGATCTCGAAGTCCACGCAGGAGAGGTCGTCGCGCTCGTCGGCGACAACGGAGCGGGAAAGTCCACGCTGGTCAAGACGATCGCCGGCGTGCACCCCATCGACGAGGGCGTCATCGAGTGGGAGGGCGAGCGCGTCGAGATCCAGCGCCCGCACGACTCCCAGAACCTCGGTGTCGCGACCGTCTACCAGGACCTCGCGCTCTGCGACAACCTCGACGTCGTCGCCAACCTGTTCCTCGGCCGCGAGATCAAGAAGGGCGGCGTCCTCGACGAGGTCGCCATGGAGAAGCGGGCCAAGGACCTGCTCTCCACGCTCTCCATCCGCATCCCCAGCGTCCGCATCCCCGTCGCCGCCCTCTCCGGCGGTCAGCGGCAGGTCGTCGCCATCGCCCGCGCCCTGGTCGGCGACCCCAAGATCGTGATCCTGGACGAGCCCACCGCCGCGCTCGGCGTCGAGCAGACCGCGCAGGTCCTCGACCTGGTCGAGCGGCTGCGCGAGCAGGGTCTCGGCGTGATCCTCATCAGCCACAACATGGCCGACGTCAAGGCCGTCGCCGACACCGTGGCCGTGCTCCGCCTGGGCCGCAACAACGGCACCTTCCCGGTGGCCACCACCACGCACGAAGAGATCATCGCCGCGATCACCGGTGCCACGGACAACGCCGTGACCCGCCGCCAGGCCCGCAACGCGGAGGTAGCGAAGTGAGCACGACCCCCAGCACCTCCGAGGACACCGTGCCCGAGCCGCGCGCGGGCGAGGAGGCGGCCCCGGCCGCCGCCGCGGTGCCCGCCGTCGACCCCCGCCTCCTCGTCCGCGAGCAGGGCTTCAAGGGGTACGTCGACGAGTTCAAGCGCAAGATGCGCTCGGGTGAGATCGGCTCGCTGCCCGTCGTCGTCGGCCTGATCGTGATCGGCGTGGTCTTCCAGGCCCTCACCGGCAACTTCATCACCTCGTACAACCTCGACCAGATCACGCTGTACGCCGTAGGCCCCGGCATCATGGCCGTCGGCATCGTCTTCGTCCTGCTGCTCGGCGAGATCGACCTCGCCGTGGGCTCCGTCGCGGGTCTGGCCGGCTCCGTCTGGGGCGTGCTCGGCACCGACATGCCCGACGGTCTCGCGATCCTCCTCGGCATCCTGTCCGGCACCCTGATCGGCGCCTTCCACGGCCTGGTGTTCGCCAAGATCGGCGTCCCCGCCTTCGTCGTCACCCTCGCCGGCTTCCTCGGCTGGGCCGGTCTCCAGACCTGGGTCATGGGCGACCGGTCGACCATCCCCACCCCGATCGGCAGCTTCGTCGGCGACCTCACCAAGTACTACTTCTCCGACGTCGCCGCCGCCTACGGCCTCGCCGTGGCCGTCGTCGCCGCCTTCTACCTGGCCCAGCTGCGCGACTCCCGCCGCCGCAAGGCCGCCGAGCTGCCGCACCGCCCGCAGAGCGAGATCATCCTGCGCACCGCCGTCCTCGCGGTGCTCGTCCTCGTCGCCGCGTACGGCTTCAACCAGGAGCAGGGCCTGCCGCTCTCCCTGGTGATCTTCCTGGTGATCCTCCTCGTCACGGACTTCGTCCTGCGCCGCACCACGTACGGCCGTCAGGTCTTCGCGGTCGGCGGCGGCATCGAGGCCGCACGCCGCGCCGGCATCAACGTCTCGTGGATCCGGATCTCGGTCTTCATGATCTCCGGCACGATGGGCGCCGTCGGAGGCCTCTTCCTCGCCTCCGCGACGGGCGGCGCCGACCGCTCCCTCGGCGGCGGCAACCAGCTGATGATGTGCATCGCCGCCGCGGTCATCGGCGGAACGTCCCTCTTCGGCGGACGCGGCAAGGTCTGGTCGGCGCTCCTCGGCATCCTGGTCATCCAGTCGATCGTCCAGGGCCTCAACCAGATGAACCTGTCCTCGAACGCCATCCAGTACATGATCACCGGAGCGGTCCTGCTCATCGCCGTGATCATCGACTCGGTCTCCCGCCGCACGCAGAAGACCGCGGGCCGCGCGTAACACCCGTCACAGCAGCCCGGCACCGGGAAACCGGTGCCGGGCTCCCGCGCGTCCGGAGCAGTACACGCGCGCGGAGCGCACTCCGGCGCACGCGCGCCGGAGAACGCCGGAAAGCACAGTGAACGCGCGCGTGCAGAGCCGTACAGATCAGCGGATTGTCGGCCATGAGGGTGACGCCTCACCCCCCGGCCCGATGCCCACGATCCAAGACGGAACATTAGACTCGACAAATCGGCAAGCTCGACCAGCTCAAAGCAAGGAGGAACGGGTGGCTCTGCTGACCCGTATCAGGGGACCGCGAGATCTGGACCGGCTCTCCCCGGAGCAGCTGGACCAGCTGGCCGACGAGATCAGGACGTTCCTCGTGGACGCCGTCTCCAAGACCGGCGGGCACCTCGGCCCCAACCTCGGTGTGGTCGAGCTGACCCTCGCCCTGCACCGGGTGTTCGACTCCCCGAAGGACAAGGTCCTCTGGGACACCGGCCACCAGAGCTACGTCCACAAGCTCCTCACCGGGCGCCAGGACTTCTCGAAGCTCAAGATGAAGGGCGGCCTCTCCGGCTACCCCTCGCAGGCCGAGTCCGAGCACGACGTCATCGAGAACTCGCACGCCTCCACCGTCCTGGGCTGGGCCGACGGCCTCGCCAAGGCCAACGAGGTCCTGAAGAAGGACGACCACGTCGTCGCGGTCATCGGTGACGGCGCCCTCACCGGCGGCATGGCCTGGGAGGCGCTGAACAACATCGCCGCCGCCAAGGACCGCCCGCTCGTCATCGTCGTCAACGACAACGAGCGCTCCTACGCGCCCACCATCGGCGGCCTCGCCAACCACCTGGCCACCCTGCGCACCACGGACGGCTACGAGCGCTTCCTGGCCCGCGGCAAGGACATCCTGGAGCGCACCCCGGTCGTCGGGAAGCCGCTCTACGAGACCCTGCACGGCGCCAAGAAGGGCCTCAAGGACTTCATCGCCCCGCAGGGCATGTTCGAGGACCTCGGCCTGAAGTACGTCGGCCCCATCGACGGCCACGACATCGAGGCCCTGGAGTCCGCCCTCACGCGCGCCAAACGTTTCGGCGGCCCCGTGATCGTGCACTGCCTCACCGAGAAGGGCCGCGGCTACCAGCCCGCCCTCCAGGACGAGGCCGACCGCTTCCACGCCGTCGGCAAGATCCACCCCGACACCGGCCTGCCCATCTCCTCCTCCGGCGCCGACTGGACCGGCGTCTTCGCCGAGGAGATGGTCGCGCTCGGCAAGGAGCGCGCGGACATCGTCGCCATCACGGCGGCCATGCTCCAGCCCGTCGGTCTCGACAAGTTCGCCAAGGCCTTCCCCGAGCGGGTCTTCGACGTCGGCATCGCCGAGCAGCACGCCGCGGTCTCCGCGGCCGGCCTCGCCACCGGCGGACTCCACCCGGTCTTCGCCGTCTACGCCACCTTCCTCAACCGCGCCTTCGACCAGGTCCTGATGGACGTGGCCCTGCACAAGTGCGGCGTCACCTTCGTCCTGGACCGGGCCGGCGTCACCGGCACCGACGGCGCCTCGCACAACGGCATGTGGGACATGTCGATCCTCCAGGTCGTGCCCGGCCTGCGGCTCGCCGCCCCGCGCGACGCCGACCAGGTCCGCGCCCAGCTGCGCGAGGCCGTCGAGGTCACCGACGCCCCGACCGTCGTCCGCTTCTCCAAGGGCGCCGTCGGACCGGCCGTCCCGGCCCTGCGCCGCGTCGGCGGCATGGACGTGCTCCGCGAGGCCGGCTCCGAGCGGCCGGACGTCCTCCTGGTCTCCGTGGGAGCCCTGGCCCCCATGTGCCTGGAGATCGCCGACCTCCTCGACCGGCAGGGCATCTCCACCACCGTCGTCGACCCCCGGTGGGTCAAGCCGGTCGACGAGGCCCTCGCCCCGCTCGCCGAGCGTCACCGGGTCGTCGTCACCGTCGAGGACAACAGCCGCGTCGGCGGTGTCGGCTCCGCCGTCGCCCAGGCGCTGCGCGACGCCGGCGTCGACGTACCGCTGCGTGACTTCGGCATCCCGCCGCGCTTCCTCGACCACGCCTCCCGCGGCGAGGTCCTTGCCGAGATCGGGCTGACCGCCCCGGACATCGCCCGCCAGGTCACCGGTCTGGTCTCGCGTCTGGACGGCCGTTTCGAGAGCAGCGCCCAGGCCGTGGAGCCCGCGCGCGACTGACGGACCCCCGTCACCCGGCGTCACCTCTGGGCCGGTCGGATCACTCTTCGGAGTGCCGACCGGCCCATTCGCGTGCATTCTGTCCCCAGGACGGGCAGCCCCATGGCAGGGAGGTGCGACGTGAGTACGGACCAGCAACCACGCGCCAGGACCGGAATGTTCCGGACGAAATCGGTCGAGCAGTCGATCCGCGACACGGAGGAGCCCGAGCACGCGCTCCGGAAGTCCCTGTCGGCCTGGGACCTGACGGTGTTCGGCGTCGGCGTCATCATCGGCACCGGCATCTTCGTCCTCACCGGCAAGGTCGCCAAGGAGAACGCCGGACCGGCCACCGCCCTCGCCTTCGTCGCCGCGGGCATCGTGTGCGCCCTGGCCGCCCTCTGCTATGCCGAGTTCGCCTCGACGGTGCCGGTGGCGGGATCGGCGTACACCTTCGCGTACGCGTCCATCGGCGAGCTCCCGGCCTGGATCATCGGCTGGGACCTGGTCCTGGAGTTCGCCCTCGGCACGGCCGTGGTCGCCGTCGGCTGGTCCGGGTACGTCAGATCCCTGCTGGACAACATCGGCTGGCACCTGCCCGCCGCGCTCGAAGGCCCGGACATCCCGGGCGGCACCTTCGACATCCTGGCGTTCCTGCTCGTCCTCGTCCTGACCGTGGTCCTCGTCCTCGGCATGAAGCTCTCCGCCCGGATCACCGCGGTCGTCGTCGCGATCAAGGTCACCGTCGTGATGATCGTGATCATCGCCGGCCTGTTCTTCATCGTCGGCGACAACTACAAGCCCTTCATCCCGCCGGCCGTCACCCCGCCCGGCGGCACCTCCGGCTGGGACTCCCCGATGGTCCAGCTGATCTTCGGCTACGAGCCGACGAACTTCGGCGTCATGGGCATCTTCACCGCCGCCTCCGTCGTCTTCTTCGCCTTCATCGGCTTCGACGTGGTCGCCACCGCCGCCGAGGAGACCAAGCTGCCGCAGCGGGACATGCCCCGGGGCATCCTCGGCTCGCTCCTCATCTGCACCGTGCTGTACGTGGCCGTCGCCCTCGTCGTCACCGGCATGCAGCACTACACCGAGCTGTCCGTCAGCGCCCCGCTCGCCGACGCCTTCAAGGCGGCGGGCCACCCCTTCTACGCGGGCGTGATCAGCTTCGGCGCCGCCGTCGGCCTCACCACGGTCTGTCTGATCCTGCTCCTCGGCCAGACCCGCGTCTTCTTCGCCATGAGCCGCGACGGCCTGCTGCCGCGCTTCTTCTCCAAGACGCACCCCCGGTTCCGGACCCCGTACCGGCCGACCATCCTGCTCGGCGTGATCATCGCCGTCGTCGCCGGCTTCACCAGCATCAACGAGCTCGCGACCCTGGTGAACATCGGCACCCTCTTCGCCTTCGTCGTCGTCGCCGTCGGCGTCATGGTGCTCCGCCGCACCCGCCCCGACCTGCCGCGCGCCTTCCGCACCCCCTGGGTGCCCGTGCTGCCGATCGTCTCCATCGCCGCGTCCGTCTGGCTCATGCTCAACCTGCCGGGCGAGACCTGGTTCCGCTTCGCCGTCTGGATGGTGATCGGCTTCGTCGTGTACTTCCTGTACGGGCGCCATCACAGCCGGCTGGCCCGCGAGGGCCGGGAGGCGCGCTCCTGACCCACTGAGGCCGCGGGCGCGGCGGAGAGCGTCCGGGAGGGCGACTACAGTCGGTTCGTACCCGAACTCCTCCCGACGACCGGAGTGCTGGATCCCCTCATGGCGAACCGATCCCAGGCCCCCACCGACCGTGCCCACGGCCCCGCCGCCCCCGTGCTCCAGGGCGGCTGGCTGACCAGAGGGGAGGAGGGCCGGTTCAGCGCCTACCTGCCCCGGGACGGCGAGGTGGTGCGCTGGACGGAGGAGCCCGACGGGGGCTGGAGCGGCCCCGTCTCCCTCGGCGGCGACGGCCTCACCCCGTTCCTCGCCGTCGGCCAGGGCGCCGACCGGTACGTCCACCTCGTCGGTCTGCGGCCGACGGGCGGCGAGGAGGGCCACGTCGAGCTGGTGCACGCCGTCCAGTTCCAGACGGGCCGCCCCGCGGCCCCCTGGCGCTCCCTGGGCCACTCGAACGGCAAGGGTCCCTGGATGGGCAACCCGGCCGTCGCCGTGGACGCCCAGGGCCGCGTCTACGCCTTCGTACGGAACGGCGGCGGCGGCCTCAGCGTCCGGGCGCAGAAGGACGCGGGCGGCTGGCACCCCTGGTGGGACCTGAAGGGGTCGAAGACCGACCCCTCGCCGGTCGCCGTCACCAACGGCTCCGGTCTCGTCGAGCTCTACAGCTCGCACGCCAAGGGCCTCGTCCGCTACGTCCAGCGCGAGGCCGGCGCGAAGCCGGTCCGCGAGGAGCTCCTGCCCGCCTCGGTCACCATGGGCACCCTCGCGGCCGTCACCGGGCCCTCCGGGCACGTGACGCTCTTCTACCTCGACCAGGAGAACCAGGTCACCGCCTGGTCGCCGGAGCGCGAGCAGGCGCCCACCCCGCTCGGCAAGGCCGTCGGCGCCGGACGCCTCTCCGCCACCCGCTGCCTCATCGACGGCTTCGACTGCACGGTCCTGGCCCAGCAGTCCGACGACGGCCGCCTCGCCCTCGCCGCGTACCCCAGCGAGCAGGAGGCCGAGGGGCTGAGCTGGTCGGAGACGGGGGAGCGGCAGGGGAGCCTGGCCACCGCTCTCACCCGGGGCCTCGACGGCGGTCTCGTCGCGATGTCCGTGGCCGACGGGGGCACGCCGGTCACCACCCGTCAGAAGGTGGACGCCGAGGGGCTCCTGCTGGAGGGCTGGCGCTCCATAGGGTGACGCCCCCTCCCCGCGGAACGGGAACGGCCCCGGCACCTGTGCGAGGTGCCGGGGCCGTCGTCATGACGTCCGGGTGTTACGCCGGGACGCTCGCGACGCCCTGCGCCAGGAACGGCTTGCCGTTGACGCGCTCGGAGACGCCCTCACGGTCCAGGTACGGCGTGATGCCGCCCAGGTGGAAGGGCCAGCCCGCGCCGGTGATCAGGCAGAGGTCGATGTCCTGCGCCTCGGCGACGACACCCTCCTCCAGCATCAGGCCGATCTCCTGCGCCACCGCGTCCAGGACGCGGTCGCGGACCTGCTCCTCGGTCAGGACGGAGTCGCCCTGGACGAGGAGGGCGGCGACCTCCGGGTCGAGCTCCGGCTTGAAGCCGTTCTCGGCGTTGTAGACGTAGAAGCCGCGCTTGCCGGCCTCGACGACGCGCTTGAGGTTCGGCGAGACGGTGAAGCGCTCGGGGAAGGAGCGGTTCAGGGTCTCGGAGACGTGCAGACCGATCGCCGGGCCGACGAGCTCCAGGAGCACCAGCGGCGACATCGGCAGACCGAGGGGCTCGATGGCCTTCTCGGCCGTCTCGACGGAGGTGCCCTCGTCGATGACGTTCTGGATCTCGCCCATGAAGCGGGTCAGGATGCGGTTCACGACGAACGCCGGGGCGTCCTTGGTGAGGACCGCGGTCTTCTTCAGCTTCTTGGCGACGCCGAAGGCGGTGGCCAGGGAGGCGTCGTCGGTCTGCTCGCCGCGGACGATCTCCAGGAGCGGGAGGATCGCGACCGGGTTGAAGAAGTGGAAGCCGACCACGCGCTCCGGGTGCTGGAGCTTGGAGGCCATCTCCGAGACGGAGAGCGAGGAGGTGTTGGTGGCGAGGATCGCGTGCGCCGGGGCGACCGCCTCGACCTCCGCGAACACCTTCTGCTTGACGGACATCTCCTCGAACACGGCCTCGATGATGAAGTCCGCGTCCGCGAAGCCCTCGGCCTTGTCCAGGACGCCGGAGACCAGGCCCTTGAGGCGGTTGGCCTTGTCCTGGTTGATGCGGCCCTTGCCGAGCAGCTTCTCGATCTCGGCGTGGACGTAGCCCACGCCCTTGTCGACGCGCTCCTGGTCGATGTCGGTCAGGAAGACCGGCACCTCCAGGCGGCGCAGGAAGAGCAGGGCCAGCTGGGAGGCCATCAGACCGGCGCCGACGACACCGACCTTGGTGACCGGGCGGGCCAGCGACTTGTCCGGGGCACCGGCGGGGCGCTTGCCGCGCTTCTGCACCAGGTTGAAGGCGTAGATGCCGGAGCGCAGCTCGCCGCCCATGATCAGGTCCGCGAGGGCCTGGTCCTCGGCGTCGAAGCCCTTCTGAAGGTCGCCGTCCTTGGCGGCCTCGATGATCTCGAGGGCGCGGTAGGCGGCCGGGGCGGCGCCGTGCACCTTGGAGTCGGCGATGGCGCGGCCCTTGGCGACGGCCTGGTCCCAGGCCTCGCCGCGGTCGACCTCGGGGCGCTCGACGGCGACGGAGCCGTTGAGGACACCGGCGGTCCAGACGAGCGAGCGCTCCAGGAAGTCGGCGCCCTCGAAGAGCGCGTCGGCGATGCCGAGCTCGAAGACCTGCTTGCCCTTGAGCTGGCGGTTCTGGTTCAGCGAGTTCTCGATGATGACCGAGACGGCCTTCTCGGCGCCGATCAGGTTCGGCAGGATCGCGCAGCCGCCCCAGCCGGGCACCAGGCCGAGGAAGACCTCGGGCAGCGAGAAGGCCGGCAGGGCCTTCGACACGGTGCGGTAGGTGCAGTGCAGACCGACCTCGACGCCGCCGCCCATGGCCGCGCCGTTGTAGTACGCGAAGGTCGGCACGGCGAGCGCGGAGAGGCGCTTGAAGACGTCGTGGCCGCCCTTGCCGATGGCGAGCGCCTCGTCGTGCTTCTTCAGGAGCTCGACGCCCTTGAGGTCGGCGCCGACGGCGAAGATGAACGGCTTGCCGGTGATGCCGACGCCGACGATGTCACCGTTCGCGGCCTCGGCCTCGACCTGGTCGATCGCCGTGTTCAGGTTGGCGAGGGACTGCGGGCCGAAGGTGGTCGGCTTGGTGTGGTCGAAGCCGTTGTCCAGCGTGATCAGCGCGAACCGGCCCGCACCCGCGGGCAGTTCGAAGTGCCGTACGTGGGCGCTGGTGACGACCTCGTCCGGGAAGAGCTCGGCGGCGCCCTTCAGAAGTTCGGCGGTGGTGCTCACTTGCCCTCCCAGTGGGGGTTCTCCCAGATGACCGTCGCGCCCATGCCGAAGCCGACGCACATGGTGTTGAGGCCGTAGCGGACCTGCGGGTTCTCCTCGAACTGGCGGGCCAGCTGCGTCATCAGGCGGACGCCGGAGGAGGCGAGCGGGTGACCGTAGGCGATCGCGCCGCCGTACTGGTTCACACGGGCGTCGTCGTCCGCGATGCCGTAGTGCTCCAGGAAGGCGAGGACCTGGACCGCGAAGGCCTCGTTGATCTCGAAGAGGCCGATGTCCTCGATGGACAGGCCGGCCTGCGCGAGGGCCTTCTCGGTGGCCGGGATCGGGCCGTAGCCCATGACCTCGGGCTCGACGCCGGCGAAGGAGTACGACACGAGGCGCATCTTGACCGGGAGCTCGTGCTCCCGGGCGAAGTCCTCGGAGGCGATGATCGAGGCGGTGGCGCCGTCGTTGAGGCCGGCCGCGTTGCCCGCGGTGACGTTGCCGTGGACGCGGAAGGGCGTCTTCAGGCCGGCGAGCGACTCCAGGGTGGTGCCCGGGCGCATCGGCTCGTCGGCGGTGACCAGGCCCCAGCCGGTCTCGCCGGTGGAGGCGTCGGTGCGGCGCACCGAGACCGGCACCAGGTCCTGCTGGATCTTGCCGTCGGCGTACGCCTTGGCGGCCTTCTCCTGCGAGCGCACGGCGTACTCGTCGGCGCGCTGCTTGGTGATGCTCGGGTAGCGGTCGTGCAGGTTCTCGGCGGTCATGCCCATGAAGAGGGCGGACTCGTCGACGAGCTTCTCCGACACGAAGCGCGGGTTCGGGTCGACGCCCTCGCCCATGGGGTGGCGGCCCATGTGCTCGACGCCCCCGGCGATGACGGCGTCGTACGCGCCGAAGGCGATCGAACCGGCGACGCTCGTCACGGCCGTGAGCGCACCGGCGCACATGCGGTCGATGGAGTAGCCCGGCACCGACTGCGGCAGCCCGGCGAGGATGCCCGCCGTACGGCCGAGGGTCAGGCCCTGGTCGCCGATCTGCGTGGTCGCGGCGATGGCGACCTCGTCGATCTTCGCGGGGTCGAGGCCCGGGTTCCGGCGCAGCAGCTCCCGGATGGCCTTGACGACGAGGTCGTCGGCGCGGGTCTCGTGGTAGATGCCCTTCGGGCCCGCCTTGCCGAACGGGGTGCGGACGCCGTCGACGAAGACGACGTCCCTGACGGTACGAGGCACGATGGCTCTCCTCCAGGGTGCGGGATGGCACTGCTGCTGCGGCCCACGCCTAAGCGCGCGCTTGCTCCCCCATGCTACTTGTGGGTAACCAGGCTGCCCACCCCTTGGGGGCCAAGCGGTGAAGGTCACACCCCGGGAGCTGGTTCACGACCCGTTCTCCGTTACCCGGAGGCCCGCCGCCCCCGCCACACTTCCTCGATCCTGTGGAAGACGGCCAAGAGCCCCGCGTCCGCGACCAGCGGGCGCAGAAAATCCACGTCGGAGGGGCGGAGGAGTCCGAGAGACGCGGGTCCGAGGGTGCGCAGCAGCGGCTCCGCGTGCTCGGCCAGCCAGTCGTCCCTGCCCAGCTCCCTTGCCAGCCTCAGGGCGCCGACCAACGTCTCGGGCGAGCGCGCCTGGCCCGGGACTCGGTCGGCTGCCTCACGTGCCTCGTCGAGGAGCCGCGCCTCGGGCAGGCGACCGGACGAGGTCCAGAACCACAGCCGAGTGCTTCCGGCCTCGCGCAGTGCGGTCGCCAGTCCGCGTGGTGCACGGCGCAGGTCCCCGTGGCCGGGACTTCCTGCGTCATCGTGCGCCAACAGCAGCCCCAGCCGCGTGATGACCTGCCCCAGGTCGTCCGCCGGAACGTCGTCCCGTCCTGCCTGTTCCTCCGCACAGGCGAGCAGGGTCGCCCAGGTCGCGGTCCCCACATTCGGGGCCGGGCGGCCCGAAACCGGGGACGTAAGGGTCTTCAGCACGGCGAGGACGGTGCGCCCCCGCAGCCGTCGGGCATCTCTCGCGAGGAGCGGCGCCAGAATGTCGATCACCCGCGACACGCTGTCGTCGGGCAGCAGGTGCAGTGCCGAGGCCGCACCCTCGTACGCGGCCGTCAAAGCCTCCGGACGCTCGTCTGCGCGGCAGGCCAGCACGAGCAGCACATGGGACACGGCCCGCACCGAACCGGACGCGTCCAGGTGGTAGGTGTCCATCGTTCCCGGGAACCGTTCGAGCACGGGGAGGACCGTGTGCAGGAGGTGTGCCGCCTCGGTGTCGCCCAAGAAGGAGATCCGCCGGACGATCTCTGTCATGTCCAGGCTCGGCTGGCCTCGGTAAGACCGCGGGCGGCCTGCCGGGCGGCGCGACAGGGAGCGTCCCGCGTCAGGATCTGGGCCGCGCCCAAGGGAGAGCCACAGGTCCCGCGGGGTGACGCCGTCGGTATCGCTGAACCTCTGCTGTACGGCGAGCGTCTGGCTGAACGCCGACCAGGACGCCTGCCCGAGCTGCGAGCGCCAGAGATGGGCGCACCGCCACCACCGCTCCACCGGCACGTCCGCCGACAGGAACCCGGATGCCTCAAGACCCTCCTCGCCCGCGCACAGAACAGCGAGCAGAAGCAGGTTCGCCGTGTACACGGCGTCGCGCTCCACCCGGCTCTGACGCAGCGGCCGGTACGGAAGTCCGGGGTCACCTCTGTCGTCCTCGTCGCTTGCGAGCACCCGCGCGAAGAGTCCTCGGAGCAACTCGAGCAGATCGACGGGTCGCCCCGCCACACCCCGGTGCAGCAGTTCCTTCGCGTCGCTCAGGATCTCGGCGCGGTCCGTGAGCGGCACGGGCGAGAGCAAGGCGCGCAGCCGGCCGTCGTCCGCCTCCACCCCTTCGGTGCGCGCGGCGCCCCCGAGCACCCGCCGGAGCTCGTGGCAGATCCCCCGCGCCACCAGGTACTCGCCGAACGTGGCATGGAGGAACTCGTACGAGCGGATCTCCTCCTGTTCGGCCACCGCCTGTGCCTCGTGGACGAAGAAGAAGCGGCCGAACAACAGGAGCGAATCCTGCTCACCCAGCAGCGCGCAGATGTCCCGCTCGGCGTCGCGCGCCATGATGCTCTGGCTCCGCCGGTTGAACATTCCTGTCGCGATCACCCCCAGACGCAGGAGTTCCTCCTCGATCGCTGTCTCCTCCTCGCGAGGCGGCAGCGATCCTCCGCGTCGGACGACCTCACGGCGTACGAACTCGCTCAAGAGCCTCTCGTACAGTTCGACACGGCCCATGGCCTCGCCTGTCGCTCGGCGCAGAGGACGACCGGCCGCGTTGTACAGCGCGAGCAGCAGCAACAGCAGCGGTTGCCTCGCGAGCGCGTGGTGCGGGCTGAGAACCTCCCAAGTGAGCGCGCGCGCCTCTCCGGTGCTGGGCAGGTGCGCGTTCACCCGCTCCCAGGTCGTCAGCCAACGCCTGATCCGGGTCTCGTCGAAGGGCTCGAGGCGCAGTACCGTCGTCGCTGCCGGAGTGTGAGTCCGGTCCGCGACCACGGTGCGGCTCGTGACCACGATGACCGTCGGCCGGCCCCATTCCGCCTCCCGCTCCTGGATTCGCTCGACGTCCCGCAGGTAGTTCCACTGCCGACGGGCGCCCAGCTGGCGGGCCCCGGCCTGGAGCAGCTCGTCCAGCCCGTCGAGGAGTACCACACGTACCCGTCCTGACTCAGGGTCCGCCATGTCCGGCAACGGGGTGCGCCGTCCCGTCGTCCGGAGCAGCTCTGCCTCGATCTGTTCCTGTACACCCACGTCGGCGGAAACGTGGCGCAGCTCGACGTGTACGCAGTGGAACTCGGACTCCGGCAACCGCGCGGCGATCAACCGGGTGAGCAGAGACTTTCCCGAGCCGGGATGTCCGAGTACGAGAAGGGGCGCCCGCGTGGCTCGGGCCGTCAGCAGGTGGACGGCGAGGAACCCGGCGAGGTCCTCCCGGATCGGCTGTCTCTCCCACCACTCGTCGCTGGCCAGATCACGGTCGACGGGGTAGTGCGCGATACGGAAGGAGGGATCCACGTACCCCTCGGCCAGGGTGGGGAGGACGCTCCCGGAACCTTCCGTGGCCGCGATGGGGGCGCGCAGACGGGACGAATGCCGCGCGGGGGCGGCCGCGCCGCCGGCGAATCCGGCGAGCGCGCGGCCCAGCCGCTCGAGCCCGGATCCGTCGGTCACGGGTTCGTCCATGTCCTCGGGCACCACCGAGGTCTCGGACGTGAGCCGTAGCTCGGGACAGGTCCAGGTGAGCGAGGACAGTAATCGGTCGTAGCAGCGCAACGCCTCACTGGCGAGGGCCCCGGGCCCTCGATCAGGTGCGTCTCCTGCCGCCAGCACGATTCCGCCTGCCGCCTCGTAGGACGCCGCGATCTCGGCCCGCAACTCCAGGGGCTCGCGGAACCGGCTCGACCCCAGCTCGACCCGGGCCAGCTCTTCGAGGACCTCGGTCGAGAGGTCGGCGCTTCCCGTGCCCCACGCGGGACCGGGGGATATCCCCGAGTCCTGGACGGCGGTGCAGAACGCGGCGACGTGAACCACGACGTCGGCGGCGCAGAGGAGGGCCGTCCGTGCGGTTCCGTGCGCGGCGCGGACGCGCTCGGCGTATCCACCGAAGAGCTCGCGCACGTCCGCCGGGGCCGAGCCGGTGAGCGTCAAGGGTTCGAGCAGCTGTTCCGTGATCTTCTCGCGGGGCTCGCGGCCCGGGTGCAGGATGTCGATCGCGACGGCGAAGTCGAGCCTGCCCGTCTCCAGCCAGGGCGGCGGTTGGTCGGCGGGCCACGCGGGCAGCCGCGCGGTCCCACCGGAGCAGGCGGGTCCGTTCGGCTGGTCGTGGGACGACTTCGGAGCGGAGGCACGCTCGATGTCGGTGGCGTACTCCAGCTCGGCGTGGCGGGTCCGCCACCAGGAGGGGTCCAGGGAGAGCCCGGGTGGACGATGTGGCCCCCCGTGGTCGCGGCAGTACCTCACGATCTCCAGGACGAGGTCCAGGTGCGGCGGGGTGGTACGGCGTCCCTTGAGGAGTTCGGAGACGGTCGAATCGGCGCGGTGCAGTGCACGAGCCAGGTCCGTCTGCTGGACGCCGCACCCGTGGACAAGGCGTCGCAGAGTCTCGCAGAAGTCGACGACAGCGCTCGGTGCGTCCACTGGCTCGAATTCCCCCGAAGTTCGTTCGCCTTCGCCCCCGGTTCACCACCCTACGGTGTGACCTGGGGTGACTGCCCGGTGGTTCGGGGATCTTCGGTGCCTGGAGGTGCGGGCCGACCGTGGGAGCACAGTCGTGTCGTGCGGCGGCACCAGCTGTCGCAGGACGAAAGGGGAACTCATGCCGGGGATCCTGCCGGTGGGGCTGCTGTTGACGTCTGTGCTCATGACCGTTGTCGCGGGGGTGGTCCTTCCGGCGGTCTGGTCCGCGAGCCCCGCTCGACGCCGGGCCGCGGCTGCGGTCCTCGTCCAGCTCCTCAACGCCACCCGTCGACGCCGGTGACGCGAGGCACACATCCACCTCATCGGGGGTCGTGAACGGCGGAGCCCCCCGGCCGCAAGTGGCCGGGGGGCTCTCGTCACGTGCTGCGCGCCGTCAGGCCGTCGCCGTCAGGGACTCGACCAGGAGCGGGGTCACCAGTTCGACCTGCCACGGGCGGGCGCCGTGGCCGGTGAGGGCGGCGGCGACCGTCTCCGGGGTGCCCGGGGTCGGCGGCTCCCAGCAGACCCGGCGCACCGTGTCCGGGGTGATCAGGTTCTCCTGCGGGAGGTTCAGCTCCTCCGCGAGCGCCGAGACCGCCGTGCGCGCCGCCGCGAGGCGGGCCGCCGCGGCGGGGTCCTTGTCCGCCCAGGCGCGCGGCGGGGGCGGGCCGGCGACCTGCTGGCCGGGCTGGGGGAGCTCGCTCTCCGGGAGGGCCCTGGCCCGGTCCACCGCGGCCTGCCACTGCTCCAGCTGACGGCGGCCCGTCCGGTTGCCGAAGCCGGGCAGCGCGGTGAGCGCGGCCACGTTCACCGGCACCGAGAGCGCGGCCTCGACGATCGCCGCGTCGCTCAGCACCTTGCCGGGGGAGACGTCACGGCGCTGGGCGACCTTGTCGCGGGCTGTCCACAGCTCCCGTACGACCGCCATCTGGCGGCGGCGGCGCACCTTGTGCATGCCGGAGGTCCGGCGCCACGGGTCCTTGCGCGGCGGGGCGGGCGGGGCCGAGGCGATCGCGTCGAACTCCTGGTGGGCCCACTCCAGCTTGCCCTGCCGGTCGAGCTCCTTCTCCAGGGCGTCCCGCAGGTCGACGAGGAGCTCGACGTCCAGCGCCGCGTACCGGAGCCACGGCTCGGGCAGCGGGCGGGTGGACCAGTCGACGGCGGAGTGGCCCTTCTCCAGGGCGTAGCCGAGGACGGACTCGACCATGGCGCCGAGGCCGACCCGGGGGAAGCCCGCGAGGCGTCCGGCGAGCTCGGTGTCGAAGAGGGAGGTGGGGCGCATGCCTATGTCGCGCAGGCACGGCAGGTCCTGGGTCGCGGCGTGCAGGATCCACTCGGTCCCGGAGAGCGCCTCGCCCAGGCCCGAGAGATCGGGGCAGCCGACCGGGTCGACGAGCGCGGTGCCCGCGCCCTCGCGGCGGAGTTGGACGAGGTAGGCGCGCTGGCCGTAGCGGTAGCCGGAGGCGCGCTCGGCGTCCACGGCCACGGGGCCGCTTCCGGCGGCGAAGGCGGCGATCACCTCGGCGAGGGCCTCCTCCGTCTCGACGACGGGAGGGATCCCCTCGCGGGGCTCCAGCAACGGGATCGGAAGCCCATTCGCAGGGACATCGTCGTCCGGGGGGCCGCCCCCGGTGGTGCGCAGTGCTGTGTCTGCGGCGGTCTCTTGGGCGTCGGTCACGTGTCAAGGGTATCGGTGAACGGCAAGCGCCTGTCGACGGAACGTTCCGTCGACAGGCGCGGGCCCGTGTCCACCGGCCGTCAGTGGATGATCCCCGTCCGCAGGGCCACCGCGACCATGCCGGCGCGGTCCCCGGTGCCCAGCTTGCGGGCGATGCGGGCGAGGTGGCTCTTGACGGTCAGGGCCGAGAGGCCCATGGAGACGCCGATCGCCTTGTTGGACTGGCCTTCCGCGACGAGCCGCAGCACCTCGACCTCACGGCCGGAGAGCTCGCGGTAGCCGCCCGGGTGGCTCGGGGCACCCGGGGGGCGGCGGTGGCCGAGGCGGGCCGCCGCGGCGCCGATGGGGGCGGCGCCGGGGCGGGTGGGGTGCCCGATGTTGGTACGGGTACCGGTGACGACATAGCCCTTCACGCCGCCCGCCAGGGCGTTGCGTACGGCGCCGATGTCATCGGCGGCCGAGAGGGCGAGGCCGTTGGGCCAGCCCGCGGCGCGGGTCTCGGACAGCAGGGTCAGACCGCTGCCGTCGGGCAGGTGGACGTCGGCAACGCAGATGTCGCGCGGGTTGCCGACGCGGGGACGGGCCTCCGCGATGGACGACGCCTCGATCACGTCGCGCACTCCGAGGGCCCACAGGTGGCGGGTGACGGTGGAGCGGACGCGTGGGTCGGCCACGACGACCATGGCCGTCGGCTTGTTCGGGCGGTAGGCGACCAGGCTTGCGGGCTGCTCGAGGAGAACGGACACCAGGCCTCCTGGGGGGAAGGGTGCGGGACGGAGCCGGCTCGGGGAGGAAGCCGGGGGCGAACCCGGTGAAGGGGTCACTCACTCCTTCGGCAGCTGGGCCGCCCGCCTTTAGGGAAAGATCACGATTTGGTGAGTAACAATTAGGGCAATTCGGATACGTGATCGATCATCCTACGAGCGGGCCCCGCCCTGTCACCCCCACGAGGGACCCCGGAACGGCCCGGCGGGGGCGTCCTCAGGCCCCCTGGGGTCCCCGCCGCTGCGGCAGCGAGACGACCCCCGCGCCCGTCACCGTCCCCGCCCCCGGATCCGCCGGCGCCGGAGGCAGCCCCGCGATCTGGCAGAGCAGGTCGCACCAGGCCGCCAGGTGCGCGCCGGTGTCCGGCACCCCGCCCAGCCCCTCGCGCGGGGTCCACGACGCCCGGATCTCGATCTGCGTCGCCGGTCTGCGGTCCGCGAGCCCGCCGAAGTAGTGCGAGCCCGCCATGGTCACGGTCCCGCTCGCCTCCCCGTACGCCAGCCCCCGCGCCTCCAGGGCCCCGGTCAGCCAGGACCAGCACACCTCGGGCAGCAGCGGGTCCGCGGCCATCTCCGGCTCCAGCTCCGCCCTGACCAGGGTCACCAGACGGAACGTTCCCTTCCAGGCCTCGTGCCCGTCCGGATCGTGCAGCAGCACGAGCCGCCCGTCCGCCAGGTCGTCCTCGCCGTCCACGACGGCCGCCTCCACCGCGTACGCGTACGGGGCGAGGCGCTGCGGCGGCCTGGTCGGGTCGACCTCGATCTCGGGCCGCAGCCTCGCCGCGCGCAAGGCCTCCACCGCCCGCCGGAACGCGGGCGGAACCGGGTTCGTCTCCGTGCTGTCCGCCGTTTCGTCCGTCCCTCGATCGCCGTCGGAATGATCGGAAAAATGTCCCTGAGCCGCAGCCATGCGGGGAAGAGTAGGCGGAACGGGGCCTCCACGCAGGGAGGGACACCCGGCCCGGACGAGCGGCTTCCCGCCACATGCGAAGATTCTGGGCGTGAGTGCCAATGACCGCCCCACGGGCCAGCAGACGAAGCAGCAGTCGCGGACGTACGACTCCGCGTTCCTCAAGGCGTGCCGACGCGAGCCGGTGCCGCACACCCCCGTCTGGTTCATGCGGCAGGCCGGGCGCTCGCTCCCCGAGTACCTGAAGGTCCGCGAGGGCATCCCCATGCTGGAGTCGTGCATGCGGCCCGAGCTGGTCACCGAGATCACGCTCCAGCCGGTGCGCCGCCACAAGGTCGACGCCGCCATCTACTTCAGCGACATCGTCGTCCCCCTCAAGGCCATCGGCCTCGACCTCGACATCAAGCCCGGTGTGGGCCCGGTCGTCGCCGACCCCATCCGCACCCGCGCCGACCTGGCCCGGCTGCGCGACCTCACCCCCGAGGACGTCCACTACGTCACCGAGGCCATCGGCATGCTCACCGAGGAACTGGGCGACACCCCGCTCATCGGCTTCGCCGGCGCGCCCTTCACCCTCGCGAGCTACCTCGTCGAGGGCGGCCCGTCCCGCAGCCACGAGCACACCAAGGCGCTCATGTACGGCGACCCGCAGCTCTGGGCCGACCTGCTCGACCGCCTCGCCGAGATCACCTCGACCTTCCTCAAGGTGCAGATCGAGGCCGGCGCCTCCGCCGTGCAGCTCTTCGACTCCTGGGTCGGCGCCCTCGCCCCGGCCGACTACCGCCGCTCCGTCATGCCCGCCTCCACCAAGGTGTTCGACGCGGTCGCCGGCTACGGCGTCCCGCGCATCCACTTCGGCGTCGGCACCGGCGAGCTCCTCGGCCTCATGGGCGAGGCCGGCGCGGACGTCGTCGGCGTCGACTGGCGCGTCCCGCTCGACGAGGCCGCCCGCCGCGTCGGCCCCGGCAAGGCGCTCCAGGGCAACCTGGACCCCGCCGTGCTCTTCGCCTCGACCGAGGTCGTGGAGGCCAAGACCGACGAGGTCCTGGCCGCGGCCGAGGGCCTGGAGGGCCACGTCTTCAACCTGGGCCACGGCGTCATGCCGGCCATGGACCCCGACGCCCTGTCCCGGCTCGTCGAGTACGTGCACACCCGCACGGCCGTCTGACCGCTCCGCCGCGTCCCGCGCACGCCTCCGCCCCCGCCGGGCGGAGGCGTGCGCCGTCTCAGCCCGCCGCGCGGACCGCCGCCACGGCCTTGCGCGCCGCGACCAGGACCGGGTCCCACACCGGCGAGAACGGCGGCGCGTAGCCCAGGTCCAGCGCCGTCATCCCCTCCACCGTCATCCCCGCCGTGAGCGCCACCGCCGCGACGTCCACCCGCTTCGCCGCTCCCTCCCGGCCCACGATCTGCACCCCGAGCAGCCGTCCCGTCCGCCGCTCGGCCAGCATCTTCACCGTCATCGGCGCCGCCCCCGGGTAGTAGCCCGCGCGGCTCGTCGACTCGACCGTCACCGTCACGAACCGCAGCCCCACCTCCCGCGCGTCCCGCTCCCGCAGACCCGTCCGCGCGATCTCCAGGTCGCACACCTTGGACACCGCCGTGCCCACCACGCCCGGGAAGGTCGCGTACCCGCCGCCGGCGTTCGAGCCGATCACCTGACCGTGCTTGTTGGCGTGCGTGCCCAGCGGCACGTGCCGCTCCCGCCCCGAGACCAGGTCCAGGACCTCCACGCAGTCACCTCCCGCCCAGATGTTCCCGTGGCCCCGCACCCGCATCGCCAGATCGGTGAGCAGTCCGCCGTACGCCCCGAGCGGCAGCCCCGCCGCCCGCGCCAGCGAGGTCTCCGGCACCACGCCCGTGCCCAGCACCACCACGTCCGCCGGATACTCCGCCGCGTCCGTCGCCACCGCCCGCACCCGGCCGTCCGGGCCGGTCAGGACCTCCGTCACCGGCGACGAGACGACCGTCCTGATCCCCAGGGCGTCCATCGCCCGGTGCACCAGCCGGCCCATGTCCGGATCGAGCGTGGCCATCGGCTGCTCGCCCCGGGTCAGGACCGTCACCTCGTACCCCCGGTGCAGCAGGGCCTCCGCCATCTCCACCCCGATGTACCCGGCGCCCACGACGACGGCCCGCCGCCCCGGCGTCCCGGACAGCGCGTCGAGCAGCGCCTGCCCGTCGTCGAGGGTCTGCACCCCGTGCACGCCGGGCGCGTCGATCCCCGGGACCGGCGGGCGCAGCGGCCGGGCCCCGGTCGCGATCACCAGCTGGTCGAAGCCCGTCCACGCCTCCGTACCGGCCTCCAGGTCCCGGGCCCGCACCCGCTGCCCGGGGACGTCGATCTCCGTCACCTCGGTCCGGGTGCGCAGGCCGATGTCACGGGCCCGGTGCTCCTCCGGCGAGCGGGCGATCAGCTGCCCGCGGGTGGCGACGTCCCCGCCGATCCAGTACGGGATGCCACAGGCCGAGTACGAGGAGAAGTGCCCGCGCTCGAACGCGACGATCTCCAGCTCCCCGGGGCCCTTCAGCCTGCGCGCCTGCGACGCGGCGGACATGCCCGCCGCGTCGCCCCCGATGACCACCAGTCGTTCGCTCATGGGAGGACGCTACTTCTCGGGGGCCTCCCGGGGCTGCGGCGCCTTCGTCGCCCCGGGCGCCACGGCCGCCCCGGCGGCGTTCCGCACGGGGGAGTCCGGCAGGACCTCGGGGCCCCGGTCCCGGGACCGGGCCGCGAGGCGCGGGCGGACGAGACGGCGCCACAGCAGGAAGCCGATCAGCGCCACCACGAGCCACGGGGCCAGCGCGCTCAGCACGATCCCGATCCAGGCCGCCACGCCCACCAGGGCGTTCCACCCGCCGCCGAGGGCCTCGCCGAAGCCGGGGCGGCCCTCCTCCTCCACCGGCTCCTCCGGGGCCGCCTTCTCCGCCTCGGAGAGGTGGAGGGTGATCGTCGCCAGCGACGTCCGGTCCTTCAGCGAGGCCTGCTGGGCGAGGAGCGCCTCCAGGTCCGCCTGGCGGCGGCTCAGCTCGCTCTCCAGGGTCACGACGTCGGACAGCTGCTCCGCCCGGTTCATCAGCGCCCGCACCCGCGCCACGCTGGCCCGCTGGGTGGCGATCCGGCTGTCCACGTCCACCACCTGGTCGGTGACGTCCTTGGCGTCCGCCCTGCGGTCGAGCAGCTTTCCGGCGCCCGAGAGCGCGGCGAGCACGGAGTCGTACCTCTCCTGCGGCACCCGGAGCACGATCTGCGAGGTGAGCGACGTGCCGTCGACCCGCTGCGTGGACTCGTTCTCCACGCGCCCGCCCGCGTCCACCGCGGCGCGCCGGGCGTCGGTCAGCGCCCTCGCCGCGTCCTTCACCTCGACGGAGAGCTCGGCGGTGCGGATGACGTGCTTCTGCTCCGGCGCCTTCGCCGCGGGCTTCCCGGCGGCGCCCGAGCCGGCACTGCCGTCGGCGGCCCCCTCCCGGCCCGCCTCGGCGGGCTTCGCCGCCGCGTCCGCCTTGCCGTCCGACGCGGAGCCCCCGGACCCGGCCCCGCAGCCGGTCAGGGCCAGCGCGGCCGTCAGCAGGACCGCGGCCGCCGTTCTCTTTCTCGCCGTGCGCACGAGCGTCCCCCCAGTGGTGGTGGTGAGTGATGCCCGTTGGACGTACGGGCCCCCGGCGCGGGTTGCCGTTCCGCGGTAGCGATGCGGTCACGGTCCGGCCTCGGAACGGGAGCGGGCCGGGCATTTGAGAGAGTGGTGCCATGAACGCGGACATCACGGGACACCACGCCGGGCCTCACGCCGTCGTCGCCGGGGGTGGCATCGCCGGCCTCGCGGCCGCCCACCGGCTGGCCCTCGCCGGCCACCGGGTGACCCTCCTCGAAGCGGACTCCCGGCTCGGCGGGAAGCTCCTCGCCGGGGAGATCGCGGGCGCCCCCGTCGACCTCGGAGCCGAGTCGCTGCTCGCCCGCCGCCCCGAGGCCGTCGCCCTCGCCCGGGCCGTGGGCCTCGGGGACCGGCTCCAGGCCCCGGCGACGACCACCGCGTCCGTCTGGTCCCGGGGCGAGCTCGTCCCCATGCCCAAGGGGCACGTCATGGGCGTCCCCGGCGACCCCGCCGCCGTCGGGGGGCTCCTCTCGGAGGAGGGCGTCCGCCGTGTCGGCGCCGACCTGGAGCTGCCGCCCACCGAGATCGGCGAGGACATCGCCATCGGCGCGTACGTCGCCGCCCGCATGGGCCACGAGGTCGTCGACCGGCTCGTCGAGCCCCTCCTCGGCGGGGTGTACGCCGGAGACGCCCACCGCATCTCGATGAAGGCCGCCGTCCCCGCCCTCTTCGAGGCCGCCCGCGTCCACCCCACGCTCACCTCGGCCGTCCACGCCGTCCAGCGGGCCGGCGCCGCCACCCCCGCCGACGCGGCGGGCGGCGCCACCGGCCTCGGCGGTTCCGTCTTCCTCGGCATCGAGGGCGGCGTCGGCACCCTGCCCGGCGCGGTCGCCGACGCGATCCGCGCCGCGGGCGGCGAGATCCACACCGGAACGCCCGTGACCGCGCTCGTCCGCACCGGCGCCACCGGCTGGCAGGTCGTCACCCCGCACCGGACCTTCGACGCCGACGCCGTCGTCCTCGCCGCCCCCGCCGGTGTCGCCGGCGGACTCCTCGGCGGCCACGCGCCGTCCGCGGCGGCCGTGCTCGACGCGATCGACTACGCCTCCATGGCGCTCGTCACCCTCGCCTTCCGCCGCTCCGACGTGCCCGCCCTCGCCGGATCCGGGTTCCTGGTGCCGCCCGTCGACGGCCACACCATCAAGGCCTCCACCTTCTCCGCGCAGAAGTGGCGGTGGGTCGCCGACGCCGCCCCCGACCTGTTCGTCCTGCGCACCTCCGTCGGCCGGCACGGCGAGGAGCACCAGGTCCGCCGCGACGACTCCGACCTCGTCGCCGCCTCCCTCAAGGACCTCGCCGCCGCCACCGGCCTCGCCGCCCGCCCGGTCGCGAGCACGGTCACCCGCTGGAACGCCGGGCTGCCCCAGTACCCGGTCGGCCACCTGGCCCGCGTCGCCCGGGTCCGCGAGGCCGTCGCCGCCCTCCCCGGACTGCGTCTCGCGGGCGCGGCCTACGACGGCGTCGGCATCCCCGCCTGCGTCGCCTCGGCCCACCGCGCCGCCGACGAGATCATCGCCACGTCGAAAAGGACCGACCCCGGTGCGGGGCACTCCCTGTGACGGGCGAGAATAGGCGCATGAGTGCGCCCGAAAAGATCCCGAACGCCGGTAAGAAGGCGAAGGACCTCAACGAGGTCATCCGCTACACCCTGTGGTCCGTCTTCAAGCTGCGCGACGTTCTCCCCGACGACCGCGCGGGCTACGCCGACGAGGTCCAGGAGCTGTTCGACCAGCTCGCCGCCAAGGACATCACCGTCCGCGGCACGTACGACCTGTCCGGTCTGCGCGCCGACGCCGACGTGATGATCTGGTGGCACGCCGAGACGAGCGACGAGCTCCAGGAGGCGTACAACCTCTTCCGCCGTACGAAGCTGGGCCGCGCTCTGGAGCCGGTCTGGTCGAACATGGCGCTGCACCGCCCCGCCGAGTTCAACAAGTCGCACATCCCGGCCTTCCTGGCCGACGAGAACCCGCGCGACTACGTCTCGGTGTACCCCTTCGTGCGCTCCTACGACTGGTACCTGCTGCCGGACGAGGACCGCCGCCGCATGCTCGCGGACCACGGCAAGATGGCCCGCGGCTACCCCGACGTCCGTGCCAACACGGTCGCCTCCTTCTCGCTCGGCGACTACGAGTGGCTCCTCGCCTTCGAGGCCGACGAGCTGCACCGCATCGTCGACCTCATGCGCCACCTGCGCGCCTCCGAGGCGCGGATGCACGTCCGTGAAGAGGTCCCCTTCTACACGGGCCGCCGCAGGAGCGTCGCCGACCTGGTGGCGGGCCTGGCCTGACGGCCCCGTACGAACCTGGTGCCGCGCCCGGCTTCCGGCCGGGCGCGCCACCCCTCGACCCGGAAGATCAGACGGCGGACGGCGCCATCGTCCGCCGCTCCAGCGACACCGGGTCCGGCTCCGGGTGCGGCGCGCGTCTCGCGCGCCGCACCGGCGTCATTTCCGGGGCCCTTCCCACCCCTTGAGAGCCGCGCGGAGCTCCGGCTCCAGCACGGCGGGACCGCGCGTCGCGAGCGCCGTGAGCGGATCGGCCCGCGAGAGGCCGGCGAGCAGCCGCTGCCCGGCCGGCGACGCCCAGCGGGTGTACGGGAACACCTCGACCAGCCCGATCAGCAGGCAGAGCCCCGAGCCGGTCAGCGGCAGCGCGAAGGCGGCGACGACCGGGCCCCGTCCGCCCTCCGGCACCAGCAGCGCCGCGACCGTCCCGAGCGCCAGCGTCAGCAGGAACCCGGCCCGCGCCGCCCGCACTCCGGCGGCGAGCGCCCGCCGCCCCTCCTCCGGCACGGCGAGGCCCCGCTCGACGAGACCGTCCGCGAGGAGGCGTACGGACTCGGCGGCGGCCACCACCGGACGCACGGCCCAAACCGGTGACTGCCCGCCCGGACCGATGGCACCCAGCACCGCGCGCTCCAGCCCGTCACCGCCGCCCGAGGCGTCCACGACGGTGGCCCAGCCCGTGTGGGCCAGCAGCAGCCGCCGCGCCCGGTGCATCGACACCAGGGTCAGGTCGGTGACCCGCAGCGGCCCCCCGGAGAGGTAGGCCGCCTCGCACACGGTGAGGTCCTCCGCACCGCAGGGGACCTCCCGCGGACGGGCCGCCGCGAGCGCGGCGCGGCAGACCCGCACGCAGCCGGCACCGGCCGCCACGCACGCCACCAGGAGGAGCGGAACCCAGACCATGTCCCGGTTGTACGTCGGCGCGGGCGGGCCCGCCACCCGAATGGCCGCTCAGCTGCTGGAACTCGAACAGGAACTGGAGCTGGAGCTGGAGCACGAGCTGCTGGAGCTGGAGCAGGACGAGCCCGAGGAGCAGGACGAGCCCGACGAGCAGGAAGACCCCGACGAGCAGGACGAGCCGGAGGAGCAGGCCCCGGACGAGCACGAGCCGCCCCCGCCCGAGCAGGAGGAGCCGCCGCCCCCTCCGCAGGAGCTCTGGGTCGCGCACCACTCGGTCGCCACCCCGAGCACGGCCGCGTCCGAGGACGAGAAGTGCGAGGCGGCGGCGGGCCTCCGGCCGCGCTGGTTCCGCCGTCGCGGCGGCGCGTAGAAGCGGGCGGCGGCGACGAGCTGCTCCCGGAGCAGCGGGTCGGGCACGGCCCGCAGCCCGTGCAGCGCCACGAGCAGGCCCGCGTCCGGGACGGCGCCGTGGTCCCTCGCGTACGCGCGGACCGCGCGACGCCCGGCCGAGGTGACCTGCCGGGCGGAGACCGCCCCGCAGACGATGCCGGTGATCAGCGCGGCCATGAGGAGGGGCGCCACCTTGAAGACGAAGGGCAGCCGGAACTCCGGGGCGGACGAGAAGTCGACCACCGTGATGACGATCGAGACCGGGAAGAGCACGAACGCCGTCACCACGAGGGCGGCGCACCAGCGGGCCGTGGTCCGCCGCGTCGCCGGGGGGACCACGAGACCGCGCGCCGCGAGCGCGTCGCCGATCTCCTGGACCGCCGGGTGCCGCATCACACCGAGCCGCAGGTGGTGCAGGGCCCCGTGCGGGGCGGCGGCGTGCTCCTGGAGGACGGCGCGCTCCACCGGGTCGTGCGCGGTGGGACGGACGACCGCGACGATTCCGGGGCCGCCGATCGCGAGCCTGCCGTCCGTCCGGAGCGCGACGAGGGCGGTGTCCACGACCCGCGCCGGGCCGCCGTTGAGGAACGCCACCTCGTACCGGTCGTGGACCGGCCCGCCGCTGCCGCCGCGTGTCCGGACGACTCGGAGGACGACGAGGGCGATGCCGGCGGCGCCCACGAGGTGGACGAGGGTGAGGAGCAGGTCCATGGTCATCTCCGTACGAGGGCGTGGCGGGCGGCTCGCACGAGCCGGGTGGCGCGGCCGGGCGGGCGGCTGCCGGAACGGTCCTGCCACCACTCCGTGAGCTCCCGCCGCGCCGTCGGGTCCTCCGGGCGTCCGGCCAGCAGCAGGTGCTCGACGAAGTCGAGGGCGTCCCGGCGGTAGCCGCCGGTCATGGGGCGGGAGCGGGCGTACGCGAGGAACGCGGGCCGGTAGCCGCCGCCGAGGATCTCCGGGAGCTCCGGCGCGACCTTGGCGACGACCCCGGCGCGCTTGGCGGCGAGCGCGCGGCTCTGGATCCCGACCCGCCGGGTGTCGAAGCCCTCGGGCACGGGGGTCCCGGAGACGAGCGCGGACAGGAGGGAGGCCTGGCGGACGGCGAGGCGCTGGCGCGCGGCCGTGCGCGGGGCGGGGGCAGAGACGGAGGCAGGGGCGGGGGCCTCGGTGACGGGCGCCGCGCCGGGGTCCGGGTCCTGGGCAGGGGCAGGGGCCGGGCCGGCGGCGTCGGTGGCGGGCGTCGGACCGGGCATGGGGCCTCCGGAGACCCTGGCCCCGGCTCCGATCAGGAGCGGGGCTCGACGGGGCGAGGGCACCAGCGGCCGGGCGCCGTGCCGGTGCGCGGTGCCCACCCGTCCCGCCCCGGTGGAGCGCGGGCCCAGGGCGGTCCGGACGACCTCCAGTTCGGCCGCCAGCTCCTCCGCCGGCGGGAAGTCGTCGTCCCGCTCCAGGAGCACCCCCGGCGGGGACACCCGGGACGCGAGGTCCGCCAGGATGTCGAGGACCGCGGGCGGCACCGGGTGGGCGTGGGTGTCGTGCCAGACGCCGTCCCGCTCGACCCCGCCCGCCACGTGCACGTACGCGATCGCCTCGACCGGCAGCTCGGACAGGGCACGGGCCGGGTCCTCGCCCCGGTTCACGTGGTTGGTGTGCAGGTTGGCGACGTCGATGAGGAGCCGCACCCCCGTGCGCTCCACCAGTTCCGCCAGGAAGCGCCCCTCTGTCATCTCCTCGCCCGGCCAGGAGACGAGGGCCGCGATGTTCTCCAGGGCGAGCGGGACGGGCAGCGCGTCCTGCGCGATCCGCACGTTCTCGCAGAGCACGTCGAGGGCGTCCCGGGTCCGGGGCACGGGCAGCAGGTGACCCGCTTCGAGCAGCGGGGTCGCGGTGAGCGGCCCCCCGGCCCGTACGAACGCGATGTGCTCCGTGACCAGCGGCGCCCCCAGGGCCACGGCCTTCTCCCCGAGCGCCGCGAGCCGGGCCGGGTCCGGCCGGTCCGCGCCGCCGAGCCCCAGCGAGACGCCGTGCGGCACGACCGTGACGCCGCGCTCGCGCAGCCGGGCCAGCGAGTCGGGCAGGTGGTCCGCGCAGAGGTTCTCCGCGACGACCTCCACCCAGTCGACGCCGGGCAGTGCCTCCACCGCCCCGGCGATCTCCGGACGCCACCCGATGCCGATGCCGAGTTCCGTCATGTCCCCCTCCTTCGGTCCTCAGTCCCTCACGTGATGGCCCACGCGGGCACGTCCGAACCCCGGGAGGGGGACGTTCAGAGCTTCATTTGAGGTTCGGGAAGGCGGACACGACCGTGCACGAGCCGGGGGCGATCTCCGTGAAGCCCGCGTCGCGGACGACCGGCAGGCCGCTCGACGTCAGGCCCGCCCAGTCCTCGGCCGTCGCGGTCCGCACCGCGAGCGGGAACCCCGCCTCGTGCCACGCCTTCCGGTCGGCCCCGGACATCGCCCACCACAGCAGCTGCGCCCCGTGGCCGGCCTGCGCCATCGCCTTGCCGGCCGACATGTCGAGGTCCGGATTGAGCCAGAGCACGGCCGCCCCCTCCGGTACGGGACCGGGGGCGGCCGGGTCGTCGAGATCGGTGCCCGACACCTGGAGCTTGGCGAGGTCCTTCGGCCAGCCGTCGAGCGGGACCGGCGGGAAGACCCGCACCTCGGCCTCCGCGCCGGTGACCGTGATGCCCGGCAGGGTGTTCGCGCGGCGCCACTCGGCGCCGCGCGCCCGGCGCACCACCTTGCGGATGCGGGCGTCCTGCCAGTCGGTGATCGCCTCCGCCCACTCGCCCTCGCCGAGGGAGCGGTCGTCGGTGAGGACCTCCAGGACGGCCCGGGCCGCGGTCTCCAGGGCGTCGGTACGGGCCGGGGGCGCGTCGCGCTCGATCCGGACGACCAGGGGGAGGACGAACTGGGGCTTCTCGTCGCGGAGATCGGTGTCGTTGCTGCTCACCCGCCAAGTCTGCCACCGCCGTCACGATGGTTTCTTGTGGGAACCATCGCTTCCGGGCCAGGATGCCCCCATGAAGAGTGATCTTTTCGCGGGCGAGCACCTCGCCGAGACGGCGACGTTCCCCGGCATGACCCTCCAGAACGCGAAGTCCGTCAAGTACACGGTGAACGGCGAGATGCACGCCCGTCAGGGTTCGATGATCGCCTTCCGCGGCGACCTCCAGTTCGAGCGCAAGGGCCAGGGCATCGGCGGCCTGCTCAAGCGGGCCGTCACCGGCGAGGGCCTGGCGCTGATGGCCGTGCGCGGCCAGGGGGAGGCCTGGTTCGCGCACGAGGCGCAGAACTGCTTCATCGTCGAGGTCGAACAGGGCGAGGCCTTCACCGTCAACGGCCGCAACGTCCTCTGCTTCGACTCGACCCTCCGCTACGAGATCCGGACCGTGAAGGGCGCCGGCATGACCGGCGGCGGCATCTTCAACTCGGTCTTCTCCGGCCACGGCAAGATCGCCCTGATGTGCGAGGGCAATCCGATCGTCATCCCCGTCACCCCCCAGGCCCCGGTGTACGTCGACACCGACGCGATCGTGGGCTGGAGCGAGCAGCTCCACACCTCCCTGCACCGCTCGCAGTCCCTCGGCTCGATGATGCGCGGCGGCTCCGGCGAGGCGGTGCAGCTCAAGCTGGAGGGACAGGGCTTCGTCGTGGTCCGGCCGAGCGAGCTGACCCCGCAGAAGCACGCGTCGAATTGAGGCTGGAGCACGTCGGGCGGCGGCACGGCGTGCGCGGTCCTTGGGTGCTGCGGGAGGTCTCGCTGGGCCTGCCGGCCGCCGCCCTGGTCCGGGTCACCGGCACCAACGGCACGGGCAAGTCCACGCTGCTCCGGCTGCTCGCGGGCGTCGACGCGCCCACCGAGGGCCGTGTCACGGGCCGGCCGGCCCGCACCGCGTACGTCCCCGAGCGCTTCCCCGTCGCCCTGCCCTTCACGGCCCTCGACTACCTGGTCCACCTCGGACGCGTCCAGGGCCTCGGCCGGGCGGCGGCGCGTGCCCGGGCGGGGGAGTGGCTGGAGCGCTTCGGAGCCGCCGGGCACGCCGCGACCGGACTCGCGGAGCTCTCCAAGGGCACCGGCCAGAAGGTGGCCGTCGCCCAGGCGCTCCTCGCCGATCCGGCCCTGCTCGTCCTCGACGAGGCCTGGACCGGCCTGGACACCGGCGCCCGCGCCACCCTGGACGCGGCCGTCCGCGAACGCCTCGCGGAGGGCGCGACGGTCGTCTTCGTCGACCACGACCCCCGGCGTCTGAAGGGGGAGGCGACGGTGGTGTACGGGGTGGCGGACGGCCGGGTGGAGCAGCTCCGGGAGACCGCGCCGCCCGCCCGCGGCCCCGCCCCGGGCTCCGGCGCGACCGCCGTACGGATCGTGGCCTCCGGGGCCCGGGCGCTTCCCGCGCCGCTGCCCGGCGCGCCCGCGGTCACCCCCGGACCCGACGGCACCACCCTGCTCACCGTGGATCCCGCGCACTCCGACGCCCTGCTCGGCGCGCTCCTGGACGCCTCCTGGCACATCCACCACCTCGACACCGAAGGCGTACGGGCATGACGGCGCTCCTGCGCTACCAGTCGGGTCTGCTGCTCCGCTCCCAGCGCTGGCTGGCGCCCCTCCTCCTGTACGCCGCCTTCATCGGCGTCGGCGTCCAGGTCGGCGAACCGGTGCTCGGCGCGCTCGGCCTCACCGCCGCCGCCCTGCTCCCGGTGTCGGCCTGGTCCGTGCGGATCTGCCTCACCCAGGAGCCGCCCGCCGCCCGGAGCGTGGTCGCGGCGGCGGCCGGGCAGGGCCGCGCCCATCTCGCGGCGCTGCTCACCGGGGCCGGCTGGCCGGTCCTCGTCGGTGCGGTCGCGGTCCTCGGGGTGACGGCGACCGGTGACCGGCGCGGGGTCGACCCGCTCGCCGCGCTCCGCGCGGGGCTGCTCGCGGCACTGGCCTGCGCGCTGACGGGCGCCGTCGTGGGGGCGCTGGCCTCGCGCCCCTTCGCGCGGGCCCCCGGCTGGTCGCTCGCCGCGCTCGTGCTGGGCTCGCTCCTCGCGCTCGTGACGACCGGCTCCCCGGCGAAGCAGGCGACGACCGCCCTGGTGACCGGGGCTCGTACGGCGGAGGTCGGCCCGCCCTGGCTCGCCTGCGGCGGCGCGCTGCTCCTCGCGGCGGCGACGGCGGTCCTGTCGTGCCGGGCGACGGCCCGCCTGGAGTGAGCGCGGGTCAGCGGCTCATGAGCTCCGAGACCTTCACGAAGCGGTAGCCGCGGGCGCGGAGCTCCGGGACGATCCGTCGGATCGCCCGCTCGGTGACGGGCGCGGCGCTGCGGGTGCAGTGCATGACGACGAGGGAGCCGGGCTTCACCCCGTCGAGGACCTGCTCGGCGACGGCGTCCGCGTCCGTCGCGAAGGCGTCGCCGCTGACCACGTCCCACTGGACGGCGGTGACCCCGGCGGGCGCGAGGGCGCGCAGGGCCGCGTCGTCGTAGCAGCCGCCGGGGAAGCGGAAGTACGGGACGACGTTGACGGCCCCGGCGTCCCGGAAGGCGTCGAAGGCGCGCTGCACGTCGGCGGCCATGTCGGGTCCGGGGACGGTCGGCAGGCCGTAACAGGGGGACGCGAAGGCGTAGTGGCTGAAGGAGTGGTTGGCGATCTCGAAGCGCGGGTCGCCGCCGATCGACTTCGCCTGGTCGGGGTACTCCTCCGCCCAGCGGCCGGTCATGAACACGGTCGCGTTCACCTTGAGCCGGCGCAGGGTCGCGATGAGCTCCGGGTTGTCGAAGTGCTCGCCGCCGGCGGCGCGGGGACCCTGATCGGCCGTCATGTCGGCGTCGAAGGTGAGCGCGACGACCTTCTCGGCGCCCTTGGCGCGGTGCGTGTACACGGGGGTGAGGCCGCCGGGCCCGGGCGCCATGGTGGGCGGGGCGGCGGGGACGCGCGCGGGCTTCGGACCGGGTGCGGCGGCGCTGGGGCGGGACGAGGGGCTCCGGGTGCCGTCCGGGCCCGCGGTCGACAGAGCGGTGGCCTTCGCGTGCGGCTCCGGGGGCTCGGCCGGCTGGGTGCCGCAGCCGACGAGGGCGGTGCCCAGAAGACCGAGCACCGCCATTTTTCGTACAGAAGTGTTCACGACCGGAAGTTATCCGATCAAAGTCATTAACGCTCGCGACTCGACAGCAGCAGGACCCGAGTCCACGCGCTGAGCTGACGCACCATCGCCCGGGCGTGTGCCGCCCGGTCCCGGCGGAAGGGCAGGACGAGCAGGGCGGGGACGCAGGCGAGGGTCACGACGAGCAGGGGGAGGGTCGCGACGAGAACGATCAGGGCGCGCTGCGCCCATCGGAGAGTGCGCACGGGCTTCCTCGGGGTAGTGGCGGGAACGGACCTCCACCGTCGGCGGCACCCGGTACGTTGCGAAAGCCGCAACCGTTGCCGTTGTTGCGGCAACGGTCGCGGGGGAGGGGTGCGATGACCGAGGTGGCCCGTACGCGGGGGAACGCGGCGGACGTCGAACGCGGCGAGGTGCCCGAGGCCGTGGCGCTCGGCGGCGTGCTGAAGGAGCTGTTCGCCCGGCTGGGCGTCAGCCAGAGCCAGTACGCCTACCGCGTCCACCTCGACAAGTCCGCCGTGTCCCGCTACCTCAGCGGCCGGCGCGTCGCGCCCCAGGAGTTCATCGACCGCCTGGTGCGGGAGACCGAGGAGCACCTCGGAGCGCCGCTCCAGCTGGAGGCCAGGGAGGCGCTGCGCACCCGGAGGCTCGAAGCGCTGCGGGTCTGCGACCCGGAGGCCTTCCGGCTGGAGGGCCTCCGGGACGAGCTGGCGCGCTCGCGGCGGGACACGGAACGGGCCCACCGGAACATCGAGGCGCTGCACGCCCTCCTCGACCGGAAGGAGGCCCAGGCGCGGGACGTCGCGGACGACCTCACGCGCCTCCGCCTGGACTGGGGCGCGGAGCGGGCGGCCCTGGCCCGCGCCGGGGAGGACCTCCGCCGCGAGGTCGAACGGCTCAGGGAGGACCTGAGGGACGCCGAGCACCTCCGCCAGGAGGCGGAACGGCACGGCGAGGAGCTGCGCGAGACGGTGCTGCGGCTGGAGGAGGAGCTGTCGCGGGGAGCGTCGGGTGCCGGTGCCCTTCCGCTGGACGCCTTCATGCTCCGGCAGCAGGCGCTGTGGGAGGAGGAGGACGACGCCGAGGCGGCGAGGCATCTCACCGAGGCGGCCTGGTCGCGTCCGCTGGACGACGTCGCGGCGCTGCTGCACTGGCTGGATGACTTCGACGCGCGGAACTTCGCCGCGGACGTCGCCCGCCTGCGGCCGTTGGCGGACGTGCTGGAGTTCGCTCCCGAGGTGGCGCGGAAGGATCGGACCGGCGTCCGGCGGGCATGGGTGTCCGCCCTGGCCCCCCGGATCGCGGAAGGGAACGCGGCCGCCGTCTACCAGGCGCTGGGCGGCACCGAAGGGGACCGGGTCCTCGCCGAGGCGGTGCGGAAGATACGGAACGACTCCATCGTGGTGGAGCTGGTGGTGGCGGCGCTGGCGGGGTCGTCCGCACCGGCGCCGCTGCGGGCGCTGTCGAGGACGCTGACCGAGGAGCGCGGCCCCGACCGGTGCGGCCTGCGCGTCACGGTCGGGCTGGCCCAGGCGGGTCGCCACGACGTGGCCGCACACGTCGTCGCGGCGGCGGTCAAGCTCTCCCACGTGGACTTCCGCCACAGCCTGGGCGGGCTCCACCACGTCCAGATCCGCGTCCTGTTCGACCTGGTGACCTGGCTGGACGACACGGCGGTCATGACCGCCTTCACCAAGATGGTGATCCTCGCGGACGAGCCCGCGCTCGGCGACCGCCTGTTCACCATGATGTCCGAGCAGGACCGGCTGAGCCTCGTCGACCGGTCCGTCCGCGACGCCCTGCGCGACGTCGTCGCGGTCTGGCGCCGCTCACGAGGCCAGTAGCCGCGCCCGGCTCTCCTCGACGTCGAAGTCCCCCGGCGGGTACTTCGGGTCCAGCGCCTCCAGGTGCTCCAGCAGGAGCTTGCTGATCGCCCAGTTGCGGTACCACTTGCGGTCCGCCGGGACCAGGTACCAGGGGGCCGCGTCCGTCGAGCAGCGTTCGAGCACGCGTTCGTACGCCTGGCGGTACGCGGGCCACAGCGCGCGCTCCTCGATGTCGCCCGGATTGAACTTCCAGTGCTTGTCCGGGTTGTCCAGGCGCTCCAGGAGCCGGGCGCGCTGCTCCTCGTACGAGAGGTGGAGGAAGACCTTCACCACGGTCACCCCGTCCTCCGCGAGGGACTTCTCGAAGCGGTTGATCTGGCCGTAGCGGCGGCCGATCTCCCGGCGCGGGGCCAGGTCGCGGACCCGGGCGATGAGGACGTCCTCGTAGTGCGAGCGGTCGAAGATGCCGATCTCGCCCGGCTGGGGGAGCACCCGCATGACCCGCCACAGGAACGGATGGTTCCGCTCCTCCCGCGTCGGGGCCTTGAAGGCGTGGATCCGGCAGCCGGACGGGTTGAACAGGCCGATGACGTGCTTGACCGTGCCGCCCTTGCCGCTGGTGTCCATGCCCTGGAGGACGAGGAGCAGCCGCCGGCGGTCACCGGCGGTGCTCGCCGCGTACAGGCGTTCCTGGAGTCCGGCGAGGCGCGGCCCGAGGTCGGCGGTGGCGGCCAGCCCCGCCGCCTTGCCGGTCGGCCCGGCCGGGGTCGCGCGGCTGTCGTACGCGCCGAGGTCGATCGGCTCGCCCCCGGGGATCCTCAGGACGTCCCGCAGGACGGGTTCCCCGCGCTTCCTCCCGCCGTCCTTCTTCGCCACCTCGGGCCCCTTCCGCCGCAGGTCGTGCGTCCCTCCCGATCCTGCGACGGAATCCGGTCCTCCGCACCCGGTCGGGTCAGCGCCACGGCCCCCGCACCGCGAACGTCGTCCCGGGCGTGTAGCAGTTCACGTACATCGTGCCGCGGTCCGGGGAGAAGGTGACGCCGGCGAACTCGCCCCACGCCGGAGCCCCGGGCGTCCCGATGTCCTGCGCGCCCCGCGCGACCGCGTACACCTCGCCCTTCGCGCTCACCCCGAAGACGTGCTGGGCCCCTTCGCCGTCCTCGCAGACCATCAGGCCGCCGGTCGGCGCGAGGCAGATGTTGTCCGGGGACTCGCCGGGGAGCCGGACGTCGGTGGCGGGGCCGAAGACCACGACGAGGGTGAGCCGGCGCCGGTGCGGCTCGTACTTCCAGACCTGGCCGAAGTGCGTGGCGGCCGAGCCGTCCGCGGCGCGGGCGAAGGAGGACACGAAGTAGACCGCCCGCCCGCCCCAGTAGCAGCCCTCCAGCTTCTGGGCGTGCGTGATGCCCCGCGGCCCGAAGTCCTGGTGCCGGATCGGGGTCGAGGTGGCCAGGTGGTCGGGTACGGGGACCCATTCGACGCCCTCGAAGCGGGTGCCGGTCTCCTGGACGACGGAGAGGTCGGGCACGCCGGGCACCCGCATGGCCTCCAGGGCGCCGCCCGCGCGCAGCGAGCCGGTGCCGCCGAGCGGCCGCTCCGGGAGGAAGCGGTAGAAGAGTCCGAAGGGGTGCTCGAAGGCGTCCTCCGTCTCGTACACGATGCCGCTCGCCGGGTCGACGGCGATCGCCTCGTGCTGGAAGCGGCCCATCGCGGTGAGCGGGACGGCCCCGGTGCGGTGCGGGTCGGCGCCGTCGACCTCGAAGATGAAGCCGTGGTCCTTGGCGTAGCCGTTGGTGCCGGCCCGGTCCTCGGTCTCCTCGCAGGTCAGCCAGGTGTTCCAGGGGGTGGGACCGCCGGCGCAGTTCACGGCCGTCCCGGCGATGGCGACCCGCTCGCCGAGGACCTCGCCCCGGCCGTCGAGTTCGAGGACGGTGCAGCCGCCCTTGCCCTCCGGGTCATACGTGAGGCCGGGGACGGTCGGGACCGGGATCTTCCCGGTGACCCGGTTCTCGTGGTTGCGGACGAGGTGCACCCGGCCCCGGCGCCCGGCGAAGGCGCCCATGCCGTCGTGGTTGCTGGGGACCAGGCCCTCGCCGGAGCGGAGCGGGTCGCCCTGCCGGGACAGGACCTTGTAGCGGAAGCCGGCCGGGAGGTCGAGGAGGCCGTCCGGGTCGGGGAGGAGGGGGCCGCAGCCGGCGGTGCGGGGCGCGGCGCCCGCGGTGCCGGCGAAGAGCTCGGAGAGCGCGCCGGTGAAGGCGATACCGGCGACGGACGCGCCGGTGCGGGAGAGGAGCTGACGTCGTGTCGCGGACATGAGGCAACCACTTTCCTGTGGGGGGTCCCCCGGGCCGCGGGGCCGGGGGGAGGACAGGTGCGTGATGTGACGTGTGACCCGCATGTGTGTATCACGCAAGGTGGTGACGGGTGAACCATGCGGGCCGCAACGGCCTCGTGTGGCGCGAGAACTGATCTCTCGTCAGGCGAGCTTGGCGTCCAGGGTGATGGTCGTGCCGGTGAGCGCCTGGCTGACCGGGCAGTTCTTCTTCGCCTCCTCGGCGAGCTCCTGGAAGCGGGCCTCGTCCAGGCCGGGGACCTCGCCGACCACGCTCAGGTGGATGCCGGTGATGCCCTCGCCCGGCTGGAACGTGACGTCGGCCTTGGTCTCCAGGCGGGTCGGCGCGTGGCCGGCGCCGGCCAGGCCGTTCGAGAAGGCCATCGAGTAGCAGGAGGAGTGCGCGGCGGCGATGAGCTCCTCGGGGCTCGTCTTCCCGTTCGGCTCCGCGGACCGGGCCGGCCAGGAGACGTCGTACGAGCCGAGGCCGGAGGAGTCGAGGGTGACGACGCCGGAGCCCTTGAGGAGGTCGCCCTGCCAGACGGTGTGGGCGTGACGCACGGTGGCCATGGTGGATCCCTTTCGATCGGGTACGGCCACCAAGCTACTGCGCGACGAGGCCCTTCGCGTCGCGGGCGAGCGCGGTGAGCCGGGAGATCGCCCGGAAGTACTTCTTGCGGTAACCGCCGTTCAGCATCTCGTCGCTGAACAGCCGGTCGAAGGGGAGGCCGGAGGCGAGCACGGGTATCTCGCGGTCGTACAGGCGGTCGGCGAGCACGACGAGCCGCAGGGCCGTCGACTGGTCCGGGACCGGCTGGACGTCCGTGAGGCAGACCGCCGTGAGGTCGTCGGTGAGGGCGCCGTACCGGCTCGGGTGCACCTTGGCCAGGTGTTCGAGCAGGTGCGGGAAGTCGTCGAGCGAGGCGCCCGGCGTCGCGTACGCGGTCTCCGTGACGACCTGGTCGGAGTACGGGGACGGCGCCTCGGGCAGACCGCGGTGCCGGTAGTCCTCGCCGTCGATCCGCAGCGGGCGGAAGTGGGCGGAGAGGCCCTGGATCTCGCGGAGGAAGTCGGCGGCGGCGAAGCGGCCCTCGCCGAGCTTGCCGGGCAGCGTGTTCGAGGTGGCGGCGAGCGCGACGCCCGACTCGACGAGCTTGCCGAGGAGGCTGGAGACGAGGACGGTGTCGCCCGGGTCGTCGAGCTCGAACTCGTCGATGCAGAGGAGGCGGTGCCCGCTGAGCGTCTTCACCGTCTGCTGGAAGCCGAGCGCGCCGACCAGGTTGGTCAGCTCGACGAACGTGCCGAAGGCCTTCAGCGCGGGCTCCGCGGGGGTCGCGTGCCACAGCGAGGCGAGCAGGTGGGTCTTGCCGACGCCGTACCCGCCGTCCAGGTAGACCCCGCGCGGGCCGCTCGGGGCGGCCGGCTTCCTCGCGAACCAGCGGCGCTTCCCGGCGCCGCTGGCGTGCGCCCCGCCCAGGCCCTCGGCGAAGGCGCTCAGGACCTTGACGGCGTCCGTCTGGCTGGGCTGGTTCGGGTCGGGGAGGTACGTGTCGAAGCGTACGGAGTCGAAGCGCGGCGGCGGCACCATCTCCGCGACGAGGCGGTCGGCGGGGACGTGGGGCTCTCGGGAGCAGAGCGAGAGCGGGGCCGCCTCGGCGGAGGCGGCTTCGGTGAGGGCACGGGTCGACACAGTTCCCCACTGTAAGCGCCGTGCCAGACTTCGATCATGCGCCAGCTCTTGCCTGTGACGGACATGACAGCCCTCGTCGACCGGGAGTGGTCGCTCGACGCCCTCGCCGAGGCCTACGCGTACCCGGAGGGCGACGGCCCGTGGCTGCGGGCCAACATGGTCTCCTCGCTCGACGGGGCCGGACACCACGAGGGGCGTTCCCAGCCGCTCTCCTCCGAGACGGACATGCGGATCTTCGGCACCCTGCGCGCGATCGCCGACGTGGTCGTGGTGGGTGCCGAGACGGTCCGCCTGGAGGGCTACGGCCCGGCCCGCGCGCGGGAGGCCTTCGCGGCCCGCCGCGCCGCCGCCGGGCAGGGACCGGCCGCCGCGATCGCCGTGGTCAGCGCCTCGCTCGACCTGGACCTCTCGCTGCCGCTGTTCACCGAGCCGCTGGTGCCGACCCTGGTCCTGACGGGGGCGGGCGCGCCCGCCGGGCGCGTGGCGGCGGTCCGGGCGGCCGGCGCGGAGGTGGTGGTCGCGGGCGACGGCGCCGGGGTGGACCCGGCCCGCGCGGTGGCGGCGCTCGCGGAGCGCGGGCTGCGCCGCCAGCTGACCGAGGGCGGGCCCCGGCTGCTCGGCCAGTTCGTGGCGGCGGGGGTCCTCGACGAGCTGTGCCTGACGGTCTCGCCGACGATGACGGCGGGCGGCGCCCAGCGGATCGCCGGGGGCCCCTCGGTGGCCGTCCCGACACGCTTCGAGCCGGCCCGCGTGCTGGAGCAGGACGGCTTTCTCTTCACCCGCTACCGTCGGATCTGACAATCGGCGGAATTTGTCGTTCCGCTTAGCGTCCGCTGGGCACACTTACTGACGCAGACCCCGTGCGGGCACGGGGAAGGATGGTTTCCGCAGAAGGGCTCCTGAGGTGTTCACAAGCGTTCTGATGATCGAGAAGCCCCTCACGTCCGTCGACGTGGAATTCGTCACCACCCTGCACGGCGAAGAGGGCGTGTCCTTCATCGTTCTCATGCAGCCGCGTGGTGACCAGGCCGATGTACTGCTGCGTGCCATCGACGACGTCGCCATGGGCGAGCTCAAGGAAGCGACCCACGAGGGCGACGAACCGGAGGGCAAGGAGGCCAGGGGCCCCGCCGAGCAGGCCCTGGAGGTCTCGCTCATGGCCCTGAGGAAGGCGGGCTGCGAGGCGGTCGGCCAGGTGGTCGAGGACCACCCGCTCGACAAGATGAAGGCGGTGGTCGAGGAGTCGGAGGCGGACGAGGTGATCGTCCTCACCGCCCCGCACTACGTGGAGGAGTTCTTCCACCGCGACTGGGCCTCCCGGGCCCGGCACAAGGTCGGCGTCCCCGTGCTGAAGCTCTTCGCCCACAGCGAGTGACGTCCCCGTGACGGGTCCGCGCCCCGCCCGGGGCGCGGACCCGTCACCCGGCGCGCCGCGCCCCGCCGGGGCCCGCGCGCACGAGCCACTAGGCTGGGACCTTCCAGGAACCAAGCACCCCGGGGAGAGATCCGCATGGCACCCGCCATCCCTGCCGCCATGGAACGGCCGCACTTCATCGGCATCGGCGGTGCCGGAATGTCGGGCATCGCGAAGATCCTCGCCCAGTGCGGCGCCAAGGTCGCCGGAAGCGACGCCAAGGAGTCCGCGACCGCCGAGTCGCTGCGCGCCCTCGGTGCCACCGTGCACATCGGCCACGCCGCCGAGCACCTCGCCGACGACGCCTCCGCCGTCGTCGTCTCCAGCGCCATCCGCGCCGACAACCCCGAGCTGGCCCGCGCCGCCGAGCTCGGGATCCCCGTGGTCCACCGCTCCGACGCGCTCGCCTCCCTCATGGACGGCCTGCGCGCGATCGCCGTCGCCGGCACGCACGGCAAGACGACCACCACGTCCATGCTGGCCGTCGCCCTCACCGAGCTCGGTCTGGACCCCTCGTACGCCATCGGCGGCGACCTCGCGGGCCCCGGCACGAACGCCCTGCACGGCGCCGGCGAGGTCTTCGTCGCCGAGGCCGACGAGAGCGACCGCAGCTTCCAGAAGTACGACCCCGAGGTCGCGATCGTCCTCAACGTCGAGCTGGACCACCACGCGAACTACGCCTCCATGGACGAGATCTACGAGTCCTTCGAGGCCTTCACCGCCAAGATCCGCCCCGGCGGCACCCTGGTCGTCGGCGAGCACCCGGGCGCCCGCGAGCTGGCCCGCCGCGTCGCGGACCGCGACGGCCTGAGCATCGTGACGGTCGGCGAGTCCGAGGACTCCGACGCCCGCATCCTCAAGATCGTCCCGAACGGCATGACGAGCGAGGTGACGGTCCTCCTCGACGGCGCCGAGCACACCTTCACCGTCTCCGTCCCCGGCCGCCACTACGCCCACAACGCCGCCGCGGCCCTCGCCGCCGGCGCCCGCGTCGGCATCGACCCGGCCGAGCTCGCCCAGGCGCTGACCGCCTACACCGGCGTCGGCCGCCGCCTCCAGCTCAAGGGCGAGGCCGAGGGCGTCCAGGTCATCGACTCGTACGCGCACCACCCCACCGAGATGACCGCCGACCTGGAGGCCATGCGCGGCGCCGCCGGGGCCTCCCGCCTCCTCGTCGTCTTCCAGCCGCACCTCTTCTCCCGCACCCAGGAGCTGGGCCGGGAGATGGGCGACGCGCTGGCCCTCGCGGACGCCTCCGTCGTCCTCGACATCTACCCGGCGCGTGAGGACCCGATCCCCGGGATCACCAGCGAGCTGATCATCGCCGCGGCGCGTGCCGCCGGTGCCGACGTGACCGCCGTCCACGACAAGGAGACGGTCCCGGACGTCATCGCGGGAATGGCGGGCCCCGGCGACCTCGTTCTCACCATGGGCGCGGGCGACGTCACGGACCTCGGTCCGCGGATCCTCGCCCGCCTGTCGAACTGAGGGAGTGGACGAACGATGGCGTACGAGGTCGAGAAGCCGGACGAGGAATGGCAGGCCGAGCTGACTCCGGCGGAGTACCAGGTGCTCCGGCTCGCCGGCACGGAGCCCGCCTTCCGGGGTGAGTACACGGACACCAAGACCCAGGGTGTCTACTCGTGCCGCGCCTGCGGCGCGGAGCTCTTCACCTCGAAGGAGAAGTTCGAGTCGCACTGCGGCTGGCCGTCCTTCTTCGACCCGAAGGACAGCGCGGCCGTCGAGCTGATCGCCGACACCTCGCACGGCATGGTCCGCACCGAGGTCCGCTGCGCCCGCTGCGGCTCCCACCTGGGCCACGTCTTCGAGGGCGAGGGCTACCCGACCCCGACCGACCAGCGGTACTGCATCAACTCCATCTCGCTGCGGCTGGAGCCGACGGAGTAACACCGCGAGGCACGGTACGAGGGGCTCACTCCGGACCCGGGGCGAGCCCCTCGGTACGTCCGTCCGGCCCCGTACCGCCCCCTCCGCAGCTCAGGAGCGCCCATGCCCCGCCGCGAGACGCCCGCAGACATCGACGCCTGGTTCGCCGAGGGCGGCTGGTACCCGGGCCGGGACGTCGCCGGGCGGGCCGCGGTGTTCGTGGCCGAGGTCGTCGAGGAGACCCGCCGGTACGGCCACCCTGTCGAGCCCTTCGCCGCCGCCACCGACTTCCTCGCCGAGCACGCGGGGGTCCGCCTGACCATCGACGCGCGGCGCGAGGAGTACCTGCGCTTCGAGCCGGTCGTCGTCCGGGACAGCACGTCCGGGGACATCGCGGAGCTGAGCCGCAACCTGGGCGTGCGGCTCTTCCCCGTGGGGTGGGACTCCTCGGAGGGGGAGGTCATCGTCATGGACGAGCGGAACCGTTTCTTCTGCATGCACCACACCGGCGACTACTACCTGGGCACCGGCAAGTACGAGGCGATGGCCGACCTCTACCGGTATCCGATGAAGGACGCCGAGGACTTCTACGTCTGACCGGGCCGGGTCCTCGGTGAGCCTCCCACCACGTGGGGCGAGGACGCGGTGGGCTTCCCGCCGGTCCGGGATGAGCGTGTGCGTGCGGCCGGTCGGCCGGGGTAGACGGCTGACCGGCCCGCTCGTCGGCGCGGGCGGAACTCAAGAGAGGACACGATCAGCGTGAGCGACGCCGAGCACCCGAAGCAGACCCCCGACGGAGCGGCCGAACTCCTCGTTCGCTGCCTGGAGAACGAGGGCGTCGAGGTGGTGTTCGGCGTACCCGGCGAGGAGAACATCCGCTTCACCAACGCCCTCGCCCGCTCGGAGAAGATCCGCTACGTCCTCACCCGGCACGAGCAGGCCGCGTCCTTCATGGCGGAGATGTACGGCCGGCTCACCGGCTCGGCGGGTGTGATGTCCGCGACGCTGGGGCCCGGCGCGATCAACCTGATGCTGGGCGTCGCCGACGCCATGACGAACAGCACGCCCGTCGTCGCGATCACCGCGCAGGTCGGCAAGGAGCGCAACTACAAGGAGTCCCACCAGTTCGTGGACCTGGTGAGCATGTTCGCCCCGGTCACGAAGTGGTCGGCGGGGGTCCCGGCCACCCGGGCCATCCCCGAGATGGTGCGGCGCGCGTTCAAGACCGCGGAGTCCGAGCGGCCCGGCGCCGTCTATCTCGCCGTGCCCGAGGACATCGACGCGGCGACGGACGGCTCGGACCTGCGCCCGCTGCGCAGGAACGTCGTGCAGCCCGAGGCACCGTCCCCGAGGCAGATCGAGCGCGCGGCGGCGCTGCTGCGGGAGGCCCGCCGGCCGGTGATCCTCGCCGGACACGGCGCGGCGCGCGGCGACGCCGCGGAGTCGCTGTCGGCGTTCGCCACCGCACTCGACGTGTCGACGGCGACCACCTTCCACGGCAAGGGCGTCCTGCCCGACGACCACCCGTGCGCGACCGGCACGTTCGGCTTCATGCGGCGCGACTACACCAACTTCGGGTTCGAGGAGGCCGACGTCATCATCGCCGTCGGCTACGAATTGCAGGAGTTCGACCCGTCCCGGATCAACCCGGACGGTGACAAGAAGATCATCCACATCCACCGCGTCCCCGCGGAGGTGGACGACAGCTACTCGGTCGACGTCGGCATCATCGGCGACATCTCGGCCTCCCTCGACGCCCTCGCCACCGCACTCGACGGCCGGCGCTGGACCGTCGACGACGAGGACACCGAGGCCACCCGCGCGCTGCTGGCCAAGGAACTGGAGCAGGGCGCCGCGGACGAGCGCTACCCGCTCGCCCCGCAGCGCGTCATCGCCGACACCCGCGCCGCGCTCGGTCGCGACGACATCGTGCTGGTCGACACCGGCGCGCTGAAGATGTGGATGGCCCGGCTCTACCCGACGTACGCGCCGAACACCTGCCTGATCTCCAACGGCTTGTCCACCATGGGCTTCTCGCTGCCCGGCGCGCTCGCGGTCCAGCTCGCCAGGCCGCGGACGAAGGTGCTGGCGGCGGTCGGCGACGGCTCGTTCCTCATGCACTCCCAGGAGATCGAGACGGCGGTCCGCGAGAACATTCCGCTGACCGTGCTGATCTGGGAGGACAACGGCTACGGGCTCATCAAGTGGAAGATGGACCTGGAGGTCGGGGAGAACTCCAACACCGACTTCGGCAACCCGGACATCGTCCAGTACGCCCGCAGCTTCGGCGCGAAGGGCTACCAGATCGAGTCCGCCGGGGACCTGCTGCCGACGCTCCGTGAGGCGCTGGCGGACCCGGGCGTGTCGATCATCAACTGCCCGGTGGACTACGCCGAGAACATGAACCTCATCAAGCACCTCGGGGACCTCGACTCGGCGCTCTGACCTGCTCGCGGCGCGGCCCGACCCCCGTACGGGCCGCGCCGCGGGCATCCCGCGAGGGCGGTGCCCGCTGTTCTCCGGTATCGCGTGGTATTTCCACGGCGCGGGGTAGAGGGTCACCGTGAGATTCGGCAGGTCGAGGAGAGGAACGAATGTGATGCGTGCTCGGAGCATAGGCGCGGCAGCCGCCACGGGGTTGGCGCTGGTGGCCGCCCGTGACCTCGTGCAGAAGAAGCACGCGCTGCTGAGGAACTTCCCCCTGCTGGGACACGCCAGGTACGTGCTGGAGACGATCGGCCCCGAGCTGCGGCAGTACATCGTGACGTCCAACGACGAGGAGCGTCCCTTCAGCCGGGACCAGCGCAGCTGGATCTACGCGTCGGCGAAGGGGGAGAACAACTACTTCGGGTTCGGCACCGACAACGACGTCGAGCACACGCAGGGCCATGCCTACGTGAAGCAGCGTACGTTCGCCGGTGCGCTGCCCGATCTGAGCGACCCGCAGGCGCCGTTGCCCTCGGCCAAGGTGCTCGGCGGACCGCGCGGCCGCGCGAAGGCGTTCCGCCCGGCGAGCGTCGTCAACATCTCGGCGATGAGCTTCGGCTCGCTGTCCGGCGCGGCCGTCACGGCGCTCAACAAGGGCGCGGCGCTGGCCGGGACGATGCACAACACCGGTGAGGGCGCCCTGTCGCCCTACCACCTCAACGGCGGGGACCTCGTCCTCCAGATCGGTACGTCGTACTTCGGCTGCCGCGACGAGGACGGGACGTTCAACCTCGACAAGCTCAAGGCAGTGGTCGCGGACGCGCCCGTCAAGGCGATCGAGATCAAGCTCTCGCAGGGCGCGAAGCCGGGGCTCGGCGGCATGCTGCCGGGGGCGAAGGTGACCGAGGAGATCGCCGAGATCCGCGGCATTCCCGCGGGCGAGGACTGCGCCTCGCCGTCGCGGCACACCGCCTTCCACGACGTGGACTCGATGCTCGACTTCGTGGAACTGCTGGCCACGGAGACCGGATTGCCGGTCGGGATCAAGAGCGCCGTCGGGGAGATGGAATTCTGGGAGGAACTCGCCACGCTGATGGAGCGGGGTGACCGCGGGGTCGACTTCGTGACCGTCGACGGTGGCGAGGGCGGCACGGGAGCGGCTCCCCTGATCTTCGCCGACTCGGTGTCCCTGCCGTTCCGCGTGGGCTTCTCCCGCGTCTACGGCGTGTTCGCCGAGCGGGGCCTGACCGACGACATCACCTTCATCGGCTCCGGCAAGCTCGGCGTGCCCGAGAACGCCGTCGTCGCGTTCGCCCTCGGCGTCGACATGATCAACGTGGGCCGTGAGGCGATGCTGTCCATCGGCTGCATCCAGGCCCAGAAGTGCCACACCGACAAGTGCCCCACCGGCATCGCCACCCAGAACCCGTGGCTGGCGCGCGGCATCGACGCGCCCTCGAAGGGCATCCGGGCCGCGACGTACCTGCGCACCCTGCGCAAGGAGTTGCTGAAGGTCTCGGGCGCCGTCGGTGTCCCCCACCCGTCGCTCATCACCCCCCACGACATAGACATCCTGAACGGCGACTACGACGCCCGCACCCTGGGGAGTGTGTACGGCTACAAGGACGGCTGGGGCTCGCTCGGGCCGGAGCTCGCCCAGGAGATCACCGAACTGCTCACCACCTGAGCCGGCCCCTCTGCCACGCCACCGCACCGACCCGGTGCGGTGGTGCGGTCAGTGGACGGAGAACCCGCCGTCCACGAAGAGGGACTGGCCCGTCACGTACGCCGAGGAGGCGCTCGCCAGGAAGACGGCCGCGCCCGCGAAGTCCTCCGCCAGGCCGTTGCGGCCGACCATGGTGCGGGCCGCCAGCGCGGCGACCTTCTCCGGGTCCGAGGAGAGGCGCCGGTTGAGCGGGGTCATCACGAAGCCGGGGACCAGGGTGTTCGCGGTGACGCCGTACGGGGACCAGGCCTCGGCCTGCGAGCGGGCCAGCGACTCCAGGGCGCCCTTCGACACCCCGTACGCCCCGCTCTGGACGAACGCCCGGTGCGCCTGCTGCGAGGTGATGTGGATGATCCGCCCGAAGCCCCGCTCGGCCATCCCCGGGCCGAAACGCCGGCCGAGGAGGAACGGCGCCTCCAGGTTCACGGTCATCGTGGCGTCCCACACCTCGTCGCCCAGCTCGCCGAACGGCGGACGCAGGTTGATCCCGGCCGAGTTCACCAGGATGTCCGGCTCCCCGAAGACCGCCGCGGCCGCCTCCGCGCCCGCCCTGACGCCCTCCCGGGTGCTCAGGTCGGCGCTCACCCACGCGGCCCGGCAGCCGTCGGCCGTCAGCTCGTCGACGGTCGCGACGAGTTCGGCCTCCTTGCGGGCCATGACCACCACGCGCGCCCCCGCCCGGGCCAGCGCCCCGGCGATCGCCCTGCCGATGCCGGAGCTCCCGCCGGTCACGAGGGCGGTGCGCCCGTCGAGCGAGAACAGCTGCGAGAGGTAGCCGGAGGGGGTGCTGCTCATGGAGGTCGCTCCTCGTGTCGATGGCGGGCAGGTACACGCATCCTGGCACACGCCCCTCGGGCCCATGTGATGATCATTTCCTCATGACGGGGGTCCGGCGGGATCCCGGGGGAGGGGACCATGGGAATCACGGACGCCAACGGCGTCGACCTGTCCGGCGTCACCGGCAGGCTCATCCAGACCGTCGACCTGGTGAAGGGCCCGGCGCCGCAGGCGATCGCCACCGACACCCGCAACGGCCGGGTCTTCGTCCTCCAGATGGAGAGCGGAAGCCAGCAGGACATCGAGCAGGGCAACATGCGGCTCGACCGCATCGACCGCCTGACCGGGGAGGTCAAGGGGTCCATGCAGCTGAAGGGGTTCGGGCACGGCATCTCGATGGGTGTCGAGCCGCAGGGCGACACGACGTACGTCTGGACCGAGGTCGGATCGTCGGCGGCCGTGCCGCTGCACCTCACCAAGAAGGACGGCAAGGTCACGGCCGCCTTCGGCAAGGCCGTCACGCGGTTCCCGTACGCCGACGACACGGTCCTCCGGGCGGACGATCCGGCCCTGCGGAAGTTCACGCCGCCGGGCAGCACCGCGGGCACCGGACCGTCGGTCGACCCCGTGAACAAGCTCCTGAGCGTCATGTACCACAAGGGCGGCAAGCGGACCTTCACGCGCTACGACCTCGCCGCGGCCGCCGCCGGCTCCTGGGTCCCGGTGGGCACCACCTTCGTCATGAGCGACTGCGACGGGCAGCCCGCGCCGTGCGCGGACGAGGAGACGACCCCCGCCGTGCCCGCCCGGTACCCCCTGGAGAGCAGGCTCACCTCCCAGGGCTACACCGTCCTCGGCGACGTCCTGTACTGGTACCAGTGGGCGCCCTACCTCGTCGACGACGACCCGAACACGCTCCCCGCCGACGGCTTCCCCGGGGTCGCCCTCCTCACCTCGTACGACTGGACGACCGGCCGGCGCGTCGACCGGCAGGTGGTCACCAGCGCAGACGGCCTCACCCGGCGCGAGCCGGAGGGCGTCGCCGTCGAGGTCGACCCCGCGACCCAGGAGACCCGGCTGCTGTTCGGCTTCAGCAACACCGTCCCCGGCACGACCGGTTCGCGGGACGTCACGATCAGCTGGTACCCGACGAGGCCCGGCGTCGACGGCGTCAAGGTCCTCGCCGACTGGGAGGACCTCACCCTCGAACCCGGCGTCCAGCCCGGCGCCCAGCCCCCGCGCGGACGTCTGATCGCCCTCGCCGGAACCACCTACCTCCAGCTGCGCGGCACCGTCACCCGCACGCCCGGCCTGACCGGGGACGGCAGGATCGCGACCCTGCCGCACCGGCTCCGCGCGACGCACCTGACGCGCGCGAGCGTGCCCCGCAACAACGACGACGGACGCTGCGTCTGCCGGATCGAGACCGACGTCAGCGGCGGGCTCCGCGTCTACGGCGCCTCCAGCGACAACGCCATCACCTGGATCGACCTCGACGGCGTCTCCGTCGCCTGGCGATGAACCCCCGCCGGACCGCCGCCCCCGCCCAGCCGTCCGCCCGTCCCACCCGATCCGGAGGATCGCGCATGACCCCGCACACGACCAGCCGCCGTTCCCTGCTCACCGCAGCCCTCGCCGCCCCGGCCGTCGCCGTCGGAGCCCCGCTGCTCTCCGCGGCGCCGGCCGCCGCCGAGCCCTCGGACGGCTGCCAGGTCGTCGTCGACTGGAAGCCGATCACCCTGGAGGCGGGCGTGCGGAACGACCCCCTCTCGCCAGCCGAGGCCCGCGTGATCCGCCTCGCGGGAACCGAGTTCCTCCAGCTGCGCGGGCTGGTCACCTGCGCCTTCACCGCCGACGGCCCGCTCGGCACGCTCCACGGCGACATCCGCCCGCCCAAGCTGACCCGTGGCGTCTGCCCCCGCAACAACAGCCAGGGCGTCAACGCCCTGCGCATCGAGGCCACGACGGCCGGCGTCGTCCACGTCCTGGGCCCCCAGACGGCGAACAAGGTCACCTGGATCCAGCTCGACAACTTCTCGTCCGTCCTGCGCTGACGGCCGGCCGGGGGCCTTGGCGGGGCGCCGTTCAGTCCCGCCAGACCCCGGTCGCGGCGGCGGCCTTGACGTAGTCCGCGAAGTCGCGCGGCTCGCGGCCCAGGGCCCGCCGCACTCCGTCGCCCAGCGTGGCGAAGCGGTTCTCGGCGATCCAGCCGAAGAGCATGTTCAGGAGGCCCGCGAAGTCCTCCGGCAGCCCGCGCCCGGCCGCGTACGCACAGAACTCCTCCGGCGACGCCGGACGGTACGTGACGGTCCGTCCCGTCGCGCGGGCGATCTCGCCCACCACCTCGTCCAGGCTCAGCAGCCGCGGCCCGGACAGCTCGTACGCCTCCCCGGCGTGGCCCTCCTCGGTGAGCGCCGCCACCGCGACGTCCGCGATGTCCTCGACGTCCACGAACGGCTCCGTGCCGGCCCCCGTCGACCACACGACCTCGCCGGCCATGACCTGCCCCCGGAAGAACGGGTCCTCGCTGAAGTTCTGCGCGAACCACGCGGGCTTGAGCAGCGTCCACTCCGCGCCCGACTCCCGCACGGCCCGCTCACAGGGCAGCTTCTCCTGGCCCTCGGGCACGACCCAGTCCCGGTGCGAGAGCAGCACGAGCCGCCGGACCCCGCGGGCGACGGCGAGCTCCGTGAACTTCCGCATCGAGACCCCGGCGTCGCTCCGCATCGAATCGACCAGATAGGCCGCCCCGACCCCGTCGAGGGCGGGCTCCCAGGTGCTCTCGTCGTCCCAGTCGAAGCGGACGGCCCCGCCGCGGGAGGCGGCCCGGACCTCGTATCCGCGCTCCTGGAGGCGCGCGGTCACCCGGCGGCCCGTCTTGCCGGTGGAGCCGAGCACCAGTAAGGGCGATGTCTTCGTCGTCGTCATGCGCCCAGTCAAACGGCGGGGCGGCGAGCGGTGGAATGGTCCAGGCGCTCAGCCCGATGTCTCAGGCGCTCGGCGGCGTCAGAGGCGCGTCGCGGTGCGGACCAGGTCGGCGACGGCCCGGGACCTGCTGTGCGGCGGCCAGGCGATGACGGTCGTGACCGGCGGCGCGTCCGGCACCGGGACCGTCGCGTGCCCGTCGCGCAGGTGGGCCCGGAGGGACTCGGGCACGACCGCGCAGGCCCGGCCCAGCGCGATCAGCTGGAAGAGCTGGGTGTGGTCGCGCACCCGCGGTCCGGGGCCGTCCCGGAAGCTCCCGTCCCGGCGCGGCCAGCGCGGCAGCGGCAGGTCCGTCAGGGCGGTGACCTCCGCCATCGACACCTGGCTCCGGACGGCCAGCGGGTGCCCCGCGGGCAGCACCACGACCTGCCCCTCCGAGCGCAGCTCCTCCGTGTCGAGCCCCGCCGTCGAGTCGAAGGGCCGGTGGAGCAGGGCGACATCGGCGCGCCCGGCGCGCAGCAGCCCCTCCTGCTCGCCCGGCCCGCACAGCACCACCTCGACGCCGACCGCGCCGGGCTCGGCCGCGTAGGCGTCCAGCAGCTTCGCCAGCAGCTCACCGGCCGCCCCGGCCTTCGTGGCCAGCACCACCCCGGGCGCCTCGGCGGCCGCGCGGCGGGTGCGGCGCTCGGCCGCCTCCACCGCGTCCAGGGCGACCCGGGCCTCCCGCAGCAGCACCGAACCGGCCTCGGTCAGCGCGACCTCGCGCGCCGTCCGGTGCAGCAGGACCACCCCGAGCCGCCGTTCGAGCCGCTGGATCGCCCGCGACAGGGGCGGTTGCGCCATGGCGAGCCGCCGCGCCGCCCGCCCGAAGTGCAACTCCTCGGCGACGGCGACGAAGTAGCGCAGCTCCCGGGTCTCCACCACGGCATCGTAGCGGCGCCCACCTCGACCGATACCCGCGCGGTATCACCGCCCACCCACTCGGTCTTGGACGTGCGGGCCCCGCCCGCAGCAGGCTCGACGGCATGACAGAACAGACGATCGCGCTGGTGACCGGCGCGAACAAGGGCATCGGATACGAGATCGCCGCGGGCCTGGGCGCCCTCGGCTGGCGCGTCGCCGTGGGCGCGCGGGACCGGCGGCGCCGCGACGCCGCCGTGGAGAAGCTGCGCGCGGCCGGGGCGGACGCGTTCGGCGTGCCGCTCGACGTGGCCGACGACGCGAGCGTGACCGCCGCGGCCGAGCTGATCGCCGACCGCGCCGGAGGGCTCGACGTCCTGGTCAACAACGCCGCCATCACCGGTGCCGTGCCGCAGACCCCCACCACGGTCGACCCCGCGACCGTGCGCGCCGTCGTCGAGACCAACGTGATCGGCGTCGTCCGCGTCACCAACGCGATGCTGCCCCTGCTGCGCGCCTCCGCGTCGCCCCGCATCGTGAACATGTCCAGCAGCGTCGGCTCGCTCGGCCTCCAGACCACGCCCGGCGTCGACATGGGACCGGTCCCCGCCGCCTACCTGGCGTCCAAGACCTTCCTCAACGCCCTCACCGTCCAGTACGCCAAGGAACTCGGCGGCACCGGCATCCTGATCAACTCCGGCTGCCCCGGCTACACCGCCACCGACCTCAACGGCTTCCAGGGCGTCCGCACCCCCCGCCAGGGCGCGGCGATCGCGCTCCGTCTCGCGACCCTCCCCGACGACGGACCCACCGGCGGCTTCTTCGACGACGACGGCCCCGTGCCCTGGTGACCGGACCCGCCGGCGCGCGGTCCTGCCCGGCCGAGCGGGACCCCGCACCGCATCCGGGCGCGAGGGTCACGCGCGGGCGCGGCGCCGTTTCTCGGCCAGCAGCGAGACGACGCCCAGGGCCGCCGTGAGCGTCGTGCACAGCAGGATGGCGACGCTGGAGTCGGTGTACTTCAGCGCCGCCGCCGACAGCAGACTGGCCACGCCGTAACCGGCCCCGGCCGCCGCGTACAGCAGGGAGAAGCCGGTGGCCCAGACCCGTTCCGGCAACTGCCCCTGGAGCGCCAGGTTACGGATGATCAGCAGGGGGCTGTAGAGCAGACCGGCGACGGCGAAGGCGGCCGCGTAGCTCCACGGGGTACGGGTCCACGCGGGCAGCGTGAGGACCGCGGCCATCGCCAGCAGGAGCACCAGGGACTGCGTCTGCGCGCTGCCGGGCCAGCGGCGGCCGCCGTACACGAGACCGGACAGCACGCTGGCGACGGCGAAGGCGGTCAGCACCGGCCCCGCCAGGGCCTCCGAGGAGCCGACGTCGGTCAGCCGGGCGGGCAGGACCACGTCCACCGTGCCGACGAGGAACATGATCCCGGCGGACAGCACGGCGGTGGGCCACATCAGGCGGAGGACCTTCGCCGGGCTCTCGGCGGGGGCGTCGTCGGGGCCGGGCTGCGGGAGCGAGCGGTGCGGGATGCGGGTGGCGAACAGGGCGGGGAGCCCGGAGAGCACGGCGAGCACGACGACGGCACCCACCGCGGACACCTGGACGTACAGCAGCGACACCAGAGGCGGTCCGAACGCCCACACGCTCTGGTTGAGGGAGCTCTCCAGGCTGAGCGCGGTGCGCCGCAGCTCCGGCGCGACGGTCGCCGCGAGCTGGGCGCGCAGGCCGCCCGGCGCCCCGGCGGCGGCCGCCCCCGCCAGCGCGGCCAGCACGGCCAGCACGGGGATCGGCGCGCTCGACGCCAGTGCGGCCAGCACGGCGAACGCCGCGGCCTCCAGCAGCAGGGCCAGACGCAGCTGTCCGACGAACGGCCGGGTGTCGAAACGGCGCCCCATCAGCGGCGCGCCCGCGGCCTCCCCCAGGGCGTGCGCCGCGGCGAGGAGACCGCCGGCGGCGAAGGAACTGGTGGCGTGCCCGAGCAGGACCAGGGCCAGCGGGGCCATGACGACGGGCGCCCGGACGAGGGCGGCGGCGGTGTACCAGGTGCGGTTCCCGGTGCCGGAGAGGACGGCGCGGTAGGTGGGTGCGGGTTCGGTGGTGGTCATGAAGTACCAGCCCAGTCATTGGGTGAACATCTACATGTGGTCTCTGTTTGGCCGGGTCTACGCTGGCCATATGGCAGTGACTGCGGTAAGCCCGGAAAGTGAAGAGCTACGGATCCTCCTGAACAGCTGGCTCATTCCGAACGACACGAGGCAGCCGACGGAGACCCTGCCGCAGCTCATGAGCGATGCGCGGGGATGGTCCGACTCCTTTCCTTCGGTGGCCCTGCCCGGGGCGGGCGAGCGGACGGAGTTCCGGCGGCTGCGGGACGACCTGCGGGCCGATGTCGCCGACCGCTCCTGCGCCCGGCTGGACGGCTGGCTGACCGACCGTCCCCAGGCGGTGGGGCTCGCCGCCGAGGGCTCCCTCGTCTTCCGCGGCCGGTCGGGCTGCGTGGAGGAACTGCTGCGGCTGGCCGTGCGGGTCGTGGCCCAGGGCCGCTGGCGACGGCTGCGGATGTGCCCCGACTGCCGGTGGGTCTTCTTCGACCAGTCGCGGAACAACTCCCGCACCTGGTGCAGCATGACCGCCGGCGAGACGGGCCGGGCCTGCGGCAGCATCGCCAAGGTGAAGCGGATGCGCGGCCGCAGGGCCGCGCATCCGCAGACCTCGTGAGCGGGGGCGGGGCGCCGTCGAGCGCGCCCCGCCCCCGGTGCCCGGCGTCAGAGGTTCTCGGCCAGGGCGCGCAGACGTTCCTCCGTACGGGCCGCGGCGGCCGGGGTGTCACCGTGCACCAGGTACTGCACGGTCCCGGTCCAGGGCGCGTCGTCGACCAGCAGCAGGGCACCGGTGGATCCGCCGTCGGGTGAGAGCTGTGGATCCTGGCCCATCGCCCAGGCCAGCTTGCCGAAGTCGGTGCACGGGAGGTCGTTGCGGGTGAGCACGGTGTGGTGCACCTGGTAGTCGTCGCCCAGCAGGTGCCGGGCGGCGGCGTCGACGTGGGTGCAGCCGCCGACCCGGGCGTTGACCTCGTTGAACAGCAGCCGGCCGTCGGCGGTGAGGATCGAGTCGCAGTTGACGTAACCGCGGTAGCCGGTGGTCTGGAGATAGCGGGCCATCTCCCGCGACCAGTGGAGCATGGTGCTCTCGGCCGTGGCGGGCAGGTCGAGCGGGGGAATGGCGAAGCCGTTCCACACCGGTTCCATGCGCATGTCCCCGTGGTTGAGCACGGTGGGCGCCGTGGGCGGCGCGGGGACGTCGACCTCGCTGTACAGCGTGCGGCTGTACGGGTAGTAGGCCTCCACCACCGTCTCGCTGGGGCGCAGCCCCGCCGGGAAGTCGCGGGTGACGGCGACGGCGGGGAAGCTGTCGGCGAGCAGACGCTCGACATCCTCCGCGGTCGAGGCCGAGGACACCCGGTGGGTGGTCGAGGCCCCCAGGGCCGGGATGTCCGGGTCGTGGGTGAAGAGGACGTTGCCGTACCCGCTGGCGCTGAAGTCCTCCTTGACGATGACCGCGCCGGTGTGGGGCAGCAGGTCGAGGACCGCTCGTGCCGTCGCCGCCCGGTTGCGGCACACGCGCCCCGGAGCGACGGGGACGCCGAGCCCCTCCGCCCAGATGCGGAAGAACGACTTGCTGTTGAAGACGTCCGAGCCGCCCTGGTCGAAGAAGGCCGGGTGGTCGTCGGGGGCGAGCTCCAGCCGGCGGGCCAGTTCGGCGATGGTCCGGTCGTACAGATAGGGGAGCAGCTGCCAGTCGGGACCGGTGAGGTCGCGGAGCCTGCCCAGGAGTTCGGTTGAGAGCAGGGTGTCGTGGTCGAGGAAGGCGCCGCCTTCCGCGCCTGTACCCGCGCCCGTCTCCGCACCCGCACCCGTCTCCGTATCCTCACTCGCGCTCAGGAAGGTGACGGTGGACAGGTCCAGGCCCAGGGTGGCGGCCAGGTAGTCGCGGAACTCCTCGGTCAGCGGGCGGTGGGTGAGCAGGGCGTCACCGTCCCGCAGCAGCCAGGCGGTCCTGGTCGAGATGGCGTGCTGTTTGGCCGATCCCTTGGCGCCGAAGCTCTCCAGGGCGCAGCCGAACATGTACTCGGAGGTCACGTTGCCGATGATCAGACGTGGCATGGGGGAGTTCTCCTTGCGCGCGGTGGGTCAGCTCGTGGGGCGGGCGGCGAGCCTGGCGGTGAAGCGGGCCCGGTCCACCAGGGCCCTGCCGTGCGTGCCGCGCAGGACGACGGCCTGACCGTCGCGCCCCTCGACGTCGAACTGGAGCTTGGAGCCCTCGACCGCGGTGAGGGTCGCGGTGAGGGTGACGGTCTCCCCCACGGGGGTGGGTGCCAGGTGGGCGGAGTCGTGGGTCAGACCGAGCGTCATGGACCCCTCGGGGAGGTGGTCCTCCAGCACCTTCATGGCCGTGATCTCGCCCAGCCAGAGCAGGACGGGGGTGGCCAGGACGTCGAGACCGTTGCCCCAGTTGCTGGCGGCCTCCTCGGCGGTGACGGTGTGGGTGACGGTGGCGGTGGTGCCGATCAGCTCGGTGAGATCGGTCCCGGTGGTCGGGGCGGTCATGTCGGGTCTCCTCCTGGGACGGTCGGTGTCGGCGGCACGGGCCGCGGGGTACGGGGACGCGGGGTCACGCGGCGTGCTGGAGGGAGCGCATCTGGTTGAAGACGTTCTTGCGCTGCATCTCCGCGGTGCCACCGGCGATCACGGCTCCCAGGGCGTCCTTGAGCGCCTTGGTGTGCGGGCCCTCCATGTAGCCGAGGTGGCCGTAGACCCGCAGGGCGGTCTCGGTGCCGAGCTTGAGGGTCTCGCCGGCGTGGTACTTGGCGACCGAGCACATCAGCGAGGCCTCCGGGCGCTGCTGGAGGAGCGCGTCCAGAGCCCCGTAGGACACCCAACGGGTGGACTCCAGGGCGAACTTGGCGTCCGTGACGCGCCCCTGGACGTACTGGTGCTCGCCGATGGGGACGCGGAAGGCCTGCCGCTGCTGGGTGTAGGCGAGGATCTCGTCGAGCATCGGATCGAGGTAGGACGCCGCGAGGATGCCGTACAGGAGCCGGTCCAGGGCGATGGTGTCGTAGATGAGGTCGACGCCGCCGCCGATCTCCCCGAGGATGTTGCGGCTCTCCACCCGGACGTCGTCCAGGGCGATGGGGCCGGTGGGGCTGGTGCGGTTGCCCATCATGTCCTCGGGGGCCCCGCGGGTGACGCCCTGGGCGTGCAGGTCCACCAGGAACAGGGTGATGTCCCGCTTGCCCGCCTCCGGGACCCGCCCGAGGATCAGGGCGAGATCGGCCGCCGGGCCGTTGGTGATGTGGTCCTTGTGGCCGGTGAGCCGGTAGGTGCCGTCGGGGGCGGAGGTCGCGGCGGACTTGATGCGGGTGACGTCGGAGCCGCCCGTGGTCTCGGTCAGCGCGGTGGCCCCCACCTCGCCGTTGAGCAGGCGCGGAATCCAGTACTGCCGCTGGTCGGGCGTGCCGTACGTGGAGAGGGAGCGGATGAGACCGGCCTGGGCGACCATCGAGAGGCAGAAGCCGAGGTCCCGGCCGCCCGCGGCGACGCCCTCGAAGGCCGCGGCGAAGTCCCACCAGGTGCCGCCCGAGCCGCCGAGCTCCTTGGCCACGGGCAGCTTCCATATGCCGGCCGCGCTGATCTCCTGCCAGGAGTCCAGGTCGAGGCGGTGCTCGGTCGCGCAGTCGTCGGCGCGCTTGGCGACGGTGGTGGCCGCGAGATCGTGGAAGCGGGTGCGCAGCGCGGGGTCGGAGAAGTGCGTGATCACGTGCGGGATCCTTCCGGTCGAAAAGCTCGAACAGATGAGGGGTGAAGGGAACTTCAGTGGGACAGCGCCAGGAGCTGCGGCGCGCTGGGACCCGGCGGTGCCTGCTCGGTGCGCTCCACGGCCCGCTCCAGGCGGGCCAGCAGGTCGTCCACTTCGCCGTCGGCGATGGTCAGCGGCGGGGCGACCATGACCGACTCGGTGACGGGGGTGACCCCGGCGGGGTAGAGCAGCAGGCCCTCCGCACGGGCGCTCTCCACCAGGTCCAGCGAGGTGCCGGGGAAGCGGTCGGGGTCGGACTGCACGCCCAGGGCCAGTTGCAGGCCCGCGCCGCGCACATCGGTGAGCAGACGGTGGCGACCGGCCAGTTCCGCCAGCCGCTCCTGGAGCCGGGCACCGGTCCGGGCGGCCCGCGCGGGAACGTCCTCGCGCTCCAGGTAGTCCAGTACGGCGGCGGACGTCGCGGCCGCCAGCGGCGCTCCGGCCATGGTGTGCCCGAACAGCACGCTGCCCAGCGGCGCGTCGAAGGCGCCGGCGATCCGGTCGGACACCAGGACGGCGGCCACCGGCATGAACCCCGCCGACAGGCCCTTGCCCAGCACCATGACGTCCGGGGTGATGCCCGCGTGATCGCAGCCGAACCAGCGCCCGGTGCGGCCCAGACCGGTCATGACCTCGTCCGCGATGAGCAGGAACCCGTGCTCGTCGGCGAGTTCCCGCAGCCTCACCAGGGTGCGGGGATCGGTGGGCACCGCACCGGAAGAGGCCCCGCCCACCGGCTCGATCACCACGGCGCCGATCCGGTGCGGCCCGATCTCCTTGATGGCCGCCTCCCAGTCCTGGGCGTCCGCGCGCAGCGCGCCCTGCGAGGGGCGGACCCGGGCGACCGAGGTCTGGTTGGTCAGCAGCGGGGTGAGGTTCGTGCGGCGCAGGGGGTGGCCGGAGGCGGCCAGGGCGCCCGCGGTCATGCCGTGGTAGCTCGGCTCCTCGGTCAGCACCACGCACTGGAAGGGCCGGTAGGCGGTGGCGTGGTAGAGCGTCGCCAGGCGCAGGGCCGTCTCGATGCCCTCCGACCCGGAGTTGCAGAACTGCACCTGGTTGAGGTCACCGGGGGCGAGCCGGGTGAGGTGTGCGGTCAGTTCCTCCAGCGCGGGGGAGCGGAACTGGGTGCGGTAGGTGAAGCAGACCTCGTCGATCTGCCGGTGCATCCGCTCGGTGACCTCGGGAACGGTGTGGCCCAGGTTGACGTTGATGGCGCCCGAGCAGCCGTCCAGGTAGGCGGTGCCCTCGGTGTCGTAGAGGTAGACGCCGTCGGCCTTGCTGACAGTGGGAAGCATGGTCTCTCCGTACGTGGGGTGGAGGTACGTGAAGGAGGAAGGCGCGCCGGTCGGGCGCGGGTGAGGTGCTTTCGGCCCCGGGTCGGGGCGGGCGGTGTCAGTACCAGGTGAGGACGACGGCGCCGGCGGTCATGCCGCCTCCGACGGACGCCAGCAGGATCCGCTCGCCGCGGGCGAACGGCTTGCGCGCGTGCTCGTGGGAGAGCGTGAGCGGGATGGAGGCCGCGGCGGTGTTCCCGTAGTCGGGAGCGGTGAGCGCGAGCTTCTCCTGCGGTATGCCCAGCTCCCGGCCCAGAGCCTCGACCAGCCGGGTGTTGCCCTGGTGGAAGACCACCCGGTCGATGTCGCCGACCGTGAGCCCGGCCTGGTCGAGGGCTTCGTGCACGGCCTTGGGGACGAACTGAAGGCCCCAGTCGCGGACCGCGCGCCCGTCCATCCGGAACAGGTGCTCGCCGTCCGCCACGCGCTGCGCGGTCAGCGGCTTGCGGGTGCCGCCCGCCTCGACCCGTACCAGGGAGGTGGTCTGGCCGTCCGCCAGCAGGGCGACGGCGTGGATGCCGAACCCGTCGGGCACCGGCCCCAGGACGACGGCGCCCGCTCCGTCGCCGAAGAGGCTGACGGTCTTGCGGTCCGTCCTGTCCATGATCGTCGAGTACTTGTCGGCGCCCACCACCAGGGCGCACTCCCCGCTGTCCTGCTGCGCCAGCAGGGCGCGGGCGGTCGCCAGGGCGTAGAGGAAGCCCGAGCAGACGGCGTTCACGTCGAACGCGGGGAGGACGGGCAGGTCAAGGCGCTGCTGCACCATGACGGCCGTGGCGGGCTGCGGCTGGTCGGGGGTGGAGGTCGCCGTGATGAGCAGGCCTATACGGGTGCGGAGCTCGGCGTCCTCAAGTAACGGAGCGGCCGCTTCCGCCGCCATCTCCGAGGTCGCCATGCCGGCCGGGGCGTAATGCCGTTCCGAGATGCCGGTGCGGGCGGCGACCCATTCGGGGTCCGTCCCGGCCCATTCGCTGATCTGCTCGTTGTCCACCACGGTGGGCGGCACGTAGCCGCCCACGGACAAGATCCCGATCCCCATCGGGGCTCCCTTCTGAATGTCGAGCGCGCCGTCTGGTCCCGGTGCGTCGCTTGTGTTTACCCGTGTACTCGATAGCCGGTAAGCACAATCCTGCTGCCTGATGTGATGAAAGCGACGTTTTGGCACGCGGTCACCCGCACGCGTGTCGTGACCAGTACGGGTGCGGTGCCCGGTCCGGGAACCGGTGGAAAGGGGTCGTCGTGGACGTGACGAACACGCGTTAAAATTTCGTATCCTGACGGATCGTCAGTTTGCTGGAGAGCGTCGAACCCTCACACCCCGGCCACGCGTCACCCACACGCTGGAAACGTGTGTCCGAGGGGCCGCGAGCGGTCTTCGGGGCATCGCGAGTGCCGCATCAGCAGGCCGTGTCGCGGGTGACGCGGGGCCGTCGCCGGACCGTCGCCGGACCGTCGCCGATCCGGCCTGATCGGCCGGCCCGCCTAGACTCGGGCCGTGGACCCGCTCGCGAGCCTCTTGTACGAAGTCCGTTCCGAGGGAGCCCTGTTCAGCAGGAACATCCTCGCCCCGCCCTGGTCGGTCGCCTTCGCTGACGGGACGCCCCTCGCGGTCGTCACCCCGCTCCGGGGCTCCGGCTGGATCGTCCCGGGCGGCGACGCCGAGCCGGTCGCCCTCGGTCCGGGCGACGTGGCCGTGGTGACGGGGAAGACGCCGTTCTCCGTCACCGACGACCCGAGCGTCTCGACGGCGCCCTTCTACGTCATCCACCCCGGGCACTGCACGACCGCGAACGGCGAGGACGTCAGCGAGGACGTCCTCCTCGGCCTCCGCACCTGCGCCAACGCCCCCGGTGGCACCACTGTCCTGCTCACCGGCAGCTACCAGGTCGACGGCCGCGTCTCCGCACGCCTCCTCGACGTCCTGCCCCGCGTCCTCGTCGTCCCCCAGGAGGGCAGGGCGAGGCCCATCCTGGAACTCACCGACAGCGAGATCAGCCGCGACGACCCCGGCCAGCAGGCCGTCCTCGACCGCCTCCTGGACCTCCTGCTCCTGTCCACGCTCCGCGAGTGGTTCGCCCGCCCCGAGGCGGACCCGCCCGCCTGGTACCGCGCCCTCGGCGACCCGGTCGCGGGCCGCGCCCTGCGCCTGATCCACGACCGGCCGGCCCGCCCGTGGACGGTCACGACCCTCGCCGAGGCGACCGGCGTCTCCCGGGCGACCCTCGCCCGCCGCTTCGGCGACCTCGTGGGCGAACCGCCGATGACGTACCTCACCGGCTGGCGCCTCGCCCTGGCCGCCGACCTGCTGGCCCGTACCGACGCCACGGTGGACGCGGTCGCCCGACAGGTCGGCTACCGGACCGCGTTCGGGCTGAGCGTGGCCTTCAAACGCGTGTACGGGACGAGGCCCAGCGGCCACAGGGCCCCGGCCGTCAGCCCAGCCGGCCGATGAACTCCGTCCAGGTGGCGGGGGAGAGGGCGAGCTGGGGTCCGGTGGGGCGCTTGGAGTCGCGGACGTGGACGGTGGAGGGGCAGGCGGCGACCTCGACGCAGTTGTCACCGTCGCCGCTGCTGTAGCTGGACTTGTGCCAGGAGAGGGCGATCTCGACGCAGTTGTCGCCGCTTCCGCCGCTGTAGCTGCTCTTGAACCAGGCCAGTTCAATGGTGCTCATAGTGCTCCTCGGATCTCCCGCAGCAGGCTCACGGACTCCTCAGGGGACAGAGCCTGTGCCCGCATCCTGGCATAACGCTGCTGGAGGATGCTGACGGCTTTTGGATCGGAGATGAGCTGGCCAGTGCCCTGACCTTCGCTGTACGCGTACCAGGTGTTCTCCTCGGTCTCCAGGAGACACAAGGGACCTCCGAGGCCTGCGTGATACCCGCGCGACTGTGGCATGACCTGGATGTCGATGTTGCGTCGCCCGCCTACGGACAGAATGTGATCGATCTGCTCACGCATGGCTTCCGGCGCGGCCACCCTGCGGCGCAGCGCGGCCTCCTCGATGATGAAGCTGAAGATGGTCTCCACGCGCTCCGTCAGGATCCGCGCCCGCTCCATCCTCCGGACCAGGTTCGACTCGATCTTGTCGTCGCCCATCGCCGGGATCTGTTCCTCGAACAGCGTCCTGGCGTACGCGGACGTCTGGAGCAGGCCCGGCACCAGCCGGTTCTCGTACGTGTACAGCGTCACCGCCAGCGGCTCCAGCTCCGCCCAGCCCTCGAACCACTTCGCCAGGCCCGCCTTGCGGGTCAGGTGCTTCGCCGCCGCCTTGAGCGCGCCGAACGCGTCGAGCACCTCCTCCGCCCGCTCCACGAACTCCTTCGACGGCAGTCGGCGCCCCTGTTCGATCGAGGCGACCGTCGGTACCGAGTAGCCCACCCTCGGGGCGAACTGTTCCTGCGTCAGGACCGCCCTTCTGCGGAAGACCTTGACCACTTCCCCGAAAGCCCTCAGGCTCTCCGACGTCTCCGGTTCGCTCCCCTTCGGAACCTCGTCCGTCACCCCGCCACCTCCGTACCCGTGTGCTCGCGCAGAACCCGTCCAGGTTCACTGATAGTCACCGGTACAGTCCAGAGCGTGAACCCGTACGCTGCGCAGCGTACGGGTTCCTGAGCTGGCAACTCCCCGGGCGCGTCGCCACATTGGCCCCATGACCTCCCCCGCGACCCACGAACCCGACGTCACCGTACGTGTGTTCACCCAGCGCTTCAGCTCGACCCCGCGCGGCGCGCGCCTCGCCCGTCGGCTCGCCCTCCATCAACTCGACCGCTGGCGGATCCCGTACGGCTCCGAGACCTCCGACGCCGCCGGGCTCCTGGTCGCCGAGCTGGCCGCCAACGCCGTCACCCACGGCCGGGTGCCCGGGCGGGACTTCGAGCTGACGCTCGCGTACACGCCCGGGGCGCTGCTCCGGATCGACGTCTCCGACACCCGGGGCGAGCGGCGCCCGGCCGCCGTCGCCCCGGGGCTTCTGGACGAGGGCGGCCGGGGCCTGGTCCTCGTCGAGGCGCTGGCCTCGCGCTGGGCCGTGCTGGATCGCGTACCGGTCGGGAAGACCGTCCGGGCCGAGCTCGACCTCGGCCCCGGTCCTCGGTCCCGGCGGACCGCGGGAGTACCTTGATCAGGAGACGACAACCCAAGGGGGTGGGGGACTTGGACACCGAAATGAAGGTGGACAGGGCAGTCCTGGGGCCGCGTGCGGCGGTCGTGTTCTCGCTGGTGACCACGCTGCTGCTGGCGGCGCTCGCGGGCCTCGTGATGCGCCCGGCGGCCCAGCATCTGCGCTCCCTCCGGGAGGGGGTGCGGGCCGAGGCGACGCTCGTCGCCGCCGGTTCGGGATGCTTCCTGGGGGGATGCGAGGTCAGGTTCGTGGCCGACGGGCGGACCGTGGTGGCGAACCTTCCGGTGGGGAGCAGCCACGGGGATGACACGGCCGGTGAGCCGCTGACCGTCCGCTACCGGGAGGGCGATCCGCAGACGGTCGCCTCCCAGGACGACGTCGGCGGCGGCGGGCCGGCCGTGGCCACCGTGATGTTCGGCGCCGGGGCCGTGCTCTTCCTGCTGACGTCCGTGTGGTCGGTGATCCGCCTGGTGCGGCAGCGGCGCGCGGTGGACGCCCCCGCTCCGGCGGGCGCGGTCTGAGCGGGTGGCCGGGCCGTGGGAAGCTCCACGGCCCGGCCACCCCTTCCGTCAGCCGGCCTGACCGGCCGCCGCCGGGGCGTACCCCGCCGGACGGGTGGTGAAGGTGCCCCGGCCCTGGGTGCGGCCGCGGAGGCGGTTCGCGTAGCCGAAGAGTTCGGCCAGCGGGACCGTCGCCCCGACCACCGCCGTACCGGAGCGGGTCGCCTGGTCCGTGACCCGGCCCCGGCGGGCCGCGAGGTCGCCGAGGACCGCGCCGACGGACTCGGCGGGGACGGTGACCGTCACCTCGGCCACCGGTTCGAGCAGGGTCATCACGCTCGCGCGGAGCGCCTCGCGCAGGGCGAAGCGGCCCGCCGTGCGGAACGCCATCTCCGAGGAGTCCTTCGGATGCGTGGCGCCGTCCGTGAGCGTGACCCGGACGCCCGTCACCGGGTGGCCGCCGAGGGGGCCCTCGACGAGGGCGTCCCGGCAGCCGGCCTCGACCGCGCGGACGTACTCCTGCGGGACGCGGCCGCCCGTGACGGTGGAGGCGAAGAGGAACTCCTCGCCGTCCGGCGCCGGTTCGACGTCGATGACCACATGGGCGAACTGGCCCGCGCCGCCGTCCTGCTTGACGTGCCGGTGGAGCAGGCCCGAGACGCCCTTCGACACCGTCTCCCGGTACGCGACCCGCGGACGGCCGACCGTGACCTCCAGGCCCCGGTCGCGCCGCAGCTTCTCCACGGCGACCTCCAGGTGCAGCTCGCCGAGCCCGGACAGGACGGTCTGGCCCGTCTCCGGGTCGGACCGCACGACGAGCGAGGGGTCCTCCTCGGAGAGCCGGGCGAGGGCCGTCGCGAGACGTCCCGTGTCCGTGCTCCGGCGGGCCTCCAGCGCCACCGAGACCACCGGGTCGGCGGTCGTCGGCGGTTCGAGGACGACCGGGGCGTCGGGGGCGCACAGGGTCGCCCCGGCGCGGGCGGCCTTCGGCCCGACGACGGCGACGATGTCACCGGCGCGCGCCTCGTCCGCCTCCGTCGCCCGGTCGGCCTGGACGCGCAGGATGCGGGAGATCCGTTCGGCGCGGCCGGCGGTGGTGTCGAGCACGGTGTCCCCCTTCCTGAGGGTGCCCGCGTAGACGCGGAGGTAGGTCAAGCGGCCGGTGGCGGTCGCGTTCACCTTGAAGGCGAGCGCGGTGAACGGCGCCGTCGGGTCCGCCGGGACCTCGCCGCGCACCGGCGGCATGTCCGACGGGGCCGGGAGGTACGCGACGACGGCGTCGAGCAGCGGCTCGATGCCCCGGTTGCGGTAGGCGGAGCCGCAGAGCACGACGACGGCGTCGCCGGAGAGGGTGAGGTCGCGGAGGGCGGACGCCAGGGTCTCCCCGGACAGCGCGTCCTCGCCGCAGAACTCCTCCAGGGCGCCGGGGTGCAGCTCGGCGACCGTCTCCTCCAGGCGTCGGCGGCGGTGCCGGGCCTCGTCGCGGAGGTCCTCGGGGACCGGCCGCTCGGTGTACGTGTCGGCGCCGTCGGCCCACACGTACGCCCGCATGGCGACCAGGTCCACGACGCCGGTGAAGCCGTTCTCGCGGCCGACGGGGAGCTGGACGGCGAGCGGGACGGTGCCGAGGCGGTCCCGGATCGAGGCGACGGCCGTGTCGAGGTCGGCGCCGGCGCGGTCGAGCTTGTTGACGAACGCGATCCGGGGGACGCCGTGGCGGTCGGCCTGGCGCCACACCGTCTCGCTCTGCGGCTCGACGCCCGCGACGGCGTCGAAGACGGCGACGGCGCCGTCGAGGACGCGCAGCGAGCGCTCGACCTCGTCGGAGAAGTCGACGTGACCGGGGGTGTCGATCAGGTTGACGCGGTGGCCCGCCCAGTCGCAGCTGACGGCCGCGGCGAAGATCGTGATGCCCCGGTCCCGCTCCTGCGGGTCGAAGTCGGTGACGGTGGTGCCGTCGTGGACCTCGCCGCGCTTGTGGGTGGCGCCGGTGAGGTAGAGGAAGCGTTCGGTGACGGTGGTCTTGCCGGCGTCGACGTGGGCGAGGATGCCGAGATTGCGGACGCGCATGGTGGTGCCTTTCGCTGCTGCGTGGAGAACGGGCAGCGCGATTCCCGGGGTGGTGCGGTCACACCACGGGTCGGCGACGGAGGGCGCGCAGCCGCCGTCGGCCGGAGCGAGAGGCGAGGATCACGTCGAAGCGGCGCGTACGCACGGTCGGCTCTCCTCGGTCGGCACTCTCGCGGCGACGCACCGGTCGGTGCGCCGTGCCGCGAGTGTAGGGAGCGCCGCCGCGCGGGCGACAGCGAATTATTCGGCGGGCTGGAGGAGGTCCCAGCGGTTGCCGTAGAGGTCCTCGAAGACGGCGACCGAGCCGTAGGGCTCGTGACGGGGCTCCTCCAGGAACTTCACGCCGGCCGCGGACATGCGCTCGTGGTCGCGGGCGAAGTCCTCGGTGTGCAGGAAGAAGCCGACCCGGCCGCCGGTCTGGTGGCCGACGGAGGCCTCCTGCTCCTCGTTCTTGGCGCGGGCCAGGAGCAGCCCGGCGTTCCCGATTCCGCCGACGCCGGCGGCGCCGCGCGGGCGGACGACGACCCAGCGGCTTCCGTCGCCCCGGTCGGTGTCCTCGACGAGGTCGAAACCGAGGGCGTCGGTGTAGAAGGCGATGGCCTCGTCGTAGTCACGGACGACGAGGGTGACGAGTGCGATGGACGGCATTACTCCAACGTAATGCGAGGAAGCGGTGGATTCGACCCGCGTCGACCCGCGTCGTGACAGGGGCGACCCTTGCGGGGGACGGGGACGAACGAGGGTCCGGAAGAGGGGTGGGGGAGGGACGCCCCCAGGGACGGGGAGCCGTGCCGGTGCGAGAATCCCCGGCATGGACGTGCGGGAGTTCGATCGGCTCGTCGCCCGGGCGCGGGGTCTGGCCGGGGCGGGGGAGCGGCGGATCCTCGGGATCGCGGGGGCGCCGGGGGCCGGGAAGTCCACGCTGGCCGGGCGCCTGGTGGACCGGCTCGACGGGGCGGCCGTCCTGGTCCCGATGGACGGCTTCCACCTCGCGCGGGCGGAACTGGAGCGGCTCGGACGCGCCGGGCGCAAGGGGGCGCCGGACACCTTCGACGCGGCCGGGTACACCGCGCTCCTCGCCCGACTCCGCACCGCCGGGACCACCGTGTACGCCCCCGCGTTCGACCGCGCCCTGGAGGAGCCGGTCGCCGGGTCGATCCCCGTCCCGCCCGAGGTCCCGCTCGTGATCACCGAGGGGAACTACCTGCTGCACGACGAGGACGCCTGGGCGGACGTCCGGCCCCTCCTCGACGAGGCCTGGTACCTGGACCTGGCCACGACCGTCCGCGTCCCGCGCCTGATCGCCCGCCACATCCACTACGGCAAGGACCGCACCCACGCGGAACACTGGGTCCACACCTCGGATGAACGAAACGCCCGGCTGGTGGCCCTTGGCCGGGACCGCGCGGACCTGGTGGTGAGGGCGGACTGAGGGGGGCAGGGGAGAGCGGGGCCCCGGGGGAAGGTGACGAACTGGGGATGCGACTCCGTCATGTGCCACGGGCGAGTGCCTACGATCGCGATCTTCCGGCGCCAACTCGAGATCTGGGGGCAGAATGACCGCGTCTCGGGGAACCCGGGCCTGTTCCTCTCGTGGGGGCGTCCTTGCCCTTCTGCTCTGCTCCCTCCTCGCCTGCACGAGCGCCCAGGGGGCCTCGGGTGACGCACTCGGAGATGGAATGCAGTCCTCGGGCGTGATCGGAAGCGACCTCGCCGGGGTCGGCCAGAAATGGAACATCGCTCTGCCGCTGATGTACAACACCTCGCCAGGGGAGATCCAGGTGACGGCGGCGGAAGTGGACCACGTACCCGACGGGATCAGGATCCTCGGGTACGGCGCGTACGACAGGAACGACACCGAGGGGGTCGCGCTCATCTCCCGGGTCGGATCGCCCGGCATGCCGGACTTCGACGCGCTGGAGAATCACGCGACCCGAGCGATACCGGTAGAGCCCGGGACCGAATCGGACGTCTACTACGTGGTCAGGGTGGAGATCACGGGGAACGTCACCGACAACATCACCGGTGCCACCTTCACGTACAGGTCCGGGCAGCACACCTCGACACAGTCGCTGCCTTTTGAGGCATCGCTGCGACTGGAACGACCGAAACCCGTCGTCCGCTGACCCGCACCAGGACGACGAGGTTGATCATGCCGCGCCCCTCGTCCACGTCCGACGATGATGGCCGCTTCCTCCCTCACGGACGCCGATACCGGCTTGGCTAGGGTGACCGCATGACGAACGCTCACGACTGGGACACCCGCGTCGCCGCGCTCTGGGAGCGGCTCGACGACCACGAGCCCGCCGACTTCCGTGCCCAGGTCGCCGCCCTCGCCGCCGAGCGGCCCGCCGACGACCCCGCCGCCGTCTTCGAGCAGGGCGCCGCCCACGACTCCACCGGCCTGCCCGAGGAGGCCGTCGCCCACTACCAGCGGGCCCTGGACCTGGGCCTCACCGGACTGCGCCGCCGCCGCGCCGTCATCCAGCTCGCCAGCAGCCTGCGCAACCTCGGCCGCCCCGACCGCAGCGTCGACCTTCTCACCGCCGAGCGGGACATCCCCGCCGACCGGCTCGACGCCGACGAGCGGGCCCTGGCCGGCGCCGTCGACGCCTTCCTCGCGCTCGCCCTCGCCGACACCGGCCGCGACCGCGAAGCCGCCTCCCTCGCACTCGGCGCCCTCGCCCCCCTGCTGCCCCGCTACAACCGTTCCCTCGCGTACTACGCCAAGGACCTGCTGAAGACCCCCTTCGGGTCCTGACCCGGTGGACCCGCACCTCCTCCGGACGGACGTCGCCGCCACCGGGCGGGGCCGTCCGGAGCGGGACGCGAACCGTGCGGCCCGGTGGCCGAGTTCACCCGACGGCTCAAGAGCCGACACCCGCACTCGCTACCCTGTGCGCAACGGCGACGGAAGGCGGACGGGCGTGGGGTGGCTGCGACGAGGACCCAGGCGGGACGGCGACGACGCACCGAGGGATCCCGAGTTCGCGTACTTCTCCCAGCGCGAGGCCGCGGTCTTCCGCGGCCGGGTCCGCCAGACCTTCGCCGAACTGGGCCTTGAGGTCACCGTCTACGCCGGTCACGTCATCGACGACAAGGGCCGCCGCTTCGGCCTCGGCAACCTCGCCGCCGTCTGCCACCAGGACCGGCGGGGCCCCCGCGTCTGGCCCGCCATGATCCACCGCCACATCGGTCTCGTCGTCCGCGCCATGGACGGCCCCTCCGCGCTGGAGACCCTGCCGCCCGAGCAGATCCGCGCCCAGCTCTACCCCCGGGTCGTCAGCGGCGACGGCATCGACGCGGCGGCCTTCGGCTACGCCAGGACCGTCGCCCCCGGGCTCTACGAGGTGCTCGCCCTCGACCTGCCGGAGAGCGTCATGATGCTCACCGACGAGGCCCTGGAACGGCTCGGGGACCACCGTCAGCTCCGCGACCGCGCCCTGAGCAATCTGCGTGGGCTGCCCGTCGAGGAGCACGAGACCGTCCGAGACGCCGACGGCATGTGCTTCGAGGTCATCCTCGGCGACTCCTTCTACACCGCCAGCCGGGTCCTGGACCTCGACGGCGTCGTCCAGCGGGTCACCGGCCTCCCGCTCGGCGAGCACGGCGCCCTCGTCGCCCTCCCCTTCCGGCACCAGCTGGCCTTCCACCCCATCCGGGACACCTCGATCATCCCGGCCCTCGGCGCGATGGCCTCCTTCGCCGCCGCGGGCTACGAGGACGTGCCGGGCGCCATCAGCCCGTACGTCTTCTGGTGGCGCGGCGGCACCCTCACCCAGCTCAGCGAGCACGACGAGGAGGGCGGCGACCTGCGGATCGTCGTCGGCGACGACTTCCACGACCTGCTGGAGCGCCTCATCGCCCAGGGGCCCGACCGCCGCTGACGCGATCGCCTCCGATCCGGTCGCGGCCCGCGCCTCCGCCCGGCAGGATGCTGTACGACGCACCGGACGAGGACGCCGAGGAGAGGCCCCCATGTCGAGCACCCACGCGACCGACGACGTCGTGCCCTTCACCGCGGACGACTACCGGGCCCGGATGGCCCGCGCCGCCGCGTCCGCCGCCGACGCCGGGCTCGCGGGCGTGCTCGTCGCCCCCGGACCCGACCTGGTCTACCTCACCGGCTACCAGCCGACCGCGATCACCGAGCGCCTCACCGTCCTCGTCCTCGCCCCGGGACAGGAGCCGGTCCTCGTCGTCCCCACCCTGGAGGCCCCCGACGCCGAGAAGGCCACCGGAGCCGCCGCGCTCACCCTGCGCGACTGGAAGGACGGCAAGGACCCGTACGCCGTCACCGCCCCGCTCCTCGACGCCGCCGGCCGCTTCGGCGTCAGCGACAACGCCTGGGCCATGCACCTCCTCGGCCTGCAGAAGGCCCTCCCCGGCACCGCGTACGTCTCCCTCACCGAGGCCCTGCCGATGCTCCGCGGCGTCAAGGACGCCCACGAGCTGGACCGGATCGCGGCCGCCGGAGCCGCCGCCGACCAGGCGTACCACGAGATCCTCAAGGTCCGGTTCGAGGGCCGCGAGGAGACCGAGGTCGCCGCCGACCTGGCACGGCTGCTCATGGAGTTCGGGCACTCCCAGGTCGACTTCACCGTCGTCGGCTCCGGCCCCAACGGCGCCAATCCGCACCACGAGGCGGGCGACCGGGTCATCGAGCGCGGCGACATGGTCGTCCTCGACTTCGGCGGCCTCAAGCACGGCTACGGCTCCGACACCACCCGCACCGTGCACGTCGGCGAGCCCACCGACGAGGAGCGACGCGTCCACGACCTGGTCCGTGAGGCCCAGCAGGCCGGCTTCGAGGCGGTGCGCCCCGGCGCCGCCTGCCAGGAGGTCGACCGCGCGGCCCGCAAGGTCATCACGGACGCCGGCTACGGCGAGTACTTCATCCACCGCACCGGCCACGGCATCGGCGTCACCACCCACGAACCGCCGTACATGATCGAGGGCGAGGAGCTGCCCATCGTCCCCGGCATGTGCTTCTCGATCGAACCCGGCGTCTACCTCCCCGGCCGCTTCGGCGTCCGCATCGAGGACATCGTCACGGCCACCGAGGACGGCGCGGGGCGCCGCTTCAACAACACCCCGCACGCGATGGCCCTCGTCGAGTAGCCGACGGGCTCCGCGCCCGTCAGCCGTCCGACAGGACGACCGCGCACTCGCCCGGCAGGCGGAGCACCCCGTCCGCCGCCGGGGCGTCGACCGGCTCCCAGGACGCCAGGACCCGGTCGCGGCCGTTGGACCCGAGGGCGATGTCCACCGGTTCCTTGCCCAGATTGACGCCCACCCGCAGGTCACCCCGCCGGAAGACCAGCCAGCGGGCCTCCTCGTCGAAGGCGACCCGGACGCTCCCCAGGTCCGGGTCCGTCAGGTCGGGCAGGGTGCGGCGCAGCGCGATGAGCTGGCGGTGCCAGGCGAGGAGCCGCTTGTGCGGGTCCCGTTCGCGCTCGCTCCGGTCCAGGACCGAGCGGTCACGGGTGGCCGCCTCCTGCGGGTCGGGGACCTCGTCCTCGGACCAGCCGTGCGCCGCGAACTCCCGCTTCCTGCCCCGCCGTACGGCCTCCGCGAGCTCGGGATCGGTGTGGTCGGTGAAGTACATCCACGGTGTGCCCGCCCCCCACTCCTCGCCCATGAACAGCATCGGCACCGAGGGGCCGGTGAGGACCAGGGTCGCCGCGCAGGCGAGGAGCCCGGGGGAGAGGGAGGCCGAGAGGCGGTCGCCGAGGGCCCGGTTCCCGATCTGGTCGTGCGTCTGCGCGTAGCCCAGGAAGCGGTGCGCTGGGGTGCGCTCGCGGTCCACCGGGCGCCCGTGGTGGCGGCCCCGGAAGGCGGAGTACGTGCCGTCGTGGAAGAAGACCCGGGTGAGCGTCTTGGCGAGCGCCGCCATCGGGGCCCGCGCGAAGTCGGCGTAGTAGCCCTGGGACTCGCCGGTCAGGGCCGTGTGCAGGGAGTGGTGGAAGTCGTCGTTCCACTGGGCGTGGAGGCCGAGGCCGCCGTGCGAGCGCGGGGTGGTGGTGCGCGGGTCGGCGAGGTCGGACTCGGCGACCAGGAAGTGCTGGCGGCCCTGCTCCCTCGCCAGCTCGTCGACCTCCGCCGAGAGCTCCTCCAGGAACGTGAGCGAGCGGGTGTCTGCCAGGGCGTGCACCGCGTCGAGCCGCAGGCCGTCGATCCGGTAGTCCCGCAGCCAGGCGAGCGCGCTCCCCAGGAAGTACGCCCGCACCTCGTCCGAGCCCGGCGCGTCCAGGTTCACCGCCGCGCCCCACGGCGTGTGGTGGGTCTCCGTGAAGTACGGCCCGAAGGAGGGGAGATGGTTCCCGTCCGGGCCCAGGTGGTTGTGCACCACGTCGAGGACCACGCCCATGCCGAGCCCGTGCGCCGCGTCCGTGAACCGCTTCAGCGCCGCGGGACCGCCGTACGGCTCGTGCACGGCCCACGGCGCCACCCCGTCGTACCCCCAGCCCCGCACCCCGGGGAACGGGCACAGCGGCATCAGCTCCACATGGGTGATGCCGAGGCCCGCGAGCTCCCCGAGCCGAGCGGCCGCCGCGTCGAGCGTGCCCTCCGGGGTGAAGGTGCCGACGTGCAGCTCGTAGAGGACGGCGCCGCGCAGCCGCAGCCGGGGGGAGTCGTGGCGCCAGGCGTACGCCGAGTGGTCGACGACCGCGCTCAGGCCGTCGGGTCCGTCGGGGAGCCGGCGCGAGCGAGGGTCGGGGAGCACGTGCCCGCCGTCGAGGGAGAAGCCGTACCGGTCGCCGTCCTCGGCGGGCACCACGCCCGACCACCAGCCGTCCCGCTCGGCGTCCCGGTCCAGGGGATGGCCGGTGCCGTTCAGCTCCAGCGTCACCCGGTCACGGGCGCTCGGCGCCCACACCTCGAAGAGCACGGGAATCCCCTCGTCGACGGTCCAGTCACTCCACCACGGCTACCGCGACCATCCTGGCAGTCAGGAACCCGACGCGCCCGGCGCGTCCCACACGTAGTTGATCGCGCGCTCGAACGTCACGTAGCCCGTGCGGGCGAAGGACGCCGCCATCGGCACGTTCCCCAGGTCCGTCGCGGCACGGATCCGGGGCACGTCGGCGGCGGCCAGGATCCGGGTCCCCTCGGCCAGGATGTCGTCGATGTATCCGTGCCCGCGGTGGGCGGGCAGCACACCGAGGTACGCGATGATGGGGTGGTAGTTGTTCCGCGCGGGCACGACGAAGCCGACCGGCTCGCCGCTCCCCGGCAGCTGGGCGATCCGCCACCACTCGCGCGGCGAGGAGAAGTGCGCCAGCTCCTCGTCGTAGTGCAGCTCGGCCGCCTCCCGCGGGGACAGGCCCGAGGCCAGGTCGGCCTGGCCGTGCCCGTCGAGCGTGCCCTCCATGACCGGCGTCATCAGCGCGAGGAGGTCCTCGCGGTCCCGCACGGGACGGAACTCCAGGCGGCCCGTCGGCTCCGGCACGGGGGTGCCGGGCCGCCACTCCAGGCGCAGCCGCTCGACCAGGGGACGGGCGCCGCTCTTCTCCAGGACGGAGAAGAGGGACTCCAGGGACGCCCGGGTCTCCGGGACGTCCCGCCAGTCCGCCGGCAGGAAGCGGCCGAACTCGGGGCGCTTCGCGCCCGCCGGGACGACGGCGGCCGTGGCCGTCTCCAGGAGCCGCAGACCGACCTCGGCGCGCCGCTCGGCGGAGAGCTCCGGGGCGAGGTCGAAGAAGTCGAGGGCCAGCGGTGCGGCGCCCGCCGCGTTGGTCCACCAGGCGAGCCGGCCGAGGAGCCGGTCGCCGTCGAGCGCCACCCACATCCAGGCGGGGACGCGGCGGCCGGTGGCGAGGTCGTCGGCGAGTTCGTGGTCGAGCGAGTAGGTGAGGCCGAGGAACAGGTCGAGTTCCCCGGGCCCGGAGAGCGGGCGGACGACGAGGTCGGTGTCGGTGTCGGTGGTGGACGGTGCGGAGGACGAGGTCACGTGTGGGTTCCCCCCTGGGGAGCTCGGGTGTGAGGACGGCAGACCGTAACAAGGAACAGGCCACGTGGGGTACGGGGTTTCCGCGCGGGGTCCCGCGCGGGGCGCGGTGGCGGGCGCAGTGCGGGGCGCCGTGGCGGCCGCCGTGCCAGACGCAGCTGGGCTCCCCGGTGGCTGTGCCGGGCTCCGTGCCGGACGTGGTGTCGGGCTTCCCGGTGGCCGTGGCGGGGGTGGCCCGAGGGCCCTTCTGGACACTTCGGGCCCGGCGGGCCGACAATCGCGGATGTGACGACCCCTTTCGAGCTCCCGGCGACCTCCCCTCGGCTGACGGACGCCGAGCGGGACCGCGCGCTGGTGCTGCTCCGTGAGGGCGCCGCTCAGGGCCGGCTCTCGCACGACACCTTCCTCTTCCGGATGGAGCGCGCGCTCCAGGCCCGCCGCCCCGACGAACTCGCCCTCCTCACCGCCGATCTGCGGACCGAGGGCACCTGGACCCGGCGGGTGGTCGGCGCGGTCGAGCGGATGTCGGCGTTCACCGCGCGGGTCGGGCGCGCCTGGAGCGCGGAGCGGCTGCCGAAGCTGCTGCTGCCGCGCCCCGGCCCGCACCCGCTGCGGATCGGCCGCGACCCGGTGAACGGGCTGCGGCTCAGCCACGAGACGGCGTCCCGGCTGCACGCCGAACTCTCGCTCCAGGGCGGGATGTGGGTGCTGCGCGACCTCGGCTCGACGAACGGCACCACCGTCAACGGGCGTCGGGTCACCGGCGCCGTGGTGGTGCGGCCGGGCGACGTGGTCGGTTTCGGCCAGATGTCGTTCCGGCTGTCGCACGACTGAGCGACACCCGTGGGATTTCACCCGTTCGGCGGTACGCGGCGGGCGGTGGGGCTCACGCGGTGATGGGCTGGGCGGACGCGGGCCACGATCTCCGGCCGCGCCACCCACCGCCGATCGACAGGGGGCGAGATGAGCGACGCGCCGAACCGTGAGCCGGACCGGGAGATACGGAGCGAGCGGCCGGAGGAGACCGGGGATCCCTGGACGAGACTGCCGTCGATGGCGCCCGCGGCATCGACGGCGGGGCGGCCCGGCGCCGCGAGCCCCGGTCCCGTCCTCCTGGGCCGGGGGCGGGCCGTCGCCGATCCGGTCACGGCGGGCGCCGTGCCGCCCGGCGGGCGGACCGTCGCGCCGAGCCCCCTCGACCCCGGGGCCTCGTGGGACCCGCACCGGATCCACCGGACGCTGCGCGAGCAGTTCCCGCTCACGTACGACCCGCTGCTGCGGGCCTGGGTCCTCAGCCGGTACGCGGACGTCGCCACCGCCCTCACCGACCCGCGCTTCACGCACGGGCACCGGCCCGGCGATCCGCCGTGCGCGCGCGCCCACGTCGACGTCGACATCGAGGCCCTGCGCGCCGTCACCGAACGCACCGCCTACGTCCTGGCCCGCCGGATCGCCGAGCGGTCCCAGGCCGACCTGGTCGCCGACTTCTGCCACTGGCTGCCCGCCGGGACCGTCGCCGCGGCCGTCGGAGTGCCCTACCGCGACATGATGCGGCTCGTCCGAGGCCGGGCGGCGGGCGCGCTCGCCGGGGAGTGCGGCGGCCAGATCGCCGTACGGGAGAAGGCGCTCGCCTCCTTCCTCGGCAACGTCCTGGACGACCCCGACCAGGTCGCGGCCCTCCGTGACGCCCCCGCCGGGCTCGTCGCCCGCGCCTGGGTCGAGTCGCTGCGCCGGGACCCGCCGGTGCAGATCGCCGTGCGCCGCACCAGCGCGGAGGTGCCGGTGAGCGGCGGTGCCGTCCCGGCGGGCGCGTCCGTGGCCCTGCTCGTCGGCTCGGCGGGCCGTGACCCGGAGCGCTTCCGGGAGGCGGACCGCTTCGACCCGTTCCGCGACGACCCGGGGCAGCTCACGTACGGCGCGGGTTTCTGCCCGGCGGTCCTGCTCGCCGGATTCGAGGCGGAGTACGCCCTGCGCGCCCTCTTCGAGGCGATGCCCCGGCTGCGTCTCGCCGACGGTTTCCGCCCCGTGGCCACCGGCCTCATCACGCGCGCTCCCCGGAGCCTGATCGTCCGGCCCGGCGGCTGAGCCCGGATCCGGGAGGCGCGAGGGCCCTCCCGGCCGCTGTTAGGGTGACGTGCGCTCGTCAACGGGCGTCTGTTTTACCACTTTCAACGGGGATTCAAACATGAAGATGCGTCATGTCCGTGCCATCGCTGTGTTCGGGATCGCGGTGGTCGCCCTCACCGGCGCCCGCGGCTCGCACGGCGGCAGCTGCGGCGGAAGCTCGGGCGGCAGCCACAGCAGCGGCAGCAACCACAGCGACAACGACGGCGGTTCCAGCACCTCCGGCGGCTCCGTGTCCGGCGGCTCCAGCGGCGCGAACAAGGCCATCCGCGACGTGAAGATCGACGACTGCGCGTACGACCCGGCGACGAAGAACCTGGTCGGCCGGATCACCGTCAAGAACGACGGCGTGCTCGACTACGACTACACCGTCACCATGAAGTTCAGCGGCGGTACGGGCGGCACCGCCACCCCCGCGACCGCCACGAAGTCCGCGATCGCGGTCGCGGCGGGCGCCTCCCAGAGCGCCGAACTGTCCACCGCCTACCCCGGAACCGGCGACGGCTCCGAGTACACCACCTGCGAGGTCACGCGGGTGTCCCGCTCCTGACCCCCGCCGTCCGGGGGCCGGGTCACCACCCGGCCGCCGGACGGAGGCGAGCCGCAGGACGCCGGGAGGATCGCCGGACGAACCCGGCGCCCGCACCGGGTCACCCCGGCGCGGGCGCCGTTCTTCACCGAGCGGAACCTCACTCCATCCGCGCCAGCAGGGCCACCGGACGCTCCGCGAACAGCTCCGCCAGTTTCACCTCCGTGGCCGGGCCGCCCGTGAACTCCCGTACGCCGTCCAGCGCGTCCGTCCAGCGACCCTCGGGCAGCACCAGCTCCGTGTCCTGCCAGCCGCCCGCCTGGGCCAGCCGCAGCGAGAGCCGGGTGACGGCCGTGATCACCCGGCCGGACCGGGCGAAGGCCAGGCAGTGTCCCGCCGCCGGCCCCTCCGCCGTCAGCGGGACATAGGTGCCGCCCGGCCCGAAGGCCTCCGGGTGCGCCCGCCGCAGCCCGAGCGCCGCCCGCACGAGGGCCGTCCGCTCGTCCTCGGGACCGACCGCGAACGGCGCCCTGTTGTCCGGGTCGACGAGGGCCCGGTACTCCCGCTCCGTGTTCTGGTACAGCTCCGGCACCCCCGGCATCGTCAGCTGCGCGAGCGCGGCCCCCAGCGCGTGCGCCCGGATGTGCGGCTCCAGGGCGAAGGCCGCCTCCGAGGCCGTCCGGAGCGGGATCCGGCCGGGCCCGGCCGCCGCGAACTCGGCCACCGCCCGCTCGTACTCCGCGTCCGGCTCCGTCCAGCTGGTCCGGAGCCCCGCCTCCCGCACCGACTTGAGGATCGCCGGGACCAGCCGGTCCGGGTCCGGGGTCCCGAAGCCGAAGGCCGTCTGCCAGGCCGTCCACGCCACGTGCGGGTCGGGCGCGGGCACCCCGGCGACCTCCGCCAGGAGCTCCGCCCACTTCTCGGGGCACTGCGCGAGCACCGCGATCGCCGCCCTGACGTCCGCGCTGCGCTTGGTGTCGTGGGTGGACAGGACCGTGCCGGTGGCCGGCCAGTCCCGGGCGATCCGCAGGCAGTACGCGTGGAACTCTTCCACCGGCACCGCCGGGCGCCCCGCGTCCCCGCCGACCTCGTTCGCCGAGAGCAGCGGGGTGTACCGGTAGAAGGCGGTGTCCTCCACGGACTTGGCCCGCAGCGCGGACGAGGTCTGCGCGAACCGCGCCCGGAACGCCCGGTGATCGGGACCGTCGCCGCGGGCCCCGAGCGCCAGGTCCCGTACGACGTCGACCGCCGTCGCCTCCTCCGGCACCGCGAACGCCGCCTTCGCGCCCCGCGCCGCCTCGGGGGTCAGTACCTCCTCGCCGCCCGTCCGGTAGGAGCGGTAGACCGGGACCCGGACGAGGAGCTCCCGGACCGCGGTGCGCAGCGCCCAGGGGGCGTGGTCCCGGAGCGCCGGGTCCGCGGCGCAGATCCGGCCGGCGATCCGGGTCAGCGCGGCGGTCTCCGCGGCCAGGTCGTGGCCGACCACCTCGTACGCCGCACGGCGCTCGGTCGCCTCCCACCGCGCACCCCGGTCCGCGGTCCTGCCGACGAACTCGCGGTACACATCGGCCAGTTCGTGGGCGCCCACCGGGTCGGTGAAGACCCCGTCGAGCCGCCGCAGCGCGTCGTACCCGGTGGTGCCCGCGACCGGCCAGGCCCCGGGCAGCGTCTCCGCCCCGGTGAGGATCTTCTCCACGACCGTCCAGCAGCGCCCGCCGGTCGCCGCCGCGAGGTCCTCCAGATAGCCCTGCGGGTCGGCCAGCCCGTCCGGGTGGTCGATGCGCAGCCCCTCGATCACCCCGTCCGCGACCAGCTCCACGATCTTCGCGTGGCTCGCCGCGAACACCTCGGGGTCCTCCACCCGCACCCCGATCAGCTCCGAGACGGTGAAGAAGCGGCGGTAGCCGAGCTCGGTGCGGGCCAGCCGCCACCAGCCCAGCCGGTACCACTGGGCGTCGAGCAGCTCGTCGAGCGGCAGGTCCTCGGTGCCCGGACGGAGCGGGAAGTCCTGGCCGTCCAGGTGCAGGGCGCCGTCCGCGACCCGGAACCGGTCCCGGACCTCCGGGAGGCGCGCGGGCAGCACCGGGAGCAGCAGCCGGCCGTCCCCGGCCCGCCAGTCGATGTCGAACCAGCGGGCGTACGGCGAGTCCGGGCCGTCGCGGAGCACCGCGCGCAGCGCGTGGTTGTGCCGGGGGGAGGCGGCCATGTGGTTCGGCACCAGGTCCACGACGAGCCCGAGGCCGTGCGTCCGCGCGGTCGCCGCCAGGGCCCGCAGCCCCGCCTCGCCGCCCAGCTCGGCCCGTACGGACCGGTGGTCGGTGACGTCGTAGCCGTGGGTCGAGCCGGGCACCGCCTCCAGGACGGGGGAGAGGTGCAGGTGCGAGATCCCGAGGCCGGCCAGGTGCGGCACGGCTTGCTCGGCGGCCGAGAAGGGGAAGTCGGGCTGGAGCTGGAGCCGGTACGTCGACGTGGGTGGATTGGGCGTCATGCGAACGTACGTACCCCGCTGGAGGGCTTCTGTGTCATCGGCCCATGCACCCGTCCGAGTGCATCGCGTTACGTTCGCGTGATGCTTCGGATGTACCGCGACACGCTCTCCCTGCTCGGCCCGGCCCTGCCGGTCGTCTCGTTCCTCGGCCGGCTGCCCACCGCGATGTGCCAGCTCGGCAGCCTCCTCCTGGTCGCCGAGACGAGCGGATCGCTCGCCACCGCCGGCCTCACGGGCGGCGCGCTCGCCGCGGGACAGACCGTCGCCGGGCCCGTCCTCGGGCGCCTCGCGGACCGGCACGGCCAGCGGGGCGTCGTCCTCGCGGCCTCGCTCGCCAACGCGGTCGCCGTCACGGCCCTCGTCCTCGCCGCCCTCGGCCACGCGACGACCGGCCTGCTCATGGCGCTCGGCGCGGTCGCCGGAGCCACCGTCCCGCAGGTCGGGCCGCTCGCCCGGACCCGCTCCGTGGCCCTCGCCCGCCGCTCCGGCGCGGACGACCGGCTGGTCGGCACGGTGCTCTCCTTCGAGGGCACCCTCGACGAGGTCTCCTTCGTCCTCGGCCCTGCCCTGGTCGGCCTCGCCGCCTCCGTCGCCCACCCGGCCGCCGCGCTGCTCCTGGCGGCGGTGCTGCTCGCCGTCTGCGGGACGGCCTTCGCCCTCCACCCGACGGCCCGGGCGATCACCCCCGAGGCGTCCGGCGCATCCACCCGTACGAGTGCCGCCGAACGGACGCGGCTGCCGGGATCCGCGTACGCCCTGCGCTTCGCGATGGTCCTCCAGGGCGCCATGTTCGGCGCCTCGCAGGCCGGCATCACCGCCCTCACGGAGGAGCTCGGCGAGCCCGCCCAGGCCGGTCTCGTCTACGCGGCGATGGGGATCATGAGCGCCGCCGTCGGCCTGTCCATGGCCGCCGTGCCGGACCGCATCGGGCTGGCGACCCGCTGGCGGGTCGCGACCGCGGCGCTCGTCGTCCTCTCCGTACCGCTGCTCTTCGTCGGCTCCCTGGGCGTGCTGTACGCGGTCGTGGTCGTCCTCGGCGCCGCCTACGCCCCGCACCTGATCACCGTCTTCGGCCTCACCGAGCGGACCGTGCCCGCCTCCCGGCTCGCCGAGTCGATGGCCTTCCTCACCAGCGGGGTCGTCGGCGGTCAGGCCGTCGCCCTGGCCGTCTCCGGCCGGCTCGCCGAGGGCCGGGGCGCCCCCGCCGCCTTCGCGGTGGCGGTGGGGGCGGCCGCGGCCTGCGCGGTGCTGTCCTGGGCGGTGCGGGTGAAGGCCCCCCTGCGGTCGGAGAGCGTGCTCAGGCCGGCCTCCGCAGAACAGTGAGGCTGAGGGGCGCGAGGGTCACCCGCTCCCCGCCCGCGAGCTCCGGGCCCTCCTGCGGTGGCATGCCCTCCGGGTCCGAGGTGTCCACCACCATCCGCCAGCACCGCCCGTGACTGTCGGGGACGGCGAACTCCAGCTCCTCCGACGAGGCGTTGAACATCAGCAGGAACGAGTCGTCGGCGATCCGCTCGCCCTGCGTCCCCGGCTCCGAGATGGCGTTGCCGTTCAGGAAGACGGTCAGCGCCTGGGCGTGCGCCGCCTGCCAGTCGCGGGAGGTCATCTCCTCGCCCTCGGGCGTGAACCAGGCGATGTCCGTCAGCTCGTCGTGGGTGCCCTCCACGGGCCGGCCGTGGAAGAAGCGGCGGCGGCGGAAGACGGGATGGTCATGGCGCAGCCGCACCATCGCGCGCGTGAAGCGCAGCAGCGTGCCCTCGGCCTCGCTGTTCTCCTTGGGCCACCGCACCCAGGACACCTCGTTGTCCTGGCAGTAGGCGTTGTTGTTGCCGCCCTGGGAGCGGCCGAACTCGTCGCCGTGGCTCAGCATCGGCACGCCCTGCGAGAGCATCAGTGTGGCGAGGAAGTTGCGCGTCTGGCGGGCGCGCAGCTCGGTGATCCCGACGTCCTCGGTCTCGCCCTCGGCCCCGCAGTTCCAGGAGCGGTTGTGGCTCTCGCCGTCCCGGTTGCCCTCGCCGTTCGCCTCGTTGTGCTTGTCGTTGTACGAGACGAGGTCGCGGAGGGTGAAACCGTCGTGGCAGGTCACGAAGTTGACCGAGGCGAGCGGGCGCCGTCCGTCGTCCTGGTAGAGGTCGGAGGAGCCGGTCAGCCGCGAGGCGAACTCGGCCAGGGTGCGCGGCTCGCCCCGCCACAGGTCCCGCACGCAGTCCCGGTACTTGCCGTTCCACTCGGTCCACAGCGGCGGGAAGTTGCCCACCTGGTAGCCGCCCTCGCCGACGTCCCACGGCTCGGCGATCAGCTTCACCTGGCTCACCACCGGGTCCTGCTGCACCAGGTCGAAGAACGAGGACAGCCGGTCCACCTCGTGGAACTGACGGGCCAGGGTGGCCGCCAGGTCGAAGCGGAAGCCGTCCACGTGCATCTCGGTCACCCAGTACCGCAGGCTGTCCATGATCAGCTGGAGCACGTGCGGGGACCGCATGAGCAGCGAGTTCCCGGTGCCGGTCGTGTCCATGTAGTAGCGGGGGTCGTCCGCGAGCCGGTAGTACGAGGGGTTGTCCAGGCCCCGCATGGAGAGCGTGGGGCCCAGGTGGTTGCCCTCGGCGGTGTGGTTGTAGACCACGTCGAGGATGACCTCGATGCCCGCCTGGTGCAGCGCCCGCACCGCCGACTTGAACTCCAGGACCTGCTGGCCGCGGTCGCCCCAGGACGCGTAGGCGTTGTGCGGGGCGAAGAAGCCGACCGTGTTGTAGCCCCAGTAGTTGGAGAGCCCCGCGTCCACGAGCCGGTGGTCGTTCACGAACTGGTGGACGGGCATCAGTTCGAGTGCGGTGACGCCCAGTTCCTTCAGGTGACCGATCACCGACGGGTGCGCGAGCCCCGCGTAGGTCCCGCGCAGCTCCTCCGGCAGGTCCGGGTGCAGCATCGTGAGGCCCTTGACGTGCGCCTCGTAGATCACCGTGTGGTGGTACTCGGTGCGCGGCCGCCGGTCGTCGCCCCAGTCGAAGTACGGGTTGACCACGACCGAGGCCATCGTGTGCGGGCCGGAGTCGAGGTCGTTGCGCGCGTCCGGCCGCCCGAAGTGGTACCCGTACACCGCCTCCCCCCACCGCACCTGTCCCGACACCGCGCGCGCGTACGGGTCGAGCAGCAGCTTCGCCGCGTTGCAGCGCAGCCCCTGCTCCGGCGCGTACGGGCCGTGCACGCGGAACCCGTACCGCTGGCCGGGCATCACGCCCGGCAGATAGGCGTGCCGCACGAACGCGTCGGTCTCGCGCAGCTCCACCGCCGTCTCCGAGCCGTCGTCGTTCAGCAGACACAGCTCGATGCGTTGGGCGGCCTCCGAGAAGACCGCGAAGTTGGTTCCCGCTCCGTCATAGGTGGCGCCCAGGGGGTACGCCTGTCCCGGCCAGACCTGCATGGATACGACTCTCCCTCTCCGGTCCGGGTTCTCTAGGTCCTCATCGGCCAGATCCTGCCCGAAAGACGGGCAACCACCTAGGACTTAGGCCCGTCCTACCGGGTGACCGCAGAACATGAGGGGGATGGAGGGGGAAGTGTGTACGAAATAGTGCGCCGCCACCTGGGGAAGGTGGTGGCCGGAGCGGCCATGGCGGTGACGGGAACCGCCGTCGCCGTCGCGATCACCCTGCCGGGCCAGGCAGGGGCGGACACGCCCGCGGGAGCCGCGCGGGCCGGGGGATCCGCGGGAACGACCGGCGCGGCGTCCGCGGCGGCGGGCGGCGCGGGCGCGGCCGACGCCACCGGACCGGGACAGCCCGGCGAGCAGGCCCAGGGGCCCGCGCCGCAGCCGGCCACCGTGGTCCCGGCCGCGGCCGAGGGGAAGAAGGGCGTCGGCAGCGACCCGCTCACCGACGACGAGCTCGCCCGGGCCGAGTCGCTGGCGCTGACCCCGCCCGCCGCCTCCGCCCAGCAGGACGTCACCGGCGGCCGGGGCCCGCAGCGCCTCGGCACCCGGCTCGCCGACCCGCTGCCGGGCGACGGGACGCGGCGCGCCGAGGTCCGGCTCTACGACTACGGCCGCGACGAGCTCGTCACCCGGACCGTCAACCTGGACACCGGCAAGGTCGAGAAGTCCGGGTCGCAGCGCGGGGTCCAGCCCTCCGCCCACCCCGAGGAGCTCCGCGAGGCCCTGGAGCTGATCCTCGCGAGCCCGCTCGGCCAGGGCGTCAAGGAGGACTACAAGGACGCCACCGGCAAGGAGCTCACGTCCACCGGACAGCTGTGGTTCAACGGCGACGTCTACCGCACCTACCGCGAGGCCCACGTGCCCGCGCAGCTCGCCCGCTGCGGGGAGCACCGGTGCGTCCGGCTCGTCACCAAGGTCCTCAACGGAGCCTGGATCGACACCCGGAACCTGATCGTCGACCTCTCCGCGAGGACCGTCACCCGGGTCGGCTGACCGCGCCCCGGACCGCCACAGCCCCACGACACGTACGAGGGAGTACGTCTCCATGCCCAGCCTGTCCCACCCGAGCGGCCCGCTCGCCCCCCGCGGCGGATCCACCCGCAAGCGGGGCGCCGTCCTGACCGCCGCCGTCCTGCTCGGCACCGCCACGGCCGCCGCCGGACCCGCGACCGGCGCCACCGCCGCGCCCGCCCCGCCGCGCGTGCCCGGGCACGCCGCGCCCACCACACCCGACTGCTCCGCCGCGTACCGCATCACGCAGAAGCTCGACGGCGGCACCACCTGGCGCATGTGCTGGCGCTACGACACCGACGCCGGGCTCACGCTCGACCGGGTCACCTACCAGCCGCCCGGCGCCACCGCCCCCGTCAAGGTGCTCACCAGCGCCCGGCTCGCCCAGATCCACGTGCCCTACGACGACGGCGGCGCCGAGTACGACGACCTCACCGGCGCCGGCTTCGGCTACGGCCTCCAGAACCTGAAGCCGGCCGAGTGCCCCGGCGGCACCCTCACCACCGTCAAGGTGGCCGACGTGGGCGACATCAAGGGCCTGTGCACCACCACGCGGGCGCGCGGCCACGCGTACCGCATGGCCAGCGACAACGGCTCCAAGGTCTGGCAGGCCCAGGCCAAGGACCTGCTCGTCTACACCGTCAACAAGGTCGGCTGGTACGAGTACATCACCGAGTGGCGCTTCACCGCCGACGGCACCATCGGCGCCAACGTCGGTGCCACCGGCAGCCTCTCGCCCGTCGACTACAACGCCACCGACGGACGCGGCTGGCCCCTCGGCAAGGGCGCCCGCGGATACGCCACCAGCCACGCCCACAACGTCTTCTGGAAGCTCGACTTCGGTCTGGACGGCTCCACCAAGGACCGGATCGAGCAGTTCGACTCCACCGTCACCGCGCCGCCCGCCGGCGGCGGCGGACCGACCGTGAAGACCAAGCGCACCGTCGTCACCAAGGAACTCGCCGGCGACGCGAAGAACATGCGCTGGTGGCGGGTGGTCAGCGGCACCGGCAAGAACGCCGACGGCCACGCCCGCTCGTACGAGATCGTGCCGGGCCACACCGACACCCACGCGGGCCGGGGCTTCACCAAGCACGACGTGTACTTCACCCAGGCCCGCGCCTGCGAGAAGTTCGCGAGCAACAACATCGGCAACTGCGCGGCGGGCGCCGGTGACAGTGTGGACACGTGGGTCAACGGCGAGACGCTGACTCAGCCTTCCGTGTGGGTCAACATCGGGTTCCACCACATCGCCCGGGACGAGGACCAGCAGCCGATGCCCGTCCACTGGCAGGGCTTCCAGCTCGCGCCCAGGGACGTAACCGCTATGAATCCGCTCACTCCGGCCGAACTGGCCTCCCAGAACGGACAGCCCGATCTGGGGAGTTGAGGAAGCAGCCTGACGATCCTGCTGCACCGCCTCCCGCTCGCGGAGTACCCTTCCTTGATCGTTGTCACATGGTCATCCTGTCCGCCGGAAGGGGTGTCCGGGAGCAGAAGGCGGTGCGCGGGTGAGCTCGGGAGGTCTGGAGCTGCCCCCAGGTGACGCGGGTCACGAGGGGGGTCCGGCCGACCCCGCGGAGGCGCCCGGCGCGGGTGCCCCGCCGGGCGTGGGCGCGCCGCCGGGAGTCGTCCTGCCACCGGGCGTGGTCGTGCCGCCCGGCACGGTCACCGTCGGCCGGCCGGTCGAGATCGGGGCCGAGCTCGACTGGGGCGCCGAGGCCTGGAGCGAGGTCCGCACCCGGGCCCAGCGGGCCGGCCGCGCCTACATCTGGCTGAACCTCGTCGAGCAGCGGCTGCGGGCCGTGGTCGCGGCCGTCCTGCGGCCCGTGTACGAACCGGTGCACGGCGAGGAGTGGGTGGTGGCCGCGGCCGGGCCGGCCGGCCAGGAGTGGGTCCAGCGGGCGGTCGCCGTCCGTGAGGTCTCCCGGCGCAAGGGCTACCTGCTCGACCCGGCCGACGACAACGTGCTGAGCTTCCTCACGCTGCCCCAGCTGCGCGAGCTGATGGTCCAGCACTGGCCCTGCTTCGAGCCCTACTTCGACGACCGGCGCGAGGTCGAGCTGGCCCTCGACGAGCTGGAGGTCACGCGCAACGTGGTCTCCCGCAACCGGGCCCTGTCGCTGACCGTCCTGGCCCAGTCGGAGCGGGCCTCCGCCCGCATCCTGGAGATCCTCGGCAGCGGGGCCGGGGTGCCGTCCGCCGACCGGCTGCCCGTCGACGCGGTCGAGGACCTCGTCGGCGACCGGTACGCGGACGTCGTCTCCGTCCACCCCGACCGGGTCCGGCTCCAGCGGCAGCTGCCCGCCGAGGACCTCTTCGGCGGAGCCCGCCGCCTCGACGCCACCGGCATAGGCCTCAATCTGCTGGTGCAGAACTTCTCCGGCCGCCGCATGGTCCGGCTCGCCGAGTCCGGCTGCCGCACCCGACTGCTCTTCCTCAACCCGGCGAGCAGCGCCGTCAAGCGCCGCGAGCGGGAACTCGGCCTCAAGAAGGGCGAGCTGAGCCGCTCGGTCGAGATGAACATCCTGCACATGCGCCGGGTCCGCTCCAAGCTGCGCGATCCGGGCGCCTTCCAGATCCACGTCTTCGACGAGACCCCCCGCTTCACCGCGTACCTCGTCGACGGCGACGGGCCGGACGGGGTCGGCGTCGTGCAGTCCTATCTGCGCCGTGCCCGGGGCATGGAGGCCCCGGTCCTCGTGCTGCGCGGCGGCGGGCGGAACGTGGTCCGGCACGGACAGTCGTCCCGTGACGGAGATCACGGACTTTTCGAGACATACAGGGAGGAATTCGAGTCCGTCTGGCTCGACTCCCGTCCCGTCTCCTGACCTCCCGCCGGGGGAGCCGGGGGCGTTGTCAGTGGTGCGTGCGAGGGTGTTCAGCACCACGGGGGAGATCACGTAAGGAGGACCCGATGGCTTGGCACGGCGACACGCTGGTCGGCTTCGACCTGGAGACGACCGGCACCGAACCGCTGGAGGCCCGTATCGTCACGGCCTCGATCGTCGAGGTCGAGGGGGACGGACAGGTCGTACGACGACGGGACTGGCTCGCCGACCCGGGCATCCGCATCCCGGAGCAGGCGTCCGCGATCCACGGCATCAGCACCGAGCGCGCGGCGGCCGAGGGCCGCCCGGTCCGCGAGGTCGCCGACGAGATCGCGAAGGCCCTCGCGGAGTACTGGGAGGACGGCGTCCCGGTCGTCGCTTACAACGCCTCTTTCGACCTCACCCTCCTCGCCGCCGAGCTGCGCCGCCACGGCCTGCCCTCGCTGGAGGAGCGGATCGGCGGGACGGCCATCGGCCCGGTCGTCGACCCGTACACCATCGACCGGGCCGTCGACCGCTACCGGCGCGGCAAGCGGACCCTGGAAGCGGTCTGCGGGGAGTACGGCGTCGTCCTCGAAGCCGCCCACCAGGCCGCCGCCGACGCGCTCGCCGCCGTCCGCGTCGCCGTCGCGATAGCCGAGCGGCACCCCAAGGTCGCCGACCTGGACCCGGCCGAACTGCACGAGCGGCAGATCGGCTGGTACCGCGCCTGGGCCGAGAACTTCCAGGACTTCCTGCGCCGCAAGGGCGACGCGGAGGCGGTCGTCGACTCCACGTGGCCCCTGCGCCCGGCCGTCGCGGTGACCGGCTAGCCGTTCTCCTTCAGGAAGGAGAGCAGCAGCTCGTTGACCTTGCCCGGCCGGTCGAGCTGCATCCAGTGACCGGCGTCCTCGACGCGCTCGAAGCGCCAGGGGCCGGCGACGAACTCGGCCGTGCCGGACATCGAGCGCTCCGTCAGGAACCGGTCGCCGGCCGACCAGATGCCCATCACCGGGACGGACTCCGGCAGCGGCACCACGGGCGCGCCCTCGCCGAACTGCACCTCCGCCGGGAGGCCCGCGCGGTAGATGTCCAGGGCCGCCGTCAGCGCCCCCGGTGCGCGCAGCGGCTCGATCACGGCCTCCGCGTCCGGGTGCTCGCCCAGCATCTCCCGCAGGTTCGCGAAGTCGTCCCGCGCGAGCCACTCCTCGGCGAGCCCGGTCAGCTGGAACAGCAGCATGTACCAGGACCGCTGCTTCTGCTCCCAGCCGGCCGAGCGGATCGACGCCAGATGGCCCACGGACAGCAGGCTCAGGGTCCGCACCCGGTCCGGCAGGAACTGCGTCACGCCCTGGGCGATGCCCGAACCCCAGTCGTGACCGACCAGGTGGAAGCGGTCGATCCCGAGGTACGCCAGGAGCTCGATCACGTCGCCGACGTGCTTGGCCGGGTGGTGCGCCCCGACCCCGCCCTCGGGCCGCTCCGAGGCGCCGAAGCCCCGCAGCGAGGGCGCGACCGTGGTGAAGCCGGCGTCGTTCAGCGCCGGGACCTGGTGCCGCCACAGCTCACGGCTGTCGGGAAAGCCGTGCAGGAGCAGCACGGCCGGTCCCTCCCCGCTCACCTCGACGTCGAGGGCCACCTCGGACAGCTGCACCCGCATCTCAACACCCCTTTCCCCTCGCCCGGTTCACGACGGGGCCATGATGTCAGAAGGGATACCAGCGGACCTCCGGGTCGCCGTCCCGCAGGGAGGCCACCCGGCGCTCGAATTCGGCCAGGGCCTTCGGGTTCGCCGGGGCGTGCTGGGCCACCCACGCACAGCTCGCGGTCTCCCGCGCGCCGCGCAGCACCGCGCAGCCCTCCCACTCCCGGACGTCCCAGCCGTACGCCTCGGTGAACGCCTCGTACGCCGCCGGGTCCAGGCCGTACCGGTCCCGGGAGAGGGCCAGCACGACCAGGTCGTGCTCCCGCAGGTCCGAGGAGAAGGTCTCCAGGTCCACCAGGACCGGGCCGTCCGGGCCGACGTGGACGTTCCGCGGCAGGGCGTCACCGTGGATCGGGCCCGGGGCCAGGTGCGGGGTGAGCGCCGCGGCCGCCGGGGCGAAGGAGTCGCGCCGCTCCCGCAGGAAGGCCGCGTCCGCCGGATCGATCGCGTCCCCCGCGAGCCGCAGCCACCGCTCGACCCCGCCGAGCAGCTCACGGCGCGGGAGCGCGAAGCCCGTCGGCTCGGGCAGGGCGTGCACGGCCCGCAGCAGCGGGGCCAGATCGCGCGGCTCCGTGGGCCGCACCGCATCCGGCAGCCGGTGCCAGACGGTCACCGGATGCCCGTCCACCAGACGCGGCTTCTCCTCGGCGGCCCGGACCGTCGGGATCCCGGCCTCCGCCAGCCAGGACGCCAGCGCGAGCTCCCGCTCGGCCCGCGCCCACAGCTCCGCGTCCCGGCCGGCCTTCACCACCAGGTCGCCCACCGCGAAGACCGCGTTCTCGCCCAGCGCCAGGAGCCGTGCCTCCCCGGCCGGCAGGCCCGCCGCCGCCAGGATCTCCCGTGCTCTCGCCTCGTCCATCGACCTTTCCCTCCAGTCCCTCCAGCGCACTTTCGCGCCAAAGTCTCCCATCCGCCCAGCTCACCCCGCCCCTCGCCTTGACGGGCCGACGCGCCGTCAGCACCATGGCGGGATTCCGGACGGCGACGGTGGACGGGGGCGGACGCGTGGGCTCGGTGACCGCGACCAGGCAGCCCGGCCGGGCCGGCACACCGCGCGCCACCCCCGGGGCACGGTCGCGCGGCCCCGACCTCGGCGCCTGGTTCCTGGTGCTCCCCGCCCTGCTGCCGATCCTCGTCCTCAGCGTCGGCCCGCTGCTGTACGGCATCGCGCTCGCCTTCACCGACGCCCAGTCGGGCCGCACCCAGGCCACCCGCTGGATCGGCACCCTGAACTTCCAGGACCTGCTGCACGACACCCTCTTCTGGGAGTCGTTCCGCATCGGCGCGGTCTGGGCCGTCGGCGTCACCGTCCCGCAGTTCCTGCTCGCCCTCGGCCTCGCCCTGCTGCTCGACCAGCAGCTCCGCCTGCGCTGGCTGGCCCGCGCCCTCGCCATCGTCCCCTGGGCCATGCCGGAGGTCGTCGTCGGCATCATGTGGCGGCTCGTCTACCAGCCCGACGCCGGCATCCTCAACGAGACCCTCCGGGACCTGGGCCTCGGCGGGGGACACGACTGGCTCTCCGGCCTCGCCACCGCCCTCCCCGCCGTCCTCGTCGTCGGCGTCTGGGCCGGCATGCCGCAGACCACCGTCGCCCTGCTCGCCGGACTCCAGAACACCCCGCGCGAACTCCACGAGGCCGCCGCCCTGGACGGCGCCGGAGCCTGGCGCCGCTTCCGCGCCGTCACCTGGCCCGCCCTGAGGCCGGTGGCCCTCGCCATCACCGCCCTCGACCTCATCTGGAACTTCAACTCCTTCGCCCTGGTCTACGTCCTCACCAACGGCGGACCCGGCGGCCGGACCCGGCTCCCCATGCTCTTCGCCTACGAGGAGGCCTTCCGGTACGGCCAGTTCGGCTACGCCGCCGCCATGGGCTGCGTGATGGTCGCCGCCGTCTCGGTGCTCATCGCCCTCTCCCTCGTACGCCGACTGAAAGGGGACCAGGACCGGTGAGCGCCCTCCGGACGAGCGGGCCCGCGCGGGCGGGCCAGTACCTGGCCCTCCTCGCCTACCTCCTGTTCCTCGCCCTGCCCTTCCTCTGGCTGGTCTCCACCGCCTTCAAGCCCGCCCCCGAACTGGCCTCGGCGCACCCCACCTGGATCCCGGAGGACCCCACCCTCGACAACTTCCGGCAGGCCTTCGACGAGCAGCCGCTGCTCCGGGCCGCCGCCAACAGCCTGCTCGCGGCCGTCTCCGCCGCCGTGCTCGCGGTGACCGTCGCGACCCCGCTCGCCTATGTGACCGCCCGCCACCGGGGCCGGCTCGCCGGGGCCGCCACCGGCTGGGTGGTGATCAGCCAGGCGTTCCCCTTCGTCCTCGTGATCATCCCGCTCTTCCTCGTCCTTAAGAACCTGCACCTGGTCGACAGCGTCGCCGGGCTCGTCCTGGTCTACGTGGTGTGGTCGCTGCCCTTCGCCCTCTGGATGCTCATGGGGTACGTCCGGTCCGTCCCGGCCGAGCTGGAGGAGGCCGCCGCCGTCGACGGCGCCGGCCGGATCCGGATCCTCGTCTCGGTCACCGCGCCGCTGCTCGCCCCCGGCATCGTGGCCACCGCGCTCTTCGCCTTCGTCACCGCCTGGAACGAGTTCTTCTTCGCCCTCGTCCTGCTCAAGAGCCCCGAGAAGCAGACCCTGCCGGTCGTCCTCACCCACTTCCTCGGCGCCGAGGGCGTCGCCGACCTCGGCCCGCTGGCCGCCGCGGCCTTCCTCGCCACCCTGCCCTCCCTCGTCGTCTTCGGCCTGCTCCAGCGCCGCATCACCGGCGGCGTCCTCGCGGGGGCGGTGAAGACATGACGCGACGGTTCCTCACCCTCGCCGCGGTGCTGCTGCTCCTGCTCACCGGCTGCGCCGCGGGCGGCGACGGCCCCGACGACGGCGTCGTACGGCTCCGCTTCCAGTCCCTCGCCTGGCAGAAGGAGTCCGTCGACGCCAACCGGCGGCTGGTGGCCGAGTGGAACGCCGCCCACCCCGGCATCCAGGTCGAGTACGTCCAGGGCGGCTGGGACTCCGTCCACGACCAGCTCCTCACCTCCTTCGAGGGCGGCGAGGCGCCCGACATCATCCACGACGCCTCCGACGACCTCGCCGACTTCGCGTACGGCGGCGACCTCGCCGACCTCCGCCCCCTGCTCTCCGCGCGGCTCCGCGCCGACATCCCGGCCCGCAGCTGGGAGACCACCACCTTCGGCGAGGGCGTCTACGGCGTGCCCTTCCTCCAGGAACCGAGGGTGATCATCGCCAACCGGAAGATCCTGGAGTCCTCCGGCGTCCGCGTCCCCACCCCGGAGCGGCCCTGGAGCTGGGATGAGTTCCGGCGGATCGCCCAGGACCTCACCCGGACGATGGGCCCCGGCCGGTACGCGGTCGCCTGGCCCCTCAAGGAGCCCGTCTCCGTCAGCCTCAACCTCGGGGTCTCGGCCGGCGGCGGCCTCTTCCGCCGGGGCCCCGCCGGCCGGGTGACCGTCGACTTCGCCGAGGCCGACGGCATCGTCCCCGGCACCGTCCACGACCAGGTCGTCCGGGACCGGACCGCCCCGCGCACGACCCTCGGCAGCGGCGGCTCGGACACCCTGCCCGGCCTCTTCTCCGGCACGTACGCCATGGTCCCGCTGGGCTTCGCCTACCGGCAGCAGATCGCGCAGCAGGCACCCGAGGGCTTCGAGTGGACCGTGCTGCCCGCGCCCGCCGGCAGCGAGGGGCTCGCCCAGGGCGTCTCCCCGCAGACCCTGTCGATCGCCGCGGACAGCCCCCACAAGAAGGAGGCGGCGGCCTTCCTCGACTTCTTCCTCCGCCCGGCGAACATGGTGCGGCTCGCGCGCGGCGACTGGATGCTGCCGACCGGCACGGCCGCGCTCGCCGACCCCTCCCTGCACACGGCGCGGGACGGCTGGGCGACCGGGGCGGCGGTCGCGCGGCACCTGCGGCCGGCGCCCGCGCAGTCGGTGCGCGGCTATCCGGAGTGGAAGGACAAGGTCGCGACCCCCGCCTTCCAGGAGTACTACAGCGGAGCCATCGACGGTGCCGAGCTCCGCAGACGGCTGGTCGAGGACGGCAACCGGGTCCTCGCCCGCTATCAGCGCAGATGACGGATTGGTCATTACGAAACCTTGTTGAACAAGTCACAGATGGGTGAAGGGTCTTCTCCCCGACCGCTCCGTCGGACATTGTTCGAACCGGTCACCGCGCCGCCCCCCACGAGGCGCGGTGGCCCCCTAGATTGACCCCATGACGAAGCCGAAGACCTACGCGGCCCTGCTCCGCGGCATCAACGTGGGCGGACGCCACAAGGTCCCCATGGCGGACCTCCGGAGCCTCCTCGAAGACCTCGGCCACACGGACGTCCGCACCTATCTCCAGAGCGGGAACGCCGTCTTCACCACGGGCTCCGGCGCCTCCGAGGAGACGCTCGGGACCGCCCTTGGGGGCGCGATCGAGGCCCGCTTCGGCTTCCGCGTCGACTGCCTCGTCCGCGACGGCGACTACCTCGCCGCCGTCGCCGACGCCTGCCCCTTCCCGGCCGCCGAGCTGGAGGGCAAGCAGCTCCACGCCATCTACTACTCGGCACCCGTCGACGCCGCGCGCTTCGCTGCGATCGACCGCGAGGCCCACCTCCCCGAGGACTTCGCCCTCGGCGACCGCGTGCTCTACCTCTACGCCCCCGGCGGACTCGGCACGTCCAAGCTGGTCGAGGCCGTCTCCCGCCCGTCCGTCGTGAAGGGGCTCGTCGCCACCGCCAGGAACTGGAACACCGTGGTCAAGCTCGTCGAGATGACCCACGACTGACCCGGAAGTGGCCCAGCGGAAGGGGCGCCGAATGGCCCGTGGCGGCGGGCCAACCCGCCACTAGATTCGACAGCATGACGAGCCACCCGCACACCGGCACCGCCGGCCGCCCCACCGTCGACTTCTACTTCGACCCCGCCTGCCCCTTCGCCTGGATCACCTCCCGCTGGATCCTGGAGGTCGAGCGCCACCGCGCCATCGACCTCCGCTTCAAGGTCATGAGCCTGTACCTGCACAACGAGGGCAACGAACTCCCCAACTGGTACCGCGAGCTCGTCGACGCCTCCCTCGGCCCGGTGCGGGTCGCGGCGGTCGCCGCCGCCCGGCACGGCGAGGACATCCTGCGCCCGCTCTACACCGCCTACGGCACCCGGATCCACGAGCGGAAGCAGAAGGACTTCGACGCCGTCGTCGCCGCGTCGCTCGCCGAGCTCGGCCTCCCGCCGGAACTGGCCGCCGCCGCCCACGACCCGTCCCACGACGACGCCGTCCGCCGCAGCCACGAGGCGGGCAAGGACCCCGAGGCCGGAGGGTACGTCGGCACCCCCACGATCCACGTCGACGGAACCGTCTGGTTCGGCCCCGTCCTGCGGGCGGTCCCGCGCGGCGAGAAGGCCGCCGAACTCTTCGACGGCTTCCGCGTCCTCGCCTCCCACCCGGACCTCTTCGAGCTGAAGCGCACCCGCACCGGCGGCCTCGACTTCAGCTAGCGGGCACCTGTCGCGAAAGTTCAAGACCGGGCGCGGGGCCCCTCCGTACCGTCGACGGCATGAACGAGATCCACAGCCACCTCACCGTCTGCGCCGCCGAGGCGAGCCGCGTCGCCCGCGCCGTCACCGCCGAGCAGCTCGCGGCCCCCTCCGTCTGCGCCGACTGGACGGTCCGCGAACTCGCCAACCACCTCGTCCTCTACTCCGCGCACGGCCTCGAACACCGCGCGCTGCGCACGAAGCTCCCCGAGGAGACCACCGCACGGGACTTCACCGCCGACCCCGACTGGGCCGGGGCCTACGCGGCGCAGCTCGACCGTGCCCTGGCCGCCTGGGAGCGGCCCGGCGTCTGGGACGGCGAGGTCGACACCGGCTACGTCACGATGCCGGCCCCCACGATCGCCTCCCTGCTCGTCAAGGAACTCGCCCTGCACGGCTGGGACCTGGCCCGCTCCACCGGCCAGGAGTTCACGGTCCCCGAGGACACGGCGGTCTTCGTCCTCGGCGTCGTCGAGGAGCACGCCGAGGTCTACCGCCAGTACGAGGGCTTCGCCGCGGTCGTCGACGTCCCCGCCGACGCCCCGCCCTTCGACCGCGCCCTGGCACTCAGCGGCCGGAACCCGAAGGACTGAGCGGCCGGAACCCGAAGGGCCGAGCGGCCGGAACCGAAGGGCCGAGCGGCCGGAACCCGAAGCGCCACGGGGTGTCGTGGCCGTCAGGCCCTACGCCGTTCGGGCGATCGGCCGGACGGCCGCCTCGTAGCGCTCCAGGAGCAGCCGGGCCAGTTCGGGGGAGGGGCCCAGGACGTCCGCCAGGACGTCGGCCTCCGCCGCGCCCTCCGCGATGCGGTCCGGGAGACGGCCCGGGGCGATCACGTACGGGGCCACGGCCACCCGGCGGACGCCCGGATCCGCGCGCAGCGCGCGGACGGCGTCCTCGGTCCGGGGAAGAGATGCGGAGGCGAACGCGGGCCGCACGGAGCACCAACCGGTGCGCCGCAGCTCCCGCGCCGTTTCTGCGATCACCGCGATCGCCTCCGGGTCGGTGGAGCCCGCCGAGGCCAGGACGACCCCGGTCGCGCTCTTGTCGCCGGGCGTGAGCCCGGCCTCGTACAGCCTCCGCTCCACCGCCGCGATCAGCAGCGGCGAGGGGCCGAGGACCTCCGCCTGGCGGACGCTCAGGGACGGGGGCGCCTGCCGCAGGACGGCGGGGATGTCGGCCTTCGCGTGGAAGGCCCGGGTCAGCAGCAGCGGCAGCGCCACCACGTCCCGTACGCCGTCCGACGCGAGCCGGTCGAGCACCCCCGGCACCGACGGCAGGTTGAAGTCCAGGAACGCCGTCTCGACGCGCAGCCCCGGCCGCAGCGCACCGGCCCGGCGCACGAGCGCCTGGACGGTGGCCGCGTGCCGCGGGTCGCGGCTGCCGTGGGCGATCACGAGGAGGACGGGGCGGTTCATGGTCGGTCGGCTCACTTCACCAGGAGGCCGCGGCTGCGGAGCACCCAGCGCTCCAGCGGGCTGAAGATCAGCAGGTCGATGGCGATGCCGACGATCAGGATGAGCAGGATCGCCAGGAACACGCCGGGCAGGTCGATGTTGTTGCGGCCGTTCTCCAGCAGCTGCCCCAGGCCGAGGCCCAGGTCGGGCGAGGAGGCGATGATCTCGGCGGCCATCAGCGAGCGCCAGGAGAACGCCCAGCCCTGCTTCAGGCCCGCCAGGTAGCCGGGCAGCGCGGCCGGCAGCACCACGTGCCAGGTGCCCTTCAGGCCGGTGGCGCCCAGGGTGCGGCCCGCCCGCAGGAAGAGCGGCGGGACCTGGTCCACACCGGAGACCAGGCCGTTGGCGATGGACGGGACGGCGCCCAGCAGGATCACCGTGTACATCATCGCGTCGTTCAGGCCGAACCAGAGCACGGCCGGCGGCACCCACGCCACCGACGGCAGCGACTGGAGGCCGGACAGGATCGGGCCGATCGCGGCCCGCACGAACTTCACCCGGGCCACGAGCAGACCCAGCGGGGTGCCGATGGCGAGCGCGAGCAGGAAGCCGGCCAGGCCGCGGGACACGCTGGTCCAGATGACCTCCAGCAGGGTGCCCTGGAGCCACATGTCGGCCAGACCGTCCCACACCGCGGAGGGCGCGGGCAGCTTGGTCTCGTCGGTGATCTTCGCCGAGACGAGGACCTGCCAGACGGCGAGGACCAGGAAGACGGCCACCGTGGGCGGGAGGACCTTCTTGACGAGGACCTCGCGGACCGGCGTACGGCGGATCTCGACCGCGTCCAGGGCGTCGAGTCCGGCCTCCAGACCGGCGAGGTCGTCCTTCTTGACCGTCGCGGCGGTGTCAGTGCTGGCCATGGCGGCGGATCTCCCCACGCAGGTGTTCAGTGATCTCAAGGGACAGCTCGGCCACGTCCGCGTCCTCGATGCGGCGGGGCTGCGGGATGTCCACGGTCCACTCCTTGGCGACCCGGCCGGGCCGGGAGGAGAGCAGCACCACGCGCTGGGCGAGGCGCACGGCCTCCCGCACGTTGTGGGTGACGAACAGGACGGAGAGGTTCGTCTCCGCCCAGATCCGGGTGAGCTCGCCGTGCAGGACGTCACGGGTGATGGCGTCCAGGGCCGCGAACGGCTCGTCCATCAGCAGCAGCTGGCTGTCCTGGGCCAGCGCCCGGGCGAGGGCCACGCGCTGCCGCATGCCGCCGGACAGCTCGTGCACCCGCTTGCCGTACGCGCCGCCGAGCCGGACCAGCTCCAGCAGTCGCTCCGCCTCCGGCCTGCGCTCGGCGCGGGGCACCCCGCGCAGGCGCAGGGCGAGTTCGATGTTCTTGCCCGCGGTGAGCCACGGGAAGAGGGCGTGCTCCTGGAACATCAGGGCCGGCCGGCCGCCCGGGGTCGCGATGGACCCCTGGGTCGGCAGGTCCAGTCCGGCGACCAGGTTCAGCAAGGTCGACTTGCCGCACCCCGAGGCCCCCAGGATGGTGACGAACTCGCCGGGCGCGACGTCGAGGGTGACGTCGTCCAGGACGAGCTGGGTACCGGCCGGGCCGGAGAAGGACTTCGAGACGTGCTCGATCCGGGCGGCGTGCGTCTGCTCCGCTACGGTGCCGTCGGCAGCCTTGGCGAGCGTCGTGGCCATGGTCGTCACCTCCTGGGGTTACGGATTCTCGGACGTGGCGCGGTTACTTGACGCCGAGACCGGCGTCGGCGGCCTCGGGCTGGCCCTCGGCCTTCAGCACCTTGTTGAGGAGCGTCAGGTCGTAGATGCCGGCCAGGTCGGGCTGCTTGATGAGTCCGGCCTTGACCGCCCACTCGGACTGGGTCTTCAGCGTCGTGGCCAGCGGGTCGTTCGTGATCGCGATGCTCGGCCACGCCGGGTCGATGACCTTGTCGGACAGGGCCTTGCCGCTGAGGGCCTTCAGCGCCGCGTTGGCGGAGGCCTTGGCCTTGTCCGGGTTGGCGTTGATCCACGCGTTGGTCTTCACGGTGCCCCGCAGCACGGCCTCGACCACGTCCGGGTGCTCCGAGAGGAACTTCTGCGACACGATGACGTTCGTGATGACGAACTTCTTGTCGGGCCACAGGGAGGTCTCGTCCAGGAGGACGGATCCGCCCTCGGCGACCAGCTTGGACGCGGTCGGCTCGGGCACCCAGGCACCGTCGATGGAGCCGGACTTGAAGGCGTCGGGGGTGACCTTGTTGTCCGTGCGGACGACGGAGACGTCACCCTTGCCGGACTCCGGGTCGACCTTCCAGCCCTTCTCGGAGATCCAGTTGAGGAGCGCGACGTCCTGCGTGTTCCCCTTCTGCGGGGTGGCGATCCTCTTGCCCTTGAGGTCGTCCAGGGTCTTGATCTTGTCCTTGTTCACGACCAGCTTCACGCCGCCGGAGGCGGAGCCGGAGATGATCCGCAGGTTCTTGCCCTTGGACTTGACGTACGCGTTGATGGACGGCGAGGGGCCGATGAAGCCGATGTCGAGCGAGCCGCCGTTGAGCGCCTCGATCTCGGAGGGACCGGCGTTGAAGGTCGACGGCGTGAGCGTCGTGCCGCCCAGTTCCTTCTGGATCAGGCCGTCCTTGACGCCGATCAGCGCGGTGGCGTGCGTCAGGTTGGGGAAGTAGCCGATCCGGACCTCGGAGGCGGAGAGCTTCTTCGCGTCGGCCGCGACGGGGGCCTTCTTGTCCGCGGACTCGTCCTTCTTCGCGTCGGAACCGTAGCCGCAGGAGGCGAGGGCACCGACCAGGAGCGGCAGCGCGGCGGCGGCGACGATGCTGCGGCGCAGCGTGTTACGGGTGGTGCGGGAGTTTCCGTTGGCAGACACGCGAGGATTTCCTCTCGGTACGTGGTCTCATGACGCACGTCTTCGGCGGTGGAGCAAGGACGGGTACAGCTCGTGGGGGGTGAGGGCGCGCATGCGGTGCGCGTACGTCATCGCGCACATCGCGCCACCCCTCCCTGGCCGCTGCCGAGCGTGCCGCTGCCGACGCGGCCGCCCTCCTTCGCGAAGGTCGAGTAGATGTCGGAGATCATGATCTAGAAGTCCCACCCTTCTTCCTCGTCGACCGCGGCGACGGCCCTGGTCGTGGCGAAGGACTCGCCCGCCATGCCGGCCGCGAGCGTGGTGCCGTCCGCGGGGTCGATCAGCAGGAACGAACCCGTACGGCGGGAGTCCGCGTACGCGTCGAGCGCGAGCGGCTCCGCGGTGCGGACCACGACACGGCCGATGTCGTTGGCGACCAGCTGCCCGGGGTTCGGGTGCTGGGACAGGTCGTCCAGGGTCAGCCGCGAGGGGATGTCCTTGACGATCGCCTTGACCGTGCGCGTGGTGTGCTTGAGCAGGACCCGCTGGCCGACGGAGAGCGGCTGGTCCGCCACGTGGCAGACTGTCGCCTCGACGTCCTGGCTGGTGGCCGGGGCGTCGCCGCTCGGCGCGAGCAGGTCGCCGCGCGAGATGTCGATGTCGTCGGCGAGCCGGATCGTCACCGACTGCGGGGCCCAGGCGATGTCCACGGGCTCGCCCAGCGCGTCGATCCCGGCGATCGTCGACGTCTTCCCCGACGGCAGGACGGTGATCTCCTCGCCGACCCGGAAGGCCCCGGCCGCGATCTGGCCGGCGTAGCCCCGGTAGTCGGGGTGCTCCGCGGTCTGCGGCCGGATCACGTACTGCACCGGGAAGCGCGCGTGGCAGGCCGTCAGGTCGTGGCTGACCGGGACGGTCTCCAGGTGCTCCAGGACCGTCGGGCCGCCGTACCAGTCCATGTTCGAGGACGGCTCCACGACGTTGTCGCCGGCGAGCGCCGAGATCGGGATCGCGGTGATCTCCGGTACGCCGAGCTCGGAGGCGTACGTCGTGAACTCCTCGGCGATCGCGGCGAAGACGGGCTCCCGGTACTCCACCAGGTCCATCTTGTTCACGGCCAGGACGACGTGCGGGACGCGGAGCAGCGCGGCGACGGCGGCGTGCCGGCGGGTCTGCTCGACGACGCCGTTGCGGGCGTCGACCAGGACCACGGCCAGCTCGGCGGTGGAGGCGCCGGTCACCATGTTCCGGGTGTACTGCACGTGCCCGGGGGTGTCGGCGAGGATGAAGCGGCGACGGGCGGTCGCGAAGTAGCGGTAGGCCACGTCGATCGTGATGCCCTGCTCGCGCTCGGCCCGCAGACCGTCCGTGAGGAGCGCCAGGTCGGGGGCCTCCTGCCCGCGCTTGAGGGACGCGGCCTCGACGGCCTCCAGCTGGTCCGTGAGGACCGACTTGGAGTCGTGCAGGAGCCGGCCCACCAGCGTGGACTTGCCGTCGTCGACGGACCCGGCGGTGGCGAAGCGCAGCAGGGTGGTGGCCGAGACGTCGGCGAACTGCTCGGTGGACGTGCTCATTAGAAGTACCCTTCGCGCTTGCGGTCTTCCATCGCGGCCTCGGACATCTTGTCGTCGGCGCGGGTCGCGCCCCGCTCGGTGAGGCGGGAGGCGGCGATCTCGGCGATGACGGCGTCGAGCGTCGTGGCGTCGGAGTCGACGGCGCCGGTGCAGGACATGTCGCCGACGGTGCGGTAGCGGATGAGCCGCGTCTCGACCGTCTCGGTGTCCTTCGGGCCGCCCCACTCGCCGGCCGTCAGCCACATGCCGCTGCGGGCGAAGACCTCGCGCTCGTGGGCGAAGTAGATCTCCGGCAGCTCGATGCCCTCGCGGGCGATGTACTGCCAGACGTCCAGCTCGGTCCAGTTGGAGAGCGGGAAGACGCGGACGTGCTCGCCCGGGGCGTGGCGGCCGTTGTAGAGCTGCCACAGCTCGGGGCGCTGGCGGCGCGGGTCCCACTGGGAGAACTCGTCGCGCAGCGAGAACACCCGCTCCTTCGCGCGCGCCTTCTCCTCGTCGCGGCGGCCGCCGCCGAAGACGGCGTCGAAGCGGTGCTGCTGGATCGCCTCGGTCAGCGGGACGGTCTGGAGCGGGTTGCGGGTGCCGTCGGGGCGCTCGCGGAGCTTGCCGGCGTCGATGTACTCCTGCACCGAGGCCACGTGGAGCCGCAGCCCGTGCCGGGCGACGACCCGGTCGCGGTAGTCGAGGACCTCGGGGAAGTTGTGCCCGGTGTCGACGTGCAGCAGCGTGAAGGGGACCGGCGCGGGGGCGAAGGCCTTCAGCGCCAGGTGCAGCATGACGATGGAGTCCTTGCCGCCGGAGAAGAGGATCACCGGCCGCTCGAACTCGCCCGCCACCTCACGGAAGATGTGGACGGCCTCGGACTCCAGGGAGTCCAGGTGCGACAGCGCGAACGGACTGTCCGTGGTGTCGTGGGCGTGGGCGACGGTGGTGGTCACAGCAGACCCCTCTCGGTGAGCAGCGCGTGGAGCTGCGCCGCGGACTCCTGCACGGTCTGGTTCTGGGACTCGATCCGCAGATCGGGGTTCTCGGGTGCCTCGTACGGGTCGTCGACGCCGGTGAGACCGCTGATCTCGCCCGCGGCCTGCTTGGCGTAGAGCCCCTTCACGTCGCGGACGGAGCAGACGTCCACGGGAGTGGCGACGTGCACCTCGACGAAGGCGGTGCCCTCGGCGGCGTGGCGCTTGCGGACCGCCTCGCGGCTGTCGTCGTACGGGGCGATGACCGGGACCAGGACCTTCACGCCGTGGGAGGCGAGCAGTTCGGCGACGAAGCCGATCCGCTGCACGTTGGTGTGCCGGTCCTCGCGGCTGAAGCCGAGGCCCGCGGAGAGGAACTCGCGGATCTCGTCGCCGTCCAGGACCTCGACGGCGTGGCCCTCGTCGCGGAGGCGGCCGGCCAGCTCGTACGCGATGGTGGTCTTGCCGGCGCTGGGCAGGCCGGTGAGCCAGATGGTGGCACCGGTCACGTGGTTCTCCTGGGGTGTCTGAGTGTCCGTCATCCGTGCAGCCCGCATTCGGTCTTGGCACGTCCGGCCCAGCGTCCGGCGCGGGCGTCCTCGCCCTCCTCGACGCGGCGGGTGCAGGGGGCGCAGCCGACGGAGGCGTACCCGTCCATGAGGAGCGGGTTGGTGAGGACACCGTGCTCCGTGACGTAGGCGTCGACGTCGTCCTGGGTCCAGCGGGCGATGGGGGAGACCTTGACCTTGCGGCGCTTCTCGTCCCAGCCGACGACCGGGGTGTTCGCCCGGGTGGGGGACTCGTCGCGGCGCAGGCCGGTGGCCCACGCGCCGTACGCGGTGAGGCCCTCCTCCAGCGGCTTGACCTTGCGCAGCGCGCAGCACAGGTCGGGGTCGCGGTCGTGCAGCCTCGGACCGTGCTCGGCGTCCTGCTCGGCCACGGTCCGGCGCGGGGTCAGCGTGATGACGTTCACGTCCATGACGGCGTCCACGGCGTCGCGGGTGCCGATGGTCTCCTCGAAGTGGTAGCCCGTGTCGAGGAAGACCACGTCCACGCCGGGGCGGACCCGGGAGGCCAGGTGGGCGACGACCGCGTCCTCCATGGAGGAGGTGACGCAGAAGCGCTCGCCGAAGGTGTCCACGGCCCAGCGGAGGATCTCCAGCGCGGAGGCGTCCTCCAGATCACGGCCGGCCTGCTCGGCGAGTGCCTTCAGGTCGGCCGCGGTCGCGTCCTGAGCGATCGTCATATCGCTTCCCTTCCAGGGTTCTTGTCCGAAGTCGCCGGGGCGAGGAGCCCCAGGAACTTCAACTGGAAGGCTCGACTGCACGCGGCGCATTCCCAGGCGCCGTGACCCTGCTCGTTCGGACGCAGGTCCTCGTCGCCGCAGTAGGGGCAGTGGAACGGTGCGGCTCGCTCGCTCATGACAGGGCCTCCTCCGACGCGCGGGCCGCCCAGGTCGCGAAGCGCTCGCCGGTCTCGCGCTCCGCCTGGTAGCGCGTGAGGACCCGCTCCACGTAGTCCGGGAGCTCGGCCGCCGTGACCTTGAGGCCGCGGACCTTGCGGCCGAAGCCGGCCTCCAGGCCGAGCGCGCCGCCCAGGTGCACCTGGTAGCCCTCGACGCGGTTGCCCTCGTCGTCCAGGACGAGCTGGCCCTTGAGGCCGATGTCCGCCACCTGGATGCGGGCGCAGGCGTTCGGGCAGCCGTTGATGTTGATCGTCAGCGGCTCGTCGAACTCCGGGATGCGGCGCTCCAGTTCGTCGATGAGCGAGGAGCCGCGGCCCTTCGTCTCGACGATCGCGAGCTTGCAGAACTCGATGCCGGTGCAGGCCATGGTGCCGCGCCGGAACGGCGAGGGGGTGACCCGCAGGTCCAGCGCCTCCAGGGCGGAGACGATCGACTCGACCTGCGCCTCCTCGACGTCGAGGACGAGCATCTTCTGCTCGGCGGTGGTGCGGACCCGGCCGGAGCCGTGGGCCTCGGCGACCTCGGCGATCTTCGTCAGCGTGGCGCCGTCGACCCGGCCGACGCGGGGCGCGAAGCCCACGTAGAAGCGGCCGTCCTTCTGCGGGTGGACGCCGACGTGGTCGCGCCAGCGGCCCGCGGGCTGCTCCGGGGCGGGACCGTCGGTCAGCTTCCGCTCCAGGTACTCGTCCTCCAGGACCTGGCGGAACTTCTCCGGGCCCCAGTCGGCGACGAGGAACTTCAGGCGGGCGCGGTTGCGCAGCCGGCGGTAGCCGTAGTCGCGGAAGATCGAGATGACGCCCTCGTAGACGTCGGGGACCTCGTCGAGGGAGACCCAGGTGCCGAGGCGGACGCCGAGCTTCGGGTTGGTGGACAGACCGCCGCCGACCCAGACGTCGAAGCCGGGACCGTGCTCCGGGTGCTCGACGCCGACGAAGGCGATGTCGTTGATCTCGTGGGCCACGTCGAGCAGCGGCGAACCGGAGACCGCGGACTTGAACTTGCGGGGCAGGTTGGAGAAGTCCTTGTTGCCGACGATCCGCCGGTAGATCTCGTCGATGGCGGGGGTGCCGTCGATGATCTCGTTCGCGGCGATGCCGGCCACGGGGGAGCCGAGGATGACGCGCGGGGTGTCGCCGCAGGCCTCGGTGGTGGACAGGCCGACCGCCTCCAGGCGGTTCCAGATCTCGGGGACGTCCTCGATGCGGATCCAGTGGTACTGGACGTTCTGCCGGTCCGTGATGTCCGCGGTGCCGCGGGCGAACTCCTCGGAGATCTCGCCGATGACCCGGAGCTGCTCGGTGGTCAGCCGGCCGCCGTCGATGCGGACCCGGAGCATGAAGTACTCGTCGTCCAGCTCCTCCGGCTCCAGCACGCCCGTCTTGGTGCCGTCCAGACCCTGCTTGCGCTGGGTGTAGAGGCCCCACCAGCGCATGCGTCCGCGCAGGTCGTTGGGGTCGATGGAGTCGAAGCCGCGCTTCGAGTAGATCGTCTCAATACGTGTCCGCACATTGAGACCGTCGTCGTCCTTCTTGAACTGCTCATTGCCGTTCAGGGGGGTGAAGTGCCCCACGGCCCACTGACCCTCGCCACGGTGGCGCCCGGCCTTGCGGCGGGCGGCGGCGGGAGTGGGGTTTTCCGGGGTGGCGGCCATGGCGTCTTGTCCTTCGGGACTGCGAGAGGGCGGCTCTGACCTGCACACTCACGCTCAGGTCAGAGGGTGGCGCGTCAGTGCGCAGCAGGATGGGGCAGAGTCGGGCTGTGAGGAGATCGCGGCGGTGCTGGTTCTCTCAGCGCGCCGGACAGATGGCGCTGGACATGCGGCCGAGGTCGACGTGCCGCCGACTCACCAAGGCAATTCCAGTTCCAGACATGACGGAAGCGTGTCACGGGACTTTGGACCCAGTCCAGCATCGTCCAGGATTCGGACATAGATGTCTCGAAGAGCGAGACGGTGTGCTCCAGGTCACGCCGAAGGGGTCCCGGGTGGGACCCCTTCTGCCCGGTGCGCCGCCGGGGGACCCGGGCGCGACGCGGGGCCGGCGCGGGCGTGTCCGGGCGCGGCCCCGGGAGCGGCTCAGGCGTGGGCGCCGGGCCACGGGCCGGGGGTCCGGGACTCCTCGACCTCCTCCACCTTGGTGTCGAAGAGGCGGAAGCCGCGCCGCTCGTAGTTGGCCATCGCGTGCGGGCCGTCGAGCGAGCAGGTGTGCAGCCAGACCCGCTTCGTGGCCTCCCGGTCCGGCCAGCGCTCGGCCAGGTCCCAGGCGCGCGCCGTGCCGAAGGAGAGCAGGTGCCCGCCGATCCGGCGCCCCCGGAAGGCGGGGATCAGGCCGAAGTAGACGATCTCGACGACCCCGTCGGGCTGCGGGTCGAGCTCCACGTAACCGGCCGGCGTCCCCCGGTCGTACGCCACCCAGATCTCGGCCCCCGGCTTCTCGACGATCTCCGCCCACTGCTTGTACGTGAGCGACAGCCGGTCGTTCCAGCGGATGTCGCCGCCGACCGCCGTATAGAGGAAGCGGCTGTACTCCGGCGAGGGGACCGCCGCCCGCGCGATCGTGACGTCGTCGCCCTCGGGCGCGGGCGAGGGGCGGAGGTCGGACGGAGAGGTCTGTTCGAGGGACCAGGTGGTGAGAGTGATGCTCATGGGGTCATCGCATCATGTGGAGCGTCGGATTCCCACTCTGTTCGGCACCGGCGGACAGGCCGTCCGGCATACGGACACGCCCGGCCGCCCGACGGTCCTGCCCGTCGGCGGGCCGGGTCCGTCGCCGCCTCCTGCGGTCAGGCGGGGTGTGCGGCGCGGACCGCGGGGGCGGTGGAGTGCGGCAGCAGGTCCTCCGGGCGCTCCGGGCGCAGCACCTCCACCGCGACCTCCTCGCGGAAGCGGTACGGGCGGTGGGCCAGGACCCCCGCCAGGTTCCGCCGCACCCGGGACATCTCCGCCCGCACCGTCACCGTCCTCGTACGGTCCCCGAAGACGTCGTCCGCCAGCTCCGCCGCCGTCCGCCCCTCCGGGTGCAGCGCCAGGACGTAGAGGAGCTCCGCGTGCCGGGGGCTGAGCTCCTGCTGCCAGCTGCCCGCCGCCCCCGAGACGGCCACCGTCCAGCGGCGCGGCCGGCTCAGGTCCAGGACCACCCGGCCCGTCTCCCGGGCGCCCGTCTCCTCGGCCCGGTCCTCCTCCTCGACCCGCAGCAGCCAGCCACCGGGCAGGGGCTCCACCGCGCACACGCCCAGCGAGGGCAGCCACATCCGGCCGGCCCGGAACGACTTGGGCAGCGCGACCCGGTCCACCGGCGCCAGACCGGTCACCGCCGCCGTCCAGCCGTGCGCGTCCACCGCGACGGCCCGTCCGCCCACCCGGCACAGGATGGGCGCGGCCACCGCCCGCAGCCGCTCGACCGACCGGCGGTGCCGCTCCCGCATCTCGGCCTCGGCCAGCTGCGCCACCGAGCCGACCAGAGCCAGCATCGCCGGATGGAAGCTGGAGGCGGGACCGCTCACGTCGAGGATCCCGAGGAGCCGCCGGTCGCGCGGATCGTGCACGGGCGCGGCGGCGCAGGTCCAGTTGTGCAGGGCCTGCACGTAGTGCTCGGCGGAGTGCACCTGCACGGCCCGGCCCATGGCGAGCGCCGTGCCGACCGCGTTGGTGCCGGTGGCGTGCTCGGTCCAGGCCGCGCCCTCCTCCAGACAGATGGAGCTCGCCTGCCGCAGCACGGCGAGGTTCCCCTGGCGCCACAGCACCCGGCCGGACTCGTCGGTGACCACCATGATCTGGAGCGAGGCGTCGGCGATCCCGGCGAGCCCGCCGCTCAGCGTCTGCATCACCTCGGAGAGCAGCGTGGTGCGACGCCGCTGCTCCAGCTCGTCGCGCCGGAGCAGCACGGTGCTCGTGCCCTGGTCCGGGTCGAGGCCGAGCCGGGCCATCCGCTGCCAGGACGCGTCGATCACCGGGCGGGGCGCGATCGGGGGCCGGCGGCCCGCCAGGGTCTCCTCGCGCACCCGGTGCAGCAGCCGGGTGGCCTGAGCGGCGTCCATGGCGGCCAGCCGCTTCATGTCGAGCTGCGTGTTGTTCATCGGTCTCTCCCAGCCACCCGGGGTGCTGAATCGGTTCTGCACAGGGCAGATGTCCGGAGTGTCGGAGCCCATCGTGCCGTCCGGGACCGCCCGGCGAGGCCCGGTTCGGGTAATCCTGCAACCCTTTGCAACTCTGGCGAACGGGCGCCTCCTGCGTGAGGGTGGTGCGAGCGGTGGGTGGTGCCGTGTCGGCGCAGCACCACCCCCGCTTTCCGCGCGTACCGGCCCGACCGACACGAACACCCCTCGGGCCCACCCCTGGTACGCGCGGCTCAGCCTCACCGGGCGACGGCGCGCGCCCCCGCCCCCGCCGACGCACCGGCTCCCCAGGCCCGTACGCGCCGCGGCTGCGGCCGCCTGCTCACGCGGCGACGGGTGCTCCCGCCGGGCTCGGTGCCCGCTCACGTAGGCCCGTACCGGCAGCGAGCGCCCACCCCCCGACCACCACCCGGCGCCGACACCCCGGCGCCACAAGCCCGCGCGCCCCACCCCCCTAAGCCTCGACCCGCGCGCCCGCGCTCCCCCTCACCCCTCGACCCGCGCGCGCTCCACCAGTGCCCGCAGGTCCAGCGTGTGCGGCAGGGTTCCGAAGGCCGCGCCCCCGTCGCCGCCGAGCCGCGCCGCGCAGAACGCGTCGGCCACCTCGGGCGGCGCCCACCGCACCAGCAGCGCGCCCTGGAGCACCAGCGCGATCCGCTCCGCCAGCCGCCGCGCCCGCGCCTCGACCCCCTCTAGGTCGGCGAGTTCGACGAGCAGGCCCCGGATCGCCCGGTCGAGCCGGTGATCGGCGCCCCGGGCCGCGCCCACCTCCCGCAGCAGCGCGTCCAGCGCGGCGGGCTCGGTCCGCAGCACCCGCACGACGTCCAGTGCCTGCACGTTCCCCGAGCCCTCCCAGACCGAGTTGAGCGGCGACTCCCGCAGCAGCCGGGGCATCCCCGACTCCTCCACGTACCCGTTGCCGCCCAGGCATTCGAGGGCCTCCGCCACCGCCGGAACGCACCGCTTGGTCACCCAGTACTTCGCCGCCGGGACGGCGATCCGGAGCAGGGCCGACTCCTCCGGGGTACCGGCGTCGTACGCCGCCGCCAGCCGCATCGCGAGGACCGTCGACGCCTCCGACTCCACCGCGAGGTCGGCCAGGACGTTCCGCATCAGGGGCTTGTCGACGAGCGGCCCGCCGAAGGCCGAGCGGTACGCGGTGTGGTGCACGGCCTGCGCCACCGCCTGCCGCGTCAGCGCGGCCGAACCGAGCACGCAGTCCAGCCGGGTCGCCGCCACCATGCCCATGATCGTCCGGAGCCCGCGCCCCTCCTCGCCGACGCGGCGCGCCCAGGTCGTGCCGTCGAACTCCACCTCGGCGGAGGCGTTCGACCGGTTGCCCAGCTTGTCCTTGAGCCGCTGGATCGCGAACGCGTTGCGCGAACCGTCCCCGAGCACCCGGGGCACCAGGAAGCAGGTCAGCCCCGCCGGGGCCTGCGCCAGCACCAGGAAGGCGTCCGACATCGGCGCCGAACAGAACCACTTGTGGCCCGTCAGCACGAACTCCCCGTCGGCCGCCAGGGGCCGGGCCTCCGTCGTGTTCGTCCGGACGTCGCTGCCGCCCTGCTTCTCCGTCATCGCCATGCCCAGCAGCGCCCCGGGCTTCTCCGCGACCGGCCGGAGCTCCCGCTCGTACACGTGCGACAGGGCCGCGGGCTCCCAGACCTCCGCGAGCTCCGGCTCGGCGCGCAGCGCGGGCACGGCGGCGTGCGTCATCGACACCGGGCAGCCGTGCCCCGCCTCCGCCTGCGAGGCCACCAGGAATCCGGCGGCGCGCCGCACATGACCCCCCGGACGGCCCCACGCGTGGGTGAGCCCGGCCGACACGGACCGGCCGAGGAGCCGGTGCCAGGCCGGGTGGAACTCGACCTCGTCGATCCGGTTCCCGTACCGGTCATGGGTCCGCAGCCGGGGCGGATGCGCGTTCGCCCGCTCACCCCACTCCCTGACCTGCGCCGATCCGGAGGCCCGTCCGAGCAGGGCGAGCTCCTCGCGGGCCTCCTCCAGGAGGTCAGGGGGGAGGTGCCGCGCGACCGCCTCCGTCAGCGCCCGGTCGCTCGTGAAGACGTCGTACCCCACCAGGGGCGGAGCCTGGTTGGTCACGGTGTGGGTGCTCGCTGCCATGCCGATACGGTAAGCAGGTGCAGGCAGCAAGAGAAACACCCGATCGGGCCGAGCGTCGGCCCTGGAGCAGGCTCCACCGCGCGCGCGTCCTCTACCGCAACGTCTCGAAGCGGAAGATGGTCTGGCTGCTCCTCAAGGACACCGTCAACTCGTGCATCGAGTACCGGATCCTCGGGCTCGCCGCCGAGGCCGCGTTCTTCACCCTGCTGTCCCTGCCGCCCCTGCTGCTCGGCCTGATCGCCGTCCTCGGCTACGCGGACGACTGGACCAACACCGACACCGTCACCAGCATCCGGGAGAACATCCTCCACGCCGCCGGCACGGTCCTCTCCGACCGGGGCGTCCACGAGATCGCCGAACCCCTCCTGGACGACATCACCCAGGGCAAGCGCCCCGACCTGATCTCGCTCGGCTTCGCCATCGCCCTCTGGTCGGGATCGCGCGCGGTGAACGTCTTCATCGACACCATCACCGTCATGTACGGACTCGACGGCCACCGCGGCATCGTCAAGACCCGGCTCCTCGCCCTGCTGCTCTACGTCGTGGCGCTGCTCCTCGGCGCGGTCGTGCTGCCGCTCGCGGTCGTCGGCCCCGACCGCGTGGTCGAACTGGTCCCCTGGGGCACCGAGGTGGTCGCCGTCCTCTACTGGCCGGCCGTCATCCTGCTGTCCATCGCCTTCCTCACCACGCTCTACCACGTGTCCGTGCCGGTCCGGTCGCCGTGGATCGAGGACATCCCCGGGGCCCTGGTCGCGCTCGGGATGTGGGTCCTCGGCAGCTTCCTGCTACGGATCTACCTGACCAGCCAGGTCGAGGGCCCCACCATCTACGGCTCCCTCGCGGCCCCCATCGCCGTCCTCCTCTGGATCGGCATCTCGGCCTTCGCGGTGCTCGTCGGCGCCGCCGTGAACGCCGCCATCGACCGCGTCTGGCCCTCCGTCGCCACCGCCGCCGCCCGCGAGGCCAACGAACGGGCCCGCGCCGTCCAGGCCGCCGAACTCGTCGCCCGCGTGCGCGCCGAGGCCGAGGACGTCGACGAGGACGACCCGGACATGCCCTCCGAGTTCCCCGAGCGCTGGTCGAGGTTCCTCCCGCCGGACGACGTGAAGTCCCGCCTCCACTCCGGCTGGGAGAAGGACTGACCCACCGGCGGGGGACTACGGTGGCGGGGTGTACGAGGAACGCGCCGCCCTGCTCGACGGAGCCGTCCTGTGGACCGTGACGGCCCGCCCCGCCGCGCGGCCGCCCCGGCCCGTGCTGCCCGACGGCTGCATGGACCTGATCTGGGCCGACGGACACCTCCTCGTCGCCGGACCCGACACACGCGCGCACGTACCGGGAGAGAGCGCGGCGCGGTACGCGGGCCTCCGCTTCGCCCCCGGCGACGCGCCCGCCGTCCTCGGCGTACCGGCCCGTGAACTCCGCGACCGGCGGATCGCCCTCGACGACCTGTGGGGCGCGGCCGAGGCCCGGCGGCTCGCCGAACGGATCACGGCGACCCCCGACCCGGCGCGCGCCCTCGACGCCTTCGTCCGGCGCCGGGCCGCCGACACGGAGCCGCCCGACCCGCTGATGCGGGCCGTCGCGGCGCGGCTCGCCGCGGGCCGGACGGTCGCCGACACGGCCGAGGCGGTCGGACTCGGCGCCCGCCAGCTGCACCGGCGCTCCCTGGACGCCTTCGGATACGGCCCCAAGACCCTCGCCCGTATCCTCCGGCTGCGGCGCGCCCTCGCCCTCGTCCTGGCCGGAGTGCCTCAGGCGGAGGCCGCCGTCCGCGCGGGCTGCGCCGACCAGGCCCACCTCGCCCGCGAGACCCGCGCGCTGGCCGGCATGACGGTGGGGGACTACACCGCGTCGGTGTCCGCGAACAGCGAGACGCCCGACCCGTCGGGGTCGAGGACCACCGCGTAGCGCTGCCCCCAGAAGGCGTCCCAGGGCTTCAGATACCCCCGGTACCCGGCGGCGACCAGCTCCTCGTACACGGCGTCCACCTCCTCCGGCGTACCGCACCGGAAGGCGAGCTCGACCCGGTTCCCGCCCGACGGGCGCGTCCATCCGGGGTCGAAGGAGCGCACGACCTCCTCCGTGTCCCAGGCGATCCGCAGCCCGCCGGGCAGCGCGGCCTCCACGTGCGGGGCCGACTCGGCCCCGTCCGGGATCTCCAGGCCGAGGCGGCGGTAGAAGGCGAGCGAGGCGGCCATGTCGGAGACGACGACGCCGATGACGTCGAGACGGGGGGCGATACGGGGGGTGAGGTCGGGTTCTGTGTCCATGCCGCCACGGTAGGCGGGGCCCTCCCCCCGGGTCTTGTACGAATCGGACGCCGCCCCCGGGCCCGGGCGGGGCGACCTCCGGAAGATCGTTCGACGGGATCCGGCCACTCGTCGTCGAGATCCGCCCGACTGGCCTGATTAATATGACTTCCCGTCCCGCTGCTCACGGCCGTCGAGGCCGCCCCACCGCGGGGCCCCTCCTCCTGTCCGGGCCCCGGGGGCGCCGGCGCGACACCGCAAGGCGGCACCAGATGCGCGTACTCCTCGTCGAGGACGAGACCGACCTCCGTGAACTCATCGAGGCGGGTCTGAAGGACGCCGGGTACGCCGTCGACGCGGTCGCCGACTGGCCCCAGGCGGACTACCTGCTCGACCTCACCCCGTACGACTGCGTCGTCCTGGACCGGATGGTCCCCTCCGGCGACACCCTCCGCGCGCTCGACGGCCGCCGCCGCGCGGGCTGGTCCACCCCCGTCCTCTGCCTGACCGCCCTCCACACCCTGCCCGACCGGGTCGAGGGCTTCCGCGCCGGAGCCGACGACTACCTCGCGAAGCCCTTCGCCATGGTCGAACTGGTCATGCGCGTCGGCAGCCTCACCCGGCGCGCCCCGGGCCGGCTGCCCGTCCACCTGGCGCACGCGGACATCGAACTCGACGGGGCCCGCAGGGAGGTCCGCCGGGGCGGCGTGCTGCTCTCGCTGACGCCCAAGGAGTACGCCGTCCTGCACCACCTCCTGGTCCACCGGGAGAACGTCGTCACCCGCTCCGCGCTCGTCGAGCACTGCTGGGACGAGATGGCCGACCCGATGTCCAACGTGGTCGACGCCGTGATGGCCGGACTCCGCCGCAAGCTCGGCTCGCCGCAGCTGATCCGCACCGTGCGCGGCCACGGATTCCTGCTCGGCGGCCCGGCCGGGGACGGCGCGTGACCGACCGGGACCGCACCGCCGGACCGCGCCGCCGACTGCGCCGGCTCCAGCTGCGGCTCACCCTCGCGTACACGCTCACCACGCTGGTCGGAGTGAGCGTGCTCTCCTGGCTGGTGATCCGCACGGACGGCCGCTCCTGGCGGAACGCGGAGTTCGACGAGATGCGCCGGCACGCGGCGGTCAGCACCTCGCTCATCTACTACACGGACGCGGGTGTCCAGCTCGACGGCCTCCGCGACGACGAGTCCACCCGGGGCAGCCATCAGGTCCTCGTCCTGCTGCGGCCGACGAGGATCGGCACGTCGGCGCGGGGGGTGGCGGAGGGGGCGGGGAAGAAGGCGTCGGGCAGGGCGACCGCTTCGGCGCGCCCGGCGGGCTCCAGCGGCCCTCGCCCGGCCGGCTCCACCGGCCCGCACCCTCGCCCGGCGGATCCCACCGGTCCCACCGGTCCCGGTGGGCTCGACCGGGTCTTCACCTCCGGAAGCCGTTCCCTCCCCGTCTCCGACGAACGGATCGCCGCCCTGGCCCGTACCGCCATGGACGAGGACGTCACGCTGCGGGAGGAGGTCCCGGCCGGGGACCGGACCGCGTACGCCGTGGCGCGGCCGATCTACCACGACGAGACCCAGCAGACGACCGGCGCCGTCGTCGTCATCGGGGACCCCGGACGGCGGATGGCCGAGCACACCCGTCTGACGTACGCGGTCCTCACCGGCTCCGGACTCCTCACCCTGCTCGCCGCCTTCACCGGCCACCTCCTCTCGGGGCGCAGCCTGCGGCCCGCGTGGCAGGCGCTCGAAGCCCAGGAGCGACTGCTCGCCGACGCCGCGCACGAGCTGCGCACCCCGGTGGCGATCATGCGGAGCTCGATGGACGTGGCGGGGACGGACCCGAGGAGCCTGCCCACCCATCTGCCGCGGATCCGGCGGGCCACCGACCGGCTGACCGACGTCGTGGAGAACGTACTGACCCGGGGGCGGCTCCAGGACTCGGCGGCCTCGTTCAGCCCGGTGGCGCTCCGCCTCGACCAGCTGGTGGAGGACGCGTGCGGGGAGCTGCCGCCCGCCCGGCTCACGCTCACGATGCGGCTCGACGAGTCGGTGGTGGACGCCGACCCCGCGCTCACGCGCGTGGCCGTGCGGAACCTGCTGGACAACGCGCTGCGCCACGGGCGCACGCCGGGCGATCCGCACGGCGGGGCGGAGATCGACGTCAGCGTGCGAGGACACACGGTGTCGGTGGCGGACCGGGGGCCGGGCGTGGCGGCGGAGGAGCTGCCGGAGCTGACCGAGCGGTTCCGTTCGCGCGGGGGCGGCTCGGGGATCGGTCTGTCGCTGGTACGGGAGATCGCGGCGGCGCACGGGGGGACGCTCACCGCACGTCCGAGGCCGGGGGGAGGGGCGGTGTTCCTGCTCGCGCTCGGACCGGCGGGGCAGGCGCGGCACGCGCGGGCGGGCGCCTCATGAATTCCTCACGATCGAACGAGGAGGCTACGCACATCCTTTCCCCCCTCGTACTGGAGAACGTGTGCCGAAGCATGCCCCCACCCCGTTCCGCCGCAGGAAGTCGACGCGGGCGGCGCTGGCCGCGGGCGTCGTCGCGGCGCTCGGCGCCGGTGTCCTGTTCACCCAGGCCAACGCGTCACAGGGCGACCCGCGACCGCGCGCCGCGCAGAACACGACCCCCGCGAAGGCGAAGCCGACCACCGCCACGAAGCCGACGGCCTCCACCACGGCGAAGCCGAATCCGAAGCGGACCACGGCTCCGAAGAAGACCACCGCTCCGAAGCCGACCGCCATTCCGAGGAAGACCACCGCTCCGAAGCCGACCGCCCCCGCCGGGCCGACCACCGCGACGGTGACGCTGCCGACCGCGAACGAGCAGTTCGACTACCAGATCGGCAGCGCCTACACCCCGCCGAAGAACGTCAAGGTCGTCTCCCGCGACCGTACGGCGAAGCCCGCCGCCGGGCTCTACAACATCTGCTACGTCAACGCCTTCCAGACCCAGCCGGACGCGCTGGACTGGTGGGAGAAGAACCAGCCGGACCTGCTGCTCCGCGACGGCTCCGGGGCGCCCGTGCAGGACGAGGACTGGGGCGAGGTGCTGCTGGACACCTCGACCGCGGGCAAGCGCGAGCGGCTCGCGCAGATCGTCGGCGGATGGATCGACGGCTGCGCGAAGAGCGGCTTCCAGGCGGTGGAGCCCGACAACCTCGACTCGTACGAGCGCTCGGACGGCCTGCTGACGAAGCAGCACAACGCCGCGTTCGCCCGGCTCCTGGCCCAGCGGTCGCACGCCGCCGGACTGGCCATCGGCCAGAAGAACACCACGGCGCTGCTGCCGGAGCGCAAGACGATCGGCTTCGACTTCGCGGTGGCCGAGGAGTGCGGCCAGTACGAGGAGTGCGAGGAGTACGCGGCGGCGTACGAGAACCGCGTCTACGTCATCGAGTACACCGACACGGGCTACGGCAGGGCGTGCTCGGGCTGGGGCGGCAAGCTCTCGGTCGTCCAGCGCGACCTCGCCGTGAGCGCCCCGGGCGGCTCGTACCGCTACCGCGCCTGCTGATCCCCCCCCCACGGGACCCGGCGGGGGCGGCCGACCGCCCCCGCCGACCCCCACCGAAAAACCGGTGGCGCCCGCCGAAGCGGTGCGGCTACTGTGTTCCCCGTACACGAGCGCGAGGATCCCGACGATCCACGCGAGAAGATCCACAGGAGGTGTGAACGATGGCTGTCGTCACGCAGGGCCCTGCCCTCACGCAGAAGTTCATCCACACCACCTCCGTGGCCGCCGGCGGCTGACCTCACAGCTCTCCCACCGTGCCGGGGCCACCCCTGTGAAGGGTCCCCCTTGTCTTCTCCGTCTTCTTCCGTCTCCTCTTTCTCCGCTTCCTCCTCGCTGCTCGACGCCCACGGCTGGGACTCCGGCTGGGCCGCCACCTTCGCGCCCTACGCCGCCCAGGGACTCGTCCCCGGGCGGGTCATCCGCGTCGACCGGGGCCAGTGCGACGTCGCCACCGCCGAAGGCGTCGTCCGCGCCGACACGGCGTTCGTGACCCCGCACGACCCGCTGCGGGTCGTCTGCACCGGGGACTGGGCGGCCGTCGACCCGGCCGACGCCGGCGACCCCCGGTACGTACGGGCCTGCCTGCCGCGCCGTACCGCCTTCGCCCGCTCCACCTCCTCCAAGCGGTCCGAGGGCCAGATCCTCGCCGCCAACGTCGACCACGCCGTCATCACGGTCTCGCTCGCCGTCGAGCTCGACCTCGGCCGCATCGAACGCTTCCTCGCCCTGGCCTGGGAGTCCGGCGCCCAGCCGACCGTCGTCCTCAGCAAGGCCGACCTCGTGCCCGACCCGGTCGGACTCTCCTACCTGGTCGAGGACGTGGAGACCGTCGCGCCCGGCGTGCCGGTGCTGCCCCTCAGCTCCGCCACCGGCGAAGGGATCGACGTGCTCGCCGCGACCGTCGCGGGCGGCACGACCGTGCTGCTCGGCGTCTCCGGCGCCGGCAAGTCGACCCTCGCCAACGCGCTGGTCGGCGCGGACGTGATGGACGTCCAGGCCGCCCGCGACGTCGACGGCAAGGGACGCCACACCACCACCACCCGCAACCTCTTCGTCCTGCCGGGCGGGGGAGTCCTCATCGACACCCCCGGGCTGCGCGGCGTCGGGCTCTGGGACGCGGAGGCCGGGGTCGGCCAGGTCTTCTCCGAGATCGAGGAGCTGGCCGCCGACTGCCGGTTCCACGACTGCGCCCACGAGTCCGAGCCGGGCTGCGCCGTGGCGGCCGCCATCGCGGACGGCTCGGTGCCCGTGCGCCGCCTGGAGAGCTACCAGAAGCTGATCCGCGAGAACCGGCGGATCGTGGCCAAGACCGACGCCCGGGTCCGCTCCGAGATGCTCAAGGAGTGGAAGCGCATGGGCCGCGGCGGGCGCGCGGCCATGGAGTTCAAGCGCAGCGGCCAGATCCGGTAGCCCCCGACCGGTGCCGTCGGACCGCCGTCCCGCACCCGAACGCGGTGTCCGAAAACCGCGAGCCGGGACCGGGACGGCTCCCGCACACTGGGAGCCATGAGGGACGACGACACCCGCTACGAGGCGGTCAGCAGCAGGGACGCCCGGTTCGACGGAGAGTTCTTCTTCGCCGTCCGGACGACCGGCATCTACTGCCGGCCCAGCTGCCCCGCCGTCACCCCCAAACGGCAGAACGTCTCCTTCTACCCGACGGCCGCCGCCGCCCAGGGCCACGGCTTCCGCGCCTGCCGCCGCTGCCGGCCCGACGCGGTGCCCGGCTCCGCCGCGTGGAACGTCCGGGCCGATGTCGTCGGGCGCGCCATGCGGATGATCGGTGACGGCGTCGTCGACCGCGAGGGCGTGCCCGGACTCGCCGGACGGCTCGGCTACAGCACCCGGCAGGTGCAGCGCCAGCTCACCGCCGAACTGGGCGCCGGACCCGTCGCGCTCGCCCGCGCCCAGCGCGCGCACACCGCGCGGCTGCTGCTCCAGACCACGGGACTCCCCGTCACCGAGATCGCCTTCGCCGCCGGATTCGCCAGCGTCCGCCAGTTCAACGAGACGATCCGCGCCGTCTACGCCCGCACCCCCACCGCCCTGCGCGCCGAGGCCGGCAGCGGGGCGGGAGCCCGGACCGCGCTCGCCGCCGGAGTGCCGCTGCGCCTCGCGCACCGGGGCCCCTACGCGGCGGGCGAGGTCTTCGACCTGCTCGCCGCCGAGGCCGTGCCCCGGATCGAGGAGGTCGTCGGCACCCCCGGCGCCCGCACCTATCGGCGCACGCTCCGCCTCCCGTACGGCACCGGCGTCGTCTCCGTCGACGAGCGCTCCGGCGGGCCCTGGCTGGAGGCCCGCATCCACCTCACCGAGCTCCGCGACCTGACCACCGCCGTGCACCGGCTGCGCCGGCTCTTCGACCTCGACGCCGACCCGTACGCGGTCGCCGAGCGCCTCGGAGCCGCCCCCGGGCTCGCCGCCGCCGTGGCCGCCCGGCCCGGCGTGCGCTCCCCGGGCACGGCCGAGCCGGAGGAGTTCGCGCTGCGGACGGTCGTCGGCGCCAAGGAGTCGGCCCGGCTCGTCGAGCGGTACGGCACCCCGCTGGCCACCGCCTGCGGCACCCTCAGCCATGTCTTCCCCGGGCCCGCCGCCCTCGTCGGCCACCCCGTCGCGGGGCCGCTGGCCCGGGCGCTCGCCGACGGAGCCGTACGCCTCGACCCCGGCGCCGACCGCGACGAGGCCGAGCGCGCGCTGCTCGCCGTCCCCGGCGTCACCGCCGAGGCCGCGGCGCTGATCCGGATGCGGGCCCTCGGCGACCCGGACGTCCCCCTCGCGGACGCCCCGGCACCGGAGGCCTGGCGCCCGTGGCGCTCCTATGCCGCCCGCTACCTCGTTTCGGCCCCGGCGGCGACGGAGCGGACCGGCTAGCCCTCCGGCCCCCAGCCGCGCATCCGGCGCGGAGGGATCCGGACGACCTCCGGGTGGAAGCACGTGTACTGGACGTACTCGGCTTTCGCCCGGGGGGCGGCGAGAGCGCGTGCCAGGCGTCGCAGGGCAGACGGGCGTGTGACGACACGCCCTAGCCCCAGATCACCGCCCCCGCCCACGCCCCCACGATCAGCAGGCAGGCGAAGAGCTCCACCAGGACGCTCGTGCCCGCCGCCCGCATCACGGCGCGGGTCGCCGCCCGCGCCTGGCCGTGGCCGCCGAGGCGGAGGCGTTCCGAGAGGTAGATCCCGCCGACGAAGCCGGGGATCGCGCCGACCACCGGGATCAGGACGAAGCCCAGCACGGCGCCCACGCCCGCGTACGCCACCATCCGCCGGGTGATCCCGACCCCGCGGAAGCGGCGCTGCGGCAGCTGCCAGACGATCACCTGGGTGAGGAGCAGCAGGCCGGTCGAGGAGGCCAGCAGGATCCAGGCCAGGTCCGTCCGCTCGTGCAGCGCCCACCAGAGCATCGCGGCCCACACCAGCCACGTCCCCGGCACGCCGGGCGCGAGCACCCCGAACAGGCCGAGCAGCATCACCGTCGCGATCATCAGGAGCTGCCACACACCCACGCTGCCCAGCGTGCACGATGCCGGGGATTCCCGCAGGTCGCGCGCGGCGTACGGGGTACGGGGCCGGGGGCCGGGTCCGTCAGGCGGCGACGGGCAGCGCGGCGGCCACCGCGTCGCGCTCCTTGCGGGCGAGCAGCGGGAAGATCAGCTTCAGGCCCGTCCCGCCCTCCGCGGGGCACACGACGAAGGACGAGTTGACGATCCGCTCCTTGATCTCCGAGCGGACGAGGCCCGCGCGCGCGAGCGTCACGGTGTGCTCCACCGGCTTCGCGAAGACCGGGTCCGCCCGGTGGACGATGATCCGGCGGTCGGTCATCGTCAGGTACATCGGCACCGGCGTCGGTATCACCGCCATCGCGCCGCCGGAGGCGATCGCGGAGGCCACCGCGAAGGCCGTCGTCCGCCCGACGGAGACACTGCTCAGGTTCACGACGGCCGTCACCTCGACCCGTTCGCCCGCTTCGAGCAGGGGGTGGACCACGGCGAGCAGGGCGCGACGACGCCTTCCGTTCATGGGGACTGGACTCCTGAGATGCGGGGAAAACCGGACGCCCACCCTCCCACGGCCCCCGGCGTCAGCCGCGGGCGACCCAGCCCTTCTCGTACGCGTGCCAGCCCAGCTGGAGCCGGGTCGTCACCCCGGTCAGCTCCATCAGCCCCTTCACCCGCCGCTGCACGGTCCGCAGCCCCAGGTCCAGCTGCTTGGCCACGCTCGCGTCCGTCATCCCGGCGAGCAGCAGCGACAGGATCTCCAGGTCCATCACGTCCGGGCCCGGCGCCTCGTCCTCGGTGACCTGCGCCCCCGCCCCCAGCCGCAGCGGCAGCGCCTCCCGCCACACCGACTCGAAGAGGCCCATCAGGGATTCGAGCAGCCCGCTCGCGTGGACGACGATCGCAGCCGGCTCGGCGCCCCGCCCGGTCAGCGGGACCATGGCCAGCGACCGGTCGGCGACGACCAGCTTGGTCGGGACCCGGTCGGCGACGCGGACCTTCTCCTCGCGACCGAGCGCCGCCGACAGTTCGAGCAGCCCCGTCGGCAGGGCGAGCACCTCGCGCTCCAGGACCACCCGGTAGCGGACCCCGCGCCCCGCCGCCTGCTCCTCGGCGTCGTTCTCCATGCCGGAGACCGCGATCGGCTTGCCCGTCACCAGGGCGCAGACCTCCTCCTGGGCGCCCAGCTGGAGCTGGAGGAAGCGGTGGGTCACCGCGCTCGCGCCGGTCACCACCTCCACCAGGTCGTGCACGGCCGTCTCCGTGGCCTCCGCGCGGTACTCCTCGGCGAGCAGTTTCGCCGCCAGCTCGGCCTGCTCCAGCTCGTGGCGCTGCTGGGTGAGGAGGGCGCCGAGCGCGACGCCGGGCGGGGCCGCGACCCAGCGGCCGGTGCGGGCCGAGGACTGGGCGGCGAGGCCCTGCGACTCCAGGCGGCGCAGCGCCCGCTCGGTGTCCTGCTCGGGCAGGGCGAGCCGGTGCGCGAGATCGGTGACCTCGGCCGCGCCCAGCGCGACCAGGGCGCGGTAAGCGGACTCCTGGCGCTCGTCGAGACCTATCGCTCCCAGCATGGATGCCCCACCCCTCGCCCCACCTCCGGCGGGCGCCCCGGATCTTTCGGGGACGTGCGCCGGAGGCATTCGTTCCGTTGGTGACCTGGCGGGAAACGGCCACGGCGTATTCCCGCCTCTCCCATCATCCCTGTACCGCCCTCACCTCTGCCAATGTGGCGCCACCGCAGCACCAACAGCCTCCGGCGAAGGGCGCCTTGTGCGCTTTTTCCGGATTCAGATGGGGAGAGCGATGCGTCCGATTTCGCGTACGGCCCTGGGGGCGGCGACCGCCGCCGTCCTGGCCGTCACCGCGGTCGCGCCGTCCATGGCCGACGAGCCGCAGGACGACACGGCAGGCAAGCGACCGCTGGTCGGCAGCCAGGCCCCGGCCCGCACCGGCGACGGAGCCCGGACGGCCACGGTGACCCTGGTCACCGGCGACCGCGTCCTGGTCACGCGGGACGCCGAGGGGAACCCTGCGGCCACGGCGTTGCCCCGCGAGGACGGGACCGTCCCCCTGGTCCAGACCCGCCGCTCCGGCCAGGACCTGTACGTCTACCCCGAAGACGCCACCGCCGCCCTCGCCGCCGGACGCGTCGACGAGGAGCTCTTCAACGTCACCGGACTGATCCGCCAGGGCTACGACGACGCCGCCACCACGACCCTGCCCCTGATCGCGGTCTACGGCTCCGACCTCGCCCGCTCCGTCCCCGCCACCCCCCGGGGCGCCCGGCGCGGCCAGGTCCTGAAGGCCGTCGACGGCGTCGCGCTCACGACGGAGAAGAAGCAGGCCGCCACCTTCTGGGCCGAAGTCGGCGCCGCCCCGGCCGCCCGCTCCGCCTCCGGCCTGAAGAAGCTCTGGCTCGACCGCAAGGTCCAGGCCACCCTGGAGCAGTCCACGAAGCAGATCCACGCCCCCGAGGCCTGGGCCGCCGGCTACGACGGCAAGGGCACCAAGGTCGCCGTCCTCGACACCGGCGCCGACGCCGGGCACCCCGACCTCAAGGGCCGCATCGTCGCCTCGGAGAACTTCACCGACTCCGAGACCACCGACGACCACACCGGCCACGGCACCCACACCCTCTCCACCGTCGGCGGCTCCGGCGCCGCGAGCGACGGCAAGGAGAAGGGCGTCGCCCCCGGCGCGGGACTCCTCAACGGCAAGGTCCTCGACGACTCCGGCTCGGGCGCGGCCTCCTGGATCATCGCGGGCATGGAGTGGGCCGTCGCCCAGGGCGCCGACGTCGTCTCCATGAGCCTCGGCAGCCCCGTACCCACCGACTGCACCGACCCGATGAGCGTCGCGGCCGAGGAGCTCGCCCACGACGAGGGCACCCTGTTCGTCATCGCCGCCGGCAACTCGGGCCCCACGCTCGACACGGTCTCCTCGCCCGGCTGCGCGCCCGGCGTGCTCACCGTCGGCGCCACCGACCACGACGACTCCACCGCCTGGTTCTCCAGCCGCGGCCCGACGATCGTCCAGCACACCCTCAAGCCCGAGATAGCCGCCCCCGGAGTCGCCATCTCCGCCGCCGCGGCGGGCGGCCGGGGCGTGTACGCCTACCAGTCCATGTCCGGTACGTCGATGGCCACCCCGCACGTCGCGGGCGCCGCCGCCATCGTCAAGCAGCGCCACCCCGACTGGACCGCCCAACAGATCAAGTCCGCGCTCGTCGCCTCCGCCGACAGCGGGGTCCCCGGCGACGTCCGCGAGGTCGGCGGCGGCCGCCTCGACGTCAAGGCCGCCATCGGCCAGACCGTCCTCGGCGCCCCCGCCGTCCAGGGCGGCACCTTCCACTGGCCCCAGGACAAGAGCGACCGCACCACGGTGTCCGTGCCGTACACCAACACCGCCGCCGCCCCGGTCACCCTGGACCTGGCCGTCGAGAAGGTCACCGGCAACGACGGCTCCGCCGTCCGATCGACCGTCGCCCGCCTCGGCAAGCGGACGGTCACCGTCCCGGCCGGCGCCACCGTCGAGGTCCCCCTCGACCTCGCCCCCGACGCCCGGCTGGAGCGCGCCCAGTACGGCGACGTCACCGGCCGCGTCGTCGCCACCGGCAAGGGCGGCGTCCACGTCTCCACCCCCTTCTCCCTCTACGTGGAGCCCGAGACCGTCACCCTGCGCGTCAAGCTGATCGACCGCCGGGGCAGGCCGGCCGACGGCGCCTCCTCCCTCGACGTCATCGGCACCGACACCGCGAGCGGCGAGCGACGCTTCAACGAGGGCGCCGCCGACCAGGTCTACCGCCTGCGCCCCGGCAGCTACTTCCTCTCCTCCTTCGTCACCACCCCCGACGCCGGAGAGGGCGCCACCCTGAACGACTCGCTCAGCTACCTCGGCCGCCCCCAGGTCGAGCTCAGGAAGGACACGACGGTCGTCCTCGACGCCCGCAAGGCTCACCGGCTGTCCGTGCGGACCGACAGGGCCTCCGAACTCCGCGGCGCCACCCTCGCGTTCGCCCGCTCCTGGGACGGCTTCTGGCTGCACTCCGGGACCGCCGCGGGCCCGCGCGGCATCCGCGGCTACTACGCCTCGGTCGAAGGCGCCGCGCACGACGGCGACTTCGAGTTCGGCAGCTACTGGCGGGCCGCCGCCCCGCAGATCACCTCGCTGCGCACCACCGACGGCCTCACCCTGCACCCGCTGACCGCGTCCCTCGGCTCCGACAACCTCGACGGCACCGGATCCGCCCGTCTCGTCGACGCCGGAACGGGCACGCCGGACGAGCTCAAGGCCGCCGGGGTCCAGGGCCGCGTCGCCCTCGTCCGCCTCCCGGAGGACTCCACCGACGCGGGCACCCTGGCCCGGAACGCCAAGGCCGCCGGCGCCGTCGCCGTCGTCACGTACCACTCGGCCCCCGGCCGCTGGTACCCCACCGGCGGCTTCACCGGCCTCGGCCTGCCCGCGCTCTCCGTCCCGTCCACGGAGGCGACCGCGCTCCTCGCCGAGCTGGCGGCCGGCGAGGTCACCCTCGCCTGGAAGGCCACGGCGAAGAGCCCCTACCTCTACAACCTCGCCTTCCCCGAGACCGGCGCGATCCGCGCCGACCGGGACTACCGGGTCCGTGACGACCGCCTCGGCCGCACCGAGTCGACCTACGGCTCGGCCGGCATCGCCACCGACTTCACGGACTTCCCGGCCGCCCACCGGCCGAACGGCGTCGCCGTCTCCTTCGGCTCGCTGGAGACCGTCCCCGCGCCCGGCACCCGCACCGAGTACTACACCGCCGGAGACACCGCCTGGCAGCAGATGGTCAACAGCAGCTTCCCCTTCGGCGAGATCATGATCGGCGTCCGCCACGCGTACCGGGCCGGCGAGAAGCGCACCGAGAGGTGGTACGACGGCGTCATCGCGCCCACCGCGCCGCGCGACACCACCGGAAAGCCCGTCCTCGTCTCCGAGCGGCAGGGCAACCTCATCGGCTTCGCCGACGCCATGTGGGGCGACGGCACCCACCACGCCGAGCCCGGCTCCTTCGGCGACATCGGCAGCCTGAGCCTGCGGCGCGACGGCGAACTCCTCGGCGAGACCGGCTGGCCCTTCGGCGCCTTCGAGGTACCGGCCGAAGCCGGGACGTACACGCTCGAACAGAACACGACGAAGATCGGCAGCAAGGTGTGGGCCCGGTCCACGTCCGTCAACTCGGTGTGGAAATTCACCTCCAAGCTTGACGAGAGCGTCTATTCTCAGGGCATCCCGATTCTCTTCCCCCGGTACGACCTTCCGGAGGACGGACTCAAGACCCTCGCCGCGACCGACGGCCAACACATCGGCCTCACCGCGACGGGTCACGCGGGCTACACTCCCGCGGCGCTCACCTCGGCCAGGCTCTCGTACTCCTACGACGGGGGCACGACCTGGACCGAAGCGCGGGTGTCTCCGCGTGCCGGAGGCTGGACGGCGACCGTGAACCATGCGGGCGCGACCGGCAAGCAGGTCACGCTGAGGACCGAACTGACGGACGCCAACGGCAACTCCGTCACCCAGACCGTGGTCCGCGCCTACGACGTGCGCTGATCACGACGGTCCGCCGGGCGTCCTTCCCGTGGGGGGTGGGGTCGCCCGGCGGACCACCCTTTCGTGGCAACGGTTTTCCCCATGTCCCGTTTTCGGGCGCCGCGGGCGGTGGACAATAAGGGCATGACGCAGCAGGGGGACAGCTGGTGGGACAAGCTCTACGACGAGTCGGCGCCGGACCCGGCCCCGACGGTCCCGGGTGAGACGCTCGACGACCACTTCGACACGACACCCCGCACGGTGCCGGGCCGGAGCCAGGACCCGGTGAAGAGGGCCCCGGAGCCGGTGCCGGACGCCCCGCCACCGGCACCGCCCACGTCCAGCGTCCCGCCCCGTCCGCCGCTGCCTCCGCCACCGGACACCACCCCACCGAGCGGCACCCTGCCGCCGGCCCCGCGGCCTGCGCGTCCCCCGATCACCGCCCCGAGCCCGGCGTCCACGGCCCCGAGCCCGTCGCCGGCGGCTGTGCCGAGCCCGCCTCCGCCTGCGCCGAGTCCGCCGCCGACCACGCCGAGCCCGGCTCCGCCGAGCCGGCCGCCCGCACCGCCGAAGGCCGCCGCGCCGGGCCCGAGGCCATCGGAGCCGAGCCCGCCCCCGCCGCCCGTGGCCGCCGCACCGCCCCAGCCACCCGCACCGCCGCAGGCCGCCGCGCCCAGCCCCTCGCCCGCACGGCCCAAGGCCGCCGCGCCCAGCCCCCAGCCGTCGGAGCCCAGCCCGCCTAGGCCGAGCCAGCCGCCCGCACCGCCGGTGGCCCCCGCTCCCTGCCCGTCCGGGCCCCCGGCGGTCGCCGCGTCCGACCCCCGCCGGGTGCCGTCCGTGGCTGGGCCCGCGCCCTGGGAGGGGCTCGACGGGGGCGGACCGAGGACCTTCCCCGCACCTGCCCCCGCAGGGCCCGTCGCCGGGACGCCCACCGTCCAGGTGCCCCTGGAGACCGACCCCGAGGGGAGCGGCGCCGACGAGCTCACCGTCGCGGTGTCGGTGCCCCGGCCCAGGGCCGGCTTCGTCGGCAGCAGACCGCCCACCTACGAGCCCGAGCCCACCGCGCTGCCTGTCGCCCGTCCCGGGGAGCTCGCCGAGCTGGTCGCCGACACCGTCCTCGACGGCGCCCGCTACGGCACCTGCACCGTGCGCGCCGCCTCCGTACGCGGGGACTCCGCCCGCTACCGGGGCGAGCCCCGCCGCGACGCCTTGCTGACCGCCCGCTTCGGCCACGACGAGACCGCGCTCGTCCTCGTCGCCGTGGCGGCCGGCTCCCGCGCCGCCGAGGACGCCCACCTCGCCGCCGCCGACGCCTGCCGCTGGATCGGCGAAGCCGTCTGCCGCAGCCACGCCCGGCTCTCCGAGGACATCAGGTCGGGCCGCCGCGGCGACCTCAAGTCCGGGCTGCACCGGCTCACCGACCGGACCTACGGCAAGCTGCGGGCCCGCGCCGCCGAGCGCGGCCTCGCCCCCGACGAGTACACCGCGACCCTGCGCTGCCTCCTCGTCCCCGCCGACCCCGACTGCCGCACCCGGGTCTTCTTCGGCATCGGCGGCGGCGGTCTCTTCCGGCTCCGCGACGGCTCCTGGCAGGACCTCGAACCGCTCCTGCCCGAACCGGCCGCCGTCACCGGCGCCCCCGTTGTCGGCTTCGGCTCGCCGCCCGCGGTCCGGGAGGCCACCGAGGAGGGGGACAGGCTCACCATGGACCTCGGCATCACCACCGCGCCGCCGCTCGTCGAGGACCCCGTCCCGCCGCCCGCCGAGCCGTTCCGCTTCCGCGCCTCCGTCGCCCGTGCGGGGGACACCCTCCTGCTCGCCTCGCCCGGCCTCGCCGAGCCGATGCGCGGCGAACCCGCCCTCGCCCACGAGCTCGCCGCCCGCTGGGGCGAGGCCGAGCCGCCCGGCCTCGCCGCCTTCCTCGCGGACACCCAGCTGAGGGTGACGGGATACGCCGACGACCGCACGGGGGTGGCCGTCTGGGAGGCGTAACCCGCCGCGCCGTGTGTTGATGGAGCCATGGCCAGACAGAACGTGGCGGAACAGTTCGTCGACATCCTCGTCCGCGCCGGCGTCCGGCGGCTCTACGGCGTGGTCGGCGACAGCCTGAACCCGGTCGTCGACGCGATCCGCCGCACCCGCGCGATCGACTGGATCCAGGTGCGGCACGAGGAGACCGCCGCCTTCGCCGCGGGCGCCGAGGCGCAGGTCACCGGCGCTCTCGCCGCCTGCGCCGGCTCCTGCGGCCCCGGCAACCTCCACCTCATCAACGGCCTGTACGACGCCCACCGCTCCATGGCCCCGGTCCTGGCGCTCGCCTCGCAGATCCCGTCCAGCGAGATCGGGCTCTCGTACTTCCAGGAGACCCACCCCGACCAGCTGTTCCGCGAGTGCAGCCACTACAGCGAACTCATCTCCAACCCCCAGCAGATGCCCCGGCTGCTGCACACGGCGATCCAGCACGCCGTCGGCCGGGGCGGCGTCAGCGTCGTCTCGCTGCCCGGCGACATCGCCTCCCAGCCGGCCCCGGAGAAGTCGGCGGAGACCGCGCTCGTCACCACCCGGCCCACCGTCCGCCCCGGGGACACCGAGATCGACGCCCTCGTCCGCATGATCGACGAGGCCGAACGGGTGACGCTCTTCTGCGGCAGCGGCACGGCCGGGGCCCACCCCGAGGTGATGCAGTTCGCCGAGCGGATCAAGGCGCCCGTCGGCCACGCCCTGCGGGGCAAGGAATGGATCCAGTACGACAATCCGTACGACGTCGGCATGAGCGGTCTGCTCGGGTACGGCGCCGCCTACGAGGCCACCCACGAGTGCGACCTGCTGATCCTGCTCGGCACCGACTTCCCGTACAACGCCTTCCTGCCCGACGACGTGAAGATCGTGCAGGTCGACGTCCGGCCCGAGCACCTCGGCCGCCGCTCCCGGCTCGACCTGGCCGTCTGGGGAGACGTCCGCGAGACCCTGCGGTGCGTCCTGCCGCGCGTCCGCGCCAAGACCGACCGTCGCTTCCTCGACAAGATGCTGAAGAAGCACGCCGACGCCCTGGAGGGCGTCGTCAAGGCCTACACCCGCAAGGTCGAGAAGCACGTCCCGGTGCACCCCGAGTACGTCGCCTCCGTCATCGACGAACTCGCCGACGACGACGCGGTCTTCACCGTCGACACCGGCATGTGCAACGTCTGGGCGGCCCGCTACCTCTCGCCCAACGGACGGCGCAGGATCATCGGTTCGTTCAGCCACGGCTCCATGGCGAACGCCCTGCCGCAGGCGATCGGCGCCCAGTTCACCGACCGGAACCGCCAGGTCGTCTCCCTCTCCGGCGACGGCGGCTTCTCCATGCTGATGGGCGACTTCCTGACCCTCGTCCAGTACGACCTGCCCGTGAAGGTCGTGGTGTTCGACAACTCCGCGCTCGGCATGGTCGAGCTGGAGATGCTGGTCGCCGGACTCCCCTCGTACGGCACGACGAACAAGAACCCGGACTTCGCCGCCATCGCCCGCGCCGCCGGGGCCTACGGCGTCCGCGTCGAGAAGCCCAAACAGCTCGCGGGCGCGCTCAGGGACGCCTTCCGGCACAAGGGCCCCGCCCTGGTCGACGTCGTCACCGACCCGAACGCGCTCTCCATCCCGCCGAAGATCAGCGCCGACATGGTGACCGGCTTCGCGCTCTCCGCGAGCAAGATCGTCCTGGACGGGGGAGTGGGCCGGATGCTCCAGATGGCCCGGTCCAACCTGCGCAACGTGCCCCGGCCCTGAGCGGTGTCCGAAAGCCCCACCTCATGAATGCGGGCGGTGAGGCGGGGCATGCATCCCCGGGAGTCTGTTCGACGCGACCTGTGGGTGGGGGGATATGGCCGGGGAGGCACGACAGCCGACTCAACTGCTCAGAAAGGTGGGATGCGCGGATCTCACCGCCGTGCCGGAGGTGCGCCACGCCCTGCGGGAACTGCTGCGGACCTGGGGCGGACCGGGCGCCTCCGACGTGGCCGAGCTGCTCACCAGCGAGCTGGTGACCAACGCCCTGGTCCACACCGACCACGGCGCCGTCGTGACCGCGACGGTCGTCCCGGAGCAGCTCAGGGTCGAGGTCCGCGACTTCGTGCCCGGACTCGCCCGGCCGCTCGTACCCCCCGCCGACGACGGTACGAACGGCAGGGGACTCGTGCTCGTCCAGGCACTCGCCGACTCCTGGGGCGTCGAGGACCGCGAGGTGGGCAAGGTGGTGTGGTTCGAACTGAACGGCGGGGCCGCCTGAGAGGCGGCCCCGCCGTCCGGGTGTGATGTGTCCTTTCCCGCTCAGCCGAACTGCTGCTCCAGGTCCTTGAGCTTGCGCTCCAGGGAGTCGAGACGGGGCAGCGCCTGGGTGTCGTCCTCGGCGGTGAGGTCCACCGTCCGGGACTCGCCGGGGCGGGGCTCATCGCCCCTGACGGCTTGCAGGGAGGGCCGGGGTCGAAGCGGCAGCTGTCCGGGGTCCGCTATGGCGGGCTCCGCGACGGCGGCCTGCACGGCCGGCGTCGCGGAGCCCGAACCGCCGCCCGCACCCGGGCCGGATCCCGCACCGGCCGGGGCGCCCAGCGCCGCCATCTCGACCTGGCGCCCGCCGCCGCGGCCGAGCCCGAAGGCGCGGTGCTGGCGGTTGATCGCCTTGAGCCTCGCCCGGTCCAGCTTGACCTGGTCGCGCCTGCGGAGCCGGTTCTGCTCCTTCTCCCGCCGGTCCTCGCGCACCTCGTCGACCGCCTCGTCCAGGGTCCTCACGCCCTCCAGGAGCATCAGCGACCAGGCCGCGAAGGTCTCCCGGGGCGCCCTCAGCCACCGCACGATGCGGATCTGCGGCAGCGGACGGGGCACCAGGCCCTGCTCGCGCAGCGCCGCCCTCCGGGTCTGCTTCAGCGCCCGGTCGAAGAGGACCGCGGCCGAGAGGGACATGCCCGCGAAGAAGTGCGGAGCCCCGTCGTGGCCCATGCCGCGCGGTGCGTGGACCCAGTTGAACCAGGCCGCCGCGCCCGCGAACAGCCAGACGAGCAGGCGGGAGCCGAGCGCCGCGTCGCCGTGGCTGGCCTCGCGGACCGCGAGCACCGAGCAGAACATGGCGGCGCCGTCGAGGCCGAAGGGGACGAGGTACTCCCAGCCCCCGGCGAGGTTCAGGTTCTGCCGGCCGAAGCCCACGAGGCCGTGGAAGGAGAGCGCCGCCGCGACGGCCGCGCAGAGGAAGAGCAGCCCGTACGAGGCGAACCCGTAGACCGCCTCCTTGCGTCTGCGGCGCTCCTCGCTGCGTTCCCAGGAGTCCTCGGCCGCGGCCTGGTCACCGGCGCGCTTCCCGCGCGCGAGCACCGCCACCGCCGTCAGGACCCCGGCCACCATCACGCCGCCCGGAAGCAGCCAGTCCAGCGATATGTCGGTCAGTCTCATGCGGTGTCCCTTGCATCGCAGTAGGGCGTTTGGCGGCCCATACTGGCCGACCCCGCGGGGCGCTCAAGGGGTTTCCGGGCAAGAGCACGCCATCGGGGTCGTGGGGCATACGAATAGGTGTGATCCGGTCGAACGCCCTTGCAAGGGAAGTGGGTTGAGTTCGATTTACGCCACTCGGGCGGGTGGCGTAGGGCTCAGGCCGTCGCGGCGAGGCGGCTGACGCGCTCGGCGTCGCAGGTGCGCGGACAGGTGAGGCAGGTGTCCTCGGGGCGCAGCGTGTAGAAGAAGCAGCAGGCGGCCCGGTCGCGGGTGGTGCGCGGAGCGCCGTCCGGCCCCGCGGAGCCCGGCAGTTCGCGGAAGCCCGCCCCGCCCGCGTACGGCTTGTGCGTCCTGGGGCTGCCCGGCAGCAGGAGTTCGAGCTCGGCCATCGCCCGGGGCTCCTCGCCGAGCAGCTCCGCGACGTACCAGAGGCCCTCGACGATGTCGTCCGTGGCCATCCCCCACAGCGCCCGTCGGCCGCGCCGCATCCGGGGCGCGAAACCGTCGAGGACGGGCGCGAAGTGCTCGGCGAGCGAGTCCCGTACCTCGGCCCGCAGTGCCTCCTCGTCGGCGACGATCCGGGCGCCGGGCAGGGTGGCGGCGGGGTCGCCGGGCAGGCAGGCGAACTCCTCCACCCGGACCGCCATGCGGCCGAGCACGCGCTGGAAGGACACGTCGTGGACGGGGATCCGGGGCACCCTGCGGTGCAGGAACCAGGGGACGGTGACGAGCAGGCAGGCGGGCCAGGCGTACCGGTGCAGTCCGAAGGTCGCGACGACGTCGGGGCGGGCCTGGGCGCCGTAGTCGCGCAGCACCTGCGCGTCGTCCCAGGCGAGGAACGCGTCGAGGTGGGGGCCGCCGGCCGCGAGGTCGTCCGCGCCGACCCAGCCGGCCCCGCGCGGCAGCCGCTCGCCGGGGGCGATCTCGTCCACGCGCAGACCGGCGTACACCTCGGCGAGCCGGGCGTAGGAGGACGCGACGGGGGAGGCGAGGGGCGTGGGCAACAGGGCGGGGACGGTCATGCGAACCACCGAATCGCGAGCGTTGGAAGGTTAGCCTTACCTTACCCGATTCGGGGCGCCGTCTCACCACCGGAAGGACCGCTCCCACCTGCGGGACAACCCGTATGCCCCGGATGTCGGTCCGTTCGCCTATGGTGCACAGAGGAAACCGGCGACGCGAGCCGGGCCCGGCACGAGGCCGCAGGAGGACCCGGGTGGAGCAGGGGGCAGCGCGCGAGCGGGAGACGGAGAGGCCGTCCCCGCCCTTCGGTGACGCCACGCGTGCGGCGGCGGGGCGTCCGGGTGCGGAAGCCGCGCGTACGAGTCCCGTACCCGGGGAGTCCGTACGCACGGAGTGCGCGCGAGCGGGGGCCGCGGGCCAGGAGTACCGTCCGGATCCCGTGCGCGCGGAGTCCCGCCCCGAGTCCGTGCTTCGGGAGTCCTCCTTCCCCGAGGCGTACGAGGGACCCGTCCGGGTGCCCGAGCAGGCGCGCGGCGAGCACACCCACGGCGAACCGGCGGCCCCCGGCCCCCGGACCGTCCGCAGGCACTCCGTCCGCGGGCAGGTCCTCGAAGCCCTCCGCACCGCCCTCGTCGGCGGCGAGCTCCGCCCCGGCGAGGTGTACTCGGCCCCCGCGCTCGGCGAGCGCTTCGGCGTGTCCGCCACCCCCGTCCGCGAGGCCATGCAGCGGCTCGCCGTCGAGGGGGCGGTCGAGGTCGTGCCGAACCGGGGCTTCCGCGTCACCGAGCGCACGCCCCGTGAGCTCGCCGAGCTCGCCGAGGTCCGGGCGCTCATCGAGGTCCCCGTCATGCTGCGGCTCGCCCGCACCGTCCCCGCCGCCCGCTGGGCCGAGCTCCGGCCCCTCGCCGAGGCGACCGCGACCGCCGCCGCCCGGGGCGACCGCGCCCACTACGCCGAGGCCGACCGGGCCTTCCACCGGGCCGTCCTCTCCCTCGCGGGGAACGAACAGCTGCTGGCCGTCGCCGACGACCTGCACCGCCGGTCCCAGTGGCCCCTCATCAGCGCCCCCACCCTGCGCCACGGCGTCCTCGTCGCCGACGCGGCCGAGCACACCGCCCTGCTCGACGCCCTGGTCGCCCAGGACCTGACGGTCGTCCAGACCCTGGTGCGAGAGCACTTCACCGGATCGGAGTCGTGAGCCCTCCGGACCATTAAGGTCGGAGGCGTCAGCCGCCCGCACCGCGTCACCCGTGAGGTGTCCCATGCCGTCCGCGAGCCCGCCCCCGGCCGGGGACGGAACGGAAGCCGAGGCCGCCGCCCTCCTCGGCTGGCTCACCGATCCCGACGCACCCCGCCTCTGCCTCGTCACCGGCGCCCCCGGCAGCGGCAAGACGGCCCTCCTCGGCTGGCTCGCCGCCCACGGGGCCCGCTCCGGCCGCACCCGCCGCCGCACCGCGCGGGTCCTCGTCCCGCTCGCCGGGCAGAGCGCGCTCGGCGCGGCCTGGACGATCGCCGACCGCCTCGGTGTCGTCGCCCGCTCGCCCGGCGACCTCGTCCACGCCCTCGCCACCAGCGAACCGCGCCCCGCGGGACGGGCCGTCCTCCTCCTCACCGATCTGCACGCCGCCGCCGAACCCGCCGCGCTCACCCGGCTCATCGCCGAGCTCGCCGGCGTCGGCCGGGTCCGTCTCGTGGTCGAGGCCCGCAGCGGCACCCCGGCCCCGGCCGTCCTGCGCGCCGAGGGCCGGGTCACCGTCGTCGACCTCGACGGCGAGCCCGAGACCGCCGACGGCACCTCCGCGCGCCCGGCCCCGCCGCTGCCGGACCTCTCCGACCCGGCGGCCGTCTGCGCGGCCGACCCGCTGCTCGTCACCACCGCGTACGTCACCGGAGCCGCGCTCGCCGGGGTGCCCGGCACCCTCGACGGGCCCGAGCCGTCCCCCCGGCCCGGCGAGGGCACCGCCGACGAGCACGGCGGGCTCCGGACCGCCTGGATGCGCGCCGGACAGTCGCTCTGCCGCGAACAGGAGCCTGCCGAAAGGGCGTTGGTCCTGCTCGCCGCACTGGGCGACGGCGCCGACCCCCGGCTCCGCCCCGCGCTCGCCGCCCTCGCGGACGGCGCGCCCTGGCGGGTCCGGTGGGCCCGGCACCGCGGCGACCTCAACCCGCCCTGGCCCGGCCCGGTCACCGTGCTCGGCGCGGCGGGCGGCCCCCTGGAGGGCACCCTCCTCGTCGGCGACCCCACCGGCACCGTACGGCTGCTCCACGAGGCCGACGCGACCTCCGCCGGGCGCCTCGCGCACACCGTGCCCGGCCGGATCACCGCGCTCGCGCCCGCTCCCGACGGCACGGTGCTGCTCCTGGACGACCGGGGGCGGCTGCACGCGGTACGGGGGGCGGCGCCCCGGCCGCCGTATCTGGAGCGGCTCACCGAGGCGGTCTCGGCGACCCTGGCCCGCCATCCGGGCACGGCCCTCGCGGCGATCGCGGGCTCGGTGGTGGTGGGGGACCGGCTGGGCTCCGTGCACGCCTTCGGCCTGACCGGGCTGTACCAGTCGGCCTCGCACAGCGGCCGGGTCACGGCCGTCGCCGCGGTCGAGTCCGAGACCCCCTTCGTCTGCTCCGGCGGCGCCGACGGGAGCGTCCGGCTCTGGACGCCCGGCCGCGACACCCAGCCCGAGCCGCTCGTCGAACGCCCCTCGCCGGTGGTCTCGCTGCACGCGACGGAGACGCCACACGGGCCGCTGGTCGCCGCCGCCTGGGCCGACGGCCTGGTGGAGCTCCACCGCCCGGAGGGCGGTCCGACGCTCGCCTTCCGCCCGGGCCCCCCGGTGCGCGCGGTCGCCGTCACCGGGGCCGGCTCCCTCCTCGTCGGAACCGACGACAGCCTGGTGTGCCTCGCGCCCCGGTCCTAGGAGGTGGGGCGTCCGGCCGGCCGGTCCGGGCCGGCGGGACGCCCCTTGTCAAGACGGTGACGAGCCGTCATGGAGACCTGACAGTGCGGCGCTTCAGGTCGCCGCCCGGGGTGTCAGCTGGGCCGACAGCCAGGTCGGGACGCCGCCGAGCAGCTGGAAGAGCCGTCGCGCCTCGGCGCGCAGGCGGCCCGCCTCGGGCTCGGTCTCCGTGGCCGCCAGCGCCGTGAGCGCCGGGGCCGTGCCGACCAGATAGCCCAGCTCCTCGCGGATCCGCAGGGACTCCGCGAAGCCGTGCCTCGCCTCCGCCAACTCGCCCTCGCGCAGGGCCAGTCCGGCGAGGTGCCGCCAGGTGAAGGAGAGCAGCAGCGCATCGCCCTGCGCGGTCGCCCCGGCATGCGCCCTGCGGTACGCGGCGCGGGCCGCCTGCGGGGAGTCGCCGAGGTTCTGGGCGATCAGCCCGCGCCGGAAGTCCAGCAGCGGCCGCCCGGCGGCGGACGGGGCGATCAGGGCCGCCGCCCGCCCCAGCGCCATCCGGGCCTCGTCCGCCCGGTCGCGTACGCCCAACAGGGTGGAGGCGTAGGCGAGATAGCCGCGTTCGCAGGCCGCCGCGCCGCGCTCCTCGTCGGTGCGGGCCACCGCCTCCGCGGCCCGCAGGGCCTCCTCCGCGTCGGCCCAGCCCTTCTCGGTGTAGAGGCAGCGCTCGATGAGCAGCGCGGCCCGTTCGAGTGCGGCCGCCGGTTCGGTCGCGTGCGGCGCGAGCAGCGCGGCCGCGTCCGTCCAGCAACCTCGGGAGCGGAGACGCCATATGGCGGTCTCCACGGGTGTCTCCTTGCCGTAGGCGAGGGACGGATCTTCGCCACCCCTTGATTCGGAACCAGACATGGCGGTATCCGCCACATTGCCCTCCCCGAGCGCGCCATCGAGCTGTTGAGTAGGACGGCATCTCAGCACGAACGGGAGCACCCGGCCAAGGGGTCGGGTGAAAGAATTCACAAACTCGGGCGGCGGTGGCGACCCCCGCCGCGACCCGCTCCGACCGCCCGCCGGACGGCCCGCCGGCCCGTGATCAAGCCGGTGATCAGGCCGTGGCCCGGTCCGCGGGACCCGATGGCGAAGGCCCGTCCGGGGCCCGGACGCCACCCCACCGGACTCGCCCGAAGGAGTGAATCGCCTGGGCCCCGGACGGGCCTCGCGGTGTTCGACCCGGGCCACCCGCCGGGCTTCCCGGTCAGCTCATGCGCAGCGCCAGGAAGAAGTCGAGCTTGTCCTCCAGGCGGGCGAGGTCCCGGCCGGTGAGCTGCTCGATCCGGCCCACCCGGTAGCGCAGCGTGTTCACGTGCAGGTGGAGGCGGGTCGCGCAGCGGGTCCAGGAGCCGTCGCAGTCCAGGAAGGCCTCCAGGGTCGGGATGAGCTCCGCCCGGTGGCGCCGGTCGTAGTCGCGCAGCGGGTCCAGCAGGCGGGCCGTGAAGGCGCGCCGCACGTCGTCCGGGACGAACGGCAGCAGCAGCACGTGCGAGGCCAGCTCGTGGTGCCCCGCGGCGCAGACCCGGCCCGGACGGGCGGCGGCCACCCGGCGGGCGTGCCGGGCCTCCTCCAGGGCCCCGCGCAGGCCCTCGGCCGAGTGCACGGCCGCGCTGACGCCCAGCGTGAGGCGCCCGTCGTCCGCCAGGCCCGAGGAGAGCGGCGCCCGCACGGAGGCGAGCAGCGCGTCCGCGTGCAGCCCGAGGGCGGGGGCCGGGCCCTCGTCCTCGCTGTCCGGCAGCGGACCCGCGGCGAGCGGGACCAGCGCGATCGCCTCGTCGCCGCTGTGCGCGACCGCGATCCGGTCGGCCGACTCGGCACCGACGGTCGCCGGGTCGACGAGGACCTCCTCCAGGAGCGCCTGCGCGACCGGCCCGCTGTCCACGGGGGTCTGACCGGCCTCCTGCTCCCACTCCACCCGGGCGACGACCACCTGCCAGTGCGGGGCGGTGCCGAGCCCGGGCAGCAGCACCGGGGCGGCGACCCGCAGCCGGGCCGCGATCTCGGCGGGCGCGGCGCCCGTCTGGACCAGCTCCAGGACCTCCTGGGCGAGCCGGCGCCGCACCGTGCGGGCCGCGTCGCGGCGGTCCCGCTCGACGGCGATCAGCTGGGTCACGCCCTGGAGCAGGTCGAGCCGGGCGGCGGGCCAGTCCCCGGCGTCGGCCTCGACGGCGAGCAGCCAGTCCGACAGGACCGTCTCGCGGACGTCCCGGGAGGCGGGCGCCGCGCCCCGGCCGGTGTTGCGGATCGGGAAGAGCGAGTACGTGGACCCGGCGACGCCCAGGCGGTGCGGACCGCGCCGGCCGGTCCGGGTGGCGGCCAGGTGCTCCCCGGCCAGGGTGGCCGCGAGGCCGGCCTCCAGGGGCTCTCCGGCGCCCGCGATCTGGCGCCCGGTGGGGGAGAGGACCCAGGCCCGGAGGTCCAGGTCGGAGCCGAGGAGGTCAAGGACGACCTCGGGTCCGCCGCCCGCGGGACCGGAGGTCATCAGCCGCCGGTGCCGGTCGACGACCGCCGCCAGGTCGCCCGCCCGCTCGCCGGAGACCTGTCGAACAACGTGCTCGGTGATCGTCGCGAACGCAACGGACTCGTTCACGGCGAACAGGGGGAGCCGGTGGCGCAAACACGCCTCTACGAGATCGTCGGGGATGTCGCCGAGCTCGGCCTCGCCCGCGGCCAGGGCGGCCACCCCGGCCGAGGCCAGGATCCGGACGAAGGGCTCGGCGTCGGCCGGGTCCGTCCGCCAGGCGAGGCCGGTGAGCACCAGCTCTCCGCCGGAGAGGTACCGGCTGGGGTCCTTGAGGTCCGTGGTCATGACGCCTCGGACGGTTCGGTCCAGCTCGTCGTCGCCGCCGAGCAGGCGCAGCCCGAGCGCGTCGTTCTCCAGCAGTGCGCGCAGCCGCATCGTGTCGCCGCCGTTCCTTCGTTCGGTGATGGTGGGTGTCGCGTTGTCGACGGTGGGGTGGTGCCACCGTTTCCAGGGGAAAACGGCGAGGTTTCTGTTCCCCGCCTTTCGTTCGAATCTACAAGACGACGACGGGAGCCAGCCAACTCCTTCATGTTTTCGGTGACTGCACCCGGGCGAGTGGGGCTTGTGTACTAGGCCACACACCGCGTGAACAGCTCATGAACACGTCGAGGGCCGGCCGTCCCCCCGGACCCAGTAGCTCGACCCCCGATCACCAGAATCACTAGAAGAGAGCCACCATGGACTTCCTTCGCCCCGCCAGCTGGGAGGAGGCGCTCGCCGCCAAGGCCGAGCACCCCACGGCCGTGCCCATCGCCGGTGGTACCGACGTCATGGTCGAGATCAACTTCGACCACCGGCGCCCCGAGTACCTCCTGGACCTGAACCGTATCGAGCTGCTGCGCGAGTGGGAGGTCGGCGAGGAGAGCGTGATCCTCGGCGCCTCCGTCCCGTACACGCAGATCATGGAGAACCTGCGCGCAGAGCTCCCGGGTCTGGCGCTGGCCTCGCACACGGTCGCCTCCCCGCAGATCCGCAACCGCGGCGGCGTCGGCGGCAACCTCGGCACCGCGTCGCCCGCCGGCGACGCCCACCCGGCCCTGCTCGCCGCGGGCGCCGAGGTCGAGGTCGAGTCCGTGCGCGGCAGCCGCCTCATCCCGATCGACGAGTTCTACACGGGCGTGAAGCGCAACGCGCTCGAGCCCGACGAGCTCATCAAGACCGTCCACGTCAAGAAGGCGGACGGTCCCCAGCAGTACTCCAAGGTCGGCACCCGCAACGCGATGGTCATCGCCGTCTGCGCCTTCGGCCTGGCCCTGCACCCGGAGACCCGGACCGTGCGTACCGGCATCGGCTCCGCCGCGCCGACCCCGATCCGCGCCAAGGAGGCCGAGGCCTTCCTGAACGCGGCTCTGGACGAGGGCGGCTTCTGGGACAACGGCAAGATCATCACCCCGTCGATCGCCAAGCAGTTCGCCGACCTCTGCTCGGCCGCCGCCAACCCGATCGACGACGTCCGCGGCACCGCCAAGTACCGGCGCCACGCGGTCGGCATCATGGCGCGCCGCCAGCTCGGCTGGACCTGGGAGCAGTACCGCGGCGCCGGCCACACGCTTGAGGGAGCTGCATAACCATGCGCGTCAATTTCACGGTCAACGGTCGTCCGCAGGAAGCCGACGACGTCTGGGAGGGCGAGTCCCTCCTCTACGTTCTGCGTGAGCGCCTGGGCCTGCCCGGCTCCAAGAACGCCTGCGAGCAGGGCGAGTGCGGTTCCTGCACCGTCCGTCTCGACGGCGTGCCGGTCTGCTCGTGTCTGGTCGCCGCCGGTCAGGTCGAGGGCCGCGAGGTCGTCACCGTCGAGGGCCTGGCGGAGTACGCCAAGGAGCGCGAGGCGCACAGCGGCTGCGCGACCGGTGCCTGCGGCACCTCGGTCGACGCCGCCAAGAAGTGGCAGGCCAAGCCCCAGGACTCGCAGACCGGTGAGGGTGTCGAACTCTCCCCGATCCAGCAGGCGTTCATCGACGCCGGCGCCGTCCAGTGCGGCTTCTGCACCCCGGGCCTGCTCGTCGCGGCCGACGAGATGCTGGAGCGCAACCCGTCCCCGACGGACGCGGACATCCGCGAGGCGCTTTCCGGCAACCTCTGCCGCTGCACCGGTTACGAGAAGATCCTCGACGCGGTCCGCCTCGCGGCCGCTCGCCAGGAGCGTCAGGGAGAGGCGGTCTGACGATGGCTCAGAACACCCGCACGACTCCGGTGGGCACGCCCACCGACGTCACGCAGAACCACGTCAAGGGCGGCATCGGCGAGTCCACGCTCCGCCCGGACGGCACCCTCAAGGTCACGGGCGAGTTCGCCTACTCCTCCGACATGTGGCACGAGGACATGCTGTGGGGCCAGATCCTGCGCTCCACCGTCGCCCACGCCGAGATCGTGTCCATCGACATCTCCGAGGCCCTCGCGATGGACGGCGTCTACGCCGTCCTGACCCACGAGGACCTGCCCGCCGCGAAGAACTACGGCATGGAGTTCCAGGACACCCCGGTCCTCGCCTACGGCAAGGTCCGTCACCACGGTGAGCCGGTCGCCCTCGTGGGCGCCGACCACCCGGAGACCGCCCGCCGCGCCGCCGCGAAGATCAAGATCGAGTACCGCGAGCTCCCGCTCATCACGGACGAGGCCTCCGCCCTCGCCCCGGACGCGATCCTGGTCCACGAGAACCGCGACGACCACCACTCGGGTCACGTCCCGCACCCGAACATCGTGCACCGCCAGCCGATCATCCGCGGCGACGCGTCCGAGGCCGCCAAGCGCGCCGACGTGATCGTCAAGGGCGAGTACACCTTCGGCATGCAGGACCAGGCCTTCCTCGGCCCCGAGTCCGGCCTCGCCGTGCCGGCCGAGGACGGCGGCGTCGACCTGTACGTCGCCACCCAGTGGCTGCACTCGGACCTCAAGCAGATCGCTCCCTGCCTCGGCCTGCCCGAGGAGAAGATCCGCATGACGATGGCGGGTGTCGGCGGCGCCTTCGGCGGCCGCGAGGACATCTCCATGCAGATCCTCGCCTCCATCCTCGCCCTGCGCACCGGCAAGCCGGTCAAGATGGTCTACAACCGGTTCGAGTCCTTCTTCGGGCACGTCCACCGGCACCCGGCGAAGCTCTACTACGAGCACGGCGCCACCAAGGACGGCAAGCTCACGCACATGAAGTGCAAGATCGTGCTCGACGGCGGCGCGTACGCGTCGTCCACGGCCTCGGTCGTCGGCAACGCCTCCTCCCTCTCGGTCGGCCCGTACGTCATCGAGGACGTGGAGATCGAGGCGATCGGCCTCTACACCAACAACCCGCCCTGCGGCGCCATGCGCGGCTTCGGCGCGGTCCAGGCCTGCTTCGCCTACGAGGCCCAGATGGACAAGCTCGCGGCCAAGCTGGGCATGGACCCGGTGGAGCTGCGCCAGCTCAACGCCATGGAGCAGGGCACGATCATGCCGACCGGCCAGGTCGTGGACTCGCCGGCCCCGGTCGCCGAGCTCCTCCGCCGGGTCAAGGCCCGTCCGCTGCCGCCGGAGCGCCAGTGGGAGACCGCCGGCGAGAGCGCGGACGTCCGCGCGCTGCCGGGCGGCCTGTCCAACACCTCGCACGGCGAGGGCGTCGTCCGGGGCGTCGGCTACGCGGTCGGCATCAAGAACGTCGGCTTCTCCGAGGGCTTCGACGACTACTCGACCGCCAAGATCCGCATCGAGGTCATCAACGGCGAGGCCGTCGCCACGGTCCACACCGCCATGGCGGAGGTCGGCCAGGGCGGCGTCACGATCCACGCGCAGATCGCCCGTACCGAGCTCGGTGTCCAGCAGGTCACCATCCACCCCGCGGACACGCAGGTGGGCTCGGCCGGTTCGACCTCCGCGGGCCGCCAGACGTACATGACCGGCGGCGCCATCAAGAACTCCTGCGAGATCGTCCGCGAGAAGGTCCTGGAGATCGGCCGGCGCAAGTTCGGCTCGTACCACCCGGCCTGGGCGAACGCCGAACTCCTCCTGGAGGGCGGCAAGGTCGTCACCGACGGCGGCGAGGCCCTCGCCACCATCGCGGACGTCCTGGAGGACCAGGCCGTGGAGGTCGAGGAGGAGTGGAGGCACCGTCCCACCCAGGCCTTCGACCTCGTCACCGGCCAGGGCGACGGCCACGTCCAGTACGCCTTCGCCGCGCACCGCGCGGTGGTGGAGGTGGACACCGAGCTCGGCCTCGTCAAGGTCATCGAGCTGGCCTGCGCGCAGGACGTCGGCAAGGCGGTCAACCCGCTCTCCGTGGTCGGCCAGATCCAGGGTGGCACCACCCAGGGCCTGGGCGTCGCGGTGATGGAGGAGATCATCGTCGACCCGAAGACCGCGAAGGTGCGCAACCCCTCCTTCACGGACTACCTCATCCCGACCATCCTCGACACGCCGACCATCCCGGTCGACTACCTCGAGCTGGCCGACCCCAACGCGCCCTACGGCGTCCGGGGCATCGGCGAGGCCCCCACCCTGTCGTCCACCCCGGCCGTCCTCGCGGCGATCCGGGCGGCGACGGGCCTGGAGCTCAACAAGACGCCGGTCCGCCCCGAGGCGCTCACCGGCACCCTCTAGGACTCTCCGGGCGGTGCGTGCCTCCCAGGAACGTCACACTTCCCCCGCCCGCACCGCCCGGAGCATCCCCCCACCGCAGTACCCGCGTCACCAGCACCACCGCAGTACCCCCGCAGTACGGCAGTACCCCGCAACACGGCAGTACCCCGTTCGTCTCGGGCCGTCCCCCGGGTCGTGCAGCCAACGAAATATCCCAAATCCCGCGGCTTTTCACGTCAGAGCTACGAAGTCTGATGCGGGTGCCCCTTTGAACCTTGGGAGTAGGCCCCATGACCCAGTCGTCTGTGGAGCCCAAGACCGCCGCTGAGGAAGCGGGCTCCGGCTCGCGCACCCCCGCCGGACGCTCTTGGCTCGACCGGTACTTTCACATCTCGGAGAGAGGATCCACCGTCGCGACGGAGATCCGCGGCGGCATCACCACCTTCATGGCGATGGCGTACATTCTCCTGCTCAACCCGATCCTCCTGGGCGGCCCGGACGTCGACAAGCACGTCCTCGCCTCCTCCGCCGTCATCACGGCGACCGCCTTCGCGGCGGCGGTGACCACCCTGCTGATGGGCTTCGTCGGCAAGGTCCCGCTCGTCCTCGCGGCGGGGCTCAGCGTCTCCGGTGTGCTCGCGACCCAGGTCGTGCCCCAGATGACATGGCCGCAGGCCATGGGCATGTGCGTCGTCTACGGTGTGGTGATCTGCCTCCTGGTGGTCACCGGTCTCCGCGAGATGATCATGAACGCGATCCCGCTGCCGCTCAAGCACGGCATCACCATCGGCATCGGCCTCTTCATCGCGCTGATCGGCTTCAACAAGGCCGGCTTCGTGGGCGCGGGACCGCAGTTCGGCCCGCCCATCACCATGGGCTCCGGCGGCGAGCTCGTCGGCTGGCCGGTCCTGATCTTCGCGATCACCCTGCTCGCGATCTTCGCCCTCCAGGCCCGCAAGATCCCCGGCGCGATCCTCATCGGCATCGTCGGCGGCACCGTCATCTCCCTGATCGTCAACGCCGTCGCCGACGTCCCGGCCAAGGGCCCGGGCGCCTGGGCCAACGGCGCCCCCGAGCTCAAGGGCAGCGCGGTCTCCCCGCCCGACTTCTCGCTCTTCGGCGACGTCTCCTTCGGCGGCTGGGGCGACGTCGGCTACATCACCGTCGGCGTCATCGTCTTCACGCTCGTCCTCGCCGGCTTCTTCGACGCCATGGCCACCATCATCGGCGTCGGCACCGAGGCCAACCTCGCCGACGACAAGGGCCGCATGCCCGGCCTGTCCAAGGCGCTGTTCATCGACGGCGCGGGCGGCGCGATCGGCGGCGTCTCCGGCGCCTCCGGCCAGACCGTGTTCGTCGAGTCCGCCACCGGCGTCGGCGAGGGTGCCCGCACGGGCTTCTCCTCCGTCATCACCGGCCTGTTCTTCGCGGCCGCCATCTTCTTCACCCCGATCACCCAGATCGTGCCCCGTGAGGTCGGCTCCGCCGCCCTGGTCGTCATCGGCGCGATGATGATGATGAACGCCAAGCACGTGAACTGGGGCGACAGCTCCGTCGCCATCCCGGTCTTCCTGACCGTCGTCCTGATGCCGTTCACGTACAGCATCACCCCGGGCGTCGCGGCCGGCGTCATCGCCTACACCGTCATCAAGGTGGCGCAGGGCAAGGCCCGCGAGGTCGGAGCGTTCATGTGGGCCCTGACCGCGATCTTCATCGTGTTCTTCGCCCTCCACCCGATCGAGAGCTGGCTGGGCGTCAGCTGACGCCCGGCGACACCCTCCGCACACACCCAAGGAGACCGACATGCTGGACATCGCCGAAGAGCTGCACCGGTGGGTCGAGCAGGGACGCGCATTCGCCGTCGCCACCGTGGTGGCGGTCGGTGGCAGCGCGCCCCGGCAGCCGGGAGCCGCTCTCGCCGTCGACAGCGAGGGCACGGCGATCGGATCGGTCTCCGGCGGGTGTGTGGAGGGCTCGGTCTACGACCTGTGCGTCCAGGCCCTCGAAGACGGCAGGACCGTCGTCGAGACCTTCGGCTACAGCGACGAGGACGCCTTCGCGGTCGGTCTGACCTGCGGCGGCATCATCGACATCCTCGTCACCCCGGTCCGCGGCGGGGTCTTCCCCGCCGCGCTCTCGGCCGCCGCCACGGGGGAGGCGGCGGCTCTGGCACGGATCGTCGGGGGACCGGACGACCTGATGGGCCAGGCGCTCCTCGTCCACCCCGACGGCTCGTACGAGGGGAAGCTCGGCGGCCACCCCGAGCTGGACCGCACCGCGGCCGGCGAGGCCCGGGCGATGCTCGACGCGGGCCGCACCGGCACCGTGGAGATCGGCGAGGACGGCAGCCGCTGCGGACAGCCGCTGACCCTCCTGGTCGAGTCCTCCGTCCCCGCCCCCCGCATGATCGTCTTCGGCGCCATCGACTTCGCCGCCGCCCTCGTCAAGGTCGGCAAGTTCCTCGGCTACCACGTCACCGTCTGCGACGCGCGGCCCGTCTTCGCGACCGCGGCCCGCTTCCCCGAGGCCGACGACATCGTCGTCGACTGGCCCCACCGCTACCTGGAGTCGACCGAGGTCGACGGCCGGACCGTGCTCTGCGTCCTCACGCACGACGCCAAGTTCGACGTCCCGCTCCTCCGGATCGCCCTCAAGCTTCCCGTCGCCTACGTCGGCGCGATGGGCTCCCGCCGCACCCACGAGGACCGCAACGCGCGCCTCCGCGAGGTCGGCGTCACCGAGATCGAACTCGCCCGCCTGCGCTCCCCGATCGGCCTCGACCTCGGCGCGCGCACGCCCGAGGAGACCGCCCTGTCGATCGGCGCCGAGATCGTCGCCAACCGCCGCGGCGGCAGCGGCCTCTCCCTCACGGGCGCCCACACCCCGATCCACCACGACGTCCCCCGCGCACCGCACGGGCGCATCGGCTCCGTCGCCTAGGCGGTCCCCGGAGCCGGCGGCGAACCGGCTCCTGCGGAAGGCGGCGTCCGTCGTGGCTCCGTCGCCCGGGGGTGTCGGTCGCCGTCACCCGGGTGGCCCGCGCCGCCGCCGGCGGCGGCCGCCTCAGTGCGCCGCCCTGTCCCGTACGGTCGACGCCCACGCCGGCTGCGCCTCCACGGGCGTGTCCGATCCGGCCCGCCGTCCGCCCCGGGCGAAGAAGTCCGCGAGCGGCAGGATCGCCGCGCCGACGGTCACCGCGTCGGGGCCAAGGGTGCCCAGCCCGACGGTGACCCGGGCCGCCGGGTACCGCAGCGCGTACTCGGTCGCGTACCCCTTCACCGTCTCCAGGAAGCGGGCGCCGAGCTGGAGGCCGGCCCAGCCGCCGACCAGGATCCGCTCGGGCTGGAAGAGGTTGATCAGGTCGGCGAACCCGGCGCCCAGGTACTCGGCGGTCTCCTCCAGGACCCCGAGGACCGCCGCGTCGGGCGCCGTCCCCGGGTCCGCCGGGTACGCGGCCGCCAGCATCGCCGTCAGGGCCGTCTCCTCGTCCGCGCCCGCCGGCGGCTCCCCGCCCGCCTCGCGCCACCGCTCCAGCAGGGCCTCGGCCCCCGCGTACGCCTCCAGGCAGCCCCGCGCGCCGCAGCGGCAGCGGCGGCCGCGGACCCGGACCGTCAGATGACCCCATTCGAGCGCCTGTCCGGGCGCCATCGGGTCCGTGACCACGCAGGCGCCGACGCCGGAGCCGAAGAGCACGACGACCGCGCTGCGCGCGCCCCGGCCGGCGCCGAACCACATCTCCGCCTGGCCCAGGGTCTTGGCGCCGTTGTCGATCCAGTACGGCACCGAGGCCGGGAGGTCCACGCTCGCGCGGAGCAGCCGCTCCAGCGGGACGGCGTCCCAGCCGATCGTCTGGCCGTGCACCACCGCGCCCTCCTCGGTGCCGTGGGCGACGATGCCGGGCACGCCGACGCCGACGCCGAGCAGCCGCTCGGCGGGGACGTCCGCCTCCCGCAGCACCTCGGCGATGCCCTCGCGGACATGGGCCACCACGACCCCGACCTCGTACCGGTCGTGCGGCGCGGCACCGTCCACCGCCAAGGGGCGCTCGGTGCGCGCGAGTTCGGTCAGGGTGAGGTCGAACAGCTCGATGCGGACGCGGGTCTCGCCGACGTCCACCCCGATCATGCAGCCGCTGCCGGGGGTGACCCGCAGCAGCGTGCGGGGGCGCCCGCCGGCCGAGTCGACGCTGCCGGCCTCCTCCACCAGGCCCTCCGCGACGAGTTCGGCGACCACGTTGCTGACCGATCCGGAGCTCAGCCCGGTGGCGGGGCCCAGGGAGAAGCGGCTGAGCGGGCCGTCGAAGTACAGGCGCTGGAGGACGGCGGTGCGGTTCTCGCGTCGCAGGTCCCGCACGGTGCGGCCGTTCCGCATGGTCACTTGGCCCCCAGGTGGAGTAGTCCTGACCGCAAGATACCGCTGAAGGGGCCGGGGTGCCCTCTTCTCTTTTATTTTAAGTCACGACCTGAAATAAGCCGGGGGAGAGGCTGCTCCGCCTTCACCTCCTGAACGCGGCGGACCGCTCGCCCTCCCGCGTCCGGCGCCGGGCGTTCAGGCCCTGCGGAGTCCTGCGCCGGACGCTCAGGCCCTGCGGAGTCCGCTGAGCAGCAGCTCGGCCAGCTGCTCGTACGCCTCGGCGTCGGCGAGCCCCGTCGCCGCGGCCACCTGTCGCCGCTGGATGCGGACCATCACGGAGGAGATGACGTCGGCCGCGAAGGTCACGTGCACCTCGCGGAACACCCCGGCCCGCACGCCCTCCTCGATGAGCTGCTGCACCCGGCCCGCCGCCGCGCGGGTGTTGCGCTCGTAGACCTCCGCCGCCGGCTCGAAGGCGGCGACATCGTCGAAGAACTGCGGGGAGACGGGCGCCAGTTCGGCCGAGACCGCCCGCAGGTAGGCGGCGAGGCGCTCGGCCGGATCCGTCGCGGCGGCGAGGACCGCCTCGACCCGGGCCGTGGCGCGCCGGAAGAAGTGCACGACCGCCGCCCGGACCAGCTGCTCCTTGCTGCCGGCCAGGCCGTACAGCGTCCGCTTCGAGCAGCGCAGGCGCGCGGCGAGGTCGTCGAGCGTCAGCCGGGCGAAGCCCTCCCCGACGAGCAGGGCGACGAGGTCCTCGAAGAGGGCGGCGCGGCGCGCCGCCCCGCGGCCCGTCAACTGAGGGGCGTCGGCGGCGGAGGTCTCGATCACCCCGCCAGTATTCCAGGCCGCGCTTCCCGGGGGTTACGGCGGCACCCTTCTGCGCTACGCTAACCGGTACTGAAGTACCTTTCCCAGTACCACTTTGCGCGCCGCTGGAGTCGCCATGGATGTCGACCGCCTGCTTCCCACCCCCGAGGCAGCGGACCTCATCGCCCTCACCCGGGAGATCGCCGACAAGGAGCTCTCTCCCCGGGTGGACGAGCACGAGGCCGCCGAGACGTACCCGGAGGGTCTCTTCACGACCCTCGGCGAGGCCGGGCTCCTCGGCCTCCCGTATCCCGAGGAGTTCGGCGGCGGGGGCCAGCCCTACGAGGTCTACCTCCAGGTCCTGGAGGAGCTGGCCGCGCGCTGGGCCGCCGTCGCGGTGGCCACCAGCGTCCACACCCTGGCCTGCCACCCGCTCCACACCTTCGGCACGCGGGAGCAGAAGGAGCGGTGGCTCCCCGCGATGCTGGAGGGCCGCTCCATCGGCGGCTACAGCCTCTCCGAGCCCCAGGCCGGCTCCGACGCCGCCGCCCTCACCTGCAAGGCCGAGCGCCAGGACGACGGCAGCGGCTACCGGATCACCGGCACCAAGGCGTGGATCACCCACGGCGGCAGGGCCGACTTCTACGCCCTCTTCGCCCGCACCGCCCCCGGCGGCCACGGCATCTCCTGCTTCCTCGCCCCCGGCGCCGCGGACGGCCTCAGCTTCGGCGCGCCCGAGCGCAAGATGGGCCTCCAGGCGGTGCCGACGACGGCCGCGTACTGGGACGGCGCCCTGATCGAGGAGGACCGGCTCGTCGGCGACGAGGGCCAGGGTCTCCAGATCGCCTTCAGCGCCCTCGACAGCGGCCGCCTCGGCATCGCCGCCTGCGCCACGGGCCTCGCCCAGGCGGCCCTGGACGCCGCCGTCGCGTACGCCAACGAGCGCACCACCTTCGGCCGGCGGCTCGTCGACCACCAGGGCCTGGGCTTCCTCCTCGCCGACATGGCCGCCGCCGTCGACGCGGCCCGCGCCACCTACCTGGACGCGGCCCGGCGGCGCGACCTCGGCCGCCCCTTCAGCCGGCAGGCGAGCGCGGCCAAGCTGATCGCGACCGACACGGCCATGAAGGTCACCACGGACGCCGTGCAGGTCTTCGGCGGGTACGGCTACACCCGGGACTTCCCGGTCGAGCGCTACATGCGCGAGGCGAAGATCACCCAGATCTTCGAGGGCACCAACCAGATCCAGCGGCTCGTCATCAGCCGGGGCCTGGCGCGGTAGCCGAGCTCCCGCCGGGGACGCGGGGGACCTCTTCGTGCGTGGCTACCCTCGTACCGGGTCCTCCGTCCCCGCAGGAGAACCGCCTCGGCCGGCGGACCCGCCGATCCTCGACGGTCCGGGAGGGCCCATGAGCGACCTGATCGCGTTCCTCCGTGCCCGGCTCGACGGCGACGAGCGGGCCGCCCGCGCGGCTCACCGTCCGGCAGCCGGACCCCGGGACGTCGCGCCCGGCCGGGACGGCGGCGGGACGGGTGATGTCCCCGCCTCGGCCGAGGCGGACCACATCGCGCGCCACGACCCCGCGCGGGTGCTGGCCGAGGTCTACGTGAAGCGGCAGCTGATCGAGGCCTCCGCGGCGGGCTGCCCGCCGGTGTGCGGCGCCGAGGGACGGCACTCCTTCGGCAGGTCGTGCGCGCTCGCCTGGATGGGCCCGGTCGAGGAGGACGACGGCGGGCGCTGGATCCACGACGACACCGGGGCGAGGTTCGCCGCCCCGCCGGTCACCACCGAATGGACGCTCCGGCTCCTGGCCCTGCCGTACAGCCGCCACCCCGACTATCGCGGTGAGTGGCGTCCGTAGCTCAGGCCGCCAGCCCCTGACCCGCCTGCGTCGCCTCGGCCCACGCCGCCACGAGCACCTGATAGATCCGCTGCTCGTCTGCCGTCAGCGGGCGGCGCTGCTCCCCGGCGCGGGCCCACAGGGTGCGGATCGCGTCGTTCAGGGCGTCGGGGCTCGGGGTCTCTCTGTGCGCAACGGACATGACGACAAGAGTAGGGCCCCGGTCTGACAGCTCGGGCACTCCGCCGACGTGGGGTCCGCCACGTAGGCGCACGCGGACCCGGCCGAGGCGGCTCCCGCCCCCGTGCCCCGGGCGGGTCGGGGCGCTCAGTGCCAGCCGGTGTACCCGTCGGAGTGTCCTCCGCCACCTTCGCCCCGTGTCAGGCCGTACAGGAACAGCCCGAGCACGATCAGCGCGAGCAGCACGGTCCAGAAGGTGTCCGGGAAATCGCCGGGAGGCCCGGGGGCTCGGGGCGGAACATCGCCGGGAGGCCCAGGGGCCCGGGGCGGAACATCACCCTGGTCCTCGGTGTCGTCGCGTCCCTCGTCGCTCATGCCCCACCCCCGTGTACGCATGGCACCGCGCCCCGCGCCCGACGTCAAGCCTCCCGACGCCCCGGACGGGCCGGGAGCGGGGTCCGAGCGGCCCGTTCCCCCCTGCCGACCGCGAGGAGGGCCGTCGCCGTCGCCGCCGTCAGGGCGGCCGGGAGCGACCAGGCCGCCAGGGGGCCCGCCGCCGCGGCCCCCACCGCGAAGCCGGTGATCTTGAGGCTCGCGCCGGTGGTGAAGACCTGACCCCGCAGACGCTCCGGCGCCTCCCGGTGCCGCACCGCGAACAGGGCGGTGAGCTGCGGCCCCTCCCCGAGGCCCGAGACGAGGAACGCCGCCACCAGGAGCGCGGGCCGCCCCGTCAGGGCGAGCGCGGGAGCGAGGGCCTGGACCAGCGCACCGGCCCGTACCAGCGCGTCGGGCGTGAGGGGCGGCGGGAAGCGGGCGAGCAGGGCGTTGGCGGCGAGCGCGGAGACCGCCGCGCCGGAGAGCAGCGCCGCCCCGCGGCCCGCCCCGCCGAGGACCCGCTCGCCCAGGAGCGGTACGCAGGCCGTCAGCATGCCCTGGGCGACGCAGGAGACCACGGAGGTACGGGTCGCCCGGGCCAGGCTCCGGTTCCGGAGCACCGCGCGCGTCCCGGCGGCGAGGGCGCCGAGGACCGACCGGGACGTCCCGGTGGTCCGTGCCCGCGCGGGGAGGGCCCAGGCCGCCGGAGCGGCAGCGGCGACGAGGGCCGCCGCGAGCACCACGGCCGTGGGAGCCCCCAGCACCTCCGCCGCTCCGCCCGCGAGGACCGGCCCCGCGAGGGCCGCCGCGCCGAAGGTCATGGTGTCGAGGGCGTTGGCCCGGGTCAGCCGGCCCTCCGGCGCCACGGCGGGCAGCTGGGCGGACCAGCCGCCCGAGAGGGCCGGACCGGCCAGGCCCGTCAGGAGCGCCGTCGCCACGATGACGGGGAGGGGAAGGCGCCCCAGTCCCGCCAGGACGAGCGTGAGGCCCCCGGCGTACAGCACGAGCGCCCCGGCCAGCGGACGGCCCGGTCGCGCCGCCCGGTCCAGGAGCGCCCCGAGCACCGGCCCGCCGAGCGCGGCGGACAGGCTCAGGCCCGCGAGCAGCGCCGATGCCCCGGCGGTGGATCCGGCGACCGCGAATCCGGCGAGCAGCAGCGCCGGTCCCGCCGCCTCGTCCCCCGTACGGGCCACCAGGGCGCCGGTCAGATACGTGTGGGTCCGCATCCCCCGGACCGTACGGAGGTAACTCAAAACTCCGCAAGATGCGTTACATTCCGGGGATGCCCGCCCCCGAGGACGACTGGTCCACCCGTCACTCCGTCCTGACGACGGCCCGCCGCACGGCCGCCCTCCTCAACGCGCTCGCCGGCGACCGGCCCGACCCGGACCGCGTCGCCGCCGTCCTCGTGGAGTACGGGGAGGCCGGGCCCGTCGCGCTCGGACCCGACGAGGTCGCCGGAATGCGCGCGGCCGCCGCCCTGCTGCGCGAGGTCTTCGCCGCCCCGAGCGCCGACGAGGCCGCGACCGTCCTCAACCGGCTCCTGAGCGAGCACACCGGGCCGCTCCGACTGACCTCGCACGACGGCACCGCGCCCTGGCACGCCCACATCGACCGGGACGACGACGCGCCCTGGGCCGACTGGCTGCTCGCCTCGTCCTGCATGGCGCTCGCGGTTCTCGTCTGGGACCGGCAGCGCCCGCCCGGCGGGACGTGCGCCTCGGGCAGCTGCCGGAACGTCTTCGTCGCCCAGGGCAGCGGGCCGGAGCGCCGCTACTGCTCCCGTCGCTGCGCCACCCGCGAGCGGGTCGCGGCCCACCGGGTCCGGCAGTCGGCCGGGGGCCCGGGCGGGGAAGTACCGGGCGGGTCGGGCAGTTCCGCGCGCGGCGGGGGCTCCGGCGGGTCCGCGAGCGCCGGGGGCCCAGACCGTCTTGCGTCCGCCAGGGGCTCAGGCCGCTCCGTGCCGGGTCGGTCGTGAGCCCGGGGCCGCCGTCCTGAGGAGGGCGGCGATCCCGGTCAGGCCGTGACGCTCGGCGTGGTGGAGCGCCGTGCGGCCGTACGGGTCGGGGAGCTCGGGATCCGCGCCCGCCGCGAGGAGCAGCGCCACCACGTCCTGGTGGGCGCGGGCTCCCGAGCCGAGGATCACGGCCTCCAGGAGCGCCGTCCAGCCGAGCCGGTTGACGTGGTCGACGTCGATCGCCGTCTCGTGGAGCACCGCGCGGACGTACGGCACGTGGCCGCGCTCCGCCGCGGGGATGAGCGCGGTGCCGCCGTAGCGGTTCGTCAGCCGCAGGTCGGGGCCCGCCGGGAGCAGGGCCCGCATCATGGCGACGCTGCCCGTGACGCCGGTGACCAGCCACGGGCTGTCGGACCGGTCGTCCCGGGCGTTCGGGTCGGCGCCCGCGTCGAGCAGCGCCCGCGCGGCGGGGACGTGGTCGCGCAGCGCGGCCCGCAGCAGCGGGGTGCGGCGGTGCCCGTCCCGGACGTCGACGCGGGCGCCCGCGTCGAGGGCCGCGCGGACGGCGCGGGTGTCGCCGCGCGCGGCGGCCGCCAGAAGGGTGTGGTCGAGCGGGTTCATGGCGGGATTCCTCGTCCGCGGGCGCCGGCCCGGGGTCCTACCTGCCGAGGGAGGCGACGCCGGCCTGGGCGAACTTCTCGTCGAGGTCGCCGGAGGGGGCGCCGGCGACTCCGATGCCGGCGATGGGGGCGCCCTTCGCCGTGACCGGGGCGCCGCCGGCGAGGAAGAGGGTGCCGGGGATGTCCTTCAGGGTGGGGGCGTTGGCCAGGCGGCCGGCGAGGACGGAGGTGGGGGCGTTCCAGGAGACGGCGGTGAAGGCCTTGCGCTCGGCCGACTCGTAGGACTGCGGGCCGGCGCCGTCGCCGCGCAGGGTGACGATCGTGTTGCCGTTGCGGTCGACGACCGCGACGGAGACGCGCTGGTTCTCCTTCTCGGCGGCGTCCAGGGTCGCCCGCGCCGCCTTCGTCGCGGCCTCGATCGTCAGGTGCGTCGACGTCGTGGTGTTCTTGTTCCTGACGTCGGCCTTGGCGGCGGCGGCCGGCGCGGCGGCGGTGTCCTGGCCGGTGGCGCTCGCGGAGTAGGCCCCGAAGCCGCCGAGGGCGAGGGCGGCGACGAGCGCGCCACCGGTCACGACACGGGTGCGCGAGGAGGCCTTCTTCACGTGCTTCATGGGATCTGCTCCAGTGAACTCGGGGAATCGCGGGGGCCGTCGGGAAGCCGTGGCCCGCTCTCCCCTCCATCCTGGGCGCGCACCCCTCCGCCGTCCGTCGGCGTCCCGGCTGCCTCCGGGGCCCGCAACGGCCGACCCGGAGGTCATCCGATCGGTTGACCCCGCGATGCGAGGGGGTGTTGTCGCCGCTCCTACCCGGTGGGGCCCCTGCCGGAGTGGGAGTGTTGTCGCCGCTCCCGCCCGGTGGGGCCCCTGCCGGAGCCTCGCACGGCGCTCTGCCCTCCGTAGGCGCCCGCCCGGGGTCCCGCCCTCAGCGCCCCCGCGTCTCCGTGCCCCAGCGCGCCGCCACGTCGGCGAAGGCGCCCGCCGCCGCGCTCCGGTAGCCGGCCGCGCGCCGCAGCAGGGCGACCGCGCGGGCCGGGAGCGCGGGGGAGAGCGGCACCGGGGTCAGCCCCGGATGGTCGCGGGTGACGGCGTCGGGCAGGACCGTCGCCAGGGTGGTGCGCCGGACGATCTCGGTGAGCGCGGTCACGGAGTTGGCCTCCACCGCTACCACCGGCCGGACCCGGTGCCCGGACAGGTACGCGTCGATGTGCAGACGGGTGGCGAAGTCCGCGCTGAGCAGCGCGACATGATGTCCCGTCAGTTCGGCCGCCGCGACCGGCTCGGTCCGTCCGGAGAGGGGGTGCTCGGGGCCCACGACGAGCCCGAGGGTCTCCGTGAACAGCTCCGTGGCCTCGATGCCCGCGAGGTGCTCGCCGTGGAAGGCGATGCCCAGGTCCAGCCGGTCGGCGAGGAGTTCGGCCTCGATGCGGTCCTGCGGCAGCTCCCGCACCTCCACGCCGATGCCCGGATGGCGGGTGTGGAAGGCGGCGACGAGCGGGCCGGTGAGGTACGCGGTGAACGTGGGCGTGACGGCGAGCCGGAGGTGGCCCCGGGACAGGTCCCGCACGTCGAGCACCGCCCGCTCGCCCGCCGCCAGGTCCCGCAGGGCGCGCCGGGCGTGGCGCGCGTAGGTCTCCCCGGCGTCCGTGAGGCGCACGGTGCGGCCGGTCCGGTCCAGGAGCTGCGCCCCGAGGGCCTTCTCCAGCTGCTTGATCTGCTGGGACAGGGTGGGCTGGGCGACACGGAGCTCCTCGGCGGCCCGGGTGAAGCCGGCGTGCTCGGCGACGGCGAGCAGATAGCGGAGGTGACGGAGTTCCGGCTGCATGCGACCGACTATAGATCCCATCTATAGCAGACATCGACAGCAGGTCTTGGACGCTATAGGTCCTGGTCGTGCACGGTGGGGACATGCCCCACTTCGCCGAGGGAATCGCCCGCTTCCAGCGGGAGGTCTTCCCTGCCCAGGCCGGTCTCTTCGCCCGCCTGGCCACCGTCCACCGGCCCGGCACGCTGTTCATCGGCTGCTCGGACGCCCGTGTCGTACCCGAACTGATCACCCAGACCGACCCCGGAGAGCTCTTCGTCATCCGCACCGCCGGCAACCTCGTCCCCGCCCACACCCCGGGCACGGACGCCGTCACCGCCGGGGTCGAGTACGCCGTGGCCGTCCTGGGCGTGCGGGACGTCGTCGTCTGCGGGCACTCCGCCTGCGGCGCGATGACCGCGCTCGCCGAGGGCCACGACCTGACCGCCGCGCCCGCCGTCGCCGCCTGGCTGCGGCACGCCGACGCCTCCGTCGCCCGCGCGGCGGCCGCCGGGACACCCGACGTGGCCGCCCTGGTGCGGGAGAACGTCGCCGCGCAGCTGGCGAACCTCACCACCCACCCCTCCGTGGCCCGCGCCCTCGCCGCCGGCGAGCTGCGCCTGCACGGCTGGGTCTTCGACATCGCCGAAGGCACCGTCGAGGAACTCCCCGCCGCGGCCGCCCCCGCGCTCGCCGCCTGATCCACCGATCCCCTCAAGGAAGGACGTACCCCTCGTGGTGCACTCCCAGTTCGACCCCACCGCCCGTCGCGCCCTCGCGGTCGCCGCCGTCGACGCCAAGATCCGCGAGGACCTGAGCTGGCAGCAGATCGCGGACGTCTCCGGCCACTCCGTCGCCTTCACCACCGCCGCCGTCCTCGGCCAGCACGCGCTGCCGGAGGAGTCCGCCCGGGCCGTCGCGGGGCTGCTCGACCTCGACGAGGACGCGGTGCGCCTGCTGCGCACGATCCCGACCCGCGGATCCCTCGACGGTGCCGTCCCCACCGACCCGACCGTCTACCGCTTCTACGAGATGCTCCAGGTCTACGGCAGCACGCTCAAGGAGCTCGTGCACGAGCAGTTCGGCGACGGGATCATCTCGGCGATCAACTTCAGGCTGGACGTGAAGAAGGTCGCCGACCCGGAGGGCGGCGAGCGCGCCGTCATCACCCTGGACGGCAAGTACCTGCCGACCAAGCCCTTCTGACGCAGCCCCCGGGGCGGGTCCGGCCACCTCGGCCGGACCCGCCCCGGCGGAGGTCCGGCCGTGACCGGGGAAGCCGGGCCGGAGCGCGCGCGCCGGCCTCCGCTTCCGGGGGCGCTCCCCACGGTTCTATGGTGGGCGGCGCAGATCGCGCGGACCGCGCGGTCCTCCGCGGGCACGCGCCCGATCCGGCGGCCAACCCGGCGGCAGGGTCGCACCCGCACGACACGAACGAGGAGTTCCATGGACATCGCAGGCTCCGCCGCTCTCGTCACCGGCGCCGCCTCCGGCCTCGGCGCCGCCACCGCCGCCGCGCTCGCCGCCCGCGGCGCCACCGTCTACGGCCTGGACCTGGACAAGGCCGTGGCCGCCGCGGGAGAGGTCCCCGAAGGCGTCCGGCTGCTCGCCGCGGACGTCACCGACGAGGACCAGGTGCGCGAGGCGCTCGCCGCGGTCGACGCCGACGGCGCCGAGCTGCGGCTCGCCGTGAACTGCGCCGGCATCGCCCCCTCCGCCCGCATCCTGGGCCGCAAGGGACCGCACGACCTCGACCTCTTCCGTACGGTGCTCCACGTCAACCTGCTCGGCACCTTCAACGTGATGCGGCTCGCCGCCGAGGCCATCGCCCGCCACGAACCGGACAAGCACGGGCAGCGCGGCCTCGTGGTGAACACCGCCTCGATCGCCGCCTTCGAGGGCCAGGTCGGGCAGATCGCGTACGCCGCCTCGAAGGCGGGTGTCGCCGGCATGACCGTCACCGCCGCCCGCGACCTGGCCCAGTTCGGCATCCGTGTCGTCACCATCGCCCCCGGCATCGTCGACACCCCGATGATGTCCGGGTTCGGCGAGGACGTCCGGGCCGGTCTCGCCGCGAGCGTCACCTTCCCGCAGCGCCTCGCGCGTCCGGAGGAGTACGCCCGGCTCGTGACGATGATCGCCGAGCACGACTACCTCAACGGCGAGACCATCCGCATGGACGGCGCCCTGCGGATGACCGCCCGCTGAGCCTCCGTACCCCCGTGACAGCACTCGGTGTCGGAAGTCTCCGGCACCGAGTGCCGCGCGAGGGTGCGGTGGATGTTAGGTTCGGGCCATGGGAACAGCGTCGACGAACTCCACGAAGCCCGCGATGCGGGACTCCCTCATCGCCGCGGCCTTCCAGCTCTTCCTGGAGCGGGGCTACGAGCAGACCACCGTCGACGACATCGTCACGCTCGCGGGCGTCGGCCGGCGGTCCTTCTTCCGGTACTTCCCGTCGAAGGAGGACGTGGTCTTCCCCGACCACGAGCAGTGCCTCGCCGACATGACCCGCTTCCTCGCGGCGAGCGCCGACTCCGACGACCCGGTCGTCCGCGTCTGCGACGCCGCCCGGCTCGTCATGCGGATGTACGCCGAGAACCCCACCTTCTCCGTGCAGCGCTACCGGCTCACCCGCGAGGTGTCCGGACTGCGCACCTACGAGCTGTCGGTGGTCTGGCGGTACGAGAAGACCCTCGGCGACTACCTGCGCACCCGCTGGGCCGACCGCAGGGACGGCACCCTGCGCGCCAACGTCGTCGCGGCGGCCGTGGTCGCCGCCCACAACCACGCCCTGCGGCACTGGCTGCGCTCGGGCGGCGAGGGCGACCCGCTGGCCGAGGTCGACGGTGCCCTGGAGTTCGTCCGCTCCACCTGGGCCACCGGGCAGGTCGTGGACGCGCCGGCCGAGGAGACCGAGGACGTCGTCGTGGTGATCACCAAGCGCTCCACCCCCATGTGGCGCGTGGTGCGCGAGGTGGAGTCGAGCCTCGGAGAGGGCTGAGGGACCTCCGCGGAGTGCCCAGGGTTCTCAGTATCTCTAATTGAGGGAACTCAGGTCTTTATTTGATGGCACTCAGTGCCATATCTTTGCTCCATGCACGGTCGAGCCGCCGAGTGCGAGGAGAAGGCATCGTGTTCCACACGGGACTGAGGAGCGGGACCGCCGTCCAGGCCGACGAGCCGGCCCCCGACTCCGAGCTGTACTTCCAGCGCTGCCGCTGGTGCCACACCACCACCTTCCAGCGCCTGCTCTGTCCGACCTGCGGGTCGACCGACCTCGCGCCCGAACTCAGCGAGGGCGAGGGCGTGATCTCCGTGCGACGGGGGGTCGCCGCCGCCGACGCCGACCTCTGGCCGGTCCACATGACGGAGGGCTTCGTGGTCCGCTGCCGGGTCGACGGACCGCCGCACGCGGTGCGCCCCGGCGTCCGGGTCAAGGTCTCCGGCGCCGCGCTCTCCGGGGTCAGGCCGGTCGTGCGGCTCTGCGAGGAGGTTCCGCTCGACGGCTGGTACTGAGCGCGGACGTGACGGGAGGGGGCGGGTGGCACAGAGTGCCACCCGCCCCCTCCCGTCATGTGAGGACGACTCCGGAGTCAGCGCGTGCCGATCTCGTCCGTGAGCTGCGGCAGCACCTCGAAGAGGTCGCCGACCACGCCGTAGTCGACCAGGTCGAAGATCGGGGCCTCGGGGTCCTTGTTGACCGCGACGATCGTCTTCGAGGTCTGCATGCCGGCCCGGTGCTGGATCGCGCCGGAGATGCCCGCCGCCACGTACAGCTGGGGCGAGACCTGCTTGCCGGTCTGGCCCACCTGGTTGGCGTGCGGGTACCAGCCGGCGTCCACGGCGGCGCGCGAGGCGCCGACGGCCGCGCCCAGCGAGTCGGCGAGCTTCTCGACGACCGCGAAGCCCTCGGCCGCGCCCACGCCCCGGCCGCCGGAGACCACGATGGGGGACTCGGTGAGCTCGGGGCGGCCGCTGGAGACGCGCGGGGTGCGCGAGACGACCTTGGCGGCGTTGCCGGTGAAGGCGACGGTGACGTTCTCGACGGCGCCGGCGGCCGGGGCGGCCTCCGGGGCGGCGGAGTTCGGCTTGACGGTGATGACCGGGACGCCGTGCGAGACCGTCGACCGCACCTGGTACGAGGCGGCGAAGACGGACTGGGTGGCGACCGGGCCCGACGCGCCGGCCTCCAGCTCGACGGCGTCGGTGATCAGACCGGAGCCGAGGCGGAGCGCGACGCGGGCCGCGACCTCCTTGCCCTCGCCCGAGGAGGTGACCAGGACGGCGGCCGCCCCCTTCTCCTGGGCCAGCTGGGTCAGCGCGTCGACCTTCGGGACGACCAGCTGCTCGGTGAACTCGGCGCCGTCCGCGACGTACACGGTGGCGGCGCCGTACTCGCCGGCCGTGGCGGCGATCGAGGCCGCGGCCTCGCCGGCGCCGAGGACGACCGCCGAGGGCTCGCCGATGCGGCGGGCCAGGGTCAGCAGTTCGAGGGCCGGCTTGCGGACCGCACCGTCGGCGTGGTCCACGAGAACCAGGATCTCAGCCATGATTCCTTGCTCCTGAGGTGGGATGACGGTGGATCAGATGAACTTCTGGGTGGCGAGGAAGGCGGCGAGCTGCTTGCCGCCGTCGCCCTCGTCCGTGACGATCGTGCCCTGGGTGCGGGCCGGGCGGGCGGCCACGGCGTCGACCAGGGTCCAGGAGCCGCCGAGGCCGACCTCGTCGGCGTCGATGTCCAGGTCGTCCAGGTCCAGCTCCTGGACCGGCTTCTTCTTGGCGGCCATGATTCCCTTGAAGGAGGGGTAACGGGCCTCGCCGGACTGGTCGGTGACCGAGACGACGGCCGGCAGCGGGGCCTCCAGGAGCTCGGTCGCGGCGTCGCCGTCACGACGGCCCTTCACGAGACCGTCCTCGACGGAGAGCTCCGACAGCAGGGTGACCTGCGGCAGGCTCAGGCGCTCGGCGAGGAGCGCGGGCAGGACGCCCATCGTGCCGTCGGTCGAGGCCATGCCGCAGACGACCAGGTCGAAGCCGGTCTTCTCCAGGGCCTTGGCCAGGATCGCCGAGGTGGCGATGACGTCGGAGCCGTGGATGTCCTCGTCGTTGACGTGGACGGCCTTGTCGGCGCCCATCGACAGCGCCTTGCGCAGCGCGTCCTTGGCGTCGTCCGGGCCGACCGTGACGACGGTGACCTCGGCGTCGTCGGACTCCTCCGAGATGCGCAGGGCCTGCTCCACCGCGTACTCGTCGAGCTCCGAGAGGAGTCCGTCGACGGCCTCGCGGTCGGTCGTCAGGTCGTCGGCGAAACCGCGGTCGCCGGTCGCGTCGGGGACGTACTTCACACAGACAGCGATCTTCAGGGTCACGGCCTGTCTCCTTTCGAGGAACGGGTGGTTACGGGAGGTTGCGGGCCATGACGATGCGCTGGACCTGGTTGGTGCCTTCGTAGATCTGGGTGATCTTGGCGTCGCGCATCATGCGTTCGACGGGGTAGTCGCGGGTGTAGCCGTAGCCGCCGAGGAGCTGGACGGCGTCGGTGGTGACCTCCATGGCGATGTCGGAGGCGAAGCACTTGGCGGCGGCGCCGAAGAAGGTGAGGTGTTCCTTGGCGCCGTCGGCGCCGGTGGAGACGCGTTCGGAGCGGGCGGCGGCGGCGTAGGTGAGCTGGCGGGCGGCTTCGAGTTTCATGGCCATGTCGGCGAGCATGAACTGCACGCCCTGGAAGTCGGCGATGGGCTTGCCGAACTGCTTGCGCTCGGTGACGTAGCCCTTGGCGTAGTCGAGGGCGCCCTGGGCGATGCCGATGGCCTGGGCGGCGATGGTGATGCGGGTGTGGTCGAGGGTCTTCATGGCGGTGGCGAAGCCGGTGCCCTCGGCGCCGATCATGCGGCTCGCGGGGATGCGGACGTTGTCGAGGTAGACCTCGCGGGTGGGGGAGCCCTTGATGCCGAGCTTCTTCTCGGGGGCGCCGAAGGAGACGCCTTCGTCGGACTTCTCCACGACGAAGGCGCTGATGCCCTTGGAGCGCTTGTCGGGGTCGGTGACGGCCATCACGGTGTAGTACTCCGAGACGCCGGCGTTGGTGATCCAGCGCTTGACGCCGTTGAGGACCCAGGAGTCGCCGTCGCGCACGGCGCGGGTCTTCATCCCGGCGGCGTCGGAGCCGGCGTCGGGCTCGGACAGGGCGTAGGAGAACATCGCGTCGCCCTTGGCCAGGGGTGCGAGGTACTGGTGCTTGAGCTCCTCGGAACCGGAGAGGATCACCGGCAGCGAGCCCAGCTTGTTGACCGCGGGGATCAGCGAGGACGAGCCGCAGGCGCGGGCGACCTCCTCGATCACGATCACCGTGGCCAGCGCGTCCGCGCCCGCGCCGCCGTAGGCCTCGGGGACGTGCACCGCGTGCAGGTCGTTGGCGACCAGCGCGTCCAGGGCCTCCTGCGGGAACCGGCCCTCCTCGTCCACCGCCGCCGCGAACGGCACGATCTTCGCCTCCGCGAGGGCACGCACCGACTCCCGGAGCATGTCGTGCTCCTCGGAAGGCCGATACAGGTCGAAGTCCTTACCCATGATGTGGAGCTCCCCTAGACGCTTGTGGCACTGAGTACCCTCAGCAAAACACACTCAGTGCCATGACGCCAGAGCGCCCCGACGCTGTTCTGCGTCGGGGCGCTCTGTACCGGCCGGTCGGTTTTCCGTCCAGGGGTGCGTGCGGGGCGATCAGCCCGCGCGCCGGAGCTTGGTCGCGTCGTACTCCACGGCGAGCTGCCGGGCGCGACCCTCGGTCAGGTCGAGACCGGTCAGCAGGGCCGGCGTGCAGATGCTGGGCAGCAGGCACTGCAACAGGACCGCGACCCGGTGCAGGAGATCGTTGCGGTCACACATGATCTGGGACATCGTCTGGATCCCCGCGTACGCGCCCGCGAAGAGCTCTGCGGTGTCCGTCACGTCCACGTGGACGAGGAGTTCACCCCGCGACTTCGCGACGGTCATGATCTCCGACGCCTGGTCGACCCAGGCCCGGAAGGGCGCCGCACGGTCCACGCTGACGGCGCCGCTGTCCAGGGTCAGCGCCACGCTGGCGCGCACGAGGGCGTCGTGCTGGAGCCGGTGGGCCAGCAGGAAGGCCTGGTCCGCGAGCTCCTGGAGCTTGATGGGCTGGGGCGTCATCGGCTCGTCCAGCATCTGGGCGTTGAGCACGCCGAGGGCGAGGTCCTCCTTGGACGTGAAGTGGAAGTAGAGCGCCCCCTTGGTCACCCCGGCGCGCACCAGGATCTCCCCGATGGTCGTCCGCTCGTAGCCGCGCTCCGCGAAGACGGTCGCGGCCGACTCCAGGATCGCCCGTCGGGTCTTGATTGCACGCGCTTGCTGTGCCAAGGCGCCTCCCGCTGTATCGCTGTCTGTGCCCGTGGTGTGACGTGAAGCATTGAAAAGGAAACCGGGCTGTACGTATCCTAGGCGGGGCGGACCCGCTCCCCAGGGGTGCGGGGACTCTAACGGATCCCCCACTCCTCCCGGTTCCCCTTCACTGTTCGCCGGCCTGCCGCGCGCCCCTTCTTCTCTCCGGTGACGTGAGACCGTCGCGCCCCCGTGCAGGTGGCCGAGACGATACGCCAGGCGACCATGCTCCCCGCTCGGGCCGAAATCGGGGTACCCGCCGAGGATCAGTTCGTCATGTGGGCCTCCCGGAGCCACCGCACGGAGCCCCGCGGGGCGCCGTCCCGGTCGTGGGTGGACCGCGATCCGGGAGTCGACCCGTCGGCCGGTGCCCCGTGGATAGGCTGGGGCGCGATGACACGTTTCCGCGAGAGCGTCCGGTCCCTCCTGCGTGAGCAGGTGCTCGACGCCGCCCACCGGCTCGTCGCCGCCGACGGCTGGGGCGTGCTGCGCATGACCACCCTCGCGCGGGCCGCCGGCATCAGCCGCCAGACGCTCTACAACGAGTTCGGCTCCAAGGAGGCCATCGGCACGGCCCTGATCCAGCGCGAGCTGGAGGGGTTCCTCGTCGGCATCCAGCGCGAACTCGACTCCCATCGCGGGGAGTTGGAGGAGGCCGCCGCCGCGGGCGTCGGCTACACGCTCCAACAGGCCGTGGACAACCCCCTCGTCAAGAGCGTCCTGGTCGCGCCGCGCGGCGGCGAGGACGACCTCCTCGCCTACCTCACGACCCGCCCGGAGCCGGTCTTCGGCACGGCGATGGCGATGCTCGACGCGTACGCGGCCGAGGCCTGGCCCGAGGTCGACGAGGAGTCCCGGGGACTGGCCGTCGAGGCGATCGTCCGCCTCACGGTCAGCCACATCGTGCAGCCGGTGGCCCCGCCGGAGGAGTCGGCCCGGCGCATCGCCAGGATCACGGCGCGCATCGCCTGCCCGCGCGACGCCTGACCCGGCGGCGGGGTCGGTGGTGGGCCCGGTGTCGACCCTCCTGGCCCGACGGCGGGCGACGTGGGGAGCGGGACCGTCGGCGGGGCGACCCTCGGGGCCGGGAACCGGGAAGCGGCGGGGGCGACTGCCTCGACGCGACACAGAACGTCGGGACCTGCCACCTCCTGGGGGAGAACCATGAACCGCCGCGACCTGCTCCGCGCCACCTCCGCCCTCGGCGCCACGACCGCGCTCGGGGGCGTCACCGCCGCCGGGACCGCGCACGCCGCCGCCCCGGCCCCGGCGCGCCGCCCGCTCCGCGTCCACCTCGTCCTCTTCGACGGCGTCGAGGAGCTCGACTTCGCGGCCCCCTACGAGGTGCTCTCCGCCGCCGGGTTCTTCTCCGAGCGGCCGGTGGAGGTCCGGTACGTCTCGGCCGGCGGACCCGGCACCGTCACCGCCGCCTACGGGACGAAGGTCCGGGTCGAGCACTCCTGGGCCCCGGACGAGGCCGATCTGCTCGTCGTGCCGGGCGGCGGCTACGCGCGCCGGGACAGCCCGGGCGTCTGGGCCGAGATCGACCGGGGCACCCTGCCCCGCGCCCTCGCCGCCGCGGTCCGGCCGGGGCTCACCGTCGGCGCGCTGTGCACGGGCGTCATGCTGCTCTCCGCCGCCGGGCTGACCCGGGGCCGCCCCTGCACCACCCACCACAAGGCGCGGCCCGACCTGGAGCGGCAGGGCGGTGTCCTCAAGGGGGCCCGGGTGGTGGACGACGGCGACCTGGTGACCGCGGGCGGTGTCACCTCGGGTCTGGAGCTCGCCCTCTGGCTCGTCCGCCGCGAGCTCGGACCCGACGCGGCGAACGGCCTGGAGGCCATGCTCGAGTACGAGGCCCGGGGCACGGTCTGGGTGCGGCCGGGGCGGCGCTGACGCGGGCGCCGGGGAAAGGGTGAGGCCCGCTGACGGACACGGGGGATCTCCGGCAGCGGGCCTCTGTTGAATATTCTACTAGATCATCGGCGATGGTTCGCCCGGCCGTCGGCGGTGGCGAAGGGCGGCCCGGCGGGGTACACCTCCCCTGAGGCGTGCACACCCCCGACCGCCTCGCCCCCCGACGACGAGGAGGCCGCCGTGGAAGGCAGAAGCACAGGGTTCGTCCAGTCCTTCAACCGTCTCGGCGGGTACGGCTTCGTCGTCCCCGTGGGCTCGGAGGAGCAGGTGTACTTCAGCGCCGAGGACATCGAGGGCGAGGAGCGGACGGTCTCCGAGGGGCAGCAGCTCTCCTTCGTGCTGGTCCTCGGGGAGGGCCGCTTCGAGGCCAAGGAGATCCGCCTCTGACGGGACGGCCCCGCGCGGCGCCTCCTTTCACTGAAGGTGGCGGGAGGCGGCTGTACGCGACCCGCGCCGCCGCTCCGCCGGAGTCCGACGCGCGCCGCCTCCCCGTCCGTGCCCCCTGGGTACGGTGGGCCCATGCCCACGTCCGAGCCCCAGCCCCCGGCGACCGGCCCCGCGCCCGCCGCCCGCCCGCACGAGCGGAACCCGGGGGTACGCGAACTCGGAGCGGCGGCCGAGGTGTTCGGGCTGCTCTCCGACCCCACCCGGCTCCATCTGGTGTGGCTGCTCACCCGGGGCGAGGCCGATGTCACCGCCCTGACCGAGGCGTGCGGGGCCGCGCGGCCCGCCGTCAGCCAGCACCTCGCCAAGCTGCGCCTCGGCGGGCTCGTCACGACCCGCAAGGACGGCCGCCGGGTCGTCTACGCCATGCCGGACGGCCATCTGAAGCGCCTGGTGGTCGAGGCGATCAGCCGGGCCGACCACCAGGTGACCGGCGAGCCCTGGCACGACTGACGTAAACATGTGCGCACGCGTGCACATGTCCGCTACGGTGGAGGCCTCAGCCGTCCGCCGTGGCCGACCGGGGGCGTCCCCATGCTGTCCGTCCTGCGCAACCGCACCTACCGGCGCCTGTTCGCCGCCCAGGTCGTCGCCCTCACGGGCACCGGCCTCGCGACCGTCGCCCTGAGCCTCCTCGCGTACGACCTGGCGGGGGCCGACGCCGCCGCCGTGCTCGGCACCGCGCTCGCCCTCAAGATGGCCGCGTACGTGACGATCGCCCCGCTCGCCGGGGCGCTCGCCGACCGCCTGCCCCGGCGAGCGCTGCTCGTCTCGATGGACCTCGCGCGGGCGACGGTCGTGCTCGCCCTGCCGTTCGTGACCGAGGTCTGGCAGGTGTACGGCCTGATCCTCCTGCTCCAGGCCTCGTCCGCCGTCTTCACCCCGGCCTTCCAGGCGACGATCCCGCAGGTCCTGCCCGAGGAGCGCGCCTACACGGAGGCCCTCTCGCTCTCCCGGCTCGCCTACGACCTGGAGAGCCTCGCCAGCCCTGTGCTCGCCGCCGCGCTCCTCGCCCTCGTCCCGTACTCCTGGCTCTTCACCGGGACCGCGGCCGGCTTCCTCGCCTCGGCCCTCCTCGTCCGCACCACGGCCCTGCCCGAGCCGCCGGAGCCGGGTGCCGCACCCGCGCACCGGCTGCCCGCCCGGGTGGCCCTCGGGGTGCGGCTGGTGCTCGGCACCCCCCGGCTGCGCGCGCTCCTCGCCCTCGACCTCGCCGTCGCGGCGGCCGGGGCGGTGGTCCTCGTCGACACCGTGCTCCTGGTCCGCGACACCCTCGGGCGCTCCGCCGCCGACGTCCCGCTGGCGCTCGGCGCCTACGGCGCGGGCTCGATGGCCGTGGCGCTGCTGCTGCCCCGCGCCCTGGGCCGGGCGGACGACCGCGCCGTCATGGTGCGGGCGGCGTTCGTCCTGCCCGGCGCCCTCGCGCTGCTCGCCCTCGGTCTCGCCCCGGGGCCGGGCGCCGCTTCCTGGCCCGGGCTGCTCGCGGTGTGGCTGGTCCTCGGCGCCGCGGGGTCGGCGGTCCTCACTCCGGGCGGCCGGGTGGTGCGGCGCTCGGCCGACGGGGCCGACCTGCCGGCCGCCTTCGCGGCCCGGTTCTCCCTCTCGCACGCCTGCTGGCTGCTCACGTATCCGCTCGCCGGTGTGCTGGCCGCCGGGGCGGGTCCCGCCGTCTCGGCGGCCGTGCTCGGAGGTCTCGCTCTCCTCGGGGCCGTGGGCGCGGCGCGCCTCTGGCCCCGTGAGGACCCGGCCGAGCTGGCGCACGTCCACCCCGAACTCCCGGCCGGTCACCCGCACCTGGCCGGTGCGGGCGCGCACCACGTCCACGCGTTCCGCATCGACGCGCTGCACCGGCGGTGGCCGCCGGCGTCGGGTCAGCGCGGGAGCCGCATCTCCAGGCCGTCCAGGACCACGTCGAGGCCGTAGGCGAACTTGGCGTCCCGCAGGGCGACGGGGTCGGCCGCCGAGCTCGTGGCGGCGTCGGCGTACGCCTCGGCGAGGTGGTCGTGGCCGGCCGCCGCCTGCTGTGCGGCGGGCATGAGACGGGCGATGAACCCGGCCTCGGTCTCCCCGGAGCGGGCCACCGTGCCGAGCCAGGCGGCCTCCGTGGTGCTCATGCCGATGACGTACGACAGGAGGGTGTCGATCGCGCGGCTCGGCTCGGGGAAGCCGGCCGCCGTGAACAAGGCCGCGAGCCGCTCCGAGTACGACATCAGGTTGGGCCCCAGATAGGCGAGTCCCGCCTGCCCGAGGGTGGAGGAGAGCCAGGGGTGGCGCAGGGCCGTCGCGCGGAAGGACGTGGCGGCCTCGGTGGCGGCGGCCCGCCAGGGGCCGCCCGGGGGCGGCACGGTGATCTCGCCGGCGACCTCGTCCACGGCGAGCTCCATCAGCTCGTCCTTGGTGGCGACGTGGCGGTAGAGGGAGGTCGCGCCCGCGTTCAGTCGGGCGCCGAGCTTGCGCATGCTGAGCGCCTCGATGCCGTCGGCGTCGAGCATGACGACCGCCTCGCGGACGATCGAGGCCCGGCTGAGCGCCGGCTGGTCGGGGGCGGACCGCTCGCGGGTCCACACGGACGCGACGGGGTTCGCCTTGGCGGCGGTCATGATCCTCCTCGGTCTCTGCGTACAACGTGCGCATGCAGCGTACAGGCTACCGCTCTTGCGAACACTGTACGCAGCTGCGTACAGTGTTCGCATCGACGGGCGCTCCAGGGGGAGCGAACGAGAACCCGAGGGGGAACTCCCGATGGAAACCCGCAACCCACGCCGCTGGTGGATCCTGGTCGTGCTCTGCCTCAGCACCCTGGTCCTGGTGGTCGACAGCATGGCGCTCACCGTGGCGGTGCCGTCCATGACCGAGGACATCGGCGCGGACGCCCAGGACATCCAGTGGATCCTGGACTCCTACATCCTCGTCTTCGCGGGACTCCTGCTCACCTCGGGAAGCCTCGGGGACCGCTTCGGCCGCCGGAAGGTCATGGTCCTCGGCCTGCTGCTGTTCGGCGCGGCCTCGCTCGCCGCCACCGTCTGCACCACCCCGGGCGAGGTGATCGCCGCCCGCGTCGCCATGGGTGTCGGCGGCGCGCTGATCATGCCCTCGACGCTCTCCCTCCTCATCACCGTCTTCGACGAGGACGAGCGGCCCCGCGCCATGGCCGCCTGGGGCTCCGTGTCCATGCTGGGCCTCGTCGGCAGCCCCGTCCTCGGCGGCGTCCTGATCGACCACTTCTCCTGGCACTCGATCTTCTTCATCAACGTCCCGGTCGTCGTGCTCGCCGTCGCCGCCGCCCTCACCCTGATGCCCGAGTCCAAGGGCCCCTGGCAGAAGCCCGACCCGCTCGGCGCGCTCCTCTCCGCCGTCGGCATGACGGCCCTGATCTGGTGGATCATCGAGATCCCGCAGCACGGCGCCTTCGAGGGCCGCTCGCTCCTCACCCTCGCGGTCGCCGTCGTCACCCTCGGCGGATTCGTGGTCTGGGAGAACGTCACCCCGGCGCCGATGGTCCCGCTGGTCCTCTTCAAGCACCGCAACTTCAGCGGCGGTTCGCTCTCCCTGACCCTCGTGCAGATCGGCAACGGCGGACTGCTGCTCGTCCTCACCCAGTACCTTCAGTTCGTCCTCGGCTACTCGCCCGTCAAGGCCGGCCTCGCCTTCGTCCCGCTCGCCGTCGCCGCCCTCCTCGGCAACGGCGCGGGTGCCGGACTCGCCGCGAGGACCGGCAACCGGCCCCTGATCCTCGGCGGCATGCTCGTCATGGCCGCCTCCTTCGCCCTGCTCACCACCGTCGACGCCCGGTCCGGCTTCACCGTCCCGGCCGTCGCCCTCGGTCTGCTCGGCCTCGGCGCCGGCCTGGCGATGCCGGCCGCCGTCGGCGCCCTGATGAGCACCATCCCCGAGGAGAAGGCGGGCGTCGGCTCGGCGCTCAACGACACCATCCAGCAGGCCGGCACGGCGCTCGGCATCGCCATCCTCGGCTCGCTCCTCACCAGCACCTACGCCTCCGAGATGCCGGCCGACGCCCCCGAGCAGGCCAAGCAGTCCATCGGCGGCGCGCTCGCCGCGGCCCGGGGCGACGCCGGCCTGGTCGCCGCCGCCCGCGAGGCCTTCACCTCCTCGATGTCCACCACCTTCACCATCAGCGCCGTCGGAGTCCTCGCGGCCGCCGTCCTCGCCACCCTGGTGATGCGCGACGCCAAGGCCGCCCCCGTCGCCACCGGGGCGGAGGACAGGGAGCTCGCGGCCTGACCCGCCCGAGGTCCGCGAGGAAGGGCCGGTGCCTCCGGGCACCGGCCCTTCCGTCTGCCCCACATGGATGCTGTTCGCCGAATGTGTGGAGTGTTCGTACGGAGCACGGCGGTTCGTCCCCACATAGTGCGGGCATGACACCCACCCCCACCCGGACCCGGGCCCGGTCCCGCAGGGCCCTGCTCTGCGCTGCCCTCCTCGCGCTCACGGTCCAGGCCGGCGCGGCCGCCCCCGTCCTCGCCCAGGACCCCGCGGGCCCCGGAGGCCCCGGCGGGCGCGACTGCGTGCGCACCGAGCGGCCCCTGGACGGCAAGGCCCGCCGCGTCCTGGACATCACCCGCAAGGCCAAGAGCGACCTCAAGCTGAACTCCGTCGAGGTCAAGGTGACCCTCGACGGACGCGAGGTCCTCACCGACGCCCTCGGCGAGTCCATGACCGGCGTCCCCGCCGAGCCCGACATGCACTTCCGGGCCGGATCCGTGGCCTTCGCCCACATCGGCACGCTCCTCCTCCAGCTCGTCGAGGACGGCACGGTCGACCTCGACGCCACCGTGCGGCAGTGGCTCCCCGACGTCCCCAAGGCGAACCTCATCACCCTGCGGATGCTGGCCACCAACACGACCGGCCTCCACGACTACGTCACCGACCCGGCCTTCGGCGCCGAGCTGGAGACGCACCCGTTCCGCCAGTGGACCCCGGACCAGCTCCTCGCGTACCCGTACAGCCACTCCTTCTGGTACGAGCCGGGCACCAGCTGGAGCTACTCGCACGCCAACTACCTCCTCCTCGTCCAGGCCCTGGAGAAGATCACCGGAACCCGGATCGACCGCCTGGTGAGGGAGCGGGTCACCGGCCCCCTCGGGCTGCGCGACACCCGGAACAACTTCACCCCGGACATCCCGAGCCCGGTCCTGCACGCCTTCACCTCGGACCGCGGCCTCTACGAGGAGTCCACCTTCTGGAACCCCTCCTGGACCACCGCACCGGGCGCCGTCATCACCACCGACATCTGCGACCTGGCCACCTCCGCGCGGGCGATCGGCAGCGGCGAACTCCTCTCGCCCCGCTCGTACCGCACCCTGCTGAACCCGGGCACCGTCGGCCTCGGCGGCGCCAGCCCCACCTGCCCGGCGTCGATCTGCCTGAAGCAGACCCCGGCCAAGCACTTCGGCCTCGGCGTCATCGTCGTCAACGGCTGGGTGCTGCAGAACCCGTCGTTCTCCGGGTACGCGGCGATCCAGGCGTACCTCCCGTCGAAGCGGCTCGCCATCGCGGTCTCCTCGACGAAGACCCCGACCACCCCCGACGGCAACACGGCCGAGGTGGTCGCCCGGCGGATCGCCGCCGCGCTCGCACCGAACGACCCCCTCGCGATCTTCTGAGCCCCCGTCACCCCGCCTCCCGAGGAACCCTGGTGCCGCCGGGCGGCGGCACCAGGGCCCGGATCAGGCGAGGACGGGCAGCGCGGGCGACGGCCGCCGCCGCACGGGGGCGTCCGCCCCGGCCGGTTCGGCCCGGGCGCGCTCCTCGCCCGCGCTCAGGAGCGCGACCAGGGAGGCGCGGGCCCGGGCGACCCGGGACCGTATCGTGCCGACCGGACAGCCCGCCGCCTCCGCCGCCTCCGCGTAGGACAGGCCGAGGAGCTGGGTCAGGACGAAGGCCTCCCGGCGCTCCTCCGGGATCGCCGCCAGGAGCTCCGCGAGGGCGACGCCGTCCTCGAACCCGGGAAGCCCGCGCGGCTGCGCCCGCTCGGCCGCCGTCTGCCAGTCGTCCTGGTCGGAGAGGCGGGGCCGGGCCGCCGCGCGCCGCAGGCTGTCCACGACCGTGCGACGGGCGATGGTGAGGAGCCACGTCCGCGCCGAGGAACGTCCCTCGAAGCGGGGCAGCGCGGTGAGCGCCCGCAGGAAGACCTCCTGCGTGAGGTCGTCGGCGGCCTGCCGGTCGGCGCTCAGGTACGCCACGTACCGCCAGACGTCCCGGTGCAGCGCCCGCACGAAGAGATCGGTCTGGGAGGGGCCGCCGTCCCGGGCGGCCAGCGCGAGCCGGGTGGTCGCCGCGTCGCTCTCCGCCGAGGGCAGGGCGCGCGTCGAGCTTGTGCGTGCTTTCACAAGCGGGGGGTGGGCGGGGGAGGGCAGGGCAGGAGTCATCGCCACAGGTCCTTAGGGCAAGAGGGGTCCGGCGCGCCGTCAGGGCGCCTCCGGTGCGTCGTACGGCCCGCCGAGGAGCGGGCCGATGCCCGGGGCGGGACACACGGGTGTCCTTCGCCCCCGGGGATCCGGCTGTCAGAGGACAGCGGTCGCCCGGGGAGGCCCTCTCGTGAGCAGCGTGCGGGCGAGGAGGAGCCGCCGGGGGACCCGCCCGGCACCGGGCCGCGCACGGCGGACCCGCGGCCGGTCCGCGGCCGGGGGTGCCGCCGCCAGGAGCAGCCCGAGCAGACCCGGCAGGCCGAGCGGCCGCAGCAGCCCGGCGGGAGCGGCGCGCAGCAGACGGAACGCGGCCCGTTCGCCGTACGCGAGCCAGAGGCCGCTGAGCAGCGCGGCGAGGAGGTGGGCGGCGAGCATGCCGGCCGAGGAGGTCATGTCCGTCATGTCGTGCCCGGCGGACCCGGCGGCGGGGGGCGCCGCGGTCAGGTGTCCCATGACCATGGCGGCCGACGCCCCGTGGTCCATGTGACCCATGTGGCCCATGTCCATCGACCCCATGGCCATGTGAGGCATCGTCATGGGGTCCATGCCCGTGTGAGGCATCGTCATGGGGGCCATCGCCATGTCGCCGTGGCCCGCGCCCGCGCGGCCGGCCGGGAGCGCCCCCGCCGCCGACTGGGACCACGAGAAGGCCAGGTGCAGCGCGGACTGGACGGCGACGGCGGCGGAGGTCACGGCCAGGAGCCCGCGCTCACGCCCGCCCAGCGCCCAGGCGACCACCAGCGTCCCGGCGAGACCCGCCCCGAGCGTCCGGGCGGGCACGGCGTGGCCCGACATGAGGATGTGGCCGAGGGCCGCGAGCAGCACGCAGACGGCCGCGAACATCGCGGCGCGCACGGCTCGGGAACATCGGCCTGGTGTCATGGCGCGCCCATCCTTGCACCCCTTTCGGAGGCGTACGGGCGGGCCTCGGCCGCCGGGGCCGCCCCCTCGACCCGTCCGGCACATGCCTACGCGAGATGTGGTGCGTCCCACAAGACCACCCCGGGAACTCCCCCGACGCGGGGCACGACTTCTCCGGTCGGCGGCCGACGCGTCCGGGTCTCGGCCGCCACCGGAAGGGGAGGCGCGTGAGGACCGAGAGGACGGCGACGGAAGCGTCGCCCGGACACGGACACCCCGGCCGGGGCCTGACCGCGCTGCTCACGACCGCCATGGCCTTCTCGATGATGCAGCTCTTCCTGCTGGGCGCCCTCGGGCCCCGGCTGGTCGACCGACTCGGCGTCACGGAGACCGAGTTGGGCCTGACGACGACCGTCGGGTTCGGCGCGGCGGCCGTGCTGTCGCCCGTCGGCGGCCGGATCGTCGACCGGGGCGGCCCGCGCCGCTCCCTGGTCGCCCTGCTCCTGCTCTCGGCCGCGGCGCTCGGACTCATCGCCGCCGCCCCGGGCGTGGGCCTGCTGCTCGCCGCCGTCGCCCTCGGCGGAGTGCCGCAGGCCCTGGCCAACCCGGCGACCAACCAGGCGATCCTGGCCGCCGTGCCCGCCGCGCGGCGGGGTGCGGTGACCGGGACGAAGCAGTCCGGCGTGCAACTCGGAGCCTTCGCCGCCGGACTGCCGCTCGCCACGGCGGCCGGTCTCGTCGGCTGGCGGGGCGCGGTCGGGGTGGCGGCGGGCGCGGCACTCCTGGCCGCTCTGTGGGCATGGCGGTCGCTGCCGGCGGACGCGGAGCCTCCGGCGGGCCGCGCACCCGCGCCCGGCGGGACGCGGGCCGGGAAGTCCGGCGGACCCGTGCCCTGGCTGGCCGGCTTCTCGCTGTTCCTGGGCGCCGGGATCGCGTCCGTGAACACGTACCTCGTCCTGTTCGGCGTCCAGCGCCTCGGCCTGGGCCCGGCCGTGGCAGGCGCGCTGATCGCCGTGCTAGGCGTCGCCGGCATCGCGGGACGCGTCGGCTGGTCGCGGGCGGCCGTGCCCGGCCGGGCCGAGTGGCTCCCGGGCGGCCTCGCGGTCGGCGCGGTCGGCGCGGCGGCGCTCCTGGTCGCCGCCCCGTACGCGGAACCGCTGGTCTGGGTGGCCGCGGTGGCGGTGGGCGTGTGCGCGGTGTCCGGCAACGCGGTCTCCATGGTGCTGGTCATGCAGCGCTCGGCACCGGGCCGGGCCGGGCGGGACTCGGCCCGCGTCGCCGCCGGGTTCTTCGCCGGGTTCGCCCTCGGGCCGCCGCTCTTCGGGCGGCTCGCCGAGAGCGGCCGGTACGGGACCGGCTGGGGCCTGGTCGCCGCCGAGTTCGCCCTGGCCGGAGCGGTCGCCCTGACCTGGGCGGCCCGGGACCGCTGGACGGGGAAGGGTGAGCGATGACGGGGCTCGGGTGGGCGGAGGCGGCGTGGGACGGTGAGACGGCTCGTGACCGCCGGACGCGGAAGGGTGCGGCGCGATGACGGGACTCGGCTGGACGGAAGTGGCGTGGGACGCGGTGGTGTGGGTGGTCGGTGAGAGGGCCCGGGACCGCCGGACGCGGAAGGGTGCGGCGCGATGACGGGACTCGGCTGGGCGGAGGCGGCGTGGGACGCGGTGCTGCGGGGGGTCGGTGAGACGGCCCGGCAGGTGGGGGACCGTTTCCCGCTGTACGCGGACCCCGTCGACGGGCGCTGGACCACGACCGGGCGGGGCTCCTGGACCGGCGGGTTCTGGGCCGGCCTGCTGCGGCTGCGGGCGTTGCGCACGGGCGAGCCGGCCGACCGCGCGGCGGCGGCCGCGTGCACCGCCCGCCTCGTGCCCTGGGCGGAGGCGGACACCGCGACCCGGGGCCTGATCCTCTGGTACGGAACGGCACTCGGCGGCGCCGAGGCCGGGCTCCTGCGGGAGCGGGCCGCCGCCTCCGCCCTCGCCGCGTACGACCCCGGCCTCGGACTCGTCCCCTGGGGAGCGGCGCTCGGCGGCCCCCGGGCGCGGGCCCGCGCGGACGGCGTCCCCGGCCTCGTCCCGCTGCTCGCCTCCTCGGGGCCGGACGGAGAAGCGGCGGCCGCCGGCCATCTGCACCGCCACCTCGACCTGTGCCTCGACGGAGCCCCAGCCGAACGACCGAGCCCGGCCTGGGAGTTCATGGACGGAAGCGGCTGGCGCGCCTGCCCCGACCCGGAGCCCGGGTGGACCCGGGGCGAGGCATGGCTGCTCCTGGCCGTCGCCGACGCGCTGCTCCGCGCCCGGCCCGCCCGAGACACCCTCTGGCGGCCGGAGCGACTGCGCGAGGCCGCCGAACTGCTCATCAAGCAGGGGGAGTTCCTTGACGGCCCGCTCGTCCCGCCGGCCCGCGCCCACCACCCGGACGGCCCCCTCGACACCTCCGCCGCCGCCATCGGCGCCGTCGCCCTGCTGAAGCTGGCCCACCTGCCCGGACCGGAGGCGGCCGCCCACCGCACGCGCGCCGAGTCCGTCCTCCGGCACCTGACCCGGCGGCACCTCGCCCGGCCGGGCGGGACGCACCCGGCCGGGCTGCTGCGGGACGGCTGCTACGACGCCGCCTCGGGCACGGCCGTCCGCCACGCCCTCGTCTGGGGCGACTTCTTCCTGGCCCTCGGCCTCGGCGCCCTGCTCGACCGGGTGGACCTCCGGCGGGTGTAGGCCGGCGGGACGTCGGACGGACCTTCGGCGGGTGTGGGGCGGCCCGACGCCGGGCGGACCTCCGCCAGAGGGAGAGGGCCACGGCCCCCCGCTCCGCGTCAGCCCCGCGCCCGCAGGACGCGCCGGGCGACCGAGGTCACGTGCAGCTCGTCGGGACCGTCGAGCACCCGGGCCGTCCTGCCGGTGCGCAGCAGCGCGGGCAGCGGCGTGTCGGGACCGAGCCCCGCCGCGCCGTGCACCTGGACGGCGCGGTCCGCCACCGACTGGAGGGTCCGGGCGGCGGCGGTCTTCGCGAGACCCGTCTCCACGTGCGCGTCCCGGCCCGAGGCGACCAGTTCCATCGCCTCGTACACCAGGGGGCGGGTCGTCCGCAGGGCGAGCAGGGCCTCGAACACGTGCTGCTGGACCAGCGGTTGATCGGCCAGCGGACCCCGCACCCCCGCGCGGGAGCGGGCCCGCGCGCACATCAGGTCGAAGGCGCGCTGGGCCTGCCCGATCCAGCGCAGCGCCCGCAGGGTCCGGCCCAGCTGGAGCCGCTCCCCGGCGACGGCGATGGCCCGGCCCGGCTCCCCGACGACGTGGTCCCCGGGGACGACGACACCGTCGAACGCGATCTCGTACTGCCCTCCGGCGCCGAGCACCGGCAGCTCGCGCACCACCCGGAACCCGGGCGCGGACGTGGGCACCAGCAGCAGCGACAGGCCGTCCCGGTCGCCCGGAGACCCGCTCGTCCGCGCGAGCACCGTCACCAGGTCCGCGTCACCCGCGCCCGAGACGAACCACTTCCGGCCCGTCACCCTCCACACCCCGCCCGGACGCCGCTCCGCCCGCGTGGCGGTGAGCACCGGTTCGCTCCCCGGGACGTCCGGCTCCGTCATCGCGTAACACGTCCGCAGCCGGCCGGAGACCAGGGGCCCCAGGACCTCCTCCCGCACGGCGGGCGCCGCGTGCCGGGCCAGCATCGTCACGTCGAGCAGCGTCGCCGAACCCAGGGCGGCCGGGCCGTGGTCGCTGGCGCCCTCGGCCTCCGCCACCGGGGCGTACACGGCCAGCGGCAGGCCGCCGCCGCCCAGCTCGGCGGGCAACGGCAGTGCCCAGAGGCCGCGTTCCCGCGCCTCGGCGCGCAGCCGGGTCCGCACGGCCGAGGCGTCCGCACCGCCCGCGTCGAGCCGCGCTTCGTACGGGATCACCCGCTCCCGCACGAACTCCGCCACCCTCGGGCGCCATTCCTCCGCACCCGGCACCGCGCCACCGCCGACCGTCACGCCCTCGCTCCGCTCTCCTCGTCCCGCTCCGGGAACTCGGCAGAACACCCGTCCGACTGTCTGCCCGGGGAAGGGGTCGGGCGGACCGGCCCGGCGGTTCCCCGCTCCGTACGGACCACAGCGCGGGCCACCGCCGCGCGACGAGAGGAGAGGCATGGCGTCCCCAGCGACCCCGCAGACCGTCCGGCCGCTCGACACCCTGGCCTTCCACGTGACCGGACCCCCGCCGCTGACCCGGGTCGTCGAGGACCACCTCGGACGGCTCGGCGCCCGGCGCCGGCACGCGGCCACCGACGAACGGGGCACCACGCCCGCCGACGAAGCGCTGACCGTCCTCACCGGCGACGGCCTCGCCCCCGTCACGGCCCGCACCCGCTGGGGCCCGCCCGGCTCCGGCCTGGTCGACGAGGCCACCGTCCAGGCGGCGACCGGCGTCATGGGCGTCCACGGGCGGCGCGAGGGGGCCCCGCGCGGGCTCGCCGCCGACTACCTGGCCACCGCCACCGGCGTCCTCACCGTGCAGGGCCTGCTCGCGGACCTCATCGGCCGGGCGCGCGGCGGCGGGTCGTCCGGGACCCTCACCACCAGTGCCGACCGGGCCGGACTCCTCGTCGTCTCCCAGTACCTCGCCGCCGCCGGGGCCGACGAGGCGGAGGCCGCCGAACTCACCCCGGGCGGACCGCCCTTCACCTCAGCCGACGGAGTGACGTTCGAGCTGGAGACGCTCGACCCGGGCGCCTGGGCCGCCTTCTGGCGGGCCCTCGGCGCCCCCGCCGCCGCGATACGCGACGGATGGCGGCCCTTCCAGTTCCGCTACGCCACCGCCTGCGCGCCCTTCCCCGCCGCCCTGCACGTCGTGACCCTGGCCCACCCGATGGAGCGCCTCCGACGCGCAGCCGCCCTGTCCGGCGCCCAGGTGTGCCCCTTGCGCACGCTCGCCGAGCGCGCCGGGGAGGACGACGGGGCGGACCCGTGGGCCCTCCGGCTCCTCGGACCGGGCCGGGTGTCCCCCCGGACGACGGAGACCGCCCGCCCGGCGGCCGGACGCCCCCTCACCGGTCTCACCGTCCTGGAGGCGGGGCGGCGGATCCAGGCGCCGCTCGCCGCGCACCTGCTCGGACTGCTCGGCGCCGAGGTGATCCGGATCGAGCCGCCGGGCGGCGACCCCCTGCGCGGGATGCCACCCGCCTGCTCCGGCGTCTCCGCCCGCTGGCTGGCGCTCAACCGGGGCAAGGAGGCCGTCGAGATCGACATCACGTCGGAGCGCGAGCGAGGCCGGCTGCGGGAACTGGCCGCCGGAGCCGATGTGTTCCTGCACAACTGGGCGCCCGGCAAGGCCGCCGCGCTCGGCCTCGACGCCGAGGACCTGGCCGCCGTCAACCCCGCGCTCGTGCACGCCTACACCAGCGGCTGGGCCGACCGGATCGAGGACGCCCCCCTGGGCACGGACTTCATGGTCCAGGCCCGCACCGGCACCGGCGAGGCCGTCCGCCCGGCGGGGGAACCGCCCGCGCCGTCCCTCATGACGCTCCTCGACGTCCTCGGCGGGCTCCTCGGCGCCGAGGCGGTCCTCGCGGGCCTGCTGCTCCGTGAACGCACCGGGCGGGGCGTCCGCGTCGACTCCTCGCTGCTCGGCGCCGCCGACACCCTCACCCGGCCCGCGCTCGACCGGGCCCGGCGGGGGCACGACCCGCGCCGCCCGCGCGGCTTCCGGCACCCCTCGCGCACCGCCGAGGGCTGGGTCGCCGCCACCGACGCCTGCGCCCCGGCCGCCGCCGCGTACGACCTGACGGAGCTCTCCACCCGGGAGGCCCTGGAGCAGCTGGACCGGCACGGACTGGCCGCGACCCGCGTCACGACCGACCTGAACGAGCTGCACCACGACCCGCGTCTGTCCGGCCCGATCGGCCGGGACGCGCACGGCGCCCCCGCCGTCCCCGACCCCTGGAGCCACGCATGACCCCTCACCGGATCACGCCGCACCCCGTCGAGACGCCCCCGACACCCACCCGAGGCCCGACGGCACCGCAGCCCCCTGAAGCACGGACACCCCCGGCGCCGGGGACGCGCGCCGGAGCGCTCCCGGCGCCGCCCGACGGCGTCGCCGCTCCCGCCGCCGAGGCCGGGGTGCCTTCGTCATCGCCGCCCGGGGTCGCCGCACCCGCCGCCGAGGCCGGAGCGCTCCCGGCGCCGCCCGACGCCCCCTCCGCACCCGCCGCCGAGCGTCTCGTGCTGCGGGATCTGCTCCCCGCCGCCCTGCGCCGCGCCTGGGCGGCCGACGGCAGTTGTCCCGACCTCGATCTGTACGGCCTGTTCCGCGCGCGCCGGATCGCCGAACCGCACCGCACGGCCCTCCTCGACGCCGAGGGCGCGCTCAGCTACGCCGCCCTCGACCGCGGGGCCCGCTGTCTCGCCGCCGGGCTCGCCGGGCTCGGCATCGGGCCGGGCGATGTCGTCGGCGTCCAGCTCCCCAACCACCGCGACGCCGTCGTCGCCGACCTGGCGCTCGCCGCCCTCGGCGCCGTCGCCCTGCCGTTCCCGGTGGGACGCGGCGTACGGGAGGCCGAGAGCCTGCTCGGCCGGGCCCGCGCCGTCGCCGTCCTCGCCGCCACCGCCCACCGCGGCGCGCACCCCGCCGCCGACCTGCACGCCCTGCGGACCGCGCTGCCCGCCCTGCGGCACGTCGTCGCCGCCGGGCCGGGCCCCGCGCCCGGGGGGACCGTGCCGCTGGCCCGCCTCCTGCGCACCGACGCCACCGGATTCGCGCCCGCCCGGCCCGACCCCGAGTCCGCCGCCCGGATCCTGGTCTCGTCCGGCTCCGAGGCGGAGCCGAAGATGGTCGCGTACTCGCACAACGCCCTCGCCGGCGGCCGGGGCAACTTCCTGGCCTCGCTGATCCCCGACGGGACCCCGCCGCGCTGCCTGTTCCTCGTCCCGCTCGCGTCGGCGTTCGGCTCCAACGGCACCGCCGTGACGCTCGCCCGGCACGGCGGAACCCTCGTCCTGCTGGACCACTTCACCCCGGACGCGGCGCTCGCCGCGATCCGCGCGCACGCGCCGACCCACGTCCTCGGCGTCCCCACGATGGTCCGCATGATGCTGGAGCGCCTGGAACGGGAGCCGGCCGGCACGGATCCGCCGCCGGCTCCCACCGCGCTGGTGCTCGGCGGCGCCCCGCTCGACGCGCGGACGGCCGGGGCGGCGGCCGAGGCCTTCGGCTGCGCGGTGGTCAACCTGTACGGCTCCGCCGACGGCGTCAACTGCCACACCGGGCTCGGCGAGGCCCTGCCGCCCGCCGACGGCACCGGTGTCCTCGCGGGACGCCCCGACCCCCGGGTCACGGACATCCGCATCGCCGACCCCGACACCCACCGGCCCCTCCCGGACGGAGCCGTCGGCGAGATCCTGTCCCGGGGGCCGATGACCCCGCTCTGCTACGTGGGCGCGCCCGAACTCGACGCCCGCCACCGCACGGAGGACGGCTGGGTCCGTACCGGGGACCTCGGCCTCCTCGACGCCGACGGCCTGCTGCACGTGGTCGGGCGGCTCAAGGACGTCGTCATCCGGGGCGGCGCCAACATCAGCCCGGCGGAGGTGGAGCGCGCGCTCGCCGGACATCCCCGGATCCGGGACGTGGTCTGCGTCGGGGTCCCGGACCCGCTGATGGGGGAGCGGCTCGCGGCCTGTGTCGTGCCCGCGGGCGACGGCCCCGCGCCCGCCCTCGACACTCTCGGCGCGTTCCTGACGGGTCTTGGCCTCGAACCGCGCAAGCACCCCGAACGGCTGCTCGTCGTCGCCGAACTGCCCCTCACGGCCGCGGGCAAGCCCGACCGCGCGGCCCTCGCCCACCGAGCGGCGACGGCCGAGCCCGGGCCGGTAGCGACGTGCGAGTTCTCGCGCGCCGCCGCCCGACGCGAACGGGCCCAATGACGCCGGGGCCTCGCGCGGCGCCGTGCGACGAGGCCCCACGCGAAGGGGCCCGGTGACACCGGTCACCTGGCCCCTCGTGGCGGACCGGCGGCCACCTGCGGACCCCTACGACCCCAGCGCCTTCTTCAGCTCGGCGGCGGCCCCCCGGTACACCTCCACCAGATCCAGGCTCTCGTCCGGGTAGTTGACGATCTCCACCTGCTCGGCGCCGGAGTCCGGCAGGACCGTCCCGGTGGACATGTGGGCGTTGTCCAGGACGAACCCCGGCTTCCGGGCGGACAGTTCCGCCAGCTGCGCGGGGGTGACGGCCTCGGGCCCGTACGTGCCGACCGGTGTGACGCCCGCCAGCTTCGCCGACCACGCGGTGAAGACCTGGGTGACGACGACGGGGCTCCGGCCGCCCGGCCAGGCGGCCTTCAGCTCCCCGCCGAGCCGGTCGTACTCGCGGTCGAAGCCCTTCCGCCACGCCGCCGCCGCGTTCCCGGTGCCGAACAGCCCGGCGAGCCGCGTCACTTCGGCCCGTACGCGGTCCGGGTCGTTGTCGAGGTTCACCTCCACGAGCCTCGCCTTCGACCCGGCGGCCTCCTTGATCTTTCCGGCGTACGGCTCGAAGGGCGCGTACAGCACGAAGTCCGCCCCGGCGACCGCCGCGAGGTCCGAGGGCTTCGGGTCGTAGTCGGGTGCGTGGTGCACCGAGCGGGGGACGATGACCGTGACGTCCTCGGCGCCCGCGGCCCGGGCGAACGCGCCCTCCCAGGTCGTCGTCACGACGACCGACGGACCGGCGGCCCCCGTCCCGTCGGACGACCGGGCCGGGGCCTGCCCACCGCAGCCCGCGGTGAACAGGAGCGCGGCGCTCAGTGCGAGGAGCGGGCCGAGGGAAGCGATGTGGACGCGGGTGCGCGCCATGAGCGGTTTCTCCGTTCGGGGAGCAGATGGACGGCGAGGGCGACCGCGCCCGCCGTCAGGACGAGGACCGGTCCCGGCGGCCAGTCCAGCCGCAGGGCCACGAGGAAGCCGGTCAGATTGACCGCCACCCCGATGCCGATCGCCCACAGGGTGATCGACCTCAGCGAGCCGCCGAGCCGCCGGGCGGCCAGCGCGGGAAGCAGGGTCAGGGCGTCGACGAGCAGCGCCCCGGTGAGCCGGATGGCACCGGCCACCGCGACGGCCACCAGCACCAGGAGGGCCGTCGTGAGCGCCCGGACGGGGACGCCCGAGCACTCGGCGAGCTCCCGGTCGTACAGCAGCAGCCCGATCTCGCGCCGCCGCCACCAGAAGAGTCCGGGCACGACGACGGCGAGCACGCCGAGGACGACGAGGTCCGGAGTGCCGACGGACAGGATGGAGCCCCAGAGCAGCGCGAAGGCGCCCGAGGCGTTGACCCCCGACACGGCGAGCACCAGCAGCGCCGCGGCGATGGCCAGGCTCATCAACAGGCCCATGGCGCCGGAGAGTCCGCCGGGCGTGCGGGCCAGCGGGGCGATCCCGGCTCCGGAGAGCGCGCAGGCGACCAGGGCGCAGACCATCGGGTCGATCCCGGTGACCAGGCCGACCGCGATCCCGAGCAGCGCCACGTGCATCATCGCGAACCGCACCGGCATGATGTCCAGGCCGACGATCACGACGCCGACCACCGGCAGGGCGATCGCCGCGACGAGCAGTGCCAGCCCGGCCCGCTGCACGGGGACGAGCTGGAGCAGGGTGCCGAGGTCGGCGGAGGCGAGCACCGTCCCTGCCGGCGCGGACACGGGTCCCGCGCTCACCGGACCTCCCGGAGGCGTCCGGCCGCCATCTCCAGGACCCGGTCGCAGCGCGCGGCGAGGGCCCGGTCGTGCGTCACCACCACCAGCGTGACGGGGAGCGCGGTGAGCAGGTCGGCGGCCTCCTCCTGCCCGTCGAAGTCGAGGGCGGCGGTCGGTTCGTCGGCGAGCAGCACGCCCGCCCCCGCGGCCACGGCGCCGACCGCCCTCGCCACGTACATGCGCTGCAACTGCCCGCCGGAGAGCGTGTCGAGCGACCGCCGGGCGAGGCCCGCCACGCCCAGCAGCTCCGCCGCCTCAGCCGCCGCGGCGGGACCGGAGCCGCTGGCGAGGAGCTCCTCGCCGAGCAGGGGGAAGCGGCCCACGGCCGGTTTCTGCGGGATCCAGGCGCAGGCCCGGCGCCGCCACGCCCAGCCGGCCGCCGAGCGGGCCTCGCGGCCCCCGACCTCGACGGTCCCGGCGACCTGCCGGTGCAGGCCGAGGACGGCGCGCAGCAGGGTCGTCTTGCCGGACCCGTTCGTGCCGGTCAGCGCGACGCGCTCACCCGCGGCGACGTCCAGGTCGACCCCGCCGACCGTCTCGCTGCGGCCGTGCCGGCAGGAGAACCCGCGCATCCGTATGTCCAGTCCGCCCATCCACCCGTCCCGTTCGCGTCCCGCCGGGCCCTCCGCCGGGGCCGTCGGTCCTGGAGGAGTCGTACGCGGGGCGTGTCGGGTTCCCGCGCGGCGGCGGGCAGATGGTTGTGTCGGGGGCTCAGCCCCGCACTCAGGAGGAGAACGGCATGCGGATCCACGTGACCAGCGTCTTCGTCGACGACCAGGACAAGGCCCTCGGCTTCTACACGGAGAAGCTGGGCTTCGTGAAGAAGACGGAGGTGCCGCTCGGCGACTACCGCTGGCTGACCGTGGTGTCGCCGGACGCCCCCGAGGGCACCGAGCTGCTCCTGGAGCCGGACGCGCACCCCGCCGCCAGGGCGTACGCGCACGCCCTGCTCGCGGACGGCATCCCGGCCACGTCCTTCGCCGTGGACGACGTCCGCGCGGAGTACGAGCGGCTGAGCTCCCTCGGGGTCCGCTTCACCCAGGAGCCGACGGAGGCGGGGCCGGTCGTCACGGCGGTCCTGGACGACACCTGCGGCAACCTGATCCAGATCGTGCAGCTGCCCTGATCCGCCGGGGAGGCGGTGGTGGGGCCGCCCGCCTCCCCGGAGGGGTCAGGCGGCGGGCTTTCCGGGCTGGTCGTGGGTCGAGCAGTGGATGCCGCCGCCGCCCGAGGCGATGGTGTCGATCTGGAGCTGGACGACCTCCCGCTTCGGGAAGTGCTCCTGGAGGATCCCGCGCGCGCGGTCGTCGGCCTTCCGATCGCCGAACTTCGGCAGGAAGACGGAGTCGTTGGCGACGTAGAAGTTCGCGTACGTCGACACGAAGTCGTCGCCCTCGCCGGTGATGAGGTCGAGGTCGGGCTGCGGCAGGTCGATGATCTCGAACCGCCGTCCCCGGGCGTCGGTGGCCTTCTCCAGGACGGCGCGGGCCTGGTCGGCCGAGCGGGACCAGGAGTCCGGGGGAGAGCCGGGGAAGGCCTGGTCGAGGAGGACCACGCCGGGCGCGGTGAACCGCACGAGGCTGTCGACGTGCGCGTCGGTGATGTCCTGGCCGCGGACGCCCGCCAGCCAGACCACCTTCTCCACGCCGAGCGTCTCGATCAGCTCGTCCTCGATCTGGTCCCGGGTCTTGCCGCGGTTGCGGTTGTTGTTCACGATCGAGCTCTCGGTGACGAGGAGGGTGCCCTCGCCGTCGGTCTCGAAGGAGCCGCCCTCGGCGGTGAGCGGAGCCACCTCGCGGGGGATGTCGTACTTGGCGAGCAGCCTGCGGCCGACCAGGGCGTCGTTGTCGTGGGTCTGCTTGTTGCCCCAGCCGTTGAAGTTGAAGTCGATGCCGACGAGCTCGTCGCCGTCCTCGACGAAGACGGGGACGGTGTCGCGGGCCCACAGGTCGTCGACGGGCATCGGGATGACCTCGACCCGCGAGCCGCACGCCCGCTGGGCGGCGGGCAGCTGCTCCGGGCGGGCCATCATGACGACCGCCTCGTACTCCCCGACGGCCCGGGCGATGCGGGCGATGTCCTCGCGCACGTAGGGCAGCTCGTCGCCCCAGACGGAGTCGAGGGCGGGCCAGGACATGAAGGTGCGGGTGTGGCTCTCCCACTCGGCGCCGAAGCGGCGCTCGGAGTCCTGGGCGCCGGGGCTGCTGCTCGTCCCGGCGGCGGCGCCGCCCTGGGCTGACTCCCCGGGGCCGCAGGCGGCGGCGCCGAGGGCGAGCGCGCCGCCGATTCCGGCGAACGTCCGCAGGGCCGTGCGGCGGGAGGGGTGCGGGTGGGACACGGTGTGCTCCGATCATGGGCGGGCGAGACGGTCCGGCGCCGGGGGCGTGTGACGCGCGGCGGCGGGAATCGCTGGCCTGGCCTCACGCGGGTCGCGGGCGCCCGGGTACGGGCGGCGCGGTGGGCGTGAGTGGGGGTGGCCGTACCTCCCACTCTGACACTGACCGGATTTTCAGTCAAACGGCCGCGCGGCGTGGCGGATCCGGTGTCGCCCGGTCGGCGGACGGGGTGAAGGGTGGCGCACGGCCCTTGTGTGGCAAGGCCCACGGACCGGCGCACTCGTGTCGTATTGACTGAAACTTTGGTCAAAGGCACGATCGTGTCCATGTCCTCCACGTACCCTCCCGGGCCACGGCCGGCCCACGCGCCGCCCGCGCCCGACGACCCCCGAGAGATCGGCGGCTACCGGATCCAGGCCCGGCTCGGCGCCGGCGGCATGGGCGTCGTCTACCTCGCCCACACCCCGGGCGGGCGGCCCATCGCCCTCAAGGCGGTGCGCGAGGACTTCGCCGCCGACCCCGAGTTCCGGCTGCGGTTCGCCCAGGAGGTCGCCAGCGCGAGCCGCATCCACGGCCTCTTCACCGCGCAGGTCGTGGACCACGGAGCCGACGACCCCGTCCCCTGGCTCGCCACCGCCTACGTCCCCGGACCTTCGCTCCAACAGGTCGTCGAGCGCCACGGCCCGCTCCCCGTGCGCACGGTGCTGCTCCTCGTCGCCGGGATCGCCGAGGCCCTCCAGGCCATCCACTCCGCGGGCGTCGTCCACCGCGACCTCAAGCCCGCGAACGTCCTGATCGCCGAGGATGGCCCCCGCGTCATCGACTTCGGCATCGCGCGGGCCGCCGACGCCACCGGACTCACCGGCACCGGCCTGCGGATCGGCACCGCCGCCTACATGGCGCCCGAGCAGGCCCTCGGCCTCGCCGTGACGCCCGCCACCGACGTCTTCGCCCTCGGCGCCCTCGCCGCCTACGTCGCCGGGGGAGCGCTGCCGTTCGGCACCGGTCCCGAGTCGGCCGCGCTCTACCGCGTGGTGCACGAGCCGCCCGACCTCACCCAGGTCCCCGCCGACCTCCACGCCCTCCTCGAACGCTGCCTCGCCAAGCGGCCGGAGGACCGTCCCGTACCGGCCGAGCTGATCGCCGCCGCGCACGCCCACCCGGCCGTGGGCCCCGCCCCGGAGTTCACCGAGGGCTGGCTGCCGGGCGCCGTCCGGCAGGAGCTGCCGGGTGGCGCGGCCCCCGTCCGCACGCCGTCGCTCCACGACCGCCCCACCCACGCGGGCCCGGCCGCCCCGGTCCCCACCCAGCGGGTGCCCGAGCCCCCCACCGGCACCGACCGCGCCCCCGGCGACGCACGACCGGCGCGCCGGGCCCGGCGCCGGCGCGGCCGCACGGCCCTGATCGCCGGCGCCGTCACCCTCGGCCTGCTCGCGGCGGCGGGCGGCGCCGTGTACTACCTGGACGGGACGGGGACGGGCCCCTCGTTCACGCCCGGGTACGCCGACGTCGAGCTGACCGCCCCCGACCACGGCTACGAGTTCGACCTCGGCGCCGGGAAGGTGGTGCCCGCCGAGACCTCCGACTGGTACCTGAGCCGCGACAAGGACGCGCTCGTCCTGCCCGAGGAGGCGGACGCCTTCGTCGCCTCCGGGTACGTGCTGAGTCCCGAGGACTGCGACCGGGGCATCGAGACGGAACCCGTCACGAGCCTGCCCCTCGACGACCTCGCCGACGAGCGGCCGTTCTGCGTCCGCAGCCCCGACGGCGGGCGGCTCGTCATCGGCCGGCTCGTCGACGGGGGGCCGGGCGAGGGTCCGGTCTCGGTGGTCCTCAGCCAGTACAGGAAGGACGGCTGAGCGCCCGTACAGGAAGGACGGCCGAGCCGCAGCACCGGAGGGACGGCTGAGCGGCGCCGGTCCCGGCCGGGGCGGCGCCGTCGATCACTCCGCACGCCGCTCCGGATAGGGTTCACGGCATGGCGTCTCGTAGTACTCAGATCCTTGAAGCAGCCGCCCGGGTGATCGCCCGGCGCGGGGTCCGCGGGCTCCGCGTGGAGGAACTGGCCGCCGAGGCCGGGGTCTCCACCGGCCTGATCTACTACCACTTCAAGGACCGCACCGGAATCCTGCGCCACACCCTGGAGTTCATCAACGACCGGGCCGAGCGGTACACCACCCCGCAGGACCCCGACGCCGAGCCCCTCGGCCCGCGCGAGGAACTCGACCAGGTCCTCTGCCTGGAGCTCCAGGACACCCCGGAGGTCCGGGAGAACAGCTCCGCCTGGGGCGAACTGCGCGCGAGCGCCGTCTTCGACCCCGTCCTGCGCGAGGACCTCGCCCGCGCGACCCTGCAATGGGTGCAGGAGGTCGCCGGACTCCTGGGCCAGGTGCGGCCCCTGGCGCCCGCGGCCGCCCTCGCCGCCTCGGCCGAGCGGCTCACCGCCCTCCTCGAAGGCCTCAGCATGCGCTGGCTGAGCGGCGGCCTGGCGATCGACCACGCGCGCGTCCTCATGCGCGAGGCGATCGAGGTGGAACTGACCCGGCTGGACGCGTCCCGGCCGTAGCCCGCGGCACGTCTGCCGCCCGCCCTCGCGCCTCACGGCCGTAGCCCCGCGCGGAAGGGCCCCGGCCGAGACGGCCGGGGCCCTTCCGCGCGGGGCCTGCCGCCCGCCTCCCGGGTCAGCCGACGTGGACGCGCGGGCGGCGCTTCCGGTCCGGCTCGGCCTCCCGCAGGACCTCGCGGGTCACCGGGGCGACCTCGCCCTGGCCGAGGAGGAAGAAGCGCAGGAAGTTGGCGAAGGGGTTGCCCTCGGTCCACTCGAAGTAGATGTGCGGGCTCACGCCGGTGAGGTCCCGGGCGTGGAGCAGCAGCGCGGCCAGCGCGTTCGGGATCGAGGAGGACTCGACGGTCAGGACGCGGTAGCGGTCGTGCAGGACCTCGCCCCGCACGGTCAGGCCCGCCTCGAACTCGGACGGGTCGGTGACCGTCACCTCGACGAAGACGAAGTCCTCGGTGGTCGGCAGGTCGTTGTCGGCGCGGATCTGCTCGATCTTGTCGCGGTACTCGGCGACGTCCCGCCGGTCCGGCTCGTTGGCGACGAAGCGCGGGGTGCGGCGGGAGATGTCCTGGATGAAGCGCTGGGCCATCTCGTCGAGCTCGATGTGGGTCACGCGCAGTTCGAAGGCGCGGCCGAGGCGGGACAGCAGCGAGATGAGGATGATGCCGGCGATGAAGCAGGCACCGATCTTCACGCCGTCGGGGCGTTCGATGACGTTGACGACGGTGGTGTAGAGGAAGACGGCGGAGATCACGCCGAAGCCGATCGTCCAGCCGCGCTGGCCCGCCTTGCGCGCCGCGATCGTCACCGCGATGGCGGCCGAGCAGATCAGGACGAGGACGCCGGTGGCGTACGCGCCGCCCTGGGCGTCGACGTCGGCGTCGAAGATCCACGTCACCAGGAAGGCGACCAGGGTGAAGACGATGACCATGGGGCGCACCGCGCGCGCCCAGTGCGGGGCCATGCCGTACTTGGGCAGGTAGCGGGGCATCAGGTTGAGCAGTCCGGCCATGGCCGAGGCGCCCGCGAACCAGAGGATCGCGATCGTGGAGACGTCGTAGACCGTGCCGAAGGTGTTGCCCAGGTACTCGTGGGCCAGGTAGGCGAGCGCGCGGCCGTTGGCGCTGCCGCCGGACTCGAACTCCTGGTGCGGGATGAGCACCGTGGTGATGAAGCTCGTGCAGATCAGGAAGACGCTCATGATCAGGGCGGCGGTGGTGAGCAGCTTCTTCGTGCCGCGGATGCGCCCGGCCGGGCGGTCCTCGGTGTCGTCCGGCGCGCCCTGCACGTGGGGCATGACGGCGACGCCGGTCTCGAAGCCGGACAGACCCAGCGCGAGCTTCGGGAAGACGAGGAGGGCGACGCCGACCATGGCGAAGACGTTGCCGTGTTCCGCGGTCAGGGCGGCGGTCCAGTCGGTGACGACGTGACCCTCGGTGATCACGTGCCAGAAGCCGCTGACGACCACGACCACGTTGAGGGAGAGGTAGATCCCGACCAGGACGACGGCGACCCCGATGGCCTCCAGGAAGCCCTTCAGGAACACCGCGCCGAGCAGCGCGATCAGCACGAGCGTGATGATCATCTGCTTGTTGTGCAGGGCCTCTTCGAGATGGGGGTTCTCGACGAGGTGGGTGGAGGCGTCGGCCGCCGACAGCGTGATCGTGATGAGGAAGTCGGTCGCCGCGAAGCCGAGCAGGGTGAGGACGAAGAGCTTGCCCTGCCAGAAGGAGAGCAGCCGCGAGAGCATCGCGATCGAGCCCTCGCCGCGCGGGCTCTCCTCCGCCACCCGCCGGTAGACGGGCAGCGCCCCCGCCAGCGTGACGATCACCAGGACGATCGTCGCGACGGGGGAGAGCAGCCCGGCGGCCAGGGCCGCGATGCCGGGCTGGTAGCCGAGGGTCGAGAAGTAGTCGACACCGGTCAGGCACATCACCCGCCACCAGCGCTGCCCCTTGTGCCCGGCGTCCGGGGCCGACTCCTTCGGCCGGGAGGGCTTCCCCTTCCCCATGTCGGAGAGGCCCTCCAGCATCCACGCGCGCAATCGTCCGGTGCGGGCGTCGTTCGTGGTGGCCATCGGGTGTCCCTGGGGGTTCGGTGAGCGTCGACTTTCGGCCATCCGGCGGACGGCCGGGCAAGCCTAAGCAGACCGCGGGCCGCCGATCCGGGGTCACGCGTCAGGGAAGCGTCAAGATCCCCCTCTCGGACGTCGTGCTGGTCACACCGCCGCCTCCCGGGGCCCCCGAGGGGCCTCAGCGGCTCCCGAAGACCTGCGTCCAGTAGGGGCCGCCGGAGCTGTGCAGGCCGATTCCGATCTCCTTGAAGTCGCAGTTCAGGATGTTCGCCCGGTGGCCGGGGCTGTTCATCCAGGAGTCCATCACCTGCGCGGGTGTGGCCTGGCCCTTCGCGATGTTCTCGCCGTACGTCGACCAGGCGTACCCGGCGGCCGTCACACGCTCGCCGGGGCCGTCGCCGTCGGGGTTGGTGTGGTCGAAGAAGTCCCGCGCGGCCATGTCGTCGGAGTGGCCCTGGGCGGCCTTGGTCAGCAGCGGGTGCTCGGTGAGCGGCCCGCAGCCCGCCTTGGACCGTTCGGTGTTGACCAGGTCGATCACCTCCTGCTGGGTGGACCCGGAACCCGAACCCGAACCGGAGCCGGACCCGGATCCGGTGGTGGAGCCCGAGCCCGATCCCGATCCGGAGGTCGGCCGCGTGGCGGGAGGGGCCGTGTCGGGCGTGCGCGGGGCCGTACGGGTCGGACGGGGCGGCGCCGGCGGTGCGGTGCGGGAGGCCTTCGGCGTGGGGCGCGAGGCCTTCGGGGAGGCCGAGGGGGTCTTCGACGCGGACGGCGAGGGCGCGGCCGTGGAGGACGCGGTCGCCGGGGTCGCGGTCGGCTCCTGGGCGGTGGGCAGGCCGCCGTCGGCGGTCGCGGCGAGCGTCGCCTCCCGGGCCTCCGTCCCCTCGTCCGGGCCGGAGGTCAGGGTGAACGCGCCCCCGGTGACCGCCACCACGGCTATGCCCGCCGCGACGACCAGACGCCTGCGGCCGCGCTCCCGCCGCTGCTGACGCCGCCGCCGGACCGCCCGCGTGCTCCGGGCCCCCCGGCCCGTGCCCCGCCCACCCGGGCCGGACACCGCGCCGGGACCCGCGGGACCCGCGGGGGCCGACGGCGCGGCGAGGGTCGTGGCGAGCGGATCGGCCGCCGGGTCGTGGCCCTGGACCGGGGGACGGACACCGCCCTGACCGGAGCCGTACGGGACCTCCTGGCCGGAGCCGTACGAGAGGCCCTGATCCGGCCCGTACGAGGAGCTCTGGCCGGAGCCGTACGGAGAGCCCTGGCCGGATCCGTACGAGGGCCCCTGCCCGGAGCCGTACGACACGCCCTGATCGGGCCCGTACCCGGCACCCGCGTCCGCCGCCCGCTCCGAGGGCGCCGCCCCGCCGAGCTGCGTGCCCGCCGCGGCCGTCTCGAAGCCGGCCCGGTCGCGGACGCCCGCCAGGAGCAGTGCGGCCGGGGGCACGAGGAGCAGTCCGGCGAGCAGCCCCTCCGCCGGGACGAGCCCGCTCCACAGCCCCGCGCAGTACGCGCACCCGCGCGCGTGCCGGGCCAGCCGCTTGCGCCACAGGGCCGACGGCCGCCCGTCCCACGTGCCGGTCTCGTACCGCAGCGTCGTGCAGGGCGGGTTCTGCGACAGCGCCCGCACCACGATCCGCGCGGCCTCCAGCCGGTCCTTCATCCGCTGGACCCGCACCGCTGTGTGCTGGGGGGACAGCTGGAGCGCGTCCGCCACCTCGTGCCGGCTCAGCTCGCCGGCGCACTCCAGCCACCACAGGGACAGCAGCTCCCGGTCCTCCGGCTCCAGCCAGCGGGTCGCCTCGGCGGTCTCGCGCCGCTGGCCGGACAGGTTCAGCCGGACCACGGCCAGCTCCACGAAGTCGGATCCCGGCTGGGCGATCTCCTGCGCGTCGTCGAGGCCGCCCGCCGGGAAGCCGGCCTGCCGCTGCCGCTGCCAGTGGGTCCGGACGCCGTTCATGGTGATGGCGACCAGCCAGGACCTGAAGCTGTCCGGGGAGCGCAGGTCGCCGAGCCCGGCGAGCGCCCGCAGCATCGTCTCCTGGACGACGTCGTCGACATCGTGGTGCCCGTTCATCGCCCGGCCCACGATGTTGTAGACGAGCGGCAGGTGCAGTGCGACGAGCCGGTCCTGCGCCCGAAGGTCACCGCTCTGTGCCGCCCTGACCAGTTCCGTACCGTGCTGTGCGCCCATGCTCCGAATCACCCTGCCTGTTTCCGCTGTCGTGGACGGCCAACACAGGAGGAGATCGCGGGGAGCCGGACCGATAACAGGAATCCGCGAACGAGTTCCGGGAGGCTTCGGACTCCCGTAGAGGAGGACAGGTCGACCGCCCGGTCTTCGTGCCTTCCGCCCATACGAGGTTGCGCGCCGTTCCGGCGAGACTGCCGAGGCAGACGGATCACCAGGCACGACCGAGCACTGGGGAGGACCGCGCCCATGGGTGTGCAGCTGTACGACGAGATCGGTGAGGCCTTCGAGGGGTTCAAGTCCCTTCCGCTGACACGGTACGGGGAGGTGCCCAGCTTCCTGAACCTGGTCGGCGACGTCCGCGGCAGGACGGTCCTCGACCTCGCCTCCGGCACCGGCTTCTACAGCCGGGAACTGAAGCGGCGCGGGGCCGCCGACGTGCTCGGCGTCGACGTCTCCACCGAGATGGTCGCCGCGTCGCTGGCGTTCGAGGAGAGCGAACCGCTCGGCGTGCGGTACGAGGTGGGGGACCTCGCCGCACTGCGCCCGTTCGGTGAGCGCTTCGACCTCGCGCTGGGCGTCCAGGCGCTCAACTACGCGCCGGACGTCGCCACCATGGAGGCGATGTGCCGCAACGTGCGCCGGAACCTCAAGCCCGGTGCCGAGTTCTTCCTCCTCGTGCAGAAGCCCGACTACCGCTTCGACGGGCCTTCCCTCGCCAAGTACGGCTTCCTCTGCGAGGCGACCGGCGAGGAGATCGAGACCGGACCGCGCGTCCGGATCACGGCGCTCCTCGAACCGCCCATCTCCTTCGTCGGCGCCTGCCCCCGCCGCGAGGTCTACGAGCTCTCCCTGTGCGCGGCCGGCTTCGAGGACCTGACCTGGGTCCCGCTGGAGATCTCCGAGGAGGGGGTCCGGGAGTTCGGCGCGGAGTTCTGGGCGGACTGCCTGGCCAACCCGCCGTTCGAGCTCCTGCGCTGCCGGGCGTGAGACACCCGGGCACCGCACGCCTCGGATCGACTAGAAAAGACCTGGGAACGGCCGGCGCGATGGCGTAGAGCCGTTGTCGGACCTGCAAGCGGGGGGAACACGCGTACGTGCCCAGGGCCGGGACCGACGCCGCGGAGGCGGCATCGGCACCGGCCCGGGCACGGCCGGCGGAGACGTCGGCGACCCGCCCGGGGACCGGCAGCGGAACCCTGAACCACACGGAAAGAGACACGCATGAACGTCAGTGAGCACATCGACTCCGTCTACGCGGAGGTCCGCCGCCGCAACCCCGGCGAGGCCGAGTTCCACCAGGCGGCCGCCGAGGTGCTGGAGACCCTCGGGCCCGCGCTCGACCGCCACCCCGAATACGCCGGGGCCGGGATCGTGGAGCGGCTCGTCGAGCCGGAGCGACAGCTGATGTTCCGGGTCCCGTGGGTCGACGACCAGGGCACCGTGCGGGTCAATCGCGGCTACCGGGTGGAGTTCAACAGCGCCCTCGGCCCGTACAAGGGTGGCCTGCGGTTCCACCCGAGCGTCAACCTCGGCATCGTCAAGTTCCTCGGCTTCGAGCAGATCTTCAAGAACGCGCTGACCGGCATGGCCATCGGCGGCGGCAAGGGCGGGTCCGACTTCGACCCGAAGGGCCGCTCGGACGGCGAGATCATGCGGTTCTGCCAGTCCTTCATGACGGAGCTCTACCGCCACCTGGGCGAGCACACCGACGTCCCCGCCGGTGACATCGGCGTCGGCGCGCGGGAGATCGGCTACCTCTTCGGCCAGTACAAGCGGATCACCAACCGCTACGAGTCGGGCGTCCTCACCGGCAAGCCGGTCGCCTGGGGCGGCTCGCACGCCCGCACCGAGGCCACCGGCTACGGCGCGGTGTTCTTCGCCCAGGAGATGCTCGCCACCCGCGGCCAGGACTTCGACGGACGCCGCGTGGTCGTCTCCGGCTCCGGAAACGTCGCCGTGTACGCCGTGGAGAAGGTCCACGCCCTCGGCGGCCGCGTGGTGGCGTGCAGCGACTCCACCGGCTACCTCGTCGACGAGGACGGCATCGACCTGGAGCTCCTCAAGGACATCAAGGAGGTCCGGCGCGCCCGGATCTCCGCGTACGCCGAGGCCAAGCCGTCCGCGGTCTTCTCCGCCCGGGGCACCATCTTCGACCTCCGCTGCGACATCGCCCTGCCCTGCGCCACGCAGAACGAACTGCGCCGCGAGGACGCCGTGGCCCTCGTGAAGAACGGCGTCCGCGCCGTCGCCGAGGGCGCGAACATGCCGTGCACGCCCGAGGCGGTGGAGGTGTTCCGGGAGGCCGGGGTCCTCTTCGGCCCCGGCAAGGCCGCCAACGCGGGCGGCGTCGCCACCTCCGCCCTGGAGATGCAGCAGAACGCGGCCCGCGACACCTGGACCTTCGAGCAGACCGAGGCGCGCCTCGCCGACGTCATGCGCGACGTCCACACCCAGTGCCGCACCACCGCCGAGGCGTACGGCGCCGACGCGGACGACTACGTGCTCGGCGCCAACGTCGCCGGCTTCCTGCGCGTGGCGGAGGCCATGCTCGCGCAGGGCGTCATCTGACGCGGACCGACTGACGGGCTGACAGACAGAGAGACAGAAAGACAGACGGACGGCGGCGCGACGCGACACCGCGGCGCGCCGCCCCCGCGGTGTCATCCGCACGGGCCCGGCCGGGATGCCCTCCCGCCCGGGCCCGTGCACGCTGGTGCCCCGGACTGTGCGCGCGGTCGCGGGACCGTGCGCGCGGTCGGACACCACGAAGGGGACGCCATGGGCACCACGCCGACGAAGGGCCCCGAAGCGGACGGGGGAGCACGGCTGCTCGCGCGCCTCGCGGTGCTCGCCGTCGTCGCCTCCCTGGTCGTCCTCGTGATCACCCTGGGGGACGGCGGACTCCTCGTGGTCGGAGCCGGCCTCCTCGGACTCGTCCTGTGCGCCGCCGGCATCTGGTGGTTCGTCGCGCACCGGGGCGCCGTCCGGCTCCTCGGGGCACTCCTCGCGGTCGCCGCACCCGTCGGCGTCATCGTCCTCTTCGCGCACGACGGCCTGTGGGTCACGGCCCTGGTCCTCTGCCTGTGCTGGGCCGCCGCGCTGGCCTGCGCACGGACCGCGCTGCGCAGATCGGCACCCGAGCGGGCGCAGAAGGCCGCCCCCGCGGCCCGGCCGAAGCGGCCGGTCCTCATCATGAACCCGAAGTCCGGGGGCGGGAAGGTCGAGCGGTTCGGCCTCGTCGGACGGGCGGAGGAGCTCGGCGCGCGGGTGATCCTGCTCGACCCGTCCGCCCCCGCCGACGTCGCCGCACTCGCCCGCGAGGCCGTGAGCGACGGCGCGGACCTGCTCGGCGTCGCCGGCGGCGACGGCACCCAGGCCCTCGTCGCGGAGGTCGCCGCCGCACACGACCTGCCGTTCCTCGTGGTGTCCGCCGGCACCCGCAACCACTTCGCCATGGACCTGGGCCTCGACCGCGACGACCCGGCCCGCTGCCTCGACGCCCTGACCGACGGGGAGGAACTCCGGATCGACCTCGGCGATGTCGACGGCCGGCCCTTCGTCAACACCGTCTCCTTCGGGGTGTACGCGGACATCGTCCAGCGCCCCGAGTACCGCGACGACAAGGCGGGCACGATCCTCGCCGTCATGCCGGACCTGCTGCTCGGCGAAGGCGTGCGGCGGCTCGACGCACGGATCGACGGCACACCGCTCACCGCCCAGCAGGCCGTGCTCGTCAGCAACAACCCGTACGTGTCACCCGACGAGTTCAGCGGCTCCGGCCGCCGCCCCAGCCTCCACGACGGCGAGCTGGGCGTGCTCGGCATCCGGGTCGAGGACGCGGCGCAGGCCGCCGATCTGGCCGTGCGCGGCTCGCAGTCCACCGGCCTCACCGTGCTGTCCGCCCACCGCGTCGAGGTCACCTCCGACGCGGACGAGATCCCCGTGGCGGTCGACGGCGAGGCGCTGCGGATGCCCACCCCGGTCGTGTGCGTGCTGCGCCCGGGCGCCCTGCGGGTCCTGGTGCCACGCGACCGCCCAGGCGTCCCCGTACCCGTGCCGCCCGTGCGCTGGCGGCGGATCCTCGACCTCGCCTTCGGCCGCCCGGAGCGGTCCGGAGCAGCGGAGAGGTGACGGACCGAGACCGGACCGGACCGCCCGCACCCCGGACGTCGACGTCGACGTGACGTCCCGGGAGCTGCGCCGGACCGTGACCGCCCACTCGGCCATCGCGTCGTCACCGTCACCGTCACCGTCACCGTCACTGTTACCGTGGCCGGCCTGGTCTCCGCCCTGGTCTGGGGGCGGTACGGGCCAGGCCGTACGCGGTCGCGAGCCAGGCGGCGACCGCGATCCCCAGCAGGACGCGCCCGAGGCTCCCCAGCCAGTGCACCCCCGTCGCGGCCGAGGTCGACAGGGCCGCGACCGCCGTCATGCCGAGCGGGAAGACCGTCGCCCACCGCAGGACGTCGTAGCCGGGACGCGGGCGGACGAGCTCGCCGCACAGCAGCACCGCGTACCAGGACAGGTCGAGGGCGACCAGTACGAACGTCGCCGTGCGCAGCGCCCCCTCCGCACCGTCCGGCCACGCGCCCGCGACGAGGAGCTTCGACCCGGCGAGCGCCGAGATCCCCAGGGCCCCGCCCGCGATCCAGTGGTCGCCCGCGCCCGTCACCACCTCGCGCACGTCGAAGCGGGCCAGCGCGTCGGCGTACAGCACGAGCCCGAGGAGGAACAGGGCCAGGGCCACCCGGGCGAGCCAGCCGCCGGACTTCGGCGCGAGCAGCGCGGACAGCACGGCGAGGCCCTGGGTGGCCACACAGACGAGGAACACCGCGCCCCGCGCCCGCCGGGTCAGGTGCCGGAGCACGGCGACCAGCAGCACCGGCCAGATCAGGGCGCCGAGCACCAGGAACGCCACGGCCACCGGGGTGGCGCCGAGGAGCTCGAACCGGGCGCCGAGCACCGTCGAGGCGGCCACGCCCGTGAGCGCGGGCGGGGTGCCGGCGCTCGCCGCCCAGCGCCGCCGGTCCCTGACCAGCAGGGCCGCGAAGCCGTACGCGAGGAGCAGCCACACGGCCGTCGCCAGGCACAGCGCCACCACCGAGACCGCTTCGAAGCCGGTCTGGGAGAGGCCCACCGACAGGATGCCGGTCGCCAGGACCGCCGCACCCGCCGCCGGCGGGACCGCCGTCCGACGGGCGCGCCGCGCCCCGCCGGTCACGCGCGGGGAAGGGGGCGCTGGTTCCAGCCCGCGACCACCGGAAGGCCGTGCTCGGTGGACAGCCGTCCGACGGTCGCCGTCGTCAGGAGGAACAGCCGCCCCTCGGACGCCGGAAGCTCCAGATAGCGGGCGGTGAGGACCCGCAGCAGATGCGCGTGCGCCACCACCACGCCGTCCTCCGCGGAGCCCGCCAGGCGCGGCGCGAGGCGCGCCAGGACCCGGTCGGCCCGCCGCCCCACGTCCGCGGCGGACTCGCCGGGACTCCCGTCGGGATGCGGGGGCACCCCGTCACGCCAGAGCGACCAGTCGGGCCGGGTCTCGTGGATCCGGGCGGTGGTCAGCCCCTCGTAGCCGCCGTAGTCCCACTCGCACAGGTCCTCGTCCGTCACGGCGCCCCGCAGACCGGCGAGTTCGGCCGTGTGCCTCGCCCGCCGCAGCGGACTGGTGAGCACGAAGGCGAAGGACCGTCCCGCGAAGAACGGGGCGAGCGTGCGCGCCTCCGCCTCGCCGTCCGGGGTGAGTGGCAGATCCGTGCGGCCGGTGTGCCGCCCGGAGGCGCTCCACTCGGTCTCGCCGTGCCGGATCAGGAGGAGGTCACCCATGGCCCGCCGCTCCTTCCGCCCGTCCGGCCCGCGGATCCGCATGCTACGCGCGCGTCCCCCCGCCGGCCCGCTCCCCGCGCGCGACGCGCCCCGGCGGCAGCCGGTCGGCGGTCCGGCTGGCCGATGGTCCGGGCGGTCGGCGGTCCCGCTGGTCAGCCGACGATGGCGACCGGCGCGTCCCAGGCGTTGCGGTCGACGTTGATGGTGTAGCCGCCGCGGGTCTCCTTGCTGTTGGCCTTGTACTGGTGGCCCCGGCTGTGGTCGGTGTAGAGCTTCGGGTCCCAGGGCCAGTCCCCGGTGGTGGTCTCCTGGCCGTTCCACAGGGCGTACCAGAGGTTCCCCGGCAGGTCCGTACGGTCCTTGGCGGTGGCGATCGCCTTGGCGCTGGAGCTGCTGAAGCCGTAGAGGCCGGCGCGGTAGGTCTTGGCGCGCAGCGTCTTGGTGAAGGAGCGCACGTAGGCCAGGGTCGCGTCGTTGCACGCCTTGTCGGCGATGTCGTACGACTCCATGTTGAGGTAGATCGGGCTGCCGGCCTTCATGCCGAGGGCCGAGGCCTTGGCGACCGCGTCGGTGGCGTTGCTCGCCCCGACGGAGGCCGCGGTGGCCGCGGTGAACCGCTCCTTGTTCCCGCTCTTCTGGCACGGCGGCTGGGCGCCGACGTACAGGGGGATGACCCGCCAGCCGAGCGTGTCGACCGACTTCACCCACGGCTTGGTCAGGTTGGGCTGGGCGCAGCCGCGGTTCTTCCCGCCGATGTAGACCGCGACGCCGCTGTAGTAGCCGTCCTTCTTCCACGCCTGCATCGCGCCGAGCGAGGGCGCCGTGCAGGCGTCGAACGCCCGGCCCGTGTAGGTCTTCTGAGCAGGCCACACGGAGGCCGCCATCGAGGTCTGCGCCGCGATCCCCGCACCGGCCACGACGACGACCCCCGTCGTCGCGAGCGCGATGTAGCGGCCCTTCCTGGACAACCGGTGCTTCGACATTCCCCACCCCAGACGCAATCGGGCCCCGGCGCTCCGGGGCCCGCTCACCCTATCGGGGGACACCGGAGCCACGGCGGTGGGAGGGCTCCGGTGGGTGGGGGGCCGGTGGGGGACGACGGCCCCTGTCCGCGAGGGTCCCGCGCGTCGCGCGTCCGGCCGGGGACGCGGTCCCGCGCGACCCGGATCCGGTGCCCGCATACTGGGCGGCAGCAGCCCACTCCGGGAGGTCTCGTGACCGACAGCCCGCGGGGCGAGCGCACCGGGCCCCCGCCCGGTTCCCGCGCCGCCGCCGGCCGCCGACCGGCCCGCGCGCTCCCGGCCCTGTTCCTGGTGACCGGGGTCGTCTTCCAGCTCAGCACGCCCGAGGCGCTGACGGGAGCACCCCTCTTCGTCTCGGCCCCGCTGGTGTCCGCCCCGCTCTTCACCTGGTGGGGCACGGTGCTGTTCGGGGCGCTCGGCTTCGCGGCGACGGCCGTCCTCTACGCGGTCACCACCAGCATGGGCGACACGGCGTCGCTCCACGGCCTGGCGACGGAGCTGGCCACCCTCGTCCTCGTGACGGCGATCGCCGTCCTCCTGAACCACATCGTCCGCCGCGACCGCGAGGCCGCCGCCTCGGCGCGGGGCGTCGCGGAGGCGGCGCAGAAGGCCGTGCTGCCCACCCCCGATCCGCGCGTCGGCGGCCTCCGGCTCGGCGCCCGGTACGAGGCGGCCCGCAAGGACACGCTCATCGGCGGCGACCTCTACGCCGCGCGCGCCACCCCGTACGGGGTGCGGATCGTCATGGGCGACGTGCGGGGCAAGGGCCTCGGCGCCATCGAGACGGTCTCGGTGATCCTCGGGGCGTTCTGGGAGGCCGCGGAGAACGAGCCGTCGCTGACCGAGGTGGCCCGGTGCCTGGAGCGCTCGCTGACCCGCGAGGGAGCGAGCCGTACCGGCCTGGACGACGCGGAGGGCTTCGCCACCTGCGTACTCGTCGAGATCCCGCCCGGACACGAGGTGCTGAGGGTGCTCAACAAGGGCCATCCCGAGCCGCTGCTCCTGCACCCGGACGGCACGGTCACCGTGCTCACCCCGGGGGAGTTCTCGCTGCCGCTGGGGCTCGGCGACCTCGCCCCGGAGCCGGAGCGGGCCGACGTCTGGGACTTCCCCGCGGACGCCACCCTGCTGCTCTACACGGACGGCCTGTCGGAGGCGCGCGACGGTACGGGCGTGTTCTTCGACCCGGCCTCCTGGCTGGCCGGACGGGCCTCCGCGTCCCCCGACCGGCTGCTCGGCGCCCTGGTGGGCGACGTACGGCGCTTCACCGGCGGAGCGCGCTCGGACGACATGGCCCTGCTCGCCGTCCGCCGCCCGGCGCCGGGCCCGGTCCGGGGGTGAGGGGCGGGGCGACGGGCCGGTCCCGGGGACGGGTACGAGCGGCGGGACTGGCACGAGCGGAGGGACGGGCGCGGGCGGCGGGGCTGGTTCGGGGGCAGGGCGCACGGATAGCGGGGGCGGTGCGGGGGTGACAGGCACGGGCGGGGCGGCGCGCGCTGGGAGCGGTAGGCACCAGCTGAGAGCCGCGCCCGGCGCCGCGCCGATACTCCCCCTGGCCCCCAGACTTCACACCCCCCGGTGATCATGATCCCTGTCCGGCCCAACCCCGGGCCGCGCGGATGGTGCGCCGGGAAGGGCCCGCCGAGACTCCGGGCATGAGAGACCACACTTCCCGGAGACAGGGGCGCGCCCGGCGCCGGACCGTCTCGGCCGGACTGTCCTGCGCCGTCACCCTCGCCGCCGTCCCCGCCCTGATCCTCGGCCCGGGCGTCACGGCCGCCTACGCGGCGCCGCTGCCCGGCGGACTCGGCCCCTGTGTGCCGGGGGACTGCCCCGACCCGTTCCCCGGCATCGACAACCAGGGCATCAAGGGCCGCGACGCCGGCATCAACATCTTCGTGGGGGACGACTTCCTCGTCCGGGGCCGGGCGGCCGAGGCCGAGGGCCGCGTCGTCGTCCTCGACGACTTCGACCAGAACAAGGACGCGACCGCGGGCGGCCTCTACAACCTGGGCATCGTCGGCGTCGGCTCCCGGGTCGTCCCGCCCAGGGACGCGGACTTCCTCACCACCGGCGGGGACGTCACGATCGCCGCGAACCAGCGTCTGGAGACCACCGGCGGTCTCGTGGACGAGATCGGGACCGTACGCCACGCGGGCACCGTCACGGGGAACGTGACCGGCACCCTCGTCCAGGACGCGAACGCCGTCGCCCCGTACGCGGGTCTGCGCGACCAGCTCACGGCCGCGAGCCGCTGCTACGCCCGCGTCGACGGCAACCCCCGCACCCCCACCGGCACGGCCGTCAACCAGGGCACCCAGACCCTCTTCACGGGAGACGGGGCGTCCATGCTCCAGGTCTTCAACGTGGACTTCGACATGACCACCGCCACCGGCGGACAGCAGGGCATCGTCTTCGCGGGCATTCCCGCCGGTGCCACCATCCTGGTCAACGTCACCGGCGCGAACCGCACTCTCAGCACGTACAGCGGCGGCATCGACGACAGCACCGACCCGCTCAACGCCTACCGCGAGCGGCTGTTGTGGAACTTCCCCGACGCCACCACGATCCAGCTGGCGGGCACCGGACAGTTCCAGGGCAGCTTCCTGATGGGCGAGCAGTCCTCGATGACGACCGTGACCCTGCCCGGTATCAACGGCCGCTTCTTCACGACCGGTTCGGTCACGCACACGAGCTCCGCGACGGGCGGCGGCGGCCAGGAGTTCCACGCGTACCCCTTCACCGGTGACCTGCCCGACTGCGGCGACGGACCCGCCCCGACGAGCGGCGCGGTGAAGGTGGTCAAGAGGGACGCGCAGACGGGCGCGGTGCTGCCGGGCGCGACGTTCCGGCTGTGGGAGGAGACGAACGGCACGGCCGGTCTCCAGACCTCGGGCGACGACCCCGACACGCAGGTCGGCACGGCGTGCGTGACCGGAGCGGACGGGGTCTGCGCGCGGACCGTGGAGACGGGGACGTACTACTGGCAGGAGACCGACGCCCCCGACGGGTACGACCTGCCGACGCCCGCCGTCTTCGGGCCGCTCGTCCTGACCGACGAGAACGCGGCCGAGGGCGTCTCCGTCACCGCCTCCAACACCCGCACCCCCGTGCCTCCGGGCACCGGGTCCCTCACGCTCCTCAAGTCCGACGCCGACAGCCACCTGCCGCTGGGCGGGGCGACGTTCGAGCTGTGGGAGGAGACGAACGGGCGCGCCGGCCTGCAGACCGACGGCGCGGACCCGGACACCCGGACGGGGACGCCCTGCACGACGAACGCCGCCGGTCTCTGCGCCTTCAAGGACCTCGACCACGGCACCTACTACCTGCGGGAGACCGGGGTCCCGGACGGGTACGTCCTGCCGGCCGACCCGGTCGCCGGCCCGTTCGTGGTCAGCGGTGACCAGGAGAGCCAGGTCGTCCGCCTGGACAACAGCAAGGGCGAGGACCCCTGCGAGCCCACGGGCTACGGCGACGAGGACGGCTACGGCGACTCGGGCTACGGCGACTGCGCCAAGACCCGCGCCCGCTCCGGCCACGCGGCCTGAACCCCCACCGGCCGGTCCGCCGGGCCCCCTCCAGGGCCCGGCGGACCGGCCGGCCCTTGATCTCCGCGCGGCGACCCGGCCATGATCGGCCCCTGGGCGGCCGCCCGGTGCCCGAGGTCTTCCTCGCGGTCCCCACGCGGACGCGCTCGTCACCCGCTGGGCGCGGCGCTCCACGGAAGGAAACGGCCTTGGTCCCCTGGACGGTGGAAGTCGACCGGATCGACTGGCAGGCGTACGCGTGCCGGTGCGGTGAGCGCGGCCACGTCGGAGAGGACCTGCGCCGGATCATCTCCGCCCGGTCGGCGGCCGAGACGGGCGGGGCGACCCTCGAAGGACACGTCGAGGACGAGGTGATGATCGCCCCGGTGGCCGTCCCGGCGACGGGCGTCATCATGGCCGCGCTCCAGGAGGACCTGTGGGCGGAGACCCGTGGCGAGCTGATGCTCGTTCTCTGGCGCGTCGTGCTCGGCGCGGTGGACGAGCGCGAGAAGGCGGAGATCCACGACCGCGTCCGCGACGGCCTCTGGATCCTCTACCGCGAGGCCGCACGCGGCGACACCGAGAGCGCGCTGGAGATCCTCGAACACGTCGAGCACGACAGGGCCCGCCTGGCACACTTCCGCGCCGCCGCCGCACCCCGCCTGAAGAAGCACATGGGGCGGCCAGGAGCCTGAGGATCACGGACACGGACACGGATACGGATACGGATACGGATACGGATACGGGCTCCGGCATCCGCGGCGGCGCCGTGCGTGCGCGTCAGGCGGCCCTGGCGTCCATGTCGGCGATCAGGCCCTTGACGAGGGTCCTGATCTCGTCGCGAATGGCCCGGACGGCCTCGACGCCCTGCCCCGCGGGGTCCTCCAACTGCCAGTCGAGATAGGTCTTGCCGGGGAAGTACGGGCAGGCGTCCCCGCAGCCCATGGTGATGATGTAGTCGGACGCCCGGGCCGTCTCCGCCGTCAGGGCCTTCGGTGTCCGGTCGGAGATGTCGATGCCCAGTTCGGCCATGGCGGCGACGGCCGAGGGGTTGATCCGGTCACCCGGAAGGGACCCCGCGGAACGGACCTCGACCCGGTCGCCGGCGAGGTGGCGCAGGAAGCCGGCGGCCATCTGGGAGCGGCCGGCGTTGTGGACGCAGACGAAGAGCACGGAGGCGAGCGGAGCGGTCATCGGTCCTTCTCGGGGCGGGGCCGGGGCGCATCGGATCAGTCCAGGCTGGTATCAGCTCCGGATGATATGAAAGTATCAGTCCATGACGACATCAGTCGACGCTGATCTGATCAGAGTGCTGGGTGATCCCCTGCGCCTCCGGATCGTCACCCTGCTCGCCCACGAGACGCTGTGCACCACTCACCTCATGGAGGAGACCGGTGCCCGGCAGACGAATCTCTCGAACCACCTGAGGGTGCTGCGCGAGGCAGGGTTCGTCGAGACGGAGCCCTGCGGCCGGTTCACGTACTACCGGCTCAAGCCGGAGGTCATGGAGCGGCTCGCCGACCAGTTCGGCGCGCTCGCGCGGACCGCGCGGCTGACCGCCGAGGCGAACGTCAGACGTTCCTGCCCCTGAGGCCGTCCGAGCCCCACCCCGCCGAGGAGTGCCCGCCCGTGTCCACCACCGAGCCCGCCACGAGCGCCGCCCCGCCGCCGCGACCCGACCCCGACGTCACCCAGCCCCGTATCCCACCTCAAGTCCCACCCCGTGCCCCGCTCCACGCGCGAGCCGCCGCCGAACTCGTCGGCACGGGCGCCCTGGTGGCGATCGTCGTGGGGTCCGGCATCCAGGCGACCCGGCTCACCGAGGACGTCGCGCTGCGGCTCCTCGCCAATTCCACGGCCACGGTCTTCGGTCTGGGCGTCCTGATCGCCCTTCTCGGGCCGGTGTCCGGCGCGCACTTCAATCCGGTGGTCAGCGTGGCCGAATGGTGGACCGCCCGCCGGGGCGGGGCGGGCCTGACGGGGCGCGAGCTCGCCGTCCACGTCCTTTCCCAGACCACCGGCGCGATACTCGGTGCGGCCCTGGCGGACGCGATGTTCGGGGAGCCGCTGGTGAGGTGGTCCGCGCACGACCGCTCGGCGGGCCATCTGCTCCTCGGGGAGGTCGTGGCAACGGCCGGCCTCGTCCTGCTGGTCTTCGGCCTGGCCCGCACGGACCGGCTGCGTCTCGCGCCCGTCGCGGTGGCCTCGTACATCGGGGCGGCCTACTGGTTCACCTCGTCCACGTCCTTCGCGAACCCGGCGGTGACGCTCGGGCGCGCCTTCACGGACACGTTCGCGGGCATCGCACCCGCCTCGGTGCCCGCGTTCGTCGGCGCGCAGGTCGTCGGAGGGGCGATCGGCCTGGCCCTGGTCGCGCTCGTCTTCCCGCGCGGGCGACCGGCCGCCGGACGACCCGGACCGAGGCCGCGGCGCTGACCGGCGGCGCCCGCGCCGGTCAGGCGGTGGCGGCCTGGGCGAGCAGGGCGCCAAGGGAGGCGAGGACCGCGGGCTCGACGCGGTAGTAGACCCAGGTGCCGCGGCGCTCGGAGGAGAGCAGCCCGGCTTCCTTGAGCTTCTTCAGGTGGTGGGAGACGGTCGGCTGCGAGACGCCGACGTCGGAGATGTCGCAGACGCACGCCTCGCCGCCCTCGTGCGAGGCGACGGCCGAGAACAGGCGCAGCCGGACCGGATCGCCGAGGGCCTTGAACATCCTCGCGGTCCGCTCGGCCTCCTCGGCGTCCAGCGGGCGCTCGGTGAGGGGCGGGCAGCAGGGGGCGACCTCGGGGTCGAGGACCGGCGGAGCGGTGACATTCGACATCCCTCTATGTTGACACACATCAAACCAGAACCTACCCCCAGACCACCTCCGACCTGGCTACTTCGATGAACTCCTAAATTGACGACTGTCGATCCAGATGCCAGGCTTGGCGAGACAAGACATCGATGGATATCGAAACAGTGGAGGGCCGTCATGAACACCACCGCCACCGACCAGCTGCCCGTCGTGGTCGTCGGGGCCGGGCCCGTCGGTCTGGCCGCCGCCGCGCACCTCGCCGAGCGCGGCCTCGAACCGCTGGTCCTGGAAGCCGGCCCGACGGCCGGCACGGCGGTGCGCGCGTGGGCGCACGTCCGGCTCTTCTCCCCGTGGGAAGAACTCACCGACGCCGCCGCCGAGAGGCTCCTGGCCCCCACCGGATGGGTGAAGCCCGACCCGGCGGCCTACCCCTCCGGCGGTGACTGGGCGGAGCGCTACCTCCAGCCGCTCGCCGACGTCCTGGGCGACCGGGTCCGCACCGGTGTCACGGTCACCGGCGTGTCCCGCGCCGGACGCGACCGCATCGTGGACGCCGACCGCGAGGCCCAGCCGTTCGTCGTCCACGTCGCCGACGCGGACGGACGGGAGGAGCGACTGGCCGCCCGCGCGGTGATCGACGCCTCCGGCACATGGTCCACCCCGGGCCCGGCCGGAGCGTCCGGTCTCCCGGCCCTCGGGGAGAAGGCCGCCGCGGACCGCGTCAGCCACCGCGTCCCCGACCTCAAGGACCCTGCCGTCCGCGCCCGGTACGCGGGCAGGCGCACCGCCGTCATCGGCTCCGGCGCCTCCGCCTTCACCACCCTCGCCGCCCTGGCGGAACTGGCCCGGGAGCAGGAGGGGACGCAGGCCGTGTGGATCCTGCGCCGCGGCATCTCCGGCTCCACCTACGGCGGCGGTACGGCCGACCAGCTGCCCGCCCGCGGCGCACTGGGCCTGGCCGCGAAGGCGGCGGTGGACGCGGGCCACGTCACCGCCGTCACCGGCTTCCGTACGGAGGCGATCGCGCGTGCCGGCGAAGGCCTGGTCCTCGTGGCGGAGGACGGTCGGCGCCTCGACGGGATCGACGAGGTCATCGTCATGACCGGCTTCCGTCCGGACCTCTCGTTCCTCTCCGAACTCCGCCTCGACCTCGACGCGCGCCTCCAGGCCCCGGCCGGGCTCGCCCCGCTGATCGATCCCAACCAGCACTCGTGCGGCACGGTCTATCCGCACGGCGTGAAGGAGCTGTCCCACCCGGAGGAAGGGATCTACCTGGTCGGCATGAAGTCCTACGGCCGCGCTCCGACCTTCCTCGCCCTCACCGGCTACGAGCAGGTCCGCTCCGTCGCCGCCGCGATCGCGGGCGACCAGGAGGCGGCGGAGCGCGTCGAACTGGTCCTCCCGGAGACCGGAGTGTGCGGCGGCCCGGGCCTCTTCGACCAGCCGAAGGCCTCCGGCCTCCCCGAGCCCGGCTGCTGCACCCCCGCCCCCACCCTCCTCCAGCTCGGCGTCACCACCCTGCCTGAGTCCTCCTCCTGCTGACGCTGCGGCTTCCTTCGTGAAGGTGATCTCCCGGGAGCAAGGGATCTCGATGACATCCGAGGCACACAGGGTGCTGCCACCTTTCGTGACATCGCGATTGTTAGGAGCACCGTTCACGTCGACGGCGACCGGCTGCTCCACTGGGTCCGTCGACAAGCAAGGAGACGAACCGAAATGATCGAACGAGTCCGCGCCGTCCTGGTCACCGCCGACGACACGATGCTGGTCATCCGCCGCACCAGGCCCGGCATCCCCGTGTACTGGGTCCTGCCCGGCGGCGGCGTCGAACCCGGTGACGAGTCCCGGGAGTCAGCACTCCACCGGGAGATCCACGAGGAGATCGCGGGGAAGGCCGACATCATCGGCCTTCTCCACACGCTGGAGACCGGCGACGAGCGCCAGCTCTTCTACCTCGCCCGCATCGCGACCTGGTCCTTCGAGGATCGCACCGGTCCCGAGTTCAGTGCCGAGGGCCGCGGCGAGTACGCACTGGAGGAGGTCCCGCTGACCCTGGAGGGGCTCGACGGCATCGAGCTCAAGCCCGAGGAGATCGCCCATGTGTTGAGGGGAGTGATCGGCGCGGGAAGTCTCGGAGTCGAGGCGTCGCTCTGAGCCGGCGCGTACGTCGTCCTGCCGCAGGGACCGGCTCTGAGATGAGCGGGTCCCCGCGCCCTTCCGTGGTCAGCGCGAGGAGCCTCCGGGCTCCTCGTCCTGCCCCGGCAGCAGCCGCAGGGCTCGCGAAAGCCAGGGGCGTTCCCGTGCGGGAGAAGGGCGGAGCTGGAAGACGTCGCGCGACGACCTCGCCTTGGCGTGAGCGAGCGGGGGCACAGCACACGCTGTGCCCCCGTTCCCGTTGGGCTGGCTGTCGGACTCAGCCGGTGAGGCTCTTGCGGCGGACCCGCATGCCGTACTTCGTCCCCTCGGGTCCACCGCTGCTGCCCCAGCCGACGGTCGTGGCGACGTCCCAACCCCTCTGTGCCTTCATCTGGGCCGCGAAGCTGCGGAGGTTGTGGATCGTGCAGCCGCAGTCCAGCGAGACGTCGATGCTCAGATACGGGCTGCGGGGATTGTCGTTCCCGTACGAGGTCTCCTCCCACCGCACCTCGTGGACGTGCTCCTTGAGGCCGGTCCGCTCCTCGTCGTGCTTGATGCCGTGGGCCTTGGCGTACTCGTCCAGGTCGTCGATCACGAACAGGTGGCTGGACCACGTGCCCGGCCAGACCGCGAAGAGCCGCGAACTGCCGGCCAGAGCTCGTTCGTAGGCGGCACGGTCAGCCCCGTGTGTCACTCTGCCGTCGTCGTGGACCTCGATGTAGCACGTCGTATGTGCGGTGTACGGGAAGTCCCTTCCCGCAGCCGCTGCACTCCTCGGTTCCAATCGGCTCTCCCTGTGTGCGATGCCCCACGGGGAAGTCAACAGCATCCAGGGATCAGTCGGCAGGGCGTCGCTCCCCGCCTTCTCCCCAGATCCTTCGCTACAGCCAGTCCTTCCGCTTGAAGACCACATACAGGCTCACGCACACCACCGCCATCAGCACCACCGCGAACGGATACCCGCCCGCCCAGTGCAGCTCCGGCATGTGGTCGAAGTTCATGCCGTAGATCGTGCCGACCAGCGTGGGGGCGAACAGGATCGCCGCCCACGAGGAGATCTTCTTGATCTCCTCGTTCTGTTCGAAGCCCGCCTCCGCCAACGCGCGCATCTCCGCGTTCTGCTGTTGGGTGACCAGGGTCGCGTTGACCGTCAGGATGTCCGTCAGGGCCTGTCGGAAGCCGTCGACGCGTTCGCTCGTGTGGGTGACGTGGTCGGCGACGTCCCGCAGGTAGCGCTGGAGTTCCTCGTCCGTGCCGTACTTCGCGAAGCCCGCCATCAGGGCGTGCAGCATGCCCACCAGGGGGCGGGTCGCGCGCTGGAACTCGACCATCTCGCGGGAGAGTTCGTAGATGCGGCGGGAGACCGACGGGTCGCCGCCGAAGACCTCCGTCTCGATCTCGTCGATGTCGTTCTGGACACCTGCCACCACCGGGGCGTAGCCGTCCACCACCGCGTCGAGGATCGCGTACAGCACCGCCTCCGGTCCCAGGGCCAGCAGGTCCGGGTTCTCCTCCATGCGGCGGCGGACGGCCGAGAGGTCCGGGGCGGCGCCGTGCCGCACCGTGATCACGAAGTCCGGTCCCACGAAGACGTGCAGTTCGCCGAAGTCGACCTCCTCCGGGGCGTCCAGGTAGCGGGCCGCGCGCAGGACGACGAAGAGCGTGTCGCCGTACCGTTCCAGCTTGGGGCGCTGGTGGGCCTCCAGGGCGTCCTCGACGGCCAGTTCGTGCAGGTCGAACTCGGCCGCCAGGGAGTGGAGTTCCTCCTCGGTGGGGCGCTGGAGCCCGATCCACGCCATGCCGTCCGGGTGCTCGCGCAGCTGGCGGAAGGTGTCCGCGAGGGTCGCGGGGGAGGCGACCCGCCGGCCGTCCCGGTAGAGCGTCGACCGCACCACGCTCGGCTCCGCCGAGGGCGGCCGCCCGGACGAGTCCTCGGGCGGCGGTTCGGCCTGGCGGCGCCGGGCCGCGCGGGGGTGGCGGTCGGGCATCGGCGTGCGCCTCCTCCTCGGTCGGCAGGCGTCGGTGGGCCTCGGGCGGCGGTCGGCGGGCGGGGTGCCGGGCCTAGAGCAGGATATATGGGGTGAATCCTTCGCGTTCGTATACGGGCGTCGCCTTTGCGGACCGTAGCTGTCCGCAAGGCTCGATACCGTGCCGACATGGCCCTCAAGACGACCCACCCCGTGCTCGGCCCCCGCGCCCTGAACCGCGCCACCCTCGACCGGCAGCTGCTCCTGCGTCCCGCCCCGCTCGGCGTCGAGGAGGCCGTCGCCCACCTCGTCGGCCTCCAGGCCCAGAACACCAAGCCCCCGTACTACGCGCTCGCCGCCCGCCTCGACGGCTTCCGGCCCGAGGACCTGTCCGCCCTGATGGAGTCCCGGCGGGTCGCACGGATCGTCTCCCTCCGGTCCACCGTCCACACCCACACCGCCCGCGACGCCGTCGGCCTGCGCCGGCTCGTCCAGGCGGGGGCCATCGACCGGGAGCTGAAGATGTTCCGCAAGGGCCTCGACGGCGTCGACCTCGACCGGCTCACCGCCCTCGCCACCACGTACGTCGAGGAGCGGCCCCGCACCCCCAAGGACCTGCGCGAGCACCTGCTCCAGGAGTGGCCGGACGCCGACCCGCTCGCCCTCACCATCGCCGCCCGGTGCCTCCTCCTGATGGTCCAGGTCACCCCGCGCGGCCTCTGGCGGCGCAGCGGGCAGGTCGCGCTCACCACCGTCCGGACCTGGTTCGACGCGCCGACGGAGGAGGCCGCCGACCTCGACGAGACCGTGCGGCGCTACCTCGGGGCCTTCGGCCCCGCCTCCGTCAAGGACATGCAGCTCTGGTGCGGCCTCACCCGGCTCCGTCCGGCGTTCGAACGGCTGCGGCCCGAGCTCCTCGTCTTCCGGGACGAGCACGGCACCGAACTCTTCGACCTCCCCGACGCACCCCGCCCCGACGAGGACACCCCCGCCCCGCCCCGATTCCTCCCCGAGTTCGACAACCTGCTGCTCTCGCACGCCGACCGCACCCGCGTCGTCCCCGCCGAGCACCGCACCCGCACCTGGACCGGCAACCAGGCGCACCGCACCTTCCTCCTCGACGGCTTCCTCGCCGGCCTCTGGCGGCTCGACGAGGCGAAGGACCGCACCACGCTCACCATCGAGCCCTTCGCACGGATCACGCGGGCGGAGCGCGCCGCGCTCACCGAGGAGGCGGAGCGGACGCTGCGCCTCCTGGCACCGGCGGACGTCCCGTACGAGATCGTCACCGCGGAGGCGGGACGGTGACACGGGACGAGGTGGAGGCCGCCCTCACGGAGGCCGGCTGGTTCCCGGGGCGTGACCTCGGCGCGCGGCTCCCCGGGATGCTGGCCTTCGTGGCCGACCGGTTCGCCGAGGAGGGCCACCCCGTGGAGGCGTTCCCGGCGGCCGCGGACTTCGTCCGGGAGTTCGGCGGACTGCGCCTGGTCATTCCCGGGACGCCGCCGGACGCCGTCGGACTCACCCCGCACTGGATCTACGAGGAGAGCGGCGAGGACGTCGCCGAACTCGCCCGCGCCTTGGGGGAGAGGCTCTTTCCCGTCGGATACGAGACCTTCGACGGGGCCATGGTCCTCGTCGACGAGACCGGGCGCTTCTTCCTCCTGCACCACACGGGCCCCTCCTACCTCGGAGCGGACCCCTTCGAGGCCGTCGGCCGTCTGCTGCGCGGGCCGCTGGAGGACGCCCGGGGGTACGTCGTCCGGGGCTGACCGGTGCGGGCCGCCTGAGTATGCCGTCCATCCCTGACCCGTGCAGGTGACGGACGCTCGGGAGTACTCCGTCCATCCCTGACCCGTGCAGGTGACGGACGCTCGGGAGTACTCCGTCCATCCCTGACCCGTGCAGGTGACACCCGCCCGGAAGTACTTCCTCCGACCCTGCCCCGCCAGCCCCCCTACGGCAACACCCCCGCCCGCCTCGCCGTCACCACCGCCTCCAGGCGGGTGTGGGCGCCCAGTTTGCGCATCGCCGAGCGCAGATAGCCCTTCACCGTCTCCGGGCGCAGGCCCAGCCGCGCGGCCGCCGTCGCGTTCGTCGCGCCCGAGGCGACCGCCGCCAGGACGTCCGTCTCGCGCGGGGTCAGGCCCACCCGGGGGACCGCCGGCGCGGCGCCGGAGGCGGATTCCAGGCGGCCGCAGACGGCGAGGAGCCGTTCGCGGAGCGCCGGGTCGACGACCTTCGGCGCCAGCTCGCGCAGCTCCCCGTACGCCTGCCGGACCTCCTCCCAGGACGGGCCCGGCGCGGGCGGCGCGAGCAGCTGCCGCACCTCGTCCCGTACCGCCAGGGCCTGCTCCACGTCGCGGGCCGCCGCCATCGCCGCGTCGAAGACGCGGTCGCCGAGCGGGAGGGACTCGCGCAGCGCCCCGTACAGCACGCCCCGCACCTTGCGGCGCACGACCACCGGGACGGCGATCACCGCGCGCAGCCCCTCCGCCGACACCGGGACGTCGTACTCGTGGGTGATGTGCCGCGACGCCGGGTAGTCCGTGACCGCGCACGGCCGCGACAGCGCGAGGCACTTCCCGCCGAGGCCCGAGCCGGCCGAGATCGTCAGCCCGCGCAGCGCCGGCGTCGCCGCCCCGCTGAGCTCGGCGATCCGCATCGTGCGCCCCGCGGCCCCCTCCTGGAGCAGTCCGCCGAACACGACGGGCAGCCCGCCGGCGCGCTTCAGCCGCGACAGGGCCGTCCGCAACTCCACCGCTTCCGTCATCTCGGGCACGGGACCACTCCTTCACCCCCGAACGGGGGTAGTGAGACCTGGGTCACCGATTACACGATGTCCGGGACAGGTCCCGCAATGAGGAGGACACATGACGCCCACGAGCGCGACCGGCGCCACGGAGAGGTTCCGGGCCGCCCGGGACTTCCTGCTGGAGCATCGCGAGGACTACGAGACGGCCTACGAGGGCTTCGCCTGGCCCCGGCCCGACCGGTTCAACTGGGCGCTCGAATGGTTCGACGTCATCGCGCGCGACAACGACAGGACCGCGCTCCACATCGTCGAGGAGGACGGCTCCGAGACACGGGTGAGCTTCTCCGAGATGTCCGCCCGCTCGAACCGGGTCGCGAACTGGCTCCGGGCCCGGGGCGTCCGCGCCGGGGACCGGATCATCCTGATGCTCGGCAACCAGGTCGAACTGTGGGAGACGGTGCTCGCCGCGATGAAGCTGCGCGCCGTCCTCATCCCCGCCACCCCGCTCCTCGGCCCCGCCGACCTGCGCGACCGCGTCGACCGGGGGCGCGCCCGGCACGTGATCGTGCGGGCCGAGGACACCGCCAAGTTCGACGACGTCCCCGGGGAGTACACCCGGATCGCGGTCGGCGGCGGCGAAGTCGGCGGCTGGCTGGGGTACGAGCACGCCGACCGGGAGCCGGACGTGTTCGAGCCCGACGGCGTCACGCGCGCCGACGACACCCTGATGCTGTACTTCACCTCCGGCACGACCGCCCGCCCCAAGCTGGTCGAGCACACCCACGTGTCGTACCCCGTCGGCCACCTCTCGACGATGTACTGGATCGGCCTCAAGCCCGGCGACGTGCACCTCAACATCTCCTCGCCCGGCTGGGCCAAGCACGCCTGGTCGAACCTCTTCGCCCCGTGGAACGCGGAGGCGACGGTCTTCATCCACAACTACACCCGCTTCGACCCGGCGCGCCTCATGGAGCAGATGGAGCGCCACGGCGTCACCAGCTTCTGCGCCCCGCCGACCGTGTGGCGGATGCTGATCCAGGCCGACCTGACCCGCCTGAAGACCCCGCCGCGCGAGGTCGTCGCCGCCGGCGAACCGCTGAACCCCGAGGTCATCGAGTCGGTGCGGCGCGCCTGGGGCGTCACCATCCGGGACGGCTTCGGCCAGACCGAGACGGCCGTCCAGGTGTCCAACAGCCCGGGCCAGCGGCTCAAGGAGGGTTCCATGGGGCGTCCGAGCCCCGGCTTCCGGGTCACCCTCGTCGACCCTGTGACCGGCCGGGCCGACGTCGAGGAGGGCGAGATCTGCCTCGACCTGGACGCCCGCCCGGTGGGCCTGATGACCGGCTACCACGGCGATCCGGAGCGTACGGCGGAGGCGATGGCGGGCGGCCACTACCGCACGGGCGACATCGGCTCCCGGGACGCGGACGGCTACATCACCTACATCGGGCGGGCCGACGACGTCTTCAAGGCCTCCGACTACAAGATCAGCCCCTTCGAGCTGGAGAGCGCCCTCCTGGAGCACGAGGCTGTCGCGGAGGCGGCCGTCGTCCCCGCGCCCGACCCGCTGCGGCTCGCCGTCCCCAAGGCGTACGTCGTCCTGGCGGCGGGCTGGGAGCCGGACGAGGAGACCGCGAAGGCCCTCTTCGCCCACTCGCGCGCGGTCCTCGCCCCGTACAAGCGAATCCGCCGCATCGAGTTCGCCGACCTGCCCAAGACCGTCTCCGGCAAGATCCGGCGCGTCGAACTGCGCCGGCTGACGGCGGAAGGCGGCGGCAAGGAGTACGCGGAAGGGGACCTCGCGTGAACCCGTCCTACACCCACGGCACCTCCACCACCGCCCTGCTCGGCGACACCATCGGGGACAACCTCGACCGGGCCGTCGCCGCCTGGCCCGAGCGGGAGGCACTCGTCGACGTGCCGTCCGGGAGGCGGTGGACGTACGCCGCCTTCGGAGCCGATGTCGACCGGCTGGCCGGCGCCCTGCTCGGCAGCGGCGTCCGCAAGGGCGACCGGGTCGGCATCTGGGCCGTGAACTGCGCCGAGTGGGTGCTCGTCCAGTACGCCACCGCCCGCATCGGCGCCATCATGGTGAACATCAACCCGGCTTACCGCGCCCACGAGTTGGCGTACGTCCTCCGGCAGGCCGGCGTCTCGCTGCTCTTCGCCTCGCTCGCCCACAAGACCAGCGACTACCGGGCCATGGTCGAGCAGGTCCGCCCGGAGTGCCCGGAGCTGCGGGAGAGCGTCTACTTCGGCGACCCGAGCTGGGACGCGCTGCTCGCCCGGACACCGGGGGAGCTGCGCCCGGAGCCGCTCTCCTGCGACGAGCCCGTCAACATCCAGTACACCTCGGGGACGACGGGCTTCCCGAAGGGCGCCACGCTCTCCCACCACAACATCCTCAACAACGGTTACTTCGTGGGCGAGATGATCGCCTACAGCGAGCAGGACCGCGTCTGCGTCCCGGTGCCCTTCTACCACTGCTTCGGCATGGTCATGGGCAACCTCGCGGCCACCTCGCACGGCGCCTGCCTGGTCATCCCGGCCGCCTCCTTCGACCCCGCCGCCACGCTCCGCGCGGTCCAGGAGGAGCGCTGCACCTCGCTGTACGGGGTGCCGACGATGTTCATCGCCGAGCTCAACCTGCCCGACTTCGCCGCGTACGACCTCTCCACCCTCCGCACCGGGATCATGGCGGGCTCGCCGTGCCCGGTGGAGGTGATGAAGCGGGTCGTCGCCGAGATGAACATGGCCGAGGTGTCGATCTGCTACGGCATGACCGAGACCTCGCCCGTCTCCACCCAGACCCGCCGCGACGACGACCTGGAACGCCGCACCGGGACGGTCGGCCGGGTCATGCCGCACGTCGAGGTGAAGGTCGTCGACCCCGCCACCGGCCTGACCGTGGAGCGCGGCACGGCCGGGGAGCTGTGCACCCGCGGCTACAGCGTGATGCTCGGCTACTGGGAAGAGCCGGAGAAGACCGCAGAGGCGATCGACGCGGGCCGCTGGATGCACACCGGGGACCTCGCGGTCATCCGGGACGACGGCTACGTGCAGATCGTCGGACGCATCAAGGACATGATCATCCGGGGCGGGGAGAACGTGTACCCGCGCGAGATCGAGGAGTTCCTCTACGGACACCCCAAGATCGCCGATGTCCAGGTCGTCGGCGTCCCCGACGAGCGGTACGGCGAGGAGATCCTGGCCTGCGTCATCCCCCGCGACCCCGCGTCCCCGCCCACCCTGGACGAGATCACGTCCTTCTGCCGCGACCGGCTCGCCCACTACAAGATCCCGCGCCGGATGGAGATCCTCACCGAGTTCCCGATGACCGTGAGCGGCAAGGTCCGGAAGGTGGAACTGCGGCAGACGTACGCGGACAGGAACGTCACGCAGGAGTAGATCTTTCGGCCTCAGAAGGTTCCGGCCTCGCCGCTCTCTGGTGACCGATACCGGGATCCCGCCTCCCGAAGGAGCGCGGGTCCCGGCACGGGGGCAGGCTAGGAATCCAGGATGCTGTCCTTGCTCACCTGCGGCGCCTGGAGAATCCGCCGCACCCGCGGAGCCATACCCCGGACAGGCAGGTAGATCTTGTTACCACTGGCCCGGGCGGTGGCAACCAGCTCTGCCGCGGTGAGCCGCTGGACCGCTTCGGGGACGAGCTCGCGGTGCTTCGCGTCGAGCCCGCGGAAGAGGGCGGACTCCTTGCGGCCGGTGCCCCGCTGCGCGTAAACCTTCTTCAGTATGGTCAGTACCACCTTGTTCATCGGGGTCGTCTTCAGGGCCAGGATGCCCTTCCCCGTGGACATCTGAGCGTCGAACTGCACCACTTCGCACTCGACGAATCGCTCACTCTGGAGGGCCGACCATCCTGCCACTCCCGCCATCTGGCCGATGATGCAGGACTGGAAATGCGGGAGTGCGTAGCCGTCGTAGTCCGTGAGGTCGAGCTCCTGGATGACGCAGTCATGGAAACTCAGCCAGTCGTAGCCCTTGGCGTCGGCAGACAGGGTGAAACTTCGCAGTTCGATCTCATGCAGCGCGATTGCCGTGCGGGCCTCGTCTCCGGGCCACAGCCGTGCCGTGACTCGGACGATGTCGGCGACCACGGCGTCTGACACTCCGCTGCGCTGAAGAGCGATGGCCGACGAGTACGCACGCCCTGGACTCGCACTGGCCTCGTGGCTCAGTTGGACGGCGGCGACGTCGATCCCGACCTCGTCCAGGCACGCGACGCTGCCGGTCATTTCCATCAACGGGCTCTCGGTGTTGGGCTCGAGCACACAGGCCACCACGTCGCCGGCCCGGGCCGCATCCGCCAGGGAAACGTCCACGAACCGCCGAGAGCCGTCCACGCTGTCCATGGCGCCGAGTCCGGGGAGTCGTTGCAGGAGCTGGTACGAGCCCTCGTCAGGAGCGTAGCCGCACACCGACTGGAACACGGAGGTCAGCTCATCCTGGGAGATAGGCCCCAGACCGTCGGTGGAGCGGCGTGCCTGAGTGGCAAGTCGCTCCAGCACCTTGCGGATCGTGAAGCCGTCGACCCCCATCTCCATGCTCGCTTCGCGTTCGGCGATGCGGTCCAGCATCATGTGCCATCCCTCACCCGCGGAGCGTCCGAACGTGTCCTCCATGGAATTCTGCAGCGCGCTCGACGAACCCAGGTAGCTCAGCAGCAGCGGACGTGAGGGCAACCAGTCGGGAAGAGCCTCCTTCCAGCCGTAGGCGTCGAGGATCTTGCGTGCTTGTTCATCGGTCGGCTCGCCGGCCATGAGGTACAGCGAGTCGTCACGGGTGCCGAGTGCCAGCCGCATCTCCCGCTCGCTGTCGAAGAAGTGCGCCCTACCGGCCAGGACGACGGAGGTGGTCGTCCGCGATTCGCGACAGAACCGGCGCACGAGCTCCACCGAACGGCGCCGGATGTCGCGCATGGCGGACGTCTTGCCGAGCCAGCCCGGCGTGGCTATCTCGTCGAAGCCGTCGAGAATGAGAGTGACGTCGCCCGAGCGCCAGGCACGGACGAGCTGAGTGGGGTGGGGAAAACCGATTTCGCGAGCATGCCGCTCGAGGGCCTCCACAGGGCGGACCTGCCCTTGGTGGTCGCGCAGGTTGAGCAGGAGCGGAAAGGGCTTGAACGGATCCTGTCGGTGTGCCTTGGCAAGTCGGCGGTACAGTTCGCGCAGAAACATGCTCTTTCCTGCTCCGTAGTCCCCGTACAGGAGGACGGACTGGCCTGTCCTGACCGCCTCGGACACGCTCGTCACGGAGTAGGGGTCGCCGGTGCCGCTTTCCGTCGGGTCGACGGCGACGTAAGGCTTCAGAGCTTCGTGATCTCCGCTGCTCGGCTCTCGCGCACTACCGAAGGGGTAGAGCGGACGCAGTTCGAGGTACTTCAAGGAGTCGACGAGCTGGCCGCGCAACTGCGCGAAGCTGCATGCGACGAGAGGCTGGCCCAGCGTCTTGATGACCTGGCGCTGGTCGGCCGTGGGTTCGTCGCGTGTGACGAAGAAGCCCTTGACCGACTTGAACGGGTGCTCCCGGGACTTGGCCAAGCAGGCCTCGTACAGCTTCCTGCCGTCCTTCTCGGCCTTCCTCTTCAGCCGGGAGACGGTGCATTCGACGATGACGACGGAATCCGCAGTGACGAAGACACCGTCCCGCTCCGCGGTGCCGATGTAGGTCGAACCCTGGAATTCGTTCTCCCCCGCGAAGAGTGCACGTGAGATCCGCAGCACCTCCGCCTCGAACGCGGCCTCTTCCTGCTGCTTCTCATCCGGTGCCAATGAGCCCCCTCAGCCGTGAGTGACGTCACATCATATTGCAGGTATGGAGCAGGTCTTCATCTCTCGGAGTGGGTCTAGCCAGAGCAAGTGGCGGCTTCCGCGGGCGTTCGGTCCGGGGCCGGGTGCGGGCCATCCCTGGCCTGGGGATGCGGATGCGACCATGACCGTTTCGGTCTGGGGGCAGTCGTCGTGGATTCCGGCGGTTGATCGGAAGGTCAGGGGTCAGCCCTTGTCGTCGCAGGCGAGGTGGGTTCTGCTGGTCGGTCCACCGCGGGAGCGTCCGCGGCTCGGCTCTCCGAGCGCCCTGAGGCGGCCGCATGCTGCTGGGCCCGGACGACCGTGGAGTCGATCGCGACCAGCCAGTCCACCTCGGCGTGCGTCGGTGCCGCAGCCACAAGACGGTCGAAGGTGCCGTCGGAGGCCCTGCGGACGAACCTTACGTGGACGGTCTACCGCGGCCGAACCGCTCGGGCAGATCCCTCCAGGGCGGCCCGGGGCGGAACTTGAACACGATGCCGTCGAGAATCTGGCGATTGTCCCGCTATCGGCTGCGAGTTCGGCCCGCAGGCGGCAGCCATTGGTCCGCTCACCGCCGCGTAAGAATCTCTCCCCACCGCAACCGAACCAACAATCCGGGAATCGGACAAGACGCTTCCTAGGTGGTGTCCCGGCCGAGGTCCCGACGCATGCAGACGCGGGGCCACACCGACAGGCCGTGGGCCGCCTCCGCCCGGCTGATGGCGCGCAGCCCCTCCGTGAGCGCGGGATCGGAGTCGGCGAGCGGCCGGAAGCCGAGGCGCGCGTAGTACGGGGCGTTCCACGGGACCTCGGTGAAGGTCGTCAGGGTCAGGGCCGCGAGGCCCCGCTCCCTGGCGGCCGCCGCCAGGTGCTCGATCAGCGCCCGGCCGACGCCCCGGCGGGCGGCGTCCGGGTGCACCGACACCTGCTCGATGTGGGCGGCGCCGTCGACGGTGTCGTTCAGGAGGTAGCCGACGGGACGGTCGGCGGCGTCCACCGCGACCCAGGCCCTGCCCGCGCTGCGGTACGCCTCCAGGACGTCCAGGGGCAGCGGGTCGTCGTCGGCGATCGCCGCCATGCCGAGGGTGCGGAACGGCTCGCCCGCCGCCCGTTCGATGTCCTGGAGCAGCGGGAGTTCGGCCGGAGCGGCCGCTCTGATGCGCATACGACAGTATGGCGCGGCCTCAGCGGGAGGGACCGCCCGCACCTGGGGCTCCGTCCGACGGCGGCCGGTTCCGGTCGCCCTCGCGGTCGCTCCGGGGCAGACCGTCGTCCTCCCACGGGCGGTCGAGGAGCCCGCCGTCGCGCGAGAAGCGGGGCAGGAACAGGGTCAGGGCCGGATCGCCGTACAGCGCCACGTACAGCTGCACGAGCCGCCCGTCCGTGACCTCCCGGCGGTGCTCCGGCAGCGGATACCGCTCCCGCAGGGCGGCCAGGAGCCGCCGCGCCGCCCTCGTGGTGTCCGGCAGCCGCAGCAGCGCCACCGCCCCGAGCACCGCCGGCACCCCGGCCGCGAGCGCCCGGGTGAGGTTCCCGCCCGCGGCCCCGGTCGCGAAGGGGCCCACCAGCGCGGTCAGCGGCACGCACGCGAGCAGGGTCCTGGCCGCCCACCATCGCGCGAGCGGGCGCAGCAGCCCCGCCCCGCGCAGCTCGCCGCGCAGCGCGTCCACCGCCCGCCGCGCCTCGGGGCGCAGCGTGAGCGTCCGCAGGGCCAGGGCCCGGTGCAGGGCCCCGTGCACTCCGAGCTGCACGGGGTCATGTGTGCGGCCCGGTCCGCCATTGGCGCGAATCGTATGTTTGCGGCCGGCCGCGACCGCGCCGCGCTGGTGCAGCGCCACCAGGGCCACGGTGACCGCCGCCCGCCGTCCGCCCCGCAGCAGCGCGAGGGCCTGCGGCGGGGGCGCGCCGTCCGCTCCGGGCTCCTCGCTGCGGGTTCCGCAACTCCTCAACAGCACTGCTGCGAGCAGCAGTTCGAACCAGGCCGCCCCGATGAACCACCACATCCCCGTCGGCATGACACCCACCCCCGAAGGTGTTGTGCCCGGGAGAGCGTGATCGTCACGCGTGAATGGCCGATTTCGGATGCCGAGGAGTTGTGAGGAGGGCGGTGGCGGGCCTTGCGCTCAGGCGCCGCCGGTGGTGAGCGCCCGCGCCGCGTCGTTGACCGGCTGCGGGGTGCCGGTGAGGTCGAGGACGAAGAGCGGGAGGCCGATTTCGGCGGCGCGCGTGTGGGCCTCCGGGGTGTAGCCCGCGAGCGAGAAGAACACGCTCACGGTGGCGGAGGTCAGCCCATTCAGCCAGAGGCACTCGACGGCCCGCAGCCCGGCCGGCCGGGTGCTCGGATCGACCTGGGCGACCAGGCCGGGCGCCCGCAGGTCCACGCCGGACGTGGGGCGCTCCTCGGGCTGGACGACGTCCCGGAAGCCGAGCCAGCGCAGGTATCCGGCCGCCGCGGCGACCGCGTCGCGCGAGGTCCGGATGGTCACGGGCCGGAAGGGCCCGCGCACGGGAACGGGGTGCGGGGCGGTGGCGGGCGGCGGGACGCGCACGGGATAGCGCTCGGCGAAGGACTGGGGGCCGACAGGGCCGGAGCCGGGGGCGGGGCCCGTGGTGAGGCCGGAGTCGGGGTCGGAGCCGGGGTGGGCGGTGGGGTCTGGGTCGGGGCCGGGGTCGGTGGTGGGCTGGGTGGTCGGGTCGGACTCGGGAGTGCCCGTCCCGCCCCGGGCCCTCGGGCCGGGCCCGAACCAGGGGGAGCCGGTCTCGCCGGGCAGGGCCCGCGGCTCGTCGTCGGTCCCGTCGGCGTCGGCCGTACCACCGTCGCCCGTACCGCCGTCTCCTTCGTACGCCTCCCCGCGGCCGGCGGGCGTCCCGTCCAGTCCGTCGGCCGTCCCCTCCGACCCGCCGGGGGCCGTACGGCGGCGCCGACCGCCGACACCTGCGGCGCCGGTGGCCGGGTCGCCCGCCGTCGACGGTCGGAGCTCCTCAGGGCTCTGGCCAGCGGTGGGGCGGCCGCCCGTTCCCGCCGCTGCATCCTCAGCGCCGGGTACGTCCACCCTTCCCGCCGCGGCACCCTCCGCTCCGGCCACATCCGCGTCGGGAGCCTCCTCCGTACCAGCCGGATCCTCCGCCCCGGGCCGTACCGGTATCCGCAGCACCGTGCCGCACGGGCACCGCAGCTCCGGGTGGGGCCAGTCGTGCTCGTGGCCGCAGGCCCCGCAGCGGACGGTGACCCAGGCGGCGGCCCAGGTCCGGTGCCTGATCGGCTCCGCGGGCTGGTCCGCCGCGACGGTCGGCGCGACCGGGCTGCCGCACGAGCAGGGGAAGGCGGGTGGCGCGTACGGCCGTGTCCGCAGGCACTCCGGACAGCGCACCGGTACCGACTCGCCCACAGCCCAACCCCCTGTCGTCGGGCCCATGGTCCCCCCATCGGGCACCCCGGGGGAGGGTGTTCGGCCACTTCCGTGATCCCGGCGGGCGGACTTCTCTTGACGGCTCTCCGCACGCCGACCTACATTGCTTCCGTATAGCAGAACAGTATTTCCGCATTACGGAAACAGGCGGTTCGGGCCTCCCGAGACGAGCCACCCGCCTGGATCCGCCCGGCCGAAGCAGGAGCACTCCCATGCCTCGTATGACCGCCGCCGCAGCGGCCGTTGAGATCCTCAAGCGCGAAGGCGTCACCCAGGCGTTCGGCGTCCCCGGCGCGGCGATCAACCCCTTCTACCGCGAGCTCAAGAACGTCGGCGGCGTCAGCCACACGCTCGCCCGCCACGTCGAGGGCGCGTCCCACATGGCCGAGGGCTACACCCGTGCCCAGGCCGGCAACATCGGCGTCTGCATCGGTACGTCCGGCCCCGCCGGCACCGACATGATCACCGGCCTGTACTCGGCGATCGCCGACTCCATCCCGATCCTGTGCATCACCGGCCAGGCTCCGGTCTCGAAGCTCCACAAGGAGGACTTCCAGGCCGTCGACATCGCCACGATCGCCAAGCCGGTCACCAAGGCCGCGACGACCGTCCTGGAGGCCGCGCAGGTCCCGGGCGTCTTCCAGCAGGCCTTCCACCTGATGCGCTCCGGCCGTCCCGGCCCGGTCCTCATCGACCTCCCGATCGACGTCCAGCTGACCGAGATCGAGTTCGACCCGGAGACCTACGAGCCGCTGCCGGTCTACAAGCCGTCCGCGACCCGCGCGCAGGCCGAGAAGGCGCTGAGCTTCCTGCTGGAGGCCGAGCGCCCGCTGATCGTCGCCGGCGGCGGCATCATCAACGCCGACGCCTCCGACCTCCTCGTCGAGTTCGCCGAGCTGACGAACATCCCGGTCATCTCCACCCTCATGGGCTGGGGCACCATCCCGGACGACCACGAGCTCGCCGCCGGCATGGTCGGCGTCCAGACCGCGCACCGCTACGGCAACGCGACCTTCCTGGAGTCCGACACCGTCATCGGCATCGGCAACCGCTGGGCCAACCGCCACACGGGCTACAACCTGGACGCGTACACCAAGGGCCGTAAGTTCGTCCACGTCGACATCGAGCCCACCCAGCTCGGCAAGATCTTCGCCCCCGACTACGGCATCGCCTCCGACGCCAAGGTCGCCCTGGAGCTCTTCGTCGCGATCGCCAAGGAGTGGAAGGCCGCGGGCAAGCTCCCGGACTTCTCCGCCTGGGCCGCCTCCGCGCAGGAGCGCAAGGCCACCCTCCAGCGCCGCACGCACTTCGACAACATCCCGATGAAGCCGCAGCGCGTCTACGAGGAGATGAACAAGGCCTTCGGCCCGGAGACCCGCTACGTCACCACCATCGGCCTCTCCCAGATCGCGGCCGCGCAGTTCCTGCACGTCTACAAGCCGCGCCACTGGATCAACTGCGGCCAGGCCGGCCCGCTCGGCTGGACCATCCCGGCCGCCATCGGCGCCGCCACCGCGCAGCCGGACGTCCCCGTCGTCGCGCTCTCCGGCGACTACGACTTCCAGTTCATGATCGAGGAGCTGGCGGTCGCCGCCCAGCACAAGGTCCCCTACGTCCACGTCCTCGTGAACAACGCCTACCTCGGTCTCATCCGTCAGGCGCAGGGCGGCCTCGGCATCAACTTCGAGGTCAACCTCGAGTTCGAGAACATCAACACCCCGGAGATCGGCGTCTACGGCGTCGACCACGTCAAGGTCGCCGAGGGCCTGGGCGTCAAGGCCATCCGCGTCACCGACCCGGACAAGCTCGGCGAGGCGCTGGAGGAGGCCAAGAAGCTGGCCGTCGAGCACCAGGTCCCGGTCGTCGTCGAGGCCATCCTGGAGCGCATCACCAACATCGCCATGAGCAAGACGGTCGACATGAGCGACGTCACCGAGTTCGAGGACCTGGCCACCGAGCCCGGCCACGCGCCGACCGCGATCAAGGCCCTCCAGGTCTGATCACGGAGCAGCGAGTCGACCCCCGTCCCGAGGAGCACCGGGACGGGGGTCTCCCTGTGCCGCCACGAGGACCGCGCCCGCCTCCGTCCACTCGTAGAGGACCGAGCGGCCCGCCCTCCCGCGCCGGACGAGACCGGCGTCGAGCAGCACCTTCAGGTGCCGGCCCACCGAGCCGAGCCCCTGCCCGGTGAGCGCCACCAACTGGCTGGTGGACAGCGGGGATCCGAGCCGCACGAGCACGCCGGCACGGGCCTGCCCGAGCAGCGCCCCCAGAGCCTGGGGGACCCCGGGACCGGCCGTGTCCGCCAGAACTCCCGCGCAGGCGTAGACGATCGCGTACCGCTCCGTCCCCTCCCACGACACCCAGCCGGTCGCCGGGGTCACCGGCACCAGCAGCAGCCGCCCCCGGTCGATCGAACGCGGCGGATAGTCACGGGTGTTGACCTGGAGCCGCCCGTCGCCCAGCCAGCGCATCCGCCCCGGGCACAGCTCGTCCAGCGCCGACGCCCAGCCGCCCCGGCTCAGCAGCGCCGTCCGCGCCACCACGTCGGCCTCCAGGATCCTGCGCCGCCGCGCCCACTCCGGCCGCACCGTCTCCCGCCAGACCCAGCCGAGCACGCCCGCGAGCCGCTCCGGGAGGTCGCGGGCCGAGCGCAGCGGCTCCGGGACCGGCCCGCCGATCGCCACCGCCAGCTGGTCCACGGCGTCCGGGGGCCGGGTCGCCCGCACCGCCTCGACCTCCTCCTCGAAGCTCCGCTCGCGGTCGCCCAGCGGGGTCGGGGTGAGGAAGTCGGCGTTCCAGGTGGGGCCGATCGCCGCCCGGACGAGCAGCGCGTCGAGCGGAGCGGCCGCCAGCCGCTCCCGGTACGCGGGCAGGTGCCGGGCGAGCCAGGCGCGCTCGCCCGGATGCCCGGGCGCGCCCCGGTGGAGGGTCTTGAGCGAGGCGACCGTCTCGGCGAGCGGCGAGAGCACGAACCCGCTCCCCGCCAGGGTGTCCGTACCGATCCGCCACCAGCCCATGTTTCGCCTCCCCGCGAAACAGTACCGGTGGCCCGCGCGCCCTCCGAGACTCCGCTGCATGCCCCGCTACCGCACGCTCTTCCGCACGCCCGAGTTCACCCCGCTCTTCGTCACCGCCGCCGCCCACACGGCCGCCCAGACCGTCGCCGGACTCGGCCTCGCGACCCTCGTGTTCCGCTCCACCGGTTCCCCGCTGCTCTCCGCCCTCGCCCTCTTCGGCCCCTCGCTCGCGCAGCTGCTCGGCGCGACCACCCTGCTCTCCGCCGCCGACCGGCTGCCGCCGCGCGCCGCGATCTCCGGCATCGCCCTCTTCTTCGCCCTCGGCACCGCCGTCCTCGCGGTCCCCGCCCTGCCGACGTGGGCGCTCTTCGTGATCCTGCTCGCCGAGGGGCTCGCGGCCTCGCTGGGCGGCGGGGTGCGGCACGGGCTGCTCAACGAGGTCCTCCCGCGCGAGGAGTACCTCCTCGGCCGCTCCGTGATGAACATGGCCACCGGCGTCTTCCAGATCGGCGGCTTCGCCACCGGCGGGCTGCTCGTCGCGCTGCTCTCGCCGCGCGGCACGGTGCTGGCCGGCGCGGGGCTCTACCTCGCCGCGGCCCTGGCCGCCCGCCTCGGTCTCGGGGCCCGGCCGCCGCGGACGGCGGGCCGGCCGTCGGTCGCCGAGACCTGGCGCACCAACGGCCGGCTCCTGGCCGTGCCCGCGCGCCGCCGCGCCTACCTCGCGCTCTGGGTGCCGAACGGTCTCGTCGTCGGCTGCGAGTCGCTCTTCGTGCCGTACGACCCCGAGCGCGCCGGGCTGCTCTTCGCCTGCGGCGCGCTCGGGATGCTGGCGGGGGACACCGTCGTCGGCCGCTTCGTACCGGCGCGGCTGCGGGCCCGGATCCGCTTCCCGCTCCAGGCGCTGCTCGCGGCCCCGTTCCTGGTGTTCGCCCTCGGCCCGGGACGGCCCCTGGCGCTCGTCCTCGTGGCCGTGTCGGCGGTGGGCTACGGGGCGAGCCTGCTGCACCAGGAGCGGCTGATGGCGCTCGTGCCGGAGGAACTGAGCGGCCACGCCCTCGGGCTGCACAGCTCGGGGATGCTGGCGCTCCAGGGAGTGAGCGCGGCGCTGGCCGGCACGCTCGCCCAGGCCACCTCACCGCGTACCGGCATGGCGCTGCTCGCGCTCGCCTCGCTCACCGTGACGCTCCTGCTGGCCCGCGCGGAGCGCGGCGAGGGATCCGGGGAGCGCGGCGGGGCACCGTCGGGAGCGGTACGGCCGGCTGCTCAGGGGGACAGCCGGCGAACGGCCTGAGTGCGACCGCGAGCACCGGCAGGGCCGTAAAGAGGAGAAGTGCGGGAAAAAGAAGAAGAGCGCGGAACCAGGGACCGTAAACCTGGTTCCGCGCTCTCCCGTTGTGCCCGTCCGACGGCACGAGGCTGGCGCGACAGGACGTTCGCGCCGCCGGACGGAGTCTGGGGATGTGCTCGGTCTCGGGGATGTTCCCGAGGAGGGGGCGTTGGGACCGCGGCGGTGCCGACGGGCGCCATGGTGATCCTCTTCCTTCAGGTCAGGAAGGGGGCCCGGCGTCCTTACCACCGCACTGGCTCGGAGCCGCCGCGGTCCTCACGCTTGTCCGGTCCGCCGACCACCCCTCATCCGGGCCGGCGATCCGGACCACGTACGGCACTGACCTCCCGTCAGGTGCCGTACGCAGTCTGGGTACTGCTGCGCGGATCAGTCCTCGCGCAGCGCCTCGACCGCCTCGCGGACGCGCTTGCCGTAGTCGGCGTCGGCGGCCTCGAAGTGGGCGAGGTTCTTCTCGATGACGTCCTCGCGGGAGACCTGGGACAGACCGCCGGCGATGTTGGCGATCAGACGGCCCTTCTCGGCCTCGGACATCAGGCGGTAGAGCTCACCGGCCTGGAAGAAGTCGTCGTCCTTGGTGTGCGCGGGCGCCTCGTGCGTGCCGGTCCAGCCGTGGATCGCGAGCGGCGCGGAGAGCGCGGCGTCGGTCTGGGCCGGGCCCGAGTACGAGTTGGGCTCGTAGTTCTTGTCGTGGCGCGAGCCCTGGCGGGTGGCCATGGCGCCGTCCCGGCCGTAGTTCTCGGCGACGGTCGCCTTGGGGGCGTTCACCGGGAGCTGGGTGTGGTTCACACCGAGGCGGTAGCGGTGGGCGTCCGCGTAGGCGAAGAGACGGCCCTGGAGCATCTTGTCCGGCGAGGGACCGATGCCCGGCACGAAGTTGTTCGGGGAGAACGCGGCCTGCTCGACCTCGGCGAAGACGTTGTCCGGGTTGCGGTCGAGGACCAGACGGCCCACGCGCTGGAGCGGGTAGTCGCTGTGCGGCCACACCTTGGTGAGGTCGAACGGGTTGAAGCGGTAGTCGGCGGCCTCGGCGGCCGGCATGACCTGGACGTAGAGGGTCCAGGACGGGTTCACACCGCGCTCGATGGCCTGGAGCAGGTCCGTCTGGTGCGAGTTGGCGTCCTTGCCGACGAGCTCGGCGCCCTGCTCGGCGGAGAGGGAGCGGATGCCCTGGTTCGTCTTGAAGTGGTACTTGACGAAGAAGGCCTCGCCCGCCTCGTTGGTCCACTGGTAGGTGTGCGAGCCGTAGCCGTTCATGTGACGGTACGAGGCCGGGATGCCGCGGTCGCCCATGAGCCAGGTGATCTGGTGGGTGGCCTCGGGGGCGTGCGCCCAGAAGTCCCAGACGTTGTCCGGCTCCTGCTTGCCCGTGAAGGGGTCGCGCTTCTGCGAGTGGATGAAGTCGGGGAACTTGATCGGGTCCTTGATGAAGAACACCGGGGTGTTGTTGCCGACGAGGTCGTAGTTGCCCTCTTCGGTGTAGAACTTCAGGGCGAAACCGCGGGGGTCGCGCACCGCGTCCGCGCCGCCGAGCGAGTCGGCCACGGTGGAGAAGCGGAGGAAGGTCTCGGTCTTCTTGCCGACCTCGCGGAGGAAGTCCGCCTTGGTGTACGCGGTGACGTCGTCGGTCACCTCGAAGTAGCCGTACGCGCCGGAACCGCGGGCGTGCACCACGCGCTCCGGGATCCGCTCACGGTTGAAGCGCGCGAGCTTCTCCAGCAGGTGCTGGTCCTGGAGGAGGAGAGGGCCACCGACGCCGGCGGTGGCGGAGTTCTGGTTGTCGGCGACGGGGGCGCCGGACTCGGTCGTAAGCACGCGCTTCGACATCGTGACCTTCCGTACGGGAGCTCTGCTGACGGTCCGAGGAGCGTAAATTCGGCTCGAACAGCACGTCAACAGTTTGTTGAAAATGAAGTGTGGTGTTCCGGTCGGCGACGACGCCTGGGCGCGACAGGACAGGTTGTCAGCGCCGTCACCGACCGGAAATCAGGGGCCCCGGTGAAGGGGCGGGGGATCAGACCTGCTGGCCGGAGAGGCGCTCGACGGCGCGGAGCAGGGCCGAGTGGTCCAGGCCGCCGTCACCCTGGGCGCGCAGCGACGCGACGAGCTGGGCGACGACCGCGCCGACCGGGAGGGCGGCACCGACGTTGCGGGCGGCGTCGGTGACGATGCCCATGTCCTTGTGGTGCAGGTCGATCCGGAAGCCGGGCTTGAAGTCCCGGTTCAGGAAGTTGTCCTTCTTGCGGGTCAGCACGGTCGAGCCGGCCAGACCGCCGTTGAGGACGTCCAGGGCGGCCTGGAGGTTCACGCCGGACTTCTCGAGGAAGACGACGGCCTCGGCACAGGCCTGGATGTTCACCGCGACGATCAGCTGGTTGGCGGCCTTGACCGTCTGGCCGGAGCCGTGCGGGCCACAGAGCACGATGGTCTTGCCGAGGGCCTCCAGGATCGGGAGGGCCTCGTCGAAGTCGGCCTGCTCGCCACCGACCATGATCGAGAGCACGGCCTCGATCGCGCCGGCCTCGCCACCGGACACCGGGGCGTCGATGACGCGGATGCCCTTCTCGGCGGCGTTCTTCGCGAGGTCGACCGAGGTCTGCGGGGTGATCGACGACATGTCGACGATCAGCGCGCCCTGCTTGGCGTTCTCCAGGATGCCCTCGGGGCCGTAGGAGATGGCCTCGACCTGCGGGGAGGCGGGCACCATCGTGATGATGACGTCGGCGTCCTTGACGGCCTCGGCGATCGACGCGGCGGCGTTGCCGCCGGCCTTCGCGAGACGCTCCAGCTTGTCCTGCTCCAGCGTGAAGCCGGTGACCGAGTAGCCGGCCTTGAGGAGGTTCTCGGACATGGGGGAGCCCATGATGCCGAGGCCGATCCAAGCGATCTTGGGGAGGTTGCTCATGAGGGTGCCTCTCAAAACAAGGTGGTACGGGGAGGGAGCCTGCGTCAGCGGGCGGCGCGGGCCTCGGCCGGGAGCCATTCGAAGGACGCGGCGGCGTCGGCGGCCTTGTACTCCAGGCCGACCCAGCCGTCGTAGCCGGCCTTCTTCAGCTCGTCGAGGAGCTGCTCCAGCGGCAGGTCGCCGGTGCCCGGCGCGCCACGGCCCGGGTTGTCCGCGATCTGGACGTGGCCGGTCTTGGCCGCGTACTGCGCGATGACCTGGCTGACGTCCTCGCCGTTCATCGACAGGTGGTAGATGTCGAGGAGGAACTTGGCGTTGCCGAGGCCGGTGGCCGCGTTCACCCGGTCGATGACCTCGATGGCGGAGGGGGCGCTCACCAGCGGGTAGAGCGGCGACTCCGGCTTGTTCAGGGTCTCGACGAGGAGGATCGCGCCGACGCGGTCGGCCGCGCGGGCGGCCAGGACCAGGTTCTCCAGGGCGAGGGCGTCCTGGACCTGCGGGTCCACGCCCTCGACGCGGTTGCCGTAGAGCGCGTTGAGCGCCTTGCAGCCGACCGAGGCGGCGAAGTCGGCGGCCACCTCGATGTTGGCGCGGAAGCGGTCCGACTCTTCCCCGGGCACGGAGAGGGCTCCGCGGTCCGGGCCGGGGAGCTGCCCGGCGTAGAAGTTCAGGCCCACCAGCTGGGTGCCGGCGTCCTCAAGGGCCTTCTTGAGGGCGTCGAGCTCGCTCTGCTCGGGGGTGGCGGTGTCGATCCAGGGCCACCACAGCTCGACCGCGGTGAAGCCCGCCGCGGCGGCGGCCGCGGGGCGCTCCAGGAGCGGGAGTTCCGTGAAGAGGATCGACAGGTTCACATCGAAGCGCTGGTCCGTGTATCCCATGAGGGGCGGCGCTCCTTCCGTATTGCGGAAGTAAGTTTCTGTCTGACGGAATGTTGCAAGGCGGGCGTCGTACTTGTCAAGAGGTCCCCGCAGGTCCGGGGCTCCCGCGTGGCGGGGTGGGGCCGTAGCGTGGGGCCATGGAGCGTTTGAGAGTGGAGTTCACCACCGAGCCGTTCGACCTCGACGAGGCGCCGGCGCACGCGGTCGTGGCCCGTGAGGTCATCCAGTCCGCGGAACTGGACGCGGTCGACGTCGGCCCCTTCGGAAACACGGCGGAGGGCGGCGCCGACGCGGTGCTGACCGCCGTCGACGCCCTGCTGCGCCAGTCCCTCGCGGCCGGCGCCACGCGTGTCTCGCTCCAGGTCAACGTCATCGGGGAGGGCGAGAAGTGAGCGAGCACCCCTTGGTGGCGGCCGTGAAGCCGCTGGTGGACGCGATGGGCGCCGAGCTCCTGGTCCCCGCGCAGGCGGAGGGCGACGACGTCGTCCTGGCCTGGGAGGGCGAGGACGTCCTCGCCGTGCGGCTTCCGCAGCTCTCGGACTCCCTGGACCACATCCTCGCGGCGATGGAGCGGCGGCACGGGATGCCGCTGGCCGATCTGGACCGCAAGACGAAGCAGGAGGTCGTCCGGATCCTGGAGGCACGCGGTGCCTTCTCGGTCCGTCACGGAGTGGAGACGGTCGCGGGCGCCCTCGGCGTCAGCCGTTTCACCGTGTACAACTACCTGAACCGGGAGACCGCCCTGAACAGGGAAAAGGCCACCAAGGGCGAGTAGTTGATCATGTAGGGCCTCAAGCCGTCGTCCGCATGTCGGGACGACGGCTTTTGTGTGGCCGAGTTTTCAACAAAGTGTTGACGTTGTGTTGCGGAGGGCGTTAGCTATCCGCAGCCCGTCCGACGCACAGCGAAAAACAGCCACGGAGGCTTCCCGTGACTTCAGGTACGACACCGGGTCTCACCCGGTTCAACACCTCCTCGGACAGCGAGGCCGTAGCCGCGCTCCACGAGGTGTGTTCCAGTTCGGCGTGGGGGAGCAAGCTTCTCGCCCAGCGCCCGTACACCACCGCCGAAGCCCTCTTCCTCGCCAGCGACGCCGCCATGGCCGAGCTGACCGCCGAGGACCTGGCCGAGGCGATGGCGGGGCACCCGCCGATCGGTCGTCCGAAGGCCGGGGACCCGACGTCCTCCCGCGAACAGAGCGGGATGGCCGGCGCCTCCGCGGAGCTCAAGGCCGAGATGCTCGAACTCAACCTGGCCTACCAGGACAAGTTCGGTCATGTCTTCCTCATCTGCGCCACCGGCAGGACCGGCGAGCAGATGCGCGACGCGGTCCGGGACCGGATCGGCAACTCGCCCGAACAGGAGCGGGAGATCGTCCGCACCGAACTGGGCAAGATCAACCGCATCCGCCTGACCCGTCTCGTCGAGACCTCCGAGGAAGAGAGCTCCGCATGAGCACCGACACCACCGCCTCGGTGTCCACGCACATCCTGGACACCAGCATCGGCCGCCCGGCCGAAGGCGTGGCCATCACGCTCGCGGCCCGCAGCGGCTCCGACGCGGAGTGGGTCACGCTCGGCGGCTCCGCCACCGACGCGGACGGGCGCTGCAAGGACCTGCCGGCGCTGCCGGAAGAAACCACCCACGTGCGTCTCGACTTCGAGACCGAGACGTACTTCGCAAAGAAGCAAGCCGAGGCGCAGCAGGACGCCCCCCGCGTAAGGGACAGCGGTGCGTTCTTCCCGGAGGTGGCGATCACGTTCGCCGTCAAGCCGGGCGAGCACTACCACGTACCGCTGCTGCTCAACCCGTTCGGCTACTCCGTTTACCGAGGGAGCTAGCAGACATGCCCACGATTCTCGGCCAGAACCAGTACGGCAAAGCAGAGAACCGCGTCGTCAAGATCACGCGGGATGGCGCCACCCACCACATCAAGGACCTGAACGTCTCCGTCGCCCTCTCCGGCGACCTCGACGACGTCCACCTCACCGGCTCGAACGCCCACTGCCTCCCCACCGACACGACGAAGAACACCGTCTTCGCGTTCGCCAAGGAGTACGGCATCGAGTCCGCCGAGCAGTTCGGCATCCACCTCGCCCGCCACTTCGTGACGAGCCAGGAGCCGATCCACCGGGCCCGCATCCAGATCGAGGAGTACTCCTGGGAGCGCATCGCCTCCTCGGACGCCAACTCCAAGTTCATCGGCTCCGACGAGGTGAACCACTCCTTCGCCCGCAAGGGCCAGGAGACCCGCGTCACCCAGATCACCTACGACGGCGAGAAGTGGGAGGTCATCTCCGGCCTCAAGGACCTCGTCGTCATGAACTCCACCAACTCGGAGTTCTGGGGCTACATCAAGGACAAGTACACCACCCTCCAGGAGGCGTACGACCGCATCCTGGCCACCCAGGTGTCCGGTCGCTGGCGCTTCAACTGGACCGACGACGACCAGCGCATGCCCAACTGGGAGCGGTCCTACGAGCAGACCCGGAAGCACATGCTCGAGGCCTTCTCGGAGACGTACTCGTACTCCCTGCAGCAGACGCTGTACCAGATGGCCACGCGCATCATCAACCACCGCTCGGAGATCGACGAAGTCCGCTTCTCGCTCCCGAACAAGCACCACTTCCTGGTCGACCTCGAGCCCTTCGGCCTGAAGAACGACAACGAGGTCTACTACGCCGCCGACCGCATGTACGGCCTCATCGAGGCCACCGTCCTCCGCGACGGAGCCACGGCGCAGATCCCGGTCGACATGACCAACCTCTAAGCGGCATCTGAGTGACGGCCCCCGCCCGCCCGCAGTCGGGCGGGGGCCGCACCAGACCGGAGGGAATCTCATGGCACAGCCTGCAAAGGGGCCGGCAACCGCCGAAGGCCCGTGTTCCACCCCTCCGTCCACCCACGGCCCGGCTCCGGCCGACTGCCACCCGGTGGACGAGAAGCTCCCCGCCTCGCGGCTCGTCCCCGCGGCACTCCAGCACATCGCCGCGATGTACGCCGGCGTCGTCACCCCTCCGCTCATCATCGGCCAGGCCGTCGGCCTGGACGCCGCCGGCATGACCCGGCTCATCGCGGCGAGCCTGCTCATCGCCGGCTGCGCGACCATCCTTCAGACCCTCGGCCTCGGACGCTTCGCCGGAAACCGGCTCCCGTTCGTGAACGCCGCCTCGTCCGCCGGCATCGCCCCGATGCTCGCCATCGCCGAGACCACCGCCCCCGGGCACGAACTCCCCGCCATCTACGGCGCGGTGATGGTCGCCGGAGTCTTCTGCCTCGCCGTCGGACCCTTCTTCGGCAGGCTCCTGCGCTTCTTCCCGCCGCTCGTCACCGGCGTCGTGATCACCCTCATCGGTGTCACCCTGATGCCCGTGCCCGTCGGCTGGGCCCAGGGCGGCGACAAGACCGCCGCCGACTTCGGCGCCATGAAGTACCTGGCACTCGCCGGCTTCACCCTCGTCGTCATCCTGCTCTTCCAGCGCTTCGGCAAGGGCTTCGTCAAGCAGATCGCCCTGCTGCTCGGTCTGCTCATCGGCACCCTCGCCGCGATCCCCTTCGGCCTGGCGGACTTCAGCGCCCTGCGCGAGGCCCCCGTCGCGGCCCTGCCCGCCCCCTTCGCCTTCGGCGCCCCCGAGTTCCAGCCCGCCGCGATCCTCTCCCTGTGCATCGTGATGCTGGTCCTCATGACCGAGTCCAGCGCCGGCATGCTCGCCCTCGGCGAGATCTGCGAGCGCCGCAGCGACGGCAGGACCATCACCCGCGGCCTGCGCACCGACGGCATCGCCACGCTGCTCGGCCCCGTCTTCGGCGGCTTCCCGACCTCCGCCTTCGCGCAGAACGTCGGCGTCGTCTCGCTGACCCGCGTCCGCTCCCGGTACGTGGTCGCCACCGCCGGCGGTGCCCTGCTCGTCCTCGGCGCCTTCCCCGTCCTCGGCGCGGTCGTCTCCATGGTCCCGATGCCCGTCCTCGGCGGCGCCGGCATCGTCCTCTTCGGCTCGATCGCGGTCAGCGGCATCCGTACGCTCTCCGAGGCCGGCCTCGACGACAGCTCCAACATCATCCTGGTGGCGGTCGCGCTCGGAGCGGGCATCATCCCGCTCGCCGCCCCCACCTTCTACGCCGGTTTCCCCGCCTGGGCCCAGACCGTGCTCGGCTCCGGCATCAGCGCCGGCGCGCTCGTCGCGGTCCTGCTCAATCTGTTCTTCCACCATCTCGGCACCCGGAGCCGTCACGCGGCTCCGGCACTCAAATCCTCCTAGGGTCCTGCCGTGCCCACACCATCCCCGAGGAATGAAGGAAGCACCGCCATGGCAGCACCTTCGGCAGCCCAGCGCATCGTCATCGAGAACGCGGCGATCGCGACCGTCGACGCGAACGACACCGAGTACGCCTCCGGCTACCTGGTCGTCGCCGACAACAAGATCGAGTCCATCGGCGCCGGCAAGGCGCCCGAGGGCCTGGAGAACGTGGTCCGCCGGATCGACGCCACCGGTCACCTGGTGACGCCCGGCCTGATCAACACCCACCACCACTTCTACCAGTGGATCACCCGAGGTCTCGCCACCGACCACAACCTCTTCAACTGGCTGGTCGCGCTCTACCCGACGTGGTCGCGCATCGACGAGTCGATGGTCCGTGCCGCCGCGCAGGGCTCCCTGGCGATGATGGCCCGTGGTGGCGTCACCACCGCCATGGACCACCACTACGTCTACCCGCAGGGCTCCGGCGACCTCTCCGGCGCCATCATCGGCGCCGCGTCCGACATGGGCGTCCGCTTCACCCTGGCCCGCGGCTCCATGGACCGCAGCGAGAAGGACGGCGGCCTGCCGCCGGACTTCGCCGTCGAGACCACCGAGGGCGCGCTCGCCGCGACCGAGGAGACCGTCCGGAAGTACCACGACGCCTCCTTCGACGCCATGACCCAGGTCGCCGTCGCCCCCTGTTCGCCCTTCTCCATCTCCACCGAGCTGCTCCGCGAGGGCGCCGCGCTCGGCCGCCGTCTCGGCGTGCGCATGCACACCCACGGCTCCGAGACCGTGGAGGAGGAGAAGTTCTGCCACGAGCTCTTCGGCATGGGCCCGACGGACTACTTCGAGTCCACCGGCTTCCTCGGCGAGGACGTGTGGATGGCGCACTGCGTCCACATGAACGACTCCGACATCGAGGCCTTCGCCCGCACCAAGACCGGTGTGGCCCACTGCCCCTCCTCCAACGCGCGCCTCGCCGCCGGCATCGCCCGCGTACCGGACATGCTCAAGGCGGGCGTCCCCGTCGGCCTCGGCGTCGACGGCACCGCCTCCAACGAGTCCGGCGAGCTCCACACCGAGCTGCGCAACGCGCTCCTCATCAACCGCCTCGGCGCCCACCGCGAGGCCGCGCTCAACGCCCGCCAGGCCCTGCGCCTCGGCACCTACGGCGGCGCCCAGGTCCTGGGCCGCGCGGACAACATCGGCTCCCTCGAGGCCGGCAAGCTCGCCGACTTCGTCCTCTGGAAGATCGACGGCCTCGGCCACTCCTCGATCGCCGACCCGGTCTCCGCCATCGTCTTCGGTGCGGCGGCCCCGGTCACCGCCTCCTTCGTCAACGGCAAGCAGATCGTCGAGAACAACCGACTCCTGTTCGCCGACGAGGAGCAGATCGCGCGCGACGCGCGCGCGGAGGCGCAGCGCCTGGCCCGGATCACGGCCCAGAGCTGACCCTCCCCATGGAGTCCGACCGAGGGGGACGGCCCTCGGTCGGTCGCCGCGGACCCGAGCGGGGTCCGCGGCAGCCCGACCGGGTGGTGCCGGACGCCCAACGCGTCCTGCACCACCCGGGACGGTGAACCCTGCCCGCACCCCCACGCCGGCACCCGTCCCCTCCCGCGCCGCACCCCTCCGCGGCACGCCTCCGCCCCACCGCACCACCCCGCACCGAGCCGCACCTCCTGCACCCCGCATCGCTCCGCTCCACCTCCATGAACCCCGCGTCACCGCCGACGCGTAACCGACCGGAGGAACCGCCGTGGCCGCCACGCCCCAGGTTCGCAATGCAACAGAAGCAGGCTCCGCCCCCGAAGACCGCGAGACGCATCCGGTCGACGAGACGCTGCCCCCACTCAAGATGCTCACCAGCGGCCTCCAGCACGTCGCCGCGATGTACGCGGGCGTCGTCGCCCCGCCCCTGATCGTCGGAGCGGCCGTCGGCCTCTCCGGCACCGAACTCACCTTCCTCACCGGCGCCAGCCTCTTCACCGCAGGCCTCGCCACCTTCCTCCAGACGCTCGGCGTCTGGAAGATCGGCGCCAAGCTGCCGTTCGTCAACGGCGTCACCTTCGCCGGCGTCGCCCCGATGCTCGCGATCGTCGACACCACCGAGAACAAGGCCGACGCCCTCCCCGTGATCTTCGGGGCGATCATCGTCGCCGGACTCCTCGGCTTCGCCGCCGCTCCCTTCTTCTCCCGGCTCGTGCGGTTCTTCCCGCCGGTCGTCACCGGGACCGTGATCACCCTCATAGGCGTCTCCCTCCTGCCGGTCGCCTTCGGCTGGGCCCAAGGGCCCAACCCCGCGGCCAAGGACTACGGTTCGACGACCTACCTGTCGCTCGCCGGCATCACGCTGGTCGTGGTCCTGCTGCTCCGCCGCTTCACCCGCGGCTTCCTGAAGCAGGTCGCGGTCCTCGTCGGCCTCGTCCTCGGCACCCTCATCGCCATCCCCTTCGGCGTCACGGACTTCACCCCCGTGCAGGAGGCCGACATCGTCGGCTTCCCGTCGCCCTTCCACTTCGGCGCCCCGCAGTTCGCCCTCGCCGCGATCATCTCCATGTGCGTCGTCATGCTGGTCTCGATGACCGAGTCGACCGCCGACATGCTGGCGCTCGGCGAGATCGTCGAGCGGCCCGCCGACGAGAAGACCATCGCGGCCGGACTGCGCGCCGACACCCTCGGCTCCGCGCTCAGCCCGCTCTTCAACGGCTTCATGTGCAGCGCCTTCGCGCAGAACATCGGCCTCGTCGCCATGACCAGGATCCGCAGCCGCTTCGTCGTCGCCGCCGGCGGTGGCTTCCTCGTCCTGATGGGCCTCTCGCCGGTGGCCGCCTCGCTCATCTCGGTCGTGCCCCGGCCCGTCCTCGGGGGCGCCGGCGTCGTCCTCTTCGGCTCGGTCGCCGCGAGCGGCATCCAGACCCTGGTCAAGGCCGGCCTGGAGAAGGACAACAACGTGCTGATCGTGGCGGTCTCGCTGGCCGTCGGCATCATCCCGATCACCAAGCCGGACTTCTACCACGCCTTCCCGGAGACCGCGCAGATCATCCTGGACTCCGGCATCTCCACCGGCTGCGTCGCGGCCGTCCTGCTCAACGTGGTCTTCAACCACCTGGGCCGGGGACGCGACGCCGACGAGGTCACGGCGCCCATGGAGCCGGGCGACGAGATCTCCGGCAGCGCGTCGGCGAAGGCGGCGCACGTCCACTGAACCCGCTCCTCGCCCCACCGCCCGCCCCGGACCCCGCGCACACCGCGGGGCCCGGGGCCGAGGCGTGTGCGGAGGGTACGGAGGGCGGGGCTGCGGCGGGTGCGGACCGTACGGACCGTGAGGCTGCGGCGGGTACGGACCGTACGCCGCCCGGATCCGTGGTGTGGGCGGACCGTACGGAGCCTCGGTGTGTGGCGAGGTCGGACCGTACGGAGTCCGGGGCCGAGGCGCACGCGGAGGGCACGACGCCCAGGTCCGCGGCGCACGCGGACCGCACCGCGCCCCGGGCCGTCGTCCTGATCAACCCCAACACCTCCGCCGCCACCACCGCGACGATGACCGCCCTCGCCCGCCGCGCCCTGGGGCCCGCCCTCCCCGTCCGGGGCGTGACCGCCGCCCGGGGGCCGCGCATGCTCACCGATCCGGAGGCCCTGCGCGCCGCCGCCCCCGAGGTCCTCGCCGCGGGGCGCCGCGCCGTGCACGAGGGAGACTGCGCCGCCCTCCTGGTCGCCGCCTTCGGCGACCCGGGCCTCGCGGCGCTCCGCGCGGCGGTCCGCGTCCCCGTGGTCGGCCTCGGCGAGGCCGCGCTCCTGGAGGCGGCCGACGGCGGGACCCCCTTCGGCATCGCCACCGTCACCCCGCTCCTCGCCGACACCATCCACGCGCGCGTGACCGCCCTCGGCCTCGCCGACCGGTACACCGGCCTCCGGCTCACCGCCGGCGCCCCCGAACGCCTCGCCGCCGACCCGGAACTCCTCCTCGACCGGCTGGAGCACGCCGTCCGTGCCTGCGCCGAACGGGACGGGGCCCGCGCCGTCGTCATCGGCGGCGGCCCGCTCGGCGAGGCCGCCGAGGCGCTCCGGGCCCGCTGCGCGGTCCAGGTCGTCGCCCCGATCCCGGCGGCCTGCCGCGCGCTCACCCGCCTCGCGGCGCGGGAGCCCCGGCACTGACCGCACCCACCCGGCAGGCGCCTCACCGCTCCACCTCCATCCGCCGACGGCACTCCCGGGCCAGCGGTGGGTACGCGGCGGCGATGGCCTCGTACAGCCGGCGCCTCAGGAGCCGCTCGGCCTCGCCCCGGCCGGTCTCCCCGTACAGCCCGTCCAGCAGCGCCTCGTACCGCGCGAGGGCGTGCCGCAGATAGCTCACCTGCCACCGCACCAGCGCCCCGGAGGGCGGGGGCACGGGCGCGGGCCGGGCCGCCGCCGTCTCCGGCGGTGCGCCCTCCCGCCGCGGCCCGGGGCTCCGGGCCCCCAGCAGGTGCCGGTGCCGCACGGCCCGCCGCTCCAGCTCCGGCCGGGGCAGCAGGGGCACCTCGATGGGCTCCGCGCGGATCGCGGCCAGCACGGCGGCCCGCCGCCGCTCGGCGTGGACGCCGTAGGCCGTGGCGCGGGTCCGGCAGAGCGCCGCCGCCTCGGTGAACCCGGGTGTGCGCTCCACCGTCTCCACCCGGGCCAGGAGATAGAGCCGCACCGGCGCGAGGGACCAGCGGCGCGGATCGCGCCCCTGCACGTCGGGTGTGCCGAGCAGCTCCCGCACCATCGCGTCGCTCCAGCCGCGCCGCCGCATCCCGGCGAACGCCACATAGGTCGTACGGTCCGTCATGAATCCCCCTCGATTGACTACGGAGCGTGACGATTCCAGTGAAGCGCACCCCACTGACAACGCCCCCTTGCCGAGTCGGGGCCGACTGTGCGATATAGGTCTGGACCATTTCGACGGACGGAGGTCGGCTCGTGCAACGCCCGCTCGCCGCAAGCCTGTTGGCCATGCTCGCGCTCGCGATGACGCTCGCGCTCACCGCCTGCGAGGGCGCCGCGGCCCCCGCGCCGAAGGACACCGCGGCGCCCACCGCCCCCTCCGGGGTCACCGCCACCGCCGGCAGCGCGAGCACCGTCCACGTCATGTGGAGCGCGTCCACCGACGACCGCGGCGTCACCGGCTACGCCGTCTACCGCGAGGGCCGGAAGGTCAAGGACCTGCCCGCCACCACCCTCATGACCGACGTCGTCGGCCTGACCCCCGCGACCCGCCACCGCTTCACCGTCCGGGCCCACGACGCCGCGGGCAACGTCTCGCCCCCCAGCGCCACCGTCACCGCGACCACCCTCCGCGCCGCCGCCGAGGACCGCACGCCCCCCACCGCGCCGAGCGCACTCCGCGCCACCCCCGACGGCGCCCGGGCCGCCACCCTCCACTGGGCCCCGGCCCGCGACGACACCCGGGTGACCGCGTACGACGTCTACCAGGCCGACGTCCGCGTCCACACCGTCCCCGGTACCGCCACCACCGCCCGCCTCACCGGCCTGCGCCCGGGCACCGCCTACGCGTTCACGGTCCGCGCCCGCGACGCCGCCGAGAACTCCTCCCCGGACAGCGCGCCGGCCGACCTCACCACCGCGTCCGCCCCCGGCGCCCCGCCGAACACGGCCCCGCGCGACGTCACCGCCACGGCCGGCAAGGGCGAGATCACCCTGACCTGGATCCCGCCGAAGACGGGCGCCCCCGTCACGGACCACGAGCTCCACCTCAACGGCCGCTTCACCACCACGATCATCTGGGGCACCACACCGCCCCCCGGCCGCGCCACCTACACCTTCCCGGTCCAGGACCCCCCGGGCACCCGCTACACCGTCACCCTCCGCGCCCGCCTCCCCGACGGCACCTGGGGCGACTTTTCGGCACCGAGGACGGTGGTCGTCCGCTGAAGTCGCCACCGCCCGGCCGGAATCGCGCCCACCCGCCGACGGCCGGGCGAGCGCCCCGCGCGGGACCCCTCGCCGTGCCGCCGCGGGCCGGCCGCGTCCGGCGCCTCGCCCCCGCCGCCCGCGCGCTCCGCCGACACTCCTGACGCGGGGTCCTTGCCCGCCGGAAGCGGTCCCCCGGAATTACCCTGGGAAGCGTGGCCGAGACCGTTCTCACCAACACCGGGCTCGACAGCTTCCTCGACGGAGCGCCCGAGCATCGTGACCCCGCGTTCGTGCGGGCCGCCGAAGCCGTCCTGGGGCTCCTCGCCCTCCGCGGAGCCGACCGGGCGACCGGGGTGCCCGAGCCGACGCCGGGGCTCGTGCGGCAGCTCCTCGTGGAGGACCTGCCGACCTTCGTCTACGCGCCGCCCGGCGAGCTCGCCGCCTATCCGGCCGTCCTCGGCGCCCTCGCCGCGCGCTTCGACGGCGGGCGGCGCGAGCGGGTCGCCGTGGTCCTCGCCGAGGCCGCGCCCGACTTCGAGCGGGCCATGAACGACCCCGGCAACCTCACCTGGCACCGCTGGTACGCCTCGCTCCTGCGGACCTGCGGCGCCGACCTCGCCGATCCCGAGGACGTGCGGCGCCGGCTCGCCGCCCTCGACGGCGCGCCGCTCCCCGCCGGGGTGCGCCGCGCCCACCTCATGGGGCGGACGGCGCTCGCCGACGTCCTGCTCGCCGAGGCCCTCACCCGCGCCTACGTCCGGGACGCCGAGGCACCCCCCGCCTCCGGGCCGCTGCTCACCGACCACGCCGTCGCGTCCGGCATCGGCCGCCTCGCCTCCGCGCTCCAGGACCGGTGGACCGCCGCCGGGCTCGCCGAGCAGCTGGCCGGCCCGTACGCGCGCTTCGCCCCCGGACCCGAGGCCTTCCCCCATCTCGTCCTCGCCGATGCCCTCCTCGACGAGCACCTCGACTACTACGGGGACCCCGCCGCCCCCGAACCCCCGCCGCCCGCCATCGAGGCGGCGCCCGTCGAGGAGGGCGCCGACCTCCTCATCGCCGTCGTCGAGGAGCTCACGGAGGAGGAGTTCGAGCCCTACGGCGACGAGGCGCCGCACCTGCTGTACGCGGTCTACCAGCGCGGCTGTTCGGCCGACTCCGTCGCCCGCAAGGCCGCCGAGTACGAGGACTGGTCCGTCGACCCGGCCCTGGAGGACGTGCCCGTGACGGTGCCGGACGCGGCGGTGCGGGGCGGGGCCGCGCCGGACGCGTCACCCGGCCCGTACACGGTCCCGCCCCTTCCCGAGCTCGTCCGTCTGCTCGGCACCACCGGTCTCGACGAGGCCGACCGGGCGCGGCTGGAGGGACCGGCCCGCGACCTCGCCGCGGTCCTCGACCAGCTCGCCGCCACCGGTCTGGTCTTCCGCGCCGGGGACGCCTTCGGGCTGACCCCGCGCGGTGCGGGCGTCGTCCGCTATCTGCTCGGCGTGCGCGGGGTCGCCGCGCCCGACGCCGCCGAGGCCGCCGCGTGGACCGCGCCGGAGGTGGTCGCCGCCGCCGGGGGCTGGTCCCCGACCGTCGCCGCGCGGGTGCTCGCCGACTGGCTCCGCGCGCGCGCGGACACCCCCGACGCCTGGGCCGGGCTGCTCGCCGCCCTCGGCACCGTCCACGCCGGCACCTCGCGGGCGGCCGCCACCCGGGAGCTCTTCGCGGTCCTCGACACGGCCGCCGCACCGCCCGAGGCCCTGCGCGGTGCCCTCCGCGACCCGGTCGTCGGCGCGTACGCCCTGGAGGCGCTGCGGGAGCGGGGCGAGGAGGCGGACCCGATCCAGGTGCGGACCTCGGCCCGGGCCCTGCGGGTGCTCGACGCGCTGCCGGCCAAGAAGGGGCCGCTGGAGACCCGGCGTGCCGCGTTCGACGAGGCGGCGGCGGCCTGGCCGGGCGGTTCCGCCGCACTGGTCCGCGCGATGGCCGCCGCGGACCGGCACGAGACGGAGCGGGTTCTCCACCCCCTCGGCATCGCCCTCCCGTGACGGCAGCCGTCACCCGGCCGCGAGGTGCGTCCCCGAGGGCCCCGGCCCCCGTGGTTCCGCGTCGAAAGGGCTCCGCCCCCGGTGCTGTGCGACACCGGGGGCGGAGCCCTGTTCAAGAGGTGTACGGCCGCTGTGCGGTCGGCCGACGGGGTGCGTCAGCCGACCAGCTGCTCGTACGCCGGAAGCGTCAGGAAGTCGGCGTAGTCCGCGTCCAGGGAGACGTGCAGGAGCAGGTCGTGGGCCTGCTGCCAGCGGCCGGCCGTGAAGGCCTCCTCGCCGATCTCGGCGCGGATCGCGGCCAGTTCCTCGGCGGCGACCGCGCGGGCGAGCTCGGGGGTGGCGGTCTCGCCGTTCTCGAACACGACGCCGGCGTTGATCCACTGCCAGATCTGCGAGCGGGAGATCTCGGCGGTGGCCGCGTCCTCCATCAGGTTGAAGATGGCGACGGCGCCGAGGCCGCGCAGCCACGCCTCGATGTAGCGGATGCCGACCTGGACGGCGTTGCGCAGGCCGTCGTACGTGGGCTTCGCGTCGAGCGAGTCGATGGCGATGAGCTCGCCGGGCGCGACGGAGACGTCCTCGCGGAGCCGGTCCTTCTGGTTCGGCCGGTCGCCGAGGACGGCGTCGAAGGAGGCCATCGCGATCGGGACCAGGTCGGGGTGGGCGACCCAGGAGCCGTCGAAGCCGTCGCCGGCCTCGCGGTCCTTGTCGGCCTTGACCTTCTCGAAGGCGACCTTGTTCACGTCGGCGTCCTTGCGGGACGGGATGAACGCGGCCATGCCGCCGATCGCGTGCGCGCCGCGCTTGTGGCAGGTCCGCACGAGGAGTTCGGTGTACGCGCGCATGAACGGGGCCGTCATCGTGACCGCGTTGCGGTCCGGCAGGACGAACTTGGCCCCGCCGTCACGGAAGTTCTTGACGATGGAGAAGAGGTAGTCCCAGCGGCCCGCGTTCAGTCCGGCGGCGTGGTCGCGGAGCTCGTAGAGGATCTCCTCCATCTCGTACGCGGCCGTGATGGTCTCGATGAGGACCGTGGCGCGGACGGTGCCCTGCGGGATGCCGACGTAGTCCTGGGCGAAGACGAAGATGTCGTTCCAGAGGCGGGCCTCCAGGTGCGACTCGGTCTTCGGGAGGTAGAAGTACGGGCCCTTGCCGAGGTCGATCAGCCGCTGCGCGTTGTGGAAGAAGTAGAGGCCGAAGTCGACGAGCGCGCCGGGCACCGGGCGTCCGTCGAAGGTGAGGTGACGCTCCTCCAGGTGCCAGCCGCGCGGCCGCATGACGACGGTGGCGAGCTGGTCGGCCGGCTTGAGCGCGTACGACTTGCCCGACCGCGGGTCCGTGAAGTCGATCTTCCGGGTGTACGCGTCGATCAGGTTGACCTGGCCGAGGACGACGTTCTCCCAGGTCGGCGCCGAGGCGTCCTCGAAGTCGGCGAGCCAGACCTTCGCGCCGGAGTTCAGCGCGTTGATCGTCATCTTGCGGTCCGTCGGGCCGGTGATCTCGACGCGGCGGTCGTTCAGGGCGGCCGGGGCCGGCGCGACCTTCCAGGAGTCGTCGGCGCGGATCGCGGCGGTCTCCGGAAGGAAGTCCAGGGTGGACGTACGGGCGATCTCGGCGCGACGCTCCGCTCGGCGGGCGAGGAGCTCGTCCCTGCGCGGGGTGAACCGCCGGTGCAGTTCGGCGACGAAGGCCAGGGCGGCCTCGGTGAGCACCTCCTCCTGACGCGGGAGGGGCTCGGCATCGACGACGGCCAGGGGGGACGGCGCTGGTGCGGACATGAACTGTCACTTCCTTCAGCGGACTTCACGGGCGGTGCCAGGCGGCCGCCGGGCGTCGTGTTCGGCACGGAGTGCCGCAGGCGCCGAGATACGGCCGCGAGCGCCTTCTGAACGAGCAGGCGCTTCTGAACAGTGGATACTAGTTTCCTCATGGTGGAAGTTCAATGGTTTGTTGATGTCGAGATTCTCCGGATCGACAGAACATGGCGCTCGGTGCCAGACCCTTCACTCCAGGTGGGACAGATCCGCCTCCGTGTCGATGTCGTAGGGCTCGGCCACATCCGAACAGTCCACCGGGGTGATCGCATCCCGGTGCGCCGCCAGGTAGTCCCGCGCCCCCCGGTCGCCCACCGCCGTCTCCGCGATGCCCGCCCAGTGCCCGGCGCCGAACAGCACCGGATGGCCGCGCACCCCGTCGTACGAGGCGGCCGCCAGCGCGTCCCGCGAGCCGTACGCCGCCCGGACCCGGGCCACCGCATCGGCCCCGATGCCCGGCTGGTCGACCAGCAGGACAAGGGCCGCGTCCACACCGCGCGGATCGGCGGCCAGCGAGCCGAGCCCCGCCCGCAGCGAGGAACCCATCCCGTCCGCCCAGTCCGGGTTGTCCACCAGGACGCACCCCGGCAGCTCCGCCCGCTCCCGTACGAGCTCCGCCGACGCGCCCAGCACCACGTGCACCACCTCGCAGCCCGCCGCCCGCAACACCCCCACGGCGTGCTCGACCAGGGGCCGCCCCCGATGCGTCAGCAGCGCCTTCGGGCGCCCTCCGAGCCGGCGTCCGCCTCCGGCGGCGAGCAGGAGTCCGGCGACGACGGGGGTTCGATCTTCCACAGCTTTCATAGGATCTGCATACCTCATCAGGCGGAATCACACGGTCGCCTGAATTCCCTCCACCGGGGGTGGCGCGCCGGGGTGGCGAAGGAGTTAACTGACCCCCACTCATGGCGCCCGACCGCCGTCCGGGGGGTCGGCTCGGAGTGCTCGGAGTGTTCGTCGTACGGAGTTCTGCGCACAGTGCTGTGCGGGGGGAGAACCATGTTGCGAAGCGTGGGGCAGAGGCGAGTGACCGGCGAGGGCGTGGACCCCAGGGTGGCCGAACTGCGGTCCGCCGTGTCCCGGCTCCGACGGGAACTGGCCGCGCACCGGGTCGAGTTCGCCGACCGGGGCATCGCCGAGGACGAGCTCGCCGCCCTGGACGCCATGGCGCTCAGCGGTGACCCGGAGGTGCGGCGGCTGCGCCGCTCCCTGCTGCTCGTCGCCGGCTCCGTCGGCTCCGTCAGCGCCCTCGCCCAAGGCCTCGAGGCGGTCCGGCGCGCCGTCGACCTCTTCGGCCCGCCACCGGCCGGACGGTAGCACCACGACGGGGCCCGGCGGCCCGGCCCGCCACCGGCCGGACGGTAGCCCTCGACCGGGCCCCCGAGCGATGTACCGCCGGCCTCCCAGCCCCCATAGGCCCCCGCCCGAGACCCCGCCCGAAGGGTCCCCGTGGCCGGGGCCGTCGAGTACCCCCCAGGGGTGCGCACGGTCCTGTGCGGTGGCCGGTTCGGGGGGAAGCCTTCCATCCTGAGGGGGATGACCGGGCCTCGGCAGGCCGGGCCGGAAGGCGGTGGTGGACGTGGCGGCCACGGATCGAGGGGCCCCGCGGGGCACCCCGGACGCCGAAGGCGCCGACCCGCCCGGGGACCCGTTCCCGCGGGCCCGGTTCGCCCTGCCCGCGCGCCCCGGCACCTTCCTGCGCCGCGACCGGCTGGCCGAACACCTCGCGCAGGCGCTGCTCACCCCGCTGACCGTGGTCAACGGCTCCGCCGGGGCCGGCAAGACCCTCCTGGTCGCCGACTGGGCCGCGCGCCTCGGGCAGCCCGTCACCTGGCTCACGCTCGACGCGACGGCCGAGGGCCCCGGGACGTTCTGGGCCCAGCTGCTCCAGTCCCTGAACGCCCACGGCGTGCCGGTCCCCACCGCCGTCGGCCTCCCCGCCGACGCCACCCGCGTCCACCACTCGCTCCTGAGCCGCCTCGCCCGGGAACTCGCCGGGCACGACCGGCCCGTCACGGTGGTCATCGACGAGTTCGACCGGATGACCGACCCCGAGGTCGCGCGGCAACTGGAGTCCGTCCTGCGGGACGCGCGGCCGGGACTGCGCCTCGTCCTCGTCAGCCGTACCGAACCCCTCCTCCCGCTCCACCGCTACCGCCTCGCCGGAGAGATCACCGAGATCCGCGACGCCGACCTGGCCTTCACCACGGAGGAGGCCGTCGACCTCCTGGAGCTGCACGGTCTCACCCTGGCCGCCCCGGTGGCCCGCGCGCTGGTGGAACGCACCCGGGGCTGGGCGGCCGGCCTCCGGCTGAGCGCCCTGGCGGCACGGTCGAGCCCCGACCCCGAGCTCTACCTGAAGGAGTTCGAGGCGGGACGCGGCACGATCGCCGACTTCCTGCTGGCCGAGGTGCTGGACCGGCAGCCCCCCGAGACCCAGGACCTGCTGCTGCGGGTCAGCGTCCTCGACCGCTTCCGCCCCGGCCTCGCGGACGCCCTGACCGGGCGCCGCGACGCCGCCGCGATCCTCGCGGACCTGCACCGGGGGAACGCCTTCGTCGAGGACTTCGGACAGGGCTGGTACCGGCTCCATCCACTGTTCCGGGAGATCCTCCTCGCCCATCTGCGGCGGCGCGCCCCCGGCCTGGAGGCCGAGCTCCACCGGCGGGCCGCGCACGGGCTGCGACGCTCCGGGAGCCTGCCCGAGCTGCTGGCCCACGGCGCCGCCGCGCGGGACTGGACCTACCTCGCGCGGGCCCTGGTGGACGATCTGGAGATCGGACGGCTCCTCACCGGCCCGGGAGGACCGGGGGAGCCCGTCGACTGGTTCGCGGGGAGGGACGGGGACTCGCCCGACCCCGCCGTCGACCTCGTCCGCGCCGCCCGCGAGCTGGCCCGGTCCGACCTCGACCGGGGCCTGGCCCACCTGAGCCGGGCCGAGGAGCGGCTCGCGTCCGGCGACGGCGACTCCCCGGAGGCCCGGCTGACCTGTGCGCTCCTGGAGGCGCTCGCCGGGCGGCTGGCCGGCTCGACGCGCCTGGCGGAGCGGGCCACCCGGGCCGCCCTGCACCTCGTGCCCCGCCTGCCGTCCCGGCTCCTGGAGGACCACCCCGAACTCCACGCCCTGCTGCTGACCCACACCGGCTCGTCCGCGCTCTGGGCCGGACGCCTCGACGAGGCCCGTGAGGCCCTCACCGCGGTGGTCCAGGGGCCCCGTACGGCGTCCACGGCGTTTCCGAGGATGGAGGCACTCGAACGCCTGGCGTTCCTCGACCACCTCGACGGGAGGCCGGGCGCGGCGGAGCGCACGGTCCTCGCGATGACCGCTGAGGCCGAGCGGCACGGTCTGACCCCGCCCCGGGGCTCCGGGCTCGGGCAGGTGGTCCTGGCCGCCGTGGCGCTCGGCCGGGACGACGTGGACCGCGCCGAGGCGCTCCTCGCCGGGGTGCCCGCGTTCTCGTCCCCCGACCCGGTGCCGGCCGCCGCCGTCCGCGCCGTGACCGCCGGGGTACTGCTGGCCCGGGGGCGGACGGACGCCGCGCTGACCGTCGCGGCCCGGCCCGTCCCGGCCGCCGACGCGTCGCCCTGGGCGCCGGGCACCGCCGCCCTGGTCGTCGCGGACGTCCACCTGGCCGAGGGCCGCCCCGACGCGGCCGTCGAAGCCCTCCGGCAGGCCGGCGGGGACCGGGCCGACGGGGGCCGGTCGCTCTGCGCCGTCGCCCTGGCGCGGGCCCACCTCGCCGCCGGGGACCCCGCGGCCGCTCTCCGGCAGCTGGACGCGCTCGCGGCCCGGGGGAGCCCTGGACCGGCGGTGACCGTCCCGGCCGCGCTCGTACGGGCCCGGGCGGCGGCCCTGGACGGAGACCCCGCCACCGCCCGGGAGCTGCTCGCGCAGGCCCTCGCCGAGGGCCGTCGGGAGGACCTCAGAGGCCCCTTCCGGAGCACCGGCCGCTGGATCGACCCCTACCTCGCGGAAGCGTCACTGCGGGCCCGGGCCACCGGATGGCTGCTGCCCGGACCGGACCCGCGGCACGGCCCGGCGGCGACCGGCCCCGGACCGGGAACCCCGGTGGAGGGGCTCAGCGAGCGGGAGCGCGACGTCCTGGAGCGGCTCGCCCGGGCGATGTCGACCGAGGACATCGCCGCCGACCTTTACGTGTCGGTGAACACCGTGAAGACCCACCTCAAGAGCGTCTACCGGAAGCTGTCGGTGCACCGGCGCAACGAGGCCGTCCGCCGCGCCCGCGAGCTGGGACTGCTGTGACCGTCCGCCGTCCGCCGCGCCCGCGAGCTGGGACTGCGTGACCGTCCGCCGCCCGCCGTCCCGCGCCCGGCGTCACCCGGGGCGGGTGAGGCGGAAGGCGGCCGATTCCGGTGTGATGGGCGCGGAGGGCGTGCTCACCCCCTCCGCCGCCGGGGGCACCGGCGGTCCGGGTCCGGCGAGGTGGCGACCGTGAGACGTTGGCGCGCTCTGATCGTGCTGGGGACGGCCCAGTTCCTCATGGTGCTGGACACCTCCGTCATGAACGTCTCCATCAGCCAGCTCGTCGAGGACTTCGACACCGAGGTCACCGCCATCCAGGCCGTCATCACGCTGTACGCCCTGGTCATGGCCGCCTTCATGCTCATCGGCGGCAGGTTCGGGGACATCCTGGGCCGGCGCCGCGTCTTCCTGATCGGCATGACGGTCTACGGCGTGGGCTCGGCCGTGACCGCCGTCGCGCCCACCCTGTGGGTCCTGGCCCTGGGCTGGTCGGTCGTCGAGGGGCTCGGCGCCGCCCTGGTGCTCCCTTCCATGGCGGCCCTCGTCGCCGAGTCCTACCGGGGCCGCGACCGCTCCGTGGCGTACGGCGTCATCGGGGGACTGGCCGGGGCCGGCATCGCGGTCGGTCCGCTGCTCGGCGGCTGGGTGACGACGTACCTCACCTGGCGCCTGGTCTTCGCGGGCGAGGTCGTGGTGGTGCTGGCCGTGCTCCTGTGCCAGGGGGCGATCCCGAAGCGGCCGCCGGTGGGCCGCCGCCCCGGCCTGGACGTCGTCGGCGCCGTGCTCTCGGCGGTCGGCCTCGGGCTCGGTGTGCTCGGCGTCCTCCAGAGCAGCAGCTGGGGGTGGGTGCAGCCGCGGAACCCGCCCTTCACCGTCCTCGGCTTCGCCCCCACGCTCTTCGTCGTCGGGGCCGGCGTCCTCGTCCTGTACTTCTTCCGCGTGTGGGAGGAGCGGCGGGAGGCCCGCGGCGCCGATCCGCTGGTCCACCTGGCGCTGTTCCGCAGACCCGCCCTGTCCTCGGGCCTGATGAGCCTGGTGAGCCAGAACCTCATCCTGCTGGGACTGTTCTTCACGATCCCGCTGTACCTCCAGGTGGTGCAGGGCCTGGACGCGTTCGAGACCGGACTGCGGCTCCTGCCGGTCTCCGTCACGATGCTGGTGGCCTCCCTGGGCGGCGCGGGGCTCGGCCGCCGGGCCGGCCCGCGGCGGATCGTGCGGCTGGCCCTGGTGGTGCTGCTCGCCGCGATCGGCTGGCTCCTCGCCACCATCGACCCCGTCCTCGACGACGCCCAGTTCTTCGGGGCCATGGCGCTCCTCGGCCTGGGCACGGGGCTGCTCGCCTCCCAGCTCGGCAACGTCGTCCAGTCGAGCGCGGGGGAGGAGGAGCGCAGCGAGGTCGGGGGCCTTCAGTTCACCGCCCAGAACCTGGGCTCCGCCCTCGGCACGGCCCTCATCGGCTCGATGCTGATCGGAGCCCTGGCGCAGGCCTTCACGACCCAGGTCGAACAGGACCCGAGGCTCTCGGAGGCGGCCCGCCAGCAGACGAGCGTCGCCCTGGAGTCGGGCGTCAGCTTCGTCCCGACCGACCAGGTCCACGCGGCGGCGGAGGACGCCGGGCTGCCGCCGCACGAGGTGGAGGCCGTCACCGACTCGTACGCCTCGGCCCAGCTGAACGGCCTCAAGGCGGCCGTCCTGGCCACCGGGGGCATCACCCTGGCGAGCTTCCTGGTGACACGCGGTCTGCCCGGTGCGGGCGGGGCGACCGGCGGGGGCCGCGAGCGGGACGCCGAGGACCCGGCCCCGGACGCGCCCGAGTCCCGCGACTGACTCACCCGCGCGGGGTGAGGCGGGCGGGCCGGTGAAGGCGGACCATCGGAGCAAGGTCAGGAACGGCCGGAAGGGACGGGCACGACCCACCAGGTGACAGTCGCCACGGGAGGGACACGCGATGCAGTACGAGATCCGCGTGGACGGCCTCATGTCCGAGACGCTGATCGGATCCTTCCCCGAGCTGGAGCACGTGATGATCTCCGGCCAGACGGTGCTGTACGGCCCGCTCGTGGACGAGGCTCACCTGTACGGCCTACTGGCCCGCTTCCAGTCGCTCGGACTGCACGTGGTGGAACTGCGGCGGCTGCCGGAGTGACCGCCGTGGACCCCGGCACGAGAAGGAACCGGAACGGAGCACGGACATGGACACACCGATCTACCTCGCCTACGACTACCCACTGCTGAGCGCCTTCTGGACCATGCTGTGGTTCTTCCTGTGGGTCCTGTGGTTCATCCTGCTCTTCCGGATCATCGCCGACATCTTCCGGGACCACAGCATGGGCGGCTGGGGCAAGGCCGGCTGGCTGGCCTTCGTCATCCTGCTGCCCTTCCTCGGCGTGCTGGTCTACGTCATCGCCCGGGGCAAGGGGATGGGCCACCGGGAGGTCGAGCACGCGGTCAAGAAGCAGGAGGCCTTCGACGCCTACGTGCGCGAGACCGCCGGGAGCGGCGCCCGCACCAGCCACGCCGACGAGCTGTCCCGCCTCTCCGACCTGCGCAACCGCGGCGACATCACCGACGAGGAGTTCCGCAAGGCCAAGGAGATGGTCCTGAAGGACGACCGCGCGTCCGCGCCCGCCGGCACCGGCACCACCACGCCCGCCGACACCGGCAGCACCTCGCCCCGTCCATGAGACGGGCCCGGGACAAGGAGAGGGGAGTCTGAGATGACCTCCACGCACAGCGGGCACACGTCATCGGCGAAGTACGCGTGGGCCGGCGGCCTGCGGATGTTCGCCGCCGTCATGCTCGCCCTGGCGGGACTGCTCGGCATCTTCCGGGGGATCATGGCGATCGCCAAGGACGACGTCTTCGTCACCACACCCAACTACGTCTTCCAGTTCGACGTCACCGGCTGGGGCTGGATCCATCTCTGCCTCGGCATCGTCGCCCTGCTCGTCAGCTTCGGGCTCTTCGGGGCGGCGGCCTGGGCGCGGTACACCGGCATCGGCATCGCCGCGCTCGTCGTCATCGCCAACTTCCTGTCGCTGCCGTACTACCCGTGGTGGTCCGTCATCATGATCGCGATGTCCGGATTCATCATCTGGGCCCTGTGCGTCGATCCCGCGGACGCCGGGGGCGGCTCCGGCACCGGGAGGCAGCCGTGAGTGACCTCAAGTTCGAGCAGAAGGGCGCGATGTCCCGCGCCGAGGCCGCGGCCCAGCTCGAATCGCTCGCCGCCGCGCTGAGGGCGGGCGGGGACGCCGAGCTCCGGGTGGGGCCCGGCGTGCTGAGCCTGAAGATCCCCGAGACGCTCCGCGCCGAGGTGGAGTTCGAGGTCGAGGACGGCGAGATCGAGCTGGAGATCGAGCTGAAGTGGCCGATCGACGGCGCGCCCGAGCCACCCGCGCCGAAGAAGGCGGCGGCGAAGAAGCCTCCCGCCGGGAAACCCGAGGGCAAGAAGGTCCCGGCGAAGAAGGCACCGGCCAAGAAGGCCCCGGCGAAGAAGGCCGTGGCGAAGGAAACCCCGGCCAAGAAGGCCTCAGCCAAGAAGGTCGCGTCCAAGAAGGCCTCAGCCAAGAAGGCCTCGTCCAAGAAGTCAGCGCCCCCTGCCAAGAAGCCGGCGTCCAAAAAGCCCACGTCACCGGCCCAGAAGGCCTCACCCAAGCAGCCCGCGCCCAAGAAATCGGCCGCCAAGAAGTCGTCCGCCAAGAAATCCGCGTGAGCCGGGGGTACTCCCGGGGGTCCCGGGGGTCCGAGTGCTTCGATTTCACCCGCTTGACCTGGTCGCCGTGCCGGTGCCGCCGGGCGCGAGTTGGGTGGGACCCGGACCCCCGGAGAACGGAACCTGCCATGTACGAGATGCACATCGCGCCCGACCACTCCAGCGGACTTCCGGTCTGGCACGTGATCGCCAAGGAGGCGGTCAGCAGCCTCTGCGGTCAGCGCGTCGACCGCGGAGCGGACGGAACCCCGACGGACCGGCACTGCCTGCCCTGCATGAGGTCCCTCCAGGACCTCATGGGCGCCAGGACCGCCGTGTCGGCCGAGGAGCGGACGGACGGCCTCACCGCCTGATCAGCCGCCGCGCCGTCGCCGCGGCCACCGCGGCCGTCCGCGAGTCCACGCCCAGCTTCGCGAAGACGTGCACCAGGTGGGACTTCACGGTGGCCTGGCTGAGGAACAGCGCCTTGCTGATCTGCTGGTTCGACAGGCCCTCGCCGACCAGCTGGAGGACCTCCAGCTCGCGTTTGGTCAGGGCCTCCGCCGGCGTCCGCATCCGGTCCATCAGCCGGTGCGCCACCGCCGGCGCGAGGGCGGACTGCCCGGCCGCCGCCGTGCGGACCGCCGCCGCCAGCTCCTCCGGCGGCGCGTCCTTCAGGAGGTAGCCGGAGGCGCCCGCCTCGACCGCCGCCAGGATGTCCGCGTCCGTGTCGTACGTCGTGAGGACCAGCACCTTCGGCCCGCCCGGTGCCGCCGTGATGGCCGCCGTCGCCTCCGAGCCGTGCATCCCGGGCCCGAACTGGAGGTCCATCAGGACCACGTCCACGCCCCCGGCCGCGGCCAGCTCCACCGCCCGCTCGGCCGTGGCCGCCTCCGCGACCACGGCGAAGCCGGGTTCGGTGTCGAGGACCGCGCGCAGGCCCGCCCGTACCACCGGGTGGTCGTCGGCGAGGAGGAGTCGGATGGTCATGATCAGGCTCCAGCGGGGAGGGGGAGGGAGACGGCGACGGCGGTGCCCTGGCCGGGCGCCGACTCGACGGTGAACGTGCCGCCCAGCGACTCCGCGCGCGAGCGCATCGCCGGGAGCCCGAAACCGCCGTCGGAGGAGGGGCGTACGGAGGCGGGGTCGAAGCCCCGGCCGTCGTCGACCACGTCCAGGGTCACCGACGCGTCCATGAACGACAAGGTGATCTCCGCCCGCGAGGCCGAGGCGTGCCGCACCGTGTTCGCCAGCGCCGACTGCGCGATCCGCAGCAGCGCCACCTCGTACGGGGTCGGCAGCTCGGCCGGGGTGCCGCTCACCGAGAACCGCACCCGGGGTCCCGCCTCCGGGGCCCCCGCGGCGACCGGCTCGCAGAGCCGCTCCAGGGCTGCGGCGAGCGAACCGCGCTCCAGGTCCGGCGGGGACAGCGCCCGGACGAACCGCCGCGCCTCCGCCAGATTGTCCTGGGCCGCCTCACGGGCCCGGCCGATGTGCCCCGCGGCGGGGGAGTCCGGCGGGAGCACCCGCTCGGCCGCCCGCAGCAGCAGCTGGATCGAGGACAGGCCCTGGGCGAGCGTGTCGTGGATCTCCCGGGCGAGCCGCTCCCGCTCGGCGAGCGTCCCCGCGTGCCGCTCCGCCGCCGCGAGCTCCGCGCGCGTCGCGATCAGCTCCTCGATGAGCCGCCGCCGGCGCTCGCTCTCCCGGTACAGGGCCTGGTAGCCGAGGACCGTCGCCACCGCGACCGCCGCCCCGAGCAGCGGCCCGATGAACACCCCCGGGTTGAGGCCGGCGCCGTGTCCCACGTACGAGAGGATCGCCGCGCCCGCCGTCAGGACCACGGCCGGCAGGGACCAGCGGGTGGGCAGCAGGTGCAGCTGGAGGAAGTACAGCGGGAAGGCCAGCCAGAGCGCCTCCGGCGTGAGCCAGAGCAGCGCGAGCCAGGCCACTCCCAGGACCGCCAGCCAGACGGCCGCGGCCCGCTGGGAGTCCCGCACGGCCGGCAGGTAAGAACCGGCCGCGTAGACCACGCCCATCAGCACCGCCGCCACCGTCCCGGCGGTCGTGTGCGCCCGTACCGCCGCCAGGACGAGCAGGCCCGCCATGAGGAGGTGCAGACAGAGGCGCAGGGCACGCAGGGCGGGGGTGAGGGAGCGGGGATCCATGGTCCCACCAGCGTAGACACCGGGCGCCCGCCCGGACTCAACCGAAAGTTTGATTGCGGAGCCATCCGTGGCGCGATGCCCGCGGGGCACCTCGCGGACCACTCTGGTCAGCATGTTCGTGGCATGGAGAGACCTGAGATTCGCCAAGGGGCGTTTCACCCTCATGGGCACGGTGATCGTGCTGATCACCCTGCTGGTGGGGTTGCTGTCCGGGCTGACCGCCGGACTCGCGCGAGAGAACGTCTCGGCGATCACCGGTCTGCCCGCCGACCGGCTGGCCTTCGCGGCGCCGCCGTCCGGGCAGTCGGTCTCCTTCACCAACTCGACGGTGACGGAGGAGCAGTGGCGCGGGTGGGCCGGCCGGCCCGGGGTGACGGAGGCCGATCCGCTCGGCATCCGCACCCTCAACGCCGCCGCGGGGGACCGCACGGCTGCCGTCTCCGCGTTCGGCTCGGAGCCGGACGCCGGCCTCGCGCCGGGGGCCGTGGGCGCGGGCCGGGCGGTCCTGTCCGAGTCGGCGGCGGAGGAGCTGGCCGTGGCCGAGGGCGACACCGTGCGCCTCGGCCCGCTGGAGGTCACCGTCTCCGCGGTCTCCGGCGACGCCTCGTACAGCCACACGCCCGTGGTGTGGACCTCCCTCGACGACTGGCAGAAGCTCGGTCACAGCGGCACCACCGCCCAGGAGCAGGCCACCGTCATCGCGCTGAGCGGCGACGGCGTGGACTGGGCGGCCGGTGACGAGGCCGTCGGCACCGAGGCGCGCACCCTCGACGGCGCGCTCACCGCCATAGGGTCCTACCAGGCCGAGAACGGTTCGCTCCAGCTGATGCGCGGCTTCCTCTTCGCCATCTCCGCGCTCGTCATAGGAGCGTTCTTCACCGTCTGGACCATCCAGCGCAGCGGTGACGTCGCCGTCCTCAAGGCGCTCGGCGCCTCCACCCCGTACCTCCTCAAGGACGCCCTCGGGCAGGCCGTCCTCATGCTCACCGCCGGGACCCTGCTCGGCACCGCGCTCGCGGTCGGCATCGGCGCCCTCGTCAGCGGCGGGAACGTGCCGTTCGTCCTGGAGCCGCTCACGGTCCTCGGGCCGGCCGCGGTGATCGTCGTCCTCGGCCTCCTCGGCGCCGCCCTGTCCATCCGGCGGATCACCGCCGTCGACCCCCTCACCGCCCTCGGGAGCGCCCGATGAGCCTCGTCCTCGACGCCGTCACCCTCACCTACCCCGACGGCGACGGCCGGCTCACCGCCCTCGACGCCGTCTCCCTCACGGTCCCCGCCGGTACGCTCACGGCCGTCGTCGGCCCGTCCGGCTCCGGCAAGTCCAGCCTCCTGGCCGTCGCCGCCACCCTGGTGACGCCGGACGAGGGGCGGGTCGCCGTCGCCGGTACGGACACCGGCGGCCTCACCGCCGCGGCCAAGGCGGAGCTGCGCCGGGAGCACATCGGGATCGTGTTCCAGCAGCCGAACCTGCTGCCGTCGCTGAGCGCGGTGGAGCAGCTCCAGGTGATGGCCCATCTGTCCGGGCGCCCGCCGAAGGCGGTACGGGACCGGGCCATGGACCTGCTCGGCGCGGTGGGCCTCGCGGACCAGGCGCACCGGCGCCCGCACCAGCTGTCGGGCGGTCAGCGGCAGCGGGTGAACATCGCGCGGGCCCTGATGAACGAGCCGTCCGTGCTCCTGGTGGACGAGCCGACGAGCGCGCTGGACCACGAGCGGGGGGCGGCGGTCATGGACCTGGTGGCCACGCTGACGGCGGAGCGCGGGACGGCGACGGTCCTGGTCACCCACGACCGCACGCACCTGGCCCGCACGGACCGCACGGTCACGGTCCAGGACGGCCGTCTGACGGAGTCGGTACGGGCCTGAGGGCCGGTCACGGAGGACGGAGAACGGCCGGGGGGGGGCCCCCCGCGGGGGGGGGGGGGCCCCCCCCCCCCCCCGGGGGGGGGGGGGCCCCCCCCCCCCCCCGGGGGGGGGGGGGTGGCCCAGGCCCCCCCACCC